>NZ_JAJNBZ010000009.1:11875-176934 GCF_021369635.1 Paenibacillus profundus | reverse complement strand
AGCCGCTTAATTGATTTTTATTTTTTGTACTGTCTACTTGACGGGGTGCAGTTCACTTTTGGAACAGCCTCTCTATTTTTTTTCTATTTTTTTATAGGAATGGTCACTTCCAGATCTTTCAGATATGTTCTATTCTTGTCATTGCCGCCGACAACCTTCCAATCCTTGGTCTTCACAGTAAGTGTAAACGGCTTGATCGTGATCGATTTCGTATTGCCGTCAAAAGGGGAATACAGCTTATCAATGTGATATTCTGTTTTGGGTTCGCTCCAGAAGTACTCGACCCCATCTGGTTGCAGGACATTTCCTTTGTCGTCCACAAGCTCATAATAGACCATGCTGGCGCTGTAATCGCCCGTTTGCTCCGGAGATTTTGGAACCGGGCCCTTACTGTCCAGAACGAGACGGGTAGACACTGGCGAACTAACCAGTTCCTTGACGGTATAACTGAACTGTCCGTCCGATTTGGAGACCTCCGGCTTCAACACAAGCGAGTTATTCTCTATCTTCACGGGAGTTTTGAATTCAAAGGTTTCATTCACCTGTGTGACATCCGCCTGAATCGTGAGCTCGAATTGGTCAGGCAATTTCAAGCCATGTGTCAATTCAACTTTATAAGCAACATCGTCCTCTACAGAATAATCCCCGAAGCTGCCGCTGTCATATTCAATTTCTTGTCCGTTAACAAGAATGGTTGGCCTTTTAATATACCCTTTAAGATGAATCGGTTGTTTCTCAAAGTCAGAATCGATAATTTCGCCCTTGAACCCCTCTTCAGATAGATATGAATAAGCAGCAGTTGGCGGCAAATCTGCCCCTTCACGCTCCAACACGAAGGATAAACGGGTTCCATCGTAGAGCAAACTAGCTAACTTCAGCGTTACTCCATCATGGGTTACACTCAGGTTGGGATCAGATACGATTCCCTGGTTAATGGCAGTATCCAGAGCTTCTTTGCTTAATCCTTTAAAAAGATCGCCAAACATTGGAATATTTTGTAATGTTGCAGCCATTGCCGGCGATACAAATCCCGTACCAATCACACCTCCACCTAGTATTGCTGCGACAGATGCGACCAAGACGGTTCTTCTCATTATATTTGGTTTTCGTTTCGAAGATCTTCTTGTCAGTTCACTCTCTCCAATTTTATTCATAATTTGATCACTCCTGCTTTTGTTTGGTAATGACGATTCACGAATCATTTGTTCTATTGCATCCATTTCAGCGAATTCCGTTTGTTTCGGCCAATGTCCCATGTGCCATCTCTCCTTTTTGGCTTGTACGTTCCATCAGTTTTCGACGCAATCGTTCATATTTTTTCCGTATTGTGGCGGGCTTGAGGCCCATAATTTCGCTTATTTCCTCAAAGGTGTACTGTTCTACCGCCTTAAGGAGTAAAATATGCCGCTCTTCCGTTGTAAGATAAGTCAAAAGCTCATAGACCACTGACTCGTGGCGTGAGATTTGCAGCGCAGGCTGCTGCTCTTTATAATGTTCGATCAGCTTGAGCCAGCGGCTCTGCTTTTTCTTTATATTAATCAAATGATGGTAGGCTATCTTATACAGCCAAGCAGAGAAGGATACTTGTCTGCTATACTGATGAAGATTTTCATAGGCGCGAATAAAGATCTCCTGAACGGCATCTTCCGTCTCCGTATGATCCTTCAGAATATAGTAGCAGTAAGTATACATTTGCCGTTCAAACTGGATAATGATCGCTTGGTATGTCTGTGTGTCTCCTGCTTGGACCTGTTCTACAACCGCTTCAATTGCATTCCTTTTTCCTTCCGCTTCCCCGGGGATGGTAGGCTGCAAGAGATCACCTCCTTTCTCGTATACCTATATAACAATCTCAAAATGCGATTTTGTGACACTATCTTTTTATTGTGGCGAATTATAGTAGCTTTACTCATCTCCAATTGGAAAAAACCGCCAAAATTTCATTATGGTATTATCCCCTTTAAGTAGACACTCAAAAAAAAACCTTGTGCTATCATGAGGAACAAGAGTGAACTTGGAGGGGATAATACCACCACTTTCCGAGATCGCTTGGGCTTTAATGAAGTTGATACAAAATGAGTTTACTACTCTATGATGCTATGAGTTGTAACTCTTTTTCGTTAATGCTAAGAATTAACCTTATATAAAAAGAAAAAGCGTCGTCATTAGACGGCGCTTGCATCTATAGTTCCGGAAATAATGAACTTGTTTTGCGCATATTGTTCGTTCAGGAAGATCGGTGCCCATCCAAATGCACATCCACTTCTGTCATCGGCTTCGTAGAGGTTAATTCAACGACGTACATCTTGCTCACTCCCGACTATCGTATGTATGAAGGAGTATGTTCCCTCCTCCTGCGTTTCGTTATATATGTGACCTCTATTAAGTATCAGGGATTGTCTTCTTAGAAGTCAACAACCGCCAATATCACATGGAATGCGACATTGACGGTTGCGTATAGATGGTATATACATTAATCAGGTTGCGGTTCGCCTGACAACAGCCCTTTATACTCGTGCCAGCGTCTGCAGCCCGACCGTGTTCAAGAAGTTCCACGGCTTATTGAAATGAGGCTGGAAGAAGAAGTCGACAACTGCCAGCCCATCCATCGTCATCTTGTTCTGAATGCAGAGTGACAGCGTATTGACGGCAGCCGTCAAGTCGATTTTCGATGCCAGCTGCGCGCCGACGATGCGTTCGCCATCCGCTTCGCACACCACTTTGAGCATGACTTCCTCATGAGTCGGCATGAACTCGGGCCGGTAGCTGTCTGTTATTGTGCTCACTTTCACATTCATTCCGGCAGCAAGTGCCGCTTGCTCCGTTAAGCCTGTAGAAGCGATGTGATGATCATAAATCTTAATCCCAGACGTCCCTTGCGTGCCAAGCGAGCGGATACGCGGCTCCACCAGGTTGCATGCGGCAATCGTGCCCATGCGGACGGCATTCGTCGCCAGTGGAATGTACGCGGCTTGACCCGTCGGATTGTACTGTACGGCACAGCAGTCCCCTGCGGCAAATACATCAGGCTGGCTCGTGCGCATATATTCATCGACTACGATGGCTCCATTATCCAGCATGTCAAGCTGGCCGCGGAACAGCTCCGTGCTCGGCTTGAAGCCGATGCAGAGAATCACGAGTTCCGTTTCATACTCGCCCTGATTGGTAACCACCTTCGAGACGCGCCCGTCGGTTCCTTCAAATCGAGCTACCGTTTCTCCAAGCGCCAGCCGCACGCCTTTTGCCCGCAATGTCTCTTCTACGGGAGCCGTAAATTCAGCATCCAAGTATTTCGACATCACCTGATCGCTCATGTCGATAAGCGTCACTTCTTTACCGTTCTCCTCGAACGCTTCAACAAGCTCGATGCCGATATAACCTGCACCAATGACGACGACACGGCGGGCATCCTGAGCTTTTTCAATAATGGCATTGGAATGATTATAATTTTTGCAGAGCATAATATTGTCAAGGTCGATACCTTCGAACGGCGGCACAACCGGCCATGAACCCGTCGTAATAATCAACTTATCGAATGTATCCTCAAGCTCTTCTCCCGTCTCCAGATTGCGTACGCGGAGCGTCTTATTGGCTGTGTCTGCATCAAGCACATCGTGGCGCATCTTCGTGACGACTCCAAGGTCGGCAAGCTGATTCGGCGAAGAATAGAACAGTCCTTGCGGGTCTTTCACGACGCCGCCCACATATAAGGCGATGCCGCAGGACAAGAAGGAGATATTGTCGTTTCGTTCATATACGGTAATTTGAGCTTCAGGGTAACGCTTGGCCGTTTGGACGATAGCGGCGGTGCCTGCATGTGTACAACCGATGACTGCAACTTTCATAGTAAGTTCCTCCCTTATGTTCAAATCAGAATTGTATTGAAAAGGTGAAAAATAATAATCCATGTGAATGTGAATACCTTCACTTACTAAACTAAAAAATATTGCGTCCTGTGCTCGTTGTATGACATTGTTCATTGCATCAACCGAACATACTTTTATTATATTCGTTTCTTTAGCCACGACAACCTCGCGCAAACGCTATCATTTGTCTAATTTGTGAAAATAATAACATTCACAATGTATAGCGAAAAAAATGTGATAAATATTATAGAACGTTCTTTCGATTCGTTCGCTCGCAGCTAGGTGTATTCATATATTTACCATTTTTGATCATGGTCCAAATCCTTGGTTTTTATATAGGTTTGTATTAAAGTATACGGGGTCTGCATAATTATACTTTCAACTCGAAGGAGATTATATACATGACACCAACGAACGACCCACAGTCATCCGCTCCCGTACGGGGCGAAGGCTGGACAGGGATTTTGCGATTTGCCATCCCCTCCTTGCTAGGGCTTTTGCTCTTCGTCGTGCCCCTGCAATGGAATGGGGAAGTAACGGTTCCCATTGCATTTTTGGCCAAAGCAATTCAGCATGCATTAGCGCCATGGCTGCCGCTGGCCGCCGCTATCGTCATCGTGCTTGCTTGGATCGGGACGGCTTACACCCGCTGGTTCGCGCCGAAGCGCCTGCTTGCGCTTCCATTATGGAAATCCATGTTTCACATTACCCCCTTCTGGTTCGTCACCCGAACGTTGGGGATGATATTTGCGCTGTTGACATACTTTCAGATCGGTCCTGACTGGATAGGGTCGGAGAATACGGGCGGAATGCTGCTAAGCAGCTTGATTCCCGGCCTGTTCGTCGTCTTTCTGTTGGCGGGTCTGCTGCTCCCGCTGCTTGTTGATTTCGGGTTGCTCGAATTTTTCGGAACGCTGATGACGAAAATTATGCGCCCGATATTCACCTTGCCCGGTCGTTCATCCATTAACTGCATGGCCTCTTGGCTCGGTGATGGCACGATCGGAGTCATGATGACGAGCAAGCAATATGAGTCGGGTTATTATACGAAACGGGAAGCGGCTGTTATTGGAACGACCTTTACGGCCGTCTCGATTACGTTCAGCTTTATCGTGCTGTCCAACGTGAATATGGCGCATCTGTTTCTGCCGTTCTACGCCACAGTGACGTTCGCGGGTATGGTCGCAGCCATCATCATGCCGCGCATCCCGCCGCTCTCGCGCAAGCCGGATACGTATTACGGCGAAGTGCAACAAGCCGAAGAAGAAGTGATACCTCCTTCGTGGAAGCCATGGCGCTGGGCGCTCCATCAAGCGGTCGGCAAGGCGAAGCAGCATGAGGGGACGAGATCCTTCCTGCAGAACGGAAGCAAAAACATCATTGACCTGTGGATTGGCGTCATCCCGGTCGTTATGGCTATCGGCACGCTCGCGGTGGCGATTGCCGAGTTCACGCCGTTGTTCAAATGGCTCGGCTGGCCGTTCATTCCGCTCCTGAATCTATTAGGTGTGCCAGAAGCGAATGCGGCTTCACAGACGATTCTCGTCGGCTTTGCCGATATGTTCTTGCCTACTGTGCTCGCCTCCAATATAACAAGCGAGCTGACCCGCTTCGTCGTCGCGGCGCTGTCCGTAACGCAGCTCATTTATATGTCAGAGGTGGGTGGTCTCTTGCTCGGCTCCAAAATACCGGTCAATCTGAAGGATCTTTTAATTATATTTGTGCTGCGCACCCTTATTACGCTGCCGATTATTACATTGATTGGGCATCTGCTGTTCTAATAGAGGTTGTTCAAAAACCCCCTATTGATCACGAAATAACCCAAGATGTGATTCGACATCGAATCTTGCAATTCACTCTTGAGTCCGGTGCTCATGTAGTCTCGCCTACACTGCGCTGCTCCTTACAAGTTTTGCGGAGCAAAACTCGCTTCGGGAGCATACGCTTCGAGTTCTTGCTACCTTCTCGGTGCTGAACAGTGACTTTTTCAATTCGCACTAATGCGAAATCGCTCGAAAGGCCCCTATCCGGTGACGGGAATCCCCGTTTTTTGCTTGGATATGGGCTTTTTTATATATTGCTTCCCTTCCTAAAAACGATTATCGTTACATCATTCATTTCGAAAGGGTTGTTCAAGGTAAACGGCGCTCAATACTCCATTAACCTGCACTTTTGCAGTTTGCCGTCACTTTATCACCAGTCTTCTAGAAGTGCTGCGAAAACAGCCTCTTTACCGTCAGTCATCACGCATCCCGCTGCGCTATCTCTACTTCATTCGCTCGCTCCTTCTTCCGCTATCATCCCATGGCGGCAACGGGAAGCACGCTGTACCTATCACGAACTGACTCCTGTATAGATGATATCATATACATATTACCGCCAGAGAGAAAGGAGCTTGTCCATGAACGGCAAAGATGCCGCTAGCACGAGCCCTGCATCCGCAGCGCTTCGGCCGCAAGCTAGCCCGCAGCAGACGACCGTGTTCCGCATTCTGCTCGCCATCAGCTTCGTACACTTGTTCAACGATTCGATTCAAGCCGTCATCCCGGCCATATTCCCGATTCTGAAGGACACGATGAACCTGTCCTTCACGCAGATTGGCTGGATTTCATTCGCTATCAACTTTACGGCATCGCTCATGCAGCCTGTCGTCGGCTATGCGGCGGATCGCAGACCTACGCCGGTCCTCCTGCCGATTGGGATGGGATTTACCTTTACCGGTGTGCTCCTGCTCGCCTATGCGCCGAATTATTGGATGGTGCTGCTTGCCGTTATCTTCGTCGGCCTCGGTTCCGCTGCCTTTCATCCAGAGGGCAGCCGGGTTGCCCATATGGCCGCCGGAATGCGCAAAGGTCTGGCGCAGTCCATCTTTCAAGTCGGCGGGAATGCCGGGCAGTCCTTGGCGCCGATGCTGACGAAATGGGTGTTCATTCCGTTCGGTCAGATTGGGGCACTCGGCTTCACGATTATTGCAGCCGCCGGAATCGCTGTGCAGATGTATGTAGCCAAGTGGTATCGCAGCATGCTCGATGCCGGCTACACGTTCAAAAAGCGCCATCAGGCAAGAGCGATGGACCCTGCGAAGCGCAAAAGCATCCTCTGGGCGACAATCATTTTGGTCGTGCTCGTCTTTGTCCGCTCGTGGTACGGGGCTGCTATCGGGAGCTACTATGCATTCTATCTGATGGATGCCTATAAGCTTAGTCTCGATAATGCGCAAATTTATATTTTTCTGTTCCTCGCCGCTGGTGCGGTTGGAACGTTCTTCGGCGGTCCGCTTGCCGACCGCTTCGGCAGACGCAATCTGATTCTCGTCTCCATCGTCGGCACGGTGCCGATCGCGCTGGCGCTGCCGTTCGTCACTCCATTCTGGGCTGCCGTCCTGTTGACCTTGAACGGGTTCATCCTGCTCTCCAGCTTCTCGGTGACGGTTGTTTATGCTCAGATGCTTCATCCAGGCAATATCGGGACCGTATCGGGGCTCATTACAGGCTTCGCATTCGGTATGGGCGGTATTGGCGCACTCGTGCTTGGTTACTTCATCGACGGCTGGGGCATCACAAACGTGATGATCGCATGCGGCTTCCTGCCGATTCTCGGCCTGTTAACGTGGCTGCTGCCTAACGATGCGACGCTGGATGAGTGGGCGAAGGAATTGCCTGAGGATTAATTATTAATGGACGCAAGCGAATAACGCAAAAAACTGGCACCGCTATCTAAAGAGACGCTTGCTCTCCGATAGCGGTTCTTTTATATGTCATATATATATATTTGTTCATGCATCTGATGACATTCATATGCCGTGTATGGTAACGTAACACATACCATTATTTAGACACATTTTAACAAACAGCCCCACTGGGGACTTGCGGCGGTAGCCGCTGAGATCTACAATATTGTCAACTTCCCTAACTGATATATTTTACAGCACACCTTATTGGTTATCGAATAAATATATTCATTGGCAACAGGATGGAAGACAGATGATTTCAACACGGAGGTGACGGAGGATGTCGCAAGAGCAAGACGGGAAACAAGCGATCGAAGCGGTCGAAGAGCATCAGGCTTGCCAGGAACAGCAGGAAGAAGAGGCGGAAGAGTCTGAAGACCGCGAGACGATCAAACACCTCCAAATGGCGATTCAACAAATTAATGAGCTGTATCAGCGGCAACGATATAAAGAGGCGCTGCTGGGGACCGCCCGGCTGCAGCAGCAATATCCGGAGCATCCAACGGTTATGTCGCTCGCTGCGATGGTCCACAAGCCGGTAGCGCCGGACAAAGCGCTGCATTGGGCTGCGGAAGCGCTGAAGCGCGATATTTATCAACCGGATGCCTGGCGGGTGAGAATGTCGGTGTATTACGACCGCGGGGAATGGAGCGCATTCGAGACCGCCGCTCGGCAGCTCGCCCTCGTGGCTCCAGACGACCCGACGCCCCATTTGCTCCTGGCGCAGTACCAAATGCGAAGAGGCGCGCTAGAGCAAGCGCTGCTGTCGCTGGAACGCTGCATTGCCATCGAGCCTGCCGGAATTGCCTATGCCACTTACAGCTATGTACTCGCCCAATTGGAACGTGTTCCGGAATCTAAAGAAGCTGAGCGCAAAGCGCTCGAAATGAACGAAGAACATGCGTATACGTTCATGCAGCTGGCATGGGCGGCAGACCAGCGCGGGGAACATGAGCATTCCCTCAAATTCATGGGAGAGGCGGTTCGCCTTGATCCTGGCGATCAGCAGGTGCGGGAAGAATATATGGATGCGCTGCAGAAGACGCACCTGTGGTTTCGCCTAGTGTGGTGGCCGGCACAACTATTTCAGAAGCTTCAGCCCTTCATTCTCCTTATCATTTGGGTCATTTTCGCCATCATTCAGCCTGCTTTGCTTATCGGCTTCATTGTGCTTCATATTGCAACGTATTGGCTTAGCCGCTTTGTCGTGAATTGGAAAGTATACGGTCGGCCGTGGGTGTCATAAGGCACCCTCTCGGCCTGCGCGGGTGGAACCGTTCAGCTTATGCAATCGTCGTCAGAATGACGCCTACGGCAATCAGCACGACCCCCATCGTTCCCCAGATCGACAGCTTCTCCCCCAGAAACAGAAATGCAAATCCGACAGCCAGCACGACGCTGAGCTTGTCGATGGGAGCGACCTTCGCCACATCCCCTTTTTGAATGGCTAAAAAATAGAACAACCACGACAACGCTCCCGCCACACCGCTTAACACGATGAATAGCAGCGCCTTGCGGTTCGCCAACACTTCGCCGATTTGCGTCAGCTTTCCTTGAACGGCTATGACGCCGATCAGAAACAACGCCATAATGACGGCACGGATCGCCGTGGCCGTGTTTGAATCCACCTGCTGCAAGCCAATTTTGCCAAAAATAGACACGAACGCAGCCATTACGGCAGAGGCCAAAGCAAACCAAAACCAACTTCCCATAGAATTCCCTCCCCTCTTCACCAAATAATAGTATCATGCTCAAGTCGGCAATGATTTACGTACATCGAACTGATGCCGAACTTATCGCAATATATTGAGAACAATTATCAATTATAACAAAAGAGTGAGGTTCCCAACACCCTTTTGAAATAGGAAAATGTTAATAAGTTAAAAACGGTCATTTACATACGTTGCTGGAAACGATATACTAGTGAACGTTTTGGTTCAGGTTCGGGCAAAAGCATTTCATAAAGCATACACCAGTAAAGTTGAAATTAGGAGCCGTTCCTTCATGATAAGTTCTATAAAAAGGAGACGTTCACATGACTGCTTGGCGAAAGCGAACGTTGCACTGGACTCCGGCACGCGTGCTGGTGACCGGGTTTCTGTTTATTATTACGATAGGCACAATTTTATTGAAATTACCGATTTCCACCGCACCGGGACATTCCCTCTCGATCGTTGACGCTTTGTTCACGGCAACGTCCGCCGTGTGCGTTACAGGGCTAGTGGTGGTCGATATCGGGACGACCTTCTCTGCGTTCGGACAAGGGGTCATTATTTCACTCGTTCAAATTGGCGGCATCGGCTTCATGTCCGTGGCGCTGCTCTTCTACTTGATGCTCGGTAAGCGGATATCGCTGCGCGAACGATTGATCCTACAGGAATCGATTAACGCGAACAGCATGGAAGGCATCGTGCGCACGATTAAGCGCGTCATCATCTTTGTATTTGTCATTCAAGGCACCGCAACCGTTATTCTCATGCTGCATTGGTCCAGCCATATGTCGTGGACACAAGCGTTCTACTACGCCCTGTTCCATTCCGTGTCCCTCTTTAACAATGGGGGCTTCGATCTGTTTGGGTCAAGCTTTCAGCAGTATGCGGGAGACTTCTTAACGAACTTAGTCGCTTTTCTGCTCGTCTTGTCTGGCGGGCTCGGCTTCATCGTGTTGGCGGAGCTGTACGATTATCCGAAGTCGCGCCGGCTGTCGCTCCATTCGAAAGTCGTGCTGTCCATGTCAGCGCTTCTAGTCGTTGTCGGAGCCATATTTATATTCATCTTTGAAGTAACGAACCCGAATACGCTCGGATCGTTAACATGGGACGGCAAGCTGTATGCGTCGTTCTTCCAATCCATTTCCGCGAGATCGTCCGGGACAGCGACGCTTGAAATTGCCGATATGCGGCAAGTGACGCAATTCTTCCTCATCATATTGATGTTTATCGGAGCATCGCCGGGATCGGCCGGCGGCGGAATTAAGACGACGACGTTCGCCATTCTGCTGGCGGCCGTGTATGCCATGCTGCGCGGGCGTGAAGATGCGGTATTGTTCCGCCATCGCCTCGCCAAAGACCAAATCGTGAAGGCGTTGACGATTATTTTCCTAGCGCTGTTCATGGTGCTGTCCGTGTCCATGCTGCTTGCCGTAACAGAGGACGAGCCGTTCATCAGCATATTGTTCGATACAGTGTCCGCCGTAGCCACCGTCGGAATGTCCATGGGATTAACGCCGGAGATGACGCCTTTCGGCAAGCTGGTCATCTGCATGACGATGTTCATCGGACGGATCGGCCCGATGACGCTCGCCTATGCGCTCGGCAACCGCAAGGAGCAATCCTTGTTCCGTTATCCGGAAGGCAAGATTATGATTGGGTAAGGAAAAAATGAAGAGGCAGCAAGCGCCGGTGCGCTGCTGCCTTTTTTCGTGCTTTTTGCATATATGGAAATACAGAACGATTAGGAAGCCGTCGGAGCATCGCTCGATAGCACGGACTCTTGTTGCGCTTTTTGCTTGCTTGAAGGAATGAGCAGATTCAGAATCAGAGCGGCGAGCGCGCCGACTGTAATGCCGGAAGACAGGACGTAGACAGCGAAGTCCGGCAATCCGTCCAATGCGCCTTGCGGCAGCACCGTCACCGCCATCGTGAGCAGAATCGGCACGCCGATAATCATCATGGCCCGCTCATCCAAATCGACGAACTGGATGACCTTCAGCCCGTTCACGACAATCGCTACGCAGACGACGCCGAAGATGCCGTTAATGACAGGCTCTGGAATGCAAGTAATCGCAGCCGACAGCTTCGGCATGAGACCCAGGGCGATAAGAATTCCCCCTCCGGCCATAATCGCCATCCGGCTTCCTACACCCGTCACCGCGATAAGCCCTGCATTGGAGGAATAGCCGGTCATCGGCGTGCCCCCGAACAATGCGCCGACGAAGCAGCCCAAGCCTTCTCCGGCTGCCGCGCGATTCAAGCGCTCATCCGTCAGCTCCTTCCCCGTAATGGAGGAAATGACGAACCATGTTCCCGTCGTTTCAATCAAAATAATAAAATAGACAAACATCATCGTCAGAATGGCACTTAAATCAAACACGGGTGCGCCAAACGGAAAGAAGCTCGGCAAGGAAACCCAGTCTGCGTCGGCTACCGGCGCAAAATCAACCGTTCCTAAGAAAGATGCCACCACAGTGCCGACAACGATCGCGACAATGACCGAAATGAGGCGCGATACAGTACCTAGACCTCTGGATTGACGTCCCAGCAGCATGCATGCGATAAGCACACCTGCAGATATAGCGGCGATGAGGATGTTCGTCCACAGATCCCCTGGCGCTCTATAAATATTATTCATGCCGGTCGGCATGAGCGAAATGCCTACAATTAGAATGACCGTACCGCCTACAAGCGGAGGGATCACACGGCGTACCGCCTTGGCGAACCATTTCAGCGGCATGCCTAGCAGAATCATCAGCAGCGCGCCGGGAATGAGACTTCCTGTCATCGCGCCCAGCCCAAGCTTGCTTCCGATAGCGCCAATAGCGCCGATTGGCACATACGATGGTCCTTGTACGACAGGCAGCCGTAAGCCGAAGCCCGTCTGAATCAACGTCGCAATTCCAGTTCCAAGAAAGCACATTTGAATAAAAAATGAAGTGTCAGCTGCGCTTAACGAAAGCAATCCGGCAATGATAATGGGCGCAATGTATAAATCCATCGCCAAGACGTGCTGAAGCCCGAGAATGAAAGCTTTCCCCATACTGATCTTATCGTCGACGCCGACGACAAGCGTATTTGTCTTCGCTGGTTGTTCCATGAGTGATATCAGCTCCCAATTTTCTGTATCGTTCCGTATATGATTTTTATCACAACCTGATTATAGTGCGAAGTTTTATTTTTGTATAGGAAAATTACGAATATTTTTTAGTTTTATATTTAAATTGTTCGTCTTTAAGGTTGACTGCAACGTCTATTTTCCCTAAAATGAGCTTATGTAACGCTTGAAAAACGAAAGTACCAGTAAGGAGTCATTTAGAGTATTCACTTCCAAATAAAGGGGACTAATGAAATCATGATCGTCAACGACGCCGTATTGCACAATGAATGGATAGTGGCCTGCCGTGCTCAGGACCTTCAGGAGAAGCCGATGCAGGTGCTGATTATGGGAGAACGTGTCGTCTTGTTCCGCACAGAAGAAGGGGTGCATGCCTTTAAAGATTTGTGCGTGCATCGTGGTGCGGCGCTGTCGCAAGGCTGCGTAAAGGATGGAAAGCTGGTCTGTGCCTACCATGCATGGGAATTCGACGCTTCCGGCGCCTGCGTAGGCATTCCGCAGCTCCCGAAAGAGCAGGCTATTCCTACCAAAGCGCATGCAATCACATACGGGTGTGAAGAACGTTATGGCTTCATTTGGGTCAACCTTGGCCAAGCGGACGCGCCATGGTTCCCATTCCCGGAATACGGTGCCGCCGGATGGCGCAACGTCATCTGGGGACCGCAGACCGTGGCGGCGAAGCCACCGCGCATCGTCGAGAACTTCTTGGATGTCGGCCATCTGGCTATCGTCCATGAAGGCTATTTGGGGGTTGAAACGCATACGGAAATCGGAGATTATCGTGTACACCGCGTACCGGAAGGCATCCGTTCCGAGGAAATCGCTATATTCCAGCCAGATCCGGATGGTTCGGGGCAAGCGAAGCACGTGTATTACACTTATGAGATCGCACGTCCGTTAACGGTGAAATTCACGAAGCGCGACAACGAGACCGATCATCTCATGTCCATCGTGCTGACGGTGCAGCCGAAGGATGCGGACACCTCAATTGCATATGGAGTGCTCTCTTTCAATTACGATACCGGCATGGCTGATGAGGAAATAACGAGCTTCCAGGATATGATTTTCGCGCAGGACAAGCCAGTGGTTGAGAATCAGAAGCCAGAGGATTTGCCGCTTGACCTGCAGGTGGAGCTGTCGCTCAAATGCGACCGTGTCAGCATTGCCTACCGCCAATATCTGAAGGAGCTCGGCGTCGTCTGGGGAACGGCCTGAGACAGCGATGACCGATCACTTAGTCTGGGGCCTGGAAAGGTGCCCAGGCTTTTTTGCATGCAATGTGATCGACTTCGTCTCCAGCACGGCACCGACGTCCAACCTTTACCCCATATAACGGATGAATTCCGCAGCGGGTTTTCGTGGAGACGCAGCACTCGCTTTTTCTATTCCGCGGTGGAGCCCGGAGTAAGTTCCATTGGAAAATATACATTGAAATGTACGGACTCGGCGGCTAAACGGCATGTAGACTGTAATTTGTCCAATGGATCCGGCTGTTTTTCAGCCATTAGTGAGGATGGAGTGTCGAATCATTGGAAGAATTCCAATGAAACCTACCATAAAGGGATATACGCTGCTGTTTCACTGGACACAATCCAATGGATGAGCAAGTAAATAACTAGTTACTAAGATGTCATCCAACCTGAGCAATATGGAGTATAGTAAGAAACATGTGATGGACATGATCATTCATTCTATGAAAAATTACGGCTAAACACTCATCGGCTTCCCTCACGGGAGCCGATGAGCCTAGCGCACGGCTATATTACCGCCAACTTACTCCTAAGATTAACTCAAGTTGCCCGGTACCGATTTGGATACGCGTCCGGTCTTCACGCATGCAGCTTGCGCTGCGGGACGGATAATTTTCATGCCTGTCACCTCCTTGCAATGAGTGGAGCGGTACGTACATTCAGCCTCGCTAGAGCAGAACGGCCGCATTCGCTCTGTGCAATTCGTTCTATACATCCACCGCCGCTGCCGCTTCCTCGGCCTGCGTCTGCAGCCAAATCGTGCGCAGCACCTTCTTAATTTGGCGCTTCTCGTAGGAGCAAGGACGGTTGCCCGAACGCATCCGATAGAGCGGACAGTGATTGCCTTGGCATGCCGGGCGGAAGAAGCAAGCCCGACACTTCTCATCCGTTTCTTCTCCAGACGTCGTCCACAACGCCAGCTTGTCCATATCCAACTCCAGTTGGCCATCTGCATGAATGCGACCGAGTTGATTGTTCACTTGGTCGATGGCGACCGAGCATTTGTACAGCTTGCCGTCCGAACCGACAATCATCGAGTTCGGCTTCGCCGCGTAGCAGACCGCCCCGGTCGGCAGCAAAATGTCAGAGATGAAGGAACTTACGTTCAAGCCTTCTTCTATCGCCCGCTCGTTGAATTCCCAAATCTTCTTATCCTTAGTCCGATCATCGCAGACCGGCAGCGTAAGATCGTTCTCGCCGCCCATGCAGCCGACCGGACGAAAATACACTTTAAAGCGTGGATCGTCCGCGAACAAATCGCGCAGCATCGGAATGAACCGGTCGACCGCCTCCAAGTTGCTGTTGTCGAAATTGACCCGCAAATTGATCTCGAACGGCCGTTCCACAGACTTGAGCGACAGCAGATTGTCTACAATCCGCTGATACGTTCCGCCCCCGCCATGCAGGCCGCGGCGCACATCATGCGCCTCCTCCGGCCCGTCCAGCGTAACCATCAGGCGTTCCACACGCCAGTCGAGGAGCTGCTCGAACCGTTCCCGCGTCAAGAAATAGCCGTTGGTCGACATTTCCGCGTTGTAAGTCACGCCGTACTTTTCACACGTCGATATAAACGACTTGGACAGCTGCTCAATAATTTGCGGAACTAATAGCGGCTCGCCTCCATGCCAACTAATCGTCAGCAGATTAAGCGTCTTCGCACGCTGCTCGATATATGCTTCCAGACCGGCAATGACCTCTTCGTGCATTCGGCCGCGCGGAAAAGATTCATAGCAGTAATGGCAGCGGAAATTGCATGCCTCCGTCACGAGCAGCACTAAATGCATCGAATCCAACTGGTGCATCGCGTGATGAAGGAACTCGGCCCGGCGCAGCTCGTCCGTGTCCGCCTGCACGAGAAATCCATGCTCGATCAGTTGGTCATGCAGCCCATCCTCCGATTGATGCGCCGACTGGTTCGGCCGCAGCCACCCTAACACGCGCTCCCGCTCTTCCGGCGAGAAAGAAGCTAGGGCACCAGAGTAGCTATTGTATAGTACGAGACCCCCATCATCCACTTGCGTTTGCGCATTGAAGCGCGACGGGCGCCATTGTTTCACTTCTTGATTCATCAAACGTTCCCTCACTTGTTCTGTCTAGATCTGTAGTATCGACAACTATATATCATGCCGTGATACGAGGCGGCTCACAATGACACCTGTCACGTTTCTTGTGAATCAATGCACGCATACTCGATAGGCAAGTACAAAAAAGAACCCTGATCCTCTTCGTATGAAGAAGCCGGGTTCCCGACACGCGCTCGCGCTATTTCAGCTTAATGCTGGCACTATCCGCCTCATTTCCTCTCGTCAGCTTCTGGAACTGCATCAGCATGGCTGCACGCCATGGGAGCAGCATACCGAACGCAAGGATGAAGAAGATGGAGGCGCTTTGCGAGATAGACACGTGCTGTTCCACCACATCATGCAAAATGAGCCGTAAAATCAATAAGGCAATAATCACAATGATAAACATGTTGGAACGTTTCAAATATATCTCGCCGCCGTTCATCTCGAACTTGGAAGTGCGTATCAGCGGATACGAGAAGCAGATCGCACCGACTAGAAAAGCGGCAATTCCCCACGTCCACGGAATGCGCATCGCTGGAACGACAAACATTAAAAAGCCGGTAGCCATTCCTATAGGCGGCATAATTATTTTCTTGGCGGACGTCGGCTTATTGGATGCGCGCAAACGCAGCACAATGACGGCCGTTCCAGCAAACAGCGAAACAATTAACGATAGAAGCTGCGACGACACCATGGCTTGTGACATGGCAATTCACCTCGGTATGTTAAATAATAAAAATAATCGATAGGCACGTCTTGCAATCTTTTGTCTATGATTTATTTTACATGATTATGTCCTTTCTTACAAAAGGTTCGCCTGTGCTCAACACTCCCACAGATCCAATATCATACAGAATAGAGATGCCAACTAATTTCTCACACGAGGAACACACAAGAAACGTATCCTAAAAAAGAAGGCGACCTCTCTCCGATTAAACCGGGAGTGATCGCCGCTTCACAAAATGATAAGGTTATATCCGCTTTCTTTTGTAGCGGGTCACAATTACGCAAGCCAGGCCAAGCACCGCCAAAGAGACGACAGTCGTGACGGCTTCCTGCATGCTGCCTTGCGTCGTGCTGCCGCCTTGTCCGGGTGGCCCGCCCGGGCCTCCGCCAAAGCCGCCGGCTCCTCCTGGTCCGCCTTGGCCTCTTCCAGTACCAGCGGCGCCTCCCGCTCCACCTAGGAATCCGCCGGGTGGCTCCATTCCACCTTGCCCATTGCCCAATCCATTGGCGCCCTCCGGCACCACTTGCTCAGCCTGTCCGTTTGGAGCGCCAGCGCTCTGATTATTCTGAGCAGCGTTGTTGCCTTTATTTGCTTGATCATTCCGGCCGTTCTGGGCAATTGCCTCCCCAGCTGCGGCAGCATCGTTATTGCCAGCGTTATTCACTCCCGGCATCCGTTCTCCTCTGCCTCCTCCCGGACCGCCGAAGCCACCGCCGCTTCCACTCCCGTCGCCAGAGGATGCAACTGTACCGTCAAGCTGCTGGGCGATATTTTCGACCGTGCTGGCATTTGTATCAGTCAACTGCTCTACAGCTTTTTGATACTGCTCAAATGTGTAGAAAGCAGTCGGATCCTGTTCGACACTGGCAGATATCATGTCCGCTACTTGCTGTACCCGCGCCGCAAATGACTCGGAAGACAGATACCCCTCGATCGAAGTGCTGATCATTTCATGATACATATCCTTGTATTCATCTACGGCGAGAAGCTTCGCGATAAGCGGCCGTTCTGACAGAGCACCTTGAGTAGGCTCATCTATCAGCACACTCGCCCCTCCCGGTCCTCCCCCGAAAGCCATATTATAGTCCCATGGCAGGATCGAAAAAACACCGTCATTTTCATACAAATAATAGTTTTGTTTGTTGGATCCAAGGTAACTGTCCCAATTGACGGTAACCACATTGAGAGCGATGTATTTCAGCACTTCCTCCACATCGAGCACCTGTTCATAATCGGAACCGTTGTTCAGTTCATTTAGCATGTCGATTAAAGCTTTGCCGTTAGAAGCTTTGGATTTCAATACAAGCCCGGAATAGGAAGCGGCATTATCACCCAACCACGACAATTCGGTTCCGCTGCCGTTGAACTCTGCTTTGTACAGATCCCCATACGTATTGCCGAAATTCCGTTCCAGATAAGCGTCACCCACTTGTTCCACCGACAAATAACACCCTCTCAGTTCCCCATTCACATATACATTTACGAAGGAGAATCCAGGCGTGGGCAGCCCCATTTTCTCAGCAAGCTCATAGGTTAGAAATTCCTTCATATAAGAGGCATCACTGTAATTGTTGTTTAAGTTAATTTTGCTGATACCGTACAATGTCTGATTCGATAAATATTCGTCAAACGACAGCTTAAAGCTGTATCTGTCAGAATCGGAGTTGACCACGCTTCTTAAGCTTAGATTTCCTTTGGTCCTTATGCCCACATTGTCGAGATGAATACCGTTATAATCGACAGCAGCTATCTTCATCTCTTCTGCCGAGGCATTGTCCAACATATCTTGAAAATCATCTTCGTCTAATGTAATTTTCACGTCGACGACTTTATCCTTTGGAAATACATTTTGATTGATCTCGGCGATTTTATCGGATGAAGAAGGACTATCCATAACTTCCATTGCTCCATCCTTAAAAAAGGTCATCATTCCGGCTGTGATAATGATGAGCAGTGCAACGCCTGCGCACAACATAATTGGTAAGGCGGATTTGAATCTCATGTTCCCACCTCCTGTCATTGAGATACATAATCGCCGCTGTAGCTGATTAACACAGCATTGCTCACTCCGGATAGCTTCGTAATTTCATTAACGAAACGTGGATCATCCTGACCCAAGCGAACCTCCACTGTCATTTCGACGCCAGAGTCCGTGACCGTTTTTTGCTTCACGTTAAAGCGTTTGACCAGCGAATTAAGCTTCTGCAGGATAGCCTGTTCACTTTCAGCAGAATCACAGTTGACTACGAGCAGATAAGGCGTCTCAAAAGAAGCACTTTTAATGAAAATAAATAACACCATGCCAACAATAACGGAGCCGATAACGGCCAGTGTATAAAATCCTGCACCAGTGACAATGCCAGCCACGGCCGCCCAGAACAGGAATATCAGATCCGTAGGATCCTTAATCGGCGTTCGAAAGCGGACGATACTCAATGCGCCTACCATCCCTAGCGACAGCACCAAGTTAGAATTTATCGCGATGATGACAAGTGCGGTTATTAAGGTCATGCCAATCAGCGATACGTTAAAGCTCTTGGAATACAGCACGCCGCTGAACACCCGCTTATATAACAAATAAATAAAGAGTCCGATGACGAATGCGATAGACATCGTCAGCAAAATGGTGATGATACTAATGTCCGAGTTGAAATTTTCAAGCACCGATTTTTTGATAAGATCGGAGAAGTTGGTCGATGTATTCTGATCCATTATTGATCCTCCCATGTGTTGAATTTTAAATATTTGCGGCAAATCACATACTTAGAGTTAGATTGCCGAATCAATCCTTCGGTCTGAATTGCGGTTCGAATGTATTCAGGCAGAAATTCGTCATACTTTACCTCGAATACGATGGCATTGTTATCATAGGCATCAATCGTGTTCAAGTCTGGGTTGAAAATGTGGATGGCGTTTAATCCTGTTTTTAGATGCTTGTCGAACGTAATTCTTACATTTCCCGCCCTGGATACATACGCCTCACGCACGTAATCGACGATAACTTTGGGTCTTAGCAGCCTGTTCTTTATCTCGCGGTATACCTCAAACAGCAGCGGTCTTTCCGGAATGTTGAGCACCTCGTAATGTCCTGCCAAGATGGAGTCCACCATTTCTCTGGTTAGCGGTTCTTTCACTTTGGCAATGTAATCGTTAAATTTGATTTTTTTCTCCAAGTGAATGACACGATCCGAGAAGTTGTAAATCCGGATCCGATATTTCTCCCGATCCCGGACTCCGCCCAGCTTCTCATGCAGCGCTTTGTTGTCGATATCATCGAAATAGAGGCTGCGGATATGATACTCGCCACTCACTTCAGCATGCTTGTCCCTTTGCAGCACATTGATCAACTGTTGACGGATGATGTGATACTGATGATGGTTCATGTGATATTTTAATTCGTGACGGAACTTTAATGACGGATTCAATGGATACACCTCTTTCTGCTAAATGGATAATTCCGCATGGGCGAGGCCTGGTACGGCAAGGTACAATGGTGTACGGGACATAGGTGCATACTTGCTGCATCTGCTGCTTTACAAACACTTTACAATGCGTAACCAATTTTTCGCTGAATAGAACCTGAATGCAAACTGAAAGTTTTCAGCATATTTCATTTTGGGGTTGAATAAAGTGCACCGTTACGATTTGATAAAGAGAACAGCATATTTAAATGAGAGGAGCGAGGAGCATGGGTGGAAAAAAGAGAATTTGGGTACTCGGAGCGATGCTAATCATGTTCATTGCAGCAGCTTGCGACTCAGAATTGTTGCAGGCGGAGGAAGCCGCTTCGGTGAAGCCTAAGTCGCTTGTGACCACGTTCAAGGGCGATCCCCGCGCGAGCCGGTCCTTCACGTGGCATACGAACAACCCCGATACGGCAGCCATCTTACAAATAGCCAAAGGGACGCACCCCGAAGCATTAGAGGGGCAACAGGTTATTACGATAAAGGGGACGACGACTACAATAGATATTGGCAAGGGTCGTCTTCAAGGGGTTCATAAAGTAAATGCGGATAATCTTGAGTCGGGAACCGACTATACGTATCGTGTCGGAAACGGCGATCCTGACGGATGGAGTGAACCAGCCACGTTCACGACCGAAGCGGAAGGATTGACCGATTTTACCTTCATTAACGTTACCGATTCTCAAGGTGTGACGGACAGCGATTTCAAGCTTTGGGGACATACATTAAATCAGGCATTCGGGAAGTTTCCAGATGCGCGGTTTATCGTGCATAATGGCGATCTGACAGAGAATCCCGAAGACGAATCGGGGTGGGACTATTTTTTCAAGGAAGCGAAAGCGTGGTTGACGCGGTTCCCTCTCATGCCGGCGACAGGCAATCACGACGAAGTAGACGAGAATGCGGACCGTTATGTATCGCATTTCAACGTTCCTGACAATGGGGCAGATGGCTCTATTCCAGGGACAACCTACTCGTTCGATTACGGGCCCGTCCATTTCGTTTTTTTAAATACAGAATCGAATATAAAAGGGCAAACCAAATGGCTGCGCCAAGATTTATCTGCCACAGATAAGTCGTGGATTATCGTAGCTCTGCATCGCGGTCCGTACGGCGGCAATCAGGATAAATCCATACTTAAGCGATGGGTTCCCGTGTTCGACGAGTTCGGCGTCGATCTGGTGCTGCAAGGACATAACCATGAATATTCTCGATCGTATCCTTTGAAAGACGACCAAATCGTTGCAGAAGGAAAAGGAACGGTCTATGTCGTGACCAATGCTTCAGGAGCAAAATTAAATGTGAAGAAGAAGGATAAATATTATCATCAAGTCCATTTTCAGCCTGACAAGCAAATGTTCGCGGGCATTCGCATCAATGGCGACACCCTGACCTACCAAGCATACGATATTGACGGAACGAAGCTGGACGAATTCGTGCTCAAGCATTAAACTGCAGCCAACACGATGACATCCCACTTGAAAAAGCTGAGGCGACCAAGTTCGCCTCTCTAACTCCGATGCTCGCGCTCCCCTTCAGTCAGAGCAGCTGCCTGCGATGGTGTTTGCGACTTCACCCTTCTGCTCGTTCTCCCCCTGAGTCAGGACATCTGACCGGGGACGGTGTTGCTCACTTTACTCTTCTGCTCATTCTCCCCTTCAGTCAGAATATCTGTCCTGCCACGGGGTTCAACTCTGCTCTTCTGCTCACTCTCCCCTTCAGTCAGAACAACATCTGGCCTGCCACGGGGTTCAACTCTACTCTTCGCTCACTCTCCCCTTCAGTCAGAACATCTGTCCTGCCACGGGGTTCAACTCTACTCTTCCGCTCACTCTCCCCTTCAGTCAGAGCAACTGCCTGCGATTGTGTTCGCGACTTCACCCTTCTGCTCGTTCTCCCCCTGAGTCAGGACATCTGGCCGGGGACGGTGTTGCTCACATTACTCTTCTGCTCATTCTCCCAATCAGTCAGAACATCTGGCCTGCCACGGGGTTCAACTCTACTCTTCCGCTCACTCTCCCCTTCAGTCATGACATATACCGGCAAGTGAGTGTTCTTTTTGCTGCTCTCCCGGTGAATCAGAAAGGATAACGGACACAAATCGTGAAATTAGTAATCTACATTGCGAGAAAAGGCAGAGATTTGGTTGGCTCACATGGTGAAGCATTTCTGAACATTGGGGAGAGTGGAGCTAAGGGCATAATAGCCAGCAGTTCACCGAGGCAAAAATTAAATATAGAAACCAGGGGGGGCGTTCAACAAATCATATGATTGTTCAAAAAGCGCACTTTTCCTAAATTGTTGCTTCATGAGTTAGAGCACTTGCCTCTCAATTAGTAACGTTCCTGAGCATTGAGGAGAGACCACACCAACACACTAAAAAAAAGACAGACCGTCAGACCATAAGTTCTGACGGTTCTGTCCCTTCAAACATGGATCAGTGATGGCACATTGTATCTACTGAAATGCTTCTCTCGTCTCAACACTATCAGCCGATCGCCTACTGTCCTTGAGGCCTCGTTCTGCGCGTCGCTACCGCTTCATGCGGGTCATCTGGCCAATAGTGCTTTGGATATCGTCCTTTTAAGTCCTTTTTGACGTCAAAGTACGTCGTCTGCCAGAAGCTTGCCAAGTCCTGCGTCACCTGCACCGGGCGCTGTGCCGGCGAGAGCAGATGCAGCGTCAGCGGCACCTTGCCCATCGCGATGCGCGGCGTCTCCTTCAGGCCGAACACTTCCTGCAGTCGCACGGCCAATACGGGCCGCTCTGGATCGCTATAATCAATCGCGATGCGTGATCCGCTCGGCACGGCAAGATGCGTAGGCGCCTCTTGCTCAAGCTGCTGCCGCATGTCCCAGGGCAGCATGGATTCGAGCACGGCGCTGACGTTCAGCTTCTGCAGATCGTCACGGCTCTTCATGCCGTAGACATGTGGGCCGAGCCACTCCTCCAGCGTCGCGAGGAGGGTCTCGTCACGGGCATCGGGCCAATCAGGCCAATGCCCGTGCATGAATTGAAGCCGCGCCTGCAACTGATGCGCGTGCTTCGTCCATGGCAGCAGGGCAAGCCCCTCTTGGGCGATGCCCTGCTGAAGGGCGCGCAGCACCGCGTCCGCGTCTGGCGCGGGGTGCTGCGCGTCTTTGAGCATGAGCGCACCAAGGCGAACACGCTCGCGGGCACGAACGGACTTCGTCGTCCGGTCCCACGCGATGTGCGCTTCGCGCGTCATGTCAGCGGCGAAGTGCTGTTCCAGCGTGGAGCGCTCTAGCGGCGTCGCAAGCAGGATGCGGCTGTCAGCGCCCTGATCGTCCAGATGCAACGCGACCAAGTAAGGAGACTGCGCCAATGGAGAATTCGCAGCCGCTGCTTGCGAGAATGCCGCACCGCGACCGTTCCGCAGCAGATAGCGCCCGTCCGCGCGCCGCTCGGCTATTCGGTCCGGATAAGCGAACGCGGCCAGCAGACTCCATGCCTGTGCTTCATCCTGCACGGCCTCCGGTCTGGACATCTGCACCGGATCGGTGCAAATTTGCTTCCCCGTGCCAATCCCAAAAACACGCATATACTGCTCCGCCTGCTCACGTATGCGGTGAATCGCTGCTGTATCTATCTGCTCCACTCGCCCGGCGAGGCGCTGCTTTCCGCCCGCGGCGTGAATGAGCGCCTCCATACGAAGGCGCACATCCGGGTCTGGCGGCCCAGCACCGGGGCCGCTGCGAACAATGTCGCGCTCACCAAGCAGCGCGGCCAGCTGGCATGCCGTCTGCCCCAGCCCGAGCGGCACGGCCTGCACGATCATATGCGCGAACCGTGGGTGCAGGCCGGAACGGGCCAGTGTGCGGCCGTGCGGCGTGAGCGCCCCGGCAGCAGTCAATGCCCCGAGCTGCTGCAGCAGCTCTGCAGCCTGATTCAGCGCCGGGACCGGCGGCGGCGTCAGCCACTGCAGTTCAGCGGCTTCGGCACCCCACACCGCAAGCTCCAACGCCAGCGGCGTCAAGTCGGCGTCAAGCAGCTCCGGTGTGCCATGCGCTGGAAGCTGTGCCTGATCCTGCTCCGTCCAGAGCCGGTAGCAGACGCCGGGGCCCAGACGCCCCGCCCGCCCACGCCGCTGATCCGCGGATGACCTGGAGACAGGCACCGTCTCCAGCCGAGTCATCCCCGTTCGCGGCGAGAAGCGCGGCACCCGCATCAGGCCGCTGTCGACGACGACGCGAACGCCTTCCACGGTCAAGCTCGTCTCCGCGATCGCGGTGGCAAGCACTACCTTGCGGCTGCCTTTTCGGCTTGGAGCGATCGCTGCGTCTTGCGCCTGCGGTGAGAGCTGCCCAAATAGCGGTGCAATATTTACCTGCGCCCCTGGCGATTGCGCCCGCAGCGCCTCGGACAGCGCCTCTTCTACACGCCGGATCTCACCCGCTCCCGGCAGGAATACCATAACGTCGCCGTCATGGCGGGAAAGGGCCATCATGACGGCACGCACAGCCTTCTGCTCCAAGCGGGCATCGTCCCGACGGGTTAAATAATGCGTATCCACCGGGTAACTGCGCCCACGGCTTTCTACAATCGGCGCTCCACCCAGCATGTCGGATACAGGTTCCGCTTCCAATGTGGCCGACATGACCAAGATGCGGAGATCGTCACGCAGTACTGCCTGTGATTCAATTGCGAGCGCAAGCCCTAGATCCGCATGCAAATGACGCTCGTGGAATTCGTCGAAAATAAGGAGACCGACCCCATCTAGTGAAGGGTCGTCCTGAAGCATACGCGTCAGAATCCCTTCCGTAATGACTTCTACTCGGGTTTTGGCGCTAACCTGCGTATCTAAGCGCACGCGATAACCGACTGTGTCCCCGACATTCTCTTCGAGCGCCTGCGCCATGAAGCGCGCAGCCGAACGCGCAGCGATACGCCTTGGCTCAAGCATCAGGATCCGCTGTCCTTGCAGCCACGGCTCCTCCAGCAGCGCAAGCGGCACTCGCGTCGTCTTCCCTGCGCCCGGCTCGGCCACAAGAACCGCCCCTGTGCGCTCCGACAACGCCTGCTTCAGTGCCGACAGCACTTCATCTATAGGTAAATGCGTATGCATCACAATCACTCCAACCATAGAAAACTGCACTTTTGTCCATTATACCCCTGTCCATCATAGACAAGATAGCTTTGTAATTCCAGTAGCGACAGATAGCTCGCAGCTCACAAAATGCAAGAAAGCCGCTCCAAAGAGCGGCATCTAGCCAGAAGGTCTGGCAGCTTGGTCAGAGAGCGATGTTACGATTGCGTTCCTACCTTGGCTTGCATACCAAGCGAGTAGGTGCTCGGATGACGGCGCATCAATACAGAGAAGCTGATCATGACCGCAAGGATGACGGTACTGACGATGACAAGCGAAGTGGTGACAGACAGTGTATCGGTCAATACCCCACTTACGACAGGACCAAGCATCATGCCGACGGCATGTATCATATTGAACAGCGCGTACGCAGCACCGTAATCTCCGCCCGCGTCATCTTTGTCGACAATACTGCCGAGCGTTGGCAGCGTCGGCGATAACGTGAAGCCGACCGCAGCACCGATAAGGCATCCTGCAAGCATCATAAGCGGCACGGTGCTCGCCATGACGATAAGCGGCAGGGTGATTGCCAATCCGGCCAGGCCGAACAACATGAGCCGGAACGGATTATAACGCACGGCAAGCGAACCGGAAATCGGCGCGATCAAGCCGTAGCATAAGGTCATCGCACCGAAGAGCAGGCCAAGCGTCAGCGGGGAGAGCTGGAACCGTTCCGTCACATACACGGGAAGAAGCGGCTCAAGCATCGTCAATGTTGTCTCCGCCAATAGAATGACGCATGCAATGAACAGCACGGTGCGATGGCGCAGGAGAGAAAAGGTTCCCCCTTCCGCAGGGCGGTCCATCCGCTTCGGCTCACGCAGCAGAACAAAGACTAATATAGAGATAAGCGTCGTTAATCCCATTGCAAACCAGAACGGCGTATGATGGTCCCCCACTTCGAACAGCCAGCCTCCGATGGGAGCGCCGAGCAAGGAACCGGAGGAAATGCCAGTCATGGCAATCCCCATGACCGCTCCGCGCATCGGGCCCGGGAACAGATCCGCCAGCAAGGCCAATGCCGCCGTCCAGGACGCTGCCGCTGCCAGACCCTGAATGAAACGGGCCAAGATGAGCGTCATTGTCGTCTGAGAGAAGACGAACAACAGCGTGGCAGCAACCATGCAGATGAGTCCCAAAATAATCGTCTTGCGCCGCCCGAGACGATCGGTAATACGACCGAATATCGGCGTGGTCAAGAACAACGCCGCCGCATAGCTTCCGAATAAAATACCCAGCGTCGTTGAAGACATCTGGTATTGTTCCGTGAAATAAGGTACGACAGGAATGAATAAGCTGTACAGCAACATGTCAACGAACAAAATACTAATAACCAATACAAGGCCAACCCACTGCGTACGTGTCAGTTGTCGCAGTAACGACATAAATCCCACTCCTAAAACTATTTCGTTTTTTTAAGTTTTATTACACCGAACCAGCTCTTATCGGATTGGCTCAGCAGAGACGGCACCGTCGCCCTTTTAGAGCTAGGCACACCGTCTCTGCTGAGCACGTCCTCACATGCATCATCTCTCAGTCAATTCATTATCACGCGGAACGAGTCCGTACATAATGACATCGGCAATGGCTTCCAATGCTTCAGGCAGCGAGATGTTCTGCTGCGCGAAAAACCGCTGATCCAAAGTCGAATTCACTGCATCCAGAATGACCTTCATAATAAAGGCCGCGTTTTGCCTGCGAATCGTCCCTTCTTCCATCCCTTGTTCAATAAGAACACGCAGCGTATCCCAATCATCCTTCAGCGCCTCGTCAATCTTCACCCACTGTTCCGGGTAGACGCGCTTCATCTGTTCCAAGATGCGAATATCGTATAGTTCAAAGTGATTCGGCAGAACGGTCATCACGGCTTTCATCTTATCCATTAAAGATAACGATTTGTCCTCAATAATCTCGTTCGTCTTCGCGTCGCTCTCTTGCAGCGTCTGCTCGATGATCGTATCGAGCACTTCCGCCTTCGAAGAGAAATGCTCGTACAGCGTACGCTTGCTAACGCCCAGTCTCCGAGCCAAATCGTCCATCGTAAACTTGATGCCTTTGTCCTGAAGCTCTTCCATAAAAGCCTTCATAATACGTTCGCGCATGGATATGAGTACCACCTCCAAAACGGTAGTGTTAATGGATTGTCAACAAAACTAATAAAACATTAGTAGTTTTCCTAGTTATTATATTATGCATTATAGCTTATGACGAGCTTTGGCTGCAAGCTAAAAAAGGACTCCCCTAAGGCTTATCAGCCTTCAGGAAAGTCCCTTCTCCTATCGTTTATTATTCGTGATGCCGCTGCAAGAACTCGACCATGGCGCGATATACGCGCATTTCATTTACCTTCTTGGAGAATCCGTGCCCCTCATCATCCAGTACAATGTACTCGACATCACGGCCCTTGTCCTTGAGCGCCTGAACAATCTGATCCGACTCCGCCTTGACGACGCGCGGGTCGTTCGCTCCTTGAATGACGAGCATCGGGTTGGTCATGCCGTCCAGGTACGTAATCGGCGAATCGTAAATAAAACGCTCCTTGTCCCGCTCCGGATCGCCGACCCAGCGCTCCATCAGCGGCTTCCAATGATCCGGCACGGAATTATAGAACGTGAACAGGTTGCTCACGCCAAAAATATCGACTGCCGCCCGGAAATAGTCGGCATGCCGGCCATGAAGCAGCAGCGTCATGTAGCCGCCGTAGCTGCCGCCGACGACGAACAGGCGCTCCTTGCTCGAAATGCCCTGCTCGAACAGCCAATCCATCGCAGCGACGCAGTCGAGGCGCGGTCCTTCGCCCCAGTCGCATTCCACCATCTTCGTGAAGGCGCTGCCATATCCGGTGCTGCCGCGGAAGTTCGGCGCGAATACGTGGTAGCCCTGTGCCAGGAAATATTGGAACATGCTGCGGAATTGCTTGCGCTCCGCCGCCTGAGGTCCGCCGTGCGGCCAAAATATCGTATAGCCGTTCGCCTGCTCCTCCTTCGCCCGGAAGAGAAGCGCTTCTATCTCCATGCCGTCATAAGAGCGGTACGTCACCACGACCGGCTCGACGAGCTGCTCATGGGCAAGCCCCGTCACAACGTTGCGGGTAAGCGACTTCCAAGCTCCCTGCTCATATTTATAAATGTTCGCCGGAGAAGAAGCGCTCCGTCCTAGCACATACAGATTGCCAGAACGCGCGGACTGCAGCTGATCGACGACTGCGACCGGAAGCGGCAGCTGCGTACACTGTCTGGAATCGTAGTGAATGAGATATAAGCGGTCTTCCACTCCTTTTTCCGTAACGAGGTACAAGCTCCGGTTCTTTTTATTCCATTTCAGAATCTTGGCGCTTTCTTGCGGAATCCGGCATACTTCTGTAAATTGGCGGGTCGGAATATGATACTGCGCGACATAAGCGTAATCCGCATCATAATCCGTCAGGAACACAATCGTATCGTCATCGATGAACGACGCATCGCCGGAAATGTGAACGGCATCGGCCGACGGGGTCAGGCACAGATCCTCCGTTTCCGTACGCACGTAGTTAACGCGGTATGTATTGCCGTAAGATTTGGCATACACGAAGCGCTGGCCATTCGGGCTGATGTCGTCGAGATCGGTCAATGTGCCGGTCCCCTCGAGAATAAGCTCGTCTTCCTGCGTAAGCAAGTTGTAGCAGCGGCTGTTCAAGAAATTGGGATTGCCGCGGCTAGTCGAATAATACATGCGCTCTCCGTCTTCGGATAGACGAACGAAGAACATCTTATCATTCTCGCCCGCTTCGATGAGCGCAAGCGGCGCACCGCCGGATGGAAGAAGCGCATGGATATGATAGTTCTCGTTCCCGTCATGATCGAATCCGGTCAAAATATAGCGTTCTTCCGGATCAACGGCGATAAAGTCGCTCGCTTGATTGCAATATGTGAGCGGGTACGGAAACAGAGTATCCCCATTTAAATCCACTGCCCATAGGTTAAAGTGCCCGTTCATGTTGCTGCTGAACACGATGCGGCTTTCATCCGCACTTACTGTAAACTGCCGAATCACATACGTCTGGAAATATTGCTCTACATCCGGCTTCGGAAAACGTATCATATCAGTTCCTCCTTTGCGCCAAATCGCTAATCGGGATGAAAATTCATCCCAAAGTTTGGCATTCAATCTTTTTTATCATAGCTTGTAATTGAGTGTCCTGTAAAGTGGCGGCCTAACGCACAAACAGCCGCAGCGACCGCACTGCGGTTGCTGCGGCCCGTAAAGAAGCATGTCATTTATCGGCCGGTCTATTATGATATCCGTTCTCTTCGTACGGCTGCAATTTATTCAACCACTGTTCTTCTAACTTTTTCAGCCGTGACACATATTTCTTCCGATCCTCGTCATTTGCGACATACTCTTCTTCCGGCTTCAATTCTTCTAACAGATGGAACTCGAAGGCATCCTCCCCATCGCGCTTCCAGTCTTCACTCAGTCTCTTATTGATATGGCCGCCCATATTTAACGTGAAGTAGAGACCGTTCCG
Organism: Paenibacillus profundus; assembly: GCF_021369635.1. GTDB lineage: Bacteria > Bacillota > Bacilli > Paenibacillales > Paenibacillaceae > Paenibacillus_B > Paenibacillus_B profundus. The sequence continues at coordinate 147,387 of NZ_JAJNBZ010000009.1, read as the reverse complement.
CTTTCCTTCTACATTCATGGCACTTGCTATGAACCATTTTCCGCTTTGTTTATGCTTCAGGCCGTATACTCCCATCAGCCGATGGGAATGGGCGTACAAATTACCCGCCTGCTTTCTCTCTTCTGGTTTCATTGTATTGCACCTCTTTCATATCTATTACACTGACTTCAACGCGTTTACTTCATCACCCAATACGCGCTGCCATCGGGAAGACGATCCATGAAGCCGTACTCGATCAAATACCGACGCAGCGTGACGTAATCGTCGTCATGTACCGTCTTCAGGATTTCGTTCACTTCCTTCTCCGTATACCGCTTCTGCGCATCGAACCGCTGCATCAAGTGAGTCAAAATGACGATCTTGCGCTTCTCCTTCTTCGGAAATTCGGAAATCGGCCCATCCAATCCCTCCGTGAAGTACTGATGCAAAATTTTTACCCGCTCCTCCTCCGTCACCGCATAGCGCTCGTCGACCATCGTGGCCGTCCGGTGCGCATGCACGAACTTCGGCCGCTGGTCTGATTTTGAGTCGGCCAGCTCCATCAACGCCAGGAACAGCTTCGCTTGCTTCATCTTCTCGCGCAGCGTGAACCGGTGATTCCGAATCGTGGAAGCGCTGCCCCCGCCCATCAGCTTCAAAATCTCGTTGTCGCTCCGGCCCTCATGGAAATGGAACAGCAGCTCCTTCTGCAGATCGGTAAGTCCGGTCAGCTTCTTATCCAGCGTGAGCAAATAATGGAGCATGGACGTATGCTGCTCCGCAATGTGCAGCTCTGTATATTTTTTCGCTTCATATAACACGTTCTCGTGTTGATAAACGATACCATTCGTGAACCGTTCTCCGCAGACGAGACACACGTACTCTTCAGCTTGCGCATCATACATATACCCCTTCTTCAATTCATCGATCGATGCGTTCCAAAATAGATCCGATATCGATTTATCCATAAACATTCACCCTTATTGTTTGGTTAATATATAAACATTATATTTTATTGTTTGTTATTATGCAATCCCACTTATCCTGAATGCAAAAAACACACGCCCCGCCCTAAAGCGATCGCATGCGTTTTGTATGCTCCAACGAGCTTCTAATTTATATGTATGTACGCGGGTGATGATGCTCAGCTCTGCCTACAGCACGCAACGCCATAAAAGCAAGCATATGAATACCGAGATCCAGGACACCAATCCGAACATGACGACGATTTTATTTTCGCTCCACCCGTATTTCAGACTGAAATGATAATAGATGGGCGCCATGCGGAAGATGCGCAACTTCGTCCTTTTGTAATACCACACCTGCAGAATGACCGATAACTGCTCCGCCAAGCTGCATATATAGTTGAATATACAGTTTGCACGCGCTACTATTGTTTATTGCTCCACCGCGCAACCAGCGGCAGAATAAGACCGAGGCCGAGCAGAATGAATGGCGTCAAAATATTTAGCGCAAATTGGAAATACCATTCGCCTGTGAACGTCTCGACCTTCGGGAACATGCCCATAATGCAGGCGAACGCCGTAAACACAAAGCACCACAAGCCGATCGCAAAGCCGACTTTGCGGTTTTTCACGAACTGGTAGTCCGATTGGAACTTGTCTGCCAGCTTCATTAAAGCCATGAAGGCCGCGAATACGAACAAGTAACGCAGAGGCATGACGATCGAGTTCAGATCGAGCAGCCAGTTGAAAAGCGAGTTCATGTTGCCGATACCGAGCGCCGGAATGACAATAAGAATGCCGACGAGCACGGCCGTCATGATGTAGCCATTAATCGGCGTATTGCGATCGTTCGTTTTCAATAGACTTTTTGGAACGAACTTCGCATCCGCATCCAGCAGCAGCATCTTCAACGGCGCATCGATCGAGAACGCCAGCGACGATTGCGGCTTCTGCGCCAAATACGGAACGTGCACAACCCAATACGTCCATGCGGCAAAGTAAGCGATCGTCGGCCCCATCGTCTCTTTAATCCACGAGCTGACGCCGCCTTTGCCGTCCTTGAAGGTGGACCCCAATTGGCCGACCATGAGCGCATAAGGCACAAAATAGAGCGCGATGATAAGCACCCATGAGGTGATAACCGTCAGACCTTGGTTCGCATAATTATTGACAACATTGCCAAAGCCCCATACGGACACAAAAGCCATCAAGGCAATGTTATACCAACGAAGCTTTTTGCTTTCGTCGCTGCGGTTCATGATGTAAAGCCCCTTTCACGAAATTAACAACTTTAACCATACATGTAAACACATGTTTCATCAGTATACAATCTGGGTTTCATCGGAACATGCTATATTTTTTTCCTTTTCTTCTTACTTTTAGAGGTATTCCTGAGTTTTATTATCCGATGATCGTATGGATCGCATTCATAGGACATTCATTGGCACGTAAATGATCAGGAAGCAAGAATGGCATGGCAAAAAGCCCTAAGGCTCAACCTTAGGGCTCATGCATCCAATTCCTATGTTGTCATATACCTGATAGTCCCATCAGCGCATCAATGTGCCGGGAAAAACACCATTTGAATGGCGAAGATGACGCCGAACACGTACAGAATGGGGTGAACTTCCTTGCCTTTGCCGCTGAACAGCTTCATCAACGGGTATGTAATGAAGCCAATCGCAATGCCTGTCGCGATGCTGGAAGTGAGCGGCATGCTGATCAGGATGGCGAACGCCGGGAATGCTTCATCGAATTGCTTCCATTGAATCCGCGCCAAGCCGTCCATCATGAAGCAGCCGACGATAATAAGCACCGGAGCCGTAATAGCCGGAAGCGACGATATGCCCTCAATAATCGGCGAGAAAAAAAGCGACAAGAAGAACAACCCTGCTACGACAGCAGAGGTCAGTCCTGTCCGTCCCCCCGCAGCCACGCCCGCAGTGGATTCCACATAAGCGCTTGACGGCGTCGTGCCCATTAATGATCCGGCCGTCGTCGCGAGCGCGTCAGCCATCAACGCCTGCTTCGCGCGCGGGAACGTATTGCCCTTCATCAGACCTGCTTGCTCGGCTACGCCGATCATGGTCCCTGTCGTATCGAAGATCGTTACGAGCAGGAACGCGAATACAACTGTATACAATCCGTGCGTAAATACGCCCGCAATATCCAAATCAAATAATACCGGAGCCGCAGGCAATGACACGAAGCCTTTGAACTCCATCATGCCCATGAAATAACCGATAACCGCTGTTGCAGCCATGCCGATAAATAAAGCGCCGTGCACTTTACGAGCCATTAGTATCAATGTAATGAACAAGCCTGCCAAGGTCAGCGCCGTGATCGGCTGCTGTAAATCGCCGAACGCGACCATCGTTGATTCATTCGCTACGACGATGCCGGATGATTTGAGCCCGATAAAGGCGATAAACAAGCCGATACCTGCTGTAATCCCGAACTTGAGCGATACCGGAATCGATTCAATCAATGTCTCGCGCAGCTTGGTGAACGTCAGCAGCAAGAAGATAACCCCTGCCAAGAACACTGTTCCGAACACGACTTGATAGCTCACGCCCTGAGAAGCGACGACTGACGCAAAATAAGCGTTCATGCCCATACCAGGAGCGACGGCAATCGGGTGATTCGCAAATAGTGCCATATATAACGTACCGATAATGGCCGAGATAACCGTAGCCGTGAACACTTGCTGGAACGGAACGCCGGCGCTCGACAAAATCGCGGGATTGACGACGACAATATATACCATGGTCAGGAACGTCGTAATGCCCGCCGTGACCTCGGTACGCGCATTCGTACCGTTCTCTTTCAACTTAAACCATTTTTCCATGACAATCATGCTGCCCCTTTCACACCATATTCATTGCATATGGCAGAAAATTGGTCGTTCCGCCTTGGCGAAAGTCACCTTACGTATCCTAGTCGAAAGCCGATTTTTTGTCAATGATATTGTCGATTTATTCGTTTTTAGGTCAATTAATTCCCCGGGAAATGCAGTTTTGAAGATATTCGTGTCGATTATGCGAACAATATCGCATATTCAGAAAGAACCGAGAAGTACAAGTTCCACAAGAAAACTGCATCGGAATCGTAAGCTCTTCAAGAGGGAATGCAAGATTCGATCTCGAGAAGGTACCCGAACATCTTCATGATCAAAAGAGTCCATTTTGAACATCCTCTCTTAGTATTCCTTTACGGAGTAGAAGCTCATTCATGCCTTTCCTCGACCTTGTCACCTCTATACTGCATTATTTCTACCCTTTATTCGGACATATTCATCCGTCTAGGTGCTCCATTCAGCCTCCGTATTGCTCCACTCATAGAAAATATGAGGACGTACGGGCCTTAACCGGGTTATGATGGATTCATCGAGAACGACGAAAGGTTGGATGTTGATGAACAAAACAGCGAAGATGGCGCTGCAGACGGCGCTCGCCTTCGGACTAGGACTGCTGGCAGTCATGGTTTTTAAGAACATGATTCAATAACGAGATATTATCTAAATATTTCATTATTTTATAAAAAATTATAAATTCCAGGGAGAGATGTTACATTGAATTCATCATTCGCAATTTGGAAACGACGCACGGTTCAAGTGATGCTGGCATCCGTCATTTCATTGGGCGCCATGCTGTCATGGGGACCGACTGTATACGGGGAAGCTGCACATGAAAATAAGACCTCGGCAGCTTCCGTAAGCGGCACGACATCCACAGATTTCAGACAGAAATGGGAGAATTGGATTCGCGAGAATGCGTACGCCCTAGATACGATTCAGCCTGCTGAGATGAAAGACGGACAAATACAGCAAGACAGCTTCGCTGATTTGGACATGCTGAAGCCGTTGCTGTTGGACAAAAGCATCGTTTACTTAGGAGAAAGCTCGCATGGCGTCGCCGAATTCAGCTCGGCTAAGGCGCGGCTCATTCAATTTTTGCACGAAGAACTGGGATTCAATGTCGTAGCCTTCGAATCTCCACTCGGGAATGCGGCATCCGCATTCGGCAACGTGAAGACGAAGACGCCGGAAGAGTCGTTGAAGAAATCGATTTTCCCGCAATGGTGGACGGAAGAGACGCTGCCGTTGTTTCAATACATAAAGGACACGCAAGCAACGGACAAGCCAATGCAGTTGGCGGGCATCGACATGCAGCCGATGGGACCGACCCTGGCTGGCGAATGGATGGGCGACGAGAATCTCGCGACTCGTTATATCGAAACAGAGAAGTCGCTGTGGAAGTGGATGAGCGAGGAAGATATGGCATCTTATAAGATAGTAAAGCCTGAAATGCTTAAGGTGTACAAGGATGTCAAGGCGAAGGTCGCCGAGCGCGAGGCGCAGCTTGCGAAGCTGTACCCGGACAACCCCCATTTTATTGCCATGGCGAACCGGATGCTGGACGACCGTATCCGCATCGTGGACGAATACATTGAACTCAGCATCACAGCAAACCAAGCAGTGAAGACCGGGGATTATGCCGCAATGACGAAGATGATGGAGTGGCGCGACCAAGCGATGGCGGACAACCTCCTCTGGCTGGCAACGGAAATCTATCCAATGGAGCGAATCGTCGTCTGGGGCCACAACGCGCATATCAGCAAGGCAGAATCAAAAATGAAGCAATCGTTCCTGCCCGTTTCAGGCCGCTTCATGGGTGAAATCATGCAGGAGACGATGTTCGGCCCTTACAGCTATACGATTGGATTATATATGGGCAGCGGAACGAACGCGGATAACTTAGGCGAGTCGATGGAAGTGCAGCCGCTTCCGATAGATTCGATGGAATCGATTATGAAAGCCACGAATCGTCCGTACACATTCGTGGATATGCGATACCACGACATCACCCCGGGCAACTCATGGATGGCCGAGCCGCGTTCCGCGCTCTACTTCGGCTTGCTGCCGGAAGTTTTCGTGCCGCGCGAGCAGTATGACGGCATCCTGTACATCGACAACGTGAAGTCGCCGACATTCCTTAAATAGGGACAAGCATGACATATAGAATCTTATACTAAAAGCACATGTTCAAAAAGGCCTTTTTCGACACCGAGAAGCACAGGTTTTCTCAATTCGAGCGAGTCTCTCTGAACAACTTCAACAACATATGGGGAGGTTTCATCATTGAATTCATATAAAAAGGATTGGAAACGCCGGGGAACGTCCTTGTTCCTCGCGTCGGTCATGGCATTCGGCACCCTGCTGTCATTCGGAACATCGGCGCACGGGCAAGAGGTATCGAAAGAGGGAGCGGCAGCCGGCACGACACTGGCGGCAACCTCGCCCGAACGGGCACGCACAAGCACGGAAGCGCGTCAGGAGTGGAAGGAATGGATGCAGCAGAACACTATTGCGCTCGACTCTATTCAGCCGGAGACGGCGAAGGACACGGTTGTGCCGGCGGAACGGTTTACAGACTTGGAAGCTTTAAAGCCGCTGCTGCAGGATAAGCGAATCGTATATTTGGGCGAAAGCTCGCATGGCGCAGCGGAATACAATTCGGCCAAAACCCGCCTGATTCAATACTTGCATCAAGAGCTCGGCTTCAATGTGGTTGCATTCGAGACGAATTTGGGCAATGCCGCCTCGGCATACGGCAGCATGACGACGAGAGAGCCGATCGCCACGATGAAGGATTCCATCTTCCGCATCTGGCGGGTGCAGGAGAATGTGCCATTGTTCCAATATATGAAGGATACGCAGAAGACGAACACGCCGTTGGCGCTTGCCGGCTTCGACATGCAGCCGCAAGGGCAGCTCATCTCCGGAGAGTGGATGGGCGATGAGAAGCTTGCCAAGCGTTTCCAAGAAGCAGAGTTAGAGTTGGATAAGTGGCAGCAGTCCGAAGATGTCGACGCTTACCGCCAAGCGAAGCCGAAGCTGCTGGACGTGTACAAGCAGGTGCGCCAGCTCTTGCCGAAGCGCGCGGAAGCGTTGCGCAGCCAATATCCGGACAATCCGCACATTGTGAAGCTAACGGAACGGGCTTTGGACAACCGGATTGAAGTGGTCGATCAATATATGGAAATTTCGATTCCCTCCACCTCGTTCCTGAATGGGAAATCGGCTGATTACATGACCATTATCCGTTCTTCGGAGTACCGTGATCGCATGATGGCAGACAATCTGATCTGGCTGGCCGCGAACGTCTATCCGAACGAGAAGATTATCGTATGGGCGCATAACGGCCATATTGCCAAGAACTATTCCAAAGAGATGAACTCGCTCCCGCGCCGCCATATGGGCGAGCTGATGCAGAGCACGAAGTTCAAGGACGAGAGCTACGTCATCGGCCTGTTCATGGGCGGAGGCGCAAACGCGCACGTCGCCGGGGGATTCTCCGATGTGCTGCCTCCGATGGCGCATTCCGTGGAAGAAGTGATGAAGAGCGCAGGCCATCCTTACACCTTCGTCGACATGCGCTATCAATCGCGCGTCCCGGGCAACACTTGGATGACGCAGCCGAACATTTCGTATTACGACGGCGTCATGCCGGTCAGCAGCATCCCGTTGGAGCAATTCGACGGCATGCTCCTTATCGATAAGGTCCATTCACCGGATTATTTGAAATAATCCGCATCATTCAAAAAGGCTGCACCTTCAAGCAGGCAATCTGCTTGAGCGTGCAGCCTTTCTCCATTTACAAATAAGAAATCGTAGAACCGCAATACTCGCAAGTCACTGTCGCTCCTGGCGGCACGCTGTTCTGTGCGCCGCAGCCAGAGCAGGCAATCATTTTCGGAAGCCGGGACGGCGGGACACTAGCGGCTGCCTCGGCCGCAGCCTGGCGCGCTGACTGCCCCCGGTCTTCTTCCCGATCGTCATCATCCCAATCCCCATCTTCCTCCTTATGTGATAGAAGCGGATTGTGCATGAATTCCATAAATGCCGCTTGCTGCAACGCATCTTGTTCTGCCGCCTTTTTGTTAAGCTTCCCGCCTGCCCGATACATCATCACGCCGGGAGTAAAGACCAGAACCAAAAATAATAGAAATAATTCCAGTTTATCCTTCTGCGTAGACCAATATAATGTTATCACCATCACTATTATCCCGAACAAGAACAGGAATATCCCGCCGAATACGCGCAGCACATTGCCGAGACTGGATGTTTTTCGCCGCACGACGATCCCCTGCTGATGCATTGCTTTGATTGCATCCGCTTTTCTCTTCATGTTCTCCCCGGCCTTGAACAACAATACTCCGGGTACACTTATTGCAAACACGGACATTAGCATTGTCTCAATCTTATATGCGCCATCAAATGATGACCAGTTTATGATTAAAGATAAGATGATCAGCACTTGGATGAATAGCATCATTCCGCCTATTCTTTGCAATATGGTGCCGTTGCGTCCCTGCATGCCGATTCTCCTCCCCTCTAAGAATACGAAATAATGGAGCCGCAATATGGGCAGGCTGCCTGCACCTTGGTTCCTCCTCACCCTATTTCATAATGGTCAATTGCTCATTGCGGAGCCGGATCGCATTCGACAAATCCTGAATCATGCCGCGCAATTCCTCTGCAGAATAAAGCGTATGCCGCTCCCGCACGGCCGAGCGCACGCCAGCTTCCAGCCGGTTGGCTTTCTCCATCAACTGCGCCTCCTCCAGCACCATGGCAGGAAGAGATACCGGATCGCTATATTTGACTTGGTCTTCCAGCTTGCGCAGCAGTTCCAGCATCGTCTCACGTTCCGCATGCTCCCAGCCCTCCAGCTCCAGCCGTGCTCCATGCACGACGAGCTGCAGCTGCTTCATCGATTGCAGGCGCATCCGCTCATCCGTTACCAAACGTCCACCGAACACTTTAGAGAGGCCCAACAACAGCGCAATCACGAGCGCCACCGCAAACGTAAGCAACTGAATCCAGAGATACGCTTGCGCAGGTACGTCTAAAATGATCCAAAATAAAACGATATGTATCAGTACGGCCAAATCATAGAAAAACAGTACGGTGCCTAAGGACAAATACGCCGGAACGGCAGCCTTGAACTCAGGTCCGCCCTTAAGCAGCTTGAAGGAGAACAGATAGCTAAGCAATTCCGCCAATACAAGTGTGCCTAGCGACAGCCACCAGGAGAAATCCCGGGTGTCGATTTCACTGAAAGTGAAAAACAAAGCAACCGTGACGGTTAATATCGTCAGAAAAATCGCCGTCGTTATCCAATTGTACTGCGTGTCTTGTTTCAATGTGGACCCTCCCTTCTACGTGAGCTTGTTGCCGCATTCCACGCAAAATTTTTGCCCCGGTTGCACTTCGAGGTTGCACTGGCTGCACGTCAATGCCGTCTCACCGCCGCAATGCGGACAGAAATTGACCTCGTCCGGCACCGCTTTGCCGCAATGGCGGCACGGGACAGGCATGGCTTGCCCGCATTCCACGCAATGGGTCTGCTCCGGCTGATTGTCGGCACCGCATTGCGGGCACGGATTATATGGATCACCGCAATTCGGGCAGAACTTGGTGTGGCGCGGCATCCATTCATCGCACGCTTGGCACTTCACCTCCGCTGGCCGCCCTGTCCCACCCGATGCTGCGAGTGATGTGCCGCACCCCGTGCAGAAAGAGGCATCCTGCCGGTTTTCCCGGTGACACTTGGAACAGACCTTATCGTAAGCTTCAACCTGAAGCTCATCGGCCAGCCGCGACACCGCGCCTCCGATTGAGCCGCCAACGCCGTATCCCATGCTGAGCCCAATCCCGGCCCCCATAAGATCCGATTGGATGCCGCCCTCATTCTTCGCCGCCTGCCCGAGCGTATCGAACGTGCGCTCCTGTTGGTAGGTGAATCCGATGATATCCATTTCCGCCCTCTTCGCTAGCGCTTCCCGCAGACGTATCGTGGCCGGGTCATCCTCCGGCGTATTGACGGAATCAACGTAGAAATTAAGCAGGCGAATGCCGTACTCCTCGAATGCCGGCGCCACCCGTTCTTGAATATGCTTTGAAATGTCAGATATGTACGCATTGATTTCCAAGATGCTAATTTTTCGATGCACGAAATAGGAAGAAATAAGCTCGTGAATGTTCATCATCAACACGCCGCGGAAATAGTCCGTAAGCGTCTCTTGATTGAACTCCGGCAGCGTTCCGACGAGCTTGCCAAGAAATTTGCGGGCGTCATCGACTTGAATCCCGAATTGGCCGAAAGAACGCACCTTTACAAATAGTTGATATTTCGGGTCCTGCAACTGAAGGGGTGCGCGCGTACCCCACTTAATATTGAGAGAATGAAGCTTGTTGACATACCATACCTCCGCCGTGAAGGGTGAGTCCCCGCCAAAAGGCAAATTGACGATATGATTGAGAATCGGAATATTGGCCGTACTTAACGTATGTCTGCCGGCTGTATACCGATCGAGCGCCTGCCCGCCTTTATATAAAATCGCTTCCTGTGATTCGTTAACAATAAGCTGCGTCCACGTTCCGAGCTCATGGTTCGGATATTTCCACGCGAACACATCAGGTGAACCGTCATATTTGATAACATCAATGATTGCCATGCCCGATTATACCTCCGTCACAAAAATGTATTATGGAGCAACACGCCCCTCTATAAGTTCATCCATTACTTTTATACTAAGAAGAAGGAAGCAAAAAGCATCCGCGATGCGCCCGCATTCCTAATCTCTTACATTGCGGCGCCCGTTTCTATTATAAATGACAGCCGTATCGGAGCCCATCCTAATACTGGAAAACATAAAAATAGTTCAAAACAACTATCTTCATGTTTTTCCAATACTATGATAATACATCAACCCCCTGCTCGTTTTCATACAAATAAGTTACAGTTTTCTAATAGAAATCATATAAAAAAAGACTTACCTCCCTTGCGGATGAAAGGAAGGAATAAGCCTTTACACGTTTCACGCACCAAATAACTAAGCTTCATCTGAGCTTGGCCACACATTAACATCTTCAGCGTCCAGAACCGCTTCAATCTCATCGCCGTCGTACACGGCCATATACCCCCGGGGCAGCGCCAGCACTTGCAGAAGCGACGGCCGAAGGTGCAGCAGCTGATAAATATAATACGCCTCTAAGTCTTCATCTTTGACTGCTCCATCAACAGGTCCAATATACCAGCCTGAATCTCCATCCCCGCCATTTTGAGTCCGTTCGAGATATACGCGTTCTGTATCCATTACACCTTTGGCAGCAATGATTTTATCTTGGAAGCATGCCGCTTCTCCTTCAAGCTGCAGCCTCTGCAGACAATAGTTCTGCTGCAATTGTACAAACAGCGAAGCAGTCAGATCGTCGGTTTTATCCACGAATGGATTTTTGTCATACGCAGGCGCCATAACGGCAACATCTTCACCACGCTGGGACAGATGAAGAATGGTCCAACCCACCTGAATATTTGCACCGTCTTTTAAATGCCCTTCCTCCTGCTCCAACTCCTCAAATATTTGCAGGAGCGAATCCGCTGCCACGGCTAATTCCTCTTTGCATGTGACATGAAATGTCCGCGTGCCTATCCTTTTTGACCTCACAATCATTGTTATAATCTCCTTTTAGACGCATAAAGGTTAATTCTGAGTTAAGTATGTAATTGTATTAGAATTTATTCTACAAATATCTCATAAGCCCTTTAATTTTCAATTTACTGGTGAAGTTAGGGCCTGACCATCCCCACTGATCTGTAGACGAGTTCTACCCTCGTTCATTCCCCCTCTAACTTTTTTATCTGTTAGGAGTTTGTCCAGGCGCTCCTAGTTGGTTACTCCAAACCTTTAAAATATTTTAATTCCGCTCTATTGTAATCAATCATAGATAGAAAAAATTCAGTAACGTTCTTTGTATGCTTATCATCGTGATCCACTTCTTCAAGTACAAAATTCTGTTGGGTTATAGCCTATACACCAATTCTATTATTTACTTTAGGATTATTTAGATTGTCTACTTGTTTTCTTTACCTCTTGCTTGCTGGTAGTACATTCAAATCTGTTCTTGAGTGGCTTCATGCCTGAGTGAGCGATTTGGCCTGCCTTTCCTTCTATTGCCTTGACCTGTTTTGTCATTGTCTTTCTTCCTCCTTTAATTTTGGTATGCAAAAAAGCTCATCCCTACTCATAATTCAAGTTGGAATAAGCTTTTGAAGATTCATTAGGTATTTGTTAAGTTGTTTTGTGTATGGCGCTAGGATTGTAAATCGAGTTTACACAAAATCGTTGACAGACCCTCTAGTATAACTCTAATTGTTTCTTCTGACTTTCTGCAATTTGCCTAAACGGTTCAAATAAATCGTTAATTTTTTTAGTAAATGAAATTTCTGCTAATAAGCACTCATTTGAATTTATTTCATTTAGTATACTGTAAAAATCCTCATACTCATTTATTGATGATGCCGTTGATATATCATCTTCGTCACTTAATTTATCAATTAAATCACGTAGACTTATTTTATTCTCTAGAAATTGGATATAGTAATAGCCAACTATTGCATCACTTGGTGAAGATTTGTTTTCTTCATAATAGCATTCTTCGAGCTTTTTATAACTTACCGCCGAACTCAATTCTTCTATATCTTTGGCTAACGAAACTTTACATATCCAATCTTCAACCTCGTTTTTCTTTAATATTTGTCTATCAGCCCACCCCTGCCAATCTGATTTAGAATAGTATCCGCTTACACAGGCTATATATAAATAGTGCCCTATAGTCATTTAATACCTCCTTGGAGTCTCTGGATGCAATCCTGGGATGCCTTTTCCATGTTGAGCTGGGTCTGTAGCTGGGTTTGCATGATAATGAGGATTTGTATGTGTTGGAATATCTGGCCTTCCATGGTCTGTAAAATCATTATACCCGAGACGATTGAATTGCCTACACCTTTGGCTAGCCCGTTCCAGTCCTCGGTATCTATCATATGTTGAATTCTTTGTCCATCGGCTTCTGCCTCTGCAACCAGTTCATCCCATGCCTTTTCAGGATTGCTTACCCATTTCCATGCTTCTGCGGCGGTGCCAGTTACTACATTCGCCGTAACCCCGATTGGGTCGTTAATGACGGCCTTTGCCGTATCCAGCGTCGATTTGACCGCTTCGGTACCTCCAGCCCACGCCCCTTTCGCCGCATCAAGCGATTTGTCGAGAGCCGTAGGCTGATATACGACTTCACCTTTTTTCAGGGGTACATATATCCGTTGCCCATTGAACATGGTTATCGTTTTATAACGCATCCGGTTCTTTATCCGCTGAGTCATTTCTTCTTGCGATTTTGTGCGTGCTCGTATTTAGAACCATTCCTAATGGCTTAGACAGTACATTTTGAGCAAAAAAGGCTTACTCCTACTCATATTTCAAGTGGAATAAGCCTTCTATGTTTATCAAGTTGGCCAAAAGTGTCTGGTTTGTTTGTTGTATTGTACTATTTTGCTGTTGGAGTTGTAAACCCGAGAGTTGATTAATCGTAAATAATAAACACTCTATCCCCACTGTCATTTGCCTGTTCTAAAAAAGTAATGATGTCACTTGTAAGCGCCGGAAGCATAGAAACTATATTTTCCGATGCCTTAATCCCATCTTCCGTTAATCTAATCACATCAAACGATCTGAACAATTGTATTGCTTCCTTAATATTTTTTATTTCCCAAGGGCTTTCCTCATACCATCCTTCGTGAATATAATATTCATGTAAAATTCCATTTTGAATTGGAACTTGTTGCTCAATCATGAAATTTAATAAGGTTTCAAAGTATCCGTTCCACACCCTTAACTCGAGCCTTTCAGTAATATTTTCATACATAAATACTAACTCAGGCTCTCCCTCAAATCCAACATAATAGGAATCGTTTATAACTGTCGCTTTCATAAAGTTACTCCTTCCAATGTCCTTGATCCAAAATTCTTACTTGCTCAGGGGTGGCAGTTCCTGCTTTTCTAGCAGCTATAGCATCATACCATTTGTATCCTTCCACCCACTCATTTTCCCCTATCTTAAAAAATGACTGTGGCTTCTTACCGCCACTCCCCGGGATGGTTCGCTGAATAACCCAAGTATTTCCTTGATCAACAGGAGCACCAGGAGTCCTAGAATGCCATCTCACTTCGTACTTATATGTTCCGTCATTCCAATTATAGGTTATTTGTTCATACCCATTATTCATTGATTTAGCTTTCATATTTGTATTCTCTGGAATTTCGACAGGTGCTTTTTGAGCATACTGCTTTGATATTTTTAATTGTTCTTCTGTACTCATTTCAGAAAATTTTCTATCGGCAGCATTTGGCGTCCCCTTATTCGAACTTTTCTCGTTCTTTCCGCTGTTTCCTTTTCCGCCACTGCCGCTCTTTAATTTAACTACCTTGCCGATTCCCTTGTCCGTTATCCCCGAGACGATTGAATTGCCTACACCTTTAGCTATCCCGTTCCAGTCTTCGGTATCTATCATATGTTGAATTCTTCGACCATCGGCTTCTGCCTCTGCAACCAGTTCATCCCATGCCTTTTCAGGATTGCTTACCCATTTCCATGCTTCTGCGGCGGTGCCAGTTACTACATTCGCCGTAACCCCGATTGGGTCGTTAAGGACGGCCTTTGCCGTATCCAGTGTCGATTTGACCGCCTCGGTACCTCCAGCCCATGCCCCTTTCGCCGCATCAAGCGATTTGTCGAGGGCCGTAGGCTGATATACGACTTCACCTTTTTTCAGGGGTACATATATCCGTTGCCCATTGAACATGGTTATCGTTTTATAACGCATCCGGTTCTTTATCCGCTGAGTCATTTCTTCTTGCGAGTGGTTACTCTGCATTTTCCGGGCAGCCGTAAGCACTTTGCCAATTAGGAAATTCGAGCCTAGTCCTATCTCTCCTGCTTGAGCAAGTCCGCTTCCTATTGCTTGCATGCCCTTCGGCGCAAATTTCCCTCCTGTGGCTGCCAATCCCACGTATGGCACGCTCGCAGCCAAAGATAGCCCAGCTCGCGTATAATCACCACGGGCAGCCGATATTCCAGCGTTCGCCACACTGGCTGCCTTTCCTACGACCGGTATCATCCCGACGACATCCAGCGCAAGCTGGACCCCGTCAAGAAACTTATCCAAGAGGCCCTTCTTCGGCCCCTCCGCAGCTTCCCCATTTTCCCCGGACTCCGGTTCCAAGTCCTTCACATAGACGGGTGCTTTTGTCAGTCCTTCGATTCGAAGGCTTGTCCCTTGGATATCCGTCTCCCCGTCCAGCACGATACTGCTGCTGCCACACAGCAGATACACAGCCTCTCTCGCTTGAATATCCAGTTTCTTGTCGAGCTTGAGCTCCAAATCCTTCTCTGTATGGAACACGATCGCTTGTTTACTGTGAATCTCAATGCCCTCATGTTCATCCATCTTGACGAAAACATGGTTCTCATTGGCCGTCAACACAAGGTCATTGCTTCCGAATTTCACTTCCTTGCCGAAGTTGGTTCCCCAATACTTTACGCCCGGGTTTGCCATCTTGGGTGAATCCTGTCCACCTCTGCGGACGGAATTCAATGCAACCACTTCTTCCTCCTGACGGCTCGGAAAGTACACCTGCACTGCATCTCCAACCTGAGGCATGCAGTAGAACCCGCTGTTTCCTTCCGCCGTGTATACGGAAGAGTACGGGAACCAGTATGCTTCTTGCTTGGCTTGAGCCGAGTCGATGTTCAAATGCACCTGAACTTTATCTTTCGTGACGTCAATGATTTTTCCTTCCAGAGACGCCCCACAAATATCGGGATTGGTCATCGGATTCTGCCGGATACCCGTTGCCGGCCGCAGAAGGTATTCGTAGATGAAGGCCCCTTCGTTGAACCGTGCTGTTGACTCCATCACGGTTAATTCCTTGTCCCTGAATGCAATGCGGTCCCCGATGGAATAGTAACGTTCGGTTTCGATAGAGTAATTCGTAACGTCCGTTTCTTGCAGAACGTCGTTATTGTGCCAATCAATTAGCGTTCGCATGACGCTGTAATGAGCATTCGTCAGGGAATCAGCCTTGCCGTCTGGCACGCCTATCCAAAACTTTGGGGAATCCGCCGCCGCTTCGGGGATGAGGACCGCTCCGAAGCGGGAAGCCATTCGTTTCAGAAACTGCCAATCCGTTTCCTGATACTGCAAGATGAATTGGTTTAATGAGGCGTTGTCAAAGGCAAGATCAATATAATCAGAGCCTGGGTATTCAGAAAGGATATGATGGACGAGCTCCTGGTACAACATGTTTCGATTCTGGAAGGAACGCGTTTTCAGCTTGATATCCATACGCGATGTATGAGATATCCCTTCTAGTTCCAAATAGTAAACGCCCCTAACCGCTTTAACCGCCATGTCAGAGACTACACCGTGGAACAACGTTTTGACCGCATTTCCTTCATCGATCTCTTGAATTTGGATCGTGTCCGAACCACTGGACATATCTATGTATCTATCTTTTTTCTCTTCCGGAATAATTGCCGTAAGATGCAGATGTGCATGCTCGTTTACCTTTTTTTCAATTTGAACGCTGCTGAGGGTCTGTATTTCGTAAGGTGACACAAGCCGGATGTGTTCATACCCGATCAGCTTGCTTGCTGTGCTCACATAATCCCCCCTTCACTTGGGTGGTAAAGCAGTTCAGAATAGATACCTTACAGTCGCGATAAACAACTGAAACTCATTTGGTATCAGAGCCAGAGGCCACAACCTTCTCACGGTATTCTTGCAGTACTTGGTTGTAAGCTGTTTCCTCCATATCTTGATAGCCAGTGAAGAATACTTTTTCGATTTGGCTGTGATCAAACAAAAACGATTGGTTAGGATCAATATTTCCTTCTGGATAGAAGCAAGCAATATAATCCCACAGCTTTTCGCTGTCCCCCGTCTTTTGCAGCCTTCCATAAATCATAACTCTTTTCTCTCCGCCCTTTAGCAGAACAACAGAACCGTTGGGCAGCAATCTCATCGTTTCATCACGCTCCAATCGATCCATATTAATCATTTAAGTGAAATTAGCTAATATACCTATTACTCCAACCATCAACAATACAGCTACAACAATAAAGATACAGGCAAGTACCATTTTATGTTTATCGGGGTCATTTTTTGTTTTGATATATGCACCAGCTAAAATACATACACCTGCTACTAAGCTGCAGAAAATGGCTATCATTTCCACCATCCACAATTTATCTGACATCAAATTATAGTTTTTTAATATTTTATTTATGCCCAATAGGATACCGCCTACACCCACAAGCACCATACCTAAAACAGCAACTTTTGGATAGCGATTTGGTTCTTTTACAACAAGTCTTATTGTAATGAAGGCACAACTGAAAACCAGTATAACGAACAATGGCCACGGTAAATAGCTAAAACTCATCCCGTCCACCTCTCCTCATTTTCCAAACCATTTTTCCTTAAGATAGCTTACACCTGCACTTACTCCCACGCCCACAACAACACCTATCCCTATTACTCCTATAACAGGAGCTCCAAGTGCAGCAGCTCCTGCACCGACAGCTCCCGCCACAACCGTACCGCCAATTGATAAACTAGCAGCACCCACCAGATCACTGCCTTCATATTTCTGAAAGTCTTCATAAACGTCCCACCCAGTTGATAAAACAGCAGCTGGACCTGCAAATTTAGATACTCCTTTAATCACACCTGCGCCTCTTCTAAATTTAACACTCTCAAATTCAGCAGCTGGCCCAAGCCCCGGAGCTTTTGTTACATAATGGGTTCGGTCACTGATTTTATCGATTACTTGTTTTCCGGCTATAGCATCCGCAACTCCAATACCAGAGTTTTTTATAAAATCCTTTTTCAATTGCTCCTGCCAGGTTTGAGCCGCTTCTTGCTCGTTTATGTCTTCTAACAGAGAAGCTCCCTCTAGATTCTGTCCATCATCCTCAACTCGGATTTGCCCGCAATACATGCACATATTCGTTGAATCATTCAACAATGCCGGGAAATTGTCAACCGCCTTGTCTGACTTCCCGCCAATCCACGGCATGGTAACCATTGGCATACAAGGCATTCGCGTCAAGACGCCATTACTCGCTGCCGTCGCCGAAGCAACAGCTGGATTCATTCGACTGCCGCAAGTTCCAAATGGCATAATATTGATGTTCGGGACGTGGTCCATCACATTCATAATGGGCTTGCCCTTCACGTACACGCCATGGCTCATCTGCATTTTCAGTCTGCTCTTCTGGGAACCGAAGCTGCAGCTCAGTATTGCCCCCGCAACGACATAGCTTTTTTTGTCGTCGCTGCCCGACTGGGGTATCATCCCCATCATATCTTTTTCCGCACTCATTGCCGTTCACCTCCTGCTCCAATAGAAGCTAGGCTTCATTTTCAATTTTCTTTAGCTTCAGCCCATTGAAGTCTCGTCGCAGAATGCTCTCTGCTAGAGCCAAATTCACCACGATGATCGTCTCCCTTATACCATCTAATTGGAATAAAGGCGCTTTCCCCGCCCTCGTTCTATCAATGACGAGCCTCTTTAGCGTGTCGTTTCGATAAAATTCGCTCTGCGGCGAGAGGCAATTGAGACGCTGCGGAATCATGAGCCAGTACACATCCTGCCTCATCTGAATCATGTCGAAGATTCCAACCGGGCGATATTTTTGCCTTGGCAAGAACTTGGCTATCAACTGCTTTAGCTTGTCCGACAAGAGTGGAATTGGCCTCTCGATGAAATCTACATATTCGATGTGATCACGTTGTTGAACCTGAAACTGCAGTGTCAGACGATCCAATTCACTTGCTCTCGCCTCGGTTAGCATGTCTTTATGGACTATCTTCGAAATTCCCGCTGGTACAATGGCATCCGGGATGCGTTCATCCTGCGAGAGGATAAAATAGCTCATCTCCCGCCTCCTTTCCCTTCACATTTTCCATAGCACCTGTGCCTGTTGAATCTCGTTCAAGCGAACGCTCTCTCTCTGTTTTACAGAAAACACCGCATTTTTTATGTTCGCTCCGTCAAAGACGGCATCAATTACATTGGCATCGGAGAAATCTGCACCATACAGCCGCGCTCCTGTGAAATCGGCTCCTTCTACATTTGATCCGGCAAAGCTTAATGCCGATATACCGGGCATATAGAGAAAACGCGATTCCTCCCAACCGTTCGATCCTTCAATATCACGGAAAACGGCTCCCTTGAGATCGCAATCGCGGAATTCAGCGCCATGAATCTTGCAGCGGGAGAAATCTGCCCCCTTCAAGTCGGAGCCAATCCACCTTGTTCCAATAAGCACACAGTCTCGCAACAGGCTATGCGACAGGTTGCTGTCAATGAAATCGGAATAACGAAAGTCGAGTTCCCCGTAGTCCCCATCTGTCAATTTAAGATTCCGAAATGACTCGTATGCATACTCACCATCGCTTTTCTCGTCCAGCCATGCCTTGACGGCTTGCGGTGCCTGCTCCCGTTCGTCCCGTTTGAACACTGCCTCACTAATATCCATATATTCTCCTACCCGGATCTCGAACACGGGCTCCTTGACGATATCCTGGTACTCCTTCAGTTGTACCGTTCTTGGCAAGGCATATCTCGCCAATGCAATGACGTAGCGATGAATGAAAAGCGCTTCGTGGAGCAGAATTCTTTCCAGAACAGGGATAGTCACTGCTCCCCCATACAGCTGACGGCTTGCAGTCAATCTCTTAGCCAATATATCCAGATGGCGGAACGCCCACGTGGCATCATAGCTCCCTGCACACGGCGCACCGTCAAATAACCAGTTGGTATCCATGGCCTCGACGAGGTAAGTGTACCTTCCTTCTGCAATTTCAGTACGCAGCATGGAATACATCAAATATCCGATGGCACCTTTGTCTCCCTGATCCTGCGCATCCGTTATCGTTCGGCACATATCCGTGAAGGAAGAAATAAACTCTTCGACAAGCTGCTCCTTATGCAACTGAAAATCCCTCTCCAATATAAGCAGCATGTTCATCCGTTCCCGCCGTACGACATGCTCCCGGAAATGGGCAATTGACTCGGCCTTGTCCACTTCATCCCCCCTTAGTTCGTCTTCAATTCCTTCCCAATAATCGTGGCATTTCCGTCCAGCTTAATGCTGCTCTCCTTGCACGACATGCTGATTTCGTTTTTGGCCGATATGACGACTTTCTTCCCTGAATCCATGAGAATACTATCTTCTGACGTAATTTTGATGTTTTTCTTGCTGAAAATCTCAATTCCGTTTTTCTCATTCAACCTGATAAAAATCTCGCCGTCTTTTGCAGTAATCACAATCTCGTCCGGGCTCATCATCAATTCCTTGCCGGAAGCTGTTCGGAAATATTTGATGTTCGGGTTGCCGAGCTTGTTGGTCCCGCCCTCCGTCGAGTCTTGGCGGACTGAGCTGCTTGCCACGCCCTCTTCCTCTTTGTCGCTTTGGAAATATATGCGCACGGTATCGCCAAGTTCAGGCATGACGTACCAGCCGCTATGCCCTTCTGCCGTGTACACCGAAGTATACGGAAACCAATGGGCCTCGCCCTTGTTCTGCTTCTCATCGATATCCAAGTGCACCCTTACCTTATCTTTGGCGACGTCGATGACCTTGCCTTGCAGCGAAGCGCCGACAATCTGACGATTGTAAAGCACCTTCTGACGCAGGCCTTTGTGCAAACATAGCACGTACATATGCGTCAGCAGACCGTTCTTCACTTCGGTCCGCGCCTCACATACGTACAAGCTCTTGCCTTTGAACCCAATCCAACTGCCAAGCTCCAGCACCCTGTCCGTCTCCACCTCATAGTAGATAAAGTCATTCTCATCCACATTCGGAGAATCGTTTTCGGCAAAATAACGATATGTCGTCATTCGCTTTCTGACCGTATAATGGTAGTCTTCCAAACGGGTTTGGGAGCTGCTCTCGAAAATGCCAAAGTAGAACTTGGGGCGATCGAACACCGCAGCCGGCATTAAGCTCGTATGGTAGCGGGACGCCATTCTTTTGAGAAACTGCCAATCGGTTTCCTGATATTGCACCGTGAACCGTCCCAATCTGGCATTGTCAGTAGCCTCATCCACCACATCCATGCCCGGATAATCCAATGCAATCTCATCCAGCAGCTTCGGGATCGTCATGGCCTTGTTCTGGAAGGATCGGCTCTTTCGTTTCACATCCAGCTTATAAGAATGAGACACGGCTTCCACCTCAAGATAATAGATGTCACGTACGACCTTGATCCCGATATGGAGCACGATACCGCTGAACAACGGTTTGCTGCCGCCTTCCTCATCAATTTGACTGATCTCGATGGTTGTGTCGGCGTCGGTCATCTCCACATAGCTGTCCTTCAGTTCCTCGGGCACAATGCCTGTAAAAGTAAGCCGCGTATGCTCGTTAATTTTTTTCGTCAGCTTCAGCTCCTGCAGATTGACGAGCCGATAGGGGGCCACCTGCAAATTGTGATAAGTCAGAGCGGATTGACTCATTGTTCCGTCCTCCCTTC
Source organism: Paenibacillus profundus (assembly GCF_021369635.1). Taxonomy (GTDB): domain Bacteria; phylum Bacillota; class Bacilli; order Paenibacillales; family Paenibacillaceae; genus Paenibacillus_B; species Paenibacillus_B profundus. The sequence goes on along the minus strand of NZ_JAJNBZ010000009.1, from coordinate 125,993 downwards.
CTCCGATTCGCCGATGACGAGGGAATCCATGAGGCCCCGGGCAATCGGCTTCCAATGCTTCATTTCCTCTTCTGTGCAATTGAACGTGCAGAGCAGCGCCTTATGCTCCAACTCGGCAAAGAACATCAAATTATACAAATTGACGTTCAGGGCAGGAGCCAGAAATTCGCAATACCCTACATGCTTCCCACTAATCTCACGAATGCCGTCTTCGTACCACTGGAGAATGGGCTGCGTTCGCCGCAGGATCTGAATCATGGCCATCGTAAACTCTTCCATTTCTTCTTCCGTCAAGGCATGATCCGTATGGTTGAATGCGATATTAATGGAGGTGCTGTCATTCGTATATATTAAGTCAGGCCTTCGTTCTGACGGGTATTTCATGGCTGCGGCTTGGGGTGGCATCGGGTGAAACGTCTTGGGCAGCGGCACACGTATTTTTCCGTCCAATATCCATTCTTCCGTAAACGGTATCGTCGCCCCGTCTATCTTCAGTACAGTCTGGTGGACAAGGATGGGTTGATCCGGTTGTATTAAATATTTAGTATCCTTATCCGCAGCCTGCTCTTCACGCCCTTGGTCTCCATATAACATGGAAATGATTTGTTCATCCATATGCTCCATATCGCTCATTTCCTCACCTCTCGTTCATTGCCCCCCTATTGCTGGCATCTTCTTGCATCAATCCACTATAACCCGCTGTCTTCCGCCGTGCCGGACATCCGGCGCCAGCGCTCTGCCGCCCCCCGCTTCGCCGAGAATCCGCCGCAGGCCCGCAAATATCCTTTCATTGGTCAGCTCCCTGTAGCTCGTTCCGAGCCGGTGCCCGAGATAATGCTGGATGACATCCCGCTCCACGGCCCCGCCGTTCAGGCACAGCATGGCGAACCCCGCGTCATAAGCGTGATCCGTTCCGCTCTTCAACAGTTCATTCGCGAAGTAACGCGTGATGAACGGAGACAGCGTGCTGCGCCCCAAGCCCGCATACGGCACATGGATGACGTTGAACGTATTGTATTCCGTCGCCAAATCAACGAAGCTTTGGTAGTCCGAACGCAGCCGAGCGCCTTCCTTCAGCTTGAAGCGCCCCAGCTCCAGCTCGTCCGGCCGGACATGGACGTTGTCTTCATCGAGCATGATCTCCCCTGGAAGCGTGGTGAAGTCACTCAATACCTGTTCCGCACGAAACTGAATTTTGAGCACCGTCTCCTTCCCGTTCGACTGGTAGGGAAGCTCGAAGTCGCGCTCCAGCGTGTATAAGCGGCCATCATGCTTGACGATGCCCCTTGCAATCGTCAGGCTGCTTTTATTAACCTGAACCTCGGCCCCCGTTACAATCCCATCGGAGTGCCGCTGATAGGCGATGTCGACGAACTGTCTCGGGTAATCCCGCAGATTCTCGAGCATGCCGGTCTTCAGAATCCGCCCTTTATGGAAGTGTGGAACCTGATGTGTAAACAAGACGCTCCCCCCTTTCCCTCACACTCCGTTATTTCAAGCCATCGAAGAAATCCAGCTCCGACAAATCATTTTCAAAGGCATTGAACTGCTTCCTGCCCATGTACAGCTGCTCGTTGAGCCGCGCAACCGGTACCGTATCGAAGCCCCAGCTGCCATCGCCTGCGAACACGAACCACTTCGCCTCCCCGTTGGCGATGGAGTCGGTATCATCCTGAGGAATACTATCGCCGAACTGCGCGGCAATCTCCTCATACAGCACGGGACGATAGCTCGCGAAATCATTCTGGTATACTGCCGTATGCCGCAACTGTCCGTCGCCCCCGCGAATATGGAACTCGATCTCGTGCGCGCCAAGCGGCCGCGAGATCGAGCCCTGCGCCTGATCCAGCCGTTCGTAGCCGGAGATGAGCATCTTCTCCCGGCCGGTATGGGTCCAGGCGCTGACCGAATACGGAACGACAGGCGCATGATTCGTCAGCCTGGCTTCAATGAGCCCCGACTTCCGGGCGCTCAAGTATCGCAAGGCGCCCCGCAGGCAGGCCAGCTTCAGATCCGGCACCTTCCCCGAATCCTCCGCCTTCTGCCGGAACTCGATCGCCCGCCCGGGCACGAATTCCTTCAGCGCTTCCCGGAATACGTCAATCCGGCACGATTGGCCCGTCAGCTTGATGATAGAATAATCCTGCAGTCGGCCGTCGCGGTAGAACTCATCCAGGAACTTGCGGACGATGGCGTAAATGTCCCCCCGGATAAGCTGGTTCATCTCCTGAATGTTGAACACGACGTCCGGCGGCTCGTGCACATCCCGGAATTGTCCGTTCTCCCGCAGCGACAGGCACCACCGATCTACGGCGGTAAGGTTCAAGTCGCTCTCCTGCCGGCAGCCGTGCCCCGAATGGAAACGGCTGCGCAGAATGCCCGTCTTGCGGAAAAACTCCTTCTTCATGCCGTCGGCCATCTCCCACAGGACATAGAAATTGTTCCGCACCCGTTGGTATTCATCGCGGGCCCGGTTCTCGTATTCCTTGAACCGGGTCGGCAGGAAGGCCTCCGCCTCGCGGTAGCGTGCGTCGAACTGCGCATAGACCGCTTCTGCGCCAAATTCGTCCACGTGGCGGTAGATGTCCGTGGCCGGTATATCGATTAAGTCATCGATATCCGGCAGGATACCCCCGCTGCCGTAGAATCCGGCGAATGCGATCTTCATGAATTGCATAATGCGGTATGTAATGTTGTTGCCGCCGAAGTTCGTATCCCCGTTCTCGTAAGACGTATGGATATCGAGCTTGTAGGCGATATGCCCATCCTCGATGCGGAAGCGGCATGACGACAGGTCGGTCGTTCCCCCGCCGCAGTCGATAACGAGCGCTTTGTATTCCTCTCCGTCCATGAAGCGATGATGCTCCATCTGATCGGCGATCGTGTTGTATAGCACGGCCAAGCCTTCATCGAGCGCATCGCCCGTCTCAATGTTGTATTCAGGCAGGATATCGGCGAACATGTCGATGAACTGCGCCTTCAGCTTGACCGGCCCGGATAGATGCAGATGCTTGAAGCGGCACTTGAACTGATGCTCGGCCATACGCACCACGTGCCGCATATACGCCCGCAGCATGTCGCTTCTCGTCACGGGGGCCGCATTCCCTTGACTATCCGTCACTTCCTCCAGCCGCTTGTAGTTGTTCACCCAGCGCTTCATGCCGTGAAAGACGGACGCGCTGCCGCTGTACCCGCTCTTCTTCTTGTCCTGCAGCGCGTCGTAGCCGAAGTTGAATCGGATACGCTCCGGATCGGAGCAATCGGCGACTCCGATAACCGTCGGCAGCACCTCGATCCATTCCGCATCCTTGGACATCGTGTCGGGGAACGACACATAGTTGATGCGATCCAGCCGGATGCGTCCGTTCAACAGATCGGTCGCGTTGGGCGAAGTCACATATCCGCTGTCCAAATACGCTCCAGCCGTCGTATTGGACGTTCCGAAATCAATCGCCAATACGGCATCCGTCTCTTCCAGCTCGCGGATGTCCAAGTCCGCGACCGGAACCTTGTAATAGTACAGGTTGGCGGGCGGCAGCGGCTTGTCGCGATAATACGTGTGATACATATATTCCGACACCTGCTTCTGGAAGAAGAGCAAGCTGTATTGACGGTTCGCCGTTTTCTTCACTTCCGCGTCTTCGCCCATCAAGAGGCAATACACCCCTGGCTTCGCTCCGTCCTTCACCAGATTGAGGATAGCGCACAGCTCCAGATTTTCGTTGACGAGCAGAACGTTAGATTCCGTAATCGCCTGCCCGGCTTCGACCTGATATCCGTCGAATCGATCCAGCTTCAAGCCGGAGTATAGTGTAATCTTCGCCGGAATGCGGATGCCGCCGCCATCGGGAAGAGGCGTGCCCAAATAAGTCCTTAGCGCCGCCTCGACCCGGGCAAATCCGCCCGGCTGTATGTGACTGATAAGCAGACTTTCATCCGCGCCCCGGTATTTCATAACGGTCGCGATCAGTCCTTCGCGATCCAGCGTATGAATAAGCCCTTCGACCAGCTTTTCTTGATGGCAAATGTTCCGGAGCTGGAACGTCGTCATTTCCGACAGTTCCTCCCGGTTATATTCCGCATGCTTCCGGCCGTCTTCCCTGCTTGCCGGCTGCGTATAAAGCCTGTATGAGTATCCGCCCATCATTGCCCCCCTCCCAGCCTCGCTTCAAGAGGCTGCTGTGCTGAACGGTTCACTTTTTGTCCGCACTTCGCTTTTTGACCACGCTTAATAGAGCGAAATGCCGCCCAATCGCATCGTGTCATCCACATCGATGATGCCGAAATGGTCTCGCCAATACACTTCCGTATGGAACCGCGCCGGCAGGAACAGCTCCTTAATCAATTCGAGCTTGGCCCGAGCCGTATCGGTCTCCTCCTGTCCGACATAGAACAGCAGCTCATCCTTGTCTTCGCAGTTCGCATAAATCGTCGAGCGCCGGAATATGTCCCGCAGCGTATCCTTGAGCAGGTACACCGCCTCGCCCGTTTCGTACAGACGCAGCACATTGCCGGCGATAGCCTCCCGCTCCTCGCGATCGAACAGCTTGATGCCCTCGCTAACGCGAGCGCCGAATCGGCCCTCCTCCATGTCACGCAGCACGAACTTGATATAATATTCCCGTCTGTTCATGCCCTGGACACGGTCGATGCCCGTCAGGAAGTGCAGCACGATGTCGAACAGCGTGTTCCGCAGCTCCACATCCTCTTCGTTGTTAATATCGAACATGTCCTTGAACAGGTCATAGAACCGATAATACGGGTTGACCTCGACCTGCTGCTCGACCGTCCGTGCGTTGAGGTCCTCCAAGCTTAGCTCCATATAGGGCGAATACACTTTGGCGGGAGCGAACCGGATATTGTTCACGTTCAGACCGGATTGCTCCGCCTTGATGACCAGATCCCATATATAATTCACGCCCATTCCCCTTCGCACTTGTATTCCGGAAAGTACATCTGCACTTCGGACACGAGAAAGCTCATCAGGTCATGCAGTATGAATTGCTCGCCTTCTACCGCATTCAGCGCCCGGAAGCCGAGCCGCATCACTTTCTTGTCTCGTTCTGTACGCACATTGTCACTAATGAACGGGTTCATCTCGTACGTCTGCTCTGTTCCGCCCACCCGTTCCCTGATATCCACATGCTCCAGCTGGAGCATGCGGGCAGCATCGAAGGAGTGCACGATCCGCAGGATTTCACCCTTGGCCCGCACGATCTGCGCTTGCCTGCGCGCATACTTGCCAATAAAGCCGTCCGTTCTCCGATTGGAGACCAGCTCGTATTCAAGGCTGCCGATGCGTGAAGCGACCGGTTGTGAAATTTTCAGAACATTCCACACGCCCGCCCGCTCCTGCGGCGAGACAATCGTCAGCTCGTCCCGCGTGCGCTTGATGTAGCGAATGTTGTCTTCATTGCCTTCCACGAGATAGCCATGCTCGCTGCCCGTCTTGTGCAGCGACAGCACATGCTCGAAGTTGACGCGGTCGGATGCGGGAACCGGGAATCCGCTGTTTTTGATGGCGAGCTGTTCAATGTTCCAGAGCGGAACGACATCGACCCGCTTATGCGGCTCGAATTCCTCCAGATCGACCGTAATCTCGTAAATCTCGTCTTCTTCCCGCAGCGTATCCTCGCAGTCCGTGAGCAGAACGTCGAAAAACTTGTGCGCATACGGATGATTGACCGTTTTCCATGGAATGCTATTTTGCTGAAATACATGGTATAGCTTTTCAATCTCATTGATGTATAGCCGGCTTTGCGACAGCCGCACCTGAATGGCGCAGCTGCCTCCGGACGTCTTCATTTCCCCACGGAACGTTCTCTTTCCAGCCAACAGATCTCGCAGCGCCGCGAAATCACATTGCAAAAACAGCGTAAACAGCAGCGCTTCCTCCTGCCGTTGGACATGTGCCACTAGGCTGCTCATATCGATGTGCTTCCGCGCCGCATCTTCCGGCAGCATCGGGTGCAGAAAGTCGTGAATCGGGTCCAGGTCGTCACGGCGGCACATCGAGACGAAGATGTCATGCTTGTCCTCGCCGTCCTCCACCTCGTCGAACACCTTGCGCTCCATATTCCGGTTCATCTCTTCCTGATATTCCACCAGATTCAAGAACAATCCGGTCATCAACTGCTTCAGCAGCTTACGCTGCTCGAGATCCTCCATCTTGCTTAACCGATCGTGTACGATGTCCTTCATGGCGATTGACGAGTTCCCTCCTTCTGCGGTTATTCCCCGCTGTCTTTGCCATCCGCCGCCTCCACTTCCACAGCAGAGGCCGCACCTCCGACGTCCGCAGAAGTCGCCCCGGCGGCGGAGCCGAAGGAGCCCGAGGAGCCCGAGGATGACCCGCCAGCAGACGACTGCTTGGCACTCCCGGCTCCATCTCCCGCTCCTCCTCCGTTGCCAGAGGCTTGTCCTGCGCCAGCAGTGCCAGAGCTGGAACCGCCCGCTGCGGGCTGCGCTTGCCCGGCGCCCGATACCGGACCACCAGCGGCGTTACCGGCTGCAGCGGCTCCACCACCATCCAAGCCAGCAGCCGGTTGACCCGGTGGCTGCACAGGATTGAGCTTATCGACCGCCTTGTCAATCTTCCGCTCCATGCCCAGCACCCGTTCCAGCATGTCGATTTCTTGATAGATCTGCTGGGCGGCAGAGTAAGCGTCAATAGCTCCTACATAATCCTGCGCGGCAAACTGCTGATCGCCCTTCTTCTCGTACTTGTCGCCTTCCAACAGCCGCTTCTCCTTCTTCAGCCCGGAGACCTTGTCCTCCGCTGCATCGAGCTTCGCGCGAATATCCTTCTCGCCGTCCGCATAGCCTTCCTCGATAGCCGCCTTACGCGCCTTCTGGTAAGAGCTGCGGGCGCCGACGTAATCCTGACTTTCGAACTTCATGTCCCCCTCCTGCACCCAGCTCATAATCTGCATGTACGTGAGGGAGCGATCCATCTTGTCCTCCAGCTCCTTATGATTGAACTCCTTGTACGGCTTCGCTTCCTCCTGCGCCTTCCCATATTTGTCCAGCGCCTTGGCGAAGTCGCCTTCCTTAAAGAAGCCATCCCCGTCCACCATAAGCTGCATCAAGCGCTGCCTTTTGCCGAACATATCGCGATGAATCCGATCCTTCAGCCGGATGGCCATATTGCGCGCTTCGCTGTATTCCTTGACGGCCTTCGGATAATCGCCGTCCTTCATGTACATGTCCGCATTCTGCGAGAATTCGAGCATGTTCGCTGCGTTCTCCGCCTTGCGCGCGGCCTCCTTCACGAAGAAGAAGGTCGCGCCTCCTCCCGCAATGAGCAGCACGATCAGCGCCAGCAGCCACTTCTTCAGCAGCCGCCATTTCCGCTTCGGATCTTCCTTGAACACCTTGTTCGCATACACGGCGACGGCGGTATAATTGTGCACCGTTCTCCGTTGCTTGCTAAGCAGCACGTCCTCCAGCGTATCGGTGAAATCCTCCGGCTCCTTCGCTTCCGCGAGCGCATCGATCATTTCCGTGCCGTTGACGTCCTCCCACAGCCCCGGCGTGCAGAGCAGCAGGGCATCGCCCTCGGAGAGCGGAACCTTCTTGGAGACGAACGGCTCGAAGCCATCGGGCTGACCCATATAGTGGATCAGGTTGTGACGCTCTTCATGAACTTCCATTGCTTCTTCCGAGATTTCCCCGGCATCCGCCATCATCTGCGCCAGACTCTGATCTTTGCTGCGCGCGAACAGACGCCCGCCGCGGAAATGATACAGCCGAGCATTACCCGCCACCGCCCAGACGATCTTCGCATAGTCGGTCACGACCAGTATCAAGCTCGCCTTGAGCCGTACTCTCCGGCTCTCCACCTTCAACCATTCGTGCGCCTCCTGCATATATTGCTTCAGCCGCAGTGGAGACATCGTCGGCTTCTCAGTGAATCGCCTGAGGATGCTCTTGACGACCATCTCGGCGCTGTCCGCTTCCCGGTCCGCATCCAAGCCGTCAGCGATAACCCAGCAAGCCATATCATCAAGCTCAACGTAAGCAAAATAGTCCTTATTATGTAGAAAAGAACCGGCTTCTGAGACGAAGCTGGTCTTGAATTCGCTGTTCTCCTTTCTCATTCGTACCCCCGCTTCTCCTGTTATCCGCATGCACGCTCATTCATGGAAATCCCCCGAAGCCAGGAACAGCCGCTTCAGACGTTGTCCACAATGATAACGGTCGCGTTATCCTGATTCGCCAATCTCTTCTGTTCGATCGCTTCGATGATCTCCTCGGCGGCATCGTGGGGCGGGAGCGGCTTGGACAAAATATGCTCCATTTCCACTTCCGTCAGCGTATTGTATACTCCGTCGCTGCACAGGATGACCCGGTCTCCCGGCTGCAGCTCAAAGGGATCGCTCCCGATTTCGATACTTTTGAAGTTCTCGTAGCCCAAGTAATTGATGAGCCGCCTCTTCATCGGGTGCTCCAACGCTTCCTCCCGCGTCATCTCTCCCGTTAAATACCGTTCCTGCAGCACCGACTCCAAAGTGTGCTTCTCGTTCATCCGGATGAACTCCCCGTTCCGGAACACCATAATGATGCTGTCGCCCACGGCTCCCCAGTGTAGACGATCGTCCGCAATGACGGCAGCCACAAGCGTCGTTCCTCCAGTTGCCCCCTTCAAATTCCGCAAAATTTCCGTATTGCTCACCTTGGCCGCCTTTGTGAAATAGTGCTGGACATCCCGGATGTCTTCCAGCTTCAAGAATTCGCGGATGAATACCGTCACGGCAAGCGTGCTCGCCATTCTGCCGTGCGCAAGGCCGCTGATGCCATCTGCCAACACGGCCGCCGTACCGTGCACAGTGGTGACGCTGGAGAAATAATCATCCTGCTCCTCCCGGGCACCGATGGTCTGGCCGTTCCCAATCGGTATGCCCGCTGGCTCGCTGCTTGCCGCTTCCGTCATCAGGCGGCGCCGTGCCCCGAACAGCAGCAGGATCGCTGCAACGGAACCCAGCACGATCAAATACGGCACCCAATCCTGTACTTCCATCGTGGTCATCATCCCTAACCCATATCGTTATTCCATTCAAAATGGACGCCGCAGAGCGCAATAAAGATGAACTTGCTGCGGCCGAGCTGTATGACGTCATAGGCGGCCAGCTCTACTGGCGAATAGACGGCCTCGTTGTTGTGGTAGGCAAGACCCGACGCATCCCCTGGCAGGAGGTAGAAGTTGCGCTTCTTCGGGTCATAGACGATGACCGCATGGTTCCGCCGCGAAATGGCATTGTCCCCAAGGATGCGAATGTGCATTTCTTCGGAGCGGCCAATAAAGTTTTTCTCCGCCATAATCCGATAATCCTGACCGAGCTGCGGTCCTTCGATGCAGACGAGCCATCCGGTTACCGGCTCGATGCCAGTCGTCTCGCCCAAATAAGGCATCGTCTTCTCTTCTTCTTCCGCCCGCGCCGGCTTCTTCACGTCACCGCTCGGCGCTTGTTCCACCGAAATGCTGCAATAAGGGCATATGCTGCCATGTTTTCTTGTGCTGAACATGTGTCCGTTTGCGCATCTTGTCAGACTCATCCTGTTCATTCCTCCGTTACTTTGATCGATGCTTGAATGGGTGGTGCTATTTCGCTAATATCCGCGTGTTGGCAATGCAGATGATATCCCCGGATTCAATCCGGTAAGGCTCTTCCACCTCCAACCGGCTTGCCGTTCTGCTGCCGGCTTGGCGTATGCCGACGCCATTGTGGGAATCCAGATCCTCGACGAACCAATTCCCCGAAGCATAGTTCATTACCGCGTGATGCTTGCTGATGAGCGACGCGTATTCCGAATCGGACAAATCTATGTCAACCTCGCTTTGCGCAGAGTTCTTGCCGATGAGCAAGGATGTTTCCCCATGGATGTACCATTCCTTTACGCTCTCCCCCTCTTCGTTCAGAAGGACAAGCTTGGCAATGGTTGCGCCTTCTTCCTGTAGGAGTGTGCGGCTTCGGACGCGCCGAACGGCATATATCACCACGGCTGCCGCCAGCAGGACACCGACCGTCACCTTCAAGACAGGGTCTATATTCCACACATACACATAGAACAGTGCGGCCGCCGCAATGACGGCAATCAACAAATCAATGACGATAATCCAACCGGACCTTTCCTGCTGGTACGGGTGACGCTTTGCTTGCTCAGTACCCGCTTCATTCCTCACGTTCCATTCCTCCGTTACTCCAATGAGCCCTCAGGGGCCCGTGCAAAATCAATACGTATCGGCCATAACAACGAAAAAAAGGCCCCGAACATGAGCAGAATGATGTCTCATGCATCACACATCACTCCACCTTACAAAGGTTGTTCCAAAGTGCCCTTTTGATCATGAAGCATACCCGTTTTTAAAATAAAGAGCACACTAGTAATCCCTCGCCGTTATTTCTTCTTCATTCCAAAATATCGTTGAAACAGATCCGACGTATCGATCGGATTGGCTGCTCCCTTGCCGCCATCCTTATTGCCTGACGGCCGCTTCGTCTTCGGATCGAAGCCGAAGAACCGCGCAAAGTCAGCCTCCACGTTCCGCGGATCGAAATTCGCCCGTGCTCCCTGTGCTGCCGCTTCTCCTCTGTCCGCCCGCTGTCCTTCCGACTGAGCGCCACGTTCCCGGCCGGGACCTTGTCCTTGCTTCTTTCCGTCCAACCGGTCATCGTAGGCTTTCCTCGAGGCCTCATCCTGCAACACGGCATACGCCTCATGAATCTGCTTGAACCGCTGCTCCGCTTCGGGACTGCCGCCGTTCACATCGGGATGGTGCTGCTTGGCGAGCCGCCGGTATGCCTTCTTCAGTTCCTCCGGCGCCGCATCCCGCCGTACGCCCAACAGGTCGTAATAGTTAACCATCCGCCTCATCCTCGCCATTCATTAGGATAAAATTTTAAGAGGCTAGAAGCCTCTTAAAATTTGTTGTCCGATACTAGTAACGAGTACACGCCGTATCCTTATTAAGCAGGATAACCGCCGTCAATCGTAGCGTGTTCGGTTTTGTCCTTCTTCTGTTTGATGTAGAGGCTGAACGTACCGACCCCTTCTGTGTCGCCGTAAGTCTCGGTGTAGTCCACTACAAATGCGTTCGGGAAGTACACCTTGCGCACTACCTGATCCGCCGCGATAACTTCCAGCGTCACTTTACGGTAGCAGTCCGACTTCTCAGCCGGAACGAGAGACCACAACGCCAGCTTCTTCGTATCGTCGGCGTTGTCGCCATCGGTTGCCGTGATGATTTTGCCGGAAATGCGCATCGTCGCACCTACGTCTGTCGATCTCGCGTTGGAATCGTTCGGCGTGTCGGTGTCATAGACTACTTGTTGAATGTTGTCCATACCGAGTTCGATTGTTTCTGCACCTTCTACTCTGAGAATGAATCCCATGAATAAAACCTCCTTGAATTGGGTTGAAATAGGTTCCGAAAGCACAGACCGCTTTCGGGATTTATGTTTGAAGGTGAGCTTGGATAAGCACACCTCTAACACACGTTTCCATATGCCGGTCATGCTTTGACTGGCGTCGTGCCTTTCGTAATCATGACTTCGAGGTTCTTCACGTTGCCGTTGAACACGAGGTCAATGTGGCACAGGTTGCTCTTGTCGTCGATTATATAGGACATGTCGTCCCCGTCTTGAATGATGGAGTTGACATACCCACGTGTACCGAGCCATTTGCTCTTTTGGCTGCTCGGGTTGTTGCTGAAAAATTTCACGATGTTCTCATGCTTGAAATCACCCGTCTGGAAGCGGAGAATGCGTTCGATGTACGTACTGACAAGCGTCTTGTAGAGCGAATCGAAGCCATTCTCCGTCATCGCCATGCTTCTCGCTTTGTATACCGTAATCCGCTTAATATCCTTGTCCTGCAGCTGCGCATTCTCGGAAGAGAAGACGAAGCCGAAGTTTTTGCGGTTGATCGCATCTTTGATGTTGTTCGTGAATCCGGTAATTTCCTTCGCCATCGTCGTGACGGCGCGCAATGCATGATCGCTGGCCTCGATATCGAAGCGCACGCCCGGGTATTCCCTGCTAATATTTTTGAACGACTCGCGCAAGTATTCAGGACATTGGTACGCGGCGACAATCCCAGCGGCAACGTAAGCTGCTCCCACGTATACGCCTTCGATCCACAGCTTCAGAATGTCTTCCTTCTCCTGTGACAATTTGACGCCGTGTTCGGTTTGCAGCATACGGCTGTCAATGATGACTCCGGATTTGTCCTTCGGAATAACCGTGAAGTTCGGGATACACGGAATGGCAAATTCGCTGTATTCCTTGCGGACCATGACGCTGCACTTGTCGATGTACTTATCGAGACCTGCGGTCGCCATGCTGCTGAAGGTCGTCTCTTCTCCAGATTCGAAGCTGAAGAAGACCTGCACCTTGTAATCTTTGACGACCTGCAAGAGCATCGTCAGCGATTCCATCGTATTACCGTCCTGCTTCACGACTTTCCCGTTGCCCCGGAACCGCTCGCGGGTGACCTTCACCTTGCCAGCAGACTCGAGCTCAACGGAAGGCACGATGCCGAACCAGATCGTATCAGAGAACTCATTTTTGGAGTTCACCGTGTTCAAATACGTTTCCAATCTCGGAATATTGCTGCTCTTAACCGTCATGTCGAGCTTCGCATTCGTGATCAGGAGCGATGGCTGCATCCCTTTGTTCTTGGTCGCGTATTGGTCGAAGAACATTCTGACACCCAATATTTTTTCCACCAAAGGTTTAACCGTTTTAACAAAATCGTCCTTGGCGTTCTTGTAAAATTCCAAGTAGGTGTTATAGTTCTGCACTTCTGTCTCCGTATCGACCTCCGTCTGCACGACAGGCAGCGGACAGAACGTACGCACGACAAGATCCTTCACGTAGGAGGACGGCGTCTCGGTAATCGACTCGTAATCTTCCTCAAATACGTTAGCGAGTCCGGTGCCGCTGCTGTCATCGAGCAGCATCAGCTCGGTGTTCTCGTTCTTCGGCGCTTCGATAATCTTCAGTTCCCCAGCCTCACCGATCGTGAGCATGCCGATTTGAATCGCTTCGGACTGATTCTCTTCCCGCGATCCTCCGAGCAGAAGCCGTGTCTTAATATCTTCGATTGCGAGCGGAAGCATCGCCATCACGTTGTTATAGTTCTTGCTCGCATCCTCGAACATGGTGTTCAGCTTATCGCCGAGGTCGAGCTTCTTCGGATCGCCGTCATCCAGCTTGTCGTGCTGGCTGTACAAGTAATGAATCTCCTTCCGCACCTGGCGGATATCGTCCATTACCTTCTTCGGCGAAATCATGTCGAGCAGATTCTCGAACCTGAAATCCACATTCGTAATGCCTTGGCTGCGCTTCGTGTCGATGAGCGTGAACAGCATTTTCAGAAAATCGTTGCTTTGATCGATTTTGATTTCCGAAACGCAATCGTCTGCAATGCCTTCCGGCTTTTTCAAGGTGTACATCACTTTCTGGTTCGCTGCGTTGTAGAATGAATAGACGCTCGGCGAGAATTTGTCCAGAAACTCGTCAAAGCTGCGTACAAGCAATTGCTCGTTGACTTCCTTGACTTTGTCGTCACTTAGACTGTCAATCCCTTTGACATCGCCTACGATGGTCAGAAGGTCCAGCATCTCCGGGTTGATTTCCTCGAAGAGCATGGCGCGGTTCGTTTGATTAATGATGTCCATAGTGTTCAGCACAAAAAGTGGCAAACCGTCTATCGCGCGCACCTGCACGCACCGGCTTGCAAATCTTCATGCTTCCTCCTCTCTATTTCGTTGTGATAGTCTCTTCGCACTAGCTGTGTGAGTATCTCTATCGCAAAAGTACTGCTTATTCAAAAACTAGGAGATTAGTTCGACACAATCTTATATAGACCCATCCTTTTTTGTAAATATTTTTAATAAAAGGTACTAAATAACTATGAATCTCCTTATTTCCCCCAACAAAGAACGATTTTTTACAAATCCTCTTCAGTTTTTAGGTCGTATTACCGATGTTATATTTTGGGACGGCGAGCTGAATTCTCCTATTGTCCCGACCACCTTCCTCATTCTCCCAATTATTTCGGTACAATCTAACAAAATGTTTATATCGTTACAGAAAAAAATATTTTTTTATTTTTAGTAAAAAGGTGGTATCGCGATATTTATGAGGAGAATATGGGGATTAAATCCTATTTTTTCACTTCTTTTGGCCTGCGCCGTATGGCTCGCTGCATCGGTCATGGTGCCCATCCGATATGCCGATGCGAAGGCCGGTGCGGAGCAAGGGATCGATGCTGTCTTTGTTATGGACGTCAGTTATTCGATGAATGAGACCGATAAAGAAGGTATTGCGGCGGAAGTCGTCAACATGTTCATGGACATGAGCGATTCGGAGCGTACCCGCATCGGGTTCGTTGCCTATAATGACAAAATCGTCGCCTCAGAACCGCTCACTTCGCTCGCGCTGCCTGGACAAAAGGAGAAATTAAAGCGCAAAGTCGGCAGTTTGCGCCGTTACGGATATACGGATCTCGGCCTCGGCTTGAAAAAGGGCGCGGATATCGCAACAGCCGGCACGGGAAAGAGCGGCAAGCCCTTTATCATCCTGCTGTCCGACGGAGGGACCGATTTTGGAAATACCTATACCGGTAGAACGGTAGCGGATTCGAACAAGGATGTGGAACGTGTCATCCGTCAAGCCAAAACGAAGGGCTATCCCATTTACACCATCGGTCTGAATCATGATGGTTCCGTCAATGAGAAGCAATTAGAGCAGATTGCGTCGGAGACGGGCGGCTCTACGTATATGACGAGCAGTGCGGAAGATCTGCCGGAAATATTCAACCGAATCTTCGCCGATCAGATTCAATCCGTCCTCGTTCCCATCGCTGCGGTTACCGCAACCGGAGGAATGCAGGAAGTGAAGGTGAGCCTTCCCAACTCCAGCATGTCGGAGGCGAACATCATCCTGCTCTCCCAGAACCCGCTGAAAGAATCACAAATCTACTACAGCTCGAAGAACGTCAGATTCTTCAAGTCTGGAAAATATACGCTAATGAAAATTGTAGAGCCGCAAAAAGGGGAGCTGCTGCTGAAGTTCAGAGGGACTGCCAGTGACGTAGTGAAGGTGAACCTGCTCGGCAGCTACAACATGAAGGCTGGCGCGGATCTGGCATCCAAAGAGGCAATTAAGGGACAGCCGGCCGCTTTTACCTCCCGTCTATATTCGTTCCAAGGCAAAGCGTTGGAGGACAAAGACATATATCACAACCTGCAAGCGGAGCTCATCGTCAAGGATCGGAAGACGAATCAGGAAGAACGGGTTCCGATGGATAATAACGGGGCAGGCTTTACGGCAGAATATCGATTCCCGGTATCCGGAATATACGATTGGAAGGTCGTCATGAATGGGCCTCATTTCTTCAGAGAAACTGTGGGCAGTCATCTGGATATTACGAATAAGGCACCACTATCCACCGGTCTGACAGCAATCGAGATCTCGAAGGAGGACGGCGAGGCCAAGCTGGATTTCAGCCGCTACTTTACTGACCCGAACGGGGATGAATTAACGTACAAGATTGCTGCCAACCAACGTGAAGAGCAGATCGAGGCTCACGTAGATGGAACATGGCTTATCCTGTCCCCCCTTCGTTCCGGTTCGGCCGTGCTGACCATCACGGCGACGGATCCGGAAGGCGGCACCGTCACGGGCGATCTGACTATTGCGATCTCTTCCGTGTGGGATCGTTACTTGATTATAGGGGGCTGCGTGCTTGCTGCACTGATAGCTGCAGGGGCATTATTTGTGCTGCTGCGGCCCAAGCCGGCGTTCACCGGCAGGCTGGAGGGTTATTTCCTCAATACGGCGAGCGGCAATGAAGTCCCCGTCAAATATTGGCCGCTCACCTCCTTGGGCAAGGCGCGGCGTGTAAGCCTGCAGCAATTGTTCGCCCGTCTAGACGTGAACGAACCGCTGCCTGAAGCAGCCCATATCGTATTCGAGGCGGGTAAGAACGGCACGCTCCGGGTAAAGCATCGTACCAATTGCACGGTGGCGAAGGGCCGCACGCCGCTGAAGCCCAATCACACCGAGATCCTCGAATATAATGACAAGCTGTACATTACGTTCGAAGACGGAATTACGGAGATTGAGCTGCGCTTCAAGGCTGTGAAGCCAGGCTCCGTGTCGTATGCGGATCCGGCTGCATTCCAAGCCCGCAACTAGACTGTAGAGCGCCGGGCTCACGGCAGAGGCTCTTGTGCGCGGAGCCGCGCAAGAGCCTCTGCCGCGCAAGCACGGCTGACTGGCACGGGATTCCGTAAAAAGGCGCCAAATGTCGCACTGTTTCGCGGCTTGGCGCCTTTTTGCATATGAGCTCCAGTACGTATTCCGTCGTTAGGCCTTCTAGTGTGCAGCTTCCGGGACCAGGCCCTTCCAATGCACGGATTCCGGGGTTAAGCCTGCTTGCGTCCGGGCAGCTTCTGCCGGGTGTCGTCTGGCTGCTGGCGCTTGCCAGGCAGACGTTCAATAACAGTCCGCAGCAGTCGCTCTGTATGCAATGCGGCTTTCAATCTCTTCATGGAAGAGTGTCTCTTGTCCGGGTTGACGGCAAGCCCTCTTCGAATGACATGCGACATCAACGGGCTGACGCTCCGGTTCCAGCTTCTGACGGGATCGATGCTGTCGTCGAACAGCCGCCGTGTCACATCGTTCGGCGCCCGGCCGCATAGGCAGAAGTATAACGTCGCCGCAAAGCTGTACACGTCGGAAACGACGCCCTGACGCGACTTTTCCGAATAAAATTCAAGCGGAGAATATCCCGCGCTCGTAAAGATTCGGTGTCCGGTCCGCTCATAATATACCGCCGATCCGAAATCCAGCAGCATTGGCTGTCCGTCCTCCCCGATGATGACGTTCGCCGGCTTGATGTCGCGATGGATGATGCCTTGGGCATGAACGTATTCAAGCGCATCGATGAGTGGCAGCATCGTTCTGTGCAGGAAGTCCGCCATAGAAGTGAGTTGTCCTTCCTCGATGTAACGGTCGAGTGACACTCCCTTGCAATATTCCGTGACGATATAATGCGTGCCGTTCTCCTCGAAGTGATCGAGATAGCGGACGATGTTCGGGTGGCTCAATTGTTGGAGCACCTTCGTTTCCATCAGGAACGCTTCACGCAGCTCGTCATACTGCCTTTTGGCAGATGGTATTCGGCACAGCACGGTCCGCTTGTCCAGATCGCGAAGCGCCAGCTGCTTCGGATACGACTCCTTAATAATGACGGCTTGCCCGCTCTCCACATGGCGTCCGGTGTATATCATCGCCAGTTCGCTGCGGGAGACCGTTTTTTTGACTTTGTATGTATGATGAAGCACTACATTTCTGTTCAGACATATGTCCGCATGTTCCGGTTTCACAGGCTCCTCCCGATACTCATAGCCTTTTGGCTGCGGCAGATTTCCCTGCCTTCTGTCCACTAAGGCGCGTAATTATATCCTATTGTAGCATAGCGCCCATAATTTTCTATGTAATTTATCATCCCTGCAAAATTCGTGACAATTGCATTTGCTCCAAGAACGCAAAGTTTTCAGCCTCTCACATTCCACAGCGATCATTCGCGAGCTGCAAATGTACATTTAATGTACAGGACCGTCCTCTACTGCCTGCTTTCCCTAGCTGACCGAACAATATGAAAGGACGCCTCACTCAGCGTGCCCTTTCTGTTCTTTCATTTATTTACGGGCAATAACAATTCCGGTATCTGCTACAACACAGTTGCGTCCAGCCTGCTTAGCCAAATACAATGCTTGATCCGCCTGAGCAATAAGCATACTCGGGGTGTCATCGGGCAGCGTATGTTCCGGGAGCCTCGTTGCGGTGCCCAGGCTGCATGTCACAATCGAGCCCACTTCGGAAGCGGTATGAGGGAACGCCAACGACTCCAGATACACACGGATCGCCTCCGCCACTTCCATCGCTTTTGCAGCATCCGTCTGCGGCAGAATGACGCCGAATTCCTCTCCTCCATATCGGGCCATCACGTACAGCGGATGGATGACCACCGTTCGGATCGCTTGTGCCACCTGACATAAACATTCATCTCCAGCAAGATGTCCGTACGTATCGTTATACTTCTTAAAATAATCGATATCGAGCATAATGAGCGATAGCGGACTCTTCTCCCGCTTCATCCGCTCCCATTCCTGTTGCATCATCTGATCGAAATAACGGCGGTTATATACGCCGGTAAGTCCATCCGTGTAGGAAAAGTCGGTCAGGAGCCGATTCGCCATCTGCAGCTTCTTGTTCGCTTCCTTCATTTGCTCCTCAGCGACGATTCGCTCGGTCACATCGCGAAAATAGACGGATATCCCGTCACGGGACGGATACACCCGAATTTCAAGCCAGCGGCCGCGCAGCTTGTCGTATTCGGTAAATTCCACCGGCTCCCCCTGATCCATGACTCGATGACACATCTCGGACAGCTTCGTCTTCGCTAGTTGCGGGCTTATTTCCCAGATAGACTGCCCCTTCACTTCATCAAACGTAAAGCCGTAGTATTTCTCCGCTTCTTTATTCGTGTAGGTATATCCCCACTGTCTGTCCACCGCGAAGAAGGCGTCCGTAATACTGTCCAGGATGAGGGCCACTCGTTCTTGAGATTGCTTGAGCGCGCTCTGCGACATAATCAACCGCACATACAGACGATTCATCTGATGAAAGAAGACAAACAGCACCACCGTCGAAGATATAAGCGAATTGACGCACGACAAATACCAACCCAAGCTGTAACGGGCCCCCGCGAACTGCGTAACCGCAAGATCGAGAAATAACATAAAGACCGAGAGCAAAAGCCACAGATGAAGCAGGCTTTGCCCCCTGGTCATCACATACAAATATACAAGCGCCGCCAGATTCATCAACGACAATACAGGACCTATCCCCATCGTAATCAGTTCGTTATATTTCCCTCCCCGTATAATGACGGGCAAGAGCTCATGATGCTTCGTAAGCAAATAAGTCAATCCTGCAAGGATGACGATGACACCGCCAAAAATGGCGCCTGACCCGGCCTTGCCTTTGCGCTCTGTCGAGGCAAAGCTCCATCTTCTCAAACTGAACGCATACATGAAAACGCCTAATGGAAACCCAGCATGCCAGCATATCCAGAACCAGATGGGCGACTGCGGCCCTGCATTAAGCAGTCCCTCCTGCGCAAACACTTCAGGAAAGGTCAGAATTTCCGGTATCGTAATTAGACCGGAATAAAGAAACGTCGCGGATAAAATCAAAATCGGTTTATATCGCGTCACCTGAAATTGAATATAGAGCAAATACGACGTCATGAAATAACCAAACATAACCCATGCGATAACGATGGACATAAACGGCTTAATATGAATCAATGGGGTCGACGCAAAAGGAATGGCAATCAGTGATATGACGAACATGACGGACCCGATAATGATGGCCATCAGCTTCTGCCTGGGGGCAGCTGGGGTATTAATAAGACTTGTTAGCGGGTCGCGCATGCGCATCATCGATGTCTCTCAACCTTTCTTCCAGTCGTTCGCCTCACCTGTCGACGAAACAAAGCATACCTCATCATAGTAACATAATTCTGTAACCTGCTTCGCAGTCAAGAATGAAAGCAACCCTACACGATGTGTAGGGTGCAGCGGACAAGTTATGCTTCTAACTACTACCCGAAGTTCAGAAGGTTCAAACACGCCTTCATTTTTCAACGAGAATGGAACAGAAGCGCCGATGAGAAAACCTCTATCAAGGCCGTTCAAAGATGAACGACCGCGTACAGTGGCACGTTCAGACTGACGGTGAATCGCTTTACACGCCCCTTTGCTTCATTCTCCCCTTTCATCAGGAAGCGGCACGCCCAATGACGAATCTGGTTAACTACCATCAGGAGGGGCACGTCCAATGCCCCCTCTGGATCACTGCTGTCATGATCGACCGCTTCATGGCAGGATATACGAATCGGCATGTGTCTTATCCTCGACATTCCCCCTCCTGACTGTATGGGAGAATGAAGCTAAGGATCATTGTACGGAAGACCGACAACCTATTCTCGTTTGAAAAGGACGGGGGACTGCCTTTCTTAATGATCAAAAAACGCTTACGGCCTGGATAGCCATAAGCGTCGATATTAGCGTACTAGCGAGTTCTCTTATTGTTCCTTCTGCCTGCACTTGCGGGTGCTTTGCCTTTGCGATTCGGCGATGTAGCGCTGAATGCGCCGGATGATCGCTTCCGAGACGTCGGCTTGGCCCCCTGCCGCTCACTGCGGCGTTCTGGCCCCGCTTGTCCTTGCCATTGCCGCTCACTGCGGCGTTCAGACCCAGATTGCCCTGGCCCTTGCCGCTCACTGCGGCGTTCAGACCCAGATTGTCCTGGCCGTGCCTGCTTCCGCTGATCCCGCTGCGGCTTCTCGCTCCTAGCGTGCTCCCGCTTCGATGATCCCGGCTTGCTGCCGTGGGCTCGGGAACGTTCGCCGCGACGTCCGCGATCGGCTTCATTGCTGCGG
This sequence comes from Paenibacillus profundus, assembly GCF_021369635.1. Lineage (GTDB taxonomy): Bacteria > Bacillota > Bacilli > Paenibacillales > Paenibacillaceae > Paenibacillus_B > Paenibacillus_B profundus. The sequence continues at coordinate 105,470 of NZ_JAJNBZ010000009.1, read as the reverse complement.
CGCTTGTCAGTCGCACGAGTCCGACCAGACCCACCAGTCCGACCAGTCCGACTAGACCCATCAGTTGACTCAGTCAAATCAGTTCCACCGCTTGCTCCGCGTTTCTCCAGCTTCTGCCCGATGCCTCTCTCGATGAGCTCCAGATACACACGGTCCCTCGGCGCGGCGAACGTAATTGCATACCCGTTGTTGCCAGCTCGTCCCGTCCGTCCAATTCGGTGAATGTAGCTTTCCGCATCTTGCGGAATGTCGTAGTTGAACACATGTGTTATACCTTCGACATCCAATCCGCGTGCGGCCACGTCTGTGGCAACGAGCAGCTGCATCTTCACATCGCGGAAGCGCTGCATCACCTGCTCTCGCTTCGCTTGCGACAGATCGCCGTGCAGCTCATCCGAATCGTATCCCTGCGCAAGGAGCGCTTCGTTCAACGTGCTCGCTCTGCGCTTCGTCCGGCAGAAAATAATGGCCTGGTACGGACGGTGTTCGTCAATAACTTGGCACAATGTCGCCTGCTTCGCCCGATCGCTCGTCTCGATGAGGATCTGTCTAATCCCTGTTAAGGTGACGCGTTCGCTGCGGATCCGAATGTCGACCGGCTTGCGCATGAAGCGTTCTGCGAGCTGCCGCACCGTTCCCGGCATCGTAGCCGAGAACAACAGCGTCTGACGTCTGGAAGGCGTATTTCGAATTACCTCCTCCACTTCGGCCAGAAAGCCCATATGGAGCATTTGGTCAGCCTCATCAAGAACAAGTGTGTCCACATGCGACAATTGTATCGTGCCCCGGCGCAAATGATCGAGCAGTCTGCCTGGCGTAGCGATGACGAGATGCCGCCCGCCCTGAAGCTTCTGCATTTGACGCTCTACATCCTGTCCACCGTATACGGCCAACACTTTTACGCCGTTCTGATTGTCGACGAGCTTGCGGACTTCCTTCGTAATCTGCAGAGCCAGCTCGCGTGTCGGCGCCACAATAAGCCCTTGAACATAGGGCTTGCTCACATCGATTCGCTGCAGCATCGGAAGCAGAAACGCGAGCGTCTTGCCTGTACCCGTCTGCGCCTGCGCCACGACGTCCTTGCCCGCCAGCACGACGGGAATTGTCTGTTGCTGAACGGGCGTCGGAACGGCAATGCCGTTCTTTTTCAAAGTCTGATTAAGTTCCTGCTGAACCCCTAGTTGTATAAAGCCTGACAGATAGGCCACCCCTTTTCTTTAACTCTCAGACGAGTTGCCGCCCGATTGCGTTGTGTGAATAATGGTCTTGACCCTGCCGACTTGACCGTCCTGCAGGCGTACCTTGATTCCGTGCGGATGGTACGGTGAGTTCGTTAATATATCCTTCACCTTGCCGCGAGTCGTCTTCCCTGTTCGTTGGTCCTGCTTTAACACAATGTCCACTTCCAGACCGGCATGAATATGTTGACGATGCTGTCCGTTATTTACCATACGTAACCTAAAGCTCCTGTCCAGCGAAAAACCGCATTTTAATTTCGATGTTAGCTGCTGTTTTCCAGCGTTATCCTCCATATTATACACGTTATTATGCATATGGTATAATGAACAGGTAAAATGGATTCCGATCCATATTCAGGAGGAAACATGCTGACGTTTGAACAAAAATTAGCGGTGATCGAGTCCTTCTCCGAGCTGCAGCGCAAGGACGTCTCGCTTGGACGAGTGAACTTCCATTATGAAGAAAGCGCATTGGATAAAAAAACGGTCGTATATCACCTGCATCCGAACGGAAATGGCTTCGTATACGCCGGGAATCTGGAAGGATATGCCACATACCCGAAGGGCATGGTCAATATTCGGGACTATACGGAAGAAGAGCTTCGCGCCTTGATTCAGGCATCCATCGATTCGCTCGCACCAGGAGCGTATGCGGAAGGATCCGCCTTGAGAGGCTTGGGCGAGAAGATTTGGATCAATCAAGACAAAGAGACGCTGGTGCTCATTCATGAGCATGATTTATGGAACGTCTATGCTATGTCCAATTTGGAAATGGCCTTTGAAACTTACGAAGAAGCCGTGGAATATTTGCATGAAGAAGGGTTTATTCAATCCAAATAACAGTGTATACGCTCTTTCCATCAGGGAGAGCGTTTTTTATTTTGTTTGTGCTTCACCACTCACTTCCCACCGTTTTCCCCATGTTACAGGATAGCCGCTCAAAAAGCCACTTCCGGTGCTCTGTGATGATGTACCGTCTTTTTCACACTGAAAGAAAGCCGAACGAACGTATGCGTGAAAATGATAGAGTTTCCAAGCCAATGCGCGTTACAATAGAGGAGGCTTTTGGGTAATGAGTGTAAGTTTCATGTCATGATAGATAATCAACAAGAGGAATGATAGCGATGGGTATGGAGAGAAATTTGAAAATAATCGGCACGGGGGCATATTTGCCGAAGCAGCGCATCACCTCGGAGGAGATGGATCTGAAGCTCGGCGTTCCCGCCGGTTGGTCCTTGAAAAAGTCAGATGTGCGCGTGCGATATTTCGTTGAAGATGAAACGGCTGCCGAGATGGGAGCACTCGCTGCGCAAGCCGCTCTACAGGACGCGGGGCTCACGTTCGCTGACATCGACTGCATCGTATGCGCGAGCGGAACGATGCAGCAGCCGATTCCATGTACAGCCGCATTGATTCAACAAGCAATGGGGCAAGGGCAGTCCGGGGTGCCGTCCTTTGACATTAATTCGACCTGTCTCAGCTTCTTGGCGGCGTTCGACGTCATGTCGTATCTGATCGCCGCGGGACGCTACCGGCGTATTCTCATTATATCGACGGAGGTCGCCTCGGTCGGCCTGAACTGGGAGCATAAAGAAAGTGCGGTGCTATTCGGCGACGGCGCCGCTGCGGTCATCGTCGGCATATCGGAAGAGCACGAGCAATCGCGAATCATCGCCTCCTTAATGGAAACTTATAGTGCTGGGGCCTCGTATTCCGAGATACGCGGCGGCGGGACCGGACTGCACGCCAAGCACTATGACGATACTCGGATGCACGACTATATGTTCCATATGGACGGACATGCGATTTATAAAATGGCCTCCAAGCTATTGCCCGACTTCCTTGAACGGCTGCTCGGACCGGGGAATACGGCGATGTCGCAATTTCAGCTCATTATCCCGCATCAAGGCAGCGCCATGGCGATGCGCCTAATTAGCCGCAAGCTGGGCATTGCGACGGAACAGCTCATGAACATTACGGCGGATCATGGCAATACGATTGCCGCCTCCATTCCGATGGGATTGCATGAGGCGATTCGCCAAGGGCGGATGCAGCGCGGCGATCGCATTTTGCTGCTTGGCACCTCTGCCGGACTGTCGCTGGGAGGGCTGGTGCTTGACTACTAGCAGCGTGTCTAGTGGCGTTCCGCGGGACAGTGCTCGCACCGTCCTTATTACCGGCAGCCGCGCCCCCGTCTCCTTGGCGCTGGCGCGGCTATTGGGCGATGCCGGGCACCGCATCATCATGGCGGACAGCTTGCGCATGACGCTCGGATCCGCCTCCCGCTATGTCTCGCGCCATTACCGCTACCCGCCGCCCCGCCACGAACCAGAGCCGTTCCATGCCGCAGTAGAGCGCATCGTGATAGACGAGCAGGTGGATTGCATAATTCCGACCTGCGAGGAAGTGTTCTATCTGGCGCAGAGGCAACGGACATGGCCTAACGGGTGCGAGCTGTTCGCGCCGCCATGGGAGATGCTCAGACAGCTGCACCATAAAGGAGAGTTCATTGAGCTGGTCCGGCAAGTTGGCTTGAAGACACCGGCGACGCGGCTGCTGGCATCAAGAGAAGAGGCAAGTGACTATGTGCGGAAGCTTGGGGCGGATACCGCCGTGCTCAAGCCGGCTTACTCGCGCTTCGCGAGTCGCGTGTTATTCGTAAGCGCTGACCATGACCTGCCTGCCGGCATGCATATATCCCCGGCCCACCCTTGGGTCGGGCAGCAATATATTCGCGGCGCGCTGTACTGCACGTACAGCATCGTACGCGACGGAGCTGTACGTGCGCATGCTTGCTACGCTTCCGAATTCACGGCGGGCGTGGGCGCCAGCATCGCCTTCAAGCATGAGCCGCAGACGGATTTGCTGGCATGGGTACGCCGGTTTGTCGCCCCGCTTCGTTATACGGGGCAGATTGCGTTTGACTTTATCGTCACGCCGGAACGGGACATCTACCCGATCGAATGCAATCCCCGCGCGACAAGCGGCATCCATTGCTTTACGGATTCCGATCGGCTGGACAAGGCATTCTTCGGAATGAATGATAGTGCAGGTCACGGTACGGATAACGGGACGAGTGATTGCACAGATGACGGTACGAGTCACGATGCGAGTCACGGTGCGCATCTTGGTGTGAATCGCGGTGAATCCCGCCCCATCGAACCAACGTCCGCCCGTCCTGCCATGTTGACGGCCGCTATGCTGGCATACGGCTGGAAGCATCCGCGGCGCATCTATTGGCTGACGCAGCTGTGGAAGGGGCGCGACGTCATCTTCCGCTGGAAGGACCCGAAGCCGCTTGTTGCGCAAGTCGTCATGCTGCAAGGCTTCTGGCGGGAGAGCCGCAGACGCTCCATCTCGCTAATGGAAGCAACAACATCAGATATAGAATGGAATGGTGAATGATGAGCCGACGAGCGTTAGTGACGGGAGGAACCGGGTTTCTCGGGCAGCGTCTGGCCTTCAGGTTACTCGAAGAGGGATATGCGGTCAGCGCCATTGGCCGCAATGCTCGCGCAGGCCATGAACTAGAGCTCATGGGTGTCCAGTTCATTCCGCTCGACCTGTGCGATGCTGCTCGGGTCAAGGAGGCATGCCGCGGTCACGATACCGTGTTCCACTGTGCGGCGCTTTCTGCCCCATGGGGCGCATACGCGGACTTCTATGCGAGCAATGTCATCGGCACGCGCCATGTCGTGCAAGGCTGCGTAAGCGGCGGAGCCCGGCTCGTGCATGTGTCGACGCCGAGCATCTACTGGAATTGGCGCGACCGCCTGAATATTTCGGAGGCGGAGCCGCTGCCTCCGAAGCAGGCGAATGCCTACGCCGCTACGAAGCTGCTCGCCGAACGGGAAGTGGATCAGGCCGTGGAAGAAGCGGGGCTGCACGCCATCACGCTGCGGCCGCGTGCCATCTTCGGACCGGGCGACCGCGCCATCCTCCCGCGCCTGATCGAGGCGAACCGGGTCGGCTATATGCCGCTCATTCGCGGCGGCCGGTCGCTGCTCGACGTCACGTACGTCGACAACGTCGTCGACGCGTTGCTGCTCAGCGCCACAGCCTCTCCGGCCGCACTCGGCGGGAAGTACAATATTACGAACGGCGAACCGATGCTGCTGAGCGATATGTTGGCGAAGCTGTTCGCCCTGCTTGATGCGCCGTTCCGCCCCATCCCGCTCGCCTACCCGATTGCTTCGGCGGCGGCCGGCCTGCTGGAGCTTCACGCCCGTTGGCTTGCCGGAGGCAAGGAGCCGAGGCTGACCCGCTACACGGTCGGGCTTATCGGCCGCAGCCAGACGCTCGACATTACGGCAGCTCGCGAGAAGCTGGGATATAAACCAAGGATCAGCATTGAGGAAGGCATGAGGCAATTTGCCGAAGCATGGACACAGGAAGGAGGTGCAGCGCTTCATGGGAGATAACCTAGAGGTTAGAACGGAAGTCCAATTGAACTTGATGACTGCCGGCTACTGCACACATCGGGAATGGCTTACGATCCAAGGCGGCAGCTTCGGTTCCGTTCGCTTTCCCGCCATGTTCGCTTATATCGAACACCCGCGGCTCGGCACCGTCCTGTTCGATACAGGATATTCCGAGCGCTTCTTCCAGGCGACGTCGGCCTTTCCTGCGAAGCTGTATCGGTGGACGACGCCGGTCTATATCTGCGAGGAAGAAACTGCGGCCCACCAGCTGCGTGCGCTCGGCGTACCACCCGAACGCGTGCAGAAGATCATTTTGTCGCACTTTCATGCGGATCATATTGGCGGTGTGCGCGACTTCCCGAATGCCGAGTTCTATTATTTGCGCACAGCCTATCGCCCCCTTCAGGACATGTCCACTTTCAGAGCCACGAAGGCAGGCTTTCTGCCTGAGCTATTGCCGGACCGGTTCGGAGAACGATCCCTTCCGATCGAAGAGACATGCAGCAAAATAAGCTTGAACGAGGGATATGCACCCTTCACGGAAGGATATGATCTGTTCGGAGACGGCAGTGTCATCGGCATCGACGTATCGGGGCATGCGCCAGGTCAGCTTGGCCTGCTTCTGCGCGCCACGGGGCAGGAATATTTCCTCTGCGCCGACGCGGCGTGGTCGACAGCTGCCTATGCATCGCACCGGCTCCCGAAGCCGATCGTCAAGTGGATAAAAGCGGATTGGCGACAATATAAGGACAACCTTCACCGGCTGCACGTTCTGCACCGTCAACGGCCGGAGCTGCTCATTATTCCGACGCACTGCCGGGAAGCCGAGCAGCGATATGTATTAGGGTCTGAAATTAAGGGGGATGCCCGACGTGGATAAAGGAGCGATGATCGCCGCCTGGGAATACATCCGCACGAAGTACGGGCGGCGTTGGAGCAGCCGGGAAGCGCTGGAGCGGTGGCAGCATCGTAATGTGGTGAAGCAACTGCGGCGAATTGTGCCGCATTCTCCCTTCTTCCGCGAGCGCTTGGGTGAACTTCCCCTTGAACAATGGCGCGACATGCCGATTATGAATAAGTCGACGATGATGGAGCATTTCGATACGCTCAATACCGTCGGCATTCGGAAGGAGGATGCGTTCGCCGTGGCGCTGGCCGCAGAGGAAAGCCGCAATTTCACGCCCGAATGGAACGGCATTACCGTGGGCATGTCCTCTGGCACATCGGGCAATCGCGGCCTCTTCCTCGTCAGCGCGCAAGAGCGCATGGCATGGTCCGGGGCGATGCTCGCCAAGGCCTTGCCTGGATCCGTACTGGCACGGGAGCGCATTGCGCTATTCCTGCGAGCCGACAGCAACTTGTACGGCAGCGTGAGCAAGCGGCGGCTGCAGTTCGCCTTTTTCGACCTGCTCGCCCCGTTCGGGGAGCACGTCAAGCGGCTGAACGCATACGCTCCTACGCTGCTCGTCGCGCCTCCGTCCATGCTCCGCATGCTCGCGGACGCGCTGGCACAGGGCCAGCTCGCGATACATCCGCGCAAGCTCTTTGCCGCAGCGGAGGTGCTGGATCCGCTGGATGAAGCAATTATAAGCGCAGCGTTCAAGCAGCCTGTACACCAAATCTATCAATGCACGGAAGGATTTCTCGGCATCACGTGCGAGCACGGGACGCTCCACTTGAATGAAGACCTCGTCTGCATAGAGAAGGAATGGCTGAACAAGCATTCACGCAAGTTCACACCCGTCATTACCGACTTCCGGCGTCTGACCCAGCCGATGATCCGCTATCGGCTGGACGATGTCTTAACGGAGCGAAATGAGCCTTGCCCGTGCGGCTCACCATTTACCGCGCTAGAGTGCATCGAAGGGCGGCACGACGATATGTTCTACATGCCTTCCCTGCTGGACGGGACGCTCACGATGGTCTTTCCCGACTTTATTCGCCGTGCGATCATGTCCGCCTCTTCCAAGATTGAGCACTATGCCGCGGTTCAGCATGCGCCGCAGCACATTACGGTAGCGCTACAAGTGCCTGCGGAACACCGGGCGGAATGCGAACGGAACATTGCGCAAGAATTGAGCAAATTGTGTGAAATCGTTCATTGTGCAGCGCCTGACATCACATTTACCGATTGGAAGCAGCCACCTGCGGGGCACAAGCTGCGCCGGATCGAGAGGAAGTTCAGACCATGAGCACCGTAGTTCTATATGACGCGACCAATATTGGCGAGCTGCCGTGGCCGAAAGATGAAGAGGGAAAGGCAGCCCAGGCGTGGATAGAACCGTGGATACAGCAGGGGCCAGAACACTATGTAGACAATATTCAGACCCGTATGATGGCGCTCGTCATCGAAGGCCAATATGTGCTTCCAATTACCGTCAATGAGCAAGAGTACGACAACGCATACGTGTGCTCGCCATATACGCATTATGTCTCGTATGCGAAGCAAGAGCTCGGCATGCTGAAGCAGCCGCTGCTGGAACGGCCGCTTGCGTGGCTGCTACACGGCATCGGGCAAGGCATGAAGCTCGCACGGTGCAATCGCGTCGTGCATGTGAACAACTGGCTGCTGTCCACGAACCTGTATCCTCACATGACGGCAGAGCATGTAACAGCTATTATCGCCATGCTGCAAGCTCGGTTCCCGGATTACGCGATCGTGTTCCGTTCGTTGAACCGCTGCTATTATCCCGAGCTATGCCAAAGCATGGAGGAAGCCGGATGCTCGCTTGTGCCAAGCCGCCAAATCTATCACCTGGATACACGCCATTCCCGCACCCAAAATGCCAAGGCAAGGTGGTTAATCAAGCGGGATGAAGGACTGCTTGCGAAGCACGGATACGAGACGGTTCAGCATGACGAACTGATCCCAGCTGATATTCCACGCTTGGTTCAGCTCTATAACTTGCTTTATATCGATAAATATTCGCCGTACAACCCGCAGTTCAATGAACGCTTCTTCGCCCACGCATTGGCGGACAAAACGCTGCGCTTCGTTGCCCTGCGCACAGCTGCGGGCCGAATTGACGGCATCCTAGGTTATTATTGCCGCGGCGGCATTCTGACGACGCCTATCTTCGGCTACGATACCGCCCTTCCGCTCGAGACTGGTCTTTACCGCATGCTATCCGCCGTCCTGTTCCGCGAGGCGCAGCAACTCGGCATGCAGTGGAACGAGAGTTCAGGCGCGGCGCAATTCAAGCGCAACCGGGGGGCTGTTGGGCACTGGGAATATTCCGCCGTCATGAACCGGCATCTGCCAACGTACCGCCGAAGCTGCTGGTCATTCGTCTCCTTTGTCGCCAATCGTATCGGAGTTCCACTGATGGAACGCAACAAATTATGAGCACAAAAAGAGTGAAGAGGAAGGAGGAATCATGTTGACATCGCCAAATACAGAATCGAACCGGCCCGCAGCTTCCCCTTCGCGGCCAATCGCTGTCGTCACCGGTACATCCAGCGGCTTCGGCCTCTACACGAGTGTCGCGCTGGCGCACGCCGGATATGATGTCGTGGCGACGATGCGCAACACGGCCAAGCAAGAGAAGCTGCAGGCAGAAGCGCTGGCAGGCGGCGTCTCCGAACGCATCCATGTGCTGCCCCTTGATGTTACCGATGCGAAGAGCGTTGAAGCCGCCTTCGCCCATATCCGGCAGCACTACGGCAAGGTCGATCTGCTGGTGAACAATGCGGGCTATGCGGCAGGCGGGTACATTGAGGAAGTGGACATGGACGCTTGGCGCGCCCAGCTGGAGACCAATTTCTTCGGCACGGTCGCCGTAACGCGCGCGGTGCTGCCCATGATGCGGGAACAAGGCAGCGGAACCATTGTCAATGTAAGCAGCATTAGCGGCCGGTACGCTTTTCCGGGCTATGCCCCTTATGCCGCCTCCAAATTCGCCGTCGAAGGCTTCACAGAGGCGCTGCGGCTCGAGATGCTTCCTTTTGGCGTGTATGCCGTGCTTATCGAACCGGGTGCTTACAAGACCGACATATGGGGAAAAGGGTTCTCTTCCATCCAAGCACGCGACGGTTCACCATACAGCAAGCCGCTCCAAGCGGTGCTGCAGTTCTCGAAGCGCAGCGCCGAGACGGCTCCGCCTCCGCAGGAGGTTGCGCGTCATATCATCAAAATTGCGCGTACCCCAAGACCGAAGCTGCGCTATTTCATGGGTCGGGGCGCCGCTCCCTTGCGCCTTATCCGATTGTTTCCTTGGAAATGGTATGAACGGCTCGTACTATGGGCGTTAAGGCGCTAAACAAGGAGGCTGTCACCGCGTGGATATCGGGACACAGCCTCCCTTTTGCTTTTACTCCTGATATTAACCCTGCTTGTTCAGCGCATTCATGATCCACATACCATTCCTTCATGCGATGCAATTCTCCGGTCGTCTCCTCCGCAATCGATACGAGCCGTCTGCGTTGAACATGTAGTGCTCCATCGAGCGATAATTATCGCCGGAAATGGAGTCGATGAAGCGAGCAATGCAGCCGCGCATGCCATCATATTTGCCATTGGCCGTCTCGAAGTCCTCCCCCAAATAATAGGTGGCTCCGACATGACGCTCATACTCCTCGAAGGGGCCCGCTCCAATAGCGTCCTTCGGATTCACGTAGTTGATGATTGGGCCATCGAAATCACCGCTTCTCGCTTGTGCCGCCAATCCGTCCGGCAGTAGATTCATAACGCTCGGCGCGCTGTACGTGACCGCGTCCCATCATGCTTGGCGGCAGCATATTGCGCCAAACCGCCGCTACTTCTTCTTATCAGCTACCGTCTGCGTGAACAGATTGCCGTCCAGGTCCACATCAAACGCCTTGCCGAATCCGACGACATAGCGACCTTGTCCCGGCGTCAGCTCGAATAGGGAAAAGTCGAGACCGCGCAGGACATTCATCAGCTTTGCGCTGTGACGTTCCTCGAACAGTTCAAAGATGGAATCAGATCCCTCGTTACCGATATACCTCGGCACGCATCTCAAGCGGACGCGCTCCAAGCCGAACAAGTTCGGCGATTCCGATTCATCCGCCAGCAGCATGACGTGAAGGCAAGTGCTGTGCTCGATAAGGCGGTAATGATCGGCGATTCGGCTAATGTATATGTATAGTTTTCCGTCCTTCTTGACGAAAGGGGCGTAGCTTACAAACGGCTCCCCGTGCTCATACGTCGAGCTGATAATGAGCGTCTTCCGGTTATCTATGAACTCAAGATAATGCTGCTTATACTTTGCGAGATCTATCGTAAACTCCATACAAGCTCCCCCCATTTATCACTTTCATAAGTGATTATGATAATCATTATCAATTAATTATCATTTATAAAGCTACCACGTTTATCCCCGCAATTCAAGCTGCAATGAACGCGCAAATTTGCTTCTGCAGCCAGATGCGGGATCATCCTGCAGCGTGAGAGCTTCCTGCCTGCCACATGGTATATTTTCCTGGACTCTAAAACAAGAAACGGCAAATTCGCAGATGAGATGAGCTGCATTCAAAAGGTGAAAAATGATGAAGTCAGGGAGCGGCGCCGTGCGGACGCGGGGTCTGCCGCAGCATACAGCCGCGCCTTGGGGGCGAATATGGATGTCGCTGCTGCTGAGAACGACACTGTTTGCATGTATCGGATTCGTATTTACAGGGATATGTGCTCTTATGGGCAGTGATCAAGCATTGCGTGATGCGGAGTAGCGGTGGCCGTTCCAGGAGATTCTCCCCAATGCGGTCACGTGGGTCGTGCTATGCTATCCTCGTGATTGAACAAAGAAGGCCTTCCTTATAACAGCATCATCCACTTCAGCAAAGAAAGATGGAGCAGCGATATAGGCGAGGCCCTTCTGTATCTTATTATTTGGCTTAGGCGTCAGCATTATTGGGATTACGCACTACGATACCATCTGTGCTGGAACGGAGAGCGCGCAGATCCAACTTGATGATTTATTTTATTTCGCAAGTCGCCTTTAAATACCAACTGGAGCGACTCCGACTTTCTGAAATCATCTGGCGTAACGAGCGCCGCGGATTTGTTGACCAGCTTCATTCCGCTCTCCTGAAACAGCGCCGCGACAAATTGGGAGCAGAAATATGCGTTCTCCCGCTCAATATGTAGGTTAAATGGAATGCCGAACAGGCCCAGCAAATTGTATTTATATTGCTCCTGGCTCTCTTCCATTTGCTGTACGCGCCTGCGGATCTGCTCATATCTGTCGCTCGTTACGCTGCAGCGATATAGAGCGCACAATGTAGGCCGCCTGTCAGCGCGAATGAGGCTGCCATGAACCTGCTCCTTCACAAATCCGCCAACAAACGGATTGACCGAATGTCTGCGCCCGAAGCTGTATATCTCTTTCAAATCTGCATCGAACGCAACCGACACATGATTAAGCGGAGCTTTTGTATACATTTTTATCATTTTGGACAGCAACGTCCCTGTATCTGTAAGAAGAATATAAATATTCCTGTCGCTCACTATACTCACCAACCCATATATTTCTTTGTTTCTTCATTGTATAGGTTGAATGAGCTTTCCAACACAATCCTGCGTCGGGAATATAACCTAGACTAACGTCGGGGTTAGAGAAGTAAGCCTTATTCCGCATCCATAACGGCGCTGCAACTTTCGCGTATAATTAGCTCCGTCGGAATTAGCACCTTTTTGCCGATCGTGCGGTTCTTCTCGATGCGTTCGAGCAGCAGATCCAGCGCCGTCTCCCCCATAAACTCGCTATGCAGCTTCACGGTAGTCAAGGACGGCATCATAAATTGGGCTACGGTTATATCGTTAAATCCAATAACGCTAATATCGTTCGGCACGCGCAGACCCTGCTCTTGAATCGCGCGGATTGCGCCGATTGCCATCGAATCGTTGGCGGCTAACACCGCGGTGCATGTCGTGCCGGAAGCCAGAAGGCTGTTCATGAGCCGGTACCCGTCTTCTGCCGAGAAGGAACCGATCTGCACCAGTGCGGCATCGAATAGGTTCGCATCCTTCATCCACCGTTCGTAGGCCTCTTCCCGCCGATCCGCCAGCACCTGCCCGTCCACTTCGTCTCTTCCGCCAACATAAGCGATCCGTCGATGTCCGAGATCGTGTAAATACGTCAGCGTCCGATTGACCGCATCGTACAGATCCACCATGACAATATCGCACCGGTGATCCCACGGAACGGCATCGATGAACACGATATTGGGCGTTAAGCCCCATAGTTGACGGATCTGTTCCTCGTTGATGGGACCGATGACGATCAAGCCGGACATCGATGGGGCAGACAGTTCCGGATCGTCCTTGAATCCCTCCCACAGCTGAACGTCATACTCCTGTGCAGCCCCTTCTATCGCAAGTCTCATCGCTAAATAATAGGGGTCATTCAATTCTTCGCTCTTCGTATAGGTCATTACAATGCCAATTTGCTTCTTTTTCACAACCGTCTTCGATGAAGACGAGTTCCGGCTGTCGGCGCCGTCGCTGCTCTTGACCCGTTTGAATTTGCGGTATTCCAGTTCTTCCGTTATTTCAAAGATGCGCCGCTTAGTCTCATCCGACACCGATAACGTCTGATCGAAATTCAGAACCCGGGAGACGGTAGAAATAGACACATTGGCCCGTTCCGCAATATCTTTCAATGTTGCCACTATATATCAACTCCATATACCAATACTTTCATTATCACGCATTGTCATGCACAGCTATCCCCTTGATTGTACTTTGTTTTTTAGTAAAAATAAATATGATTTAGTAAATAGACCCATAACAACGAAAACCCGCCACCCTGTCGGATAGCGGGAATGGGGCTTATTCCATCGTTTTCAACGTTTCTTTAGCCTTCATAATATCGGATACTTCCTTGTTGGAATACACGGATAGCTTCAAGCTGAGCTGGAACGGCTCGAACTTGCAACGGTATTTATCCAGTTGGTTCTGGCCGCAAGAGTTAGATCCGAGCCCATTCTGCTTATAATCGAGATTCAGCACGATATAATCTCTCTTCTGCAAGTCGATCGTATGCCTGGCAGCATCCAAGTCATCCACTTCGTAGTACACTGCGCTGAAGTCCAGCTGCGGATAACCGACAGCCATCAGTCCCGCTCCATAACGGTCCGCAAGCCGCACCCAACGGCAATCGGTATGATTTCCATTCTCCTGCGGATACACATAGTCAGTGAACATCTCATCGACTGTCCGCTCATATACGCCAAATAGATTCGCTTGCTTCGAATCGACGTACGATTCTCCCGGCCCGCGGCCGTACCATTTTCCGAATTCGCATGCTTGATTCAGATGCATGGACACTCCGATGCGCGGTATCATTTCAGGCGCATTTTGAATCATGCCCTCAGGCACGCCGCTCACTTCAAAGAGCAGGTCGCCGTTCGGATAGATCCGGTAATGATAACGGGAACGATAGTGCCACGCAGAGTTCGTCGTGCCGTTGATGGTCGCTGCAGTAAACCGCACATAGTCCCCGGCATGCTCGTAGGACACATCCTCCACCATTTCATGCATCAGATGCATGAAGGTTTTCTTTTTATAATCTTGTACGATTTCCATATCGTTATCGATCGTTGCCCGCCAAAATTGAAGCTGCGGCCCTTGCTCCACGATGACTGTGCCGTTGCGCTTCCATGATGTCATCCGGCCTTTGACTGTATCAAAGCGAATTTCAAAGTCGTCCCCGCGCACGATGAGCTCGCAGTGCTGCTCTTCAACCTGCAAGGTGCCGCTCGGTTCAATCACGAATGGTTCGGTCTGAATCGGCAGCATGAATTGGGCCGTCGCCAGCTCATGTCCCTTCGGTGCCCAGCGATATTCACGGTTCAAAATGTATGATATATTCAAATAGTAATCCGTGCCAAGCTCCGGTTCAAAGTCGAGCGAATAGTCAAGCTGAATGTCACGGCTGGAACGGGCTTCAATCCTTGACAGGTCCGCTTGCCCGGTCTGCAGAATTTCATCGTCCTTCACGATGGAATAGATGAGCGTCAGATGATCCAATGGGGCAAAGTCATATTTGCTCTCGACCGTAATCACGCCTTGGCGCAGATCGACCGCATGGGTATGCACGGGTTCGATGACCTTCTTATACTCCAACAGCCCCGGCGATGGCGTGCGATCTGGCATGATGAGTCCATCGATGCAGAAATTCCCGTTCGTCGGATCGTCCCCGAAATCACCGCCGTAGCGGTAATACGTGCGACCGTGTTCATCGACGCTCCGGATGCCGTGGTCGAACCATTCCCATATGAAGCCGCCCTGCAGCTTGTCATGGGCATAGATCAGATCCTGATAATCCTTCAAGTTCCCTGGACCGTTCCCCATTGCATGGGCATATTCACACAAAATGTGCGGTTTCGTGGACGTCTCGATAATGTTCTGCATCGTCTTCCTCGTCGGGTGCTCCAGCCACGAGTACATCGTCGAATATACATCCGTCACTTCCGTCTCATAGTCCCCTTCATAATGCACTAAGCGGGTCGGATCCAGTTCCTTCGTACGCTGTGCCATCGCCTTGAAGTTATGCCCGAAGCCAGATTCGTTGCCTAACGACCACATCACAATGCAAGGATGGTTCTTGTCACGGTGGATCATCCTTTCGATTCGATCGACATAGGACAGCTCCCAAGCCGGATCGTCGGAGAGCCAGTTGTAATTGCCCGTTAATTCGAACCCGTGGCACTCAAGGTCAGTCTCGTCAATGACATACATGCCGTACTCGTCGCACAACTCATAAAGATACGGAGCGTTCGGGTAATGCGCCGTACGTATCGCGTTAATGTTATGCTGCTTCATAAGCACAATATCTTTTACGATATCTTCCTTCGCTACCACGCGGCCAGTTACCGGATGATAATCGTGCCGATTGACCCCTTTCAGCTTAATCGCGACGCCGTTGACGGTAAACGTATCCCCTTTTGTCTCGATTTTGCGGAATCCGACCTTCTGCGGCACGACTTCCACAACCGAATCCCCTTCCTTAATCGTTAATAGCAGGGTATACAAATAGGGCTGTTCAGCGCTCCACAGCTCCGGCGCTTGGACATGCTCCCGAATAGTTGCGCTTGCCCCCGCTTCTATCTCACCGGATAGCACAAGTCGGCGGGAAGCATCCAGAAGCTCGTAAGCCAGCGTAAGACCAGGCTTGGCCCCGCGGATTGCGGCGTTGATCTGCAGCTCCGCTGCTGTGTAATCAGAGTTCAAATCCGTGACGACGCTATAGTCTTCCAAGCCCGCCAACGGCTGCGTGTACAAATCGACATCGCGGAAAATCCCGCTCAGCCACCACATATCCTGGTCTTCCAGATACGTGCCGTCCGACCATTGGTATACGCGGACGGTAATTTCATTGTCTCCGTGTTGAACATAGCCGCTAATATCAAATTCCGCCTGCAGGCGAGCGCCCTTGCTATAGCCGACCTCCTTGCCATTCACCCACACGTGAAAGGCCGAGTCTACGCCATGGAACCGCACGATCACCTGCTGATGACGGAGCCAGTCCTCGCCGATAGTAAAGTTCCGTTTATAAATACCGGTAGGGTTGTCCGTCGGTACATATGGAGGACGGATCGGGAAGTTGTACCACAAGTCGGAATAGTGCATGTTTCCGTAGCCCTCAAGCTGCCAATTGCTCGGAACAGTAATCTTATCCCAACCCATGCAATCGAACGAAGGCTGTTCAAAATCTACAGGCGAATACTCGGGCGCTTCAAGGAATTTGAATTTCCAAGTGCCATTCAGACTTTTGAAATGATGGGTATAGGCCGGTTGATTATATAACGCCTTCTGTCTATCTGGATATGAATAAAAGAATGCCCTTGGTTTCATCCGATTGACATGAGAAATCAAAATATTTTCCCATGTTTTTACGTTGTTCATGTTAGATAGCCTCCTTTTGTTTCCCTGTTGTGGATAAATATGATTACGTTCATAGCGTCGCCAGCGAATAACCGCAAAGCCCATAAATATAATGAAACCGAGCACGTTGAAGAGAAGTGTAAATATTTGATCAGCCTCTTAATTGCAATCGTTTACAATGAAACTTTACCATTTGTTTTACTTGTTATCAATATCTTTTAGTAAAACTTTTACCAATAAGGTGACGCATTTATATCTCACATGTGCGTTTTAGTAAAAAAAAATAGAATAAAATAAACCAGCCTTTTTTAGGCTGGTTTAGGCTATTGTGAAGCCCCATTAAGGTTGACAACGAAACAAATAGGGGTGGAGGGGGGCCGCTGGAGAGACCAGGCGATCGCCTTTGAATCCGAGCCATCCCCGTACAGTTTCATCCCAATGAGTTAAAGTGCCTGTTCAAAAAGGACACTTTTCAGCACCGATATGTATCACCTTTTACCGATTAGACATCATCCATTTGCCCCGTCTCCGGCGGCTCCAGAAGGTCCATGCCACATCGGTCAAGAAATAGAGCATAAACATAGGACACAGCATGTTCCATACGACCGACAAATGACCATATAGCGCCGCTACCCAAGGCTGAACCCAGTGTACGACGGCAAAGGACAGGAGGAGCCAATAAAGTGAGAACTGCAAACATAAATGTCCGTGCAGCTGAAGCGGATACTCCGAGTAGTCCCACCATTGACGGTAAAATACTTTCTGCAGCATCAATCCGCTTATATATTCGACGGCCGAGGGGATGATGAAGCATAAGAGGAGCATGGTGCTCCAATGCGCTCCCCGCTCCGCGTAGAGCAACAAGAGGACCGGTGCAATACCGTACATCGGTTTGAATGGTCCCCATAGGAAGCCTTCTTTCCAAAAGGTTCCCGTCGTGAACCAACTGTATACTTGTTCCAATACCCATCCGCCAAAGGAGTAGAGCATAAAGTAAAAGAGGAGCGCGAGCGCATCCTCCACTCCAGAGAGAGCCGGCTGAAATGGAATAGATGGAGTGAACAGATTCATAAGGATGACCAACCTTTACGTGAGATGTGAATCTCCCTTATTATGGTTCGCCATCCTTACATTATTCCTCTTGCCTATCTATGAAGGTGCTTCACAAACTGTCGTTACCAGCTTAGACCACGTTTTTTTCATTTAGGCTCCCAATCGGCAAAAAAGGCCGGGGATTATCCCCCGACCTTGATGTATCATGCTTACATCTAAAAATTGATTTGGATCAGTTTTATTATTAGGTTCGCCGAAGGTTTGGCGTTCCAGCTTTGTTTCTTGTCCCACCCATTGGATTTAGTACAATGAAAACAGCTCTTGGACCTCATTACGGTAGATTCCATTGGAATTCATACAGTACTTTGCCATTCATTCCGCAGAATTCGCTGAACCCAGCCAGATCCACTGTATAAAATACAGTCCACATGCCGTTTAGCCGCTCAATCGATACATTCTAATGTATATTTTCCAATGGGACATAATATTAGCCCTGCAAGCCTTTCTTCACCCACTCGGCAACCGTTACAGTACGCTTCGCTTGGTGCATGACCGCTTCGCGCACATTCTCTACCATATTGCCATCCTGGTCCACCGTAACACTAGTTCCGTATGGATTGCCGCCTGCGGCAAAGATGCTAGGATCCGTATACCCAGGTGTAGCTACAATTGCTCCCCAATGGTGCATCGTAGTATAGAGAGACAGAATGGTCTGCTCTTGGCCGCCATGTGGATTCTGAGCGGAGGTCATTGAACTTACAACCTTATTAGCGAGTTTCCCTTGGAACCATAAGCCGCCTGTCGTATCGAGGAATTGCTTCATCTGAGCCGGCATATTGCCGAATCGGGTCGGAATGCTGAATATGATCGCATCAGCCCACGTCAGGTCATCATGCGTCACGACTGGCACGTCCTGTGTGGCATCCACATGGGCTTTCCAAGCCGGGTTGCCAGCGATCACGGATTCTGGAGCCAGTTCCTGCACCTTCACTATTTTCACTTCTGCTCCCGCTGCCTTCGCACCTTCTGCTGCCATTTGTGCCAATTGATAGTTCGTTCCAGTGGAACTGTAATAAATAATCGCTAATTTGACATTGGACATGTAAGACACGCTCCTTTAAACGTTTTGATTTATGGTTTCTTCGGATATAACGGATAGTCTACTTCTGTCGGAACTTCAATGAGGACTATCTGCAATCCGTTGGCGCCTTGGGCGGCAAAATGGACCTGACCGTCTTCTTCCGAACGAAGAACGAGGAAATCCTTCTCCTCGAATGATTGTGCGCCAGCATCATCGGCGGAGCACTTCCCGCCGCCTCTCACGGCTAGAACTGCCAGTGTTCGGTTAGGGCATAGAGAGTGCACGTATGAAGCGCCCGGCGCCAACGATACGTCCCACATCCCGGCATCAGCCACGATATGAATGGGAGATGACCCGCCGATGACGGTCTTCACCGTCACTCCCTCTTGCTCTTGCTTTGGAAGCTTATGATCCTCATATGCGGCGTACTGTGGATCTCTGCGCAGCGCGTCCCGAATATTCGGTTCAAACCAGATCTGGAATAGCTCAGCGTCTGGGCCTACGAGTCGTTCCTGATGATATACACCAGAACCCGCCTGAATGAGTTGGGCGCCGCCAGGACCAACTATGCTTTCCGTTCCGAGCGAATCTCCGTGATAGGCTTGCCCGTGAATGACATAAGTGAGAATTTCAAACGCCTGGTGGGGATGCGAGCCAATAAAGCCTTCCACTTCCGCATGCGCCCATGCCCAGTAAAATAGCGGACCCAGTCGATGTATGGCCGATCCTTCTCCGGAAAATCCAATGGGCTTCTGCTCGATAATCGTGCCTCCATCGAACTCCCCAGAGCCTTGCTCGGCTGGAGTCAGAACGCGAAGTTTCATCTTGGACACCACCTTTCATCATTGTTACCCATTGTCTATGAAGTATGAATTATCACGAAATCTATAATTACGAATTCGAGATATCTGCCAAAAAAAGAACGAGTTCAACATTTATCTTGAACTCGAGATAATTATAGATCGCCATTCCATCTATGTCAAATCGAAAGTCGATAAAACTTACAAGTTGCTTATCGTTTCCACGAGGTGCTCTTCTTGAAATGGCTTGATGATGAAGCCCTTCGCTCCGGCGCAGAAGGACTCCCTTATAAAATAACTCTGTCCCATCGCTGACACCATGACGACGTTGGCCTGTTCATCATTCATGCGGATCTGACGCAGCGCAGCTAATCCGTCCATGCCCGGCATCGTAATGTCCATCATTACAATCTCGGGCTTGAGACGCTCGTACTGCAAGACCGCTTCGTTGCCATCGGCCGCCTCGCCTATCACATCATAACCATTGCGCTCTAATATATTTTTTAATACATGCCGCATAAACAGCGAATCGTCAACGACGAGCACCTTTTTCATCATGCACCTCTCCAATGTTCCCCGATTTACCCCCGTTCTGTGCCAGTTGCTTCACGACTTCAGCCAATGCATCGATGATGGTCAAATCGTACTGCTCATGATTGGAATAGAAATAACCCATTATATCTGCGTCAGACCTTTCCATATCCTGATACGCTCTGGGCACTTTCATTGCCGCATACACGTCCGCGACGGCAGCCAGCCGCCCAATCGCTGGCACTTCCATCCGGCCGGCTGGATATCCGCTTCCATCTGCGCGTTCGTGATGATATAGGCAGAGGTCCACAATGTCCTTCTCCATACCGAGCTTTCGCAGTATGCCCACTCCCTCCGCCACGTGCCCTTCCAGCTCATCCCGCTGGGATTGGTCCAGCTTCTTGTCCGATTTTAATATATCATCCCCCATGGACAGCTTGCCGATATCATGAAGAAGCCCGCCGAGATACACATCATCAATGCGCATATGCTGCAGAAATGCGCCTTGGAACCGTAAGTGAATCAATAGTTGAACCGACGTATATCCCGTAACGAGGGAATGCATTGCCGTATCGGCATCCCGGCATTTCAACGCTTCAAATAAAGCCTGGGCCTGCTGCCACTTGATCTGCTGGCGATGATTCCGCTTCATGTTCGTATAGAAGCTTCTCGACAGTTCCATTATCATGCAGTGTCTCCCTTCCTAAGCCATTTGCTTCCACCGTAACAAAAGACCGTTCCGATGCATAGCGATCTGACCGTTTTGTCCAAGCGCCGTCCACAGACGATGTTCATGCGTTTTCCAGTCCGCAAGCCCGGCTGTCTGTCCTCAACCTGTCCACAGCAAAAAAGAACCACTGACGATGTGTGTAATCGACAATAGTTCCACTTGGTGGTTACTGGATTCAATTCAATTTGTCCAATGTTGTCTTGTTGTCCTCCAACCAGGCCAGATGCTTCTCTAACCAGCGAATCCAATGGGCTTTATCTTTGGACTTCCAATCCGCATGATCCCAGTTCAACAAATACCTCTGTTTGAACAAGCCGACAATGAACGGATCTTCAATCGAAATATGAACGTTCTCTTCCCCAGAGAACGCTTTGTGCCCTGATGGCTTGACACGGAGCTGCACTTTCAACTGATTGTCTTCAAACAGGATGAGCCTGCTCACCCGCTTATGCTCCATATCTTGTAGATTGTACACAAGCAAATTGACGGTGGGATACCCCAGCATATGTATAATATGTTTGACGCATTCGATACGATCCTGTACCGAGAAACACAGATCGACACCGAACAACGTCATTTTTCCGGTTCGCACAAATTGTATGAAGCTGCTCTTGGCCAGCTTGCAGTAAAACTTATAACTGGACATTTGGGTTAACATGAGCGCTCTTTTTTCTCGCATATTAT
Source organism: Paenibacillus profundus (assembly GCF_021369635.1). Classification (GTDB taxonomy): domain Bacteria; phylum Bacillota; class Bacilli; order Paenibacillales; family Paenibacillaceae; genus Paenibacillus_B; species Paenibacillus_B profundus. The sequence goes on along the minus strand of NZ_JAJNBZ010000009.1, from coordinate 84,086 downwards.
GAATCAGTTCATCGCGGCTATTAGTAAATGAAGGAACCTTCAGATGCTCCAGCATGCGTTCGAACAGCTTGTCAGGCATGAATATGGATGGAATGGTGCGAGTTAACAGATACATATCACCCGCCAGATAGTTCCAATGCTCCGCATCGGTGGTGATTGCCGGATCTTGATCATACGTGCGGATGAGCCGCCTGAATGTCTTCAAAACATTGCGATAATAGGTCAGCATCTGGCTTACTGCCTCTGTGTTGCGCACGATAATCGTCAGATCAAATCCCTGTTCCTGCAGATTATAACTTAGTAATGCTCCAACACCGGATATGACGGTTACTCTATCAATGGATACCATCTTATAGTTGCTATTCGGCATGAAGTAGTTGATTTCGGGGCATTCGAGATACACGGCTATCAGCCTTTTGAACGAGTCGTACGAGATCTCATCATATAAATCGTGGATATACCCGACACTAAGCTCCCATCCTTGCTGCGATAGCTGCTTGAGCTGACGGATGAGGCCCTTCCGCATGTCTTCAGGTTCATTCAGCAAATCACTCCCCCACCGCACTATGCTGACTAACTGTTTGTCCGCTGAATCTCCGGCCTTGCCCGCTTCTTTCAGCATATCAAGCAGCGCTTGATGGTAGCTCTGCGAATTGCAGCAAATTTCGGCACCAATGGGAAGATGACATGTCCCATGCAAAGGTTGGATTGAATGTCCATCCGCTTCCGCCAAGAAAGGACTGACTTCATCTGATTCGTTGGCTTGGAACGGCCATGATGCGTGATTGCGCTTGGAAAATTTGGAGAGCGTATACGCGTGCTGCAAAGCGTGCTCCACCCATTGCTCGTATTGTTTCTTCCGAGGCATGGAAGAATGACTTTCTTCCGGTTCGGGAGCGTAGCACAGCAGCAGCGGTCTGATTCGGTCCTCCATCGGGGAATCGGGCACGATGAGCCCGGCGATTTCAGCGGCGATGGAATGGCACAGGCTCGTCATGTTGTTCTGCTGCGGCATCCGCTGCCCGGTCATCCATTTATATACCGACGACACTTCGAAGTGAAGCGCATGCGCCAAACGCCGTGCCGTCAATCCAGTAATGTCCATCATCGTCTTGAGGCATCTGGAAAAGCTCAGTCTGTCACTCATTTCATTTCATCTGCTTTCGTCATTGTAAAAATAAGACTTTAGACTCATGCGTCCATTATATCATCGATTGCACAAGAACAATAAACTTTGCGCACGAACACCATTGGCGCACAGTCCAAAAAGGGGCGCAGCAGCCCCTGGATGACAGCTACTCGCTCATAAAACGGTTCGTAAATTCAGCGCTGAGAGGCTCATTATCCGAGAACAAATCCGGGAATACGTGCAGCATTTCAAACAGAAGGTCTGTCATTCGCACCGTATTGCATACTCGCGCTTCTGCATCACCGAATGTTCCCTTATACATGACGCCTCTCTGCTCGAATACATCTTCTACCTTCCAGAAATGCTCCGACCAATTCTTCCCATAATGTCTCCGGGAAGGGACCGGTATCTCCGTACCGTCAGGCAGTACGGTGTACAATAATTCTGGCTCATTAGACACCCGCCCGGGAATGTCGGCCCATTCCTCCACCCCGTGCATGAACGTATTCCGCCGCAGATCGACGCCAATGAGCAGGATGGCAGCCTCCCGGTCCAAGAGCTTTCCCCAGACCGATTCCCTTGCGCAAGGCGTATCGCAACGTTCGTCTCCAGTTGTAAAGGCTATCGCATCTGCTCCTAATGCCGCTACCGAATGCGTCGGATGCCAAGAGCGAACCACGCCTTGACGTTTGCGGAACAACTCCGGAAGTATGCCTATGCAGGACGGAGAAGCATCCACATGGAACTTCGGGTTGTCCGCATTAATATTTGCCCACGTATGGGTGGGAAGCACCAGCAATCCATCCTTCATATACTCCGACAGTGCATTGAGCACCGTATTAGCTCCGTGTTCCACCTCGCCCATGCTCTTTAACGAAGAGTGAACGAGCAGCGTGCCATGCTTGTCGATGTCCAGTTGCTCCAATTGCTTCATCAAGCTTGCTTTCGTATGCACAGCAATCCTCCTCTATAGTCCCATTGCCAATAGTATACCTGATTTTGAAAGGTACGTATTGACATGACGAAACACCAACGACTACTAAAAAACAATCCTGTGGGAAATGCCGCCATGACCAACCAACCATAGAGGGAAGCGAGACGCAAGGATTGCCTGACGTCAAGCCGACCACGTGAAAAGAAGGTGTTGGGTACATAACCGCGCTGGGTGAAAGCATCATGATCTGAAAAAAGACGGAGTCCGCCATATTGGCAGAGACTCCGTCTAGTGTTGAGGGAAGCCATCCGCTGTCAGCGGGCGGCAATTCTCCGGCTAATGAAAGAATCGAAGCCGGCTTTGATGACGGCCACAATCGGTACGGATATAAACATGCCGATAATGCCGAACCATCCGCCGCCGATAATAATTGCGAGTATAATCCAGATCGGGCCAATCCCCACCTTGTTGCCCAAAATTTTGGGTCCAATGAGGTACCCGTCCAATTGCTGCACCAGGAAAATGAACAGAACAATCCACAATGTCTGGGCAGGGGACACGAACAGCGTAATGATGCCGACAACGACCATACCCATGAACGGCCCGAAATACGGAATGACATTCGTTGCCGCCACAATCAGGCTGGATAGCAGCGCGTACGGCGATTGCAGGATGAGCAGGCCTGCAAACACAATGGTGCCAATAACCGTCGCATCCAAGATAACGCCGACGAAATATTGTGAGAAGATGTTGTCCGTCCGCTTGACGATCGCAATAATCGAGTCAGCCCGCCCCTTGGACAGCAGCGCATACAATATTTTGGTAGAGCCCCCGCCAATCTTCTCCTTATCCTTCAACAGATAAATCGAAATGATAAAGCCGATGACTAAATTAAGCAGCGTGGAAGTGAGTGAAAGCAGACTGGACAGCAAATTGTTCAAAATCAACTTGAGAAAGTCGCTGATTTGACTAGAGACGGAACTCAAGTACGATCCGAGCTTCTCGCCTAATCCCGAACGGATAAACCATTCTTGCTCCAGCACATTCGATCGTATCCATACGTCAGTGCTCGCCAGATAGCTCGGCATGTTGGTAAGGAGATTGCTGACGCTGGTGATGACCCTTGGCGTAATCACCGTGATGCACAGCACGATAATTCCCAAAAATAACGTGTACACGAGCAATATGCTGTACATTCGCTTCAATCGGGTCTTAGCCAGCAATGTTCTCTCCAATACGTTCACGAGCGGCCGCAGCAAATACGCAATGAAAAAAGCAATGAAGAGCGGCGTAAGCATGGTTAAAAATGAAACGACAACGCCCATTACGTTATCGATATTGTCAACAAGCTTGTACAGCACCAAGCCAATAGTGAATAAACCTAAATAATATAACGTTTTCCGATCCTTGAACATCGCGACCTCCGGGACTGTAATTTTCTCTGCACACAGATAAGTATATATGGATTACGTTTTGAACTACAAATCGGTTGCCGATCATAAAACAAGCCGGCATCTGTTGATACAGACACCGGCTTGCGGACGAACGGGAAGGGGATGAAGCTTATTGCTTATAGTCCGTGTTCAATTTGAACAACCTTTCAATATCCAATTAGGCGTTATTTTGGTCTGCAGCACGGCCGAACATCATCCGGTCAAGAGAAAGCAAGGAACTGCCGCTTACGAGCAAATGCAGAGACATCGCCATTAACGCCACATCGAGTTCGTAACCGCCGACGAAGCCCATTGACCATTTGACCGTCGCAACCGCGCCCAGCATGATGATAAAAAATGCACCGGAAACGATGCGCGTACCGAGGCCAAGCACCAAGCAGATGCCCCCTACCAGCTCGATCGCGGCAACGACATACGCCATAAATCCAGGAATACCTACGCTGTCGAAAAATCCGGACGTATTTTCAATCCCACCCTGGAATTTTTGCAATCCGTGCACGAAGAAAATAATACCAAGCACCAGACGAATAATTAAAGAACCTGTTCCTTTGTTTGCAAACATAATGAAATCCTCCTCATTTGAATGATTGTACATTTTTCAAACTACATACTGTAGTGCTATATGATAAAAAGTAGTGCTATATGATAAAAAATTAGGACAACGCAACAATAAACATAGCGCACAACACAAGCAGCACCTGCAGCGAGATCATCGCCGGCGTAAACGGCAGCTTCCACGAATCATCCGTCTCCGGTTCGACTAGCTGTTGAATGCGGTAGTTGATCGACGTGTCAGCAAATGACACATAGGAGAACGGCATCGGTGCCGTTTGGCCGCGTTTTAGCATTTTGAACAGGGCGCTTCCCAAGTGTGCCGGTGTCCCAAGCCGACTGATCGCATAATGGTCCGCCAGCACTTCTCTGACGATTTTATATTTTTGTCTAGACCATTTCAGGATCGGAAGGTACCACATAACCGATGCGAACAGTGATACCGCAAAGGTCTTAATCGGGTCTCTATGCTTCTGGTGATACATCTCATGATAGATGACCGCTTCGAGCTCATTGCTGTCCAACAGCTCCATCAGCCCGGTGGAAATAATAATTCTCGGCTTCCACAAGCCCATCGTAAACGCAATCGGCGCGTGATGATCAATGACGATGATGCGTTCTTTACCACCGTTATAGGAGTAATTGAAGGCTGTGGTGTGCCATTCATGCCGATAGGTCTTTAATCTTTTATAGGCATTCTTGGAAAGCACGATCTGTCTCACTACAGCGAACAGCATTAAGAACAACGTATAAAAGACTAAAGCATCAAGAGCGTAAGCAAACGTGGACAAGCCGTAATTCTGCATCAACGTCGAGCATACCTCGACGAGGTTAAAATGCAGTTCCCAGCCTGCGAGAACTTGCATCGAGTACATCCCCATCTGAAATAGAACAATTGCCGCAATCAGAACGGACGACCCAAAAATCAGCTTTGATCGATTATTCCACATGGATTACGTGTCCTTTTTCCACTGTTTTATTTTTTGCTCGAGCTTATCCAACAGTCCTTCATCTACATCCTCCAATGCATCGAGCATGTGATTGACCACAAGAGGGCCGAATTCATCCATCAGCTCGTGCGTCAGCTCCTTGGATTGGGTATCCAGGAACGAGTCGCGGCATAACACCGGGCGAAATAACGAAGTTCTTCCTTCCGTCCGCTTGAGCAGAATCCCCTTCTCTACCAACCGGTTCATCACCGTCATAACGGTATTGAAATTGACATTCTTCTCTTGCTCCAGCTTCTTCTGAACATCTTTGATCGTCATTTCGTTGCCATCCCACAAGATGTTCATAATCTTGGCTTCCAGCGGCCCGAAGAAACGATTCATTCCGCTCTCGTGAAACTTGAAGTTCTGAATCTTCATCACAGCACGACCTCCCCACTACGAATTGTAGTGTGAAACCGCAGGACATGTCAAGTATGTCCATATTTAGGTATGATTATGCTCAACAAGCGAGCCACCTCCATCCATCGCTTGTATAAGGGGAATGGCTCGCTGTTAGTGAAAAGACTGCACGTGAACAGGCTCCAGCTTACATTCTACAATATCGGCGAGAGCAGGCGGGAGATCGATTCGACGAAGCGGCTGCCGATGCCTCTCCGCTTGTATTCGGGCCACGTCAAGAGGCGCGCATCCCGCATATCGTCTTCGAATATACGCTCCAACCGCGCACCGATCCCGTCGTCATAGACGAAGGCATTCACTTCGAAGTTCAACTCGAAGCTGCGGTGGTCCATATTGGCTGTGCCGACAGAAGCCGCTTGCCCGTCCACCACGACCGTTTTGGCATGGAGAAATCCTTTCTCATACCAGTAGCACTTCGCTCCCGCGCGGAGCAGCTCTCCCAGATACGAATTGGAGGCCCACTGCACAACCCGGCTGTCTCCTTTTCTCGGTATCATGATGCGCACATCCACCCCCGATTGGACGGCGACCTTAAGCGCTGTGAGCACACTGTCATCTGGCACTAAATACGGCGTCTGCAAGTAGATGCGTTCCTTCGCCTCAAAAAAGAGCTTGATCATGCCGTTGCGGATTTGCTGCTTGTCCGAATCCGGTCCGCTCGCCACGATTTGTACAGCCTTGCTGCCGTTCGTATTGATATCCGGAAAGTAGGTTGGAGCAAACGGAATATATTGTTGCGCCGCAATCGACCAATCAAGCATGAACTGCGCCTGCAGCCGGTGAACAGCATCTCCCTTGAGCACAAGGTGCGTGTCGCGCCAATGCCCAATTTTCGGGTCCAGTCCCAAGTACTCATTCCCGATATTGAACCCGCCGACAAAGCCTACCTCTCCGTCGATGACCGCAATTTTGCGGTGGTTGCGGTAGTTGACTCGCAGATTTAAATACGGAATCCGGGACGGGAAAAATCGATAAACCTCTCCCCCTGCTGCCCGCAAGCCTTGCAACGCGTCCTCCTTCAAACCAGGCGAACCGATGTCGTCGTACAGCAGCCTCACCTCGAGCCCTTGCTCTGCTTGGGCTGTCAAAGCATCGATGACCCTTCTGCCCGTCTCATCCCCTGCCAATTTGTAATAGAGCAGATGAACATGGTTCGTAGCGCTATGTATGCGTGCAATGAGCGCATCAATTTTTTCATGACCATCCGTTATAATGTCGACCTCATTGTTCTGCGTTAAAGGCGAGTAGTTGTTCGCCAGATTCATGTAAATTAATTGCTCATATTTCTGATTGGAAGGCTGTCGATAAAAAAACTCCCCTTGCTGCATCTGCCGTACCTGAACGGCAATTTCATCTCGTACGAGCCGCTCGGTGCGCGGCTTTATTTTATATACTTTTCGGCGCGCCAGATTTTGTCCAATTAAAATGTAAACGAGAAAGCCAACGTACGGCAAGAATAGCAGCAGCATAAGCCACGCCCATGTTACGCCGACGTTGCGCCGCTCCAGAAAGATGATGACCGCCGCAAACAAAAAATTGATAACGACAATCCACTTCGCCAAAAAGTTGATTGCTTCTGACATCCACATTCGTATGGTTCTCCTGTTCTATGACTGTTCCTTGTTGTTCAGCGGCAGCCAGCGAAGCACATCCTGAATCCGGGCGTCCCAATAGGCCCAATCATGCGTACCTGGACCCTCATCGTATGTGTAATCAAGAGCCGTCTGCCGTACCGCATCGCGGAATAATACATTATCTTCATACAAGAAATCCTCGGTGCCGCAGCATTGATACAGCATCGGCTTTGCGCCTTCTGTCCGCTCACATTGTGCGAGCAGGTGAAACAAGTCATTCGGGGTATCCGATATTTTCTCTTGGCCATAGACCAGCTTATAATCCATCGGCATCATATTATCGCGGAAGTACGGGTTCGCCATATTGACCGCGCCGGATAAGCTCGCCGCTGCCGCGAAACGGTCTGGATGGGACAGCGCCCATTTGAATGCGCCGTAACCGCCCATGGACAGCCCGGCGACGAAATTATGTTCGCGCGCTGGAGATAACGGGAAGAAGTCCCGTGCAATCGCAGGCAGCTCTTCCGTCAAAAATGTCCAATATTTATACCCATAAGCCATATCGGTGTAGAAGCTGCGCTGCACTTGCGGCATGACGACAGCGATCCCCAGTGCGGCGACATACCGCTCAATCGAGGTGCGCCGCAGCCAAGTCGAATCATCATCCGACAGTCCATGCAGCAGGAACAGCGTAGGATGAAGCTGCTTGGACACCGCGACATTTTCCATCCCGTACTGAGTCGTCGTGTTCTGTGGCAGAATGACGGTCATGGACGTATTAAACCCTAATGCTTCGGAATAAAAACTGCAATTGATCAGTGCCACTACTCTATCCCCTTCCACGTTTTCTTTAAGAGGTTGCTCAAAAAGCTCACTTTTGAGCACGAAGTCAATCTAGAAGCACATTCGACATCGAATCTTATAATCACCCTTGAAGTCCTACATTTATCATAACCGATATTTTACCAACACAAAAGACGTGCCCAAGCCCCTCCTCCTCATCACACAGGATAAAGATAAGGATAGGCTTGAAGCACGCCCTGCAAGCAAATAATTTGCGTTTAAACGACTTCCTTCCGGACCCCTCCGCCCGAGAACTGGCTGTTGTACAGATCGGCGTAGAACCCGTCTTGTTCCAGCAGCTGCTCGTGGTTGCCTTTCTCTATGACACTGCCTCGATCCATGACGAGAATGAGATCGGCATCACGAATCGTGGACAAGCGGTGGGCAATGACGAAGCTCGTTCTGCCGTTCATCAGCTCATTCATTGCCTTCTGGATATATACTTCGGTACGCGTATCTACGCTGCTTGTCGCCTCATCCAGAATCAATATGGCCGGGTCGGCCAAGATGGCGCGGGCAATCGTCAAGAGCTGCTTCTGACCTTGCGATATATTTGACGCTTCTTCATTCAGAACCGTATCGTAGCCGTCTGGAAGCGTGCGGATAAAATGATCGGCATGCGCTGCCTTAGCAGCCCGGACTACATCCTGCTCTGTAGCCCCTGCTCGGCCGTAAGCGATGTTATCACGAATGGTTCCGTTAAATAGCCACGTATCCTGCAGCACCATGCCGAACATGCTGCGCAAGCTGCCGCGCTTCAGGTCAGTGATGTTCACACCGTCAATCGTGATTGCCCCGTCATTAATCTCATAGAAGCGCATGAGCAGGTTGATGAGCGTCGTCTTCCCTGCGCCTGTCGGTCCGACGATAGCGATCGTCTGGCCCTGCTTCACATCGATATTCATGTCTTCAATCAACATCGCATCTTCCTTATAGCCGAACTGAACATGCTCGAAGCGAACATCGCCTTGCGGCTGAGCAATCGTTGCCGCGTTGGCCGCTTCCTGCACCTCCTCTTCCTCGTCGAGCACTTCGAATACCCGTTCCGCAGAAGCGATGGTCGACTGAATCATATTGGCGATGTTGGCCGCTTGGGCAATCGGTTGGGTGAACTGTCTAGCGTATTGAATGAATGCCTGGATATCCCCGATTTCAATCGTTCTCTTCGTGACAAGAACGCCGCCGACAACACAAATTAACACATAGCCAATGTTGCCAATGAAGGACATGAGCGGCATTATCATACCGGAAATGAATTGAGAGCGCCAGCTGGAATCATACAGCTTATCGTTAATTTTATTGAATTCATCTAGCGATTTGTCTTCGCGGCCGAATGCTTTAACGATTTTGTGTCCGGTGTACATTTCTTCGACATGTCCGTTCAAATGTCCGAGCGAAGTCTGCTGACTTTTAAAATGCTTCTGCGAACGCTTAGCAATCATTATCGTGACCACGAAGCTGAGCGGAAGCGTCAGGATGCAGATGAGCGTCATTAACGGACTAATCGTCAGCATCATCACAATAACCCCGATAATCGTAATTACCGATGTAATGAGCTGCGTCAAGCTCTGCTGCAGCGTGCTGCTTATATTATCGACGTCATTCGTCACCCGGCTCAAAATTTCACCATGAGTGCGCGAGTCAAAATATTTCAGCGGCAAGCGCGACAGCTTAGCATTGACCTGCTTCCGCATGTCGTACACGATGCGCTGCGCTACGCCAGCCATCAAATATTGTTGAATATAGCTGAACATGGCACTTACCAGATACAGTCCGATTAAGACGAGCAGTATTTGCCAGATGTACTCAAAATCGATACCCGTGCCTGTCATCAAACCCTCGAACAGCTTGGTCGTCGCCTTACCCATAATTTTCGGGCTGACAATGGTGAATACGGTACTAAGCACCGCCATAATAAATACGGTAATCAATTGGTATTTGCGAGGCTTTAAATAGCCCATCAGTCTTTTCAATGTGCCCTTGAAATCCTTCGCTTTCTCTGCCGGCATCGACATACCTGGACCCATCGGTCCTCTATGTCCGCCAGGCTTCGGCCCTCTTTGTTGTTCACTCATGCAATCTCCTCCTCTGACAGCTGTGAGGATACGATTTCCCGGTATACGCTGCAGGAATCCATCAGTTGCCTATGCGTGCCGATCCCTGCAATGCGACCTTCATCCAGTACGATGATCCGATCGGCGTCCATGACCGTGCTTACACGCTGTGCTACGAGCAGTACAGTGGATTCAGTCGTCTCTTCTTTCAACGCTGCGCGCAGCTTCGCATCGGTCTTGAAGTCCAGTGCGGAGAAGCTGTCGTCGAACACGTATATTTCCGGTCTCCTTACTAGCGCCCGCGCAATGGACAAGCGCTGCTTCTGCCCGCCTGATACATTCGATCCGCCTTGCGCAATCTCAGAGTCGAAGCCGTCCTGCATGGCAGAAATAAACTCGGTCGCTTGAGCAATATTCGCAGCATGGCGTATTTCTTCGTCTGTCGCGTCTTGCTTGCCGTAGCAAATATTATCGTTAATCGTGCCTGTGAAGAGCACGGCCTTCTGTGGAACGAATCCAATCTTCGAGCGCACGTCTTGCTGCGCCATCTCGCGTACATCTACGCCGTTAACCATAATGCTGCCGCTGTCCACGTCATAGAAGCGCGGAATGAGGCTGAGCAGCGTAGATTTACCTGAGCCGGTGCCGCCAATAATTGCCGTCGTCTCGCCTGGGCTTGCGCTGAAAGAGATATTGGAAATTGCCGGTTGTTCCGCGCCCGGATAGCTGAAGGTTACATCGTTGAACTCGATGTATCCACGCTCGCGATTCGCTTGCTTCACCTGCGCAGCATCCTTGATATCCGACTGCATGTTCAGCACCTCGTTAATCCGGGCGGCCGAAGCGGAAGCACGCGGAATCATAACAAAGATGATTGAAACCATAATGAGTGAGAACATGATTTGCATAGCGTATTGAATGAACGCCATCAAGCTCCCTACCTGCATATGTCCATTGTCGATGCGAATGCTGCCGAACCAAATAATCGCAATGGTAGAGAAGTTCATCGCCAACATCATGAGCGGCATGAGCGAAGCCATGATGCGGTTGACCTTCACCGCCGTGTTGGTCAAGTCCTGGTTGGCCTCATTAAAGCGTTCCTTCTCGTGATCGATGCGATTAAAGGAGCGGATAACCCGGATGCCGGTAAGACCTTCGCGCAGCACCAGATTCAATTTGTCCAGCTTCACCTGCATCGCCTTGAACAGTGGAATTCCTTTGCTTGCCACCGCGAAGATAGCCAGGGCAAGCAGCGGTATGGCAACCGCCAGCACAAGCGTCAGCTTCGCATCCTTGGATACGGCCATAATGATACCGCCGATACACATCATCGGTGCGCTGACCATCATGCGCAGTATCATAATCAACACTTGCTGCAGCTGTGTAATGTCATTGGTCGTCCGCGTAATAAGCGAAGCCGTCCCAATCTTGTCAAACTCCTGCAACGAGAAGTTCTCCACATGGGCGAACACCTTGCCGCGAAGCAGTCTGCCGAATCCCGCGGCTACCTTGGATGACAAATAGCTCGCTCCGATCGAGCAGATCATGCCCCCAGCTGCAACGAGCAGCATAAAGCCCCCGATTCTCAAAATATAGGGCGTATCCCCTTGCACAATCCCCGTATCCACAATATCCGACATCAGTGTCGGCAAGTATAAATCGGACAGTGACTGCACAAAAACAAGCGCAAGCACAAATCCGATCGGAATGCGGTACGGTCGTAAAAATCGAAACAATTTCATCATGCTTCATCATCTCCGCTCGACTCGATATCCTCTAAACATACGGGATTTTCCTTGTAATACGTAAATACTTTGAACAACAAATCCGCGAGGAGATTGCTCTCCTCTTCTCCCAAATACGAAATTAGTCCATTAAAAGACAAGTTAAATACCGCCTCTGCCTTCGCGGTCACCTTCTCCCCCTTGTCGGTCAGCTTGATGCGAACCGCACGGCGATCGGAAGGGTCGATCGTGCGTTCCACCAATCCCTTGGTCTCCAGGCCTTTTATAAGCTGCGTAATCGTCGGCGAGGTTACGTGCAGCAGACTGCTGATTTCCGACACCATCATGCCGGGCGTGTTCGGCTTCATTTTCTTTTTAATACAGAACATCACCGTCATCTCACTCGGCTTATGGCCTTCTATCGTACGACGATTCCACTCCGCCTTGTTGAATTGCATAAAAGCCTGCAGCAATTTATGCGCAGTTGTGTTATCCGTCATCTCAATTACCACCTTGAACATTAGTTAGTATACCTATTAATTAGGTATCCAATTTATTTAGTAACCTAATTATATTTCCGTATAAAATCAATGTCAAACGCATTCCGCCGCCTATTTTTTCCTGTTGAGTTGACGTAAATATGGCAGGCTTATACAATGTAGAGAATTCAACCGAATATACCGTTCTTCGTATAACATTGGAAATATGGTCCAGCCGTCTCTACCAAACTACCGTAAATAGTTTGACTACGAGGAAGAGAGCGCTTGTGCGCGGAATTTCATATCCGCAACGACAGGCGTGTTCTTGTTCCTTGCCGTCAAACTCTAGTTGCTGAACTAGAGTTTTTTTGTTGTACTCGCATCGATCTGGAACAGGTAAATGGTAAACCAAAGCTATCATCCTATAACGAGCAAAGGAATGAGAATAGAATGAATGGGAGCAAGCAGCATTGGAAGAAACGAATTTCTGCCGCTGGCAGAACAGAACCTGCCGAGCTTGTCATTACGAATGGACGAATTATCGATGTATTCAATCTGGAAATTATCGAAGGGGATGTCGCGATTGTGGACGGCGTCATTGTCGGCATCGGCGGCAGTTATGAAGGCGTCCGGGTCATCGATGCAGAGCAGCGCTACATCTCCCCATCTTTCATCGATACTCATGTTCATATTGAATCCGCTATGGTTACGCCGGCAGAGTTCGCTCGCGTCGTACTCCCTCACGGCGTCACGACCGTCATTGCCGATCCTCATGAGATCGCGAATGTGGCGGGCACGGACGGAATTCAATATATGCTCGATGCCTCTGACAATCTGCCGCTTGACGTATATGTCATGCTGCCATCTTGCGTCCCGGCTACTCCGTTCGAGCATGCCGGCGCGAAGCTAGACGCAGCCAGCTTAGAGCCGTTCTACTCCCATCCCCGCGTATTGGGATTGGCCGAAGTGATGGACTATCCTTCCGTGCGCCGCGGCGATGACGGAATGCTTGATAAATTGTTGTCCTCGCACCAACATGGCGGGATGATTGACGGTCATGGCGCGGGACTCGATGAAGAGGCCATCAATGTGTACCGTGCGGTCGGGGTTCGCAACGACCACGAGTGCGTTACGGCCGAGGAAGCCAAGGTTCGGCTGCAGCGAGGCATGTACGTTATGATTCGCGAAGGCTCCGTCGCCAAGGATGTCGAAGCGCTCATCCCTGTGGTTACCGCGAGCAATGCCCGCCGCTGTGTATTCTGCACCGATGACAAGCATTTGGACGAGCTGCTGCAGGAAGGCAGCGTCGATCATAACGCGCGTCTGGCTATACGCTGCGGGCTTAATCCGCTACAGGCCATACAGATGGCTTCCCTTAATGCGGCAGAGTGCTTCGGACTCCATGCTACAGGGGCGATCGCTCCCGGATATGAGGCCGACTTGCTGCTGCTCGACGACCTGGAGCATCTCTCGATTGCCCAGGTGTATAAAGCAGGCATTCTGGTCGGCGCGAACGGTCAATACACCGGGCCGCAGTTGCAGGCCGCCGAGATTCCGTCCCGGCTGCTGAAGACGGTCCACCTGCCCGAGATAACGGAACGGGAATTGCAGATACAGCTGCATGAAGATCGCCGCTGCCATATTATCGGCATCAATCCGAATAGCCTCATTACGACGCATCTCATTGAGGAAGTCGATACGGTGGACGGATGTTTCCACCCATCCGTGGATAGAGACCAACTGAAGATCGCCGTGTTGGAACGGCATCACCATACCGGATACATAGGGCTCGGCATCGTCAAAGGCTTCGGCATCCAATCTGGTGCAATCGCTTCTACCGTGGCCCATGATTCCCATAATCTTGTCGTGGCGGGAAGCAATGATCAGGATATGCTTACCGCCGTTCAGGCGCTGCGCCATATGGAGGGCGGATTGGCCGTTGCGAGCGGGGGCATCGTGCTCGCGGCCATCGAGCTGCCCTTGGCCGGATTAATGTCCACCGGCAATTATGTCGAGGCGCTTTACCATATGAAACAACTAAATCAAGCATTATCCCAGATCGGCGCTTCAAGCGAGTTCAATCCGTTTGTCACGTTGTCCTTCCTGTGTCTGCCCGTTATACCCGAGCTGAAGCTGACGGATATGGGATTATTCGATTTCTCTACCTTTGCGCATATTCCGGTGTCGGCAGAGAGCACCCGCACCCCTGATTACGTGTCGGGCTGAGTCTGTTCCTCCGAAGCTGAAGTTGCAGCCGCCTTCGCCGCGCCTTTGCCGCGAATGGCGGCCACAGCCAGCAGCAGTGCCGGCAGCACCAGTCCTAACGTAATGGCATGCAGCGCCCAGGTCGTATACATTTCGAACCAAAAGGACGTATTCGGAGAAATCAAGATCGAGTAAACGATGAGAATAATCCCCAGTGGGATGGTGAGAAATCGGTACTCTTTCAGGCTCAAGCTCTGGGCGAAACCGATAACCGAAATATAGTACAACAGCGTCAGTTTGAAATAAATCGTGAAAAACCAAATGATGGCCATCAGCCCTTCAATACGTTCCAAGAAATTGCCGATGCTTATCTTTTTTGCAAGCGCATAGCTCGGATATATTAAGCGGGCGGTCGTATCTGGGCCCATTACCAGCACGGACATCATTGTAATAATGAACAATACCGCACCCCCAATTACAATTCCCCAGAACAAGGCGCGTCCTACCCTATCTGGGCGATTGACATGCGGAAAAATCATCAAAAATACTGCAGTCTCCATAAACGGGAAGGCGGTGAACGGGACTCCCGCTCCGATGACCGGCTTCATGCCGCCTTCAAGCACCGGCAAAATGTTCTCCCACTTAATTTGCGGAGAAATGAAGATGACAAAGCATACAAATAGCAGAATGAACCAGGGAAAGATAATTTCCGCTGCCCGCATAATCGGTTCCAATCCCAGTCTCACTCCGATGATGACCACGATCAGAAATATAATATGAATGGCTTGAATCGGAGTATCGGGCATAATTTGCGTCGTCATGAAATCCCCGATATTTCTCAATGAAAAGGCAGCCATGGTAAATGGAAAGGCAGCCAAAAAGAAAAGAGACACCGCCTTTCCGAGCCACATGCCGAGGATATCTTCCATAAATTGAGCCAGCGTCTTGCCGGGATACTTATTGCCCAGTGCAATATATAAGGGCAACACCGCCAACCCCGTCGCTATCGACAAAAGTGCCGAGATCCAAGCATCTTGGCTCGCATAAGTCGCAAGATATGACGGAATGATTAAGATGGAGCTTCCGACCATAAATAAGGCGACGATGATTGTCAATTGACGCGTGCTGATTTTTCCTTTGTCCAGCATATATGCTTCCCTCCTTCCTCCACAAACCGCTAGAAGCCGCTATTTTAGCACACTGGTATACCAATCGCTCAAGGGCTTATAGACCGCATGAACCAAGCGCATCGGGTTCGGAAGTTCCACATTCATCAGCATGGCGATGCTCAAAATCGTTCCCGACAAGAGGAGAAAGTAAAATACCCGCAGCTCTTTTGTCAACTGTCTCTTCTTCAGGTATGGGGCCTCCAGCTTCAGAATCGCCGCAGCAACCGCTATCATTGCCAAGCTTGACCACATGTCCGGTTACTCCTTTAATTGATTGAAAAACGGGCTGCTGACTGTCCCCATATGTCTGATTTTCACATCCACCTTGATGTGTACGGGCAAATCGACGAACTGGCGTCTCCAATCATTCTTGATCGTGTTCCAATAACGTGGATTGCTTCGGTGAATCGCTTCCCCGAACCCGAATATATCCGCTTCTAAAGACTTCGCTTTTTTGATTGCTTGCTCCGCATTTTGTTGAATGATCTTCTCGAATTCCTGTTCCAGTCTGTTGATCGTTTTTTCTTTCGTCAGGTCCAGCTTGCATTCAACTTCGCCGATATTGGCCTCAGTGCGGATCTCAACCTCTGCTTCCGGTTTGCCGTTTCTGACCTTTCCTTTCATTTTCGATTTGGAGTGAATCACTTCAATTCCCACCCTTCCCCCCTCGGGGCAAGGCGCATTAATAATCGTGCTTTTCAACGTGTCCGTAATGTTGCTGTATCCCTTACTTTCTCTTTCATTTAGCCAGCCAACCAGCTTGTCCTCCTGAAATACGCCAATTCCTGAATATTTTAAAAATGCAGGCGAATCGATCATTTGCACATTCTTCCTCTTGGTGCCCTCTTCCGGATCCCCTAGAATGGTAATCCCCGTCAATACCGCCTCTTTCCCGTCGCTTACAAGATCCTTAATCAGCTCATCCAGCTTCATGGCTGCGGTCGGTCCCCAAGATTTATCCGACACGTCGAGTGAATTATGCATCTTGCTGGCCGGTATTTTCTCTAATGGGGTGTAGAACGACAATATTTCTTTCGCAGTCAAATCTTTGGCTACGGCAATGTAGAAGTCGGTGCGCAGCTCGTGATCCCGCGACAAGAAATCCAACCCTTCCCTGATTCCTTCTCTGGCTAGTTCGTCCCCGATAATGAACATCCGAAGCTGGGAAAAATAAACCTTTCTCGGAGTGACCGTCGTCATTCTCCGAATGGCCTCGAACACCGTCTTTCCTTTTGCATGGTACATGGTGACCGGAGAACGCTGACTGCCCGGCCTCTTGGTGGCCACTTCGCCCGGATCCACCACCTGGACCGACACCTCATATTGCTCCCCCGACCGATCGATGCCGAATCCCACCGCAATCGCAAGATCGTTCAATTCACGACGGCTCCAGCATCCGGCGATGAATACCAACAGAACACATATTAACAAGGCTGCCTTGCGCTTCACGGCCCCAACTCCTTTTCTGCCGATGACTCTGAAGTGCTTCATTCTCTTGATTTGGGCTTCTGATTTTCAGGAATTTGCTTGCGAATCAAGTTCTTCTTGCCGATAAGACGCGGACGCGAAAGTAAAGCCCACTGCGGCAGCCGGAATATCGCATCCTTCTGATCCGTCGGAATTAACGGCGCAAATGGACTCATATAGGGAACACCAAACGAACGCAAGCTGCTCAAATGAAGCACAATCGCGATAAGCCCGATGATGATGCCGAACAACCCAAAGGAAGCGGCCAGAATCATGAGCGGAAATCGCAGCATTCGAATCGAGTTAGACATGCTGTAAGAAGGGAACACAAAGCTGCATATGGCCGTTGTCGAGACGACGATAACCATCGCTGCCGAAATAATTCCCGCCTCTACAGCCGCTTGTCCGATAACGAGCGTACCGACAATAGATACCGCCGGTCCAATCATTCGCGGCATGCGAAGACCGGCTTCCCGCAAGATCTCGAAGGTTACCTCCATCATGACCGCCTCGATAAAGGCGGGAAACGGAACACCTTCCCGTTGCGCCGCCAGACTAATCAACAGCTGCGTCGGCAGCATTTCCTGGTGGAACGTCGTGATCGCGACGTACAAGGACGGACCGAGCAAAGCGATAAAGATGCCGATGTAGCGCAAAATACGGACAAGGCTGCTGATATCAGCGCGAAAATAATAATCCTCCGCTGAATGGAGGAAGCTGACGAACAAGGCTGGAACGACAAGAACGAATGGAGTGCCGTCTACCAGAATGGCTACCTTTCCCTCCAGCAGTTCCGCGGCAATCACGTCCGGACGTTCCGAGTTGTAAATGGTGGGGAATGGTGTGTACGTCTCATCTTGAATGAATTCTTCGATATATCCGCTCTCCAGAATGCCGTCCGTATCGATTCGGTCCAGACGCGCATGAACCTCCTTGACAACCTTGTCGTCGACGATACCCTTGATGTACATGACGGCGACGTTCGTCTTCGTTACCTGCCCGATTTGCTTCGTTTCCAACCAGAGATTCGGACTCTTGATTTTGCGCCGCAGCAAGGCAGTGTTCGTACGCAGCGTTTCCGAGAAGGCTTCGCGCGGTCCGCGTACAACGGATTCACTCGACGGTTCACTCACTCCGCGGTCTTTCCATCCTTGAGTGCCGACAGCGAGCCCCGTCGCATAACCGTCCAGCAAAATAAATGTGTCTCCCGACAATATCGAATTGAACAACGACTCAAAATCTGCGACTTCTTTGATTTCACCTACCGTGATCACATAATCTTTCAAAATTTGAACGATATTCGGTGCTGAAATTGCCGTTTCACTCATATCCAGCTGCTTTACGTCCAGCATTAACGTCTCCATAATGAAGTCGATAACAACTTTACTGTCCGCCAAGCCATCTGTATAAATAACCGCGATTTTTTGTTCACCGGTCTTGCCGATGGGCACTTCCCTTATAATGATGTCGGTGCTATTCCCGACTGTCTCTTGAATATGCTGCAAATTTGCTTGCAGGCTGGTCTGTAGCGGATGTGTTGTGGCCTCAAGCGCCTGATCCGGGGCAAGCGCTGCCTCATCGAAGTTGATTTCCATTGCTTCTCCCTTATTTAAAAAGCATTTTTGGATACATTATTTCCTTGCGGCGTCATAGATAAACTTAGGTGCCCTTCGTTCAGACAGAAGGTGCTTCGCTCCATCCGCCCTTTTGCTTCATTCTCCCCTTCCATCAGGAGGCAGCAAATCTGATAACGACTCTGGACCCCGTTAGGCTAACTGCCGTCATAATCGGCCGCTTCAAATCATGGTGAACGAAATCTGCCTTATCCTCGGTATTATCCTTTCCAACTGTATGGGAGAGTTGTAAACAACGTGAAACAACCAAGAGAGCGGCTTGCTGCTGTTCTGAATAGAGGGGAGAGTGAGGCAAAGAATCGAACGGGCATACCTTCTTCAGGAAGATAGAAGACATCTTCCACCCCGAATTGTACAAAAAAAGAACCGATAGCATATTGCTACCGGTTCACAACTGTTATTTGAGTTGATCAATCAGTTTCTCGGCCAGACGTTTATAGATGTTAGCATGATGAGTCAGGGCAAGAACCGTCAGCAGCATTCGTTCCTGCTCATTATCCACACGCTCCAGCGCCGCAATCTGTTCGTTCATCTGCATTTCAATTTGTCTGGACTGCTCTCCTTTATGTTCCAAGAAATCACGGTACACCTGCCACAAGTCGACACCGTCTTGATGAAGCGTGCTTTGGAAGAGGGTCTTAATATCTCCGATAGAGAGCGATTGCTTCAAATGATAAATAAGAACCATCTGAATGATGTGCTCGGGCGAATACTTTTTGTTTTGAGCCGGCTGCAAAATCTTATCCTTCGTATAATTGTTAATCATCGTCTTGGTCAACAGCTTGTCATCAGCGTTCCGTTTCGTCTGCTCCAACGTGTTCTCGAATAACGTAATGACCTGGTCCATATATAAATCAAGCTTCGGAATGTCGGATACTTCAATCTCCGGTGTATTCACGAGTTCCCGTAATAAGTCTTGAATAGGTTCGTTCATCATTATCTCCTCTTATTTGATCCCGTTTACGCGATCTCCGTCTCTGTTTCCCATCATCATACTACGAACTAATATATTCAAACAACATTGCGCGTGTATAATATTTGATATTTACACATCTATATTTCATGATATAATACAGTTATTACTTTACGTGGTTTTGAATACTACATACCGATATGTTCATATTAATAGATGTATCATTTAATTGGAGGGGAGATGGAAGCATGCAATTTAAGGAGCACTACAACGTTGTCTTATATGGAGACTCGATTGCCAAAGGGATTGTGTATGATGATGAGAAGGGAAAGTACTCGATGTCTGGCAACAGCTTTGCCCAAATCGTGCAGCATCGTCTCAAAGGAATGCTGCACAATGCCGGAAGGTTCGGCTGTCTGATTACAAAAGGGGCGGAGAAGCTGCAGCATGATGTGCTGAACAAGCGGCCCGACATCGTACTGCTGGAATTCGGAGGAAACGATTGTGACTTCGATTGGGGTCAAATCGCGCAGCATCCGTCCGAACAACACGAGCCTCGCACGAACTTGGATCGGTACACGAACACGTTGCGAAGCATGATTGCCACCTTGAAAGACAACGGCATTGTTCCTGTGCTCATGTCTCTCCCACCGCTTGATGCGGATAAATATTTCCGCTGGATAAGCAACAATAACGAATCTTCCGCGGCCAACATTCTTTCTTGGCTGGGCAGCGTCAGCCGCATCTATTGGTGGCATGAGCGCTATAACGCCGCCATCATTCAAGTGGCGGAGGAAATGAACACGAAGTGGATTGATGTAAGGGGAGCCTTTCTACAGGCATACGATTTCCGCAAATTCATTTGTTCCGACGGCATTCATCCGAACGAGCTGGGCCACCGTTTGATCGCCGACAAAATTACCGATTATATGAAAGCCCACTACCGCTGTCTGCTCAAATCCGTGTAACCTCCAGCCTGATGGACCAAGTGAAGCAAAAATAAATAAAAAGCGGAGGCGCCCAGGGCGTCTCCGTTTGCATTTTCACCGTATGCTATTGAACGATCGTGGCATTGCATGCTACAATAAAGAGTGGCAGCGAAGCTCGCGAAAGATATTATTTTATCCCAATATTATATTATCACAAAAGGGCTCGCTTGTCAAACCTTTCTCTAAAATCGTATGCAAAGGAGCGGTACCATGAGTACGACGAAGCAAACTTGGCGTGAAGAACAACAGCGGGTCGATCGGATTGTCGGCAAAATTCACAAGCGAATGGCTGTCCTTGAGCAGCAGGTCGGCGACATCAACAAGGATATTGTGGACTTCCGTAAAACTTTCTGGGACGATGTGACCGTGAATCTAGACGAACCGGATGATGCGGTGGAGACCTATGCGAGCATGAAGCAGCAGGCAGAAGTACTGTCTGAGCGGGAACGCATTCATCGTCATGCCCGCAACCAACTGACCACGCTGCAGCGGCTTCAGGACACGCCCTATTTCGGGCGCATCGACTTCACGGAAGATGGAGACAAGAATGGAGAATGCGTCTACCTCGGCATCGGCTCCTTCCTCAATGAGAGCGGCGATCAATTTCTCATCTACGATTGGCGCGCCCCGGTGTCGAGCCTGTATTACGATTACCCGCCTGGACCAGCTCACTACGAGACGCCAGGGGGCACCATTTCGGGCACGATGGATCTGAAGCGCCAGTTCATCATTCGGGAAGCCTGTATCCGCAGCCTGTTCGATACAGGCGTAACTATCGGCGACGAGCTGTTGAAGGAAGCGCTCAGCAAACAGGCAGATGCACAAATGAAGAGCATCGTCGCCACCATTCAGAAGGAGCAGAACCGAATCATCCGCAATGAACGCAGCAGATTGCTCGTCGTTCAGGGCGCGGCAGGCAGCGGCAAGACGTCCGCCGCCTTGCAGCGGGTCGCCTACTTGCTCTATCGCTACCGGGACACGCTGCGGGCAGAGCATATCGTTCTATTCTCCCCCAACCCGATGTTCAACAGCTACGTCTCCACCGTACTGCCCGAACTCGGAGAAGAGAACATGCAGCAGACGACGTTCCAGGAATATTTGGAGCATCGGCTTGGCCAGACCTATCAACTCGAAGATCCGTCTGCGCAGATCGAATATGTGCTTACTGCGAGAAATGATGCCGACTATGGAGCACGTATCGAAGGAATTCGCTATAAAGCTTCCAGTGACTTTATGGAGGTTGTTGATCAGTATCTCACGTATCTGCTGCAGGAAAGCATGCAATTCACAGATGTAACGTTCCGCGATGAAGTGCTGATTACTGGAGAATGCATTAAGACGCGCTTCTACGCCATCGATGGCTCCTTGCCGATTCCGAACCGAATCGGACTGCTGGCCGAGTGGCTCCTTGATGAGTTGAAGAATCTGGCTCGTCGTGAACGCAGTAAACCGTGGGTAGAAGAGGAAATGGAGCTGCTTGATAAAGAAGATTACTTGCGTGCTTTCCAGAAGCTGCAGCGGAACAAGCGCTATACTGAGGAATCGTTCGACGATTTCAGCCGCGAGCAGGAGCTGCTGGCCGCCATGATCGTGAAGGAGCAATTCCATCCGTTGCTGAAGCAGGTGAAGCGGCTGAAGTTCATTGACATTCCCGCTATTTACAAGCAGCTATTTGCGGATCCGGAATTCGCCATCTCATTCGCTCCCAACGGCGCGCTGCCGCAGCAGTGGACATCCATCTGTATGCAGACAGCCAGTAAGCTGGAACGTTCGGAGCTGGCGCATGAAGATGCAACGCCTTATTTATACTTGCAAGAGCGGATTGAAGGCTTCCGGACCAATACATCCGTCCGGC
The DNA here is from genome assembly GCF_021369635.1 of Paenibacillus profundus. Classification (GTDB taxonomy): domain Bacteria; phylum Bacillota; class Bacilli; order Paenibacillales; family Paenibacillaceae; genus Paenibacillus_B; species Paenibacillus_B profundus. Next base: position 61,702 of record NZ_JAJNBZ010000009.1, on the reverse strand, counting down.
ACGTATTCATCGATGAAGCGCAGGACTACTCCCCGTTCCAGTTCGCCTTCCTGAAGCGGATGTTCCCGCGCAGCAAGATGACTGCGCTTGGCGACTTGAATCAGGCGATATATGCCCATAGCACCGCCGGATCCGGTCTCGCACCGCTCGCTTCGTTGTTCGGGGCCGATGAGACCGAGATGTTCGTGCTGACGCGCAGCTATCGCTCTACGAGGCCGATCGTCGAATTTACACGCCGGTTGCTCGATACGGGAGAAGCGATAGAGCCATTCAACCGTGATGGCAGCATACCATCAGTAACAAAAGTCGCCGATATGTCGGAGCTAATCGACAGGATTGCACATCGTATCCACGCGCTGCAGGAGGGCGGACATCGCACGATTGCGGTCATTTGCAAGACAGCCGAGGAGAGCCGCCAAGCGTATGAGACGCTGCAAGAGTTTACGCCGCTGCGCCTGATCGGGAAAGAAACGACCTCCTTCGAATCCGGGACGCTCGTCATTCCTTCCTATCTCGCCAAGGGTGTCGAGTTCGATGCAGTCGTCATTTACAACGGTTCCCATGCACAGTACGGAGAAGAGGATGAACGCAAGCTGTTCTACACCGCCTGCACCCGGGCCATGCATGAGCTGCACATCTATTCCGTCGGAGAGTTGAGTCCCTTTATTACCGATCCTGATACGTATGCTCTTGAGTCCTGAAGCTTTCTCTAATGAAAGACAACCTTGGTCCGGAGATGCGCCGGCTGAGGTTGTCTTTTTCCTTCATGAAATCGAACAAGACATACTCCCATTCTGTTGAGGATGGCTATGATAATCAACATAGCGCGATATATATTCTGGAAATGTCAGCATCTCGCTGCCAAGTGTATATTTTCGGTCTCCCGGCCTCACAAAGCGCAAATCGAGGTGTTTGATGACACTTGGGTATATCGGGTGTATCAAATCAATAAAATCAACATCATGAAGAACGTGAGCGACCTCTTGGCCTGAGATGCCCAACCGCTCCAAGATGTTCATCGCCAAGTATCGGATGATGTGGTATCTGGGGTGACATACCGTGCAGAACAAATGGCTTTCCCGGTAATGGCGCTCGATGAAATCGGTAAGCGGGATGTCGATGCCGACTTCTCTGGTTCGCAGATCCGCCATGAAGTTCGCATACATCTGCTTTAAATCCTGAGAAGAGTAGAATTGTTCGTCTGACAATAGAGTAACGATTCGTTCTTTGCTCACTCCGCCCTGCAGTAATTGAATCACATTCTGATCTCCGTATCCGAACAACGGTTCTTTGTTGTCCGGGGTGAACTGAGGATAATAAGGCATGAAGTAAGCATTGCCAATGCTGATGCGCTTGCATCGTTCGGGAAGCCTGCTTAAAAGATACTCGGTGGACAAGTAGGGGCCGAATGCACTGCTCGTTCTCTGATAGATGAACACATCGCACTGATTCAACAAGTGATCGCCTACACCGATTGCCTGATTGCATGCTTGGATTGGAGGAACATCAACCAGCTGGTACGATTGCTGAAATGTTCTGGAGGACGCCAAATATCTGCGAATAGGAAATCCATGGCAGTTCCCAAATACAATACAGTTTTTCATTTTGCTACCTCTCCCATGACATGCCTGCAAGGGCAGAATGATAAATGAGCTCTCATTGCGGTTCAGTCCTTTCGGCAAACATGCCGAGATAGTCTTGCACCGGATTGAGAGGATAGTGACCGAAGGGTAGAAGATAGGTCTCCTGTCCCAAGACGCCTCCCCACTTCATTTCGTAGTAACGAAAATACAAAGGGAACGTAACTTGATGAATATGAGTGAGAAGCGGATCTGATTTTACCGTCGACGCCCCGTCGTTATGGTGTGTGACGCCAAGGACGGTATACATGGTTTCATATCCTGCCAATCCCACTCTCCGGTACCTTAACGTAAAAGATACCAAGGATGTATTTCATGCGTTCCATCCCCTCCTCTATTCCAGAACATGGCGCTCCCCCTCTGGTGAATTCTCTACATTTAATGCAGAGCAGATGCCGCTTGTCAGGGACAAAATGCACCTTCCGTCGAAAATACCATCGCACCCCTTGCTTCCGCTAGATGAGGCATAACAATGAATGCTTGATCAGGCGGCAAGCGCCTTTTTACGATTACACGGACAATCCCCGAGTCTCTTTCCTATTCCGGTACATAGAATAATTCAGATTGTCTCTTCATGCGGTAATTCTATTAATGGGGGAATGATGAATGGCTATTGAGGATGAACATGTCCTACAGCAGAGCCAGCCTAAATTCAATGCTGGGCAGGACGAGGAAATGGAGGGGCTCAGCGCCGTCGGCAATCAAACGGATCGTACGAACATAACGGTGCATCCGGACCCGAATGTCAATCAGAATGCACTGTACGGGATTGTTGCAGATACTTCAACCAACCTGCCTATCAATAATGCAACGGTCGAGCTGTTCCGGGTGCAAGGCTGCGAATCGCTCAGTGAAGGGCTTGTCGTGACCAATGCCGAAGGGCAGTATTTATTTGCTGATTTACCAATTGGACAATATTATATCGTAGCAACGAAATCCGACTTTTTGCCAAACCAGAGCGATCAGATCCATCTAGCTGCACAGGAGTATGCCTCTGTAAACATCCACCTGAACGTCGATGAGAACGTAAATACTGGAACCGTCAGCGGGATGATAAAGGATAAGGCAAGCGGTGCACCGATTGCCGATGCGATTGTCGCTTTATATGAACTGACTGGTTCTATCGAAACGCTAACGTTAATTACGAGAACGAATGCGGCCGGATTATATATGTTCGGAAATCTTCCGCAAGGACAATATAAAGTAAAGGCAACCGTTCACGCGGTGTCGGAGTGATTCCTATGACAATACGAGACCTTTACACACTGACGGCAAGTGCGCCTTTTTCATTAGAGTCAAGAGAAACAGAGGATATAAGTCTCCTGCTGACGAAAGTGCCGCCCAGCTTAAACACCCTCCTATACGGAAAAGTAGTCAAAGCAGCTGGCGGAGAGCCTATCGAAGGAGCCACTATTAAAGTATTCAGTTCGGATCTGGAACCGCTCTATCACACATTGACCGATGCAGAGGGAAATTATTCATTCGTAAACGTCATTCCCCCCGGAACATACAAGGTTGCGGCCGTTGCGGAAAACTATTTACTCTCTGAAGTCAAAAGTTTCTCGATTCGAAAAAGAGTGCCTCTCACAGATAACTTTAAACTTGCATTCAATCCTTTGGCCTTTTATGGAATTATATATGGGAAAATAGTCGCTCAAGAAACAGGGGTGCCATTGTCTTATTGTACGATTGTACTATCACATCCCGATGAGACAGCTTATGCCGAAACGATAACCAATGAGAACGGAGAATACTTGTTCTACCATATACCGCCCGGCCATTATGACATCATTGCGAAGGCAACAGGACACCTCGATTCTGACACGTTCTCTGTCGAGCTTCATCCGAATGATCGGATCCAAGTCAATATGGGTCTTCGAACGGCAGCGATGGCCGAAACCGGGGCTATCAGCGGAGTTATTCAAATCAATAATTCGCCTGCATCCAGTATCCCCGTCTTCTTATACCGGAAACAAGGGGAAGGCGAGGAAATCGTTCAAGTGCAAATGACCCAAGAAGATGGCCTGTATCTGTTCGGCGCAGTGGAGCGCGGAGAATATGTAGTGCGGGCAAAGCTGCAGGAAGGCGGCGTATATATCGAGGTTCTGTCGGTTACCTAAACCAACAAGTAGAACGGCTGAAATTGAATTCGCGTCATCCGTTCTACTTGTTCTTACATACGAGAAATGAGCACTTCATTGACAGGTCGTCTTGGACTCGGCAGCGCCTCCATCTTCGGGTAACCCATCCGGAATTGTATAACACTGTCCCAGCCGGGCTCGCCTATCATATCACGCAGCTTATCTCCGAAATAAGGAGTCAGGTTCAAGGACAACTCCCGGTTCAATCCATAGAGAGATTGAAGGACGTCTTGCGGAATCGGCCTATGTTGATCATAGGGCCCCCGGTTCATGTGGCGATGGGGAATGGCTTGATACAGCTCGAAATGAACAGGCTCCGCAGGTACGCGATGTGGGCGATATGAGCGGCGTCATGTCGTTGCACCATTAGTTTACTTTGTCAGTTTCGATTGCATTCTTTCCATTTCTCTTCTGCCTTACTTCCGCCCCCATCATAACTGATTCGAATAGTTCCATTTCCCCAATTACGAATATTAATATTAAAAATACCCGTATCAATCGTGTTTCTAGTTATAATTTTGAAAATATTGATTTATTATTGCTCTAAAAAAGAAATGTATAGACAAAAACACGAATATTAATTATTATGTTAATCGTGTAAATCACAACGACATACTAGAATCCGCTCAAGGGGTGTGCTTATGAAAAAAGTAGTAATGCTATTATCCATGTTGATGATGATATGTATCGGATTGCCAAGTTACGGAGCGGCAGCGGCCAGCAGCGATGACCAGCCAATCGCCGTTCAAGGCGCTATGGATGTAGAAGTATCGGCGCTGCTCAAGCAAATGGGAAGCTATCGAACGGAAACCTACGGCTCTTATACCTATTATATTGGCTTCATCGACAGTGTTCCTGTCGTCGTATCGAGAACCGAAGTCGGCATGGTCAATGCCGCCGCATCGACAACGCTGCTTATCGAGAAATATCATCCGAAAGCGATTGTTAATCAAGGCACGGCGGGCGGACACGATCCGAACCTGCACGTCTTCGATACCGTCGTAGGCACGAAAGTGATGAATATCGGAAACTATCGAACCGAACGCCTTGCCGACGGTCAAGGAATTAAGCCGGAAACGTGGATTTTTCAGGAGACCTCGATACGCGAGCATGACCAAGAAACGTCCTATGAGACCTTCTCTAGTGATCCCGAGCTCGTCAAGGCCGCTCTAAGCGCCGCTCCTTCGTACAAGCATGGCAAAGTGACAGAAGGCTTTATCGGCAGCGCCGATGTGTGGAACCGGGAAGTCGACCGGATTCAGTGGTTCCATGATAAGCTCGGCACGAGCGCAGAAGAGATGGAAGCAGCAGCGGTAGCTCAAGTGGCGCAGGCGTTCCACGTTCCATACTTATCGCTCCGAACGATCTCGAACTCAGAAGTGTCGGGAGATACGATTGAAGATTTGACAACAGCAGGTCAATACGGGGCGGAATTCGCCGTTGAAGTCGTCAAAGCTATCGATCAACAAATTCAATTCACTTCGCTGCCGTCGATCTATGTGAAGCAAGTCAAGCTGCGGGACCAACAGGCCGTATGGAACAGCAACGGCGAATGGTTAGTGCCAGTACGCAGCGTAACGGAATTTATGGGTGGTCAAGTGAAGTGGGACGATGCGAAGCAGCAATTCATCATTCAACTGAATGATGCAGAAGCTATCGTATCCCTTGCAGATGGCACGGTTGCCTTAGACGGCAAGCCGTATTCCCATACGGTGCTGAAGCAAGACGGAAGCGTCTGGGTCGATGCAGATCTGTTTCATACCGCGTTAGGCTTAAGCGTCGATGTATTAGGCTCCGAGGTATATATTCAATAGGTTATTAATTGGTAATTACGCCATCCCTCTTACCCGGTCGTGACGGAGTGCCGCGGTCGACATCGGCTGCGTTCCGGTGATAGTATAAATACGTGTTCGGGAAACTTAGGCACGCAGCGACATACCGCCCGGAACAATGATGATCCGGCTGTACGAGGAGGAAATCATAATGGCAAACCGTTCAAAAGGATTGACGCTCGTCTATACGGGTGATGGGAAAGGGAAGACGACAGCCGCAATCGGCCTGTGCGTCCGGGCCGTTGGCCGAGGCTTTAAAGTGCTCATTCTTCAATTCATTAAAAGTCCGCAGCGCACATATGGAGAGCAGATTGCCCTCGAGAAGCTCGGAGTGGAGGTCAGACAGCTCGGCATCGGATTTACTTGGACCAAGACCCCGGAGGAACACCGGGAAGCTTTCGCGAAAGCTTGGGCGGAGGCGAAACGGGAAATCACGTCAGGAAGCTACGATATGATCATCTTAGACGAATTGAACAATGCGCTGGCGATTACCAGCTTTCCGATCGATGATGTGCTGCCGTTGGCTGAGATCACCGATGTGATTCAGCAGCGTCCAGAGAAGCTGCATGTCGTCATCACCGGACGTTCGGCCTTGCCAGAAATTAATGATATCGCCGATCTGGTTACGGAAATGCAGCCAGTGAAGCATTATTATGAGGAAGGCATTCCAGCGGTGCTCGGTCTGGAGTTCTAATACAAACGCCCGGATTGCTCTTACAGCAGTCCGGGCGTCTGTATATTTTAATCTTTTAATCCAACACTTTGTCTTTCGTCTCCGGCACGAACAGCAGCATGGTGAGCAGTCCAATCGGGTAGATGATGAATACAAGCGACATCGCTCCCATAATATTGCCGCCGACCGCCAACGCGCCGATAATGGTCGGTCCAAAGCCCGCCAAGCCGCGCCCTGTACCGAAAATGAAGTTCTCTGCCGTGGAACGGGCCTCCGACGGGTAATTCTCCGCCAGAATCGCGCCGAAGCCACCCATCATTCCGTTAGCGAAAAATCCGAGCAGCGCACTTCCCCACAGCAAGGCGGATTCACTCTGAAGGACAAAGAAATAAATAAGGCAAGATACCGTACCGCCTATATAATAGATGGTAAATGTTTTGCGGCGGCCGATCTTGTCCGCCAAAATGCCGAAGATGGCGATACCAACCAGCATCCCTACCGTAGAAATGAGCATCCACCCACTTGCTTTTGCCAGAGAATAACCGTATTTCTGCGATAAAATCGTTGGCATCCATGTAAATATCCCATAATATCCGAAATTCTGAATGAAGGACATAATGATAAGACCGAGGGTCGTCATCGTAATCTTCTTGTTGGCAAACAATTTTTTCAACGGGAATTTCCGGACCTGATTCAGCTGCTGTTGTTCCTCAGCGGTTATCGTACCTGCCGCTTCCTTCTGCTGCAGTTTCCGCTTCATCTCCTGCTTCCGTTCCCACAGCTTCGGTTCAGAAATGCTCTTTCGTACGAACACGGCCAGCAATGCTGGTATGAGACCGAACAGGAATACGGCTCTCCAGCCGAATTGCGGCACGACGAGCGCTGGGATGATGGAAGCGCCAAGCACCCCCAGCTGCCACCCGAGAGCGACACAAGATGTTGCTTTTGCACGCATTTTTTTCGACCAGGTTTCGGTAACGATGGCCATCCCCACTCCGAACTCACCTCCGACACCCATGCCGACCAGAAAGCGCAGGCCGAGAAGCTGCCAGTAACTATCCGCAAAATAAATGAGCGCCGTGGCGACGGAAAACAGCAAAATGGTCACCGTCATCACGCGAATCCGGCCGAATAAATCAGCCAAAAAACCGAACAGATATGAACCGACCATCATTCCGATAGTCGTCGCCAATGTCAAATTGCCGGCTTGCACCGGGCTTAGTGAAAAATCGCGAATAATAAACACAAGCACGAAGGACAGGAGCAGCATGTCCAATCCTTCTGCGGCGTAACCTAGGACAGAGCCGATGAGCGCCTTATAACGCTGCCCCTTGCTTTCTGTCGGCTCCGACGCTTGCCGTTGTTGCGTTACAGCATTCCCCATGATGTACCCAGCTCCTGATGTTCGTTTTTTGCACAAAACTACAAACATTTAATCATAAAGGGAATTAAATTACAATTTATAGTTTCATCCAATTTATATAATCATATGTATTCCATTACAGACACTTCCAGTTCCTTGCTGTATGTATGCGTTTCACCCAACACTTTTGAAGAAAATGATACTTGTATGGGTTGAAATGGATGATTCACACCTTTATAATGATAATGATAATCCTTATCAACTATTTGTTATCATTTTGTATACCGTTATTGTGATTGCGGCTTACTGTAACCGCTATTTAATAGAGTATTATGAATATAGAGGGGGAATCCCGCGTGGAACGATTATACACGGAGCAACTCGATATCGCATATGGAGAGCTGTCGATTGTCAAAAACCTGAATATTGGCATTCCTTCAGGAAAGATTACAGCGCTGGTCGGAGCTAACGGCTCAGGCAAATCGACCATTCTGAAGGCCATGGCGCGTATTATGAAGCCAAAGGGCGGAAATGTCTTTCTAGACGGAAAATCGATTCATCAACAATCGACGAAAGACGTCGCCAAGCAGTTGGCCATTTTGCCGCAGAATCCGGTGGCTCCTGATGGATTAACCGTGTCAGAGCTCATTACCTACGGGCGGTTCCCGCATCAGAAGGGCTTCGGCTCTTTAACGAAAGAAGATAAAGAGATTGTGCAATGGGCCATTGAAATGACAGGCATGGCCGAGTTCTGTGACCGCCCCGTCGATCAACTGTCCGGCGGACAGCGGCAGCGCGCCTGGATTGCGATGGCGCTTGCGCAAGGAACCAACATCTTGTTCCTGGATGAACCGACGACATTTCTCGATATGGCTCACCAGCTGGAAGTGCTGAAATTGCTGCAAAAGCTCAACTCGGAGCAGCAACGCACCATTGTCATGGTCGTCCACGACCTCAATCATGCTACCCGCTACGCCCAGCATATGGTCGCCATCAAACGCGGTCAAGTCGTCTGCAGCGGATCACCGGCAGAGGTTATGACCCATGATGTACTGCGGGAAGTATTCGGGATTGAAGCGGACATCATTCCTGACCCGCGCACTGGCGTTCCTCTGTGCCTGCCGTACGAATTGGGCCGGAGCACCGCAGCTTCGACCTCTGCTGCTTCCAGCAATGCGATGAAGAACATGCAACGCCCACAGCCGATCGCGGCTGGATAGATAGCTGCATCCGAAGTAAAGGTTATGCCGCTATGGCAGCAAAGTTAGTTAAATACTTGTAGCAACGCTATCCACATGTGGACAACTTTTTCAGACACAGTTATCCCCCTTTATCCACATATGAAATGTGAGTTATGAACAACAAAAGCCGTCTCTTTCCGGTAAGCACACTGGAGAGGGGCGGCTCTGTATATTTCCTGATGGCGTATCAACAGTGGCACGTGCAGACAGCTCAGACCATTTGCGAGCGAATACACATCGATTGATTCCTTACTGGTGAAAACAGACCTTTGTCCAGTTGTACAACCCCACGCCGATTGTTTCTGCTGTCATATTTATAAATGGTGTTCATTACACTTAATATGAATAGCACGAAGATATGAGCCTGCGACGGCTTATATGTTCTGATAGGGAGAGAGTGGGGTTGAAAAGAAGAACAATGATGGAGCTTGTGTCCGGGTATGAGGCGAAGCGGTTCACCCCGGTAGAGATTACGATACAATACTTGAAGACGATTAAAGCGAAAAATCCGAAGCTCAACGCGTATATTACCATTACGAAGGAGCTCGCTCTTCGGCAAGCCCAAATGCTCGAAATGAAGCTGATGGCTGGCGAGCAGACGGGACAGCTGTTCGGAGTTCCCTTGTCCTATAAAGATAATTTCGCAACGAAAGGCATCCTTACCACAAGTGGTTCCTTCATCGACCGGAACTTCATTCCGGACAAGAATGCCGCCGTCGTGCAGCAGATGGCCACAGAAGATGCTATTACTTTGGGAAAGACGAACATGCATGAGTATGCGTTCGGCATTACGTCTAACAATCCGCATTACGGCCCCGTCCGCAACCCATGGAATCCCCAGTATACGCCCGGCGGATCAAGCGGCGGATCAGGAGCGGCAGTCGCAGCCAATATGTGCGTGGCTTCGCTCGGCTCGGATACGGGGGGCTCGGTGCGGATACCGGCAGCCTCCTGCGGCGTCATCGGTCTCAAGCCGACCTATGGAACGATATCCACGGAAGGAGTATTCCCGATCTCGTGGACGCTCGATACGGTCGGACCGATTACAGCCAATATGAACGATCTCGCGGTCATGATGGAGGCTTTGACGAACCGTGCCTATACCTCGTTCCTCGTGGAAGACATACGTGGAGTGCGCATCGGTGTGCCTGCGAATTATTTCAATGAGCGCATCGATCCAGAGACATACAAGTTGTATTTGCAAGCCGTTACAGCACTGTCAAGCCTTGGCGCAATACTCATCGATGTCGACCTTCCCTTTCTGGAAGGCAATCAGGAGGCCGTACTGACCATTGCGACGGCCGAAGGCGGGTATGTGCACCAGAGCAGAATGGAGTGCTGCCTCTCTCAGTACGGTGCCGACGTAAGGGCGGTACTGGAATCCTCCGCGAACATTACGGCGGTGCAGTATATTGCGGCTCTGAAGAAGAAAGAAGGCTATATCCGGGAATTTCGGCGGGTATTTGAACGCATCGACGTGCTGGCCACACCTGCCCTGCCGATTCCGCCGCGGAAAATCGGCGTGGAGGAAGTGCAATTCGGCTCCGTAACTGAGACGATATTCGATACGATGACTCGATATACGGGTATTTTCAGCTTGGCGGAGGTGCCGGCGATGTCCATCCCGTGCGGCATTACTAGCGAGGGGCTCCCCGTCGGCTTGCAGTTGGTGGCTGGCTTGTACCGGGAGGATCAGCTTATCCGGACCGGGTATGCCTTCGAGCAGAGCCAACTCGCTGATTTCTATAAGAAGAGAGACAGTCTGGAGACCTAGGCTGTCCGGGTAACCCTAGCAAGGCTGAAAACGAAACAAATACGGGTGTGAGGACTGTATTGTCCCCAGATAATACTCTGATTGGAGAGCCCTTGATTGATGTGCAAAGGCTCTTTTTGTTTTGGGTTTCTGGACAAGCTCAAGAGCCTTCCTGACGGAAGGCTCTTGTTCGTTGTATCGCGCTATTGCTGCTTCGTTCACCCGGCTGTGTCTCTCGTTGCGGCTGATGCAGAAGGAGCTTGGCTGCGACGTATCATAAAGAAATAGCACGTGACGGCACCCATGCCGCAGCAAGCGATGACCACTCCCATCGGAACGGCAGTCTGACTGCCCGCGATGCCGACCAGAGGGGCCGCAGCAGAACCAGCGATGAACGGCAGCAGGCCGAGCATAGCCGAAGCGCTGCCTGCCGTCTTTCCTTGATTTTGCATAGCCAGCGAGAACCCGGCGGTATTGACCATCCCTGTGCTGGATAACATGACGAACAGGCAGATTAAGACTGCAATTAGCGGAGCCTGCAGTAAAATGACCACTAGCAAGGCCACACCGCTAGAGGCAGCTAGCAAAATTCCGGTCAGGAACAGTCTGGACTCGTGGAACCTTGCAGCCAGCCGACCCGTCACTTGGGTAGCGAGAATGAGGCCGAAGCCATTTATCGCAAAGAACATGCTGAACGCTTGCGGCGATGCGCCATAAATATCCTGCAAGACGAACGGGGAGCCTGATATATAGCCGAACATTGCGGCCGTTACGAGTCCCTGCGTGCAAGCATAACCCATAAACACGCGGTCACCGATCAGGCCGCGGAACGTCGATAAAGTTGTCTTCACGCCTCCCGTTGAACGACGCTCGTGAGTCAGCGTTTCTGGAAGACCAAGCGCAGCTGATATAATCATCACAATGCTTAGCAGTCCGAGCACGACGAATACACCGTGCCATGAAGTCACCTTAAGCAGCTGTCCGCCTGCGATCGGCGCAAGAATGGGCGCAAGCCCGTTAATGAGCATTAGCAAGGAGAAGAACTTCGTTAGCTCCGTCCCGGAATACATATCACGCACCATCGCGCGTGCGATGACGATCCCGCCGGATCCAGCCATTCCTTGAACAAAGCGCAGAACGATAAGTCCCCAGATAGAAGGCACGACAGCACAAAGGAACGACGCGATCGCATAAACGATTAGTGAAATAATGAGCGGAATTCGACGACCGCGTGCGTCACTGAGCGGACCGAGAAACAGCTGCCCCACTGCTAACCCGAGCAAGCATGCTGTCAGACTGAGCTGGACCAGCGATGTGCTCGTATTCAAATCATTCGCGAGCATTGGCAACGACGGCAAGTACATATCAATGGAGAGCGGGCCGATAGCCGTCATCGACCCGAGAATCATAGCCATGGACAACCGTTGCTTGCGCGTGGAACGCGTGGAAGAAGGCCCGGGAGTATCCAGACGATTCGTGCGTATGTTCATTTCCGGCTTTCCACCTTTCTTTCATACAGTCTAGCTGTTGATTTTCATTATAACATTAAATCTTTTCATCATATAAAAAGGGTGGCTTCAACCATTGAAGTCACCCTGTTCATTACATAAATCTGGCTGCAGAGCGTTATATTGTGTCTGTTAGAGGTTGTTCAATAGGCCCCAGTGACCAATTTTGAACATGCACTTTTAGTAGAACTTCACTACTTCATCATGAGGCAAGAAGGAACGTTCCCCCGGCTGCTCCGCAGGCCATCCGAACGGCATTTGCCCGATCAAGGTCCACTGCTGCGGAATGCTCCATTTCTCTTTCACCTGATTATCAATGAGCGGATTGTAATGCTGCAGCGAGACGCCGAAGCCTTCCGCAGAGAGCGCTAGCCATACTGCATATTGCAGCATGCCGCTGCCTTGCTGCGACCAATTGTTGAAGTGCTCCTTATAGAGAGGGGCTTTCTCTTTCATAGTATCCACCGTCGCTTGATCCTCGAAGAACAACACGGTCCCTAATCCATCCTTAAACCCTTGCAAGCGCGCTTCCGTAGCTGAAAAACTATCAGCAGGCACGATAGCCTGCAACGTTTCTTTCACGAGAGCCCACAATTGTTCATGACTCTCATCCATGAGCACGACCAGCCGACCACTCTGCATATTGAATGCAGATGGCGCATGAAGAGCCAATGTAACAATCTCATCAATGCGCTCCTTCTCCACCTTCGGGCTATTCGTTACAGCGCGAATCGAACGTCTGCCTTGAATGGCTTCGACTAAAGTGCGGCTTTCCATTTGATTAGCCATCATCCATCATTCCTCTCGTAAGTAAAAATCTGAATTATATTCCCCTGAAACACGAGCTAGCATGCAAATACGCGCAAGTGATATGTTTATTTCATCCTAAACCCCAATGTAACTATTATAGTTACAACGAGAATGATAATCAAGCATTGATTATTCCAGCATCAACACAAGCCTTAAATCATGGTTTAGACGCACGGGCCATTAAGGATACAATCAGAATCCAATGTGCTGGGATGGAAAATACTTAATAAGCAGTATGTTGCGCGCAATAAAAAGAAGCGCCGCGGCGTTAATATCGTCGTGGCGCTCCTCCTGTATTCGTTCATTGCGACGCTCTGCTAGTCTACACGGAACCCCCGCCCGGACGATCGAGATGGTACAGCTTCCGGTAACGCGGAACACGCTCCATTAAATCAGCATGCGAGCCTCTCATTTCAATTTTTCCGTTCTCGATAAAAATCACTTCATCCATCTGCTCTACCCCGACCAAATGGTGCGTAATCCATACGAGCGACTTCCCTTGGATCGTCTCAAACATGGTGGCCAGCAGCTCCCGTTCCGTCCGCGGATCGAGTCCTACGGTCGGTTCGTCCAGAATAACGACAGGCGTATCCTGCAGCAAAATACGCGCCAAGGCGATCCGCTGCCGTTCGCCTCCGGAGAAGCGCTGCCCAGTCTCCAGCATCGGCGTATCATATCCCGCAGGAAGCGAATCGATTAATGCATCCAAGCGGACTTGCTTCGCTACGCGGCGGATATCCTCATCCGATGCATCCCGCTGGCCGAGCCGGATATTATTCGCCACCGTAGTGTCGAACAAGTGTGGGCTCTGGTTCAGCACGGAGATGACGCGCGGGATGGCCTCGCCGTAAGCGGACGCGGGGACACCGTTAATGGCGACGCTGCCCTGGCCCGGTGCAACCGCCCCTTGAATCAACTTCAGCAAGGTTGATTTGCCTGCCCCGCTACGGCCGATAAGCGCAATCTTCTTCCCTTGCGGGATATCCATTGAGATGCCATCGATGGTCCATGCATCCGCAGCATCATAACGGTAGCGCACCTCATCCATCGTTATGTGGGCATTGGTCTCCGCCGTCCGCAGCACTTCAGCCGGCACCGCCTGTTCAGCGGATCCGGCAGCTAGGCTGGACGAATCTTGAATTTTGCCAAGCCGCTCAAGTGAATCCTGGTATTGTGGAATCTTCTCGACAGCCTCGGATACGGGCAGGAATGCATCCATCAACGGGAACACAACGAGTGTGAAGGCAGCGATTAACGTGACAGAAATATGACCGTCCGCAGCCTGCTGTCCCGCCCAATAGGCCATAGAGACGACTGCCAGGCCTACCACGCATTGACCGATGAAGGTTCTCCATCTTGCCCACCCGCGCAGCGTCCCGTCCACCCGGGCGACAGCGGCTTCGTCCGTCTCATACGAGGCAACGAATTGTGGCGACCGTCCGCTGATGACCCAGTCGCTCATGCCGAGCACTGCATCGGTCAGCTTCTGATAGAGCTGGTTGCGTTCCTGCTTAACCTGCTTCTGCTTCGTTCTTGTGACCAGCAGAGAGATCCAAGGCAAGACGAATACAATAATGAGCAGATACAGCGCCATCAGAAGGGCAAATGGCACGTCGAACCAGCCCAAAGCCGCAATGCACACCACATACATCACGACAGCGATGATGCTCGGAAAGACGGTACGCAGGTACACATTTTGCAAATATTCAATATCATCCGCCAGCATGCCAAGAATATCCCCTGTACGGAATCGGGAACGGATGAACAAGGCTTGCGGCTCCAACATGCGGTAGAGGCGAACCCTCATGCTTGATAAAATGCGCAGTACCGCATCATGCCCCACTAGACGCTCGATATAGTGTACCGCCGCTCTCCCGATCCCGAACGTTCGAACTAAGACGATTGGAACGTACACCATTAATATATTTTCCGGGCGAAGCGCAGACTTCGAAATGAGATAACCGGATGTGAACATAAGTGAACCGGCGCATAACGCGGTTAACATGCCGAGGGCAATGATGGTTGCGAAGCGCCAAAAATAGGTTCGTAAATAGGGGCGAAACCATGCTTCCCGTTTCAATGTACTCCCTCCCCCTGAGATGCCATCATTTCGTAGTACACGCCTCGCTGCGCGAGCAACTGTTCATGCGTGCCGGTCTCGGCCACGCGGCCATGATCGAACACGATAATCCAATCCATATCCGGCATCCAGTGCAGACGATGGGTCGCCAGAAAGACCAGCTTGTGCTCGAACAAGGAAAGCATCGTCTCTTTTAATTCATACTCCGTTTCAATATCCAAATGCGCAGTCGGCTCATCCAGCAACACGATCGGACGATCGCACAGGAACGCGCGCGCAAGCGCGACACGCTGCTCTTGACCGCCGCTTAAGGCTCGTCCGCCATTGCCGATCATCTCATCGCAGCCCTGAGGCAAGCTGGCTGTCAGCCCGGAAAGTCCAGCCGCAGATAAAGCACGTTCCACCTCTTCACTCGACGCCTCTGGGGCATAGAACCGGACATTGTCCGCCAGAGAGCTGCTAAAGAGGTAGGGGTGCTGCGGAATGTAAGTCGTTTCCTTGCGCCACGCTTCATCGGTCAACGCATGAATGCTCTTGCCGTTCAACTCGAACTGCCCTGCCGAAGGATACAGGAAGCCCGCCAGCACATCGATGAGCGTCGATTTTCCGGCTCCGCTCTCTCCGATAATGCCGATTTTTCGCATTCCTGTAACCTTGATCGAGACGTCTTCTAAGGAAGACGGCCCCTCTTCTTCGTGCCGTACGTGAATTCCAGATAGCGTCAGCGTGCTTTCCTCTGTCCACGTGAAGGATGACGGCAGATCGGATGACATAGTCGACGCCGCATCATGAGCGAGAATGGAATCAATTGCCTTCCCAGCCTCTTTTCCGTTCAAGGTGGCATGATAATCGGCCCCCACCATGCGAACGGGCAGAAAATATTCCGGCGCCAATATAAGGATCGTCAACCCCGTTACCAGCGTCATGTTCCCTTCCACAAGGCGCAGCCCCAAGCTGACCGCCACCGATGCTACAGACAGCATCGTGAAGAAGTCGAGCGAGAAGGAGGACAAGAAGGCAACGCGAAGCGTCCGCATCGTCGCCGTCTGGTACTGGTCACTCACCCGTCCGATCGTGCCGCTGTGCGCGCGGCTGCGCCCAAGGAACTTGAGCGTTTCCAGTCCGCGAAGCGCATCGACGAAGTGGTTCGATAATATCCGGTACGACTCCCATTGCCGATCCATTTGCTTACGCGCGGCCAATCCGACCAGGATGAGGAACCCGATCAGAATGGGCATCGTCACGACGAGGATAATCCCCGCGACCAAGTCCTGCGTGAAAATATAAGCGACCACCATAATCGGTGTAATCGCCGTGCCGATCATACGCGGCAGAAACAGCTCCAGATACGTACGGAACTGCGCTACGCCTTCCAGCACAAGCGTTACCAAATTGCCGGTTCCTTCTGACTTGGCAAATCTCGGACCGAGCTGAAACAGTTTCTCCATCAGCCGTTGCCGCACATCCGCTCCTGTCATTTCGGCAAAGCGGTACGCCACCTTCTGTTGAAGGAGAGCGGTAGCTTGACGGACAACAAAAGCAAGCAGGAACAACATTGTCGTTCCGGCCTGCTCCTGCAGCGGCTCCCCGGCAAAGAGGGCGGAAATGACTTCCGCCAACCACTTCGCCAGAAATATTATGGAAATACTTTGCACGAGGGCAAGGACGGTCAATAAGAACAGAACCGGCTTGATCCCTTTGTATCCGAGTAAGTTGTTACCCATTAGTATTCCAAATGCTCCTTCTCATGTACGCGTTTGTGAAATACGAAATAGCTCCATATTTGATAGCCTAGCACGAACGGCAGCAGGGTTAACGTTACTATCGTCATCACCTTGAGCGAATATGGGCCAGAGGCTGCATTATGAATCGTCAGGTCGAACGCTTTGTCAATGGAGCTGACCATGACGCGCGGGAACAACCCAATGAACAGCGATGCAATAGATAATACAATGACCGTCCCCGTCATGCCGAAGGCCCAGCCGTCCTTTTTCTTCGAAGTAAAGGCGCCTGCCAGAACAAAAGCCACCACACCGAGCACCGCTACCGCGAACAGGATGCCTCCGTGCGCTTCGAACACATCAGTCATAAAGTAAGTCATCGTTCCGAACGCAACCAGCAGTATCGCAAGCGGGATCAACAGCTTATGAGCCAGCTTGCGCGCCCGTGCCTGCAAATCGCCGATCGTGCGCAGCGTCGTGAAGAACAACCCATGCACGAGACAAAGCATTGTAACGGTGACTCCGCCAACGAGCGTATACACATTCACCATGTCGAACAAGCCGGCGTTCATCTCCATGTTCTGGTCGATAGGAACCCCTTTAATGAGCCCTGAAAAGGCTACACCCAGCAGGAACGGAGGCAGCAGGCTGCCAAGGAAAATGGCAAGATCCCACGTCTTTTTCCAACGTTCGGTCTCCACCTTGCCCCGGAACTCGAACGCGACACCGCGCCCGATTAAGGCAAGCAGAACAACGACGAGCGGCAAATAATATCCGCTGAACATGGTGGCATACCAGTTCGGGAAGGCAGCGAACATCGCTCCGCCTGCCGTCAGCAGCCACACTTCATTCGCATCCCAGAACGGTCCGATGGAGTTGATGAGCACGCGGCGTTCTCCATCCGTGCGGGCCAGAAATTTCGTGGACATCCCTACCCCAAAATCAAATCCTTCCAAGAAGAAGAAGCCAACGAACAAAACAGCGACAAGTAAAAACCAAAGTTCATTAAGAGAAATCATGGTGTCCCTCCCGATCAAATGGGTCATTTGAATGTGCTGCCTTTACGGTTTCATTCGGACCCTTTTTGATGACACGAACGAACAAATATACCATTACTATACCAAGTATCGTGTAAATAGTTGAGAATGTGATTAAGGAGAATAGAACCTCTCCCCCGCTCACGCTCGGAGAAATGCTGTCCTCCGTCCGCATCAATCCGAATACGGTCCAAGGCTGACGGCCAAACTCAGTCATAATCCAGCCTGTCGTATTGGCGATAAATGGAAGCGAAATGGCAAACAACATAAAGCGCATAAACCAAGTGTTCTTGTTATCCAGCTTCTTGCGATAAGACAAGTACAAGCCATACATGGCGAGCAGAATCATGAGCGTTCCCGCGGCAACCATGATGCGGAAGCTCCAGAACGTCGTGCGAACCGGCGGAATGTAGTTGCCAGGACCATAGGTCTGCTCATATTCCGCTTGAATTTCGTTCATGCCCTTTACTTCACCAGAGAACTTGCTATAGGACAGGAAGCTGAGCAAATATGGAACCTTGAACTCCATACTATTCTCTTTCTTCTCCGGATCAATCGCCGCAAACACGGTCCAAGGCGCCGGATCCCCGCTCTCTCCCCACAAGCCCTCTGCGGCCGCCATCTTCATCGGCTGCGTGTGAACCAGATACTGCGCTTGCTGGTGGCCGAAGACGGCAACCAGGATGGACGAAATGAGCGCTACGATAACGCCGAGATGGAACGACTTTTTGAAAAATTCCGTATCTTGCTTCTTCAGCAGCTTATAAGCGCTAATACCCGTGATAAGGAACGCGCCCGTCGCAAAAGCAGCAAATATCGTATGTGGAAATTCCACCAACAGCTGGCCGTTCGTGATGAGGGCGAAGAAATCATTCATTTCCGCGCGCCCGTTATTAATCGTAAAGCCAACCGGTCTTTGCATGAACGAGTTTGCCGCCAAAATCCAGAATGCAGACATCGTCGTTCCAAACGCGACTAGCCAAATGCAGAGCAAGTGCAGCTTCTTCGATAACCGCTCCCAACCGAAAATCCACAAGCCGATGAAGGTCGATTCCATGAAGAATGCCAACAACGCCTCAATAGCGAGCGGCGCACCGAAGACGTCACCTACGAATCGGGAGTAATCTGACCAGTTCATCCCGAATTGGAATTCCTGTATAATCCCTGTTACTACACCGACGGCAAAGTTAATGAGGAACAGCTTCCCCCAGAACTTAGCCATTTTCTTATATTCTTCTTTTCCTTTGACGACATACATCGTCTCCATGATTGCGATTAGCAGCGCTAATCCAATCGACACTGGCACGAAGAAGTAGTGAAAAATCGTCGTCGATGCGAATTGGATGCGTGACAATATAACCGTATCCATCAGTTTCCCCTTCCACCTTTCTCTTCATAATTACAAATCATTTAAGTCTATTAGGTCCCGTTCAACCCTAAGCGGCTTCTAATTGTATTAGGCGCTATTAGGCAAAAATCGACATTGGCTTACCCCTATACCGGAGTCGAACACGGGATCAATGATGTTGATTACACGATTCATGTGATATTTTGTCAGATTAAGGCCTCTGGTAATGTGATTTATGTCACATCTTTTGGGGGAGAGATTGAGCAAAATGCGAACTTTGTGCCATTCGTCACAAAATAGTAATAATTGAAATATAAAAAGAAGAAAAATGACATTGAATTCTGTCCATCTCACTTCGTTCGGAGCCTATCCCTATCTGGTTGCTTCATCCATTCATGTATGAATTACCGTAAATTGGAATGCGCTAGACCCGCCGAAGGTCTAGGATACGAACCGAACCGCAGACCATTTTCATGCAACCCTTGTTGCATTAGGATGAAGATAAGAGATAAACAAGTACGACATAATGCATCGTGGTGCTTAATATAGAGTTCTCAGGGGTAAAGGAGTGGCTAGAAACGATGATGGAACGAGGAAATAAGATGAAGACACAGCGGAAAGCACAGGTGCTTGTATTGACAGGTGCCATTGGGCACGGCCATGTGCAAACGGCCAATGCGATCCGGGAATCGGCCGCAGCGTGGTTCCAGGAAGATGTCGATGTGCACGTCGTTGACTACATGGAACAGGTGGCCCCCCATTTGCACGGGGTCGGCTCCTATTGCTTCATTCAGTGGCTGAAGCTGTTCCCGAATATGTACGGCTATCTGTTCGAGATGACACGCAAAGATCGCGGACTCGCCCAGTTGTTGAAAAGCGTTCGGCTGACCAGTCTGCGCCCCTTGTCCAAGCTGGTGCAGCGTATGAGACCAGACGTCATCGTCAGCACGTTCCCGGCTGCAAGCGCGGCCGTCTCGAAGCTGAAGGAACGCGGCCTCGTCGATTGCCCAGCCGTTACCGTCATTACGGACCATACGGATCACAGCTTCTGGATCCACCCGTACACCGATCTGTATATGGTCGGGTCACAGGAAGCACAGAACGTGCTTGTCGCGCAAGGCATCTCCGCGGCACGTATAGAGGTGACGGGAATTCCCGTACGTCCAGCCTTCTATAATACCTATGACAAACAAGAGCTGCGTGAACGCCACGGGCTAGACGGTTCCGCAATGACGGTGCTGATGATGGGCGGCGGATGCGGCCTGCTCGACGCATCGTTGCTGCGGGAGTTGGAGAAGGCTCCTTGGGCGAGCAGCATGCAATTCATCGTCATCTGCGGGCGCAACGAGCGGCTGCAGCAGCAGTTGGAACGATGGGCGGAGCTGACGCCCTTGCGCGTGCACATCGAAGGCTATGTCGAGGCCGTACACGAGTACATGGCAATGTCCGACCTGATGATTACGAAGTCAGGCGGCGTAACGACAACTGAAGCAGTCGTGCAGAAGCTGCCGCTGCTCGTCTATAAGCCGCTGCCCGGACAAGAGCAGGATAACATCCGCTACTTGCTTCGGAACGGGCTAGCCCGCCGAGCCAAGAGCGCGGACGACCTGCTGTCGAAGCTCGCTTCCTTCGAAGCTCACCCGGAGCAGTTGGAGCGAATGCGCGAGCGCGCACAAGCCGAGCAGCAGCATACGCCTGTCAGCGCGTTGCAGGCTATTCTGAACGTGCTGAATCAGCCGGCGATGCAGCGCAAAGCGGCTGGGCAATGGTTCCGGCGACGCAGAATCGTATAAGCGACTAATCGTCTAACCATCTATTCAAGCAGCTATTCGACCACTCGATAACAATTAGTCTATTAGTCTATTAGTCTATTAGTCTAATCGTATGTGTGACTGGTTATATGTGTGCCTAATCGTCAATCGCCGTCCAACTTTGGTCTGGAGCTTATGCATGGACGAATATAATCTAGCATACATGTCTGGACCAATTGGGTCTGGCGCTCATGCCTAACCGGCTTATATTTTGCGGTCAACCTAGACAACCTCGTCTGTGCCTATGCACAGACGACTTCGGTCTTATGCTCACGCCCAGCCAACCTTCACTCTAACACTTGTGCCAACCAGCTTAACTCTATCGTCACGCCTAGATGACTCATTCTAACCACTTCGGTTGTCATTCTGGCCTAACTGCCCTCACTCTGACGCTCTCGTCTGGCCCGGTTCTTCCTGTTGAGATGCTTGGTAACGCGAATATGGATGAATCGGGATGCTCTGAGCCCAATGGAGGCTTCGATAAGAGCATCCATTGGAAAACATACACCAGAATGGCCTGTCGCATGCAGAAACTCTCCTTTTCGTTGGAAAACATCCAATCAAATCACACCCTATACATGCTCCGCAGCCATTTTGGGTAATTCCATTGCACATTTTCCAATGGATCGCCCCGTCTACTGCCTTGACTCTAAGAAACATTGGACAAAATCCAACGGAATCAAGCGCCCCATACTATAATTCAAAAAACAAGCTATTCCTCCGGCTAGTTCCACCGAGCCAACTGGACGAGTAGCTTGTTTTCGTTGCATGACACGATTATCCTACACATTATTTCCGCTCCTGCTTCGAGGGGGCATACAACCGCTCCACCTTGTCATCGGGAATTTCCTTCTCTCCGTACCGCACTTCATTGTACGCTTCACCCAACTCGGTCAAGACGCTAATATTCGCTGCACGGTCCTGCCGTCCGATCTCCTGAACTGTCTCCTTCGGCGTCAGATAGGAGCGGTGCTCGTATCCCTTCGCCTCAGAGCGCTGCAGCTGATCCCGATACAGATAACGCACGCGTTCGCGATTGGTCTTCAGTTCCGAATATTTAGCATGCGGCCTCCCCCATCTCCGCATGGCCTGGTTCCAAGGCTGCATGACATTGCGGCGCAGCTTCTCCCACTGAAACATGCTCGTTTGCTCATCGATATACCCAACTTCTGACGGTGTCTCACCCTTTTGGCTGAAGAACTGAAGCAACCATTGCCATAGCTTCGGGAACCATTTCTTCACGGCAAATCGGAACAAGTAAATGAAGCCAGCAATGATGGCGACCGCGAGAGCGCACCAGACGGCGACGATGGCGATCCGCTCCAGCAGCTGCGCGAACGCGCTCGGCTCCTCGGCTTCCCCCAATCCCAACAGAGGCGGCGGCTCCGGCATTGACGGCGGTATGTCGGGCACGGCATCCGTCGGCGGACTGCTGCGGAACAGCCACCCGAGCAGCGCTCGGGTCCAGTTCATAAGCGTATCCATCGCCGAACCGAACGTGAGAGCGACAGCCATCATAATAAAGGCAAAAAACGAACCAGCATACCACGCATTAATATGGCTCACCTGGGCCGGAACCGAGCTGCGAACACCTCCGGCATCGCCAGATCCGGCACTAAGGTTGGCCTTGCGCAATTGGCTCCAATTCATTTGAAACAGCGTGACGACGATGGCGATTATTCCAGCCCCTACCAGATGATCTTGAAACGGCATCATTTCTGGACGAGATATAGATACGATATAAACAATGAAATAGACAGCCAACGCAATTCCGTTCCAATGCACGGTATCCATCCATAAGTCTAATTCGGACACAATCTTTACACCCCGGCCAAAGAGAACGAAGCACATTACAAGAGACATGATGCGGGGGATATCTATCGGTCCGGACGCAGCATACAGCACGCCCCCGATAACCAGTACCAACATGAGCCATAGGTTATCCCGCTTCCAGCGGAAGATCTTTTTCGCCATGACGCCGAGCAATGCAAACAGAGGCAATATGCCATACCAGAACGAGGCTCCCGCCTGTTCGGGAAGCAAATATACAGTAAGCAGAAATACGATCGGAAACGCCAACACGTATTCCAACAGGCCGCGACATCCGTCCGATATCCATTTGGATTTATCCGGCATTCGGATTCACCTCTTTCGCTTCAGTCACTCGCAGGCTCGGCTCGGGCAGGACGACCAGCTCGACACCGTTGCCCCTCATTCGAATTCGGGATAGAACCGCGTTGCCATCGCTCAGCCGAATCGGCGTAATGATGACGAAATCAGTATTCGCCGCATCCTCCCACTGCTTCATTAGTGATTCGAACGACAAGGTCAGCTCCAGCTCCAGCTTCGACATTAGATCGAACATGGCGGACAGGTGGTGCGATCCCGCAGCCGGTGTTAGCGTTACCGCTTGCCCCTTGGGACGGTCGTGCAAGCTTCCGTTACAGCTGAATCCCGTCTCGATGCCTTTCATCACAGTCAGGTTCGCAATGGAAGCCGCGTATGAGAGCGCCTGCTCGACGCCTTCCGGCCTCGTAACCTTGGACCACATCCGTTCGCTCGTTTCAAAATTAACGATAATCATCAGCTTGCGGTCCGCTGTATAGTCGAACTTATGCACTTGCAGCTGGTTCGTCCGGGCCGTCGCCTTCCAATGCACCGACTTCAGTGAATCGCCGGCACAGTACGGTCGTACGCCTGATTTCCAAAACGGATCCTCCAGTATCCACCGGCGCACGGTAATGTCCCCAATCCAGCTTTTATTAGAAAAAGGGATGTGCTCGATCGGCACCAATTGGGGAAATACGACGATTTCCAAAGAAAGCGGGATCCTTCTGACCTTATCGATAATTCCGAACGGATCGCCCACAGTCATCGTCGCACTGTCCAGCTGGTACACCCCCCGCCCCATGCAAGTAATGTGGTGCCTTCGCACGATTTGGGTATAAGGCATCAGCGCGAATAAGCTCTTATGGTTCTGCGAGATTTCCCCGACATCCACATCCAGGTTGCTCTGACTCTCGAACCGGAGCGAGCTGTGGATCATAGATTCCAGGCGCACCCAAGGCAGCGGCAACAGCTTGTCATTTCCGATAGTCTCAATCATCTCTACGCTCTCACCGACGAACAGCTTCTGCTTCGTGAACGTGCGCGTGTAGTATACGTTCTTCAACGCCCACTTCTTATACACTATCCCAAGCAGCGCCAAGGCGATGCCCAGGAACAATATCAACCAATGGAGCGGCATCATGATGCCCCCTTACTCCGTCAATTGCGGTTCCGTCGGCACGGGAACTTGGCTTACGATGTGCTGCAATACCGACTCCGCATAGGATGTTTGGAGCTGGGATGTGTTGTGAAAGAGCAGCCGATGGGCCAGCACAGGAACGACCATGGCCTTCACGTCATCTGGTGAGACATAATCGCGGCCGCCTATAACGGCATACGCCTGAACCGCGCGCAGCAGCGCTTGGCCGGCCCGGGGGCTGGCACCGAGCGCTATCTCATGATGCTTGCGTGTCTGTTCCACGATTTTGAGCAAATACTCCAGAATCGAGTCATCGACGTGCACGTTCGTGTAATGCTTTTGCGCATTCACGATATCTTCCTTGGAAGCGACGGGCTCGATGCTTTGCAGCGGGTTGCCGGAGCGGAATCGTGACAGGATCGCTTTGCTCTCATCGAAAGAGGGATAACCCATCTTCAGCTTCAGCATGAAGCGGTCTAGCTGTGCTTCCGGAAGCGGAAAAGTCCCGTAATTGTCTAGCGGGTTCTGTGTTGCTAACACGATAAACGGCTCCTCGAGCACGAGCGTGTCCCCGTCAATGCTAACTTGCCGCTCCTCCATGCACTCCAAAAGACTCGATTGCGTCCGCGGTGTAGCCCGATTTATTTCATCTGCAAGCAGCAGATTGGTGAATACAGGACCTGGGTGGAATTGGAACTCACTGACCTTCTGGTTGTACACATTCATTCCGCTCAAATCCGTTGGCAGCAGGTCGGGCGTAAATTGAATGCGCTTAAAGGCACCGTCAATCGATTTCGCGATTGATTTCGCGAGCAGCGTCTTTCCTGTACCGGGAACGTCTTCCAACAGCACATGGCCTCCCGTGATCAGGGCGACGAATATCATATCGATGGTCTCGTCTTTACCGACGATGACATGTTGCACATTTTCCTTTATCGATTGGGCCAAAGCATGAATGTGGGATAACTCCATGGAAGCAGGCACCTCGTTTCGTATGGATTTCACAGGAAACCGTTTTCTTGGATCCATCCTTCTTCCTTCTCCATTATCCTGCTGAATTCCTTTTCGATCTCCATTTCCCTCACTTACGAATTGGACCATGGAGATTAATAAATTACCACCTATATACTCACGCCTCTGTTTACATTACATATTTATTATGGAATTATTTCCAACATATTTCATACATCTATATTGAATCCATTATACTGTATAGGCGAATTGTTCCTAGAGGAGGAGGTTGTAGTAACTTAAAATCGATGAACACAAATAAAAAATAACATTTTAAAAAGCCATTGACATTTAACCAATTGATAACTTACCATAAATATAGAAAAATAAAACAAATTTAGAAATTGGAGGGTTCATTATGGGTTTGTCTGTGCGCAAAATGAAGTTCGTAACTGGTATTTTGCTGTTTAGTGCAATGCTGCTGCTAGTTGTAACTGTTTTATCGCCTTTCGCCACTGCTCAAGCTCTTGCTGGAGACAAAAGTAACGAAGCTACTTCTCAATTTGAAGAAGAATTAGCGTTTATTTTTGAGGAAGCATCCACGCTAAAAGATGGACTATTTGTTCTTGACACTGAGAAAATTGAGCAACGATTCGGCAAAGATCAAGTAGAGGGTATTGCTTTATTAGTTGAATTTATCAACAGTACTGCCCCTGGTTCAATGTCTACATTTAGCTTTGGATCCTGTATGTTGGATGCTTTGAAGGATTATTTGGGAATATCGGTTGTTGAGGCAGCACTAAGTGGTGGGTTGTATGCTTATTTAGTAAAAAAGGCATGGAAAGATGCTGCCAAATTACTTGTTCGCTATGCAATTACTATGAACGTTGCGGGTTTAACAGCTACTCTTATTTTCTATAGCGGCAAGTGTGCCATTTGGGGTTACAAAGCAGACGGCGAGATAGCTTATGGATAAAAGCAAGTTACCGAGCAGATTTAGTTTCATTATTTTCCCTATTATATTCTTCCTATCCTTTGTTGCAATAAAGCTCTTATTTTCCTCCTTAGATTTCACAGAGATACTCACTGATATAGCCTTGATTTTAGTTATTTATTACATCATAGTAGCAATTTATTGGTTTTTTTTCAGAAAAAAATAGCGATGCTTTCTACATAACAAGACTTCTCCAATTAGGAGGAGTCTTGTTATCAATTAGAGACAAGGCCGGATCTGCACCCGATTTAAATACGTTGTTGTAAATATTTGCCTAATCTTATTTTTACTTGTATCGATTCTATCATCAATCTGTATTCCAATCAATCAGCCCCTCGCTCGTGAGAACGCCCGATCCACGAAAGACACGTCTAACTGAAATCATGATTGGCCGGTAAATTGGTTATAGTAACATCGACACGATGTCCAAGGAGGAATATTCAATGGATAATACGCATGAATTTGTAGAAAAACTGCACGATGCGCAACAGAAGAACGAGAAGAACAGAAAGAGCGGCAAAGGCAATCCCGGCCACAGCTTGCCCGGCAAGAAGAAGAGCACAAACAAATAACGGCGGGAAGATAGATATACTGCCTGCTTTGCGAATGGAAGCACCGTCCCTGCGATCTGAATCATCGCAGCCTATGGTTAAACACCTGCCTTTTTCTTCATGCAAAAAAGCCATGATCCCGAGGATCAGGGCTTTTTGTATACGAAACATGTTCATGTATCCTCGGTATTTGAATAAACCATGCAATATTGCTCCAAATCGCTGTTCGGAAGCGGAATGACATCAACGATGCTAAAGCCGTAATGCTCATATACCGGGATGTTGTCCGGATTTTGCGTTTCCAGCGTGCATGCGATGCTGCGTTTGTTGCATTCCTCTATTAGAGGCTTCATGATGCGAGAGACGAAGCCTTGCCCCCGATATTTGGATTGCACCACGAGCATGTCGAGGTGAATGTACTCCCGATTGCCGAGCATGGACAACCATTCCGAGCTCATGCTGTGCAAGATGGCTAGCCCTCTTGCAAATTGCCTGATGCCGATGTAACGGCATATCGGAATGGACTTAATGATGGCAAGCAGCATTGCAGATACGTCCTTGAATCGCGATACGATGGATAATCCAGTCCGATCTGTTCGGAATACGAGCGCGACCGCCTCCATGTTGCCGGAAGTCGAGTAAACGTCGGAATACGGATACAGCATCGTGACATAATTGCGGAAAAAGATTCGGAGCACATCGAGTCTTGTCGAGCGGTCGGGCAAGATATGCTGGTACAACGGATCTTCCACAAAGCCTTCGGCAAGTACATCGGCTGCTCTGCGGATGTCTTTACGGTCTAGTGTTATCAATGGCGTGCTACAAATAGTTCCACCCCGGATCTGTAAAAGTGTCGTTCTTGGATGCGAAGCGCCCTTGTCCAGCGCTTGCGTTATCATCGTACCGCCGGAGGAACGACGAGTCAAACCCGCTGCGCGCATGTCCCGATCGGAGACGTGGCTAGTCCCCTATCTTTTGCAAAAGACCATATATTGCTATATCTCAACTAACTATGCTAAACTAAAAGCACAAAGCAATTTGATTAAGGTAACCTTATTCAAAAGAGGTGGAAACCGGTGCCGAACAATAAAATAAAGCTTGGTGTACCCAGCGATGAAGGACAAGTCAGCATCATGTTCACCAGAGGAGGTCCCCGCGAAGGCGCAGGCCGCAAAGGATTCGGGGAAACTAAGAAAATATCTTTGACTTTAACCAAAGAGCTATGGGGAGAAATCGAACAGCATTGCAGTTCGCGGAGCTGCTCCCGTTCGGAAATCATTCGAGACATCATTGAATCTTATTTCAATGCAGAGTCGGAGGGATAGGTGAATTCATTTGTTGATTGAAGTACCGCAGCCTATTCTAGCCGAAGCGCTGCAGCACGTAATTAAAGCAGTGTCAGCCAACTGTCCTATTCCCATAATGTCTGGAATTCTACTGCGAGCGAATCGGGATGGATTGACGCTCGTTTCCGGCAATTCGAGCATGATGGTTCAATATGAGATTCCTGCCACGGAAAATGTAAACGTTCAGCGCACAGGAAGTATTGTCATCCCTGCAAAATATTTTAGTGAGATCATTCGCAAATTCCCTGCAGGCGTTGTGACACTAGAAATGAAGGAGCCCCTTATCATTACAATTCAAAGTGGGAATGCGGTTTACCGTTTGTGCGGCATGGATGCGGAGCATTTTCCTCAAATGCCAGAAATCAATGACGGCATTCAAGCTCACATTTCTAGCACCGCGTTGAGAAACATGATTCGCCACGTCGTGTTTGCTGTCTCTCCCTCGGAGAAAAGACCTGTATTAACAGGCGTATCCTGTCAAATTGATCGCGATGGCAGCCTCCGATTTCTGGCAACTGACAGCGTACGACTTGCCTCCCGGCTCACCCACGTGAGCTTGGCACAAGACATGGTCATACCGCCCGCAATCATCATTCCAGGGAAAAATGTACATGAATTATCGAAAATGCTGAACGAGGAACAGGAAATGGTTGAAATTACGATTGGCAAAAGTCAGATTGGATTTAGAACAAAAAACCTATTGTTTCAATCCGCATTAATCGATGGATCATATCCATCCGTGGATAGGTCAATACCGCAAACCCATTCGACGGAATTGATCGTCGACTCGGTTGAATTGCTGCATGCGATGGAACGGGTCTCCCTCTTGGCCGGTGACGACAATATGATCCAATTGAGCATCAACGAGCATAACGACATCGAATTGATTTCCAATACTGCAGAAATAGGGGATGTATTAGAAGGAGTGCATGCCGAGGAAATGAGTGGGGAACGCCTATCCATTTGTTTCAACGGAAATTACATGAAGGACATCCTTCGTTCCGTCGATAGCGCCAAATTGAGACTTGCATGTTCTGGAAAATGGAAACCGATAGTCGTGCAGCCAGTTGATGACACCGAATCTACATACATGATTACCCCATTACGGTCACATATGTAGCTTCGAGCGCACAACAGGTTGTGTGGTATCTGCAGTTGCACAACAGCCCCCCATCACAGGGGGGCCAACATGCCGTGCGAAGCCCGGTCAGAGGTCAGTGTCTACCATCAGACCGAGACATCGTCACTTCAAGCCTGTCGCAACTTGAAGCAACTGCTCCTTCGTGACGTGCGGCGAATCGCTCGCTACTCGCAAGATGAACTGCTGTCCTGCCTGCCCGCTCATCCAGAACAATTCCTGATACCGATTGGACTCGCTGAACAGGAACTGGTCATTGACCGTATAGTGCGCCTTCGCGCCTTGGACGTCCAGTTCTTCGTATTGCACCGATTCCGAAGCAAGGCCTTTGCTCGTGACGTTCATGTCAGGCATAACCTCAACAGTCACGTAGATTCGATCGTTGTCTGCATTTTTATAGGTTGTGGTATAGCTTTGAAATGGCAGCTGCGGCCCCGGCACGACACGCCAGGCTACGCCATTCCCGTTCTGCTTGCTCTCCTGGCGCAGCTCATCGAGAAGGCTGTACCCTTTCTCATCGACCATGGACTCGTAAGGATTCCCTTCCTTCCCTTCAGAGAAGGTGAAGCTGTCAGGCAACACACGAGGCAAGGAAAGCGGAGCATGCAGCTTCTTAACAGTCTCATTCCACTCCTCTGCGTCCTGCACTTGCTCCTGCTTAGTTACACCGAGCAGTGGATGTCGCTTGTATAGAGGGTGCTCCTCTTTCTCCAATGACGCCACGTATACGACTGCGGCTTGCCCGACTGCCAACTGCTGTTGCACATCCGCCAACGCGTGGCGGATATCTTCGGCGGACGTCCGGGTTAATACAAATTTGGCATCAGTCCGCATCTCTATGTTCATCGTTCCCTGCTCGGCGCTGAACAGCAGCTTCTGTGCCGAATAGGCGAACCCGGTCAGAAGAACGACGGCGAGTGCGACTGCTGCCATTTTGCGCGTGTTGAACTTGCGAACTGTGTAACCCTGTCTCCCCTCTGCCTGAATATGGATGTGATACAGTGCTCCTATTCGTTCATCAAGCGAAGAAGGGCAGCTGACCAGATTGGTTGCCAGTTCATATTCACGCTTCAGTCTTTTTTCCATTGACATAGGTAGACGACTCCTTTCCTGCATTCCGCACCTCGAAAAGATGGCGCAATCTTTTCAGTGCGAGATGATGTCTCGATTTCACCGTTCCCACAGGAATGTGAAGAATGACCGCGATGTCCTCTAAGGAGCAATCCTGATAATACCGGAGAACGATGACTTCCTTCAGCTTCTGGGACAGCTTCTCCACGGCCGGTGTCACTTCCAATTGATCGCTTAGAGCAAGCAAATGCTCCTCTATGTCGTTATGCTGCGGCGCATCAAGCCCCGTCGTTACCCGCTCCAGCAGGCGGAACCTTCTCCACTCGCTTCGTTTCCAGCTGCGCACCTGCCTTACGATCAAGCCGTTGAACCAAGCGTGGAATGGCTGTTCAATATCATATTTGGATAAGCTGCGAAACAGTTCCAAGTACACTTCACTCATGATGTCACCCGCGTCTTGCTTATACGGGGCAAGAAAGTAAATGAGTCGGTACGCATGATCGCGGGTCGACTGGTAGACGTATTGGAACGCTTCGTCATCCCCTTGGCTCATCCGGATAAGCCAAGGCTTCAAATCGGATTCCTTCATGTGGCCAGCCTCCATTCAGGTCTTACACGATATATTGGTCGCATCCCTCATTTAGGTTCACTGCAATGTGTCGAGCCAGACCTCGCTTAACCGTCGAATTCCCTCCTCTATCCGCTCCAATGGAATACCGCCGAACCCGATGAAAAATTCCAAGGCGCCGTTCACAGGAGGATGCAGCCATGTAAACGAAGCAGAGGCAAGACGAATGCTGGCAGCACCCGCCAACCGGATCAACTCTTGCTCCGTGCGGGAACTATCGACTCTCATCAGAATGTGGAACCCGGCATCTTCCCCAATAATGGAAGCCCGCTCCCCGAAATAGCTGTGGATGGAGGCGATGAGCCGATCATGCTTTTGCCGATACAGGTTGCGCATTTTACGCACATGCTTCTCTAGGTGGCCCCGTTCCATAAATAACTGCAGCGCATGTTGGTTCCACCGCGATGCCGACTGCTCGAAGAGCGTCCGATGCTCCATCCGCTGATAATCGCCGAGCAGCGACTTCGGCAGCACCATATAGTGAACGCCGATCGCCGGGGACAGCACTTGGGCAAATCCGCCCAAATAAATGACGTCCGCGTCTGGATTCAATCCTTGCAAAGAGGGAATCGGGCGGCCGTAATAGCGCAGTTCACCGTCATAGTCATCCTCGATGATGAATCCGTTCGTCTTCCGGGCCCACTCCAACAGCTGCAATCGCTTCGCGATCGGCATAATCATCCCCCGCGGAAATTGATGTGACGGAGACACGCAGACGATGCGGGCGGAGCTATCGTATAATTCACCGAGGTTGATTCCGTCTTCCTCCAATGACACGGGCGTCACTCGATAGCCGTGCTGGCGGAAGGTGGACGGACATAGCAGATATCCGGGGTTTTCTACAGCTATATGGTCCGTATGCTCTATCAATATCCGGCTGAGAAAAGATAGCAGGAAGTGCGGATCGGAACCGATCACGACTTGCTCTGGACTGCAGCGCACCCCTCTGAACTGGTGCAGATACGTTGCAATTTCCTGCCGTAGGCCGGGCTCCCCCTGTGGATCCCCGTACCAGAGTAATTCCTCCATACCCGAGCGAAGAGCATCATGGAACAAGCTGCGCCACACCCGAAACGGGAAGTGGGAACCGTCTATGTTCGACATGTGAAAGTCATATTTATATACCTTCGTATCGCGGGCTGGAGCCGCTCTATTCGAGGCTTCATGTGGCTGAATCGGGCGGTCCCCTGCCCCGCTTCCCAGCCGCAAATACGGCTCTGGCAGATGCTGCACGTAGTAGCCCTTCCTCGGCACACTGGCAATGAACCCTTCCGCAACAAGCTGACTGTACGCCAGCTCAACCGGCGTCGTGCTCAGCGCAAGGAAATCAGCCAAGGCGCGAATCGAAGGAAGCCGGGTATGTTCGGCCAGCCGGCCAGATACAATTTCATCCTTAATATATTCGAGCAGTTGCACATATTGGGGAATATGGCTGTTCTCATCAAGCTTGGGGATGAGCAGCATGTAAGTCCCCTCCTCTGTCCTTTTGTTTTTTACAAATCTGTCTATTTTCGAGTATACAAGATTTGACTATAGTTGGAATAGAACAAACAGGAGGGTTGCAAGATGAACACTATGGAACAAGCAGGAACACCCGTACGATTTTTGGAAGGCGCAGGCGTCTATTTACGGCCTATCGGCTTGGAGGATGCGGAGTCCTATTATTACAAGCTGTTCGATCCGGAAGTCAGAAGACTGACCGGTACGCAGAAGCATTTTTCGAAGGAACAAGTTGTCCGTTACATCGAGGGCAAAACACAGGACTCATCCGGCATGCTGTTGCTAATTGCGCTCTGTGAGACGAATGAGGTCATCGGGGACATCGAGCTGCAGGATATCGACGGCATTAACCGCAGCGCTAATATACGCATCGCCATTGGCGGCTCGGCCCATCAGGGGAAAGGATACGGCAGCGAAGCGATTGGCCTGCTGCTCGAATACGCATTCGGTACATTGCAGCTGCATCGGATCGAGCTGAACGTATTTGCCTTCAACAAACGTGCCATCCATGTGTATGAAAAGGCAGGGTTCAAACGCGAGGGCGTGCAGCGCGATGCGCTCTACTACGACCACAAGTACCATGATTCCATCATCATGAGCATCCTGGAGGATGAATACCGGAGCACCAAGTGACGGCGCGACACTAGCGTCATATCGGCAAGCCAGGGAGCGCGATGCTCCATGGCTTTTCTTATCTGATGATGTAATCGCGCCCATCCGTTATGACTAATCGTTGACTATTATCATAATGTATTATAATATCATTATTGAAATTAATAATGGTAAAAATAAGCATTCAATTACAACGGCTCATCCAAGCCGCTTGACGAACAGAAAGGGGCATCGTATGAACACAACGACCGGCAAGGCAAAGCGAACCAGTCGGAAGAACTGGGCTAAAATGCTGGTGACAGCCCTGGCTGTTCTCGTGTGCATCATCGGTCTCGGCTTTGTGTATGAATGGGTCGCATCCTTGCAGGCCAAGCAGAACTATCCCCCGCCGGGCAAGCTGGTCGATGTCGGTGGATTTCGCCTGCATGTGAAGAAGATCGGGATTGGCTCGCCGACGATTGTCTTCGAGGCTGGCAGCCGGGAGTCCAGCCACATCTGGAGAGATATCCCTGAGCAGTTGGCGAAGGACGCGACGGTCGTCACATACGACCGGGCCGGCTATAGCTGGAGTGAGCAGGCGGATACGGAACGGACCGGTAACCGTATCGTGCAAGAGCTGCATACCGCGTTGCAGCAGGAAGGCATTCGCGGGCCGTATATTCTTGTCGGCCATTCCCAGGGTGGCATGTATTCCCGACTGTTCGCGCAGCAGTATAGGGATGAAGTCGCCGGATTGGTGCTGCTGGATGCGCGACCGGAACAATTCTCGCAGGCAACGGATGCTATCTTTGAGCGGGAAGGACTGGATCCGGATAAGGCGGGAATTCCACCTACGGCCTTGGTGAAGTTATTAAAAGCGTCGGGGGCTATGCGACTGTTCCAGAATTCCCTATTAGCTCAATTGCCGACTGAGGAGAGGCCGCTCTATGTCAATGTGGATGCAGCGTCAGCTTACTTGGAGACGGCGGAAGAAGAAGACAGGCACATGACCGAGGTGGAAGAGGCTATCCGCGATCAACAGCTCGGATCCCTTCCCGTCAGAATCGTCACTCACGCCATTCCGAACGACGCCACCGCATTCGGCATGTCCGCAGAGAGCAGCCGCCAACTGGAAGATATATGGCAGGATCAGCAAAAGGGCTTGCTGGACATATCCACCGACAGCGAACTAATTATAGCTCAGAACAGCGGTCATATGATTATGCATGACGAGCCCGATCTGGTAGTTGAGATCGTGCAGGGATTATTGGCACAACACCGGAATTGAAACCCGTTGTTGTGTCATTTTGCATTTGATAAGCCTCGCTTCTCTTGGCTGCCGCAGCCATTTCACACGATTGACAAATGTTAGTTGATTGACAAGTCGTATACATGGGCATTATTATATCTATAAACACGATGTGTAACCGGTTACACATGGAAGGAATTGAAACCGTATGGCCACAATCAAGGACGTGTCCAGACTGGCGGGCGTATCGGTGGCCACCGTCTCCCGGGTCTTGAATCAGAATGGTTATGTCCACGAAGACACTGAGAAGAAGGTGTTGAATGCCATTCGGGAGCTCAATTATATCCCGAACGATGTGGCGCGAAGCTTGACGAAGAAATCGGCGAAGATGCTGGCGCTTATTGTGCCTGACATTACGAACCCGTTTTTCAACGAACTGGCCCGCGCTGTGGAGAAGGTCACCCAGTTGTACGGATATGCGACGATTCTGTGCAATTCCGATGACACCCCAGCCAATGAGAAACAATACATTCATGCTTTGAAGCAGAAATATATCGACGGGTTTATTTTAGCCACCAACACCTTGTCGCCTGAAGAAATACAGCAATTGGATGTCCCCGTCGTCATGCTTGACCGGACGATCTCCAGCACTATCCCGACGGTAGCATCTGACAACCGCGAGGGCGCGCGCATGGCCGTACAGTTCCTTCTGAACCAAGGCTGCCGGACTATCGCTCACATTCGCGGACCGCTCGAATTATCGATTGCCGACGAGCGATGCCAAGGCTACCTCGATGAGGTGGGACAAGCGGATTGGTTCCAGCCGGACTTGATTGTCAATGGAGACTTCAACTTGCATCATGCAGCTGATGCTATCCACGAGCTGCTGGATCGCCATCCAGACATTGACGGCATATTCGCTGGCAATGACATTATGGCCATGGGTGCCCTCCGCGCCGTACAGAAGCGCGGTGTCGCTGTTCCCGATGCGATGCAAATCGTCGGTTATGACGGCATTACACTTGGCGGGATGGTCTATCCTGAGTTGACGACCGTCGCACAGCCAATCTATGAGATGGGCTTGCTTGCCGCACGCATGCTCATCAAGCTCATTGAAAAGAAGCCATTGGACGTCATGCACTATAAGCTCGATGTGGAGCTCGTCCAGCGGGGAACGACCCGCGGAAGTGCAAATCAGCCGTAATAGAAATACAACCGTTGGGAAATACTACATGCCATCGGCACCTTTCCCTCCGGTCACATGCATCATGTTGTCAAATCCTCTTCATACCCGTTCCAAGCAGAAACGGCTCGGCAGCCCTTATATTTACGGGATGTACCGCACCGTTTCTGCAGAGTGAATCAGCACTCGCTCGGTCGCACAGGTTCATATACAAGCAACCGTTCTGATTCATATACAAACGTCTGGGATGAAGAATTTCTTTGTTCGATGTGTAACCGGTTACACATATAAAACACTCGCTAATATTCGTTATTCATAGAGCTGTGCCCAACAATCCATTCACTACACTAAAAGGAGTGCATTTACATGGAAAACTTGAAAAAGACCCCTATCATCTTGGATACCGACCCTGGCATTGACGACGCTGTCGCCATCGCCGCCGCTCTCTTCCACGATCGCATCGACGTCAAGCTGATGACGACGGTAGCAGGCAACGTGGGCTTAGACAAGACAACGAACAATGCATTGAAGCTGCTTCAATTTTTCGGCAAAGATGTTCCCGTAGCTCAAGGCGCCTCCAAGCCGCTCGTACGGCCAGCAGAGGATTCGAGCCACATTCACGGAGAATCCGGCATGGATGGCTACGAGTTCGACGTACCTGTTCAGGCTCCGTTGGCTCAGCATGCCGTGGAGGCCATGCGCGACGTCATCTTGAACAGCCCCGAGCCGATTACGATCGTGCCGATTGGACCGCTCACGAACGTGGCTCTGCTGCTTACCTTGTACCCAAATTGCGCATCGAACATCGAGCGCATCGTGCTGATGGGCGGATCCGCATCGCGCGGCAACCATACGCCGAATGCGGAATATAACATTTTCGCCGATCCGGAGGCAGCCAAGATCGTCTTCAATGCAGGACTGCCGATGGTGATGGTCGGCCTCGATGTAACGAGCCAAGCCACATTAACGACGGAAAATGTGGAAACGATAAGAGACATGAACAAGACGGGCAGCATGCTGTACTCTTTGTTCCAGCATTACCGGGGCGGCAGCCTCAAGGCACGCGGACTGAAAATGCATGATCTGTGCGCCATTGCCTACTTGGTCAATCCCGCGCTGTTCGAATCGCAAGACTGCTTCGTCGATATCGAGACGGTGGGCCTCTATACGGCTGGCACGACAGTAGTTGATATTAGCGGCCGCTTGGCCAAGCCAAGCAACGTGACGGTATGCTTGGACATTGACGTTCCGGCTTTCCGTGAATGGGCACTGGAAGTGCTTCACAACGCGATTTAACCTCAACTTAGAAAAGGAGCGTGTTCCACGTGTTGGAGATTATTATTAGCTTAGTTCTCCTTGTCGCAACAGGTTATTTAATCGCCAAAAACTATGACGCCAAATTCGTGCTCCTCGCTGCCGGTATCGGGCTTATGATTGCTGCCGCGCTGCTTGGTCACCCTGTGCTGAAGCCGGAAGATTCCACCGGTCTCGCCCTGTTAGATCCGTTCAAACAGATCGGGCTCATCTTCGTCAAGCAGTTGGGCAGTGTCGGTTTAACCATCATGGTTCTGTTCGGCTTCTCCAGTTATATGACACATATCGGTGCCAATGATGTCGCCGTGCATATGATGACGAAGCCTCTCGGGAAGATTAAGTCGCAGTACATTCTCGTGCCTATCATCTTCCTGCTTGGCAACTTGCTGTCGCTGGTCGTGCCGAGCGCTTCCAGCTTGGCGATCTTGCTGATGGCGACGCTATATCCCGTATTGAAAAATACGGGCATGTCCTCGCTGACGGCCGGCGCTGTCATTGCGACGACGGCTACGATTATGCCGACTCCGCTCGGGGCGGACAACGTCGTAGCAGCGGAGAAGCTTGGCTTGAACTTGGTCGAATATGTCTTCTCGTACCATGCCAAAATTTCGATTCCGGTGCTCCTGATTATGGCGGTGGCGCACTACTTCTGGCAAAAATATATGGATAAGCGCCAGCAAGGTACGCTCCAGCAGGACATTAATGACGAGAAATTGAATGTGAACAAGGATCTGCCGCCGGCTTATTACGGATTGCTGCCGATTCTGCCGCTCATTCTCGTATTGGTATTCGGCTTGTTTATTACGAGCGTCAAGCTCGGTCTTATCGAAATTACGTTTATTTGTATGGCGCTTGCCATTATAATCGAGATTATCCGCAAAGGCTCCTTCAAGGAAACGTCGAAGCAGCTCTCGATCTTCTTCACCGGCATGGGTGCCGGACTGGCACAGGTCGTCTCGCTTATCGTGGCAGCAAGCATGCTGGTTGAAGGTTTGAAGACGATTGGCCTCATCGATATGCTCATCGAATCCGTGCAGCACGTAGAGAGCGCTGGCGTCATCCTCATGTTCATCTTCGCGGGCGTTGCGGGCTTGATCGGATTCATTAGCGGTAGCGGCTTGGCTGTATTCTACTCGTTCATCAATATCATTCCGGAAATTACGGAAAAAATCGGTGTCAGCAGCATCATGGTCGCGCTGCCGATGCAATTGACTTCGAACTTGGTTCGTTCCATATCGCCGGTGGCGGCGGTCATTATCGTCGTTGCTTCGATTATTAAGGTTAACCCGATACAAATCGTCAAACGCACATCCGTGCCGATTCTGGTCGGGATCGTCTCTTGCTTAATCTTATCGTTCATCTTTTTCGCATAAGGCAGCAAGAGGCAGAGACACTGCCATAAGGACGTGTCTTGGGTAGGAAGGAGAGATTTCATATGAACCATATATGCGTACTGGGGAGTTTAAATAGAGATACGAGTCATTTGTTAACCAGATTACCCATGGTCGGAGAGACCGTTCACGGCATCGGCACATCATCAAGCGCTGGAGGAAAAGGGTGCAACCAGGCGGTGTCTGCCGCACGTCTGGGCGCCCGCGTATCCTTCATCGGCAAGGTCGGTGAAGATAAGGGAGGCGAGCAGCTGCTTAAGGTACTGCGGGAAGAGAACATAGACACCTCCCATATTCAAGTCGATCCGGACGTCCCAACGGGAGAAGCCACCATTCTGATTCAAGAGGATGGGAAAAATGCCATCATCGTAACGGCGGGCGCCAATATGAGCATCCGGGATGAAGATATCGAGCAGGCGTATGCGGCGATCGATCAAGCCGACATCGTCATCGCCCAGTTCGAAATTCCGATCCCGGCGGTGACGAAGGCATTTGCCTATGCCAAGCAGCAAGGCAAGGTGACCATTCTGAATCCGGCGCCGGCGAAAGAGATTCCGGATGCGCTGCTGCAGGCAACCGACATTCTCGTGCCGAACGAAACGGAGATGCAGGTCATTACAGGCGCCGAGCTGAACGGCGATGACGCCATTCGCACAGCGGCCGGCCAATTGCTCGGCCACGGCATCCGTTACGTCATCGTGACGCTCGGCGAGCAAGGCGCGCTCATCTGCCATGCAGATGGTGCCGAGCACGTACCGGCGCAGCTCGTCTCGGCCGTCGACACGACTGCGGCAGGCGATTCGTTCATCGGCGCGTTGTCCAGCAGACTTGATCTATCCCGCTGGCACGATCCGCAGCATCTTCGGGAAGTCGTGTCCTTCGCCAATTCCTTCTCAGCGTTGGTCGTACAGCGGAAAGGGGCTATCGCCTCCATTCCCCACTCACATGAGCTGGAATCGTAATAACAGGTTACATCAAGGAAAAAGAGCAGGCGCAGCCGAACAGCAGGATTGTTCAGGCTGCGCCTTCGTGTATGTTCCATGTTCATACCATATTGCACTCTCGGCGGACATCCGATATGCTGAGAACAGCTTCACTACATGACGAATAAAGGATGACTCTACATGGAGAAATGGATTGAATACTGTCTTAGCAAACAAGGTTCTCTTCTTACCTTCCCGTTCGGCAGCGACATTCCCGTCGTCCGCGTGGGCGGCAAAATGTTCGCGTTATTCCGCAGGACGGACGGTTCGTCCAGCGTCAACTTGAAATGCGAGCCTTTCCGCGCCGAGGCTCTGCGGGAACAATTTGCCGAGATTTCTCCAGGGTACCATATGAACAAGCGCCACTGGAACACCGTACAGCTCCAAGGCAGCCTGGGTGATTCCGAAATCAAAACGCTTATCGATCACTCCTATGAGTTGGTCTATAAAGGACTGACGAAAGAGGAGAAAAAGGCGATCAGCTAACAAGGAACATAGCCCTTTGCTTGAGTTGCCCTTAACTAGCTATTGAACCTACCGTCAGACTTCAGACCGCTAACTTGTTGCTTGTCGCCAAGAAGTGCTTTATTATTATTTTTGAAAATGATAATAGTAAGATGAGGGGGAGCCCATGAATAAGAAAGCCCAATTAATTCTGCACCCAGTCCGCATGCGCATCGTGCAAACCCTGTTGGGAAATCGCAAGCTGACCGTACACGAGATAGCCGAACGGCTGCCGAATGTTCCTCAGGCTACGTTATACCGTAACTTAAATAAACTCGTTGCAGGCAACATCCTTGAAGTCGTCGATTCGAGACAAGTGCGTGGAGCCGTAGAGAAAATATATGCGCTTGGGGACAGTAAGGCGAATTTTACGACCGAAGAGTTTGATGGCAGCACCAAAGAAGAGCAAATGAATTGGTTCATTCAATTTGCCACCGGCTTGATTGACCAGTACGGCCGCTATCTGGAGCAAGACCAGATTGACTTGGCCAAAGACGGCCTCACGTTCCGCGAAGCCGATCTATACATGAGCGATGAAGAATTCGAAGCCTTCAAGCTAGACATTCTTGCCGCCTACGGGAAAGTAATGCCGAACGAACCTGCACCGCATCGCAGCAAGCGGACCGTGTCCTTCATCATAATCCCTGAGGGCGATAACACAGGAAACAGCGGCCGGCAATAACGACTGTTGCGACCGCCAAATTCAGAACTTAAGAGTTCAAATAAGAAGACAGCTTTATTATTATTTCCGTGCTTCAACAACGGATTGTCTCTCCACCAATACCGGCGGAACACTCTCTCTTCGACCCGTTCCCCCATTCAGCAGCTCGATCAGCATCTCGACAGCCCGAATGCCGATCCGCTCGTTGGCATGCCGAATTGTCGTTAGCGGCGGGTTCGTGTAAGCAGTGAAGAACGCGCCATCGTAGCCTGTGACAGATATGTCCTCAGGCACGCGAACCCCTTGCTGGGATAGCGCCATTATCGCACCCATGGCCATCAGATCGTTAGCCAATCTGGCGATGTCCCTGCTGAAGCAACAACCGGCCGGCAAGGCGTCCTCCCGCTCGGTCATCGGAAGAGATGAGCGAGCAGTTGGCTCCAATCGCATCCCGAAGTTGACACAAGGCACCTTCATGCGAAGCGCATCCTTAACCAACTGATGATCTTTCCAGAAGGCCGGCATGAAAATGCCGATCAGTTGCTGCTCTTGCCCACGAGTTGCTTCGCTCCGAGATCGGGACATATCCCATCTCCCGAGCCTTCTGCTGTACGCGTTCGATCGTCTTCGGATGGACGCCGTAGCTTCCGTTCAAGGCGCGTGATATCGTGCTGACCGCCAAATTCAATTCCTTTGCGATATCTTTAAGGGATATCTTCATTGATGCTGTGTTCCCTCTTCAATCAAAATATTGCCAGCTTCTTCTTTCGTTAATTTCGACACATCCCGCTGCTGCCCCCTATCCCTATCTAATTTCTGAATGGCTGTGATTTGGGTCGCTGTTGCCTTTTGAAAGCGAATGAGCCTTTCCATATTGCCCGATGCAATCTTCGTCGCCAGTTCACGATCCTGAAGCGCATCCATCATCTGATACATCGCTTCAATCGCTTGCTCTTCCGCTGCCAATCCAAAGCCTGAATCGGTGCTCAACAAAAATCGATCTGGAAAGTCCTTTATTACCGGAATGAAATCAACTAGCTTGTTTGCACTTTCTGGGTTAAACGCAGTAAATCCAGCGAAAAAATCCGCATAAAGGTTTGGATATTTCTCCAAAAGCATGCGGATATTCTCCGGAGAGTTATACGCATTGGAATGCGCGAAAATGATCGTCGTGTCCGGATATGCTTTCAAAGCTTCTTCCAGCTTGGCAATAACCATCCCGTTCGGCGGGTCAATATGGAGAAGCAAAGGCGCATTATATGCCGCGCACAGCTCATACAGCTGTGGGAAGATGCCATCCATCGGATGCTCTGTCTTCCACGCCACATTAGCGAGAACCGGAGAGTAAGTCGAAGCGGCTGCCAATTCGCCCAGGCCGAAGTAACCCTGCTCCAGCTTCTCCTTCACCATATCCAGACTTGCAGGGTCGTGGAGATCAATCCCTGAGAAGAAGGGAACGAACCGCTCCGGATATTGCTGATACGCTTCCCAAGCATACTGGTCAGTCTGAATGGCACTCGGTTCGGACACATTGCCGAACAGAACGACTCGATCCACCCTATACTTATCCCACATGTGGTCGATTTTCCAATCATAAGAACGATTGCTTGCGCTATGATTATGCGCATCGATTAGCGGGATATCTCCATACCGCTTGACCAAGTTGTCGAAGCTGTCTTGCGAATCCTTAGAAGACGCATCTGCCACCTTCGACTCATTCGCGGTCGCGGCAGCGTCCCTGGAAGAGGATGGGGCTGGATCTGACGGCGGTAGAACCCAATACTTTAAGATTAGTGCCGCTCCAATGATAACAATCGCGTACATGCAGGCGAGTAAAAGCTTTTTACCTTGAGACATTATTCCACCACTTCCCTTCGACGCTGTACTGTACCCATTTTCTTTGTACTAACGATCCTTGGTTACATCATTGCAGCTATCCCTATGGCAGCAATGCGGGCGATGTTCGTCAGCATGAAATTTTGCACCGCCAAGCCGAACGTCTCTGCTTTCGTCTGCTTCTCTGTGAACAGCTTGATGTTCTTGCGAACCGGAATAAAGGTGAGCAATACGAGCAGCGGAATGATCGGATTCACTTGCAACAGCAACAAGGCGATGAGGTCTAAATAGGATGCATAGTACAAACAACGGAACAAGATTAACGCGTTCGGTTTGCCAATATAGACAGGAAGCGTATATCGCTTGTTCTCAATGTCTTCTTCAATGTCGCATATATTGTTGGCCAACATAATATTCGCAATGCCCAATATGGCCGGGATAGAGATGAAGAATATTAATATTACTTCAATGATGTTGATATGTATGTCGAGATATCCATTTTCAATAAATAGTGTAACTAGCTGTTGATTGTCAATGTGGATATAGGTCGAGATAAATATAATGACAAAGCCCATGAACAACCCCGAGAACAGCTCACCAAGCGGCATTCGTGAAATCGCGATCGGGCCTAAGGAATATAAAAATCCAACCATGAATGACAGGCCGCCCAGCAGCAAAATTATGATGTCGGTCTGCAAAAACAGCACAAACCCCGACGTCATCGCCGCAAGGAGCAACGTGACAATGACACCGACGACCGTGCTCTCTTTTAATTTGTGCTGGACGATGGCATTATGAACTTCATATCCGTAGCCATGGGTCTTGACCGCCTTTTTATAATCGATATAATTGTTGATCGCCGTCGTGGCCATATCAAAGGACAACAACGAAATCAACATGAGCAGAAAATGAGTCAACCGAAACTCTTGGAACCGAAACACCGCATAGAGGGTGCCTATGCAAAACGGTATCATGCTTGCCGCTTTGGTCTTAATTTCAACCAGCTTTAAATATTGTCCGACTGTCACAACCATACTCCCTTTTGTTTGAAAATTGAAACATCATTTTTGAAATCTTTCACCATTTTATCGCAAAAAGCGGCAAATTACAGCATATTCCGTTCAATTGTTCCCTGTTGTGTCGACAATTTGGGCGACATGATGTAAGAAACGGTCGAAGTCTTGCCTGTTCGGATAATGGGCCGAGTTCTCCAGCACGATAAATCGCTTGCCTTTGGGAGTCTTTACGTGTTCATAATATTTCTTAGCCATTTCAAAATTGGCCGCCATATCGTGTTTTCCTTGAATGAAATAAACCGGCACCTTGATCTCAGGTATCGTCGCAAACAAATTGGTGCTGATAATCTCCTCCTGCAGTTCCGTACTCTCGAAAATGCTAAACTTAGCTCCAGATACCAACGTCTTATATATGTCCGTAATGGTGTAATCGGGAGATATAAATGCGCCCGTTATCAACCCGAAAATACTCGCTTGATCGGTATGTTCATCCTTATAGTTGTACCCGGTAGATTGATTCAGCAATTCTCCAAATTGTTCCTCGCGTTTACCGAAATAAGGAGCTGCGCCCAGCTTATGCAGCTGCTGCATCGCCTTCTGATCCTGATCTTCTTCTGCCTGGTTCAAAAGCCACTGGTAGGCCAACTTTTGACCTTCTATTATATTGGTGATTTGTCCGAGAGCGATATAAGCATGGAACTTTTCCGGAAAGCGATAGGCTAATTCTGTTCCGATTATGGTGCCGAATGAATTCCCGATAATATATATTCGATTTTGATGAAATTTGGTCCTGACATAATCGACGACCTCATTGGCATCAGTAATAAACTGCTCTATATTCATCGTTGCGATATCGATGTCCTTCGAATAACTCTTCCCTGCTCCCCTCTGATCATAATATACGGCGACACAACTGCCGGTGATTTCGGGGTATAGAGAACGGGAGCTCACGCCAAAGGGGAAAGGAGACCCTGGTCCCCCATGCAAAAATAAGCAGACCGGCTTCGTTTTGTCTTCACCTTCCATGAGAATATATTGTTTGATTCCGCCGATTTGCAGCTCTTCAACGACGCTAATGCCTCCGTTTTTCGTAAGTGCCTCGCCATTCTGTACAATCTGCTGCTGCATCACTAATCTGTAACCCAAGGCGAAAAGAACGACGGACAGGAGGACAGCAACAATAATGAATATGAACCATAACATTCGCGATCCCATCCTTTTTCTCGCTATGCTCATCAATCGTTGTCTCCTTGAACCTGAAGCACGAACTTCAACATATCCCGCAGAACTTGCAGTTGCTTAGACACATGAATGTTCTCTGTCCCTAGATGAACGCTGTTGAACCTTATCCCTTCCAGAGCAGACAGCATCATTTCGACAATATCCTCTACCTGATGCAACGGTGCAAACTCTCCCGTGCGGACACCTTCGCGAATGACACCTGCGATCCATTCCATGGCCTCGGAGAACCGCTCCTGCAGCTGCGCCGATCGTTCCTCGTTCCTCCAAGCGGTAATGAAATAC
This sequence comes from Paenibacillus profundus, assembly GCF_021369635.1. Lineage (GTDB taxonomy): Bacteria > Bacillota > Bacilli > Paenibacillales > Paenibacillaceae > Paenibacillus_B > Paenibacillus_B profundus. The sequence goes on along the minus strand of NZ_JAJNBZ010000009.1, from coordinate 17,066 downwards.
TCATAACCAACCGCAAAAAGAGGATCACCCGCCTGTTCCAGCATCTTTTCCTGAGTGTCCAGCATCCATATTATTCGATCCCAAGCCGTCATGGCCTCATCCGGGAACGCCTCTAACACTTGTTCATCTTTGCCTAATATCAGGTCTTGCAACATGTCCTCCGTATTCGAATAGTACATATACACACCGCCAAAGCTTTTCCCAGATTCCTCCACAATGTCTTTCATCGTTGTCGGCTCGAATCCTTTCCGGCTGAATACCCTTCCGGCTGCCTCCAGAATTTCACGGCGACGTTGTTCTTTGTAATGCGCAGATACTTTAGGTGACATGTTAGAACGACCTCCCATTATTGAATAGACAACAAAACGAGAAATGTCTCGTTTATTTTAATGTTTTTATTATAACGAGAAGGTTCTCGTTTTTCAAGAATGTGAGGCATTGACTCTGCACCATTAACGAAATGATCCGTTCGTGCAATGACGCGCTCAGATTGACGGTGATCCGCTTCATCCACCCCTTTGCTTCATTCTCCCCAACCTTCAGGAAGCGGCAGTCCGATGACAACTCAAGCTAACTGCCGTCATGATTGGCGCTTCATGATATGTCCTATACGAATCGGCATGTGCTTTTATTCATGACAATATCTCACACTGGAATTGATTTGGAACTATTTCTACAGTTGGGGCGTCTATATATATAGAAATAGATAAGGGGGATTTATCCAATGGTACCTGATGCCAAATGTAGACGGCGGGATATCATCATCCTGCTGCTGTCGCTCGTCGGTGCCGTAGCACTGTTCATAGTCATATTCGTTACCTTTTCCTTCAAACACGTGGAAGCACAAGTGCAGAAGGAGCAGAAGGATAATACCGGTCCCGACATCAAAATCTTGCAGGACGGTGTGGAAATGAAATTAAGTAATCCGCCCTTCCTCAAATCGGGCAGAATTTTCGTACCGCTGCGCGATCTGTCTCAACTGCTGGATTTCAGAACGGACTGGGATGCCACACATCAGATAATTACTGTAATTGGAATCAACCATGTTGTAAGGGTGGACCCATACAGTATACAGGCTCTCGTTGACGGGAAATCGGTCAGAATGGATGCTGATCCGGTTATTAGAGGCAATTCGACCTATGTTCCTCTGCAATTTTTCGCCTCTGCCTTCGGAACTCCGGTTACATGGGATACGTATACGAAGACGGTCAACATCAATAATCAATCGAAATATCTTCATGCCGTCCATCCAGACGGAACAATGTTCTGGGTCAGCAAGCAAAACGGCACGCTCTATATGAGGAGCGCTGGCATGGGAGCCAAACTCGTAACCGTTGGTCAAATCCATTTGAACACGATCGAGATCGACAAAGGGAATATGAGGGTAGAAAGCTTAGACCCCCAAGGGTATGACATTGAAATTGCGGTTTCCATGAAAGATATGACGGATGTTGTGTATAACGTGCGTGTCCTTGGCGGTGCAATCGCGAGGGAAACGATAACTATTCCAAGCGACTGAGGCCGACTGCAGCCGCATTTTATTCTCTTGACTTTCGAATCTATCAGCTTTAATCTAAAGATAGGTAGATAACTAGATTCATTTTCCAATTACATATATTTATCTTTATTGATAAAGGCAAACCCATCGAAAGATGGCGACGCAAAGCTACAGGGGCTACGGCGAAGTTTTTCGCTAAGCCAGCCAGTTACCGATATAGAAGCTTAACGTTTCTTTGCGACGTTATGAAGCCCTTCTTATTTCGGTAAGAAGGGCTTTTTCATTTACAATTTTACAACTGCATATGTCAACTCCGTATTGACAAGGGCAAACCCACTGAAAGGTGGGGACGCAAAGCTACAGGGGCTTCAGCGATATTCGCAAAGCCAGCCAGTTACCAATAATGAAGTGTAACGTCTTGTTGCATGGATTATGCCCTTCTTATCTCGATAAGAAGGGTTTTCTATTTTCAGACGCGGCCTTCGATTAGGAGAGATTGTAATGAAGTGGGACAAGCGTTTACTAGTCTTCCTAGCATTTATTACTCTAATATTTGCTTTACCTACATACACGGTTCATGCAGAAGACAGCACAATTGATAGATTAGTCGTTCTGCCAAGCGGCGACTATAACGTCAATGAGGCAACCGCTATGAAGCAACGGCTAGAGAAGATTCCAGCCAACATCTTGAGCGCGCTATTCAACAAAGGCGTAAAAATTAAATTAACGAACGACATCATTACGAATGAGCCTGAATTGAATTATTTAAAAGGCGTGACGCCAAGAGGGTGGGAAGGCACAGGATTAACGTGGGATGATGTTCCAGGAGTAAGCGAGAGAGTCGTCGTCGCCAGAATTGGTTACAGCAACAAAGGCAAAGGCCATAACTCGCTCAATCTGGAAATTCACGAAACGATGCATGCGGTAGATCGGTTCGTATTTAACGAAGTTAGCAGCACAGAAGAGTTCAAAAACATATTTAATGCAGAAGCTAGCGTGAAATACAGCGGAGACAGCTATGTCTCGGTTCAACCGACAGAATACTTTGCGGAAACCGCCAGCTTGTATGTATATAGCGAGAACACACGCAATGATCTGAAAAACAGCATGCCGCTCACGTATGAATTTTTGGACAAGCTGTTTACCAGCTAATATCGATAAATGAGAAAAGCTCCTCTCTGGTCACGCCAGAAAGGAGCTTTCTTATTGCTTAGCGGTGATATCCTACAGGTCTTAAGGGTACACCCGATCCGGATTGACTTGATCCCAGACTTCGGTTTCATCCGCATTTCTCTGATACTCATGATGATTCGTAGCTTCCAGCACATCCGTGTAGTACCACTTGGTCGGCGTATTGTCCGGCCACTGCTTCGCGTCCTTGTGAATGCCGTCTGCCTTCACCTTCCGGTTCAAAACGCTGTTGATGAAGGACATGGCTTCCGCACGGGAAATGTACTGGTTCGGCTTGAACGTTCCGTCTGGATAGCCTTTAATCCAGCCTTTGTTAGCAGCTGATACGATATATTTTTCTGCCCAATGTCCGCTAATGTCGGTAAACATATCGTTCTTCTGCTCATCCAGCTTGTCGAAGCGTGATGCGATCGCGGCAAATTCCGCTCTCGTAATCGAACGTTCCGGCTTAAAGGTTCCGTCTGGATAACCCGTGATAATGCTCGCATTTTCCATCGTGGAGATATGTTTGTTCGACCAGCGCTTGCTGTCGACATCTCCGTAGGAATTGCTGCCTTTCATGTAGTTGCTGCGGGCCTCATTCTCCATCAGTCGGTAGAAGATAACAGCAACTTCCTCGCGGCTGATAAGGTTCTCCGGCTTAATCGTTCCGTCCGGATAGCCGTTAATGTAATTGTAGTGATTATCCATTTCCAGCTTCGGTGGAACTGGCGGCAATGGCGGTACCGGAGGCAACGGGTTGACCGGGTTAGTCGGGTTGGTCGTTACTGTTGTCGTCGAGCCGCCCGGGCTTCCCGTTCCAGGATTCCCCGGATCAGGATTGGTCGTATTTTTCGTGTAGTAGAAAACATACTCCTGCCCTTCGCCAGTCGTAAAGGTATACGTGTCACTTGCCTTGACAGGTGTGTACCCGGATACCGATACAGCCGAAAGAGCTACCTTCTCGCCAGCTTTGCCGCTCTTCGTCGTCGGTTCGGCCAGTTGCTTGCCTGTGCCTTGCTCCAAGTACTTCACGGTGACATGTTGGTCTACATTAGATGCATCCTTGGTGTAGTGAATCTCCAGTAACTGATTCGGTTCACTCGTAAAGGTATAAGGGTAAATGGACTGTTCAGGCGTATATACCGCCCCAGTAACGGTAATCGGTGTCGGTCTTACATTGATGTGTTCTCCGGTTCTGCCCTTAACGCTTGTCGAGTCCTTTACAGGCTGGTTTGTTTCCTTATCCAAGTGCATGATGGTGAGCAGTTGCACATCATCAGCGCCACCCTTCGTATAGAAGAAGGTGTACTCTTGATCCGGATTAGCGATAATTACATATTCATGATTAAAGTTCAATGGCGTATACACCGCATCAGACACTGTAATCTGATAGGCAGTCAGCCAGAGAATATCTCCAACCTTGCCTGTATGGAGGGTTGGTTCTTGCAAGACTGCATTTGTATCCTGCTCCACATAATGAACAGTGACCGTATAATCTTCACCTTGATTTACTTTGTTGTAGAAGAAAGTGTACTCCTGTACGTCTGCATTTGTGATAGTGTAATCGACGCTATAGCTTTCAGGAGCGTATACGGCATCAGATACCGTAATATCTGTTGCTGTTAACTTGATGCTTTCTCCAACTTTTCCGATATGTGACGTAGACTCTTGCAACACCGCATTTGTCACACGCTCCACATAATTCACTGTCACAGTACGTTGTTCATCCGTTGGAGCATCCTTTTTGTAGTAGAACGTGTATACATTGTCTTCCGCTTTGAAGGTGTATTCAACCTCTGACTTTTCCGGGGTATACCCGGCTATCAATACAGCCTTCAGCGTGATTTGCTTGCCTGTATAGCCTTCTTGCATAGTTGGCTCAGCCAGTTCTTTATCCGTATCTTTTTCAAAATACTGCACGGTCAGAACCTGCCCTTTAGGCGCGTAGTAGAAGGTGTACTCGTTCCCGTCTGCTTTGAAGGTATACTCGTAAGATTTAGCTTCTGGCTCGTATCCTGCGATTTCCTTCGCGTTCAGCGTGATTGTTTTGCCTGTGTATCCCGCTTCGCTCGTTGCCTTAGCCAATTCCTTGCCTGTTTCCCTATCTACATATTTCACCGTCACGCTTTGCTCGCCTGCAGTGTAGTAGAAGGTGTACTCGTTCCCGTCTGCTTTGAAGGTATACTCGTAAGATTTAGCTTCTGGCTCGTATCCTGCGATTTCCTTCGCGTTCAGCGTGATTGTTTTGCCTGTGTATCCCGCTTCACTCGTTGCCTTAGCCAGTTCCTTGCCTGTTTCCCTATCTACATATTTCACCGTCACGCTTTGCTCGCCTGCAGTGTAGTAGAAGGTGTACTCGTTCCCGTCTGCTTTGAAGGTATACTCGTAAGATTTAGCTTCTGGCTCGTATCCTGCGATTTCCTTCGCGTTCAGCGTGATTGTTTTGCCTGTGTATCCCGCTTCGCTCGTTGCCTTAGCCAGTTCCTTGCCTGTTTCCCTATCTACATATTTCACCGTCAC
>NZ_JAJNBZ010000009.1:0-11776 GCF_021369635.1 Paenibacillus profundus | reverse complement strand
TTCCCTATCTACATATTTCACCGTCACGCTTTGCTCGCCTGCAGTGTAGTAGAAGATATGCTCTTGCTTGCCTTCCACCGTGAACTTGTAGTCCACCTCGGATGGAGCCATTGCGCTATATCCTGCTACCTTCTCCGCAACCAGCTTAACTGTGTCGCCCGTTTTGCCTGATACGCTCTTCGAAGGATGCACCTCTTCGGTTGTTCCTTCTTTATAGTACTTCACGGTTACGCTTTGTTCACTGGCGGCATAGTTGAATGTAATGGTTACATTCTTGCCAGGCATCACGCCAGTTACACGACCATCGCTTACGTTCAAGCCGCTTCCTTCACTGACCACGACATCCGTGAAATGATACCCAGGGAAAGTCTTGCTGCCAACGTCTACGGATTCCCCCGGTGCTTTATCCACTTCACTGCTTTCGAACACTTTATCTCCGGCCTGATGCACAATGGTCAACTTGCTCGGAGCATCTGTAAATCCGAACCAAATGATTTGTGAAGGCTTGCTCAGCGTCAAATCAACGTTTGTAGGATTCGTACCGACCTTCAAATGATAGTTATCAACCGATGGCGCAGGTACAGAATACGACTGACCTATATCAAGCGCTTTGTCCCCGTTAACCTTGAAATAATCGCTGTACAGTTCTTCCGCCAAATCTGGCCTTTCGACGACTTCTCCATCCGCATTGACCGGAGTTCCCTCGGCATTGACCTTATAGCCTTTAACGAGGATGGAGCCTTTACCGAAGCTTACTTCCGGCACTTCGAAGTCCTTCGCAGTGTGTTGGCTGTTCGCATCCGTATAGTTCATCGTCGTCTTGCCATTCGTCGGGTACAGCCCATTCGGATCCGGGTTCTTAGACTGATCCATAACGACCTTGTAGGTCAGTGTCGCCGGAGTGCCTTCTACGATGTTGCCGACATTCCACGTAAATGTCTCCGTAGCCGAATTCCACGTCACCGTGCCTTGTGAAGCCTTGTAATCCTCTTCGCTCAGAGAGTCGCCCTTCATCTTCAGGTCGAACATGTCACCCATCGGATCGGTGACTTGGGCGTTCTCGGCCGCAAAGGCAATTTTGCTTGCCAGCTCGGCAAAGATTTTCTCGAGCTCCGAACTGTTGGAAGAGTAGTAGCCCTTATTCTGACTGTTGGTCAGGACATAGGTGGCATTGCTGTTACTGCCGACATCAAGACCTATGGAATAGATGTTAACGCCGGAATCAATAACGTGCCTGGCTTCAGAAATTGTACCAATGCCATTATCACTGATGTTCCACTTGTATCCATTCCACCAGTCGTAATCGAGTCCATACTCGTACCGCCCTAATCCGTAACTTGAACCTGATCCAATAACATTGTTGTAATTGAAATTCGAAAGGATAAAATTGTATTTCCCGCCAGGCCATGTATGATTGGCTGCAGTAGAAGCCTTGTAGCTGTATGTAGGTTCGCCATCACTCAACAGCACAACGACCTTGTTCTGAGCATTGCTCCTCTCCAACAACGTGCGGGCACGGAGAAGGCCTGCTTGTATATTCGTCCCGCCGTCTGCTTTAATACCTTGAATCGCTTGTTTTAAGGCATCCTTTTGGTCGGCCCCTTTAAAGCCGGAAACTTCCTGATAAGCCTTGTTGAAAGTAACGACGGCTATTCGTGTCGTAGAGTCCTTGACAAGCAAATTGTCAACAAACTTATTCGCTGCATCTCTGGCTTTGGTCATCCGCTGTTTATCGTTCATACTCCCGGACTTGTCAATGACGAGAACGACATCGGAACCGCCAGATTTGAGGTTTTTCCCCTCAGCTGTCAGCGTAATCTCCCATTCGCCCTTGGTCCCGGTGGGCTCAGCGCTCTTGGTCAGCTTGACCGCCCCTGGATTAGGCCAAATCAGATCCCCCGAGTTCGCGGCTGCCGCTGCGCTTGGAAGGGTATTGGGCATAAACCCGAAAAATACCGACAACATGCACAACCATGTAACGGCCAATCTTAATCTACGTTTCATGTATCCACCTCATTTTTTCATTTAAATCCTCCTTTACCTGTTCTACTTGCCTCCTCATTCTTATTTATATAGCTCTACGGAACGGAAATTCCGTTGAGTTGAGAACTCCACATAAATAAAAAAGCCCGGCTACATTAACATAATTGTTAAATGCAGCCGGACGATCATTAGTCAGAGCGACTATTAGACTCCAAAGCTTTGCGACCTAATCTTTCGATTAGTGTGCCGTATTCTATTGTAAACAGCAACTAACTATGAATCGAAAATAAGCCTCTAAACCTAGTATTTAAGAACTAACAAGCTCAATATATTTCACGAGTACCTTTTTGTCAATGGGGTTATGAAAAATTTTTTATGCCCACTCTAACCTCAATCCCTCGCTCCAGAACGGGCATCACTCCTCGTAATAGAGCTATAAAGAGCACCTCAATCAGATGTCGCTATCGTAATACTATCGAACCAGATACGTCAAGCAGTTACTTAATAAATCCACCCCTCATCTCCACCGGTGGATGATTTCCTTTATTCTTCCGGTTGATTAGTATAAGGACTGGTAAACGTGTTCCGCCCTGCTGCTTCTCTTAGATGCGGATAGCTTGTTATTTACGTGGAGAAATATCATTCAATTTATGGGGAGAATGTTATGACATGGCGAAATATAAAGGAAGAATCATACTTGTATTGATTATAGTGGCAACATCACTCTGTTTTTATAATTATAATTACTTCTTCGACGATTACAGTGAGGAACTTTACATGTCCACCATTATTCTTTTTGCTTTTTTGGGATGGCGATTAGGAAAACGTTATGACATGGCGGTCCATGACTCCGAGAAGGATGCACTCACAGATATTTATAACCGCAGATATATCATGGATGCGTTCCCGGGACTGCAAAATACAGCAGACAAACGACTAGAAAAATTATATATCTTTCTAATCGATGTTGATAACTTCAAGTCAATTAACGATCGGCTCGGTCACAATATCGGAGATCGCATATTACGGCAGGTAGCCAGAACACTTAGCTCCGTCGTTCACAGAAGCGGCTACGTTGCCAGATGGGGAGGGGACGAATTTTTGTTAATCATCCCCTGCACAGATGAATCAGGTATGAAGCTGCTGCAGAATCACCTTCAGCGCACTATTCATGGCTGTATTGACGACAAAACCGTACAGGTATCTTGCTCATTCGGTCATGCCGTATACCCGGATGAGGGAGAGCATCTGTATGATCTCATCTCGATAGCAGACTGCAGAATGTACCATCACAAAAAGAAATTACGCCACACAACAGAACGTATAACCCAAACACTCATTCAGCTTCAATCTGCAAAAAGGTAAATCTCTCATCAAGCCACACAACCTAATAGATAATATCGTATACACAAATATGCAATACTGCGACGACAAGTCCACATAAAACAGCGCTCTATCGCTGCCAAGCTTATCATATTGCGGCCCGGTCCCCATCGCGACGTACAGCGGCTCATTAAGCTTGAATCGTGGTTTCGCCGCCTTGACGCTTCGCTTCCAGTTCGCCAATCATTTGCTGCTCGACATGATCCATCTTGTAGAACAGCAACAGCACAGCGCAGATAATGAAGCAGATGAACGGCATCCATACGAAGTTGAATTGAATGGCCGCAAGACTTGAAGCGGCCTGTTCTTGGTTCGGCACATAGTGGCCAATGGCGAGAACCCACGCTGCCAATGCACCGCCGATCCCCATGCCGAACTTTACGCCAAAGGAGCTTGACGCCGTCAACAGCCCTTGGGCTCTGACGCCGGGCTTCCATTCACCGTAGTCAACCGTATCTGCCAGCATCGCGAACAAGAGGCCTGCTGTAAATCCAATACCGACATTGCCTATAATTACGCCTCCGATCAGAACCGGAATAGAGCTCATAACTGCGGCCCCGTAAGCGATAATCTGACCTATCGCGCCGACGGCCATACCAAATAGCGCCGTATTCCGCTTGCCGATTCGTCTCGACAGCATCGGCATTAACGCAATGCCAACCAGCAGAAGCACATTCAGACCGTTAACGAGCGGAACGAGATCCTCGCGACTAAAATTGTATTTTTAAAAAAATACGGTAGACTGACCTTTGCTCGTAAAAGCAACCCAGAAGAACACGTTAATGAAGAGCAGAAGCCACCAAGGCAGATTGCCTTTCAGCGCCCTGACGCCTTCCTTGAACGGAACAGCTTGGCTTCCATTCGCCGTCTGGACCCGTTCACGCGTATTCGCAAACGTAATGAAAAAGAATGCGGTGGCGAGCGAGGCGAACAATACCATCGTCCACTGGAAGCCCTGCTGCTGATTGCCCTTGCCAAGAGCCGCTACGAGCGGAAGCGCGCCGATGCTGACTACCAGGCCGCCCAGTTGACCGAATATCATCCGGACCGAGTTGACGACCGTACGTTCCTGCGAATTGCTCGTCATGCTCGGCAAGAGCGATGTCAACGGCAGATTAATTGCCGCATACAAAATACCGAGTTTGACACTCCACACGGCTAAAGCCGTGGGATTCTTAGCTAGTTGGTGCTTCCGCAGTCCATTTCTGGTTTGGAAAACTGCTAAGTTTAGGGCTGTGCCATCAGCCCGTCCTAAGACAGTGCATCTAGCATCTTAGGCTGACAGACTATTACCATCTGCCCCAGGTTGACGCATGATGTTAATCGCACCAACTCTGTCGCGATGCGTGTGAAACCCGCATAAACACTGATACGTTCGGTAATGTAAGTGACGTAAGCGTATACAAGTTTGCCCGTATCGCCGAAGTCCGGTGTCATGAATGTCAGCACCGCAACGACGGCAAACGGTACCGCGAGCCAGAGAAAATAAGGCCTCGATTTGCCCCACTTCGTATTGGTGTGGTCGATTAGCACCCCGATGATCGGACTATCGAAGGCATCGATTATCCGCGCCACTAAGAACAATGTGCCGACTGCTGCCACATTCAATCCGTACACATCTGTATAGAAGAACATCAAGTACATCGTAATCATCTGAAAGACGAGGTTGGAAGCCGTATCCCCGAGGCCGTAACTAATTCGTTCTTTCCATGAAACCTGGTTTCCCATGAGGTGAACCTCCTTCATTAATCCCTACCGTAATTGCATGGCCTTCGAAAACCGGATTTCGCACAAGATGTAATCCCTTACATTTTTGATTATAGGGATAGGATTGCGCAGCCTCTGCATGATAGAATATCCCGCCCTATACTTATACAAGTAGAGGACGAGATCATTTTAATTAATTCAGTATTACTTCTTTGCCTGTTCTGGCAGATTCATAAATAGCCTCCAGAATCGTTGTCACGACGTAGGCCTCTTCAGGCTTTACCAGTGGTTCTTTATCTTCAATAATAGCCTCGAGCCATTGTCTGGCTTCACGGTCCGCCTCGGTTACCTCTTGGGAGCCGTAGTATGGAATCGAGGAATTCATTTCAGGCTTGATTTCGACGAGCTTTCCATACATCTCACTGTTTAGATGCAAAGCCGGTTTCCCTTCAATGGGATGACGGCGCATTTCCGCCCCGCCCTTTGTTCCGCAAAGTGTCGTCATTGCTTCGCGGACGTCTAGCGTATTTAGGGCCCATGAAGACTCGAGAAATATCGTTGCCTCATTTTCCATCTTAATAAATCCAACAGCGGCATCTTCCACTTCAAATTTGTCAGGATTCCACTTTCCGAACATATTGGCTCTGTTTTGATCTTTTAGCTTGTGAAATGCCGAACCAGACACGGATTTCACTTTATAATTGTTCATGTACCACAGCGTAAGATCGAGAGCATGCGTTCCGATATCAATTAACGGCCCTCCTCCTTGCTTTTCTTTATCCATGAACACGCCCCATGTCGGAACTGCCCGACGGCGGACTGCATGGGCTTTGGCAAGATAGATATCACCCAAGTATCCATCGTTACAGGCTTCTTTCAGCATCAAAGCATCATCACGAAACCGATTTTGATAGGCAATGGTTAGCTTTTTTCTTGTTCGTTCGGCGGCATCGAGCATGATTTTGGCTTCCTGCGAATTAATGGCCATCGGCTTCTCGCACATCACATGCTTACCTGCCTTAAGAGCATCGACTGTAATGGTTGAATGAGAGCTGTCTTCGCCCCTGGAACACCATATTGCTTGGCAGCAATTTCGGCACGTTCTTCAATGATGTCGCAAAATGCTATCATTTCTGCAAGATCTGTCAATTTGGCCAAGGCTGGCAAATGCTTTGCATGGGCGATTCCACCGCAGCCTATAATCCCTATTTTTAATGTGCTCATTCTCGTCCTCCCGTTTCTTACAGCTTTAAGATTGGAATAGATTAGAAATATATTTATAGCTGATCTCGACACTTTCTAGCTGGTTCTTTTTCGTCCAATCTTGCTCAATAAACAGGTATCTGGCTTCCGGTTTACTTTTAAACGCTTCCACAATCGCGGGAATGTCCATGATGCCCTGCCCGGCCTCCGTGAAATAATCTATTTTGTGCAGCTTGACCATCAATTCCATATCGATATTGGCATCGTAACCGATTACTTCAAATAAATTCACCGGCTTCACATCAGCAGGCAAGTCTTTTTGATGAAGAAGGTCGCAGCGGTCCCCCAGCTTCTGCAAATATTCAATAGGATCAACTCCGCCTCTCAATGCCCAATACGTATCAAATTCAACTTTTACAAGATCTTCAGCCGTATTTTCCAAGATGATGTCTAGTACATATTGATTGTCAAATTTCTGGAACTCTTCAAAATGATTATGGTAATACAGCTGAAGTCCGTTTTTCTTAAACAACTCACCGGCCTGATTTAATTTCGCGCACAGATCAAGAACTTCTTGTTTATTGCTAAAGAAAGCGATTGCAATCACTACTGAAGTAAACCCGACTTCTCTGGCATAGGCTATGATTTGTTCTGCATTTTCCTGAACTAAAAATCCCAAATCGATATGGGCGGAAACAGCTTTCAATCCAACGCGGCCGAATTCCTTTTTCAGCTCAGCAGGGTTCAAGCCGCCAACAGTCCCCCCAATATTGTTGGCATCATGGAAAAATAACTCCACATTTTTATATCCTATCTCAGCAACTCTTTCCAATGTTCCTTTGAAATCCTTAGTCAATTCATCCCGTACTGAATAGAGCTGTAGTCCAAATTCCAAACTCATAAATAGTCCTCCCATAAAGTGAATTCACAAATGTAAAAGGACAATAATAGACGAAAATGTAACAGATTACATAAAAATAATTATTTTGCTTTATATTAGATTTATTTATTAATGTAATGGATTACATTTGTGTGATTTCATTCTATATTACACTTTTTTATTGGTCAATGCTTTTTGGGAGAACGAACTGAATTGGGGTCAGAAACGGGGTGCCTATGATTGTTTGGAAAAAAACGGAGTTATCAACAAACGGTTCATAACGTGCGGTAAGTGGTCAAACTGAGGCTCCATCTGTGTTCCTCCAGATACGAACGCATATACCCTAAACCCGGGTCTTTTTTAGTGAAAAAAGTCACATGAAGGCGGTTTAATTGTTACAATATTGCGAAGTGGGGGTCTTGCAGCACCAATTATGAACAAAATGAAAAGTCGCCGTAATCGCAAGAATTTACGAGAAAACGAGCTTAATTGAGAGATAAATGTCATGGAACACCCGGGTCGATCTAAAAAGAATGGTTTTTCATGGTAAATATGGTGCACTTTATGTGCTGTTTCCAAAATAACTTCTCACTAATATAGATGTGATCAAGTTTATACGACATTTGTCATTTTCATAGCTCAACTAAAGCACATCTTAGAGAGAAAGGGGTACGTTATGAAGAAGAAAGGGTTGTTAATCAGTTTGTTTGCAGCTCTTCTTGTCCTCTTGACCGGGTGTAATTCAATAGCTGTTCTGAACCCGAAAGGTCCAGTGGCCAAGACACAGTCTGACGTCATTATTTTTTCCATGATTGTTATGGCTGTGGTATTGCTCGTCGTCTACGTCCTTTATATTTACATGTTAACGAAGTACCGCGCTTCCAAAGCGGCACCGGATTACGAGCCGCCGCATATGGAGGGCAGCAAATGGCTGGAGATTACATGGACTCTGATTCCGGTCATTATCGTCATTATTTTGTCCGTGGTCACAGTTCGCAGCACCTACGCTGTCGAGAAGACGCCTGAAGGCTATGAAAGCGATAAGCCGCTCATTATTTACGCCTCATCCTCGAACTGGAAGTGGCACTTCAGTTATCCGGAGGAAGGCATTGAGACGGTCAATTACGTCAACATTCCGACGCACCGTCCAGTAGAGTTCCGCTTGTATTCCTTCGGACCGATTACTAGCTTCTGGGTTCCTCAGCTAGGTGGTCAGAAGTACGCTATGAGCGATATGGTGACGAGGCTCCATCTCGTAGCTGAACACGAAGGATCATTTGTAGGCAAGAACTCGAACTTCTCGGGTAAAGGCTTTGCCCACATGGAATTCGAAGTATTGGCGATGTCACCTGCCGGCTACACGAAATGGATTGATGAAGTGAAGCAGACAGCTTCCGAATTGACCGAACAAGAGTTTAATTCCTTGCTGGAAGCAGATCATGTGGGCCGGAAGACGTATACTTCCACACACTTGACATTCAGACCGGCGCCAGAGGGAGAACATGGAGGACATAACCATGGAGCTCCTGCCGCTGACTCCAATGAAGGAACGGATAAAGAGATGGATCATTCTAAGATGGATCACTCGACTATGGACCATTCCAACATGGACCACTCCGAGATGGAAAATCAAGAGGCCGACCATTCTCAGCATGGCAACTAGAACGAACCAGAAAGGAGTTCTTTGAGTATGAAATGGGACGAATTTTTCGTTACCGGTGAACCGATGATCTACGGCGCTATGGCCAGTATCGTCCTCGTGTCGCTAGCCATCCTCTTCTGCTTGACCTATTTTAAAAAATGGGGCTATCTATGGCGTGAATGGCTAACTACCGTTGACCATAAAAAAATCGGTATTATGTACATCCTCAGTGCGTTGATTATGCTGTTCCGCGGCGGTGTAGATGCGCTGATGATGCGTACACAGCTTGCCGGACCAGACATGAAGTTCTTGGACGCGCAGCATTATAATGAAGTATTTACGACTCACGGTGTCATTATGATTTTATTTATGGCGATGCCGTTTATTATCGGCTTGATGAACGTCGTGATTCCGCTCCAGATCGGGGCGCGCGACGTCGCATTCCCGCGGTTGAATGCAGTCAGCTTCTGGCTGTTCTTCGCCGGAGCAATGCTGTTTAACATTTCGTTTGTTATCGGGGGATCTCCCGATGCAGGCTGGACCGCTTACTTCCCGTTGGCGGGCATCGAGCTGAGCCCATCCGTGGGCAATAACTTCTACTCCATTGCCTTGCAGATTGCCGGTATCGGTACGTTGATAACAGGCGTCAACTTTATTGTGACGATTCTGAAGATGCGTGCGCCTGGCATGACGCTGATGCGTATGCCAATGTTTACGTGGTCTGTACTTATTACGTGTGTCATTATCATTTTCGCCTTCCCTGTATTGACAGTAGCATTGGCGCTTATGATGTTCGACCGCATGTTCGGCTCCCAGTTCTTCACGATGGCCGACGGCGGTATGGATATGCTATGGGCCAACCTGTTCTGGGTATGGGGTCACCCTGAGGTATATATCGTAGTCTTGCCGGCGTTCGGTATTTATAGCGAGATTATCTCGACCTTCTCACGCAAAAACCTGTACGGCTACAAATCGATGGTCGTCAGTATGATAGCTATTTCGCTCTTGTCCTTCCTCGTATGGGCGCATCACTTCTATACGATGGGTCACGGCGCCATGGTTAACGGATTCTTTTCCATTACCACGATGGCAATCGCGGTTCCGACAGGGGTTAAAATATTCAACTGGCTCTTCACCTTGCAGAAGGGCAGGATCGAGTTTACGACACCGATGCTGTATTCGCTCGCCTTTATTCCAATCTTTACGATCGGTGGCGTAACCGGCGTTATGCTCGCGATGGCGAGCGCCGATTATCAGTATCACAATACGATGTTCTTGGTCGCTCACTTCCACTACGTGTTGATTCCGGGCACAGTATTCGCGGTTATCGCCGGCATGTACTACTGGTTCCCGAAACTGTTCGGCTTCCGGCTCAACGAACGTCTTGGCAAGCTTAGCTTCTGGATTATCGCGATCTCCTTTAACGTGACGTTCTTGCCATTGTTCTTCTTGGGGCTGAAAGGCATGACACGCCGTATGTATACTTATTCTGAGAGCACCGGCTTCGGTCCGCTGAACCTGATTGCTACAATAGGCTCGGCAGCCCTTGCTATCGGCTTCGCCATTCTCGTATACAACATTTATTGGAGCTTCCGTTATCAACCAAGAGATACAACAAGCGATCCGTGGGATGCGCGCACGCTCGAATGGGCAACGCACAGCCCGGTACCGGAATATAACTTTGCCATTACACCTAACGTGAAGAGCCTGGATGCATTCTGGTTCTGGAAGAAGAACAAACAACCATTGTTCGAGGGCAAGATCGAAGAGATTCATATGCCTAACAACAACGGACAGCCGTTCGTGCTTGGCGTTATCTTCTTCTTCTTCGGATTCTTCATGATATTCAGCTGGTGGACACCGGCTATCATATCGGGTATTGCGATTGTGATTATGCTTGCCGTGCGTTCCTTCGAGCGCGATCATGGACACCATATTCCGGTGAAGGAAATTAACAAGACGGAACAACAATTGCGGGGTGATAAAGCATGAAGATCGATAACACGCTGCCGCTAGAATACCAGACGGAAGAGAACAGCAACCGTATATTCGGCTTCTGGTTGTTCCTTGGTGCGGAGATTGTGCTCTTCTCTACACTCTTTGCCGTCTACTTTACACTATGGACTCGGTCGGGCAATGGCCCGACGGCTCAAGAAATATTTCAGATTAAACCAGTACTGCTGGAAACGTTCCTGCTCCTGACGAGCAGCTTCACCTGCGGTCTTGCGATTCACAGCATGCGTCTCAGCCTGAAGAAGCCAGCATTGATCTTCTTCGCCATTACGTTGCTGCTAGGTCTCGGGTTCCTAGGCATCGAGATCTATGAATTCGTCACTTATGTGCATGAAGGCGCAACGCTTCAGACATCTGCATTCCTATCCAGCTTGTTCGTCCTGCTGGGTACGCACGGTGCGCACGTAACGCTCGGTCTCCTCTGGGGATCAGGCCTGATGATTCAGATTAAGCGTGAAGGCTTTACGCGGGATACGGCGAACAAGTCGTTCATCTTCTCGCTGTACTGGCACTTCCTGGACGTCGTCTGGATCTTTATCTTCAGCTTTGTATACTTGAAAGGATTGATGTGACATGAAACAACTATTCCCGATACGTCATGTGATGGGATATGTCTTTTCTCTCATCCTTTCCTTGGTTGCGCTAGCCGTCATTGTCTGGGATATGTCCTTCGCAACAGGCCTTACGATCCTGCTAGTCTGTGCAGCGATTCAAGCAGGCGTGCAGTTGATTATGTTCATGCATATTGACGAGGACAAGTCCAACAAGGCCTCGAACTACACGAATATCTTCTATGCGCTGTTCGTAGGTCTAGTAACAGTGTTCGGTACACTGTTCACGATGATCTGGGGTTACTTGTAAGAGAATAAGCAGATATTACAATTGAAAGGCTATCCTTGAAGTCAACGACTTGATATGCTCCCCTTACGGTAGACAGGTGAAATAATAAAACCTGTGTATGGGGA
>NZ_JAJNBZ010000099.1 GCF_021369635.1 Paenibacillus profundus | reverse complement strand
TCTAGCACCGTTCCGGTTGTCACTGTTTGAGCATCCTGGCAGTATTTCTAGCACCATCCCAGTTGTCGATGATTGAGCGTCCTGGCAGTATTTCTAGCACCGTTCCGGTTGTCACTGTTTGAGCATCCTGGCAGTATTTCTAGCACCGTCCCGGTTGTCGATGATTGAGCGTCCTGGCAGTATTTCTAGCACCGTTCCAGTTGTCGATGATTGAGCGTTCTGGCAGTATTTCTAGCACTGTTCCTCTTGTGACTGTTTGACGGTTTTGGTTGTGATTTTGCACCGTTCCGGTCGTTACTCCTTTGGCGTTCTTTATGTTGAAAATCTTTTTCTGAAATATTCATCTTATGTTGTAGCTCTCAAGTTTTTACTTTTCGGAAAATGAAAAGGTGCTGCTATAATCACGCACAAGCGCTGGTATCGCCATGTATTCAACTTAATGTAGTTTCTGAACTAAGGGGAGAGTGGAGCTAAGTGCTAAAAGAAAAGGATCCTACTATGAACGTAATACCTGAAGGATTACAGCGTTTCAAGCGTAGTCTGTAGGCCCGCATTCCGTAGACCGTAGACCGCATTCCGTAGACCATAGACCGTAGACCGTAGACCGTAGACCGTAGACCGTAGACCGTAGACCGTAGACCGTAGACCGTAGACCGTAGACCGTAGACCGTAGACCCTAGACCGTAGACCGTAGACCGTAGACCGTAGACCGTAGACCGTAGACC
>NZ_JAJNBZ010000098.1 GCF_021369635.1 Paenibacillus profundus | reverse complement strand
ACTTGACGAAAATAGAAAAACACCGCTTCGTTTGGTAAAGTGAGAGTGTCGAACAATCACTACCATACAGAAGAGGTGTCCTCTATATGATAGAACAAAAGCAGTCTTTCGATCAACTGCCAAGAGAAATCAAACCGGCTTTTCAAGAACTGAATGTGCTCAAACACTTAAATGCCGCGGGGTTCAAGAAAAAGTTTGGTTTCACCTGTGCCTGCTTGTTTCGCCTCGTATTCGTTCTTTTGTTTCACCAGAAGAACTGGTTTCGCCTGCTGGAAAGTAACAAAGGCGAGGTGTTTCCCGGCAAAGATGCCGTTTACCGGTTTCTCAATCATGGCGGGTACGCATGGCGGCGGTTCTTACTGTCGCTGAGTGGCGAGACCGTGCAGCGTATCGAGAAACTGACCTCGGAAAGCCGTGAGACGGCATTCATCTTTGATGACTCCATGTTCGAGCGTAATCGGAGTAAAACCGTCGAGATGCTAGCGCGCTTCAAGGATCATGCGACGGGTGCGTTCTATAAGGGATTCCGCATGCTGACGATGGGCTGGTCAGACGGCCATTCGTTTATCCCCATGGACTTTTCGCTGCTCAGTTCCGCGAAGTCCGGTATTAACGGTATCATGGAAGGTATCGACAAACGCACTCATGGCTACAAGCGCCGCCAGGAAGCCTTTTGCTCTGCCCCGCAAGTGATCTCGACTATGCTGGACCGTGCCATACAAGCCGGCGTTTCCGCGTCGTATGTCCT
>NZ_JAJNBZ010000097.1 GCF_021369635.1 Paenibacillus profundus | reverse complement strand
TCATGGTCAGCGGATTTGCCTACTGACCGGCCTCACTGCTTGGACGAGCATCCATCAGCTCGCGTCCCTATCCTTCTGCGTCCCCCCATTGCTCATAACGGCTTACGGTGGTACAGGAATTTCAACCTGTTGTCCTTCGACTACGCCTTTCGGCCTCGCCTTAGGTCCCGACTTACCCTGGGCGGACGAGCCTTCCCCAGGAACCCTTAGGCTTTCGGCGGACATGATTCTCACATGTCTTTTCGTTACTCATACCGGCATTCTCACTTGTGTATAGTCCAGCAGTCCTTCCGGTCTACCTTCAACCCGATACACAACGCTCCCCTACCCATGCATCTTGCGATGCAAGCCATAGCTTCGGCGATACGTTTAGCCCCGTTACATTTTCGGCGCAGAGTCACTCGACCAGTGAGCTATTACGCACTCTTTAAATGATGGCTGCTTCTAAGCCAACATCCTGGTTGTCTGTGCAACTCCACATCCTTTCCCACTTAACGTATACTTAGGGGCCTTAGCTGATGGTCTGGGCTGTTTCCCTCTTGACAATGGACCTTAGCACCCACTGTCTGACTCCCGGATATAAGTCGATGGCATTCGGAGTTTGACTGAACTTGGTAACCCTTGGCGGGCCCCGCATCCAATCAGTGCTCTACCTCCACGACTCTTGACTCCGAGGCTAGCCCTAAAGCTATTTCGGGGAGAACCAGCTATCTCCGAGTTCGATTGGAATTTCTCCGCTACCCCCACCTCATCCCCGCACTTTTCAACGTACGTGGGTTCGGGCCTCCAGTGCGTGTTACCGCACCTTCACCCTGGACAGGGGTAGATCACACGGTTTCGGGTCTACGACTACGTACTCA
>NZ_JAJNBZ010000096.1 GCF_021369635.1 Paenibacillus profundus | reverse complement strand
TATTGCTGAAAGTCCTTGTGTAGCAAGGGCTTAGATTACTGCAAAATGCTCACATTTGAAAAGAGTCCATAAAAATAGCCGTTTCTTCTTAGACAGAAAGAAACGGCTGTAGAGCTGTGTTGAAATGATCAGTCAATATCAATTGGAACCGTACGTTTATTTACAAGCTGAGCATTCTTCTCATCCGTCACATCATAGGTTGTTACTATTAGCTCGGCGCCATATACGCCCGAAAAAGAACCTTTCCCGCTTACTTCAACAGCAGAATACGCATTAGCCGCAGCTCCGTATCCGCTCGTTGTAATATGAACTCCGGCATTTTTGATTTCTTGCTGCTGAGCGGATGTCAGGCCGACATAGTGCCTCCCCAGAAAATCATTGTATTCAAATTTCTTTGATTCTTGCATGCCCATCCAGCCAGTATATACTCCAGTCGCTTTGATTACGCTGTGATTAGCCGTAGTGCTTCCCGTTTGACCTGTAAATACAACATCTCCGCGATAAGTTCTTTGGCTGAACTCCACAACTGTTTTATACGTTTTATGCGGGGGAACTTTCACTGGTTGTGCAGGCACTTCCAATGTATAGGATTCACTTGTCGTATGTGTTTCCGTATTGGCTGTGTTGTATTCCAGATTTATTTTGCCTGCACCCTCTAAAATGAACGGAAGGATGAATTTATTGCCGAGATCCCCGCCTCCACCAACTTTGAATCCGTTGGAAACACTGGTTGAATTGGATTCCGTATACGTTTTACTGAATTTCACAGTGTTGAAGCTTTGATCTTCATTCGTTTTATTTGGAAATGTGTTTTCTCCTATAAATACAGGCAGCATTCCTATAATGAAGAAATATGAGATTTGAGAAACAAAAAGACTC
>NZ_JAJNBZ010000095.1 GCF_021369635.1 Paenibacillus profundus | reverse complement strand
CTACACAAGGACTTTCAGCAATAAAAAAGGGACTTCACCCCAACTTGGCGAAGTTTTTCGGTGACCAAACCAAAAAGCTCAAGGATGGAGGAAGTCACCTTGTATATTCTCCAAGAAAGTTTGTTTTCCTTTGAGGAACTGCTAAAAATCGAGTCAAAAGATCGTTTGCCGATCTTTTTCAGCGCCTTGGACTTAAGTCCCTACGCCAAAGAGCTAAGAAGCCGTTCACCCCGAGGGGCCAACGGTCACAGCAGAGAAGGGATTCTTCGCGCTTTGCTGGTCGCACCGCTTGAACATATTCGCACATTCACCGGCCTGCATCATCGTTTGGATACTGACCTTCGCTTTCGTTATCAGTGCGGTCTTTCACTGAATCGCAAAGCGCCGTCTGTAGCCACATTAAGTCGCGTTTTTGCCGAGTTGACCAAGAAAGAGTTGGCGAAGCAGCTTTTCGAGGAATTGGTCAACCGTTGTCAACAAGAGGGCATCCTGGGCGGCAACCATGCCGCGATCGACAGTGCCGCCATCCATGCCTACGAGAAAAAGCAGCCTAAGCGTAAAAGCGAACAAACCGGCGATGCGAATTGGGGCGCGAAGTTTGATTCTTTCGGAAACAAGATGACGTGGTTCGGCTACAAGCTTCATCTGGCGGTAGATACGCAAAGCGAGCTTCCCATCGCACTTGAAGTGACACCGGCGCATGTCAACGACGGCGAGATGGCACCGGGCTTGATTGAAAAAGCCGCATCTCAATCCAAGATACGCTACTTTATGCTCGATGCAGGCTATGACCAAATGAAAGTGTATGAAGCAGCTCGAAATGTGAAAGCCCAAGCGATTATTCCCCTTAATCCAAGGGGAGAGAAAGAACCTCCTGCTGGAATGACGACGAACGGAACGCCCTGCTGTTCGATGGGGTTCGCGATGACTTACTGGGGCGCTGACGGCGACT
>NZ_JAJNBZ010000094.1 GCF_021369635.1 Paenibacillus profundus | reverse complement strand
GCACCAACTCTGTCGCGATGCGTGTGAAACCCGCATAAACACTGATACGTTCGGTCATCGGCTTTATTGCGTTTACTACACGCCGGGCATGTTTGCGAAGTGTACGCAGGATTCACTTCGAGGACTTTGATTCCCGCCAATGCCGCTTTATACGCAATAAACATTTGCAGTTGATAGAACGACCAGTTATGCAGATTTTTAGCGTTTTTACGACTTGTTCTTGTCGTTTGGCGAATATTCGTTAGTTTCTCGATCTTGATGACCGATACTTGTTCTTCTATCGCCATGTTCACGATCTTCCGGCTGATCTTGTGGTTTTGATCTTTCATGTAGCGATGTTCCTTGTTCTGTTGCTTGCGAATCGCCGACAGCTTTTTGAGCTTACCCATCTTTCTTCGGCGCGCTTGAAACTTGCGGCGCATGTACCTGTTCTGCCTGCCGTTGCCGACAAACTGAGTTTTACCTGTTGAGGTGACAACGACGGCGGGGACTTTTAATCCCAAGTCAATCCCCATCGTTGCGCCGCTCGTTAGTGGTTCTGTTGGTATTTCAACAGCTATGTGCACGTACCACTTACCTGACTTTTCGACGACTCGCAATAGCCCGAGTTTATTGCTGAATAGGAGACGTTGCTCCCGTTCGGTTATGCGAACAGAAACCGTGAGCCGCTGTACCTTTCCGTTCATCATGACAGGAAATGAAACGTTACTGTCGCCAAACGAATAGTTTTGATTGTTCACGTAGTAGGCTCTACGCTTTAGAATCGGGCGTTTCCCTTGCTTTTTCGTCTTGTTATGGATGCTTCGCGCATCTCTAATGGCTTGGTTCCTTACTGCGGAAGGAAGATTGGCCTCGACATCCTTGGATGTCACCTTTGGAAATGCGCCCGATGCTTCTGCTTGTTCGGTTAAGTGATTGACCGTATGGATATATTCATTTCCCATCTCTTTCATAATGGCGGGATCACG
>NZ_JAJNBZ010000093.1 GCF_021369635.1 Paenibacillus profundus | reverse complement strand
TTAGGATAAGCCCTCGACCGATTAGTATTCGTCAGCTCCACACATTGCTGTGCTTCCACCCCGAACCTATCTACCTCGTCGTCTTCAAGGGGTCTTACTAAATTGGGAAATCTCATCTTGAGGGGGGCTTCACGCTTAGATGCTTTCAGCGCTTATCCCTTCCGTACGTAGCTACCCAGCCATGCCTCTGGCGAGACAACTGGTACACCAGCGGTACGTCCATCCCGGTCCTCTCGTACTAAGGACAGCTCCTCTCAAATTTCCTACGCCCGCGACAGATAGGGACCGAACTGTCTCACGACGTTCTGAACCCAGCTCGCGTACCGCTTTAATGGGCGAACAGCCCAACCCTTGGGACCTACTTCAGCCCCAGGATGCGATGAGCCGACATCGAGGTGCCAAACCTCCCCGTCGATGTGGACTCTTGGGGGAGATAAGCCTGTTATCCCCAGGGTAGCTTTTATCCGTTGAGCGATGGCCCTTCCATGCGGTACCACCGGATCACTAAGCCCGACTTTCGTCCCTGCTCGACTTGTAGGTCTCGCAGTCAAGCTCCCTTCTGCCTTTGCACTCTTCGAATGATTTCCAACCATTCTGAGGGAACCTTGGGGCGCCTCCGTTACTCTTTAGGAGGCGACCGCCCCAGTCAAACTGCCCACCTGACACTGTCCCCGAACCGGATCACGGTCCTAGGTTAGAACTCCGATACGATCAGGGTGGTATCCCAACGATGCCTCCACCGATGCTGGCGCACCGGCTTCGCAGGCTCCCACCTATCCTGTACAGACCGTACCAAAGTTCAATATCAAGCTGCAGTAAAGCTCCATGGGGTCTTTCCGTCTTGTCGCGGGTAACCTGCATCTTCACAGGTATTAAAATTTCACCGGATCTCTCGTTGAGACAGCGCCCAAGTCGTTACGCCATTCGTGCGGGTCAGAATTTACCTGACAAGGAATTTCGCTACCTTAGGACCGTTATAGTTACGGCCGCCGTTTACTGGGGCTTCGGTTCATAGCTTCGCCTTGCGGCTAACCACTCCCCTTAACCTTCCAGCACCGGGCAGGCGTCAGCCCGTATACTTCGCCTTGCGGCTTCGCACAGACCTGTGTTTTTGCTAAACAGTCGCTTGGGCCTTTTCACTGCGGCCCCCTCGGGCTATTCACCCTACCGAGGCACCCCTTCTCCCGAAGTTACGGGGTCATTTTGCCGAGTTCCTTAACGAGAGTTCTTCCGCGCGCCTTAGAATTCTCTTCTCGCCTACCTGTGTCGGTTTGCGGTACGGGCACCTTCATCCTGGCTAGAGGCTTTTCTTGGCAGCATGAAATCAAGACCTTCGGTACTA
>NZ_JAJNBZ010000092.1 GCF_021369635.1 Paenibacillus profundus | reverse complement strand
AATCGAGTAGGAGGCTACCCATTAACTGAGTAGCCGACCTCTCACACCACCGTACGTACCGTTCGGTATACGGCGGTTCAACCGCATAAGTGCAATTTACGTAGACGCTCGTACTGTGCAGGAAAATCATAATATCCTGCCTGTACGAGCTTTTCGTTTGTTATGGAACGAGACAGCACAGGACTTCCGGCGATACGCCAGTACCCAAGACGGGAATTTCCCCACTGGTAAGCCTGCCATTCCGGTATCCCCAGCTTGCGCAGGTTTTGTACTTTTGTTCGCGGCTTCTTCCATTGTTTCCAGATGTACATCCTCAGTCGTCTTCGCAGCCATTCGCTCCAGCTTTGCAATATCCGTTTCATATCGGCTACATAGTAGTAGCCAATCCATCCCCGGATGTAGACTTTCACTTTCTCCATGACTTGGCGGACATTCCTGCCCTGACTCCGGCTCGTTAGTTCTTTCAGCCTTTTCTTTGCTTTTGCGAGGGATTGCCCATGGACGCGAATGTACACGCCGCTTCTGTTCTTTCCCAAGGCAAAGCCAAGGAATTTGAAATGTTTCCGGGCTACTACGCTGACTACCTTGCTTTTCTGTGTATTCATCTGGAGTTTCAGTTTCTTCTCCAAGTACTTCCGGCATGACTCCAGAAGCCGTATCGCTGCCCGTTTGCTTTTGGCCAGCACCACAATGTCATCTGCATAGCGGATGACATTGACCCCCCGGCTTTTCATCTCCTGGTCGAATTCGTTCAGATAGATGTTTGCGAGCAGTGGCGACAGAGGACCTCCCTGGGGTGAACCCTCTTTCGTTTCGCGGCGTACTCCGTTTTCCATGACTCCGCTTCTCAGGTACTTTTTGATCAGGTCGGTTACGCGCTTGTCCTGGATTTGTTTGCGCAAAAGATTCATAAGCAGCTCATGGTTCAGCGTGTCGAAGTATTTCGAGAGGTCGATTTCTACCGCGTGTCCGTAGCCCTGCTGCGCATAGTCTTTCACCTTGCGGATGGCCTGCTGTGCGCTCCGCCCTGGGCGGTAGCCGTAGCTTCCCTCTGAAAAGAGCCGCTCAAACAGCGGCTGTAACTGCTGGGCAATCGCCTGCTGAATCACTCGGTCCACGACCGTGGGTATACCGAGCTTCCGTACTCCACTTCCATCTGGTTTGGGAATTTCCTTGCGCCGTACCGGGCTTGGCCTGTACCGGCCTTCCCGGATATTTTGCAAAAGTTCGTCTCTATGTTCCTGCAGCCATGGTAGCGCATCCTCTACGGTCATTCCGTCGATTCCCGGTGCTCCATGGTTGCTTTTGACCTGCTTGTAAGCTCTGTTCATATTGTCTCTGTCCAGAATCTGCTCCAGCAGGTCCGTTGCACCGCCTCTTTCTCTACGTTCCCGAATGCCGGCGCTCCGCACTCCCGCATGCTCTTTGCGTTCCACGCTATCCCTTTGCGGGCAGTCCTTTCGGTATTCTGCTTTCATTGCGCCGACTCCCTTCCTGTATGTATTCGAGACTTACGACTGTTCGGCCCTTCCCGAAAAAAAAAAA
>NZ_JAJNBZ010000091.1 GCF_021369635.1 Paenibacillus profundus | reverse complement strand
AGGCGCTTTTCTTTTTTCAAAGACGAAATTAATCCATCTACAGGAATGCTAACGGGGGCGTTTGTTGAATAAGGAATATAGCAACTTTATTATTCATTTTTAAGGGATATATAATTAAAGGATGTAAATTGAAACAACTTTAAAATAGCTTTTATGAAGGGGTTAATGGAAATATGAGCTATGACAAAAGGATCTGGTATCGACATACATCACTCAGGTGCAGACCTGTACGTAACTCAACAGGCAAGAGACTACCTAAAAGTCCCACAGCAGAAGATTTAATTTGTATTTATGAAATGGTTACTAAACAACAACACTTGGAATAGTTTCAAAGTAACCAATGTCTTTAAGTGCTTACTTTGTGAATGTAGTCAAAGCAGGAGCAAGTAAAATATTCACTAAGCCTAGTTTTACTTGTGATGATAATCTTTTCAATACAATGTTGTTTTAGTACTTTATATTTAAAAAGATTTCGATAAGGACCGTTGGAAGGCATACTTAGAAAATGGACTAACTTGTCAGTCAAAGACGGTAACAAAACAAATGACCAGGCGCTCATTAAAAAGTGAGTACCTGGTTTTTTGTGCCTATTCATCATACGCTAAACGTTTTGATAAAGCTAAAAAACTACACTCTATTCAATGTTGATTATTTTATTTTTACTTCATTTAAATAGAAATCATACAATTGATTGATGGAACCACTTGACAACAAAGGAACAGCTTTTTCAATTTTATTTCTTTCCCAATCAAACCAACGTAATTCTAATAATTTATCTATTTCTGAATCTGAAAAACGTTTTCTTATTTCTTTTGCAGGGTTTCCGCCGACAATAGTATAAGGAGGAACATCTTTTAAAACAACAGATCCTGCTGCAACAATCGCACCTTCACCAATAGTAACCCCAGGCATTATCATAGCATTCATACCAATCCAAGCATCACTTTTAATAACAGTATCTCCCTTAGGTTCATAAGAGCGTTCTATTTGTTCTGTAAATGGGTATACCGTTATCCATTCAGAATGGTGATTATGATTACCACCCATTAAAATGATAACACCGCTTGCGATACAAACATAGTTTCCTATAATCAATTTATCCAAATGCCAACCAAAATCATTAATAGGATTAAATAATTTACGGGACTTGTCATCGCCCCAAAGATATCTAACGCAGCCATCTTCGAAATTTTGATTACCATAATAACCTGAGTAGTATGAATAGTTACCTACTTCAATAAGTGGATTTGTCACTAAATCTTTTAGATACTTTATTTCCGACCAATGATTATATAGTTGATTGTTCATCATATTTACCTCGCTTCTAAGTAATTAAAATTTTTAATATTTACTTAGAAGCTTAATCTCACAGCGACATTTTTAAATTTTTTTAAACGACGTACCATCGTCCTCAACCTCTCATTTTTAATAGAATATAATAACTAAAAAAAATAAATAAGTCAATTAAGAATATAGGTTGATAGTATTTATTTCAATATCTTTAACGACTTTTTTTATTTAGATTTAATCTATATAGCATTGATTTTTTATGTATTGAGCATTTTGCAGTAATCTAAGCCCTTGCTACACAAGGACTTTCAGCAATAA
>NZ_JAJNBZ010000090.1 GCF_021369635.1 Paenibacillus profundus | reverse complement strand
TGATATGCTCCCCTTACGGTAGACAGGTGAAATAATAAAACCTGTGTATGGGGAGCTTTTTTATGCCTAATAAAAAATATGATGCGTCAGAGAAACTCATTATCCTTGATGAAATCGCAAGTGGCGAAATTGGTGTTAAGGCTGCAGCCAAGAAATACGGTATCAGCAAAACGACTTTGGCGAAATGGCGTCGTTGTTACAAGGTGTATGGTTATGAGGGGTTAGAAAAACGAAACCATAATCGAAGTTATAGTGCTGAGCTTAAGCTCCAAGCGGTGAAGGATTACATAGAGGGAGGATTGTCCCAATATCAGATCATCGATAAATACAAGATTGCAAGTAGAACGCAGCTTTTCAACTGGATTAAGGAGTATAATCGTCATAGCAGCTTAAAAGCTTATTCAGGAGGAGCGAAAGCGATGACGAAGGGGCGTTCGACGACTTGGCAGGAACGGATCGATATTGTGCAATACTGTCTTGCTCATCAGCATGACTACCATAAGACAGCGGACCATTTTCAGGTCTCCTACCAGCAAGTCTACCAATGGGTGAAGAAGTTTGAAGATGGCGGTCAGGATGCGTTAAAGGATGGACGGGGAAGAAAGAAAGCGCCGGAGGAATTAGCAGAGGCCGATCGCCAAAAACTCGAGATGAAAAAGATGGAATATGAAAACGAGCGGCTTCGGGCGGAGAATGCATTTCTAAAAAAGTTACAGGAATTCCAAAGGAGGCGAAGCTAAGCCAATACCGTCAAGAGAATGTCTATCTTGCTATTCAAGCGCTTCAGGAAGAAGCGTTGTTCAGCGTTCATCTTCTGTGTGAAATTGCAGGCATTTCACGTTCAAGCTATTACAAGTGGCTAAATCGCAAGCCCAGTTCCCATGAGCAGGAAAATGCAGAGCTGACGCATGTCATGATGTCCATTTATGAGAAAGTCGAGCGTACCTTTGGATACCGTCAATTAACGTTACACATGCGCCGCCAAACGGGAAAAACGATTAACCAAAAGCGCGTGTACCGGCTGATGAAGATACAAGGAATTCAATCCGTCATCCGGAGGAAGAAAAAGAGATATGCGAGATCCACTCCACAGCAGGTAGCTGAGAACGTGCTGAACCGCAAATTCACTGCAGATGCGCCAAATGAAAAGTGGGTTACGGATGTGACGGAATTCAAGTACGGCAATGGCCAAAAAGCGTATTTAAGCGCTATTCTCGACCTTCATGATAAATCCATCGTCTCCTATGTATTCGGGTGTTCCAATAACAATCCTCTTGTATTTCAGACATTGAAACGGGCCTTGCAAGAAACACCAGGAAGCAAGCCCATGCTTCATAGCGACCGGGGTTTCCAATATACCTCTCTGGACTTCAAGAAGCTCTTGGACGATAACAAAATGACTCAGAGTATGTCCCGTGTTGGACGATGCATCGATAACGGTCCAATGGAATCTTTCTGGGGAACCCTAAAATGCGAGAAGTATTATTTACACACCTACCATACCTTTGAGGAGCTCGAAAAAGACATCCAGGCCTACATCCACTTTTACAATTACGAACGGTTACAAGCAAAACTAAACGGCCTCAGTCCGATGGAATTCAGGACCAAAGCCGCTTAATTGATTTTTATTTTTTGTACTGTCTACTTGACGGGGTGCAGTTCA
>NZ_JAJNBZ010000008.1 GCF_021369635.1 Paenibacillus profundus | reverse complement strand
CGTTCGTCCTGAGCCAGGATCAAACTCTCCGTTAAAGTTAGTTTGACTTGCTCATGTATTGCTGACGAGGTTGTTAACCTCTATTACACAAACGTTTCACTCGTTGTTCAGTTTTCAAAGAACAATCTTCATTTTGTTACCGTTGTTGCATTCGACATTACTCAACATCATTTGCAACAGGATTTTATCTTAACACATCTTTCAACTCTATGTCAACATCTTTTTTTCAAAATCTGATTGACTGTTGTTTCGTTGTGTTCCGCCGTTTCTTGCGGCCGGATTTATAATATAGCATGGCTTGTCCTACTATAGCAACAGGTAATATCAACCATATTCACTCTCTCTATTATATAGAGTGATAGTGTTGATATTACCTTCAGATCCGGATTGCCATTTCTATCTTATCCGTTAATCCATGGCAGGCTTTGCATATGTTCCTTTTTTGGCGGAGCAGCAAGTTTCTTTTTTCGTAGAGTTGCTTTTCTCTCGCTGTTGCTTGAGCTGTGTGCTTCACCGCGAACCGTAGCTTTCTTCTCATTACTATCATTGCTTTTATTAACGGCCTTGTCTTCTGCATCAGACGAATCTGTATCGGAAACAGCTTGGAATTCTTCTTCCTGTCTTTCTCCATGACATGCGCAGTCACAAGATTCCGAAGGCATCGATGACTCATATGCGTCCACTGGCATGTTCGACGCCGAAGAATAGGCTGCGGGATTATACCATCCGGCTTCAGGCGAAACGTAGGAGGATGGATATGGAGCATATTCATACCCTTGATGACCTTGCCGGTCATAGCAGTTCGACGGCGTGGTATACATCTGAGCCTGATGAACGGGCGCGATACTCTCCTCGCAGCCGCATGGCATGGCATGGGTATACGGCATGGCGGCATAAGGCTGAATCATTGGTTCCCATATGCCAGACGGCACTGCGCACGGAATAGAGGAAGGGACAGCAGCTGGCACAGAAGACGGTATCATACTTGGCACACCGGATGACACTGCACCGTACATCGGCGGTACAGGAGGGTACATCACGCTCGGCATAGCCGGAAAAGCGTCGAAACATTCAGCTTGCGGATGATACATCGGCATAGATGCGTATGGCGCACAGTTAGAATAAGCATGTGGCATTGGCATCGGGGCCATCATTTCGGCAGCAGGCATGGCGAATTGCGCGAACAAATGATGATGAGGCTTTTCACAATCGCATGGCTTAATCTCAGGACATGGCGCCATCGGAACATACGGCATAGGTGCAATCGGCATTTCATAGTTTGGTGGTGGAAGAACAGGTATTGACGACATGTTCGGCTGTTGGACTTGGGTCGCTGGAGCAACGTAAGTCGGCATAGGAGGTACTGTAGGCGGAGCCGGCACTTCAGGTGTTGGCGGAACATACGGTGCTACTGGCTTTACGTTTTCGACCTTTTCAATTTCATAAATGCACTCAGCTTTCTTCTCAGGTACTGTAATCGGCTTAGTAAGCTCAGCTTTGGGCTGGGTGTTTTCCGTTTTCGGTTTTGTAAGCTCAGCTTTGGGCTTTGTCATTTCTGCATTACTATTTGGCTGCGCTGTCTCAGCAGGCATTGCCATTCCGGTGTGAACCTTTGGAATATTGATGACTTGACCGATAGCCAAGACATTCGGATTTTTCAGCTGCGGATTGGCGTTGATCATCGTCTGCAGCGGGATGCCCCAAGCTTTAGACAATTTCCACAGCGTATCCCCCTCCTTAACAACATGCTTATGAATAATTTCATGCCCGCTCGACGGATACTTTGAAGACGGAACCTTGATCTTCATGCCGACATCCAATTGGTTCGGGTCCTTCAATTGTGGATTCATGGCAATCAACTCTTCAAGGGATACATCGTACTTTTTGGACAACGAGTACAACGAATCGCCTTTTTTCACGATGTGAATTTTCACCTGTTGTAACCTCCCAACCGTTCATCATCCTCTTCACCTCGGGACAATCGCCCGGAAATTCAATTAATACATCCTATGCAGGTGTTAGGCATTTGACATCCCTCAACACAAAAAAATCCTCCCTAACTTAGGGAGGACTGGCCATTTGATATGAAACAGCGGCTAATCGTATACTTTAACGCCGTCTTCTGTGACGATTTTACGGAAATTTTCCAACAGGCTCAGTGTAACCGGTCCGGCTTGACCAGAACCAATAATACGACCGTCCACTTCACGTACGGCAATAACCTCTGCTGCCGTGCCTGTAAAGAACACTTCGTCAGCAACATAAATGTCATGCAGCGAAAACGGTTCTTCTTTTAAAGTCAGTCCAAGCTTCTGGCACAGCTCCATAATAGCTCCGCGCGTAATGCCTTCCAGTGCGCCCAAGTAGCACGGAGGCGTGTAGACAACTCCTTTTTTCACAAGAAAAATGTTGTCGCCCGATCCTTCCGTTACATACCCTTGCGCATTCAACATAATCGCTTCACCGACATCAGCCAAGTTCGCTTTAATTTTGACCAAAATGTTATTCAAATAGTTGAGCGACTTAATCTTCGGATTCAAAGCGTCCGGGATGTTGCGGCGTTCGGCTACCGACACCGTGCGCAATCCGTTGCGGTACGCTTCTTCCGAATAGATCGCCAATTGCTCTACAATAATGATGACGCTCGCTTTCGGACAGCGGAGTGGGTCCAATCCCAGATTACCGGGACCACGAGAGACAATCAGACGGATATATCCGTCCTGCAGCTCGTTTTTGCGAATGGTTTCGAGCAATACGTCCTGCATTTCCTCAATGGGTAATGGAATATTCAGCATAATCGACTTTGCCGAATCATATAGGCGCTCCAAATGCTCTTTACATTTAAAAATGTTGCCGCCGTATATGCGAATCCCCTCAAAAATACCATCACCGTACAAAAAGCCGTGATCATACACCGAAACTTTCGCATTTTCTTTTGTTACAAACTCACCGTCTAAATAAATCCACTGTTTCATCGTGCAGCACCTCCAAATGGTAACATTATTCTGTCATAGCATGTTGAAAAGTATAACTCGGATAAGAGCCTAATATGCGAACTTGGCAACCGATAGCTTCAATCTCCTCCATTGCGGCGGGAAGTAGCACCGTATCCAGCGCCATTTCGACATCAATGTAAAAATAATAGTTTCCAAGCCGGCGCTTCGTCGGCCGGGATTCGATCCGGGAAAGGTTAATTCGACGCCACGCGAACGCAGAGAGCACCTGATGGAGCGCACCTGGGAAATCTTCCGGCAAGGTGACGAGAATCGTCGTCTTCCTAGCAGACGATTCCGGCAACGAAATCGGTTCTTTCCCGATAAGAACAAATCGAGTGAAATTGTTCTGATGATCAGTCACTTGCGGAGCCAATACATCCAAGCCGTGCGTGCGCGCGCCCAGAGCCGTTCCGATGGCAACCCACCCTTGACCCGGATTCTCCTTTACACGGTGAACAGCCTCGGACGTGCTATTGACATGTTCCAATTCCGCATGCGGAAGCTGGGCCCGAATGAACTGCATGCACTGCGCCATCGCCACAGGATGCGACATCACTTTGCACACCCGGGACCAGTCACCTTGCACTTCTTCACGACGGCCAATTACATTTTGAATCGATGGGTACACCCATTCCGCCTGAAAAGGGAGATCTACCTCATGGACAATCCAGTCCATATGTAAATTGACAGAGCCTTCGATCGTATTCTCGATCGGAATGACACTATAATCCGTATCCCCGCGTACCGTCGATAAAAACACATCCGAAATCAGCTTATGGTGCATAAAGCAATTCTCTTCACCGACTAAATATACCGCAGCTTCATGTGATACCGAGCCTTCAGGTAATAATGCTATTCGCGCCATAAGCGTTTTACTCCTTCGCTGACTAATAATTTATACGTGCCGCTAGAACGGAGGACATGTTGTCCCACGTACCGCAGCACACAGCACCCTCCCGACTAATTCCCATCTCCATGACTTTCGCTTCCACACCGTGTGCAAGAAACGTTTTTTTCATATAAGAGACAAGCAAAGCGCTCGATTGACGCTTGTCCGTAAACGCAAGCAGTGTAGGTCCGGCACCGCTAAGCGCAACGCCTAGCGCACCATGCTCTGTCGCCTCGTCCAATATGCGCGGCATTCCGGGAATCAATGGTGCCCGGTAGGGCTGATGCAGACGATCACGCATCGCCGTCTCAATCACATGGAATTGCCCGCTGCATAGCGCGGCGACCAGCAAGGAAGAGCGGCTAATATTAAACACTGCATCCGCCACGCTTACTTGCTTGGGCAGAACATTGCGCGCCAGCTTCGTTTCCAATTGGAACTGCGGAATGGCCACAACCGTGCTTAAGTTACAATGAGGCTCAATCCGGATATGTTCCGTTCGTTCTCCATCCCAAGCAGCTGCAATTATGCCGCCGAACAGCGAAGCCCCGACATTGTCCGGGTGACGTTCGATTAAGGTTGCCATGTTGAACAGTTGCTCTTGGGTCAATGGATAGCCGATCAGTGCATTGGCGGCATAGAGTCCGCCGATGATAGCCGATGCGCTGCTGCCGAGACCGCGTGTCAAAGGAATGTCACTGTACACATCCATTTCAAGCGGACGACCTTCTACTCCAGCTGCACTGAACACCGAATGAGCAATCCGATAGATTAGATTGCTCTCGTCGGTAGGTATGCCCGCCAACTCGCTGCCATGAAGCCGGATGACCGTTGCCTCTGCCGGCTTCATGGCAATCCATAAATGCAAATTGAGTGCCATGCCAAGCGTGTCAAAGCCTGGACCGAGATTCGCGGTACTGGCAGGCACACGCACGAGCACGCCGTCTTGTTGCCACATTATTGCTCACCCTCTAATTGCCGAATCGCGTCCATAACCGCCTCTTCCGAGTCTTCCACAACAAGCGGTTCGGTTGCTGCCGTCTTAATAGCGATGTTCGGGTCCTTCAATCCGTGGCCCGTAAGCACGCATACGACCGATTCACCGCCAGAGAAATAACCTTCCTTATGAAGCTTGATGACGCCTGCAACCGATGCGGCTGAAGCTGGCTCGCAAAATACGCCTTCACGCGCCGCCAATAGTTGGTATGCTTCAAGAATCTGTTCGTCGGTAACATAGTTGATCTGGCCGTTCGATTGATCAGCCGCTTCTACCGCCGTCTTCCAGCTTGCCGGATTGCCGATCCGAATCGCCGTTGCGATCGTTTCGGGTTCGCGAATCGGTTCGCCCTTGACGATAGCCATTGCGCCTTCCGCTTCGAAGCCGATCATCTTCGGCAATTGGTTGCTCTTGCCTGCAGCATGGTACTCTTTGAAGCCTTTCCAATATGCCGAAATATTCCCTGCGTTGCCGACCGGAATCGCGAGCATATCGGGAGCTTTGCCCAATTGGTCGCATACTTCGAAGGCAGCCGTCTTCTGTCCTTCGATGCGGTACGGATTAACCGAGTTCACAAGCGTAATCGGATGCTTCGCCGTAATTTCTCGCACGATTTCAAGCGCGCGATCGAAGTTGCCTTCGATCGCAATAACTTTTGCACCGTAAATCATCGCCTGCGCAAGCTTGCCAAGCGCAATATTGTTGTTCGGAATCAGCACGATGCAGTTCACCCCGCCGCGTGCAGCATATGCAGCCGCTGCCGCAGACGTATTGCCCGTCGAAGCGCACATTATCGTGCGGCTGCCTTCTTCCATCGCTTTCGCAACAGCCATTACCATCCCCCGGTCCTTGAACGAACCCGTAGGGTTTAAGCCTTCGTATTTCAAATATAAATCCAAACCAAGCTCATTCGACAGACGTTCTGCCCGAACAAGCGGCGTGTTGCCTTCATGCAGTGTGAGCATCGGCGTGTTGTCGTTCACTGGTAAGTATGATTTATAGGTTTCGAGCAGTCCCATGTATCTCATCCACATATCCCCTCTTCAGATGTAAATTATATATCGTTAGCCCAAGCCCTTCTCGTTGCTCGGCCTAGCCTTCCACTCGATAAGCGCTCTTGATCGATTTGATAACGTCAAGATTGTCGAAGTGCTTATACACCTTCTTCATGCTCGCTTGGCTCGCCTGATGCGTAATAATGATAATTTCTGCATCCGGGTTGTGCGGATTCGGCTGCTGAACGACAGAATCCAAGCTCACTTCGTACTCCGCAAATACTTGCGTTATTTGAGCAAGCACACCTGCTTTATCTTCAACATGCAGCAAAATGAAGTTTTTGTACACGATTTGATCGTCGGTTTTCAGCTTTTTCTCTTTATATGGGGTAAGCGCACGCTGGCCGTTAACACCAAGCTTCATATTTTTGATGACAGCGACCAAGTCAGCAACGACTGATGTCGCCGTCGGCATTTCACCGGCGCCTGGTCCGTAGAACATTGTCTCGCCTACAGCCTCTCCGTATACATAAACAGCATTGAACACACCGTTCACCGCAGCGAGTGGATGCGAAGTGCTGACCATTGTCGGCTGTACAACGACACTGATCTGGTCATCTTGGCGCTCTGCAATGCCGAGGAGCTTCATTTCGTAGCCGAGACGCTTCGCAAACGCGATGTCCTCCTTCTTAATCTGCGAAATGCCGCGCACATCCACATCTTCCAAAGCGACATCCGAATGAAAGCCGAGCGTAGCCAGAATCGCCATTTTACGTGCTGCGTCAAGACCTTCCACGTCTGAGGTCGGATCAGATTCCGCATAGCCGAGCGCTTGCGCTTCCTTCAATACCTCTTCATAGCCTGCCCCTTCTTGGCTCATCTTGGTCAGTATAAAATTCGTCGTACCATTCACGATACCTATTATTTTCTTAATCCGATCGGAAGAGAAGCCTTCCATCAACGTGCGAATGATAGGGATGCCTCCGGCAACACTTGCTTCATAAAATACATCGCAGCGCTTCTCCTTCGCCTTCGCCATAATCTCGCGTCCATGGAGCGCCATCAAGTCTTTGTTGGCCGTGACCACATGCTTGCCTTGCTCCAAAGCTTCCATAATATATTGCTTGGTAGGTTCAATGCCGCCCATCACTTCAACGACAACATCGATATCCGGGTTATGAATAATGTCACAGGCCTCTTCAGTAAGCATCTCTTCCGGAATAGACACACTGCGCGCCTTTTGCAAATCCTTGACGAGCACCTTTTCAATTCGAATTGGCGATCCCACCTGGCTCGACAAGTCGTCCTGATGCCCCTCCACAATACGTACGACTCCAGTTCCTACCGTCCCCAACCCTAATAACCCAACTTTAATTGGCTTCATCGCTGTTTCTCCCCTTCTCTTCAACGGATTCTATCTGTAAAGCTCAACCATTATCCTTGTCCAATAACCGCCACCCGCTTCACGCCGGGAATATCGCGCAACGAGTCCAGCATCTCGCCGAACGGCTCCGCAATAAGCGATGTTTCTACGGAAATAACGACATTCGCCATCCCCTGCAGCGGAATCGTCTGATTGATGGTCAACACGTTGCCCTCAAAAGTTGCCACAGCACCAAGCACCTTGGACAAAATTCCTGAACGATGCTCCAAGTCCATAGATATCGTTACGATTCGTTCCCGCTCCAGCTGATTCAAAGGAAAAATGCCGTCTTTATACTTATAAAAAGCACTGCGGCTTAATTCGACGCGCTCAGCCGCTTCATGCACTGTCTTCACTTCACCCGTAGCGAGCAATTGCTTCGCCTTCACAGTCTTGACAACCGCTTCCGGTAAAATGTCCTCTCGTACTAAGTAGTATCGCTCTGACATTGGTAGTCCTCCATAAAAAGACTTTTGTTTTCTTATAGAGGACATTATAGCGGATTTGTATGCGTATTGGCAATAGGCAATCCGATAAAAGTGCGTGATTCAAAGCGAGCTTTT
The DNA here is from genome assembly GCF_021369635.1 of Paenibacillus profundus. Taxonomy (GTDB): domain Bacteria; phylum Bacillota; class Bacilli; order Paenibacillales; family Paenibacillaceae; genus Paenibacillus_B; species Paenibacillus_B profundus. The sequence continues at coordinate 200,245 of NZ_JAJNBZ010000008.1, read as the reverse complement.
TGCACAACCTCTACAAGTAGTTAAATTGGATCTATTATACACGATCGTGAACTTAACTAAAGCATTTTCCTAACAAGTTGCCTAAAAAAATACGTGGACCATCCAGCAAGGGCGCTCCGGCATCATGTTTGGGCAATAAAGCGCCACGTTATTGAAACGAGTGCCACAAAAACAACAACCAATTCCCAGCAGTTGGAACTTTCACGCTTAGGACGCGTACAATGGAATAACGTCAGCACAGTATAGGACTGTTCAATACTGTTGAATTTACTTCATCTTTTTAGAAAGGGATGCTTTTATTATGCAGATGAAACCATTAGGGGCCACTTCGCTACATGTGTCTGCCCTCGGATTCGGTGGAGCTCCGCTGTCCGTACAAGGAAGACCAGAACGTCCACAAGCGGAAGCTGCGATCCGGGCCGCTCTGGAGAGCGGGATCACGTTCTTCGATACCGCTGATACATACAGCTTGGGCGAGCATGATCTTGGGCATAACGAGCGCTTGTTCTTGGATACAATTCCAGCTGGCCTGGGTTGCGTCCTTGCGACGAAGGGAGGGCTGGCGAGACCGAACGGAGAATGGACCTATTCCGGCCATCCGCAGGCGCTGCGGGCAGCATGTGAACGCAGCTTGACCCTATTGCAGAGAGAAGCCCATCCGCTATATTACCTGCATGCACCCGATCCTGAAGTCCCCTTTGAAGAATCTTTCGGAGAGCTGACGAGACTACAGGCGGAAGGCAAGATTGAACATCTCGGCCTGTCCAACGTCTCGATGGCTCAGTGTGAAACGGCATTCCGCATGGCGAACGTCGCCGCCATACAGAATCGGTTCCATTTCTTTGACCGGCGATCGCTGGATGTGCTGAATTATTGCGCCGAGCACCACATCAGCTTTGTCGCATACAGTCCCAACGGCGGTCCTGGCCAAGCGGCCAAGCTGAAGGAGCATCCACTGCTGCAAGAGCTCTCCCAGCAATATGAGGTGAGCGTCCATCAGATCGTACTTGCATGGATGATGGCCCTGTCACCGCAGCTCATTCCGATACCGGGGGCGACAAGACCAGAGTCAATCCGCGACAGCGCCAAGGCCGCACAACTATCGCTAGCGTCTGACGATCTGGCGAAGCTTAACGCCTGCAGCACCTCAGACGAAGTTCAGTCATAACAGACAGAAGACCGCATGTCCATAATAGGACCTGCGGTCTTTCCTTTGTTGTTTTTATGTCAATAGTAGCTGCTGCCTTCTACGAATTCAAATTCGAACTCGCCAATACGGATAATCGTTCCATCCGTTGCCCCGCGTTTGCGCAGCTCTTCGTCCACACCCATTTTGCGCAACGTGCGCGCAAACTTCAAAATGGCATCGTGCGAGTTCATTTGCAGTCGTTTCAGCATACCCTCAATCGCTTCGCTCTCTACGACAAACATCTCGTTCTCACGGCGAATCGTGAACTCCGACCGCGCCTCTGTCTTTTTGTTATACCGATAAATTTTCCGTTCCTCGACCTCAGCCACTTCTTCGACTTCAGGCGCATCCGGTAACTGCTCCAGCATATTCATCGCCTTATAGAGCAGCTCTTGCACACCCATTTTCGTCAAGGAAGATATCGGGACGACTTCGATGTCCCGACCGGTCTTGTCGCGCACTTTCTCCTTAAAGATCGCCAGCTGCTCTTCCGCCTCCGGCATATCCATCTTGTTCGCCGCCACGATCTGCGGGCGTTCCGCAAGCTTCTCGTTGTACAGTTCCAGCTCTTCGTTAATCTTCATCCAGTCATCGAACGGATCCCGTCCTTCTGTCCCGGCCATGTCCACAACATGGACAATAATCCGGGTACGTTCCACGTGACGAAGGAATTCATGTCCTAGTCCGATGCCGGTATGAGCGCCTTCGATAAGACCCGGCAGATCAGCCATGACGAAGCTGCGGCCGTCTCCCACATCTACGACACCGAGATTCGGAGTAATCGTCGTGAAGTGGTAGGCGCCAATCTTCGGCTTGGCGGAAGAAACGACAGATAACAGCGTTGATTTACCGACGCTTGGAAAGCCGACAAGCCCGACATCAGCCATCACTTTCAGTTCAAGCACGACCCAGCGCTCTTCGCCTTCTTCCCCATGCTCCGCAAGCTCAGGCGCTGGGTTGGTAGCTGTGGCAAAGCGGATATTGCCGCGCCCTCCCCGGCCCCCCTTCGCAATGATGACTTCTTGATCTTGCCGCGTCAGATCGGCAACGATCTCCTGCGTATCGTCATCCACTACGACCGTTCCCGGCGGCACGCGGACGATCATATCTTCCGCGTTCGCTCCATGGCGGCTCTTGTTGCGGCCTTTTTCTCCTCGAGGAGCCTTAAAGTGCTTCTGATAACGGAAGTCCACCAACGTACGCAAACCTTCGTCAACACGAAAAATGACGTTGCCGCCCCTTCCGCCGTCGCCTCCGGCCGGACCTCCCATTGGCACATATTTCTCACGGCGAAACGAGACAATACCGTCACCGCCGTCGCCGCCTTTTACATAAATCTTCGTTTTATCTACAAACATGCTGTCACCTCATTACGCGCTGCATGGCACGACGATATGAAATGCATCGTGCTCATTATTTTGTTTCGCCGACAACTGCTCCAGCCGCACGCCGCGTTCCGATGCAATCCGACTAAGCTGTGCGGCCACTTCGCCCGGCCGAAGCAGTTTCCCTTCATATCGATAACGGATAACTAGACGGTTCGGTTCTCGCACGAATGCAAGCTGCAGCGGACTGAAGGTGTCCATTTGCGCCTTCGGCGCGAAGCGGAACGTCTGCACCGTCTCCATAATCACATCCGCTAAGCGGCTTGTGTCTACTTCCAAGTTCAATCGGTCGAGTTCTACAGGCTCGGGAATAATCACGTCGAGCGGCATTGTACCACCTGAAGTGCGTTGCTGCATTAGAAACATGACCAGTTCCGGTATGCCCAACTTCGCAATACGGCTTTCCTCTGCCATCCTTGCTTTTATTGTTTCCACACATTCCGGTAATTTATCGTACTTCTTCAAACGGACATAACCGTACAATAGCTGCAGATCATTCATCCAGTCGTGACGCTGATGATTCATCAACTCAATCGCCGACCATTGATATGACCGCAGCATGCGCTGCCGCTGTCTTGACTGCTCCTGCACAAGAATAGCGGCTCCGGAAATGAAGCTGACGGTTAAAAATATGAGACATACAGCACGCCATTCCCAGGTGAGATCCCTGCCGATGATGAACGCGGCGCTACCCAACGCTACTGCCACACAACATCCCAACCCTAAGCGTATCCTCTTCATGGTTTCGCTCCCCGTTAACGTTTCCATGTTTCCAAATTATGTGCAAACACCCCAAAGTTCAGTATATCATGCAGGTGATTCGCACGTCCAAGAAAAGTGAAACGATTCTGGTCTCGTCGAAGCCGTTTTGTCAAAAATCGAGCGTTATAGTTAAAAAAAACCCCCGGCTCAAGCCGAGGGTTCCTCATGTCGTCTTACTTCTCCACAGCTGCTGCAACTGGTGCAACATCAGCCGGGTAGACGCTCACTTTTTTGCGGTCGCGACCCCAACGTTCGAACTTCACGACGCCTTCCACTTTCGCAAACAGCGTGTCATCTTTACCGATGCCAACGTTGTTGCCCGGATGAACTTTCGTGCCGCGTTGACGCACCAGGATACTGCCAGCCGTTACCGTTTGGCCATCGGCACGTTTCACACCAAGACGTTTCGAGATACTATCTCGACCGTTCTTTGTGGAACCTACCCCTTTTTTCGATGCGAACAACTGAAGGTTCAGTTTTAACATATGGTCTACCTCCTTTGCTCAATCATTTGTTCTTCTATTTGAAGATACGAACCGTATGAAGCCTCGATCGTACGTAAACTGACGATCATCGACTCCAATAGCAGTTGAACTTTCGTTTCAATGTCTTTCTGCTCAATAAGCGGCACAAATCCGCTTAAGAAGCCATCCTTCATCTTGCACTTCAGTTCAACGCCAGTCAATGCTTCAACGGCGTTCACCGCGCCCACCGACACAGCGGAGACACCAGCACATACGGTATCTTCCCCGTAGGGAGCGTAATTCGCATGCCCTTCAATCGAGAAGCTCTCAATTGAGCGGTCTGACTTTCGTCGAATGTTAATGCGAATCATCACGGCACCTCTTACGCCTTAATGTTCTCAATCGTCACTTTTGTATATGGTTGACGATGACCTTGTTTACGACGATAGTTCTTTTTCGCTTTGTACTTGTAGACGACAACTTTCTCGCCTTTTCCATGCTTTTCTACTTTCGCCGTTACAGCAGCGCCGGATACGACCGGAGTACCTGTGACCAAACCTTTGTCATTGGATACTGCCAATACACGGTCGAACGTCACGCTTTCGCCTTCAGCAGCGTTCAGCTTCTCGATGTACAATACATCGCCAGCTTGAACTTTGTACTGCTTGCCACCCGTCTCAATAATTGCGTACATTGTGTGCACCTCCTCATGTCTCAGACTCGCCTAAATCAGGTGGTAACGCTCAAAAAGAGCATTACGCTTGCCAACCCGTTCGGTGCGGTTACAGCATGTGTGCAGCAACTAGACTAGACACATACTTGTAGATTCTAACACATCCCTTACAATAAATCAACGCATAAGTTCCGTTTCACGATGTGGGACGACTGCCGACACCAAGCCGGCTCCATTACAAGTGGGACAAGTCTGAAATAGTCGATTCATCACTTGCTCGCGCACTTTTTTGCGTGTCAATTCCAGCAAGCCGAGCTTCGTCCATCCGACGACCAAACATTTTGTTCGATCCTTCTTCATCATTTGCTCTAGCCGCTCGACTACACGCTCACGATGTTCGTCCGTGTCCATGTCAATAAAATCGACAATGATGATGCCTCCGATATCTCGTAGACGGATAAGACGCGCAATTTCTTCCGCCGCTTCCATATTGGTTAAGTATACCGTCTCTTCAAGATCGCTTGTCCCCGTATATTTGCCCGTATTCACATCGATAACCGTCAACGCTTCGGTCTGATCCCAGACTAAATAGCCGCCGCTTTCCAGCCAAGTCTTGCGCTGAATCGCTTTGTCCAAATATTCGTCGATCCGATATCGTTTGAACAATGGTTCGGCATCCTTATAGATGTGAACCCGATGCTCCAAATCCGGTGCGAATGAACGAATAAACGAAAGTACTCGCTTCGCTTGCCGTACATCGTCAATAAGCAGCTGGTCAATATCACGGGAGAACGCATCACGAACCAACCGTTCCACCATGTTCAGATCGTGGTGCAGGAGAGCAGGCGCTTCCACCTGTTCCGCACGGCGTTCAATCTGCTTCCATGCTTCTCGCAAAGATTGAATATCGCCTTCCATCGTATCCAACGTTTCTCCTTGAGCAACTGTACGAATGATCATACCTTCCTCATTCTCGCGAAGCTCATCCGCCAATTGTTTCAAACGGGTGCGTTCCGCTTCCTGCTCAATCTTCTTGGATACTCCGATATAATCGGCAAAAGGCATATACACCGAATATCGACCAGGCAAAGAGTAATGCGTCGTAACGCGAGCTCCTTTGCCGCCTAACGGCTCCTTCATGACTTGCACGATAAGCTCTTGTCCGACGCGAAGCAAACTTGTAATCGGAGGTTTCTGTTTCGGTTGTTTCTCCAAATGCGGGTGCAAACAATCATCGACATAAAGAAATGCGTTCTTCTTCTGACCGATGTCCACAAATGCAGCCTGCATCCCCGGAAGTACATTCACAACACGGCCTTTGTAAAAGCTGCCTACAAGCGTTGTGCCAGTGGCACGTTCGACTGCAAATTCGACGAGCCGACCATGTTCCAATAACGCCATTTGCGTTACTTGTTCCTCACAGTGAACAATCATTTGATTCATGGTATCACCTCTGCTACAGCGCGTCATAGTCCATTGTAACATGAAGCAGGATGCGGTGAACATGTCGGTTTATGGAACGAGCAAAAAAATAACCCCCAAGCTCTATTTCCGTCCGATATTCGTGCCGCCGGGCGTCGGAGCATCGAAGAACGCATCGATTAGCTGCTGCTCGGGGATGACGCGTTGAATGCGGCCGCTCTCGCCCATCACATAAATAAAATGATACGAATCCCGCCTAAATAGACGCACAACCATCGATAAAGATCGACCGGATTGAGCGACGATCGGCCGCCCTAGAGACACACGCTGCTCCCATTGCCTTAGCCGGATTGGCCGGTGCATCAGAAAGCGCACGAAGCGATAGGGAAGGTTGCGCTGCTCCACCCAATTGCTCCACAGCAAAAATAGGGAGAGCACAAACAAGTTCAAATTCATTCGTTCTCCTAACAGTAAAGGATAGACACTGAATAATGCCATCAACACGCTGCATCCAATGCTCATCCATGCGCCTAGCAGAAGTGTCCGGTGATAGCTGAACCAGAGTGAGCATACTGCTTGCAGCATGCGTCCGCCATCCAGCGGCAAGATAGGCAGCAAATTAAATAAACCGATGAACGCGTTCGCTCGTACGAAGTCTTCCGTCCACTTATCATTCCACCATCCCATATGTTGAAAAAAGAGGGCAGCAGCGATCATGATGCCATTTTGCAGCGGGCCCGCTATGGCTACAATCCATTCCTGCCATGCCGGAGCCAGCGATCCATCTTCCGTCTCCGCCACCCCCCCGAACGGGAGGAGCTTCACTTCCGTAATAGACCAGCCGAACATTCGGGCGGCGACCACATGTCCAAGCTCATGAACGAGCACAATTGCGAATAGCGTTAACAACTCGAATATATAACCGGTTAGAGCGGCCATGCCCAGCATGAGGACGAAAAGCGGATGCAAACTGTAGACGGTGCCCCTCCATTTAATCAAACGAAATCACATCCGACGGATCGATGTACTGACCCTCTTTTTTGATAGAAAAATAAAGGGTATTCGGCTGCGCAGCTGAGGATGAGGATGAGAAATCTGCCAGCGAGCCGATTGCTTCTCCCGCCTCTACCCAATCGTTCATCTGAACCGAGCTCGAGCTAAGACCGCCATACACCGTCTCCAAGCCTTCCGCATGCTGGACGATAACGGTTGTCCCTTTTTCAGGATGATGTGTAATATCTATTACCCGGCCGGTCGTTGCGCTGTGCACCTCTGCCACTCCGCCTTCAGACGAGTCGGCTGCGATACGCACCCCCTTCAGACTCATGGCGAACGGCTGCACCACCTGGCCTTTCAACGGGGGAATGAGCGATATTTGGGCCTGTGCCGGCTTCGTCGCATCCACGCCTTGCGCGAACTGCGGAATGAACGATGGCGCGCCGGAGAATGTACGATTATACCACGCAGCAATCGGCTTCATATCCATTTCCTCTGTCAATGCCTGCACGATCCATGCTCGGGCAGGAGCATTCCACTCGGCGGGATATCGCATCACACCATAGGCAGCTGCTAACAGCAGCACCGACAACATCAGTCTTATGCGGATAGAACGCCACAATCCTCCGCCTGGCTCCTGATCCCAGCCATAGCGATCATGCCATTGCCTGCGTGAGGATTTCCACAACCGTTCCGGATCGCCGGAATATGCCGGAATGGATTCCGTGTCATTCCACGTCACATCTCCTCTAGGATCCGCTGCAAGCGGAAATTCATCTTCGTATGGAATGATGTACTTATCGTCCGTAATATTCTGCGGTTCCATGACCACCATCTTGGCTTCCCGCGGATTCTCCTTGTTTATAATTTCTCGTATGCGCTCCTGCCTACGCCGACGAATGTCCTCTATCATGCTTGCCTCATCCCTTCATCACCGATTTCAACATACAGCCGTGTTGAACTTGTGTATATATCATATGTATGACAAGCCCCAATCGGTTATGAACAAGCTCTCCTTTAGAGGTTGTTCATAAAGTCCATTTTTGAACATGTTCAATTAGTACGCATGAGTCATTCTCCACAAAAAAAAAGGCTCCGCATCAGATCCTTCTTGAAGAAGGTCAAAATACGGAACCTTTGGCAGCCGGGCAATTAAGGCTCCAGCTGATATTTTTCCTGATAAATACGTATGCTCATGACAAGACCGATACAAACCATATTCAAGATGAGAGACGTGCCGCCGTAACTGATAAACGGCAACGTAATCCCGGTAATCGGCATAAGACCTATCATCATTCCGATATTCTCAAAGATTTGGAATACAAACATGGAGACGATCCCGATTATCATGTACGAACCCCTCAAGTCATAGCATTGGAAGGCGATAAGTATCATCCTGTATATTAACAAGAAGTAGAACAGAAGCAGCAGTGAGGAACCTTGAAACCCGAACTCCTCTCCAATGACAACAAATATAGCATCAGAATAGGTATACGGAATGAAGCTGCGCCGCTTCAATTCCCCTTGCATGTAACCGTCCCCGCTCAAGCCTCCGGAGCCGATGGCGATCATTGCGTAATTCGACTGGTGCTTGGCATCGTTGGTCGCTTCTTCCGGATTAATCAACGTATCGATGCGCGTAAACCAATGCTCCTGCTTAATGACGTCTCTAAAAAAGCCTTGCAAATCGACTCGAAAAGTAGTAAAGGCAAAAAAGACGGCAGCGAACATAACGGCGGCCAGCAGGCTTGCCAGCAGAACATGGCGATATTTCATGCCGCCTATCCATAGCATCCCAATCAAGATCACGATGTAAATAATAGCGTTCCCCAAATCGGGTTGCTTGACAACAAGCAAAAACGGAACCAAAGTCACAGCGATAATAGGCAGCAAATCTTTGGTAAAGGTTAACGGATCGCCGTCTCTTCTGCCGATCAGCTGCGCCAGTGCAAAGATAAGCGTAATTTTGGCCAACTCCGCAGGTTGGAATGACATTCCCCCGGGAAGCTTATACCAGCCGATCGCTCCGTTCAGATTTTGCCCAAAATAGAATACGCCTACAAGCAAAACTATCGTAATACCCATCGAGATCGGCCAGCTCTTAAGCAGCCAGCGGTAATCGAATAAAGCGACAGCGAACATCAGCAAAAAGCCGATAATGAAATAAACGACCGTCTTCATTGCTGTTCCTTCAAAAGTCGGATCACCATGCGTCGCACTGAGAATTACAAGCGGGCTGAACACAGAAAAGGCAAGCAAAATTCCAACAATAACCCAATCGATTCTTTTAAATTTGTTCAGCACTGCTCACTCATCCCATTCCCAAAAACTTCTTCATCCGGGTGAACACGCCCTTTTTCTGTTCAAGCGGCATAAGCGGCACCGTGTCTCCTAATATACGGCGAGCAATATTGCGGTAAGCCATTGCTGCGCGTGAATCCGGGTTCATTACCGTCGGCTCGCCTGCATTTGCAGCCTTTATTACCATTTCATCATCAGGAACGAGCCCCAACAAATCAATATTCAGCACCTGTAAAATATCATCCAAATCAAGCATTTCACCGCTCTTCATCATATTGGCGCGAATGCGGTTCACCACTAACTTAGGCGATCCGATGCTTGCATTCTCGAGCAGTCCGATAATGCGATCCGCATCCCGTACGGCCGCATTTTCCGGTGTCGTAACGACGATGGCGTGATCCGCCCCGGCAATTGCGTTCTTGAAGCCCTGCTCAATGCCTGCCGGGCAGTCGATTATGATATATTCGAACTCTTTCTTCAGCTCTAATATAATGTCTTTGACTTGCTCCGGCGACACAGCAAGCTTATCTTTCGTTTGCGCCGCAGGCAGCATGTACAATTCGTCAAATCGCTTGTCCTTGACGAGCGCTTGATTCAATCGGCAACGACCGTCTGCCACATCGCAAATATCATAGATGATGCGATTCTCAAGCCCCATCACGACGTCCAGGTTACGAAGGCCGATATCCGTATCGACCATGCATACTTTTTTGCCGAGTAAAGCAAGCGCTGTACCCAAATTGGCCGACGTCGTCGTCTTGCCAACGCCGCCTTTACCCGAAGTGACGACGATTGCCTCTCCCATTATTCTACACTCCTTTGAACAAATTGATGTCCTTGCGAACACGATGAAGCTGCGAGATTTTATCGATCTGCATGATGCCGTCATGCACGTAAGCAAACTCCATATGCGCTTGTGTGACACCCCATTCATCCGGAGGACGGCTGATGACGTCCGCAATGCGGAGCTGTGTCGGAGCGAACAATGACGCTGCAATGACGGCGGACGAATCACCGTCCACCCCTGCATGCGCTGTGCCTCGAAGAGCGCCGAGCACGAAAATATCTCCACTGCTTATAATCATTCCGCCCGGATTGACATCGCCTAGAAATAATAAATGCTCGTCATGGCATAATATTTGTCCGGAGCGTATAATTCCAGTCATCGTATGAACGTGGTATCCTTTCGTTTCTGTCTTCGAGTCGGCATCGGATTCCAACGATCGAATGAGCAAATTCCCCCGTTGTCTTAAAATTTCCAGCACTTCTGCCTTCTGCTCGTCCGTGACGGAACGGGCCCCTAACTTGACATCGACATACACAATCGGTCCGTCGAAAAAATTCGGTGTATGGTCAAGCTTGTCACGCAATTCACGCAACAAGTCCGTAAATTCACACTCATCGTCAAGCAGGAACACAAGGCCGTCCTTCATGCCTTTAATGGTTACCAATGGCTTGGCCGTCATGAATGTTCCCTCCCCAAGGTTATCTTTTTCGTGACGGAAGAGGAAAGTTCCTGCATGAAAGTAACGAAACATTTAAAAATGGCATTAGCCGCCTGGAAATAAAGTTTCCAAGACGGCTGTTAGCCTTGTTCATCTTCGGCAGATGCCTTTCCCGACAGACGGTCAAACCATGTCCGCATCGGAACATAAATCGCTAACGCGAACAATAGCTGCACGAACAAGCTCGGTATCATAAAATCAAACAAAGCATACTCGTACGTCATGCGATTGATGCCGAACAACGAATAAACAGCGAACAGAATCGTCTGGTTCGCAAAGCTTCCAAATACCGCAATCGCCATCATCGAAAATAAAGTGGCGTTGCGCGACGTGAATAGAAGTCCGACCAAATATCCTAATAACCCCATGCTAAAAGCATGCGGACCGATCATATGACCGTAATATACGATATCTTGCAGAAACCCGAATCCCAATCCCATCAGCAGTGAGGTGTGCCGGTGCTGATATACAGCGTGGTAAAGTATGACCATGAACACGAACTGCGGGACGATGCGCCCTTGCCACGCATCCGGGATCAATACGGGCAGCACCGTTCCCTCCAGCAGGAAGAGAATGAACATGAATCCGATCATCCAGTTACGGTTCATCACTTGGCCTCTTTTCCCGTCTCGTTCGCATCCGGCGTAATGACGATGAACAGTTCGCGCCAATCGCGGTATGTCGCCGCCGGCTGCACCGTCGCCGTGCGAGTGAGACCGAATTCCCCGACATTGATGGAAATGACCGTCCCGAGAATAAGCCCCTTCGGAAAGATGCCGCCTTCTCCTGACGAGACAACCGTATCCCCTTCGGCGATTTCGTCATCCTCTTCGATGCGTGTCATAGAAAAAGTGCCGCTGCTGTGATCGTATGATTCAATCATGCCAAATGATTTTTTCTCTTTGCCCATAATCGTCGCCGAAATGGGCCGGGAGCTCGGATCCTTGTCATCCAGATTGGTCAGCAGCTGTACAGTCGAAGAGAATTCGTACACGCGGCTAATCATGCCGACGACCCCTTCCACCGAGATGACGGGCATCCCTTGACGAACGCCGTTCTTGGAACCAAGATTGACATTGATCGTCTGGTTGAACGGATCAGCCACGTTGATGGACGTCACCTGAGCAATCCGGTATTCATAAGGAAGATTCAGTTTCTTCTGCCGTTCGGTGAACTTCAAGGCATCCATCAGCGATTCATTCTGCGCTTGAATGGCATTATAGTGAGCTTTATCACGCGTGTATTGAGCAACAGCGATCTTGAGGCGCTCGTTCTCTTCATGCACATCTTTTAGATTGGACACATCTTTAATAAATCCAGAAACGTAGGATGCAGGCTTATAAAAAATCTGCTGCACGAACGTGACGGTATCATGCACAAATTTCTCCGGCCATGACAAGTTCAAGCGTCCGCCAAGAGTGAAGCCCATCAGCGCAATAAATAATATAAGTCCGAACAACATAATAAATAATCGCTTGTTCCCCAACAGCTTAAACAGTGTCAACACCTTCTCATCGTAAAGCGATCTTGTTCCCCCACAAATCAGAGCCCGCGCCGTTAGAACGAACCGACGCGGGAATCCGTAACGCCATTAAGACGCTCTATTATCGTCTGGAACGAAGAGCAGAGCTGCTGCGTCCCTTAAATAAATGAATATTGTCCAACGCGCGGCCTGTACCGATTGCAACGCAATCGAGCGGATTCTCTGCCACGATGACTGGCATTCCCGTCTCGCGCGCAAGCAGTTTGTCCAGATTGCGCAGCAAAGCGCCCCCGCCCGTCAGTACGATACCCCGGTCCATAATGTCTGCCGCAAGCTCCGGTGGACATTTTTCCAACGTCACTTTCACAGCCTCTAAGATGGAGCTTACGGTATCCATCAACGCTTCCGTAATTTCTTGGGAAGAAATCGCAAGCGTCTTCGGAAGACCCGTCAAAAGGTCACGGCCGCGAATCTCCATCTTCTCCTCTTCATCCAGCTTCATCGCCGAGCCGACATCCATCTTCAACTGTTCCGCTGTACGCTCACCAATCATCAGATTGTATTGGCGCTTGATGTACTGAGTGATAGACTCATCCATCTCATCGCCCGCTACGCGGACGGAACGGCACGTTACAATGCCTCCGAGCGAGATGACAGCCACTTCTGTCGTACCGCCGCCAATATCGACGACCATACTGCCTGTCGGCTCCCATACGGGCAGGTCCGCGCCGATCGCAGCCGCGAACGGCTCTTCTATCGTATAGGCTTCGCGGGCACCCGCTTGCTTCGTCGCATCCTCGACTGCACGCTGCTCGACCGCTGTAATGCCGGAAGGCACGCATACCATCACGTTCGGATGGCGCGGGAACAACGAACGCTGCTTCTGCGCTTGTCGAATAAAGTATTTAATCATCGTCGCGGTCGTATCGAAATCTGCGATAACACCATCCTTCATTGGACGGATGGCACGGATGTTGCCCGGCGTGCGGCCAATCATCTTCTTCGCAGCTTCACCCACTGCTTCAATCGTCTTCGTATCTGTGCGAATGGCAACGACCGACGGCTCGCGCACGACAATGCCTTTTCCGCGAATATAAACTAATGTATTTGCAGTTCCCAAATCGATTCCTAAGTCTTTTGTAAAGCCACCTAACATGATGTCAATCTCCTTTTTATAACCTTCAATCTCAATCATTATATTACATGAGCCCGCGTTCCTTCAAACTCACATATTGGTTATCTCCGATAACCAGATGGTCAAGCACTTCGATTCCGACAATTTCCCCTGCTTCCATTAACCGTCTTGTAAGAGCCACATCTTCCGGGCTCGGTGTCGGATCGCCGCTTGGATGGTTGTGAACACAGATGATGGATGCAGTTCCGTGCTTCATTGCTGCGCGGAATACTTCGCGTGGGTGGACAAGAGAAGCATCCAAAATGCCTATCGTAATCGTCTCTTGTGCCATAATGCGATTTTTCGTATTCAAAAAGAGGCAAACGAAGTGTTCCTTCTGGTAGTAACGCATCGATTCCATTAACAAATCTGCCGCATCCTGCGGACGTCGAATCGTGACGGCATCTTCTTGGCGCGCACGCGCCATACGCCGTCCTAGCTCTAAGCCTGCTTTCAGCTGAATCGCTTTCGCAAGACCGATTCCGCGGATATTCGTCAGCTCGGTAATCGACAAATCCTGCAGATGCCGCAAATGTCCCACCCGATTCAAGATGCGCTGCGCCAGCATGATCGCGGATTCATCCCGCGTTCCTGTACGCAGCAGAATGGCTAACAATTCAGAATGGCTTAACGCTTCCGCCCCATGCTGCATCATGCGCTCTCTCGGACGTTCATCGTGGGGAAGGTCGCGAAGAAGTGGACTTTTTGCCAATTCACAACCTCCTTAAATAATAAGGAAAATACGGCGTCTGTCAAAACGTTTGATTGCCTTTCCGATTACGGGATGATAATGTCAAACATCTTAAGCATATCCGTCAATAGCGATAACGGCAAGCCTACCACATTGAAGTAGCAACCTTCAATTCCAGTGACTAAGGTAGCGCCTATGCCTTGAATCGCATAGGATCCCGCTTTGTCCATCGGCTCTCCCGTTGCGATATAACGACGGATCTGTTCTTGTGTCCATGCGGTCATATGAACGGTCGTGACCCTATGGGACACTTCTTGGCGACCGTCAGCAGCACGGACGAGGGCAACGCCAGTATACACTTCATGCGATCGCCCTTGCAGCGAGGTTAACATTCGTTCCGCATCCGCTTCATCATGAGGTTTGCCTAATACCTCGCCATCAAGCACCACGATCGTGTCGGAGCCGATGACGATGCCGTCTTCACCGGACACGTGCCGTTCCTGAGCTACCGCTTGCGCCTTACGCAGTGCGAGCGCCTCCACAATTCGGGTAGGAGCCCAGTCGGCAGGTACAGTCTCATCTGCATCGCTTGGCTGTACCACATGGGGCAATCCTAATGATGTGATAAGTTCTTGCCTCCGCGGTGAAGAAGACGCCAAGACGATAAGAGAGCGGTCGGATTGTTGAAAGTGCGTATTCTTCAATGTTCTAAATCGCTCCTCGCCATTTTTTGACACCTTTTTCTATTATACGCGGAATTTTCTTTTGAAACAAACGATTCCTTTCATGATACCGCCAATCAACAGAAGGGAATTTGTGGAAAAATATAAAACTGTTATCCATATTGGTTAGACGTCAGTCCTATGCCTAAAGTTACGGAGGGAAATTATGAAACTTCTTGGAGGCGAATATCTAGATAAAGTGCTTGCAGTCCTTTCCAAATGGCAGGTCGTCTTTTACAATTGAGAAGGGAACCTCATAGCAGCAGCACGTCCAGTGGGCAATGAGTTCAAATTGAACGATTCAGGAGGTAACGAAGATGCAGTATCGGAGATTAGGCAAGAGCGGTGTGAAGGTGAGTGAAATCAGCTTGGGCAGTTGGCTTACATACGGCGGTTATGTTGAACGAGAAAATGCCGTGCAAGCGATACGGACCGCCTACGACTTAGGCATTAACTTCTTCGACACGGCCAACGTATACGAAAGAGGAGAAGCAGAGAAAGTGGTCGGCGAAACGCTTAAATCCTACCCTCGCGAGTCGTACGTCTTGGCAACTAAAGTGTTCGGTGAAATGGGAGATGGTCCGAATGATCGCGGTCTGTCCCGCAAGCACATCATCGAGCAGTGTAATGCCAGTTTGCAACGATTAGGCCATGATTATATCGATCTTTATTACTGTCATCGCTTTGATGCACAGGTGCGCATGGAAGAAACGCTGCGCGCCTTGGACGATCTCATCCGTCAAGGGAAAGTGCTCTATGTTGGCGTAAGCATGTGGACAGCTTCCCAAATGGCGGATGCCCTTGCGATCGCAGATCGTTATTTGCTGGATCGCATCGTGGTCAACCAACCGGTGTATAATATGTTCCAGCGACAGATTGAGCAAGAGGTCATTCCTTACGGTGAACAACACGGTATCGGCCAGGTCGTATACTCTCCGCTCGCGCAGGGACTGCTTACAGGAAAGTACAGTTCGGCAACGGACTTCCCGGCAGAGAGCCGCGCGGCAAAGCTCGAGTGGGTGCGCAAAGGCATTACGGAAGAGCGCATCGAACAAGTGAAGCAGTTAACCGGCATCGCGCAGGAGCTTGAGCTATCGGTTGGACAGTTAGCTATTGCATGGATTCTGCGGCAATCCAACGTCTCTAGTGCGCTTGTCGGCGCAAGTCGCCCGGAACAAATCGAGCAAAATGCCAAAGCTTCCGGCGTACAGCTGACCGATGAAGTGGTGGCACGTATCGAGTCCGTGCTGAACGCGGACGCATAAGCATCAACAGATTACAAACACCCCCTCATACAAGCCTTTCGTTATAGGAATGCCTTGCAGAGGGGGCGTTTGATCAACGCAGCATCTACTTGATAACAACGTCGTTGAACTATGGCGTTAGTTTGTGACATTTCGAGTCTTTCCCCGTTACAGACGAATACTTTCGCTTTGGCTATCCCGTTTCAGATCTGCTGCATCCCATTTCCAGTTCGTCACTTACTTCTACCACAAAAGAATTTTTGCGGCTAAAACTTTGCAACTCTGCATTCCTCCCATGCATCCTAACTTTCTATCGAAAACCGAAGAGCCGCAGGCTCCTCTCGCAACCGCAATGTTACGCCTTCATCGTGTCGAGCCAGTTGCTCTCCGCCGTACGATAAATCATGACCGCCTCCTGAACGCTCCACAAATGCGAAGCAGCAGGCTGCTTATTGTATTCATTTACCGCGCTTATCGCTGTATTCATCGCCTGTACGAGCTGCGTCCAAGCCTTGAGGGACTGCTCGGGCTGTCCCTTCTGCATCCCGTTCATCTGCTGCGTCCATTTTAAATGCTCCTGCCGCAGCTGCTCGGTTGCATCACCATCGAACCCTTTGACCTCACTCTTCTCCAAGTAAGCGATAGATTGGGACATCAGCCAGTCGTTCACCTTATCGCTCTGGGCAATGAACTGCTCCACAGTAGCCGCACCGCCTTGAAAAGCCAGCTTCGCCAATGCGGGACGCGTCATTTCACGGACATATAAATCGACCTGATTGTTCTTCATCAGCTGGCTCAATCCCATGGCATCCTCTTTTGCCTGGGCAATGGCTGCATAGACGCGATGCTGACTCGATTGCTCCTCCATGGCTGCAAGCCCGAGTTCACGCAGCTCCGAAGCTGCCTTCTTCGCGCCTTCTGGCTGATCGAACACGCCATACTGCAGCATGTAGAACACTTTTTCCGGAATATTTACTTCGGTTACATATACTCCGCCTGCCGTTGTCGCTGCATGTTGTGCAGCACCTTGGTCAGCTGCAGGCTGATTCGCAGCGGCGACCGTATTTTTCTTCCCTTCACCGCCACCCGCAGACGTAGATCCGGCCTTTACCGCAGCGCCTTGCGTGCTTGTCCCGTTCGATAGCGTTGGAATGGATGCTTCTGGATTAGGCATCGTCACTTCGCCTTTGAACAAAGAGAGAGCCAGAAATCCGAACACTGCTCCGGTCGCCACTGCCCCTGCGACAGAAGCGATCACTTTCCACAAGGAAGGTCTTCTCGTGCGCGTATGCACGCCCTGCCACAGGAGCTCTCCCTGATCGCTCAGCGATTCTCCAGCAGGATCCGCTACAGACGAGCTGAAGGAATAGGACAGCGGCTTATGATCCGCCTCTCGTATCCACCGTTCAATTTGGTCGGTCTCCGAAATATTCCCGACTTGTGCTGCAATGCCATCATGCGAACATTCTTGTTCCGTATCTTCCGCTCGCAGAGATTCACGCGGCTCCGCCATCGTATTATCGTTAACCAGCGCCGCTTCGACAGAACGGTCAATGTATCGTGTAAAAGGGCTGTCGCTCTCTTCAACCGACTCCGTAGGCTGTATGAGCCCATCGCCTGGTTCAGACTTCGGAAACCGAAACGTCATTTTTGGATTTATTCCGCTCATCTCTCGCACACCTCACCTTGTCCTCTTCGTTACTATCAGTTATATGATAGATTGCAAGACGATAGAACAAGTCCCCGAGTGATTTTTCGCAACACATGCGAATGGCTTCATGCAGATGTCGTATCCGAATCTCGCAACTCATCAGATTGTTGATAGAACGTGGTAAAGAAGGAGACGACATGCGTATCAACAACAATATGAGTGCGCGTGAAGTGCGGCGATGGTCGAACGGAACATAGGCTCTAGCATATTTACAAAAAGACCACTCCGGCTTATTTGCGGAATGGTCTCTTTGCTGTTCTATATCAGCTTACGCATGTTCTTTCAGTGCCTTCGTCAACCCATATGCCGTCTTCCAGATGTCGCCCGCACCCATCGTAATGACGATGTCTCCCGGCCGCACAAGTGATTTGAGGCGCTCCAGCGCGTCATCCTTGCTCGCGAAGTATTGTGCGTTCTTGTTGCTGTTCTCGCGAATGCACTCGACCAACTTCGAGGAATGCACACCTTCTATCGGCATTTCACCGGCTGGAGAGTAGATATCGGTAAGAATCAACTCATCGGCATTACGAAACGCACGGCTAAATTGGTCAAACAAAAAGTACGTGCGCGAATATCGCTGTGGCTGAAATACAGCAATGATCCGCCGCTTGGTGGCTCTAGCAGCTACCAAGGTCGCTTCAATCTCTGTCGGATGGTGTGCATAATCATCGACGATAAGCACATCCTGCACTTCGCCAATGACTTGAAAACGGCGCTTGGCTCCGATAAAATCGCGAATGGCCTCTGCCGCCTCGGCAAACGGCACGCCAGCCTGCATGCAGACGATAAGCGTAGCCATCGCGTTCAACACATTGTGTTTCCCCGGAATGGACAAACGAACCGTGCCAAGCGGCTTATCTTGATGCTTCATCGTAAAGGCCATGCCGCGATCTTCGGCTGTAATATCTGCTGCAACGTAATCGGCAGGCGCTTCAATACCATACGTGACCACACCATCACCTAATTGCGGCACCATGCCGCTTACGATAGGATCATCCGCGCAGAGCACGGCGTATCCGTTCTGATTACGCTGTGACAGAAACTGCACGTAAGCTGCTTTCAAGCGTTCAAAGTTCCCGTCGTAGTTTTCCAAGTGATCGGCTTCAATGTTCGTCACTACGGCGATGTACGGGTGATACGCTAGGAAGGAACCATCGCTCTCATCCGCTTCTGCCACGACGAACTCGCCGCTGCCCGCTTGCGCATTCGTACCCAGGTTCGTTACTTCCCCGCCGATAATATAGGTTGGGTTCACACCGCAGCGTTCTAGCACAAATGCGATCATTGAAGAGGTTGTCGTCTTCCCGTGTGCACCGGCAACTGCGATCCCCTTCTTCGCATTAAGCAGACGCGCCAGCATCTGCGAACGATGCAGCACGGGGACACCGCGTTCCTCAGCAGCAACCCGTTCAACGTTCTCTTTGGGACAAGCTGTAGAATATACGACGATGTCGGCATCCTGCACATACGCTGGATCGTGTCCGATATGCACCGTCGCGCCTTTCGCTCTCAATTTCTCCGTCAAATCCTGTTCGGCCACATCGGACCCCGTGACGGTGTACCCCATTTCCAGCATGACACGAGCGATGGCGCTCATTCCATAGCCCCCGATGCCGATAAAATGAATATGTTCCGTCGTCTTCAACACGAACTCACCAACCTTTTTCAGATTCGGTCCGATGCAGGACGTACGAGCGGACGTCCGCAATCAGATATAATGTGCCAGTGACTACCGCCAAATCGCCCGGTTCAGTCATCGCCTTGAGCCGTTCCAAGGACTCGCGCCAATTCGGCTCTACGATAATCTGTGGTCGGCGCGAGGCTGTTTCCAGCAATTGTTCTGCAATATGACTCAAGCTCTCCGCACTCATCTTCTTGCGGAAATCAGGTTCGGTAAAAATAATGGTATCCGCTAAAGGTAGTATATGACGCAGAACATCCTGATGATGCTTTGTTGACAGCATCCCCATCATGAAATGCAAACGCTCATAACGGTACGTGTCCCGCAATGCTTGTGCCAGCGTCTCTGCTCCTTCCGGATTGTGCGCCCCATCGAGCAGCATGCGCGGCTTCTCGCTTACTATTTCAAGCCGACCTGGCCATGCCGCACGGCGCATACCGGCACGCGTCTCCTCATCATCAAGCATGAAAGCCATATATTGCCGCAACACTTCCAACGCCATCAAAGCAGCGGCAGCGTTCTTCAACTGATGCGCCCCGTTTAACGTCAAGGTCATTTGCTCCATGCTGCGGAACGGCCCAGAGAACGTGAAGATTTGTTCATTTTCAACCGCATGCAGCAGTTCGACTGTGAATTGCTCGTTCATCGCGTACAATGTCGACTTCTGATCACCTGCCGTCTTGCGGATAATTTCGAGCGCCTCAGGCTGATCAACCGTAGTGACGATAGGCACACCCGGCTTAATGATACCTGCTTTTTCCGCCGCAATCTGCTCGATGGAATCGCCTAAGATGTCCATATGATCGTGACCGATGTTCGTGATGATGGACACGATAGGCGTTACAATGTTCGTGACATCGAGTCTACCGCCTAGGCCGGTCTCCCATACGACGACATCTGGATAAGCCACGTTCGCATAATACAAAATGGCCAGTGCGGTGGACACTTCAAACATCGTCGGCGAACCGAGCGAAGTATTCGCAATGTCATCGACAAGCGGTCTAAGCTCATTCGCGAGGCGCAGCAGCGTCTCTTCCGGTATATCCTCATTGTTATATTTAAAACGGTTCGTAAATTTCTCAATATAAGGCGAAGTAAACGTACCAACATCATATCCGTTCGCAAGCAGTGCGCTCGTCAGCAAAGCACAAGTCGAGCCCTTGCCGTTCGTACCTGCGACGTGGATAAATTTCAAGCGCCGGTGAGGAGAGCCCAGCTTGTCCATTAGCGCTTCAATGCGTTCCAGACCGGGACGTATGCCAAAAGGAATCAATGAATTAATCCAATCAATCGCTTCTTCTACACGTGTAAAGGGAACCTCGGTTATATCCGTTTTGTTCGGATCGTTTATTTCCGACATGGCTACTCATCCTTTGTATGATGTCATCAAACGACCGAACCGTCATGAGAACAGCATCTCATCCGGTTCGGCCGCATATCCACATAAATTGATTAGGCTTCTTTCAGTTCGGCAATGCGGGCGATTACCTTATCGCGCTTCTCGCTGTAATCACGCTGCTTCGCACGTTCTTCTTCGACGACCTTCTCAGGCGCTTTCGCCATAAAGCCCTCGTTAGACAGCTTTTTGTCAACGCGCTCTACTTCTTTGGTCAGATGCTCCACTTCTTTTTCCAAGCGGGCGATTTCCTGACCGATGTCGATAAGACCTGCAAGCGGCAGAAACAGTTCAGCACCGGTTACAACGGCGGACATCGCCTTGTTCGGAGCAGATACCTGCTGGCTCACTTCCAGCTTAGACGTACCGCAGAATCGTTCTACATATTCTAGATTACTCGTAACATTCGTCTCGGTTCCTGCATCTGTCGGCTTCACGAGCAGCTCGATTTTCTTGCTCATCGGCACGTTCACTTCAGCGCGAATATTGCGTACCGCACGAATTATATCCATAAGAAGCGTCATCTCGCGCACTGCATCCGGCGCCTCGAACTGAGCATCGTATGTCGGCCAAGCGGCCAGCGTAATCGTCTCGCCGTCATGCGGCAGATGCTGCCATATTTCTTCCGAAATAAATGGCATGAACGGGTGAATCATGCGCAGCGTGCGGTCCAGCACATATGCCAAGACGGATTGCGTCTTCTTCTTAGCCGCTTCATCAGTGCCATATAGACTGATTTTGGCAAATTCAATATACCAATCGCACAGGTCGTCCCAAATGAAGTTATACAGCACGCGTCCGGTTTCGCCGAACTCATACGCGTCCATTAGGCGGGTAATATCGCGCGCCGTTTCATTCAAGCGGTGCAATATCCAGCGATCCGCCGTTCCGAGCTTGCCGGAAATATCGATCTCCTCATAGTTGAAGCCTTCGAGGTTCATGAGGGCAAAGCGCGAAGCATTCCAAATCTTGTTCGCAAAATTGCGCGCTTGCTCTACCCGCTCCCAACGGAAGCGCAAATCTTGTCCTGGCGTTCCGCTCGTTGAAATCATAAAGCGCATAGCGTCTGCGCCGTATTTCTCAACGACTTCAAGCGGGTCTACTCCGTTGCCGAGCGATTTAGACATTTTGCGGCCTTCCGAATCGCGTACCAGGCCGTGCATCAGCACATCTTTGAACGGAATATTGTCGGTAAACTCAAGTGCCGTAAAGATCATCCGCGCAACCCAGAAGTATATGATATCATAACCTGTTACGAGCACGCTTGTCGGATAGTACCGCTGCAGGTCATCCGTCTGTTCCGGCCAGCCTAGCGTGGAGAACGGCCACAGTGCGGAGCTGAACCACGTATCCAGCACATCTTCATCCTGCTTCAAGTTTGCGCTTCCGCAAGAAGAGCACGCCGTCGCGTCTTCACTGGCAACATGGACATGGCCGCAGTCTTCGCAGTACCAAGCCGGAATGCGATGACCCCACCAGAGCTGGCGGGAGATGCACCAGTCGCGCACGTTCTCGATCCAATTTAAATATATTTTTTCAAAGCGATCAGGTACGAAGTGAACGCCTTTTCCTGTCTTCTGCGCTTCAATCGCGCGTTCTGCGAGCGGCTTCATCTTGACGAACCACTGTGTCGATAAGTACGGCTCGACGACGGCACCGCTGCGTTCGCTGTGACCAACCTGATGCACGTGATCCTCAATCTGAATGAGCACGCCTTGCTCCTGCAAATCTTTCACAATTTGCTTGCGGCAGTCCGCACGGTCCAAACCTTGATATTGCGCAGCATGTTCGTTCATCTTGCCAGACTCATCCATCACTGTAATTTGCGGCAACTGGTGGCGCAGCCCGACTTCGAAGTCATTCGGATCATGAGCCGGCGTAATCTTAACGGCCCCGCTTCCGAATTCTTTTTCAACATATTCGTCAGCAATGACCGGAATTTCTCGACCGACGATCGGAAGCACCAGCATCTTGCCGATCATATGCTTGTAGCGCTCGTCTTCTGGATGAACCGCTACCGCTGTATCGCCTAACATCGTCTCTGGACGGGTTGTGGCCACCGTAATGGAGCCGCTGCCGTCTTGCAGAGGGTATTGCAAATGATAAAGATGGCCTTGCACCTCTTTATACTCAACCTCAATGTCGGACAGCGCCGTACGGGCAGCCGGGTCCCAGTTAATAATGTATTTTCCACGGTAAATTAAACCTTGCTCATACAGCTTCACGAATACACGGCGAACAGCTTTGGATAGCCCTTCATCGAGCGTGAACCGCTCACGTGAATAGTCTAGAGAAAGGCCCATCTTCGCCCATTGCCCGCGAATCGTATTCGCATAATGCTCTTTCCAGTCCCACACCTGCTCCAAAAACTTCTCCCGTCCCAAATCATAGCGGGAAACGCCTTCTTCACGCAGCTTCTGCTCCACCTTCGTCTGCGTCGCAATGCCCGCATGGTCAGAACCGGGCAGCCACAGCGCATCGAATCCTTGCATCCGCTTCGAGCGGATTATAATATCTTGCAGCGTAAAGTCAAGCGCGTGACCGATATGAAGCATCCCGGTAACGTTCGGTGGCGGAATGACGATGGTGAATGGCTGTGCGTCTTTTTTATTGCCCGCTTTGAAATATCCGCCCTTCAACCAATATTCATACCACTTTTGTTCCGCTGCCTTCGGGTCGTACGTTGTCGGCATGGACATTTGTTCATGATTTTCTGACAATGGAATCCCTCCGTTTATCATCGTGCACGTCATATAGACAATGTGCTCCTTGCACAAGCAGAAACGACTGTCCGTCCGTTCTACAAGGACAATTCGCTTCAATGCGGCAAAATAAAAAACCTTACGCCTCAAAGGACGAAAGGTTTAGCTTCCGTGGTACCACCTTTATTCCGCCATTCAAATAAAGGGCATGTATGGCCCAATCAGCTGTGGCGGCTCTTGAACTGCAAGGTAACGGTTGCGACCGTCCCATCCTAGCGCAGCTGCGGAACATGATGAACGTAATGCTCATACACTACCGTGATGCGTTCAAACGGGCGACTCCCAGATGACTTCAGCGCGGGACTTCCTGCAGGCGTTGCACCTCATCGCTCTGCTCTCTGTAAGGGCCTTGACGCTTACTCCTCCTGATCAATGTCTTTGCTTCACATGTATCCATCGTTTACTGAAACATAAAAGGTTGAAACGTTTACGATATATTTTACCTTCGCGCCTTGCATGAGTCAATAGACGAGTTCCAATTCCTTATAGAGGTTGAAGAAAAAGAATAAAAGGCCTTCTTTTCTAACATCCGCTTATAGATTAGTCATATCCCGAATTTCCATTTTCATAACATGTACTATGGGGGGTGGTCCATGCATGGAACGTTGGTGGGTGCGTATTCGTTATTCGGTGAAAGGTGTCATTTTCCCTCTCATCTGCTTGCAATTCGTTCGAACCTTGCTTCTGCCAAGCGGACTCGATGTATTTTTGCTATTTGCGTTATTTCTGATTTACCTCGGCTTTTTGTTAGACGTATATTAATTCATGCATCACAGCAATAGACCCGTCCGCTGGAAAGCCGGACGGGTCTATTGTTGATGAGCAGTTTTTCATTCCTCAGGTCGATATCGAATTATGATGAAATCGGGATATACAAGACCTGGCCTTCTGTTACACTAGGCTCGGCAAGCCGATTATACAGTGCAATTTCACGTGAGTTCATACGGTACCGGTCCGCGATCGTCTCGAGTGTATCCTCCCGCTGTACAATGCATAATCGTACCTTTTTGAATGCAGACTCATGATTGACTCGCTGCAAAAAGAGCGACTGCCACTTCACATCGTCCCCTGTCGTGTCCTTCTGCGCCTCTACCAAAGCGGCTTCTTCCTCTGCCGCCACTCGTGCTTCCCGCTCCTTCTCCTTCGTCTGATAGCTCGATTGCAGCAGGGAACTGAAGCCGAGCTGCTGAGCCGCTTCCGGATCCGCAGGCTTCGCGCTGCCGATCGCAACCTTCATCGCCTGCTTCGGCTCAACCGTTGCAGGAACAGATTCTTCTTCAACGACGACAGCATCGACCTGTTCCACCTGTTGCTCGCGGCCTGCATCTTCGTCCTGAATCGCTTCCGCATGATGCGATTCGGCAGGATTTGCTTCCACATGATGCGATTTGGCTTCTGTCGCAGGAGGTGAATTCCCACCGGAACCGGTAGTAGCTGCCGGTTCGCGCTGCTCTGGCACTGGTGCTCCCGCAACCGGTTCCGCCTTCGCCTCGTCCGAGAGTCTGCCCGCCATTGAAGCATCAAACGCGACATCGCTATCCGCTGCTTCATCCTCCGCTTGCCTCATCTGCAGCGCATCCGTGAACGTCTCCGCAGCCGGTTCCTTCTCACCCTGTGCAGTAGAGGACTCCACGTTAACGGTTGCATTCGCCCAAGGGGATTGGCTCCACGTCCATGACATGGGCTCTTGCTCCACATTTTCGGTTCGTGGTGTCGTGGCAGGTTCATCATCAGCTTCCGGCGGCAACGGATCGGACTCCCTTTCCTCCGCATTTTGTTGAATGGAAGCTTGCCATACTTCACTCTGTCGTTCATTCTCCGCGGAAAAGGAAGATATCTCAGCCTTTTCCTCCGTGGCAGGTGATGTCTGAATAGGCTGGCCGTAATCCCGCAGCCACGAAGGTTCTTCCTCTTCCCGCTCGCCATCCGTCTGATGCACGACCGTGAATTGCTCAGGCTCCCATGCCGGCAGTTCGGCGGACTCCATTGCAATCCCGTTTAAAGATAAAATGCCTGTAATGTTCAACGTTCGAGTCGAGATCAAATCGACATCAAAATGTTCAATGTCTACTGAAATGTCATCCAAGCTTCGGATACGGTTCAGTGGAAGGGTAATCTCAACAGGAATCCAATGCTCCAGTGTCTGACTCGTCTCATCTCCTGACGTTCCTACATACGCACCTGCCAATAGCAAGCTGCCACGCACCGTCACTTGGTCTCCGGCTGGAATGACTTGAATATGCGGTGTCAATTCAACCTCTTCCAATTGGTCAATGCCGACGACATCGTCGGACAAATGTACGCGTTCATAAATATCAAATCTTAAACCATAAGATTCATCATACACAGACTGCTCCTCCTCCCGCAGTTCATCTGTCATCCGCCCTTGTTCCCAGCCCTTATACGGTACAATGTGCATATCTTGCTGGCTGTTGCAAAGTCAGACTCGGTTCACTACTTCATCTATATGGGAGTAAAGAGAGGAGCATGACTATATTTTTTGCCGCAAGCGACTCATATCTTCGGGCCAAGGCGCATCCACTTGCACCCATTCTCCCGAGAGCGGGTGCAAGAATCGGAGACTTTCTCCGTGTAGGGCTTGTCGCGGGAATCCGCTGTCATCTCCGCCATATAACGTGTCTCCTAACAGCGGATGCCCTTTATAGCTCATATGAACACGAATTTGATGCGTTCTCCCTGTTTCTAGGGAAAGACGTACCAGCGACAGCTGCGGACCTGATTCCACAACCTCATAATGAGTGATGGCATGATCTCCGCTCGGGCTTACCCGCCTTCTTGACGGGTGGTGTCGATCCTTGCCGATAGGCGCATCAATCACACCACGCTTGGGATTGGGCTGTCCTTGGACAATTGCAGCATAATGGCGCTGAATTTCTTTTCTGCGCATCGCTTCATCCAGCACGGCGTGCGTAAAGGCTTGCTTCGCATACAACACCGGTCCTGACGTATCGACATCCAAACGGTGAATATGCCGAACCCGCACCTCTTGGCCTGTCCAAGCATAATGGCAAGCGACAGCATGAGCCAAGCTGTTCTTCTGTCTGTCCTGCTCGGGAGTCGTTGCATGTACGGGCATTCCGGCCGGTTTGAACGCGACCAGACACGCATCGTCCTCATACAATACGTCTGCCGGCGCATCGGCTGCTTCTAACGAATCGGTATCCGGTGTTAATATTTTAAGCCGAAGACGATCGCCCGCCGCACGTATTTCCTCCCGATGCAGCATCAATCTTAACATCTTCTGAGGCATGCGGAGTGTGTCTGTAAGCCACGCGCTCATAGCTTGCTCCGATTCAATCACACTGCGCCCCGGCGTAAACTCCACCCACTCGCCCTGCCGTCTCCAATGTCGGTGCACGCTTCATTCCTCCTTATCACCATATCGGCACAAATCCTGCTTCTTTCCTCTTAAGTCACTATGTCGGCATAGGTACACTGCTTCTTCCTCTTCAAGTAACTATATCAGCATAGGTACACTGCTTCTTCCTCTTCAAGTAACTATGTCAGCACAAGGCCTGCATACTCGATAAGAGCCCCTTGTAGGTTCGCGTTGCATTGGAAACGATCCAGCGGAATTGCTGGTTTCAGCAAAAATTCGACGTTCTATTGGAAATTGTCCAATCAAATCCAGCACATTTCTGGTCCACAGCCGTTAAAGGGTCGAATCCATTGGACGTTTTCCAACCTAACATCTCGCATCGCCCTAACCTCCCCAAACCATTGTATAGAATCCAATGGAATGAACAGGTACATTGGCTTGAATTCTTCTGCATAGATCCTTATGTATGGATTCCTACATGAGGCTTCTCTTGTATGGATTCTTCACGCAGCTTCATCATTCCCGTTGCCTGCAATGGAAAGCCCGGCCGCCGCATATCATCCTATGCAGCCCGCCGGGCCAGTCGCCGCATCACAAACAGATGCGCGTAATTTCCGTTGCTTCTTACCAGTTTCTTTTTAGTAATTGCTTGTTACAGCTTTTTCAACGCTTCATAGTGTGCCTGAATCGTAAATTCCAAATCCTCATCTGTATGTACGGCCGATACGAACATGCCCTCGAATTGAGAAGGTGCAACGCTTACGCCTTCATCAAGCAGATGCTTGAAATAGCTGCGGAAGTGTTCCAAATCCGACGTGCGTGCCGAATCGAAATCGGTAACCTTCTGCTCCGTAAAGAATGGGCAGACCATCGAACCGACACGGTTGATCGTACATGGCACTCCAAGCTCGCGCGCATTGCGTGTAAAGCCTTCTTCAAGCTTCGCTCCCTTGCGTTCAAGCTCCTCATATACATCAGGCGTAAGGAGAGACAAGGTCGTATAGCCTGCTGCCATCGCAAGCGGATTGCCGCTTAGCGTACCCGCTTGGTAGATTGGGCCGCTTGGAGCAATTTGCTCCATGTATTCGCGTTTCCCGCCGTATGCACCGACTGGCAGACCGCCGCCGATCACTTTGCCGAAGCATGTAATATCCGGCGTCACGCCGAACCTGCCCTGCGCACTATTGTAATGCACACGGAACCCTGTCATCACTTCGTCAAAAATAAGCAAGCTGCCGTACTGCTCCGTAACCTCGCGCAGCCCTTCCAGAAATCCTGGCAGTGGAGGCACCACGCCCATGTTGCCTGCAATCGGTTCAACGATGACACAGGCCAGTTCCTCGCCATATCGTTCAAACGCGATTTTAACAGATTCCAAATCATTATAAGGGACCGTAATCGTGTTGCTTGCAACGCCTTCCGGAACCCCTGGGCTGTCCGGAAGACCAAGCGTGGCAACACCGGAACCCGCTTTAATGAGCAAGCTGTCAGCATGCCCGTGATAAGAGCCTTCGAACTTCAAAATTTTGCTGCGTTTCGTAATGCCTCGGGCGAGCCGCAAGGCGCTCATCGTCGCTTCCGTCCCGGAGTTGACCATCCGGACGATATCTACCGATGGCACTCGTTCGCACACCGTCTTCGCCATCAGCGTTTCGATTTCTGTCGGAGCGCCGAAGCTGGTTCCCTTGGCAGCCGTTTCTTGCACGGCCTGAATGACCGCGGGATGCGCATGCCCGAGAATAAGCGGGCCCCATGACCCCACATAATCAATGAACACATTGCCATCGATGTCATAAATACGCGAGCCTTCGCCTCGTTCGACATAGACCGGTGTAAGACCAACAGACTTAAATGCCCGCACCGGGCTATTTACTCCACCAGGTATGTATTTTTTCGCTTCTGCAAACGCTGCTTGGGAACGGCTGTCGCGGCGGATTGATTTTTTTTCCGTCATGTTTAATCGCTCCTTCTATGTTTAATCATCATATCTATGATAAACTATTAAAAAATTGGAATGGACAAAAGAGGGAAAAGTCATGATTAATTTACTTAAACGTGTACCTTTGTTCGCTGATTTGACCGACGCGCAGCTTGAGATCGTATCTTCCATTACGTCCCGCCGCGAATATGATCCTCATACCATTTTGTTTCAACAAGGAGATCCGGGTCAAACCTTTTGCATCGTCGTTCGCGGCGCAGTGAAAGTGTATACTTCCAATAAGCAGGGCCAGCAGAAAATATTAGCGGTCTTCCAGGCTGGCGACAGCTTCGGCGAACTGGCGCTTATCGACGGCAAGCCGCGGTCCGCAACAGCAGAGACGTTGGAAGAGGATACGGTGCTGCTGACCGTTACATCGGAAAGCTTTCACCTATTGCTCCGCGCGCATTACGATATTGCGAAGCAAGTCATGGTTCAGCTGTGCAGCCGCCTTCGTGCAACGAACGGCCACGTGTACGACTTGACGTTTCTTGACGCGCCTAGCCGAGTCGTGAAATATATTGTTCGCATCGCTCAACAGCAGGGCGAACGGCGCGGTGACAGAATAATTATCCGCTCTGCCTTCGATCCGGACGCCATGTCCGGCCTGGCGGGTGTTCACCGCAACGTGCTCGAGCATGTCATACGTGATTTGGAACATCAACGCATCTTATTCTTGGGAGCGTCCGAATACTCACTCGACATCTCCAAGCTGTTCCAGAGTCCCTACATCAGTTAAAGGCAATCCGCTAAACGCAATTAGACAGCCTTCCTTCCCCAAAGCATCGTTATCGGGACAGGAAGGCTGTTATTTATTGTGTATCTGACAACCAGCGTGCGGCGTCCTTCGCAAAATACGTAATCACGATATCCGCTCCAGCTCGCTTCAATCCGACCAACAGTTCCATCGTTACAGCCTTCTCATCTATCCATCCGAGCTTGCTGGCTGCCTTGACCATGGAGTATTCACCGCTAACGTTGTACGCAACGATAGGAAGATCGAACTGATCCTTCAATACGCGGATGATGTCCATGTACGCCATCGCCGGCTTCACCATCAGCATATCCGCGCCCTCGATTACATCCTCCTCCGCTTCGCGCAGCGCTTCTCTTGCGTTGGCCGGATCCATTTGATATGTCTTGCGATCACCGAATTGCGGCGTCGAGTTCGCCGCGTCCCGGAACGGGCCATAAAATGCGGATGCGTATTTGACCGAATAAGACATAATCGGAATATCCGTGAAGCCCGCCTCGTCAAGCCCTGCACGAATGGCCTGCACAAAGCCGTCCATCATGTTCGAAGGCGCGATGATATCTGCTCCTGCTTGAGCTTGGGATACAGCGGTTTGAACCAAATATTGCAGCGACGCATCGTTATCCACAACGCCCACCTGCTGACCGTTTACTTCGTGGACGTGAACCATGCCGCAATGGCCGTGATCTGTATACTGGCATAAGCATGTGTCTGCGATGACTAACAAATTAGGGTATTTCGCTTTAATTTGACGGGTCGCCTGCTGCACGATGCCATTCTCATCGAATGCAGAGCTCCCTACAGCGTCTTTCGTTGCCGGCACGCCGAACAGAACGACCGCAGGAATGCCTAGCGCAACGATCTCATCCACTTCGGCATCCAGATGATCGAGCGAGAAGTGGTATACCCCAGGCATCGAAGCGATCTCTTCCTTAATGTCAGTTCCAGTTGTTACGAATATTGGCATAATCAAATCGTGGACGGTTAAAATCGTCTCCCGCACCATATTGCGCATTCCCGTCGAATTGCGCAAACGGCGCAAGCGTGTTGTTGGAAATTCCATGTTAGCACCCTCCCTGAACAGCTGTTGGCTCAAGCGCACAAATCGCTTCAACCAAGCCGTCTATCGTAGAATATTCCGCTACCGTATCCACTCGCAAGCCCGCTTCTCGAGCCGTACGCGCGGTCATCTCGCCAATGCAGGCCACTAGGGCATGATTCAGTCGTGCGACCGGATCCTGGACCCCCATATACCGCAGCGCAGCAAGCAGATTGGTTACGGTAGAGGAACTTGTAAACGTAATAATATGAATAGACTTCTCCTCGAGCATTTCCAGCAAATCAGGATCGTCCTGCTCGGGCAGCACCGTGACATACAGGTCGACCTCATCCACATGAAGCCCTTCCTCCTGCAGCGTTTCCTTCAACCAAGAACGTGACAGATCTCCCCGGGCAAGCAGCACGCGCTGTCCTGGATGTACAAGCGGCTTCAGCGCTTCCCATATACCTTCCTGGCTATACTGAGCGGCTGCAACATCCGGTTGAATGCCATATCCCTGCAGCGCCTCGGTCGTCTTCGGACCGACGGACACGATTCGTGTGCGGGCCCATTGCCGGATATCAGCCTGCTGCTCCTGCAAATGCTTGAACCAGTAATGTACGCCGTTCACACTCGTCAACACGAGCCAGTCGTACGAATCCGCCTCCGCCATCGCACGGCGCAATGCTTGTCGCTGCGCCTCTGTCTCAGGCAGGCGCGTCTCGATGACGGGGAACTCGTATGGCTCACCGCCCAAATCTTCGATGCGCCGCACGAGCTCGCTGGCTTGCGAACGGGCGCGTGTCACAAGAATACGGCGGCCGAACAGCGGACGTACTTCCGCCCATTGCAGTTGCTCACGTTCCCGTACAACGTCGCCGACGATGATGACCGCAGGAGCCTTGAAGCCCGCCCGCTCCACCTCATCGGCAATTGTGGCCAGCGTCCCTACTATCGTTGCTTGTTCCGCTCTTGTTCCCCAGCGGACAAGAGCTACCGGCGTATCCGGAGAGCGCCCATAGCGCAACAGTTGATCCGTAATATAGCGCAGCTTCGCAACCCCCATCAAAAAGAGAAGCGTTCCTGCCGCCAGTGTAAGTTTATCCCATTCGATGAGTTCGTCCAGCTTATTCGGATTTTCATGTCCCGTTACGACGCAGAACGACGAAGCCCAATCCCGATGGGTAACGGGAATACCCGCATAAGCCGGAACAGCGACAGCTGAAGTGACTCCCGGAACAATCTCGAACGATATGCCATGCGATCGAAGCAGTGCCGCTTCTTCGCCAACCCGCCCGAACACGCACGGGTCCCCGCCTTTCAACCGCGTGACAGTATACCCTTCCAATGCCAAGTCAACGAGCAGTTGATTGATGTCTTCCTGCTTCATCGCATGGCGATCCGGCAGCTTGCCGACGTATATCTTGCGTGCGCCTGCCTTTTTAAATTGCAGCAGGCGCGGTCCTGCGAGGCGATCATACACGATGACATCCGCCTCTTGTAAGCAGCGCATGCCCTTTACGGTAATGAGGCCTGCATCGCCTGGACCTGCGCCTACCAAGTATACTTTGCCCGTCTGACGAGGATGCTGCTCCACGGTCATCAACCTCTCTATAAGTGTGTGTTCAAAAAGTCACTTTTCAGCACCAAGATGTACAAGTTTTCGCAAGAAAACTACATTGGAAGCATCCTCGAAGGAGGAGTGGAGTTAAAAAGTTCGCGAAGCTCTTCGAGAATGAATACATGATTCGTTGCCGAATCACATCTTGAGACGCTCAGAATCAAAAGGGTCCTTTTTGAACTTCCTCTATAAGGATAACATCCGGTCTGCGCCCCGAGCGAGCAGCCGTTCCGCAACGGCTGTTCCGATTGCTTCGGGATGGTCGCCTTCCATCGTTTCTTTTATAATCTCGCCATCCTCTGCGGAACCGACCAGCCCTGTCAGCTGTATAGCTCCGCACATGCCCACGTTCGTCGCATAAGCGCCGATCGGCACTTGGCAGCCGCCGTTCAACCGGCCGAGAAATGCCCTTTCCGCACGCACGGTACGGGCAGTGTCCGCATCATGATATCGCTCAAGCAGTGAGCACACCTCTTCGTCGTCTTTGCGGCATTCAATGCCGAGAGCGCCCTGTCCAACCGCCGGGACACTTACTTCCTCGGGCAAATAAGAGCTAATGCGCTCCTGCCACCCCATGCGGTGAAGACCTGCTGCAGCTAGAACAATCGCATCGAATCCTTCCGTCTCCAGCTTCTTCAGTCGTGTATCGATGTTGCCGCGCAGCGGTTCAATCTGCAGATCGGGACGATACGCTTGAAGTTGGCAAGAACGCCGCAAGCTGCTCGTTCCCACCTTTGCTCCCAACGGCAAATCATCCAGCGTCTGGCCAGATTTCATAATTAAGCAATCCCGCGGATCTTCCCGTTTCGGAATCGCTCCTACCATCAAACCTTCCGGCTGTTCCCACGGCATGTCTTTCATGCTATGTACGGCCATATCAATTTCTTTATCTAATAAAGCCTGCTCGATTTCCTTGACGAACAAGCCCTTGCCTCCAACTTTGGACAGGGTAACATCCAGAATCCGGTCACCTTTTGTCACAATTTTGCGTATTTCAAATTGGAACGGCAAGTTCGCCTTCTCGCATATGTCTTCCAAAGCGGCTATGACGTGTCCCGTCTGTGTCAATGCAAGCGCGCTTTGCCTCGTTCCTACGATAATCGTGCGCATCTCCACTTCCTCCTCGCTTACCTATGTGAACTATTGAAATCTTGTATCCAAGTGCTCCACACTGGCAAAGGCTCCCCTAGTTCATGAGCATGCCAGCATTGATCCGCATACTGCCGCAGCACTTGATGGCGGGCTTTGGCATCGATGAAAGACGACTGTGCTTCGTGCCTTGCTTGCAGCAAATGTTCAGCAAGCTCTGCAAGGCCTTCGTCCATCAGAATGGACAGCTTGTGCATCAAAAGTCGGGTTAGCGTAGGACTGGCGCCGCCAGTCGAAACAGCAACCTGCACCGCTCCCTGTTGCAGAACGCCGGGATTGGCAAAATCGCTTAGTTCTGGCGCGTGCGTCAAGTTCACAAGCGCGCCATCGCGTCGCGCGTCTGCAGCCACCCGCTCATTCACACCAGCGCAATCGGTAAGCGCAAAGACGAGCAATGCGCCTTCCGTATCCCCGCATGCATACTCCCGCTCCAGATGAACAACATTCCCTTCCTGCACCAAACGCCGAAGCTCGGGAGTCAACGTCGGACTGACTACCGTCACTTCGGCGCCGCTTGCAATCAAATAACGTATTTTCCGTGCTGCCACATTGCCTCCGCCGACGATTACACACCGCCGTCCTGCTAACGTGAGCATCATCGGGTAATAAGGCATACGTGTCATGGCTTACACTCCCATCCAACGGTGAAACGTCGATAAGGAATTTAAGCTGAAGTTCAGCACCATTGCGGCATAACATCCTAAATTCCACAACGCAAGCCTAAATCCTGTCGACAATTCGCGCGAACGCGTCACAAAATAAAAACTGTATAATATTAGTGCAAACAGTGTCAGCCATATTTTCAAATCGAAGAGCAGCTCGGTCCGGTTGCCGAGCAGCACAGCGCCTATTGCCACGGACAAAGACATCAGAAACAGCGGAATGCCAATGACAGCTGCGCCGTACGATAACCGCTCCATTTTCTCGAGACTTGGCAGCCGACGGACCGCGTCAGACCATTGCTTCGCCTTCAACTTATGATGCAAAAATAAGTACATGCCCGCAAATACCGCTCCGACCGTCAGCGCGGCGAAGCCGCATGCCGCAAGCGCAATGTGGAACGAGAGCAGATTACGCATCATTTCCCATTCCTTCATGGCCGTCGGCGTTGTCGGATCATTCAGCATATTGACGAGAAGCAAAGCGAACCCGATTAAGTTTACGAAAAATACTATGAATTCAATATGAAAAAAACGACTTATAATCAATGAGACCGTTACAAGCAGCCATGAAAACAAGAGCATGAATTCAAAGCTGCTGAATACAGGCACATCCTGATGCCGTACCATGCGCACGGCCATAAAAACCGTTTGCAACACCCAAACAAAAATAAGAAACCCTGTGCCCATCCGCTTCGCTTTCCGATTCATGCCTACGACATCGGAAAAATAAAACAGAAGGCTCAGGGCATATGTGTAAATAATCGCATCGTAAATCCAACTATTCGTCACCATGTGAGCCTGCCGCCTCCCGTCGTCCTCCGCTTACCATGTGACGGCTGCCCAAGATAACGCAGGCTTGGCCCGCTCCGGGTCAGATTCCGTCTCGCGCGATGCTTTGCCGGTAGTATGCTGCACTTTACATTCCTCTGCGCTGGAAGGAGTACCTTCCGGCTCTTCCAATGCGAATATTTGCGAGAAGAAACGCAGCGCATCTTCCCCGTCCTTCTCTGCGGCCAGCTCTTTAATTTGTAATATCGGATCATGCATCATCTGATTCAGCATGCTCTTGGTCAAGCGGCGTATAAGCTTCTCTTCCCGCTCAGACATATCTGGCAGCTTGTTGAACAAGCTCTCAATCGTTTCTTGATGAATGCGCTCGGCTTTGCTTTGCAGCGCGCGAATGACCGGGGTGATACCTAGCATTTTGAGCCATTGATGGAAAGCTTCCAGTTCATCCGCAATAAGCGCCTCAATCTTAGCCGCTTCCTTGCGCCGGATCGCCAGATTGCTTTCGACAATCCCTTCCAAATCGTCGATGTCGTACAGGAAGACATTCGACACTTCCCCTATACTCGGATCCAAGTCGCGTGGCACCGCAATATCGATAAGAAAGAGCGGGCGTGATTTGCGATTCTTCATGACGTGCTCCACCTCGGCGGCAGATAAAATATATTCCTTGGCCCCGGTAGAACTAATGACGATATCCGCATCACGCAGGAGATGGCCCACGTTGTCGAGCGTTCCGGCTCGTCCGTTGAATTGCTTGGCCAACTGTTCTGCGCGCTCAAGCGTACGATTCGCAACCATAACTTCAGCCGCTCCGTTGGCGTACAGATGCTTAACCGTCAATTCGCTCATTTTCCCGGCGCCCAAAATGAGCACCTTCTTCCCATGAAATGATCCGAAGATGCGCTTGCCGAGCTCTACGGCAGCATAGCTTACCGACACGGCATTGTCGTTAATGTTCGTCTCCGCATGGGCACGCTTCGCAAGCGTAATCGCTTGCTTGAACAAGGTATTGAACCATGTTCCTGTAGTCCCTTGCTTCTGTGCGAACAGAAAAGCGCTCCTGATCTGGCCAAGAATTTGCGTTTCTCCAATTACCATGGAATCCAAGCCAGACGTGACTCGGAACAAATGCTCAACGGCCTGATCATTTTCAAATATATAAAGGTAAGGCGTAAATTGCTGTCTAGGAATGTCAAACCATTGTTCCATAAAGCTGCGGATGAAGTAACCGCACATATGCAGCCGATCCACTACGACATAGAGCTCCGTTCGGTTGCATGTAGACACCATGACGCACTCAAGCACGCTCTTCGTCTGTCTCAGTTGTAAAAGCGCCTCTTGCCAATCGCTTTCGGGAAGAGCGAACTTCTCCCGAATCTCCACAGGCGCCGTACGATAGTTCATGCCGACGACGACGATGTGCATTCGTTTCACCTGCTTTATCGAAATTTAGTACATTATCAGTTGATAATCATTATAACATGAATCGACACGATCACACGTTCGTTATTTGAAAATATTATGAAATGCATGTCAAAATTTAGTCTGTGCTTGAACAACGCACCTTATACTACCATTCCTATTCTTTAAAGTCATCTTAATTTTCTAAGATCAACCTATTTGAATTACGGCTTTAAATAACGTTCCAAGGCCGAGATAAGCTGCTGCTCCGCCGACTGCAGCTCGTCATTTTTCGATGAAATAATTTGTCCGCTTGCATTGAACAGATGGGCATAGCTCTCATACATCGTTGCAATGTGGTCCGCGGCGTTCCCCAATATTTCTTTCTCGGTATCCGTTAGCTGCCGTTCTCCGCTCATTTGCAGCACCGTCACGAATTCGACGAACCGACTCAATCCGGCCAATGACGTCAGCTTCTTCGCACCAACCGCTTTCACCAGCCTCTCATGGGTATACACGGTCGAATAGGCAACCAACTTCACTTTATTCAAAGGAGTGGCTGTATCGTAGCGCTTCGCTTCTTGCATCGATCCGTTCAACAGGTTCATTTGAAAATGGGCAACTTCATACAGCATAATCATCGGATTTTCTGTGCTAGAATGCGGCTGCAGCAGACCATACAACTGGTAGGCCGGCCATATTAGCAAAATAAACAGCAGCACCGGCAGGACTGCACCCGCACGAAATCGCTTCGGTCTCATCATATTCTCCTATCTAGAGGTTTTTTAGAGGTAAACTCGCACTTATATATGCTATGGGGGAGCAGATGGACAAATAACCATGGATACGAGTATCCACGGTTATTACACAGTTATTACACAGTTATTGTACGATTTTGTGTCTACAATACTGGTTGTATTAAGCTGCTGGATAAATAAAAAAAGCCCACTCAACTGCTTCTTACAGCAGGTTGAGCGGGCTTGGCTGCCATTTATACCAACTCGGATACTTTCACATCCGGAGTAACTACTTGCAATTCACCTAATCCGCGCACTAATTTCTTAGCGAACGTTCTCTCCGGTTTCAATACAGAGACCAGGTAATCAATGGCCAGTTGCGGGTCTACCGTTTCTCCGCAAGTATAACAATCGATTGCTGCAAATCCACGTTCAGGATATGTGTGGATTGAAAGATGACTTTCAGACAACATGACAAGAACCGTTGCTCCTTGTGGTTCAAACTGTTTGGATTGAACGGACAAGACGGTTGCGCCACACGCTTCAGCGGCTTCTACTAATTGCGTTTGAAGAAATTCAGCATTGTTCAACAAATCGAAGTCGACTCCCCACGTGTCAACAGCAACGTGTCTTCCGAAAGTTGAGTATTCCATCTTTCGGTTCCCCCTTCCTAGGAATAAAATGTTGGAAAAAAAATTTCATCCGCTAGGACCTACGTCATTCACTTCTCGAGGGAATAATCTCTCGCAACAGGCTATGTCCTGAGTGAATCCTGGTTCCTATATTGTTTTCAACGAGATTAAAAATAACATCTTATACTCATAAATGCAACCCTTTTTTGAAATTCATTCGTTTAATTAAATGCAGACCGCACTTTTAAACGCACAATACTATATGGCCTATAAGCTTGTTAGGTTCACCATATACAGAAGCCTCTTTGTAACCGATGCTTGCCGCGTCTTTGCCAGCTTAGGATCTCGTCTTGTTTCAGAGACTCATCCGACTGCAACCTCCTCAAATTTGATTCGTGTGCCTCAAGCTGGCTAAGGGCAGGCGCATGGCAGCCCCCATTCCTGACTTTCACCGCAGAGATGACGCCCATGTTGGCGTACGAAAAAAGCACCCAAAGCTTAAGCTTTGGGTGCTTTTATCCACGATTATGAATTAACGTTTAGGCTTCCAGCATAAACAATTGGTGAGCCATGCGGCTAAGTTCTGAATCGATATGATGGAGCGTTTCCGGCTTGCGCGACCGATTCCGTTCATCCAGCAATACGTTGATGTGACTTTGAACGGCAGCAATACGCAGTTCTACGCTATCATTGCTGTACAGCTTCTGCAAGCTGCGAACCGTATCCTTATGTTCAAAAACAACACGAGACTGGCCTTGCTTATGCTCAACAATCTTGCGTACAGCCCCGTCTTCATAATAATAAGTCATCGTAAATCCATAAAAAATCCGATTGACTACCGCTTCGCCACGGAAAGTGGCCACAAGTTTATGCATCACTTGCGTCAATTTCGGATGAACCAAGCGGCAAGACGTTACACAGACATACCGATTGCCTTGTTTCTCGAACAGGAAAGTAATCTCATCACCCTGACCGTCCTCAAGAACCACCTCTTGATTACCGTTTTCCAATACTTTTACTCGCCACACCGTACATTGTAGTGCGAGCGACTGCAAAAATCGGGTCAACTGAGCTTCTGTCAACTGTATACTGGCTTTCACATATTCTGTGGCTAACCGCCGAGCCATAAAAAATCTCCTCAATTCTTTTTTCATACCTGAATTCTTACTCATATTATACTACATGCAAAAAATGAATTCCTGTTCACCAGCCGCCAAATTATTGAGGATTTCTTAAAAAAACGGATTGAGGCCGAAGCAAGCGCATATTTTACAACGGATCCTCACTAAATAACCATTACATCCCCATCTCGCGCTAACATCTAACATTTTCTATAAAATTACAAATCACCCGAAATGCATAATTATGCATTTCCACCCGGTTCTTCGTCGATTTCATTGTTCTCATCGAGACGCGTATGCTTCACGATCATGTCCCACAATTCCTCTCTGCCTTGACCCGTCTCTGCCGAGAACAAGACACACGGAATGTCTGGTCTGAGACCAAGTGTGCTTCTCACTTGCTTGATGTGCTTTTGCCAATGATTTTTCGAAATCTTATCAGCCTTCGTCGCGACAACGCACACCGGCACGCCATAGTGCGTCAGCCAGTCATACATCGTACAATCGTCAGCCGTCGGCGGGTGGCGCAGATCAATGACGAGCAGGACAAGACGGAGCGTATCGCGATCTTGGAAATATGCTTCAATCATGCGTCCCCAAGCTGCGCGCTGCTGCTTCGATACACGGGCATACCCGTAACCCGGTACGTCGACAAAATAAATATCTTCATTAATACGATAATAATTGAGCTGCTGCGTTTTTCCTGGCTGCGAACTGGTGCGCGCCAAATTTTTCCGCATAATCATACGGTTGATTAACGATGATTTCCCTACATTGGACCGTCCGGCAAGACCGATCTCTGGAAGTCCGTCATCCGGATATTGAGCAGGACCAACAGCGCTAATAATAAATTCTGCATTCGTAATTTTCATGTTATTATAACCTCACCTTTACCCTCTTAACATCCATTGTACACGAAAACAGCGCCGAGAAGAAACCGGAATGCCATCGCCGACTGCTATGGATGCACTCATATTGGTTGAGCCTTCTGTCATTTTTGCTGGCTGATATGAATCACTCATCTTGGATGCCTTTGCTCCACTCTCCCCTTGCATCAGAAACACCCTCCATCGTATCCCACTCCAGCACATCCCCATTTGTCCTCAGCATAATAACCTGATCATGCGCTGATCGAAATTGCTACTCGTATCTGCTTTACATAATCGCTTTTACACAAACGGACCGTCTGAGTGGCTGCCATTTGGAAAATGTACAGTCATTTTCTTCATTTTCTATATTTCATACAAAAATCTTTGTTCCATTGGAAATCGTCCATTCAAATCATCGTTTTTCCGGTTCAGCGACCATTTACAACAGATTCTATTGGAGCATTTCCAATGAATCACCATGCTATCAGCTATAACAACGACGGTTCATTGGACAATATCCAATGGGCAGCCCATCCTTAATTTTTTTGCCGTCAAACCACTGCAAAAAAAAGAAGCGGACGCATTGCAACCGCGCCCGCTTCCGTAACAAACATATGCTTATTGCAGCGGCTGCTGCTCCAAAAGAGCATGCTGCAGCACTTCGTCCATATGAGATACCGGTATAAAGCTCAACTCTTCACGAACGCTTTCCGGTATATCATCCAAATCGCGTTCATTGTCTTGAGGAAAAATGACCGTCTTAATGCCTGCGCGCAGCGCAGCCAGCGACTTCTCCTTCAATCCGCCGATCGGCAGCACACGGCCGCGCAGCGTAATCTCTCCGGTCATGGCCACATCCTTCGAGACATAACGGTTCGTCAAAGCAGAGACGAGCGCCGTGGCCATCGTAATGCCCGCGGAAGGACCGTCCTTCGGTATTGCGCCTTCCGGCACGTGTACGTGTATGTCCGACTTCTCATGAAAACCCGGCTCCAACTGCCACTGCTCCGCCTTCGAGCGAATATAGCTGAACGCCGCCTGCGCGGACTCCTTCATGACATCACCAAGCTTGCCGGTCAACAGCAGCTTGCCGGAACCAGGCACGACGGTCACTTCGATATTCAGCGTGTCGCCGCCAACCTCCGTCCAGGCGAGACCGGTAACCGTCCCAACTTGATTATCGGTTTCCGCGAGACCATAGCGGTATCTTGCCACCCCTAAATATTCGGATAACTCGTCTGAATGAATGATGACTTGTTCCAGCTGTTCGGAGACGATACGCTTCGCCGCCTTACGGCACAGCGCAGCCAACTGCTGCTCCAGCTGACGGACGCCGGCTTCACGGGTATATTCGCGAATGACGCGCTCAATGCACGCTTCGTCTACCGACACCTGCTCCTCCGTAAGACCGTGCTCCCGCTTCTGCTTCGGAAGCAAATGACGCTTGGCTATTTCCAGCTTCTCCAGCTCCGTGTACCCTGAAATGGACAACAGCTCCATCCGATCCAGGAGCGGGCGCGGAATGTTGTGCACTGCATTGGCAGTCGTCACAAACATGACGCGAGATAGATCGACCGGCAGCTCAACGAAATGATCGCTGAACGTGTTGTTCTGCTCTGGATCCAGCACCTCCAAGAGAGCGGAGGCCGGATCCCCGCGAAAATCAGCTGCCATCTTATCGATTTCATCTAGCAGCATAACCGGATTCATCGTGCCTGCCGTCTTCAATGCTTGAACGATACGTCCCGGTAGTGCACCGACGTACGTGCGGCGATGACCGCGAATTTCCGCTTCGTCCCGCACACCGCCAAGCGAAATACGAACAAATTGGCGCCCCAATGATTTCGCTATAGAACGGGCGAGCGACGTCTTTCCGACACCCGGCGGTCCGACTAAACATAGAATAGGCCCCTTCATCCGCTTAACTAGCTGCTGAACGGCCAAATATTCAAGTACACGTTCCTTCGGCTTATCCAGTCCATAATGGTCCGCTTCCAATATAGACTCCGCCTTATGCAAGTCCAAGTCATCTTCCGTCAGCTTGGACCATGGAATCATGAATAGCCAATCGATATAGTTGCGGATGACCGCCCCTTCCGCCGATGTAGGCGGCATCTTCTCCAAACGATCGATTTCTTTTTTGATTCTTTCACGTACTTTATCCGAAGCTTCCAGCTCTTTC
This sequence comes from Paenibacillus profundus, assembly GCF_021369635.1. Lineage (GTDB taxonomy): Bacteria > Bacillota > Bacilli > Paenibacillales > Paenibacillaceae > Paenibacillus_B > Paenibacillus_B profundus. The sequence goes on along the minus strand of NZ_JAJNBZ010000008.1, from coordinate 158,410 downwards.
AGCTGCGCTCGAAGTTCGTCCACTTCACCCGCGCGTCCTTCTTTATCGCCGAGCTCTTTCTGAATTGCCTTCATCTGCTCACGCAAATAGTATTCCTTCTGCGTCTTCTCCATCTGCTTCTTCACACGCTGGTTGATCTGCTTCTCCAGCTCAAGCACTTCGCTCTCATTATTAAGCATTAGAAGAAGCTTATTCAGACGTTCGGCCGTATTGACGGTCTCAAGCAGCTCTTGCTTGTCTTTCATCTTGAGTGGGAGATGGCTTGCAATGACATCTGCAAACCTCCCTGACTCTGTAATATCGGATACGGAAGCGAGCGTTTCGGGTGTTACCTTTTTGGACATATGCACATAACTCTCAAATTGAGATAACACCGTCCGCATCAACGCTTCTGTCTCCGAAGACGTCATTTCGGCTTCTTCCTCCAACAAGCGTACGTTTACCTCATAAAATTCATCATTCGGCACATAATCGATAGCCTCTGCCCGGTCCACACCTTCCACCAGCACGCGAATCGTGCTGTTCGGCAGACGGAGCATCTGACGAACCTTCGCTACTGTCCCGATGCGAAATATATCCTCTTGAGAAGGCTCCTCAATGCTTACCTCCGATTGCGTACACAAGAGCAGCATTTGGTCTCCCATCATCGCATGTTCGAGCGCTTTTATTGATTTGTCGCGCCCTACATCGAGATGAAGCACCATGCTCGGGTACACGAGCAATCCTCTAAGCGGAAGAAGAGGCAGTCGTCGTCCCTTCGTATGTTTAAGCCCCATCGTTCGGCACCCCCATGGTTTACCTTATCTTATACACATGTAAGCAACATTTTATCAAATGTTCACATAAAACACCAATGTGCTGGACTTAAGCGAAGCCATTTGGTTCGGAATGCTTCGTATTGTCCGAGGCTTCCGCATGCATAAGCGGCATCGCTGCGCCCGAAGTCCGTTCGAACGGCTTCGTCATTTGCAGCGGGTCTTCCTGCATGTGACTGCCAAAGGAATGAGCGAATGCTTCATCCACATGCTCAATAGGAATCACTTGTAATCCACCCAAGTCTGCGAAGATTTCCTGCCAATTCTCCTTAGGGATAAGTACCCGTGTCGCGCCAGCCTGAAATGCGGCCTCTACCTTAGCCAGCACACCGCCTACTGGCTTGATGCGACCGTGTATGCTCATTTCTCCAGTCATCGCCAGCTTGTTGTCCACCGGCCACTGATTAAGTGCCGAAGCGATGGCAACCGCCATGGCCATTCCGGCCGACGGCCCGTCTACAGGTGAACCGCCCGGGAAATTGATGTGCAGATCGTAATTGGCCGTCTCATAGCCTAAGCTGCGCAGCACGGTAAGGACGTTCTCCACTGAGCCTTTCGCCATGCTCTTCCGGCGCAAGGTTCGGCTTCCGCCGCCTAACTCCTCTTCATCCACCGCACCTGTAACTGTATACTTCCCGTGGCCATTCTTCACCCGGATCGCGCTCACTTCGATTTCAAGCAGGGCCCCCATACTCGGGCCGTATACGGCAAGTCCATTAACAAGACCCACTTGCGGCTCTGCAGGCACTTTGCGGTCCGGTCGCGGAGCAATTTGACTGCAGTTCGCTACCCATTCCACATCTGCAGCCTCGATAGCAGATCGTCCTTCTGACATGGCAAGACCTGCGGCCAATTGCACGATATTAACCGCTTCCCGGCCATTCGTAGCATATTTTTTGACCATATCGACCGCTTCTTTCGAGGGCGGGAACCCGATCTTGCGCACTGCATGATCCGCAATGGATTCAATCTCATCCGGCAGGAGCGGACGGAAATAAATCTCCATACAGCGCGAACGAAGCGCCGGAGACAGATCCTGAGGGGACCTCGTTGTTGCTCCCACCAGACGGAAGTCTGCTGGCAGACCATTTTGAAAAATATCATGAATATACGTCGGAATGTTCGAATCCTCGGAATTGTAATAAGCGCTCTCAAGGAACACCTTCCGATCTTCGAGCACTTTCAGCAGCTTGTTCATCTGTATCGGATGAAGCTCACCGATTTCATCGATGAAGAGCATACCGCCATGCGCCTTGGTCACTGCTCCCGGCTTCGGCTGCGGGATACCGGCGACTCCCATTGCGCCAGCTCCTTGATAAATCGGATCATGCACCGAACCAATTAATGGATCGGCGATGCCCCGTTCATCGAAGCGAGCGGTCGTCGCATCAATTTCCGTAAATTTCGATTCCATCGTAAAAGGGGAGCTCGGATTTTTCTTCGCTTCCTCCAACACAACACGTGCTGCCGCTGTCTTGCCCACCCCCGGTGGACCGTAAACAATGACATGCTGCGGGTTCGAGCTGCATAACGCGGCCTTCAACGCCTTCAGGCCATCACGCTGCCCGACGATATCGTTCATTGTCGTCGGTCTCGTCTTTTCCGCTAGCGGTTTCGTTAATGAAATGGATCGCAGCCTGCGCAATTTGTCCATTTCCTTCTTCGACTCGCGATCAACTGCGGAGCGGTTACCTTTCTGACTGCGGAGCAAATTCCAGAAATAAATGCCGATTACAACGGCAAAAAACGCGTTGATTAGCATCAATATTACACTTAAGTTCATCGTTCCATCCTCCCGTGACGCCTATTTCAGGCACAAAAAATCCGGCAAAGTTTAATACTTGGTAGTATTGCCCTTTGCCGGATGCATTATAAGTTTGTTTTAGTCAGAGTTTGAATTTCGTTCCCAACATTCGGCATGCTTTAATCCAGGAACCGAATCCGCATAAAATACGGGCTCTTCGCCAAGCTTGCGCTGCCGCATATAATCCTTCAATGCCGCAAACGCCACTTTTCCCAGAAGCATGATGACAATCAAGTTGATGAACGCCATGAAACCCATGAACAGGTCGGCCAAGTTCCATACGAACGTAAGCTTGGCGACGGAGCCGAACAACACCATTCCTACGACCCCAAGGCGATAAGCGAGCAACCAGCCCTTTTTCTTCGTAATGAACTCGATATTGCTCTGCCCGTAATAATAATTTCCGATAAGCGAAGTGAACGCAAACAAAAAGATAGCTAAGCCAACGAACATGTGCGCCCAATCCCCGACCTGCGAAGCAAGCGCATATTGCGTCAATCTGATTCCATCCAGTTCCCCAGTCGCGGAGACGCCTGAAAACAGAATGATGAATGCCGTCGCCGAACAGACGAGCAGCGTATCGACGAACACGCCGAACGATTGAACCAAGCCTTGCTTAACCGGATGCGTAACATGAGCGGTCGCCGCGGCATTCGGAGCGCTCCCCATCCCGGCCTCGTTCGAGAACAAGCCGCGTTTGATCCCGTTCATAACGGCGGCTCCGATTCCCCCTGCTGCCGCTTCCTGAAATCCGAATGCACTCTTCACAATGGAAACGAACACACCCGGAATGGCGTCAAAATTGATGACCATGACGAACAATGCGATCGCAATATAAGCAAGCGCCATAATCGGCACGATTGTAGCCGATACTTTCGCGATTCTCTGCACGCCGCCGAATATCGTCGGAACGACAAGCACCGCAAGAATGATCCCCATATAGAGAGGATCCAGGTTGAACATATCCTGAAACGCAGCACTTACGGTATTCGCCTGTACGGAGTTAAACACAAATCCGAAACTGAACGTAATAAGAATGGCGAACACGATGCCAAGCCAGCGCGCATTGAGCGCCTTTTCCATATAGTAAGCCGGACCTCCGCGGAAATGCTTGCCGTCGCGCACCTTGTATACCTGTGCCAGCGTCGATTCTACGAATCCGGAGGCGGCTCCGATGAGCGCAATGGCCCACATCCAGAACACAGCCCCCGGACCCCCGAGCGAGATGGCGAGGGCTACCCCTGCCAAATTGCCCGTACCTACACGGGAAGCCGTGCTCATCGCAAACGCTTGGAAAGAGGATACGCCCTTCTCCTGGCCACTCGTCTTTTTGGTATCGCGTCCCAACATGATGCGGAATGTTTCTTTTATCGCCGAAAGCTGAACGAATCTCGTTCGCAGCGAAAAATAAAGTCCTGCGGCAATTAATATAAAAATGAGCATGAAGTACCATAGATCATTAAAGTATCCTATCGAGTCTTGGATTTTTTCAATCATATACCGCACCCTTTCTGATTGTATATCTGCTAGCTGATTTGCGATATGTTAAGTTTACTAACACGCAACAAGAATGATTGTAACTTAAATCAATGCTGATAGCAAAATGTTTTTTATCACAATGTTATTTGTGATAAATTTTTCCTCTTATCAATCGACACCTATTGTTTTATTCCGTCAAATATTGTCTTTTTTCGCTTCCAATTTTCTATACTTCATGTACAATAGGAGTGTTGTATGTAAATATGAACACCTACTCAAACCCGTAGTATTAAAGGGAGGAAGAACCGATGGCCAGGTCTGATGACCGCAGCTGGACATGGATGCTCATTCGGGGCGCCAATCGACCAGCGATTCAATATAGACTGCCTAAGGCTATAGTTATGCTTGTCACCTTTGTTATCATTCTTATTTTTCTGACTCTGCTTATATCGTTCGTTATTCAGCGAGCTACCATTCATTACACCCTCACACAAGTTGAACAGCTTCAGTCTGATCTCACGCAAAAGGAACGCCAGCTTGCCGAAATGAACCGGCAATTATCCGTCATCACTGCCTCCTCCAATCAAATGAAGGAACGGATGGACAAAGTGGCGCAGTGGGAACGCCAACTGCGGTCCTATCTTCATGTATCGAGCAAGACGGACACACCATCGACACGGAAGTCACCTCCGCCAGCATCCAATGAGCGGCCTTTTGCACAGCTTCCTGGCTTAATGCCTGTGGGCGGTGAATTTATTGAGTCAGTCTTGCCTCCGCAGCGACTATCATCTACTTCAGGGCGGACGCAGTCCTTGCTTGCCGAACATCCCGCATTAGCGATGTGGTATGACTCACACAGGCAGCTGAAGCAAATGGAGCGAACCTGGAAGGAGTGGGATACACAGATTCCACTCTTGCTTGAACAGGCAGATTCTTTTAAGAAGAAGCTGGATGCTACGCCAACTCTATGGCCTACAGAGAGCACACGCATCACATCAGTATTCGGAGACCGAGACGATCCATTCCACCGCAGCAATGCGTTTCACGCAGGCTTGGATATTAGCGGAAACACCGGCGACAGCATCTATGCCGCCGCCGAAGGTGAAGTAATTGAATCGGATGTTGATGAGCTGAAAGGCAACTTTATTATTATTAAGCATCAAAGCGGGCTCTCCACCCGATATTTGCATATGAACAAACGCGTGGCCCAAAGAGGAGATAAGGTAATAAAAGGACAAATTATCGGAGAAGTAGGTTCCACCGGCAGGAGCACCGGGCCTCACTTGCATTTCGAAATCCGTCAAAGCGATCAAGCTATCGATCCGGAGGGCTACATTAGCCCGCCGTGATCACCTAACAACGTTATTATAAGAAAGAGGGGACTAGGTATGTTTTCCAAAGCATCGAATGCCAAAAAGCCGCCAGGTACCGATACGTTAATCGGGCAGGCGACGAAGCTGGAAGGACAATTGGATTGCGATACTGATTTGCGTATAGAAGGCACCGTCAAAGGGGACGTCACTTGCAGCCGCGATGTCACAATTGGGGAAACCGGCATCGTAGAATCTAATATGCGGGCCGCTAACGTCATCATTGCAGGCACGTTGAACGGAGATGTTGACGTGACGGGAACGCTTATCATCGAACAGACCGGTCGACTGACCGGCAATACAAGCTGCAGCGCTTTTATCATTAAAGAAGGCGGGCATTTCAACGGGACGAGCCGCATGTCAGTCGAAGCCCATGACAAGCAATCAGCCAAGCACGGCAAAGCGGCAAAGCAACGTGCCGCCGAGGCAGCGATGGAATCCTAATTACATAGAGGTTTTTGAACACGCATATTAGTCACAAAAAAACACACGAACGGTTGCTCGTAACGTTCGTGTGTTTACGTATATAACTGTTAATGCTTGCGGCCCGGAATCTTGCCGGTGCGTTCATATTCAGTCACGATATAATCGATTTCTTTCTTTAATTCGGAGACAAGCTCCTGCTCAGGCACTTTGCGAATCATTTCTCCGTAACGGAATAGCAGTCCCTCTCCGCGGGCACCGGCAATGCCGATATCTGCCTCACGGGCTTCGCCTGGTCCATTGACGGCACAGCCGAGCACCGATACTTTAATCGGCACTTTCAGCTTCGAGATGTACTCTTCCACCTCGTTCGCAATCGAGAACAGGTCAATATCCAGCCGACCGCAAGTCGGACAGGATACAAGCGTTGCCGCATTCGTAATTAAGCCGAACGACTTCAACAGCTCGCGTGCCACCTTCACCTCTTCGACGGGGTCAGCACTTATGCTTACGCGAACCGTCGAACCAATCCCCATCGCCAAAAGCGCCCCGAGGCCGGCAGCGCTCTTCACCGTACCGGAAAACAGCGTCCCTGCTTCGGTAATACCTAAATGGAGGGGATATGGAATGACCTCGGCTGCTTTTGTATAGGCTGCTATCGCCATTGGCACATCCGATGCCTTCAGTGACACGATAATATCGTGGAAATCGAGCTCCTCCAATATTCCGATATGGAACAAGGCGCTTTCCACCATCGCTTCCGGAGTCGGGTAGCCGTATTTTTCAAGCAAATGATTCTCAAGCGAACCCGCGTTCACTCCGATACGAATCGGAATCCCGCGTTCTTTGCACGCTTTCACCACAGCTTCGACCTTCTCACGGCGTCCAATATTCCCCGGATTAATACGCACTTTGTCAATGCCGTTCTCGATCGCTTTTAGCGCCAAGCGGTAGTCAAAATGAATATCTGCGACGAGAGGTATGGAAATTTGCTCCTTAATGTCCTTAATCGCTTCCGCCGCTTCTTGATTGTTGACAGTGACGCGGACAATCTGACATCCCGCTTCTTCCAGACGATGAATCTCGGCAACGGTAGCTTGCACGTCTGCCGTCTTCGTCGTACACATACTCTGGATGATAACGTCGTTGCTTCCGCCAATCGTTACATTGCCTACTTGAACAGGTCTAGTCTGATGTCGCAAATACATGATTCACTCTCTCCCATGCCGGAAACGAACGGAAAAGCGCCGGTTAGGCGCTCTCCTCTTGCTTCTTATCCGTCGTTAGTTCCGGAATCATTCGTTCACGGACCACTTGTTCCGTTATGACACATGTCGTAATATCGTCACGCGACGGCACTTCATACATTACATCGAGCATGATGCCCTCGATGATCGCCCGCAGTCCGCGCGCACCTGTGCTTCGTTTGATGGCTTCGCGCGCGATAGCCTCCAATGCGCTCGCTTCAAATTCTAGCTTCACATTGTCCATCTCAAGCAGCTTCTGATACTGCTTCGTGAGCGCGTTCTTCGGCTCGCTCAAGATACGGACAAGCGTATGCTCATCAAGCGGCTCCAATGTAGAGATGACCGGCAAGCGGCCTACGAATTCCGGAATCAGGCCGAACTTAAGCAAGTCTTCCGGAAGCGTCATAGACAAATATTCACCCGGTTTCAGGTCCTTCTGTCCGCCATCCGCGTTAAAGCCGATAATTTTCTTCCCGACACGACGCTTAATGAGTTGTTCAAGGCCGTCAAATGCCCCGCCGCAAATAAACAAAATGTTCGTGGTGTCGATTTGAATAAATTCTTGATGCGGGTGCTTGCGTCCGCCTTGCGGTGGAACCGAAGCAACCGTACCCTCCAAAATTTTGAGCAGCGCTTGCTGCACACCTTCGCCCGACACATCGCGCGTAATGGAAGGATTCTCGGATTTGCGCGCCACTTTATCGATTTCGTCAATATAAATAATGCCGCGCTCCGCTTTTTCCACATCATAATCTGCTGCTTGAATCAGCTTGAGCAAAATGTTCTCTACGTCTTCACCGACATAGCCCGCTTCCGTCAAGGAAGTCGCATCCGCAATCGCAAACGGAACATTCAAAATCTTTGCCATCGTCTGCGCCAAGAGCGTCTTACCCGAACCTGTAGGTCCGACTAACAAAATATTACTCTTCTGCAGTTCGACGTCTTCGATCTTGTTCTGCGTATTGATACGCTTGTAGTGATTGTATACGGCTACGGACAGCGATTTCTTTGCTTGCTCCTGACCGATGACGTACTGATCCAAAATCGAGCGAATTTCCTTTGGCTTTGGTATATCCTTCAGATCGATTTCTTCCTCATGACCGAGCTCTTCCTCGACAATCTCGTTGCACAGCTCGATACATTCGTCACATATATACACGCCTGGTCCAGCCACTAATTTACGTACTTGTTCCTGAGACTTGCCGCAGAACGAGCACTTCAATTGGCCTTTCTCATCATTAAATTTAAACACTCGGTATCCCCCCTTACTTCAGCTCTGGACTACCCGGATGCAGAACGTGGTCGACGAGGCCATATGCCTTCGCATCATCCGCGCTCATGAAGTTATCACGGTCTGTGTCGCGTTCAATTTTCTCCAGCGGTTGTCCCGTGCGTTCTACATAAATTTGGTTGAGCTTCTGTCTTGTCTTAATAATCCAGTCCGCATGAATCTTAATGTCGGACGCTTGCCCCCGCACTCCACCAAGCGGTTGGTGAATCATGATCTCGCTGTTCGGCAGTGCGATGCGTTTGCCCGGCGCTCCCGCCGTCAGCAGGAGAGACCCCATGCTGGCCGCCAAGCCGACACAAATCGTGGAGACGTCAGGCTTGATGTGCTGCATCGTATCGAAGATGGCCATACCGGCCGTAACCGAACCACCTGGAGAATTAATGTACAAGTGAATATCCTTTTCCGGATCATCCGCCTGCAAGAACAACAATTGTGCAATGACGCTGTTAGCTACGTCATCATCGATTGCACTGCCTAAGAAAATGATGCGATCCTTAAGCAAGCGCGAGTAAATATCATAAGAGCGTTCGCCGCGATTTGTCTGTTCGATGACCATCGGGATTAAATTCATGGTACCGACCTCTTTTCTTTACAAAGCTATACATTTGTATTTTATCATTTTCTGTACTCGATGTCATTTTTACACCGATTACCAATAGTGTATGTACGGCAAATGGGCCTATTCCCTTGAAGCGATGAAGATCCTAATTTGAAATGCGTACGTGTATGGTACCCTAACCAGCAGCAGTCTACTTATACATTATGTACACCCTTACTCGGGTGGTGAACCGTTATGTGTGTGAATCGTGATAGGGCTTGGCTTATGAAAAAATAAGGCACGCCTTCGAGAGTAACGTGCCTTATCCTGTTACGCCGCAGGTGATGTCTGCAGCCGATATGCGATTATTTCTTGCTGTTGTCCACGAGGAATTTAATCGTTTTGCGAAGTGCAGCTTCTTCACGCAAGTTGTCAATCGTACCATTGTTTTCCAGAATAGTACGGATTTCGTCAGCCGAACGCTGATAAGATTGCGCCATTTTCTCAAGCTCTTCTTGCAACTCTTCATCCGTAATGGACACTTTTTCTTCTTTAGCGATTTGCTCCAACACGAGGTTGTTCTTCACGCGAGTGTTTGCTTCTTTTTGCATTTGTTCGCGCAAATCAGCAATTGTCTGACCAGACAACGTCAAGAACATATCAATGTTCATGCCTTGCATACGCAGGCGGTTGTCAAGATCCTTAACCATATGTTGAATTTCCGACTCGATCATCGCGTGTGGAATTTCCACTTCCGCGTTTTCAGCCGCTTTTTCTACCACTGCTGCTTCGCGAGCCGATTCAGCATCGCGCTCTTTGCGATCTTGAAGCTGCTTCTTCAAATCTGCTTTGTATTCGTCCAACGTTTCGAATTCACTTACGTCTTTAGCGAACTCATCATCGAGCTTAGGCAATTGCTTACGCTTGATTTCGTGAACTTTTACTTTGAAGACAGCCGGCTTGCCAGCCAAGTTCTCTGCATGATAATGCTCAGGGAACGTTACTTCAACGTCTTTGAAGTCGCCTGTGCCAAGACCTACCAATTGCTCTTCGAATCCAGGAATGAACGAGTTCGAGCCCAGTTCCAGCGTATAGCGTTCTGCTTTACCGCCTTCAAATGCTTCACCTTCAACGAATCCTTCGAAGTCGATGACGACGCTGTCGCCTGTCGCTGCCGTATCTTCGTCAACGATAACAAGCTCAGCATGACGCTCTTGCATACGCACGAGTTCAGCATTCAGCTCTTCTTCCGTAACTTCAACCTCTTGGTTCTCAACTTCGAGGCCTTTGTAATCTCCAAGCTTCACTTCAGGTTTAACCGTAACTTTTGCTTTGAATTTGAAAGACTGGCCTTTGCCAATCTGTTCAACTTCGATTTCCGGTTGGTCTACCGGGTTAACGTCTGTTTCCTTGAGTGCTTGGGAATATGCCTCTGGAAGCATAATGTCAATAGCTTCTTGGTACAAGCTTTCCACGCCATATTTTGCTTCAAAAATCGGGCGAGGCACTCGTCCTTTACGGAAACCAGGAACGTTCGCACGCTTAGACACTTTTTTAAATGCTTGGTCCAGTGCTTCCGTTACGCGATCCGCATTGACCTCAACTTCCAAAACCCCAACGTTCTTCTCTATTTTTTCCCAGGTTGCTTTCATTTTATGCCTTCCCCTCCAAAAAAAATCACATGGCTAGAGTGTACCATAACACGTCCTGAATAACCATTATAGTATAGCCGACTATGAAAACTTTTTCAAGATGGGCGTATTTACCACTTTAGAACTAATTTTGCCGTCAATTGACTCGCACTTAATTACAGCTGCAACCGCTGCTGACTGATTACTCTCCACTGAGCGAACGTGTAAGTGACCGGAGGGCACGCTCATAGATGATTCGCAAATTATCGGTTATTCCATATATGGTCTTCACTTCGAATTCTTCCTCTTCCAAGTGCAAGAGTCGCGCCACGATGCGATGCAAAGCCGCCGCCCAAGCATCCGCCTCCAGCTCTTCGCCCTCACACAGCCTGCGATAGATTTCCGTACCGTATATGAGCTTCAAATATTGATGCCACATCTCCTGGGCAAAGTAAGCCAGCGATGGTTCACGCACCGAAGCGGCATCGTTCACTCTGTCAATCGGCGCGATGGCAGCTGACGGAAAGGATGAGAGCTCAAGCGGTGTCGCTTCGACTTCGGCTACGATAATCTCTTGCCCGCGCATGAAGCGGACTTCACCTTCAACACCTCTGCGCTTCAACGTTTGCAAGATGCTGAATTGCAGTAGCGGATGAAGTTCTCGCTCCTTCAGCAGAAGCATGAGCGCATCGTCTACGCGCGCATCGTCCGCTACCGCAAGCTGCTCCAGAACCAACAGTTTGCGATCATCCATATCGCCTTCCGTAAGTGAAGTCAGCAGACGTTCCATATATTGCTCATCTGCGTGTACCTTCTCTTGAAATTGACGCCGAAGCATATCCTGTTCCGTCTCGTCTTCGGCAGCTGTTGTCTCACCGGTATGGACGGCTCCGAATTGCCAACCTTCCTCTGGTCGTTCTGCTTCCGGAAACGCCGAAGTCAACCATTGCAGCAATGCGTGCCATTCCGCGCGAATCTGGGAATCCTCCCCGTCGCACTGCAGCAAAAAGCGGAGCAAAGAAATCGCTTCTCCGTAACGTTCAGTTTCCAACATTCGGGTCAATTCAATTTGGTAGAAATCATGCGTCTTCGGAAATAGAACGACTTTATTTTTTGTCGATGGGGAATGTTCTTCCGGCATACGAGCACCTTCTTTCTATAACAAGCCAACTGCTTTGAACTCAGACGTATTCTTCTATAATATATCCTATGTATTTGCAACAAACCGTTACATTGGGTGCGGTTACGATTGCATTATAACATACCGCGCTCCCTCCTGTTCAACGGCCCTCCATCGCATCGGTTTGACAGGAATGAGAAGTGTGGTGCAATGCGGATTGCGAAGGATGTTAAAAAATATTAATGTTATTTTTAAATTTCCTATTGCATGAAGCTGATTCTTTTGATAAAATCATTAATGTTCTAATTTTTCTTCTTTACCTGTCCCAGTAGCTCAGCTGGATAGAGCAACGGCCTTCTAAGCCGTCGGTCGGGGGTTCGAATCCCTCCTGGGACGCCAATTGAGAATACATAATGCCGCCTATACAGGCGGCTTTTTTTGTGTCCAGCAACTGCTAAGGCATAAGCACAGAGCGAAAGTGTGCTAAAATACGCCTCGCCCGCCTTCACCCGTCGATGATGAATCCGATGACTTCACCGTGCGGGCAACCGCAGGTATTAGTCTGTTCAGCCCCGTTATAAATATCATAATACATTTGGTCTTGATACACGGTAAGGCCACTGGTTATTTCCAGTAATAGGTTACCGAATAATCTAATATACTGTACGTACTGCACATATCGTCGAAAGGAGACTAACATGTCGACTCGATATATATTGTCTTCGCTGAGCTATTTCAGCATTTTCTTCGCAGGGTTTATTTTGCCGCTTGTGATATGGCTCGTGGCGAGTGACCCATACATTAAACATCATGCTGGCCGCGCATTGTTTTCCCACATTCTTCCCTATGCGTTTATCGTTCTGGCAATCATCAGCTTGATTACAGCCCAGTTTTTGTTAAGTATCGGCTTCGTCATTATTATGGGTGTCGCGTCCTTGTTCATCTTCATCTGGAACGTTATTATGGGCGTGCGCGTGTTGCGTGAAGGCGGAGCGTTCTAATGTGGCTTCGAGACTGATTCGAAGGCCCCTGCCCTTTACTGGCAGGGGCCTTCGCCGTGCTGCTAGGATGCGCATTAGCATCCGACCCGCTATTTGTTTATGAATTCCCACGGGTTCTTCTCCGCAGGATGCTTATGATTGCCGGCAAGCACCGCATTGGCATGCTTCTTCTGATGAACGTACTTGTTGCCTTTGTTCTGCTTGAATTGTTCTGTCATTTGTATTCACCCCCTTTCCCAAGGAGTGCTGGAATGTCAAATGTGCCGCATTAATCCATCTGGAACAAATCATCGACCGCATAACGGACTTCAGTCGAACCTAGAACAGCATCCAAAAAATGTGACTTGGCATTAAAATCCACTCCATAATCACTTTTTACAAAGGTTTCCGCCGCAACCTCTTCAAACGCATTATGCATATTGTTGTCATACCAATCGTTAGCCAAGCTCGCATCATTGTGCACGACACGCACCAATTCGTAACCACCGTTACGGACGGGGGCAATATACGCAAGCAGCGGAATTTCTTTATCATCGGCCGGAATGATGCCGACCTCAGCGCATAATCGCCCGTCAATCTCCACAGGTCGCCGGAACTTGGTTGCTTTGATCTCAATCATGTTTGCTCTCCTCCGATTACAGAATGCCTATCCCGATGCTACGATTGCTGATCGAACATTTGCTCCACGAACCGCTTCGTATCTGCGGCACCAAGCTTATGGATGTACATATATACTGCATGCAATCTTTGCTGATAGGGAATGTTTATTTTTTCATTTGTTTGATTAGTGACCAGCATGAAACAGTCACGAAACGCATCGGTCTCCGCATCCCCCAAATCATCAATCAGCGCCTGCAAATGCTCACGTTCCGCTCCAGTCGCCTCAATAACGAATTCATAGCTCCCGGACGAAGGATCCGTAACGACCGTGCGTCGTTGAACGGACACGTAGTAAGGTTGGCGTTCCATTGCACACCTCCTTTTTTGTACCGCGCAGGCAATGGCGTTCATCAAAAACAACATGAATGCCTTCATCATTTCCAACAGCATCATAGCGTATGCTAAGCGCGGTCGCTCTTCAGTGATATGACTCCAGAAGGAGTTTTTCTTATCATCTCCCGATGGACATACATCTTATGCTGTTTTTCGCATACCCATGGTATTATCTCAATCTTCCAGCTGTCCGGTTTATTCGGTCTTCCGGGGGACAGATTGATGCGGAGAGGATGAACGTAACATGTGTGGAATAACAGGTTGGATTGACTGGCACCGGGACTTGACGCAATGCTCCGGCATTTTAGAGCAAATGACCGAAACATTATCAGCGCGCGGCCCGGATGCCAAAGGAACGTGGATCTCCGGACCCTGTGCACTAGGGCATCGGAGGTTGTCCGTCATTGACCCGGTAAACGGCGTACAACCGATGATTCGGCAAACAGAACGCGGCGCCTACGCCATCGCCTATAACGGTGAATTGTACAATACAAAGGAATTGAGATCCGATCTGCAAAGCCGCGGACATCAATTTCTCACACAATGTGATACCGAAGTGCTGCTTGTCGCTTATCTAGAGTGGAAGGATGCTTGTGTAGAGCGGCTGAACGGTATTTTTGCGTTTGCGATCTGGGATGAGGCGGAGCAACGGCTGTTCATGGCACGTGATCGGCTAGGGGTTAAACCGTTGTTCTATGCCCGTGGCGAAGGATGGTTCGTATTCGGTTCAGAGCCAAAGGCGCTCCTTGCCCACCCCGATATTGAGCCAATCATTGGTCTGGAAGGCATGGCGGAGATTTGGATGGTTGGCCCGGCGCGCACACCGGGACATGGAGTTTACGATGCTCTGTCTGAGCTTCGGCCTGGACATACACTTCGCTACGATTATAATGGTCTCGCCATGAGCACATATTGGAAACTGGAAAGCGTTCCACACGAAGAAAATGCCGAAGAGACTGCCTCGCATGTACGCATGCTGCTGGAGGATACGGTCGAGCGTCAGCTTATATCTGATGTGCCTGTGTGTACTTTGCTGTCAGGAGGATTAGACTCCAGCGCCTTAACCGCTTTAACCGTGCGCCATTACGAGCGGCATGGATTGGGCAAAGTTCATACGTACTCCGTTGACTACGTCGATAATGATAAGTACTTTCAAGCGCATGCTTTCCAGCCGAATGCAGATGAGCCTTGGATTCGGCGCATGGTTGAGGAGCTTGGCACAGAGCACCACTGGATAAAATTCGATACTCCTGAGCTGGTCGCTTCCTTGGAAGAGGCGGTGCGTGTCCGGGATTTGCCTGGCATGACAGATGTTGATGGATCTCTGCTGCGGTTCTGCCGTGAAATTAAACAAGGAGCCACCGTCGCACTCTCTGGGGAAGCTGCAGATGAGGTGTTCGGCGGCTATCCTTGGTTCCACCGGGAAGAGGCGCTCAGTGCCAACACCTTTCCCTGGGCGCTCGCAACCCCGCTCCGGGCGAGCCTGCTCAAGCCTGAAGTGGCAGAGCACATTCGTGCTGAGGAATACGTGGCGGACCGCTACGCGCAAGCGGTAGGCGAAGTTCCTGCCTTACCGGGAGAAGACGCTCAATCGGCTCGCATGCGGGTGATGTCGTATTTGAACATCACTCGCTTCATGCCGACTTTGCTCGATCGCAAAGACCGAATGAGCATGGGCGTCGGCTTGGAGGTGCGCGTGCCATATACCGATCACCGCCTGGTCGAATACGTCTTCAATACTCCATGGGAGATCAAGACTTATGGCGGACGAGAGAAAGGCCTGCTGCGTAAAGCGCTCGAAGGCGTACTCCCCGATGATGTTCTGTACCGTAAGAAGAGCCCCTATCCAAAGACACATAACCCGAATTACTTGAATATCGTACGCCGCAAAGCATTAGATCGTCTCGATGATTCAACTTCACCGCTGCATCAATTCGTCAATGAAGAGCGTATTCGCGACATCGCTGCTTCCGAGGAAGCTAGCTCCCATCTGCCGTGGTTCGGCCAATTGATGTCTGGCCCGCAGCTGTTCGCTTATTTGCTGCAGGTCGATGTATGGCTCAGAGAATATAACATACGGGTGGCTTGGTAACGGATAAACTTCTTTTAACTCAGCAAAATGATGACAAGTCCTGTATCGGCATGACGTCCCAACGTCAGCCGGTATGGGGCTCTTCTTTAACTCATCATCCACGAGAATTATTTGTCTTTTTAATACTCGTAGTTCCACTCGTCTTCGAGGCTTTGGTTTATTCATAATCTCGATTCATACGTGCGGCCGTCAAGTTATTTCATTCTCGTTTACAATCAAGCGCAGCATGAAAAAACGCAGCCTTACGGCTGCGCTGTATGACTATGTTGTGATGTGCCATCTTATGTGACTGCTACCCGGGCAAAGTCCTTCTTCTCGCCAGACTCAACTGATGAGCCTGACAGGCCATTTATTAGCTAGATTGGCTTGCCGCAATGGCTTGCTCCAAATCATACAAAATATCGTCAATCGATTCGGTACCGATGGATAAACGGATAATTCCGGGACCTACGCCTGCCCCAATTTGCTCTTCCTCGCTCAATTGCTGATGCGTTGTGCTTGCCGGGTGAATGATAAGCGACTTCGAGTCGCCGACATTAGCTAAGTGCGAAAATAATTTAACGTGGTTAATAATCTTCCGTCCTGCCTCGATGCCGCCTTTAATTTCAAAGGTTAAAATAGCGCCTTGGCCTTTTGGCATATATTTCTGCACCAGATCGTAGGATCGATGACTTGGCAAGCCGCAATAGCTTACTGATTGTACGGCTTCATGGCTCTCCAGGAACTGAGCGACCTTCAAGGCATTCTCGCTATGCCGCTCCATGCGCAGATGCAGCGTCTCGAGTCCTTGCAGCAGCATGAAGGCATTGAACGGAGACAATGCGGCCCCCATATCGCGCATGAGCTGCACCCGAGCCTTGATAATATAAGCGATTGGTCCGACGGCTTCCGTATAGACCAGTCCGTGATAGCTTGGATCAGGCGTCGTTAATCCAGGGAATTTGTCATTGGATGTCCAATCGAACGTTCCACCGTCTACGATAACGCCCCCGATGGAGGTGCCGTGACCGCCGATGAACTTCGTAGCGGAATGAACGACGATGTCGGCGCCGTGTTCAAGCGGGCGAAGGAGGAACGGACTCGGGAATGTATTATCGACAATGAGCGGAATGCCGTGCTCATGGGCGATCTTGGCGACGGCTTCAATATCCAACACATCGCCTCGAGGATTGCCGATAACCTCCGCGTAGAGCGCCTTGGTCTTATCTGTAATCGCTTTGCGGAAGTTCTCCGGTTCGCTCGAATCAACGAAACGCACCTTAATGCCCAGCTTATTGAGCGTGGTGGAGAAAAGATTGTGCGTTCCACCGTATAAGCTGGTGGCGGATACGATCTCGTCGCCTGCGCCGGCAATGTTCAAGATGGCGTATGTAATCGCCGCTTGTCCCGATGCCGTCGCGAGCGCGCCCGCTCCGCCTTCCAATGCAGCAACCCGTTTCTCGAACACGTCGGTAGTCGGATTCATCAAGCGTGTATAAATATTGCCAAATTCCTTCAAAGCGAACAAATCCGCCGCATGATCGGTATCTTTAAATGCATAAGACGTTGTCTGATACAATGGAACCGCTCGTGATAAGGTTGTAGGATCCACCTCTTGGCCGGCATGAACCGCCAGCGTTTCAAATCCAAATGTCCGTGTTGCCTCACTCATAATCATCCATCCTCCTTTGCCTTGTTGGAAAATATTCTCTCACATTTTCTCGCGCTTGGGAAGGACTAAATCTGAGTAACCTTATAGAAAAAGACACCTAAACATGCATAATGCGGCTAGGTGTCTCATATAAAGCTAAATTTGCAGTTTTAGCGCAGCTTCTGCTGAAGCTGTCGGATGGCATCTCCGCGGTGGCTGATGCTTTGCTTCTCTTCTGGCGACAGCTCTGCCATCGTACGGCCGAAATGAGGCAAGTAGAACAGCGGATCGTAGCCAAAGCCGTTCCTGCCGCGCGCTTCACCGATAATATAACCATCGGCCGTTCCCTGTACTTCCAAAGCTTGACATGAAGCCGGATCATACAGCGCCAGCACGCATACAAATTGTGCCTCGCTCAATACCTGAGCTCCCGCATCGAGCGACAGACCTGCTCCCATGTCCTTCGGCTGCAGCTTCGCCAGTTCTACCAGAAGCTTCGCATTGTTAGACTGGTCGTTGCCGTGCTCGCCTGCATAGCGCGCGGAATAGACGCCCGGCGCCCCGTCAAGGCGTGCTACGCACAGCCCAGAATCATCGGCCAGCACCGGAAGCGCTACAATTTCCGCCATCGTCTTCGCCTTCTTCAACGCATTCTCTGCAAAGGTCTTGCCGTCTTCTTCGATATCCGGAATATGCGGGAAATCCGCCATGCTCAATACTTGCTTGCCCAAAGGGGAGAAGGCAAGCTGAAATTCCTTCAGCTTGCCTTGGTTCTGTGTCGCAATAATAATCGTATTACTTGCGATTTCCATGTCCGCCAGCCCCCCCTGTCGCAGTCATTGCCTGCACGGCAATTTTATCCGCGATAGGTCCGAGCGCTTCCTTCTGCAGCTCCACGATATTCATAATTCCCTTTTCTGCGCTCGCGAGGAGCTCGTTCAATTCCTCGCGCGAGAACGGGCTGTCTTCGCCTGTCCCTTGAACTTCGACGAATTTTCCGTTCCCGGTCATGACTACGTTCATATCTACTTTGGCTGTAGAGTCCTCATTATAGTTTAAGTCAAGCAGCGTTTCACCTTGAATAACCCCGACGCTGACGGAAGCCAAAAAGTCGGTGATCGGGAACTTCGGCAGCGAATGCTGAACTGCAATCTTGTTGATGGCCATGGCCATCGCGACAAACGCACCCGTAATCGAAGTCGTGCGCGTTCCCCCATCCGCCTGCAAAACATCACAATCGAGCGTAATCGTCCGTTCGCCGAGCGCATGCAGATCTACCACAGAACGCAGCGCGCGTCCTATTAGGCGCTGAATTTCCATCGTTCTACCATTGACTTTGCCGCGTGCCGATTCGCGCTGATTGCGAACTTGCGTCGCGCGCGGAAGCATGGAGTATTCCGCCGTTATCCACCCTTTGCCTTGACCTTTCATAAACGGGGGAACTTTCTCATCGACCGAAGCCGTACACATAACGACCGTGTCGCCTACTTCGATCATTACGGATCCTTCCGCATATTTATTCGTGTTCGTCCGAATCGTAATTGGGCGGAGGTCATCCGCCTTTCGTCCGTTGCTTCTCATGTAAGTGCCTCCTACAATTCCACTGTCATCCGTAAAGTAACATCCCCTATTCTACCAAAGACCTTGGCGAAAATCATCAACCTTTCCAAGCCAAGTTCACAACAGGACGTGCCACCGGCTCAGAATAGTCTTTCTTATCCGTACCTTGAATATCCGCCATGCCGTTCATTTTGACCTGCACCTTGGCGATGCCTTTCTGCTCTGTCATGGACAGCACGACGGCTTTTACCAGCTCCGCGGGAATCGGATCACCCTCTGTAAACATGCTGTCTGCCAAGTCCACCGTCAACGTATCGCCTGAACGGACAATTTCGTTAATTTTCGTTTCCTTCGTAATAGTCATGGCCATCGCCTTTTTATCGAGCGGACCTTCAATCATTTGCTCCAGCGCTGCCTGAATAGGATCGTCAGAAGGCTCGATCAGGCGCGTAACCGGAACAAAATATGATTTTCCGTCCTCACTGTAGCTCGAGAAATAGAGCGCGACCGGCATCGAATGCAAATAGTTCACCGTGTCCGGCTTCTCTACGTTAATCCCGAACTGACGGTTAAGAGGCACATCGAGCGGCATGCCATCCACGGGCATTTCATTCAATTTCTGCGAATCCATCCACAGCTGAACATTCTCGATATCTGGCAAAGAGGTCAGCGTCCACGTGATCGACTCCAATATTTTACGCTCCTGTGCCGGTTCATAGCTTGCAAACTGCTTCGACAGCTCGACAATAGCGAGCTTCTGATCCGGCTTGAGCGTCAAGTTCGTTACGGTTGTCCCTTTGGGGAGCGTCGCTGTAAATCCAGAAGGCAGCTTATCCTTATGCATGCCTCCCTCCACAAGCAATTCCATGGACGCTTGCGCCAGCGATTTCGTATTGTCCGCATCCCATTGGTACGAGATCGGAGCCAAATAACCGTGACGGTCCTGTATGAACACCGTCATGTTGGCATTCAATTGCGCTTCATCCTGCAGAGACGGGCTTGTCCCGAGCAAGCTGGTCTTTGCTTCCGCCGAGGCCAACATTTGCGCCTCCACATCAGCTGGCGGCTGATCTATCGCTCCGTCGCTTCCTCCACAAGCGCTAAGCAAAAAAGGCAGTGTCAGCACGACCGCGAGCGCCCCTTGTCGTAATCCTCGTGTCCGCATCATATGCGAAACACCTCCTTAATGACGATTTCGTCAGGGGTGACTATGATGCGTTCCCCTCCCGTTTGTCCTATGTATACGAGATGGCTGTCCAAAACATGACGATTTTAGGGATTTTAGTGAGGTTGTCCAAAAAGTCACCTTTTTTGAACACGCACTTTAAGGCAATTGCCTCCTCCTCTTTTAAGTAGAGGATGAAGGTATTGGGTGTATCATTGTCGTATACATAAGAGTACCCATCCGAAGAAATGATATGGGAGTGAAAGAAAAAGAGGTGACTGCTATGATTCAACCGCTCGAACCAACCGTTTCTCCTGAAGCAAAAAAACCGTATAGCCTAGATAGTGAAAAAGTGGAAAGTGCTACGCGCGAATGGCTGTTGAAACGTGGTGTGACCCTAGATAAAATCGCGGAGATCGTCATGTTTCTGCAGCAGAAGTATTTCCCGGAACTGACGATGGAGTACTGCATATATAATGTGGAGCAGGTGCTCAATAAGCGTGAAGTTCAGAATGCCGTATTGACGGGTATCCAGCTCGACATTATGGCTGAAGAAGGCAAACTAATTCCCGCCCTTCAGGAAATGGTGGAGAACGACGAGAGCTTGTATGGTGTGGATGAGGTGCTTGCATTCTCCATTGTTAACGTATATGGAAGCATCGGATTTACGAACTTCGGCTATGTCGATAAGCTAAAGCCAGGCATTCTAGAGAAGCTGAACGATAAGCAGGACGGTCAAATACATACGTTCCTGGACGATATCGTCGGAGCCATCGCGGCGGCGGCCAGCAGTAGAATCGCCCATAGGAAGCAGGCCGAACGCGAGAAGGAAATGGAGCAATTGCGGCAAAAATGAATAGGCACGATAAATAGAGCTGATGAAAACCGGTTGCGGTGATCATCAGCTTTTTTTGTGCGGATGCCTAACAATACGCAATTTCAATCCACGTTTCAGATTTTGTATAGATGGATCATTTAATATACCGTAGGAAAGCGCCTTGGGATATGAATGAAACCAATCGTTTTCATGGACAAGAAGCAAAAGCCATGATGCAGGCGCGACTTGTCCCTATTTCAAGGAGGTGTGCTGCAATTATTGGCCTTAGTTTCGAGATTCAGCGCGTTACCAAGTTCAGAAATGAAAATCGAGGAAAGGAGGAACCATCCGTATGAAGAGAATCAAGAAGTTTCAGGCGATTGTATGGGCGTTAGTGCTTGTATTGAATGTCGTGCTGTCCCCTGCAGCGGCACATGCCAATGATGCATCAGGCGATGGCAGCATCATCAGGTTGAGCGTGAACGAACAAGAGGTGCTGACTGGAAAGACGTTTACTTATACGATCGATTACAGTCTTTCCAGTACAACGGGAGATTTCTCAAGTGCTGTTATCGAACTCCCCCTGCCCGAAGGTGTCGAACTCGTTAATGATGATGGGAATGGCATTAAAGGCGACGAATTCGCACTAGGAGAGTATGACGATCAGGAGCGCAAGGTCACGTTTACCTTTAAAGCTGACACAGCGTCCGGCAAGACAGGAACACTGCAGGTCAACGCTCGTTTCCCTAACTATACAACGCCTAACGGGACGACTGCTTCAACAAATGTCGCCTTTAAACGCAGCCCTGACAGCACGCCTGTCGAGTTCAATACCGCTGCCGTCACGGCAGTCGCTTCCGCAGAATGGGCGCTCGTAAAGGAGCGGGTCGTTCCCGTTGAGGGAATTCAACCTCGGCCCGGAACTAATGTCACCTATCAAATAACGCTCAAAGATATAAAGGGAAAAAACAATTCAGAAAAATACGGAAATCTTAACGTAAGCCATGTGACCATTACTGACATTTTGCCGGACGCAGCTGCGTTCATAAAGGCTGAACCTGCGCCATCTTCCCAGAAGGGTCAAACACTGACATGGGACATCGACGCCGATAAGCTGAACAACAAACCAAAAGATCGTTCCGCAACTATTCTCGTCACCGTGTCTTATCCAGAAAATGTGCTTGAACTTGTTAAAGACGACCCGCCAGTCGAAATAATTGATGAACATGGCAAAGTCGTATATAAAGGTTCCGGGGTAATGAATAAAGCTGCGGCTTCTTTGCAGCCATTGGGCGAAAATCCGCTTGATAATCTCAAAGCTGAGGCTAAACACGGATTTATAAAAGAACCTAATGGCGGCATGTGGATCTACAAACAGATCTGGGACGGCGCGGAAAAAGAACTATCAGAAGGACAGGGAGTCACCTATTCGATCGGAGGTCTCAGCAACTCGTCCAACGTGCCGTTGGACAATGTGAAGATAACCGACATGACACCCAAGGGCATGACCTTGGAGTTTATCGATCTCCCTAGATTTGCCGGAGAGCAGCTTGGCTCTTACAGCTTGGAATATACGACAAATCATGAACCCGATGAAGGAGATTGGAAAATTTGGAGAAGCGCCCTATCCTTCCCTTCTGAGTATAGAGTAGACGCCAAAGATCTCCCTTCGGTAAAGCCTGAGGAAATTAAAGGAATTCGGCTCGTATTCGGCAATGTACCGCTTCATTTCCAGCAACAAAATGCACTGCAATTGCGTTATACGTTCACGTCTTACAAGGACGTGGAACAAGACGGGTACAAATACGGAAGTTTCCCGCTCTTAAATCAAAAATTTCCCGATCACAAATATGGATATTTAGACGAGGAAAATGGTCTGCCATCCGATGAAGAGGCTCGTTTCCACAACAAGCAATGGAAGCAGATCATTAACTATGCCAAGTTGGAATACGGATATGGTACGGAACGGAAAGAGCATTGGGATGCAATCAAGGCTCTCGCCGTTGCCGAACGTCCGCTCATTCAAGTGGAGAAATATGCTAATGGCTCCTCATTCAAGCCAGGCGACAAAGTCACGTATACACTCAAAGTGACGAATAAAAGCCCGAACGGCGTCCCTTTTAAAGATCCGATCGTATCTGACTTGCTGCCGCGAGAGCTGGAGTATGTAGAAAGCTCTTGGAAGTTGGATATGGAGAAAGGCGCTGTGCCAACTCCAGATTTCAAACGAGAAGATCTCAACAGCCAAGGAAGCAAGCTCATTTGGACGTGGGGTCCAGATACCTTTACTCTGGAGCCGAACAAGACGCTCATCATTACATTCGACGCCAATGTGAGCACAGGCGTAACGACAGGCACGATCGATAATGAAGTGGAAGTTACATCGGCAACGCAAACTTATGTGAACAGCTTCCCTAAAAACTTTGACAACCAAAAGTTCAAAGATGGCAAATGGTACGTCTATAGCAATGTAACAATCAACGTTAATTCGGCTACCAATCTTGAAGCGGTGAAGTATGTGCAGGGCGATCTGGACAACGGACAATGGTCCAAATATCCGGCTACAGGAACCGTCTCATCCGGTGGCAAAATCAACTACAAGCTGGAAGTAAAAAACTCCGGCACTGTTGACGTAAAAAAGGTAACGATCGTTGATGTTCTTCCGCGCAAAGGCGATATCGGCGTAATTGATAGATCACCGCGTGACAGCAAGTGGAGTCCTATTCTAACAGAGGCGATTAAGTACGAGGATGTGGACGTCTACTACAGCACAAGTGACAATGTATCCATGACGACGGGCTCGTGGAGCACCGAACCGCCGCAAGATCTGACGACGGTGAAAGCTCTGAAATTCGTGTTTGCGCAGCAAACTGCTTTAAAACCTGGGGAAACGAAAGTGCTGGAATGGACGATGCGGTCGCCTGTTGGGGCACCGGTCGGAGATGAGGAGATCGCATGGAATTCTTTCGGCTTCACGGCTTCACGGACCGACACAAATACCGACCTGTTGCCAGCCGAACCGCTCAAGGTAGGAATTAAAATCAAGAATAGTCCGAAGGCTGAGATCGGGAATTATGTTTGGTTTGATAAAGATGGCATCGGAATTCAGACGAATGATTCCCATTTAGGCGTCAACGGCGTCAAAGTAGAATTATATGACGCCGACAGTAAGGAACTTCTGGAAGCCACGTTGACAGGTGACGATCATGAAGGGAACCCAGGCTACTATCTGTTTACAGGACTAGATAAAGGTAAATATTTTGTAAAGTTCCATCTTCCAGAAGAGTATACGGGGTTCACTAAACAAGGTGCAGGCGATGACAGGAACCTTGATTCCGACGCCAAGCCAGAAGGCACGACGGACATCATTGAGCTCAATAGAGGCGATAAACGCCATGACATCGATGCCGGATTAGTAAAGAGAAAACTCCCGCCTAACCCTGAACCGAAAAAGGGAGCAATCGGCAAATACGTCTGGATTGACTCAAACGGCAATGGAGTTCAAGATGACGAGAATACAGGCTTGAATGGTGTTACAGTGGAACTGTACAACAAGGATGGCAACAAGAAGCTCACTTCCACAGTGACCCGCTCCGTATACTACAGTACAGTTACGAATTCGGTGTATGATCCTACAGTAACGGGTTCTGTGTATGATCCGACTGTGACTGACTATGTATACAGGTCCGGTTATTATCTCTTCGATAACTTGGATGCAGGCGATTATAAGGTCAAATTCTTTGCACCGGACGGTTATACCTTCACTCTGAAAGACGCAGGCGACAATAGGGCACTTGATTCCAACGCTTATAAGGACGGGTGGACTGATGTCATAGCTCTTGCCCAAGGCGAGCATAACATGACAATCGATGCGGGACTCGTTCGCAAACCGGTAGATCCAGTTGAACCTAACAAAGGTGCCATCGGCAATTACGTCTGGTTCGATGCGAACCGCAATGGAATTCAGGATGACGGGGACACTGGCATGAACGGCATTACCGTACAACTGTATGATGCTGACGGTAAATGGCTAAGCTCGACGGTAACAGAAACGGTATACAAAGATACGGTTACTGGCGCAGTGTACGAATCAGGCAAGCCTGGATACTATCTCTTCGATAACTTGGATGCAGGCGATTATAAGGTCAGATTCATTGCACCGGACGGCTACACCTTCACTTTGACAGGTGCAGGAGACGATCGTTCACTTGATTCCGACGCTTATAAGGACGGGTGGACAGATGTCATAGCTCTTGCCCAAGGTGAGCATAACATGACAATCGATGCGGGACTGATTCGCAAACCGTCGGCACCAGGCCCAGATCCCGATCCTGATCGACCAGGCGGGTCAGACAATTCCGGAGGGGATCCATCTACACCGAATCCAACGACGGAGCCTGATAGACCGTCTGAGCCATCTAATCCGGATTCAGATCGAGATGAACCTTCCGATGTCAATTATCCAGGAGACAACACTGAAGGAGAACAAGATGAAAATAACGATGACGCTAATGATACCGAGGTAGATGGCGATACCGACTCCGAGCCAAACAAGGATGAACAGCCAAAATCCACTCCGAAAAATACGGATACGCTGCCTCAAACAGGCGAAGACGCTCCTGTCGCGCCCGTGATAGGTATCATCTTATGTGCATTAGCACTCGTCGCATGGTTAGCACGACAAAAAATATTCGCGCAAAACTAACCAATTAGCCGTCAAGGAAAGATGCCTCACGGCTTGTAATGCCCAAAATAGTATGTACAACCTTTTCTGACTCATATATAGTGGAGATAGTTATATTGATATGAAGAAATGGATAACGGCAAACTCTAGCGAAAGCAGAGGACGCAAAGCCACGGGTCTAATGCATGTGTATACATGCGATGACAGCCGGGTTGCCCTAATTGCGACATTTGTCGTTGCGCTTATTTGAGCGCCGCCGTTAGGGCGGCGCTTTTTGTCGTCGCCCTAACATACCGTTATTCATCTCATTCAAGCATAAATCTTAAAAGTGCGTGTTCAAAAAGGTCGGTTGTCAGCACCGAGAAGGTTGCAGGAACTCGAAGCGTATGCTTCCGAAGCGAGTTTTGCTCCGCAAAATTTGTAAGGAGCAGCGCAGTGCAGGCGAGACTACATGAGCAGCGGACTTTTTGAACAACCTCTAAAAGAATGGGAGATGGTATTATGTCGAAACGTGTTGTTTCAATATTAGGCACTAATAACGCTGCGGTATACAGACGACAGCATTATACACAACGAGGAAAGTGGTATGTACCCTTATTCGTCACCATTATGATTGCGGCCTTGTTCTGTTCCTCTCAATCAGCATATGCAGCCAATGAACATCCCGCGACTGCATCAAGCGGCTCATCTGACCGTTATACCCAGACGATTGCGAAGTCAAGTTCAAAGAACCAAACTGATTTCATTGTGCAAGGCGTATCCATCGGCATGAGCGAACAAGCTTTGATTGATGTGTTAGGAGAACCAGCCCGCAAAGATGTAAGCGAATACGGCTTTGAATGGTTTATCTACAATCACAATTATAAGCGGTACTTGCAAGTCGGCGTAAATAACAGCAAAGTAGTAGCTCTCTACACGAACGCCCAAGATTGGACATCCGCGAGCGGCATTCAATTTGGTTCGACGAAATCAGAGGTGGAAGCTGCACTCGGCCCCGCACTCACCAGGATAAAAAAAGGGAACACCAATTATAATTACAAAGACAACGGCGGCAAGCTGAGCATTCATCGAGTTGGGGACCTGTATGCAACCGTATTTTACGATTTAAACCAGCAGGGTACGGTTACGGCGATTCAGCTTATCGCTGCGGAAACGGAATTAGCGTTTAAAGGATACTATGGTACGCCTAGTGAACGCTTGCGTGAAAGCTTTGAACGGGAAGTGTTCGATCTGACCAATGCTATCCGCGTGCGCTACGGCAAGGAACCATACGAGTGGAACGATGTTATTGCGGATACAGCACGCAAACATAGCACAGATATGAAGAGCAGAAATTTTTTCAACCATAACGACCCTGACGGAAAAACACCTTTCGATCGGATTAAAAAGGACGGCATCACTTACAAAGTGGCTGGAGAAAACATTGCAGCCGGCCAGACAAGCGCCATCTTTGTCCACGAGGACTGGATGAACTCTAGCAAGCACCGCAAAAATATAATGGGGGATTATGAACAACTGGGCGTCGGAATATCCTTCGGGGGCAAATCAAATGTGTTCTACACGCAAAACTTTTATACTCCAAATCTTTGACGCCACACTCTGGACAAGCATGTTACGGACAAGCACGCACAGCCGCCGCATGAATAAGATGTGGCGGCTTTCATTGCAGCTTTCCGCTCCAACTTTAAGTGCGTAATCAAAAAGGTCACTTTTCAGCACCGAGAAGGGCCTTAATAATGAGCCGATGTGTCGGATTATCCATCGGTTCGCAAGTAATCAGCGTCAATTCCTTGTCATCCTTGTTCTGATCAAGCACGGACAAGTCTTCTGGCTCAACTATAAACTTCGTATTCACCTTATATACATATGTGTTGTTCGTCGTTTCGATCTTAATTTCATCGCCGGCTTCGAGTTCGTCAAGCCGATTGAAGTGCCTTCCGAATGTTTGGCTGCGGTGACTCGCTAGAACGAAGTTCCCCGTGCCCGGCGTGCGATTCGGCACTACGACTCCACTTCCATGCTTCAACGACTGTGCTGTGGCTCCCGCAAGCATCGGCTCCCGCAAATCGATTTTCTCAATCGAGATGGCGCCATATAATGGTATGCCGTCTATCATCACTTCAGGATCTGGTTCTGGAGTTCGTACATCAGATGTAGGGAGAGATACTTTGGAGAGTAGCGGCTGTGCCAAGTTATCCGCGTAAGAGCTTTCCTTCGGAATAGCGTCCCATTCGGTCAGCAAATGCAACTCTCGCTGTTGTTCCACATACTGCACCCACTTGGGATAAAAGATTAATATTAAACCGACAAGCAGCAACGTGAGCGCAGTTACGTTCCATATTTTCATTTTGACGCGTGTGTTCATGGCAATGATTGCACTCCCTTTCCCCGTTAAAGTGCGTGATCACAAGTGGACTTTTCGAACAACCTCTTAAAGTATGACCTTATTATGTTTACGCAAATGGCGCTATTCTGATTCGGATGCAACACGCTATCTGTCGGATGTTGTTGTCCATTGCCATGTATGCAGCGGTTGCAGCTTCTGCGCCAACCCCCGACGCTCCAACTCCAGCAGATGAGCGATCATCTCCCCCATAGCGAACCGGAACTGATGCACCGTCAACCGCTCCAACGAGCCGAACCAAGTGCAGCACAGTTCATAGGCTGTGCGAGGCTCTGTCAAGGAAGCGGCGATCCCGGCGAGACGCTCTTCGTGATGGCGCAGCAGTTCCTCGATGCGAGAGGAATAGTGACTGAACGGATGGCGATGACCCGGCAGCGCCAGATTGACTTTCAGTTGCAACAGCCGCTTAAGTCCGGTCATGTAAGAATAAAGCGGCTCTGGATCGCTTCCTGGCATAAAGCTTACATTCGGAGAAATTTGCGGCAGCACATGATCCCCGGCGACCAGAATACCGCTTGCTTCGTCATAGAAGCTCATATGCCCGGGAGCGTGGCCGTGAGTCTCAATCGTGTTCCAACTACGGCCGCCAAAGGCAACTTTTTGATCGTCTCGAATATAGCTGACTTGCGGAAGCGGAGACACAAGCGGAATGAAGCTGTCCATATGTTCGCCTATGGCCTGCACGACCTCATCAGGCGCGCCGTGCTCTTCAAATAACAGCTGCATGGCGGACGCCATCGTCTGGGAAGAATCCCACAGCATCTGCGCATGACGCCACCCCGTCTCCGACAGCCATACCGGTGCGCCGAATTGCCGCTGCAGCTCGCCCGCTATGCCTAGATGATCGGGATGATAATGGGTAAGAACGATTTGCGCCACATCGCCGCTGTTGATGTGCAGTTGGGCAAATACCTCTTCCCATGTCCGTTCCGCCTGCTCCGTCCGCAAACCCGGATCGACGATCGTCCACCCTTCCTCCCCTTCCAGCAAATAAGCGTTGACCCATCGCAGGGAGAACGGCAGCGGAACTTTGACTTGAATGATATGCTCGGCGGCGTAATCCAACTTCACCGTCATTTCTCGGCCTCCGTCCGTTTATTTATGTACCGGCCGGTCAGGGTCTATGCCCGACCATAATCATCCGCGCCGCCTGCTGTTCAGCGTAAGGCGTGCCGTCATAGCCTCCGTATACGGCATCCAATTGAAGCCCTGCTTCCCTCATCATGGCTTCGAAATCCGGAAGCTCATACAGACGGACGCGCTCTTCATATTGCCGCTCGTCGTTCGTCACCATATCGGTTAACGTAATGTCCTTCTTCACGAATCCGGCTTCAATCCGGCGGCGTTCCTGAATGAGGGTTCCTTCGGCTTCACGCTTCGACTGCGGCACCAAATGGTGCTTAACGTAGGACGGATTCAGGAAATCTACAATATATCGTCCCTGCGGCTTCAATACGCGGAATATTTGTTGAAATACCCGTGCATTGTCATCGTTATCTGTAAAATATCCGAATGAAGTAAATAAGTTCACCACTGCATCATAAGGACCATCCACCGGAAGTTCACGCATATCACCGCGTATGAATGTAACCTTTCCTTCTGCATCATGTTCCACGGCCTCGTGCAGCAGCACCTCCGATAAGTCTATGCCTGTCACCTGATAGCCGGCATCGGCGAGCGCAAGCGCGTGTCTGCCCATTCCGCAGCATAAATCCAATACGGTCGCAGAGGACGGCAGCATAAGCCAATCCATCATGCGGTGGACTTCCTCGGTTGCCCCTTGAAAATCCCGATGCTTATATACAAGTAAATAGTCACGACCGAAGCTCCGTTCGTACCATTCTGCCATTGTTATCACCTCAAATTGTCTATTATTACATTGTAACGTTTGCACTCAGGTTTGCATAGCGAAAAGCTGACCTCAGTTGTTTTCACTAAGTCAGCTTTTGCTATCAATGAGCGGATACTCATGGATTCCATCCGAGGCATAGACATGAACCTGGGTAGTGGCATATAATCCCAATCTGCCTACCGGCGTATATATTTCTTTCCTCAAGGCTCTGACCGCTATAGCGATATTCAGCAATAAATACAGAACAAGTCATACATCCAATCGTTCCCAGGGAACGAGCCATTCCAATAGTAAAGTTAGCAAAATGCCCATCAGCAATCCGTTCGATACGAGCGGCCGCACTAACGCAGGGATTTGCACCCATGCTTCATTCGGAATCGTCATCCAAGCAAGCCCGACAAAAATAGGCAGAGCCACCCGATAAATGGTACGGGCACTTAATCGTATTCCTTCCAAATGGCGCAGCGCAGAGCCAAACATGCTCAAGTAGGCAACAAAAAGCACGGCATTGCCTACCGTCAGCGGCATAGAAGCAAACCATTGCGCCACTGGAGGAAACACACCGAACAGCGCAAATGCACAAGCTCCTATCATAAATGGGCGTCGTTCAGTAATGCGCGTCGACTGGAGAAATCCGATAGAAGACGCATACGTAGCAAAAGGGACCAAGCTAAATATGCCGCTCAAGATATACATAAAGCCTGTTACGGTAAAAGAACCCTTATATTGGCATACGGTCGTCGGCCGGCCGTACAATTCTTCCGCCGCTTTCAGCGTAGCCACAGTATTGGACAGACTGAGCAGCCCGGTTATGAAGGACATGAGTATGATGCCTGCATTCAACTGATGGAGATCGGGCTCCCCCCAGACGAAGGGGCGCCATGCAAATCCGGAAGCAGCCGGCACCGTTTCCGCTGCAGGAAAGAGCACGACGTAAGCGGCCCATCCTACGACAATGCCGATAAGAATCGAGAAATTGCGTGCGAATCCTCGGCCCCGAATATTGAGCCATAACGTAAGCGCGACAATCGCAATGGACAAACCTGCAACGGCAGGGTCAATGGTCCCGCTGTCATTCAGCCCGAGCATCCCTTTAGCAAAAATGAACACTAATTGGGCACCTAACAGCGTAAGCACGACGAACATGACGAATGAATTGAACCAACGCTGCAGTATGCTTCCGAAGCCGAGCAATCCCAGGACAATGACCGCAGCCCCGGACAGCATGACGCCGACAGCAAGTGAGCCGCCCAGTTCCGGCAAGGATAGACCCATCGATGGCGCCGAAGCGCACAGACTGATGATGACGCCCCACCATAAGCCAGCCTGTCCTTCCATGAGCGCCAAGCGGTGCCCCAACCAGCCTTGCAGCAAGCAAGCCGCTCCCGTCAAAAGAAACGCTCGCTGCATCGTAAATGCAATCTCCTCCGGCGGAAGCTGGAACGCATGGCCAATCGTCAAAGGAATGACGATCGTGTTCGTAAACATAAAAAAGAGCCACTGCACAGCGGCCAATCCCGTGCGCGCTCCTTTCAATGAAGATGTCATATCTGTTCATCCCCCTGATGAAATTCAACTTATCATCTATCCTAGTGTTGTCCGCTGCAATGATCAATCTTTAATTTCGCCAAGCATGAGAAAAGCTGTAGGTCTCCACATCCTTGTCAATGCGCAAAAACTCTCGCCTTCAGTCGTACCTTATAAGATGGGGCTCGGCAACATTTTCGGTAATAAAAATAAGGGGAACTGCCATTCTGAATGATGGGGAGAGTGGAGCAATGGATGAAACAGACATACCTTCTTCGGGAAAAGAAACGTGATGAGGTTCAGAGCAATAAAAAAACCGACACACGTCATCGCTGACGCATATCGGTCCATGTGATTGATAGCTTCAAAACGCGCCTTTGCGCCTAGCCTTTTAGCCCGCCCATGCTGATGCCAGCCGTCATTTGACGCTGCAGGAGCGAGTAAGCGACGATTGTCGGCACCATGACGATGACGAGGCCTGCGAAGAGCGCCCCCCAATCGGTGGAGAACCGCTGTATTTCCATCAAATAGACAAGGCCTAGCTGTAGTGTACGTTTCGTCTCCGTCGTAATGAACGACAACGCCATAATATATTCGTTCCAGGCCGCCATAAAGTTAAAAATGATAACCGTGATAAGGGATGACTTGGCCATCGGTCCGATAATTTGGAACAAAATCTTCGTGTTCGAGCAACCGTCAATCGAAGCCGCTTCTTCATATTCTTTTGGAATGCTGGACATAAATCCGATTAATAGAAATATCGTGTACGGAATGTTCACAGACGCGTATACGATAATCAACCCCCACAAGCTGTCCAGCAAGTGGATTTTGCCGAGCAGCAGAAATAACGGCACGATCATAAAGGCAGAAGGAATAAATAATGCCGACATATAGGCGTTGCGCAGCCAGCCCATCACTCTCGACTTAGAGCGTGCAATAGCGTAAGCGGCCATGAAGGATACGAACACACACAGTGTGACCGATATAACCGTCACGAATACGGAGTTCATGAAGTAATGGCCAATGCTCGCCTTCTCAAACGCATTCACATAGTTCGTAAATGAAATGCTGCTAGGCAGCGACCACGGATTTTCATAAAATTCTTCTGTCGTCTTAAACGAGGTGGTGACCGTCCAGAACAATGGATAGAGCACCGCTAAACTGTACAAGAGCAATAGGATACGGACGGGAAGGTTGCCCATAAATTTCCGGAATGAGAACTTGTTCTGCATCGTAGCACCCCTCCTAATATTCCACTGCGTCTCGCCCCATCAGCCTGTCGCTGATGAAGGATAACGTCAGGGAAATGAATAACATAAACACGCCGACCGCCATTGCATAACCGAAGTTCCCGTTCTGGAACGCCTGCTTGTACATATAGGTCATCAAGATCTCCGATGATCCGTCCGGCCCGCCGTCAGTCATGACTTGAATGTAGACAAAGCTCTGGTTGAACACTTGAATAAAGAAGAAAATAATCGTAATCCGCAAAATGCCCCAAATAAGCGGGACCGTCATATGGGTAAACTGCTTCCACTCGCTGGCGCCGTCGATAACGGCCGCTTCATATATATCGTTCGGAATCCCTTGGATAGCCGCGATATAAATGATCATATAGTAACCGATTGCCTGCCACACCATAGGAAAAATAAGTGCCCACAGAACGGTAGATTTCTCACCTAACCAAGCATGTATCCATGAATTCAAGCCGGCAGCTTCCAGGAAGGAATTAAGGATGCCGAATGTCGGATGATAAATGAACGACCATAAGATCGAGATGACGACAATCGCCAGCACGTTCGGGAAAAAGAAGATCGTACGGTAAAATGTCG
The DNA here is from genome assembly GCF_021369635.1 of Paenibacillus profundus. GTDB lineage: Bacteria > Bacillota > Bacilli > Paenibacillales > Paenibacillaceae > Paenibacillus_B > Paenibacillus_B profundus. The sequence goes on along the minus strand of NZ_JAJNBZ010000008.1, from coordinate 125,135 downwards.
TTTCACGCAGCTTGCGCCGCGTCAACAGAACAGCGAACAAGAGCGAAAAACCCATCGTAATCGTAGGTACAACTAGGAGTAAAAACACGTTGTTCGTTAATGCCGTCCATACTTTCGGGTCATGAATCAAAGTTTCAAAGTTCTTCAAACCGATAAACGTCACTTCGTCTGACATCCCGCTCCAATCATAAAAAGCCATCACGATTGCCTGGAAAAATGGATACAAGGCAAAAATCGAAAAGATGATTAGCGCGGGCAGGGTACAGAACACGAGGAACCATTGTCTTGATTTCGTATTCATTCGGTCCACATCCCTCAGTGTGTAATACTTGCGGGAGCCGGGGGGACTCCCGCAAGATCCTATCCTTATCTATGCCTCTATATATTTACTGCGACAACTCACGCAATTTCGTAGCGTAGCCTTCCATGCGCTCGATCCACTGCTCCACCGTCATATCCTTGTTCATCACGCTGCTAATCGCATCGAACATTTCTTTGTTGATATTGATTTCCGTCTTCGGTGTGACGTTCCACTGGAATATAAGCGGCTTAACGCCTTCTTCAAAAATTTTAATCGAGTTATACACCGATTCTGGCACAAAATCTTTCACGAGCCCGGAAGCATTCTTCACGGCAACGATTCCCGTCGTCTTCTCGGCGTTCAATTTGATGCTGTCATCACGATATTGGAACTTGATGAACTCTTTTGCCAACTCGGGATTTTTCGCCTTTTTCGGGATGAACAAGCCTTCATATACAGTCAAAGCGTAACGGTCATCCCCTTTGTTGAATATCGGCGGCGCCATAAATCCGAAGCGGAATCCCTCTTCACGAGGCGCGTCCTTCATTTCGCCTTCGAACCAGCTTCCGTTAGGAATAAACAACGCTTTTCCTTTTAAAAATTCCGTTTGTGCCTGCGTATGGTTCATCGCAACGGTACCTGGCATCAAATAGCCCTTTTGCGCGATGGTGTCGAACAGTCCGAACACTTTACGAACGGCATCCGATTGGAATGCGCCCTCTTTGTAGCTTGCTGCATCTTCGATCGCTTGCTGTCCGCCTGCCGACGCAATGCTAGGGAATACGATGTTGTCATTGTAGGTCGGGTAAATGCCTTGATACGTAAATAGGAAGCGGCCATCTTGCTGCGCAGTATCGTGCATCGCAAACAACTCGTCCCATGTTTCTGGCGCTTTCCACCCCTTCTTCTCGAACAAATCGGCGTTATACCACATGCCAAGCGTCGAGATATTAAATGGAGCTACGACGATTTTGCCATCGCTGTGCGGCGCCGCGTAATTTAATATGCTGTCTACCATTTTATCCTTGAGTGGCGCCGACTCTCCTGTAAGTGTGGAGTCGAACACGTCGTTCAATTCCAGCAATGCTTTCTCTTTAATCATCGTCTGGACAGTGCCTGTGTTGTCAGTCATCGGTGCATAAATAAAATCCGGTGGATTGCCTGCAACGATTTGCGGCTTAATGATATCCATAATTTTCGGGTTGGACGTCATATTTACTTTAACCCCTTGATATTCTTGTTCGAAGCGGCTGATCACTTCTTCCCAATAAGCTCGGCCGAAGCCGCCTTCAAATACGGCAATATTCAGCTCTTTGTTCTCAAAATCCGGTTTACCTTCTTCGTCTTTCGATGTTTGCGTCGTGGTTTCGCCGCCTTTTATCGTCTCTTCGGCTGCCGGCTTGGAGTTGCCGCACCCGGCAAACATCGTGGCTACCAACGTGAGTATGCATAACATTATCCATGTTCGCTTCATGTTGTATGACCTCCACTTTTTAAAATGTAATTGCTTACATTTCTATCGTAACGGAAACTGCTGAGCTGCAACATAGAGCAAATTTGGAACTACCTAGATTATTTTTACTTTTTGAACTCGCACTTGTGGACCGATAAACGCAAAAAAAGTTCGTTTGTCATAACAAACGAACTAATCATCAAATGCTACACATTCTCTCGAACCTCTTTAAAATAGTAAAAGGCGCCCTTGCAGGCGCCCCATTTGTTCCCGATACTAGTTTAATTTTTCAAGCGGCTTCGCGTTGCCATACGCAGGATAAGAACGTGTTGAAGGCTTAGCCCAATTCACCGCATTATAAATGACGCGGCGAACCTGTTCATTGTAATACGTCGGATACGTTTCATGACCTGGACGGAAATAGAAGACTTTGCCCATCCCGCGATGGTAGCAGCATCCGCTGCGGAATACTTCTCCACCGGTGAACCAGCTTACGAACACTAGCTCGTCCGGCTCAGGAATATCAAAGTGTTCTCCGTACATCTCTTCTTGTTCCAGCTCAATATACTCCCCAATGCCTTCTGCTATTGGATGCCCCGGAGAGACGACCCATAAACGCTCTTTGTCGTTTGCTTCGCGCCATTTCAAGTCACAGCCCGTACCCATGAGCTTCTTGAATATTTTGGAGAAGTGACCAGAGTGCAGAACGATAAGTCCCATTCCTTGCAGCACACGTTGATATACGCGTTCTACAATCGTCTCTTCAACCTCGTTATGCGCCATATGGCCCCACCAGAGCAGGACATCCGTTGCGTTCAACACCTCTTCGGTTAAGCCATGCTCCGGCATATCCAATGTGGCGTAACGTACGTGAAATTCTGATTCCAAACCTTCTCCAATGGCACCGTGAATTCCATTCGGATAGATTTCAGCGACCTTCGGGTTCTTATGTTCATGGCGGTGTTCGTTCCAAATCGTGACATTGAGTTGTTTAGTCATCGGTGTCTGTCTCCTCTCACATTCCCCGCTTCTCTTCAGCAATTATATGGCGTGAAGAGAAGCGGGGGCGTTGCCTCTATATGAACCTGTGTGGGATATTATACCCACCACATCTCGCCGAGCGGCTCTTTCATCAAAATCGGTTGCAAGTTCTGCACTGCTTTCGTGAAGCCTTCGTCGATCGACATCAAACCGTCTTCATGCTCAATGCTTACGACATAATCGTAACCTACCAGGCGAAGTGCGCTAATAATATCAGCCCACGTCTTCATATCATGTCCATAGCCGACCGTGCGGAACTGCCATGCGCGATCCAACATCATCGAGTACGACTGCATATCCGTAATGCCGTGCTTGTTCACATTGATCGGATCAATCGTCGTATCCTTAGCATGGAAGTGATAGATCGCGTTCTCTTGTCCGAGAATACGAACCGCCTGCACCGGATCGATACCTTGCCACCACATATGGCTCGGATCGAGGTTGGCGCCGACGGCTTCCCCAACCGCCTCGCGCAAGCGAAGCATCGTGCCAGGGGAATGAACGGAGAATCCACCGTGCAGCTCAAGGCCAATCTTGAGTCCGCGCTCAGTGGCATACGTACCAACTTCTGTCCAATATGGAATCACCTTTTCTTTCCATTGCCAATCCAATATTTCTTGATAATCGTTTGGCCAAGGCGCGACTGGCCAGTTCGGATATTTCGCTCCCTCATGATCCCCTGGACAGCCAGAGAAACCATTTACGATCGGAACTTCCAGCTTCGCCGCCAAGTCTAGCGTTGCCATGAAGTCCTCATGGAATTGCTTGGCAATCTCTTTCTGCGGATGAAGTGGATTGCCGTGGCAGCTCAATGCGCTGATCATCAAGCCACGGGATTCCACAGCTTGCTTGAACGCCTTTATTTTGCTATCGTCAGCGAGCAGTTCGTGCGGGTTGCAATGATTGTTGCCGGGATAGCCTCCAGTGCCGATCTCGACTGCCTCCACGCCTTTGGCTGCGATCGTATCCAATGCTTCTTCTAGCGGTAATTGTCCATACAATACTGTAAATACACCTAATTTCATTGCTAGACCTCCTTCGGTAAATCAGCCCTGTGCGGGATGATGACTTGCTGTCTGCCTCTTTTATTCGAAATAAATCGCTTTGCCCGTGCGAGCCGACTCATATATCGCTTCTAAAATTTCAGAGACGACGCATGCTTGCTCTGCTGTCACGACCGGTGTCTTATCTTGCTCAATCGCGTCGATCCATAGGCGCATTTCCAAATCTGGAGCGTTTTCTGTTTCACCGTCATAAAAATCAACGCCGCCTGAGTCGAGTTCGATCTTCTGCTGATACAGACGGCTATGCTTTTCACCATTAATGTTCAGCCCGTTCACCATATCCGCTCCGCCTTCGGTTCCACATAGCGTGCACTTCGCTTCGCCGACCTGCGTCGTGTTGAGCGCCCAGCTGGATTCCAGCATAATGGTCGCGCCGTTCTTCATTACGACCATGCCGAACGCCGAATCCTCGACCGTAAATTTCTCCGGATCCCATGGACCCCATGCATTGGCTGCTTGCTCACGGCTGCTGAGCTTATGATAGGCTGTGCCAAGAACGACCTTCGGCTCGTAATTGTCCATCATCCACAGCGTCAGATCAAGCGCGTGCGTTCCGATATCGATGAGCGGGCCTCCGCCTTGCTTCTCTTCATCCAAGAACACGCCCCAAGTCGGAACGGCACGGCGGCGAATCGCGTGAGCCTTCGCATAGTAGATATCTCCGAATGTTTCGTCTTCGCACAGCTGCTTCAAATACTGGCTATCGGAGCGGAAGCGGTTGTTGTAGCCGACGGTCAACTTCTTGCCTGAACGCTTTGCAGCTTCCACCATGCGGCGCGCGTCTACCGCCGTCTTCGCCATCGGCTTCTCGCACATGACGTGCTTATCGCTTTCCAACGCTGCAATCGAGATTTCCGCGTGGGAATCGTTCGGCGTACATACGTGTACAATATCAATGCTGCTGTCTTGCAGCAATTCTTTATAATCACTATATACTTTGGAATTTTCATTACCGTATTTGGCTTTCGCTTCTTCAGCGCGTTCTACCACGATATCGCAAAATGCAACCATTTCGATGTTATTCAATTTGGACAAGCTAGGCAAATGCTTGCCGTTGGCGATGCCGCCGCATCCGATAATCGCAATTTTATAAACGTTAGACATTATTAGTTTCCTCCTCAAAATCGACAATATTATTGTGGGTTCATCGTTTTATCGTTATGGTCATGACTTGATGGACATGACCATAACGAAGATGTGCAAATGTGCCAATTACTTGCCCAAGTTGCTCTTAATCCATTGACGGCTGTTCTCAACGCTTGCCAAGCTCGGGCGTTGGCATTCATCCTGTTCAACGATAAGCCATTCAGCTCCGGCATCCTTCGACGCTTGCGCGATGGCCATCAAATCCAATTCACCAAGACCCAGCTCTACGGTCAACGGCTTGCCCTCTTCTGTACGCTTCAAATCCTTGAAGTGCACGAGCGGGATACGTCCTTTATATTGGGCGATTACGCTGAGCGGGTCATATCCGCCATACTGTACCCAGCATACGTCAAGCTCTGTAAAGAGCTTCTCCGCAGGGAGCTGCTGGAACAGCGTGTCGAACATCGTCTCCTCACCCAGCTTGGTCGTAAATTCGAAATCGTGGTTGTGGTAGCCCAGCTTAATGTTATGCTCCGCAAGACGCTCTGCCGCACGTGCGAAATGTGCCGCTGTCTCTTGAAGAGCCGGCAGCGTATTGTAGCGTGACTCGCCCAATCCGGGGCAAATTACGTGACGGTTGCCGATTGCCACGTTCATCTCGATCTGTTCATCCAAATGATCGATCAGCTGCTCGATGCTGACGTGGGATCCGGCGGCTTGCAAATTCAACCGTTCCAGCGTCGCAGCCAGTTCCTGCGGCTGCAATCCGCCGTAACCAGCGAATTCAACTCCGTCATAGCCCATTGCCGCTACTTTTTCCAGAGTGCCGACGAAATCCTTAGCAGTCTCGTCCCTTACGGTGTATAACTGTAATCCAATCTTCACCTGTTCCACCTCATTTTTATATGAAAAATAACGAATAAACAACATTTTTTTGCCTGATTGAAAAGGTTTTCAATGAACTGCCTTCATTGTGCCACAATGCCTCCCTAGTGTGAATGAAGGATATCCTTTTAAGATGAACTATCTTGCTATATTTGCTATAATTATTGTAAATCAAAACCGATTGCGACAGGAGGAAACAATGTCCCCATCGATTGAAACAGATAAAGACTTCACTTTGATGTTCTCAGGATACGCCCGGCACAGCAAACCGATGAGCATGGTTATTCCAGAGCTGAAGCACTATCTTGTACGAATCCAGCTTGAAGGCAGCGCCCACGTATGGCTTGAAGATCGCTTCGAAGCGTTCAAACCCGGAGATATGCTGCTGCTCGCGCCCGGACAATACTACGATTTGCAGATAGGCTACCGCAATCCGGGCACATTGGATCCGCTCCCTAAGGTGCACAGCCTTGACTATTATTTCATTATCAATGGTCCTTGGATCGCTTCCTGGTGGAACAAGCGGGAGCGTCCCGGCAAAGCAGTGCTTGGCATCGATGACCGGCTGCTTTCGCTATGGCGGGATATTATGCAAGAGCAGCGTCTGTTCGGCAGCAACAACATGAACGATATTGTCAGACATCTGACCTTCGCCTTCTACCATATGCTGGACCGCACGCTGACGGAGCGCTCCCATCCTTCGTTCCAAAATATGAAACGAAGCACACAGCTGGCGCATCAGATGAAGCATTATATCGAAATGAACGCAACTGAGGCATTCACGCTGAATGAAGTGGCGGAAGCAGTGCAGCTAAGCATATCGCGCGCTTCTCATATATTTAAAGAGACATTTCATCAATCCGTAATGGATTATGCGATACATGTCCGGTTGACTATGGCTTGTGAACGGATACTGCATGGCTATATGCCGCTAGAGCAAATTGCAGAAATGTGCGGCTTTCAAAGCTATTCTTATTTTCATCGCACATTCAAAAACCGCCTGGGCCTATCCCCGCGCCAATTCCGCGAGCAGCGTCAATTAGGGCAATAGTAATCGCATCGTTGAGCGGGCGTTGCAGCAAGTGTGATGAAATTGTGGTGTTTTTCACTTTCAGCTTGTAATACGGCCGCTTATTTACTATGATTAAAGTGGCATTGAAATAATTTTCATAAATAGAGTGAAAATAATTAAAATTATTTTCATCAAATCCAACCGTAAGAGGATGATTTTATTGTCCAGTATATTGCATGCGATTCGGCAGCAAGCGCACGACTTTCATCCCCAGGAACGCAAGGTAGCCGATTACATTTTGCAATTTCCGGGCAATGTAGTGTCGATGGGCATCACGGAGCTTGCCGAACAATCGGGAACGTCCGCCGCTACGGTGACCAGATTTTGCAAATCGCTTCATTTTCGCGGATACCCCGATTTCAAGACAAAGCTTGCAGCTGATTTGGCTCAACAGACAACACCGTTATCCTACCAAGATATTATTGCAGGTAATCCCCTGCGAGATATTATTTCAGCTATTGAGTCCAATCACATCCGTTCTATATCGGATACGACACGGCTACTGGATATTATCACCTTGGAACGTACGCTGCTTGCATTTCAGCAAGCGCGGCAAATCGATCTATATGGCATGGCGACTTCAGGCATCGTAGCAATGGATTTCTATCAAAAGCTCATTCGCATTGGGAAGCGGGCCACTTGTTTCCCCGACCCTCATATGCAAATCACTTCTGCTGCGAACCTTACCGAAGAAGACGTTGCCTTTGCCATTTCCTATTCTGGGGAAACGCCGGAGACGATTGAAGCTCTGCAGTGTGCGAAGGAACGCGGCGCCACGACCATTTCCTTAACGAAGGTCGGCGTCAATCGGCTCGCCTCACTAGCAGACATCTCTATTTGCGCTTCTTCCTTAGAAGAAGGCATTCGACGCGGCGACATGGCATCGCGCATCGCGCAGCTTCACATTATTGACATTTTGTTTGCGGGCATGGTCAGCGAGCAATTCGACGAGCACATCCCCAAGCTGGAGCAATCGTATCGTATGGTACGCAAGTACCGTAAAGATAAAGGGAGGTAACAATCACATGAATCTGTTAACTTTTCAAACGAATGAAGAATTGAATCAAATCGGGGCAAGCATTATCGCAAGCCTTGTCCAGACGAAGCAGAATGCGGTTCTCGGTCTCGCTACCGGCAGCAGCCCGATTGGCATTTATCAAGAATTAATCCGCTTAAATGAAAAAGGCTACGTGAGCTTCAAAAACGTTCGTTCTTTCAACCTGGATGAATATGTCGGTCTGCCTGCAGGTCATCCGGAAACGTACTTATCCTTTATGAATAAGCAGTTATTCGATCATATCGATATTAATAAAGAAAATACGCGCGTGCCGAATGGCAACGCGGAGAACCTAGAGCAAGAATGCAAGCTATACGATGAAATGCTGGCTGACGCTTCAATTGATTTGCAAGTGTTAGGCATCGGGCATAACGGTCATATCGGGTTCAACGAGCCCGATCAGAACTTGCACGGCGGTACCCATATTGTTACCCTAAAAGAAGAGACTCGCCAAGCGAACGCGCGCTTCTTCGATTCCATTGACGAAGTGCCCAAGCAAGCGGTCACGATGGGTGTCGGATCTATTTTGAAAGCTAAAATGATTATGCTCGTCGTTCGTGGCGCAGATAAAGCAGACATCGTACACCGAGCATTAACGGGTCCGATTACAACGGAAGTTCCGGCATCGCTCTTGCAAACGCACCCGAACGTCGTCGTATTGCTCGACAAGGAGGCGGCTAAATATTTCCATGGCTAATTCAACATTTACCCTCACCAATGCGCGTGTCGTTACACCGAACGGCACACTGTGCGACGGTGTTGTCCGTGTCGAAGACGGAAACATCGCCTTTATCGGCAAGTGGACCGAGTTAACGGAAGCTCAGCAGCAGGATTGGGCTCCTGAAGCGATCGACGCTCAAGGCGGCTGGGTGCTTCCAGGATTTATTGATTTGCACGTGCACGGCGGCTTCGGATCGGACTTTATGGACGCGACTAGCGAAGCGTACGATGCTATTACGAAATATCATATGGAGCACGGCACGACTGCTATGCTCGCGACGTCGATGACGCAATCCCGCGAGGCGCTTGACCGGGTCATGGTTGCAGTAGATGGCTATATGAAGCAAGGCATGAACTATACGCAACTGGCCGGCATTCATTTGGAAGGACCGTTCGTGAACCCGAAATATAAAGGGGCTCAGAACGCTGATTTCATGATTGACCCGCAAATTGACTGGTTCGAAGATTGGCATGCGCGCTTCCCAGGTCTTATGAAGCAAGTCAGTCTGGCGCCTGAGCGCAACAATGCGCTTGCAGCCATCCGCTGGCTGCGAGCACACGCCGTGAACGCAGCGGCTGCACATACTGCTGCCACATACGATGAAGTGACTCGCGCGGCGAACGCGGGGTTGAATCAGGCAGTGCACACGTTCAACGCGATGACGCCGATTCACCATCGCGATCCGGGTGTAGCCGGCGCGGTGCTGACCGATGATCGCATTACGGCAGAGATCATTGCCGATGGTATCCACGTGCATCCGGCCTGCATCAAGATGCTGGCGCGTACCAAGGCACCGGGCAAGCTCGTCATCATTACTGATGCGATGTCCGCTGCAGGCATGCCAGACGGCCAGTACGATTTGGGCGGCTTGGCTGTTACCATGCGGAATGGCGTATGCCGTCTGACCGAGGGCGATTCGCTAGCAGGCAGCACACTGACAATGATTCAGGCTGTTAAAAATATGGTGAGCTTTGTAGGACTGACTATCCCTGAAGTATCCCAACTCGCGAGCACGAACCCTGCCAAGCAGATTGGCATCGATCACGTAACCGGCAGCATTGAAGTCGGCAAGCAGGCGGATCTCGTCTGGACCGACGTGGACTTGAACATTCAACGCGTATGGGTTAAAGGCAGCACTCATATGTAACGATTGCAGATAGGCAGAAGCGCTTCTCCGAGAGAGGCGCTTTTCTTTTTATACAGTTAAAAAAATAAAGCGTAATTCCAACAACGTTACGCTGTTAGTCCTACGCTTGAATTTATTCGGTGCAAGTCGTCCGAACTTGCTCATCAAAGAACCCCCTATCACATGATCCGTTGTAGGATATGGTCAAGAAGGCTAAAATTGTCAGGGCGATGGGCTAATTGTTAGATTTTTAACTCCCCAAGCTTGATTAGCTCGACTACCGCTTGCGAACGACCCTTTACGTTCAATTTTTGCATTACATTCGAAATGTGATTTCGGACCGTTTTTTCGCTAATAAATAATTGTTGTGCAATATCACGGGTCGTTTTGTCCTGAACAAGTAATTCAAAGACTTCGCGTTCACGATTAGTCAGCAGGAACTTGCTTTTGTGATCGCTACCCTTCAAGTGTCACCCCTCCTTGCCCAAATTTTTGTAATATAACAAGGTTAAGGGATACAGTCAAAGTTATACTATGAAGGGCAATTACACTTGGTGCGGTGCTTCGTAAAAATGGGCTTCGCCTTCCCCAAAAACAAGGCAGCATACATAAAACAATCCCGGTTGAAGCACGTTAACGACAGACTTCTTCTTTTATGTAAATGCAGGGCTTGTCTCTCTGCTGCACGCATAACGCATACTTGTTGCGGAGAGATCAAGTCCTGCATCGTAGCCTTGACGTATTATCTTCCTGGAGCCATGTTGTTCAATCGAGTCGGCTGTCCTGTAGGGTTAGCGCCGGCATTCGTCGGGAAGATGCGGTAAATCATTTCTTGGAATTCATTAGCAAACCCGGTAAGTGGCTGTCCGTTTGCTGCATAATTATTATAATAATTCATCCGATCAACGAAATCCGGATTGGCAGAAACATACACATTGTTACAGTTTGGCGCTTCTTTTTTCACCATATTGCCAATTTTTTCTTTCAAATCAGTAGGGACATCGCTAGCGCTCGTCGAACGTGTCCCATAAGAGCCAGCATGAGAACCATGCTTACTTGTCCCCTGAGTACCCATATGAGAACGAGAACCGTGCTTGCTTGTTCCATGAGTACCCATATGAGATCCGTGCTTGCTTGTTCCATAAGTACCCATATGAGATCCGTGCTTGCTTGTTCCATAAGTACGGCCATCTTGGCGATGAGTACTCATTCCAGACATTTTGCCTTTCGGCGCCGTTGTTGTATGTTCCGTTGTGACCGCAACGTAAGCATTGTTATTCGTCACCACTACGTTTGCCGATTTCACGCCTTTAATTGTTGCAATCTTATTGGCGATCTTTTGGCTCATTTCCATTTTGCTGTTCGCGGAATGCATACCATAGCGTCCGCCACTCATGTCGTAATTACGACCGTGCATGCCATCATAATTACGGCTATGCATGCCATCATAGTTACGACCGTGCATGCCATCATAGCTACGACCATGACCATACATGCCGTCGTAATTACCGTGCGTTCCGTACGTTCCGCTTAAATTGTTATCTAGAGTGTTCGTACGGTAACCGTTTCCGGTAAAATTCGTATTATAGCGGTTGGCATTAAAGCGGTAATCCCCGTCAAGCGGTCGAACACCATCTGTGGAACGGTACATGTTATTCGGGCGGGCACTCTTGGTGGTTACATTATCCCGAGTCGTACAACCTGTCATACCCATCGTCATCACGAGCGCAGCCGTCATTGTCAGCAAAGCCACCTTCAATCGCATCGAATTTCCTCCTTGTATAGTTGAATGGGGGGTGTCACAACACATAGCATGCGCTGACGAGAGGATGTTATGCCGATATGTTTTTCCCGCTCTTCCACTCCTTGCAGTGGAATGGGTTGGAAATTGCCGCCTCTGCACAATCCTTTGTTGACAATTTTTAGCTGCCACTATAATATTAGAGCATCGCACTTTAGTACCAGGTGCTAATTAAAATACTGAATTTACTTATACACTTTTTGATACGTATTAAAGGAGGATTTTATCATCTTGCAAACCGTGAAGCTGCATACTAAAGCACGAATTACAGCATTCGGCACCTATGTACCGGAGCATCGTTTGACCAATGAAGATCTATCTGCGATGGTCGATACGAATCATGAATGGATCGTTCAGCGTACAGGTATGATTGAGCGGAGAATTGTTGGTCCCGATACGTATGCCAGCGATTTAGCATATCATGCAGTGCTTAATTTGACAGAGCGTCATGGTGTGGATGTGCAGACTATAGATGCGCTGCTTGTTGCGACCTCAACTCCAGATGCATTCTTCCCGAGCACAGCGGCTCTTGTTCAAGCCCGACTAGGCATTTCCAATGCGATGGCGTTAGATATTTCCAACGCATGCGCAGGCTTTGTCAGTGCGATGCAAGTAGCCATCGGTCTGATTGATTCCGGCATGCACCGCAAGGTGCTTGTTATCGGCTCTGAAGTATTAACGCGGGCGGTGGATTATCAAGATCGCAGCACCTGCATATTATTTGGCGACGGAGCCGGGGCTATCCTCCTTGAAGCCGGGACGGAACAAAGTTGCTTTATTGCTTCCGGTTCGTTAACGATGGGAGATACAGGGGGCGTATTGCATCGTCGCGCGATAGCTGAGCGCATCGGAGACATTGAGATGAGGGCTGACGGTACATTGTTCCAAAACGGAAGAGAAGTATACAAATGGGCGCTGCAGCAAATACCAGCCGGAGTGAAACGGATATTGAAAGAAGCAGGATACTCAGCGGATCAAGTGGATCAGTTTGTTCCCCATAGTGCCAATCTGCGCATGATTGAATCGATATGCGAACGCTCTGGCATCCCAATAGAGCACACGCTGACAAGCGTACAATATTATGGCAATACTTCGGCTGCGAGCATCCCATTGGCCATTGCCGAGGGGTTGAAGGACGGAAGATTGCAGCCGGGGCATCTCACGCTTCTTTATGGCTTCGGCGGCGGCTTCTCGCAAGCGATACTGCTTCTGCGATGGCCCTCTTTTTGACATATAAGCCCTCTGTGTCTTTTTCTTTTTCTTGTTTACTCTACTCTTATCTGGCAACAGGCATACTTCACCCGTAAATCTTCCATTCTCCAGACAGACTTCTCCCTTGCATCCATAGCAGCAGTTTTCCATTCTCCGTGCTTCTTCATCCCGCCCATCGTTATCAGCGCATGGGCAATCCCTGCTGCTGCTTCGTCCATGTAATCTTAAGCAAATTCCAAGAAAAAAGACGTCCTATAGTCCTGCATTGCTCGTAAATACAACGTGTCCATGATTCGCTTGGAATACATCTTCGCATACCAAAGTTTGAATCCGTTACAGTTGAATGATTGTCAGTTTCATGTTTTGCGGGCAAATGTCTAATTACATGCATATTATTACTTAAGTCTTTACACCCCAATTAGGAGGTTTTTATTAATGTATTTTCATCACCGGTATATGTTAAATCAACCTTTTACCGGCTACACCCCGTACCCTAATTCCGTTCCCGTTTATCCTGGATATCCTGTTGTTGTATACCCTAGGAATGAAGCTGGACATCTTCGCAGAAATAAGGAACTCGTTCGAAGTCTCTTCGACACTGTATTTAATCAGCATCAAGTGGATGCTGCGGTCCATTTGCTGACAGAAGACTATATTCAACATAACCCCGCGGTGCCTACCGGACGAAAAGCATTTATGGATTCAGCCAACCAGAACACCATGTTCTAGGAAGAATACGGGCCCGGAGGACAACGCCGGATTATACGCCTCCGGCGTCCTCTTGAAAATTCCAGGTTTTTCTCCTCTAGGCCTTCTCTCTCATTTCTTAGTGGCTTGTTTATCTTCGTTATCGCTCATCTTCCCGTGCCAGAGCGTCTGAACATCCAGAAGCTCCTGCTTATGAATGGCATATGCCCACTCACTATTTGGCGGAACAATCCACAGCTCTTCGCCTTGCATATATCCCTTATACTCTCGCGTCTCTGCTTTTCCTTTTTCCTCTTGTCCCGTCACCTCCTGATCCGGCTTCAGCGAAAGGTCCAACGACCAATCCGGTTCATTATTCGCAATATGAGACAAAGATGCAGTCCGTGATGGCTCCTGCTCCGTCATCCAATACCTCATCTTGTTCATCAGCGTCGTCGCGTCATTTTCGGTTATAGACTTACCGTTAAGCAGCCAATTCTTTATTTCACTTTCTTCCTTATTGGCCTCTTGGCTGCGGCCGTCGTCAGAATTGGCTTCCGTTGGTGTCTCCGCTTTGTCCACATGTTGCAAGCGATAGGACTGCCCCGACCAATTCCATTCGAACTGCTTCACCCGTTCAAGTGGAAAGGTCAGAGGCTCCTTCGCAGCAAAGTCGAAGGCTGTTCGCGCCAGGCTCGACAGCGCGGATTGTGACACTTGATACACCGTCCGCTCATCATCTGCCGTTGCGTAGAAGAAGCCGGAGACGGGAGACTCGGCACCGACATTGATGCGGTGAGTCTTGCCGTCACGCACGGACACGGTGAATGTCTGAGACGGCTCCGCCAATCCATACTTGTCCATGTCAGCAGCATGCTCCTCCACCGTCGACTCCACGCTCACGTTTGATATCGTCGACAACCAATCGTCTACTGGATAGGTATTTATAGGATAGGAAGCCGGCTTGGTCATCGCCCATTGCCCCTTATTGTTCACCAGCTCCACCTGTTCTTCCTGAATCTGAATCGTCAGGGCGGTAATTTGCTGTGGATCCACTTGCAGGAGCGTATCCTTGGCTTCCTCCTGATTGGTGCGGAAGAAATTGTTGGCTGATGCATACCATAATCCGACTGCGAATACAAGCAGCAGAATGACCGTCGGCAGCGCCTTCTTCATTATCCATGTCTCCTTCTCCACCATAGTCCGGCCCCGATGAGGAGCAGCAAGAGCGGGAAGCCAATAACAGTCGTCCATAAAATGGCCTGCGCTTGACCTGGAGTGAGATATGTTATCTGGTATGCTTCATGCTCCCGCGGTCTAATCGTGACTTGATCATCGTTGCCTTGTAACCAGTTCACACTGTTCAATGCAAAATCGCGATTGCCTTGCGTATAAATGTTATCGTCATCCAAAAAACTGGAACCGCCGATGACAACAGCCTTTGGCTTGCCGTCCAACGTCGTTACCGCCAACCCGAGCGTCAACGGACCATTGATATCTTGGTCTCCGCGTTCGCTTCCCTCTTTTATAAGCCGCGCAAGATCTGTTTCTCCATACGATTCGGCTGACGTACGAAGGATCGGTTCCGCTTCCAGCGTATCTGTCGCCTTTGCCTCAAGCGGCAGCCCCAGACTGAGCATCGTAAGCAAGTTGTATTGCGACAGCTTGGCCGTCAATTCATGCGTACCATACTCGGGTATGATTGTGAATGGATCGTAAAGAATGCTCTCTTTCGCTTCTACCGCTACCGCATGCTTGTTCTCCACCCCTAGCTGCTGCAGCAGTCCATCGAGATTGCTCCATGACCGTTCCATCTCAGGATTGAATCCGAGCGCAATGTACAGCTTCCCGTCTCCCTCCGCGTATTTCTTCAGCAGCTGCGCTTCCTTATCGGTCAGGTCCTGGCTGCCACCGAGCAGCATCACGAAGTCTGCATCCTTCGGAATCTCACCTTCGCGGTACAGATTCAATTCCTGTAATTCAATATTATCTTCGCCAAGACTGGAAGCCAACGCCGTCATTTGAGACAGCGGAAGTTCCTGATGACCGGACAGCACATAGGCCTTAGACTTCTTATCAGTTGTCAAGCTGCGCAGCGCCTGCGTCATTTTCTCCTCGCCGCTGAACTTGTAAGCCCCATATCCGTCACCAGCGCTGAACATTTCATACAGTCCAACCGTCTTGCGTTTTGATCCCTGCTCGAACACAATCGAGCTTCCTGCCAGCCCATATTGCTGCGCCAATGACGGCTCCTTCAGCAGGTCATACTGCTGAAACACAATATGACTGTTATGCTTCGCGAGCTCCTGCCCCATATCCGCAACCTGCCGCGTTAGCAGTGGATCATCGTTCGGAGTTAAGAACAGCTTCATATCAACTTTATCTTGTATCGACGTCAAGGTCGTGGTCGTCTGTTCCGACAATGTAAATGATTTGTTTTGCGTCAAGTCCCACTGAAATCCCGTTAACGACTGTAAAAAATACGTCAACAACACAAAGATGCCGATAACGGCGGCCGACAGCAGAGCAGCGTTCGTTCCTCGCAGCCATTTTTTCATAATTCTTTACCTCCACCGTTTTCTTTCAAGCACCTGAATACTCAACACGACGAATACGGCCGTCAATGTAATGAAAAAGAGGACGTCCGCGCCATTTAGCACCCCTTTCATGAACGAGTCCAGCCGCGTGTTCATCGCAAAAGGCATCAGCCATTCTCCGAGCGTGCCAGAGGATGATGCGGCCCAATCCAACATCGTCCAGAACGTGAGCAGCATGACAAAAGAGGCGATCGCCGTCACCATCTGATGCTGCGACAAGGTGGACGCGAACAACCCCACCGCCGCCATGGCAGCCGTCAGCAGCAGCATGCCGATAATGGAAGTAATCATCATCTTCATATCCAATGTGCCGTAAAATGACATAACGATGGGATAAATGAGAGTAAAGCCGACCAGAACTACCATTAATACGAGGGCTGCGGCATATTTGCCGAGCACAATTTCAGTCATTCGTGCCGGGGAAGTAAGCAGCAGCTCATCCGTTCCCTGTCGGAATTCATCCGAGAAGAGCCTCATTGTCAATAAAGGAATAACAAATACGTACATAAAGGTCGCGTTGCCCGATACGAGCCGGAAATCGATGATGCTAGGCTGAAACATAACAAAGTTCATATAAAATAAAATGCTGGAAATGAGTACATACACCGCAAAAGCAACATAAGATGTCGGCGACGTAAAATAAGCATGCATCTCCTTGCGAAAAATGGCATTGAACCTACGCATCACCTGAATCCTCCTCCGTTGTCAAGCGAGTGAACACATCCTCAAGACTCGTCATTTCCCGCTTCATTTCAAGTAGAGGGTACCCTGCGTCTGCCAGTGCGTAGAATAGCGCTTCGCGCACATCGGAATGATCCTGTGATACGACGCGCAGCTTTATTGTCTCTCCTGATTGCGGCGAAAGAACGCCTGGTTGTGAGGTGGACAGCTCATAATTGTCGACGCACACCTGCACTGCTAAGTCCGCCTCCTGTCCAGCCCCTTCTAGACCCGTGTCGGTATGATCCATAGTTGTAATCGGAGCCTCATCAACTTCTTCCTTCCGGCAGGCCTCTTGAAATCCATCGCCGACAATTTGGACTTCCGTCACAAGCGGCAAGGCAGACACCACTTGAATAATAGACTCAGTCGGTCCTTTCACTTCCAAATGCAGACTAACCTCTTGCCCCATGGCCGTGCCTAATCTGTCCGGACGTTCGTCCAGCACGATTTGTCCTTGATGAATAATAAGCACACGGTTGCACAACATATTCACTTCGGGGAGTATATGGGTGCTGAGCAGCACCGTATGCTGCTCCCCAAGCTCACGGATCAGTTGACGAATCTCAATAATTTGATTCGGGTCGAGTCCCGATGTCGGCTCATCAAGCACAAGCAGATCAGGCTTGTGGATTATGGCCTGTGCCAATCCAAGCCTTTGCTTGAACCCTTTCGATAGACTTCGAATCAATTGTTGCTCTCTGCCATGCAATCCAAGCTTGTCCAGCATTTCATTGATACGCTTCTTCTGCTCCCGAACCGGAACGTTCCGCAAATCGGCCACAAAACGCAAATACGACATCACGGTCATCTCCGGATAAAGCGGTGGTGTCTCAGGCAAGTAGCCTATTTTGCTGCGAGCTTTAGCACCGTGTTCCGACATGGATAGCCCGTCAATGGTAATGCTCCCGCCGGTCGGGTTCAGATAGCCCGTAATCATGCGCATCGTCGTCGTCTTACCCGCGCCATTCGGACCCAAGAAGCCGACGATTTCGCCGCGCTCCATCGTGAAGTCAATCTGCTGTACGCCACGACGTTCGTCGAACATCTTACTGACGTCCTTCACTTCTAACATAATGACCCTCCTTGTCCTAACCTCCCGTGGACGGCACCCGCAAGCCACATGCGGCGTGCCCTCACAGAATGCTCCAACAAGCATCATACCCAATGAACTCTAATGTGAGATTAAATGAAACTGAAAGCATACTTAAAAGTTCGTGTCTGAATTGTGAACGATATCAATCCGTAATTCAGCTTTCTTTAGCGTTATATGCATGATAAGTACGTTCCAATCCTTCAAGAAGAGAGACTTTCGGAGACCATCCCATATCCTGCCGAAGACGCTCGTAACTGAGACAGCTGTGACGTATATCCCCTAATCTCTGTGGAAGCTTTTCCAGCTGTGCAGGCTTTCCGCAAATGTGCAGCAAATGATAAACAAGCTCATTGATGGATGTTGTCTTCCCCGTTCCAACTTGCCATAAGCCGTCCTTGCGGCATTCGGCTGCACGCAGGCATGCATCCACAACATCCCCGACAAAGATGAAGTCCCTCGTCTGTTCTCCGTCCCCATGAATAGTAAGAGGAGCATTGGCATGCAGGCGGTCTATGAACAAGGCGATAACACCACCTTCACCTTTTGGTGTCTGTCTCGGTCCGTACACATTCGCAAAGCGCAATATCGTTCCATTCAGACCATGTAAGCGGGCAAATAATTGAAGATAGCGTTCAGCCGTTAGCTTGGATAGTCCATAACAGGAGAGCGGCGCTGGGGGCTGATGCTCCTCATACGTATCAAGGGCAATGTCTCCATATACGGCTGAGGTTGAAGCGAGCACCACATGCCGCACCTTCGCTTTCAAGCATGCGGCAAGCGTAACCAAGGTGCCTTGAATATTGGTTCGCATATCTATTACCGGCTGCGCAATGGAACGCTTAACATCCGCTTGCGCGGCAAGATGAAACACAATTTCCGGCTGGATGAGCTCTATCTCCCGCCCCGCTGCTTCTTCCGCGATATCCAGTTCATGAAGCACCGCTTGCGGTGTAACATACGATTTCCCTCCTGTACTGAGGTTGTCAAGGATATGCACCTCATGTCCTTGACTGATTAGAGCATCCACGAGATGTGACCCAATGAAGCCCGCTCCACCCGTTACAACGATTCGCATTTTATTCACCTCGTCTCCCACTCAATCTACTGTCCCGTTTCTAGTCATAGGATCGGACCCTATTTCAACACGTCAACCTCCGTGAACGTCTCCATTCCAATCGTACGAACAATGGATTGCTCGTTGTTTTTCATTTGCACAGACACCTGCAATGGATGATGGCCTATAATGGTTGTAAACACTTGAAATCCATACGGTCCAGGTGAAAGCCGCACGTCCGATATTTTAAGCACGTCACCTGGATTTCCCTGCTGCGTTATTCTATGAATATGCTCCGATACGATGACCCTGTTGCAAATCAGGCGTACCAATACGTTCGCCCCTTGTGAATGTTGGTTTTCAATTCGAATATCTGCATATTTCACCATCAGTTCATCATTAACGAGCGGATTATCTAATAATTCGGAATAGTACACTCCCAAATTCACGCTGCTCCTTCCTTTGGCTGCTGCCGATGTTCATCGCTAACAACATATGCACAATACTCCATCACGGCAAGGGTATGCGCCTAGCGAGATGTGCCTATAGCATCCCCTCACTTCAGAGGGGAGCACCCAAATGTTCAGCAGCCGAACCATAGGATGCTCCGTCTTATTCCTCTCGGCGTTACACTGACATCCGCTGCAAAAACTTAGCAAGAAGCGGTTGGTACCGGCTGTTCGTCTCTGCAGCCTCTTTCATTATTGCGGCTCCATGCTTCATCGTACCCATGCCACCGTGCCAACGGTAAGCCGTGAATGGCTCATCGACGAAATGAAAGTCAAAGCCGTTCAATATGGCCCGGTACCAAAGATCCAAATCGTGCGTAAACGGGAGTTCCTCGTTAAAGTTACCGATATATTGCAATAATTCGCGCTTCATCATTACCGTACATCCGTTCACCGGATTGAATTTGAAGAAGCTCTGATAAAATTCGCCCATAGACGGGAATGTTACGGCCGCGCGATGCTGCGTCACTTGGCTGTATCCATTGATGTTATCGAAATTCGTGTGGCAGATGTAGGCGTTCCACGTCATCATATACTCCAACTGCTTAACTAGTTTGTCAGGATAAAACAAATCGTCGGAGCTCAGCCAAGCAATGTATTCTCCTGAAGCATACTTGATGCCATGATTAAGCGCGGATGCCGTCCCGCCGTTCGCTTTGCCCAAGTAATGAACGCGATCCATATAAGGACGAATGCGATCCGCATACTGAGTGGAACCGTCATCAACGACGATAATCTCGAATTGGGGATACGTTTGCTGAAGCGCACTGTGAAGGGCCTGACCCACAAACAGATCGTTATAAAACGGGATGATAATCGTTACTAATGGGAACGTAAAATCCTTCAATGGAGTTCCCCCTCCTTCCGATAATAATGCAGAATATCAGCCACTGACTGTTCAAATGCGCGCAACGGTGCCCAGCCCCACCGCTCAGGAAAAGAGATGTCATTGGGTTTAACGCTGGAGTATGGCTCAGTCTCATCGCCATATTGGAATTCGACTGGTACTAGCGAACAGCGAGCGAATGTATCCGCCACACTCCCCAAACTGCGATATCGTCCGCTTTCAACAGGATAAATGTGTCCTTGCTTGCCATGCTTGAGAATGAGTTCGTACGCTGCTGCCGCATCCCGCACATCGAGGAAATCTCGTTGTTCATGTCGATTGGATATGTTGAAGCGCGGCGGCCCTTCTCCTTTTTCCGTCTGCACAATATAGCGTCCCAGCAAGCCGCAAATGCCTGAAGAAGAACCAGGGCCGATCAGATTGGATGGCTCTGCCAGCAGAACGTCCTGTGCAAATAGATGAGCCCATCCGAGGGCTGCTAATTCTTGCAATGTCTTGCTTAACGAGTAGGGATGAGACGGCGAAAAGACAGGAGCATAAGATGCTTTCAGCTTCGATGTAACGATCAGAATACGGCTGTTCGGAGTCAGGCGGAGCGCGTTCAACAAATGCAGCGTGGACATTACATTCACATCCAGCATGTGAAGTGGATCGGACCAAGAATCCTGTACGGAATTCATGCCGGCCAGATGAAGCGTATAATCCGGATGCACCTGCTTCACCACTTCCGAGACCCGCTCACGATCTTGCAAATCACACATGACCACTTCCGCTCCCATCGCTGACACATCAGCATCCGCACGCCGCGTAAGGGCAACGACCCGCATCCCGGAATTCAGAAAATGACGACAAGCATGACGACCGGTAAATCCGGAAGCTCCGGTGACGAGCAGTGTCCCGCCCCCGTTCATCGCCAATGCATCCTTACCGCTAATTCTGTCACCATGGCGATATACGAAGGGAGTGGATAATCAGCATCGGCACGTGTATTGGCCAATGTACGATTTGAAGCAGGCTCGTCGGTTGGCACAATGTCTACATTGACTTTCAGGAATACATCTTTGAACAACGTCAGTAAGTCATGCTTATGAATCGGTTGCGGATGCCCCAAATGGATTAAGCCGCTTATTCCGCGCTGAAGGTAATGATGAATAGCACGCGCCAGTTCCCATGTCGTGACTCCATTCCACCACACTTGACGATAGCCCTGGATTGTTCCTTCTTGACGGAGAAACCAATGCAGCAGTCCGATGCCTTGCGGTCGGATTTCAGGTCCGATAATCGAGGTGCGTATGGTGAGGTGTGGTGCAACGGTTAACTCACCCAGCTTTTTGGTTACCGCGTATAGAGAGGCTCCATCTGGTTTATCGTCTTCCCGGTACTGCCCTTTATGCCCTGAAAACACACAGTCGGTGCTAATATGAATGACACGCGCTCCCATTCGGTCAGCAATCTGCCGCAGACGATGCGGCAGCAGTCCGTTCACTTGATAGGCTTCGATCGGCCTTTGTGCCGCCGCTTCATTCAACATGCCGACGGCATTGATGATGACATGAGGACGCACGGCAGTTACGAGTCGTTCCACTTGCTCCGTATCGGTCACATCCAATATTAGAGCGTGTTCTTCTGTTGCATCACGGCACGTATAGAACAAGGCGACGTTCCTTTGTTCCCGGAAATAGCGGACCAGAATATGGCCCGCCATTCCGTTGCCCCCGATGACGAGAATTTTCATTTCAAGAAGCCTCCCCGCTTCAGCAGCGCTGCGATAGCGTCTTTATTCATCAGATCGTGCTCTGAGCTGAAGCTGGAGAAATCGACCGGAGAGTATCGGCTGTATTGCTCTTTTAACCTAGGTAAATCAAGGGTAGGCAAAATAACTAAGTAGGCGTCGTCATACACGATAGTCGTCAAACTTTCATATTCGCTCATCAATATTTCATGAATTTTCTCACCGGGACGAATGCCTGTCTCGACAATGCGCACATTATCTTGACCCGAATGATCGATCAGCACTTCTGCCAAGTCGATAATGCGGCAGGTCGGCATCATCATGACGAAAACTTCACCGCCGAAGCTCTCTTTTGTCGCTTTAAACAAAAGCGTGACCGCATCTTGCAAAGTGAGAAAAAATCGTGTCATTTTTTTATCGGTAATTCCAATTTGGCACTTCGTCTTGATTTGATTCATGAACAGGTGGATAACGCTACCGTTGGTGCCGAGCACATTGCCACCGCGTACACAGACGAATTTGGTAGAGGAACGCAGCAGATTTGCGTACACAATCAACTTTTCTCCGATCGCTTTGGTCATGCCATAGAAATTCGACGGGTTAGCTGCTTTATCTGTAGAGATGTAAATGACCTTCTTCACATTATTTTCAACCGCTGCCTCAATGACGTTCTGTGTTCCAATGACGTTAGTCTTTAATGCCTCATACGGCTGTTCTTCACATACAGGCACGTGCTTGAGTGCAGCGAGATGAAAGATGTAGTCCACTTCCTGGCACGCGTGCATGAGCGCATCCTTGTCCCGTATGTCACCGACGCAGAAGCTTAACCTATCATCTTCAAACGCACGGCTCATCGCCACCTGACTTGATTCATTGCGAGAGAATATCGTCACTTTTTTCGGATTTTGCGGTAACAGCTGCCGAACTAGCTCATGTCCCCATGAACCGGTGCCGCCAGTCACAAGAATGCGCGTGTCATTAAACATGGATGTTCCCTCCAAGCAAAAATTTAACTACTTTATCCGATACATCCTTCGTTACGTATCCGTCCGGACAGCTCCAGCCGGTAGGCAAAGCCGTCATAATGGATACCGCATCAACGATGTTGGCGGCTTGCAATCCGGATACGACGTTGCTTCCACAATCAACGGTTTCGGGACGCTCGGTCGAATTGCGGATGGTTACGGTCGGCACCTGAAAGATGCAGCACTCCTCCTGTACGGTGCCGCTATCTGTAATGGCACAGCGCGCATGCTGCTCCAGCCGGACGAAGTCAAAAAAACCGAACGGCTCATAACTCTCGACTAGCGGATGCAGCTTGATACGATGCTGGGTCAATTTAGATCTGGTTCGTGGGTGAATGCTGAAGATTAAACGGAGCTGTTGTGTCTCGGCAATGGTATTCAAGCTTTGCACAATTTGAATCAAATGCTCAGGGTCGTCTACGTTCTCTGCGCGATGGGCTGTCACGATGAAATATTGCTGCGGCTGTAATTGGAGCTGTTCGAGAATGGGGCTTGCATTAATTTGCGCCTGATAATGGAGAAGAACTTCGTAAATTGGGTTCCCCGTCACCACGATCCGCCGGCTGGGAATGCCTTCGCGAATCAAATTCTGCTTGCTCTGTTCGGTGTACGGCATGTTAATGGAAGAAATCGCGTCGATGACGCGGCGATTCTTCTCTTCCGGCACCGCCAAATCAAAGCAGCGGTTGCCCGCTTCCATGTGCACGACGGGAATGCCTATACGTTCGGCAATGATGGCCGATAAGGCGCTGTTCGTGTCCCCGAGCAGCAGCACTTTGTCTGGCCGCTCTTTCTCCAAAATGATTTCGACATGCTCAAACATGGAAGCAAGCTGTCCGCCGAAGCTTTGCTGCTTATGGTTTATCACATAATCAGGCTGCCTTAATTGCATCTCTTCAAAAAAGATGGCGCTCAACGTATGGGTAAAGTTCTGTCCCGTATGCACGATGACATGACGCCCGGCCAGTCGGTCTAGCTTCTTCATTATGACACTGAGACGAATGATTTCGGGACGTGTTCCGAGAATCGTCATGACACGCATCGCACTTATCCCCTCGTTTCAAAAAATATTTAGTCTGCTTCGCGAATGTAAGCAGGAAATAGTTCAAGGACGTTTGCGGCGCTGCACGCGCTTGCGCCCTTGCCGCACTCTCCTGTTCCCGCTTCTGCGAATGGCCCGGATGCGCCGCTTCGGCGAAATGCGCAATCGCCTCAGCTCACGCCGACTTCTTCTCACTGTGCGAGCTCGGCGCTTGCGTCTTCTACGGCGCGGCCGTTCTTTCCGCGTACCTGCTACCGGAGCGGGCGGCGCTGTCCCGGGCATTTCCACGGCTGCTCCTTTCGGCAAAGCAGCAAGCACAGCATCTGGCAGGCGGCGGACATGTGCTGGATCCGCATACTTGAACCGATGAGCTGCGGGAATAGGACGATACGCACCATGGTCCTCCAAGTAAACGATAGGCTGTGAGCCTTGAATGAGACGATAGATAGCGGGATTATGGATGACGTGGTGAACAAGTATGTGAGCTAACCGATCTCGGTATGTTCCTGCACCGAACTCCCGCTCCGCCGCTTCACGATTGCGTCTGCCAAGCGCTTCGGCTTTATCCCGATGCAGCGCCAAATCTAACACCTTCTGCGTTAATTGGTTCACGTTGCCCGGTTCGGCCATGGATTCCTCATTGCCGGTAGCCCGCATAATTTCCGCTAATCCACCCGAACCATAAGCGACCACCGGTTTGCCGAACACGAGACCCTCCAGCGCAGTTAAGCCGAAGCCTTCCGGGGCAAGGCTTGGTATGACCACGATATCCATTGCGGGGTAAATAGACTGGATGGAAGACACAAAATGAATAAAATGAAAGCGATTGGCGGGCGCTGATTTCACCTTGTCCTTGCATGTTTTAAAGTACGTTTCATCCGCCGGGGCGCCAACCACCACGAAGCGCGCATCCTTGACACGTTCGCTTACTTGAAGGGCCATGTGCAGAAAGTGTTCTAAACCTTTGTTGGCGTATATGGCAGAGGATATATAACCGATGAGGCGGTGGGCGGGAGAAAGATTAAGCTCATACCGCTTCCTTGCCCTGAGCTCGGACCATCGTTCCGGTTCCAACGAATCCATGTGCCAAGAGGGAGGCAGCACGTATACGGGAACATGCGGTTCCGCAACATAACGGCGAAACAGCGCAAGGGTAGTCTCCGAGACTCCGATGATTCCATCGCTGAACATTCGAATGAGCGAGACGGCATTGGAGGTGAATGCATTATCCGCAATCGCTTCATTAATCTGCCACAGCACCGGTATGCCTAGCGACTTGGCGGCAAGCGCCGGCAGCGCATGCACCGCGGTGTTAGTCAACACGATATCCGGTCGCAGGTCGGCCAGAAGCCGAACGACCGCATCCCACTCCGAATGCTGCCGCACATGCTCAAGCTCGGCATGCAAATTCGCCGACGGCAACACCATCGAGTAGAACAATAGGCATGGCTGGACAATAAACGGAATCTGATAGGCTGATGCTTGTGCAGATAACTGTCCCTCTTCAGGTACGACAAGCACGCAATCGTAGTATGCCTGCAATTCACGCGTCAGAAAAAGAAGCAGTTTTTCAGCTCCGGTAATGTAAGTCTTGTTGCATAAATGGGAGAATAAGAGCAACTTTGGTTTCATCAGGTTCTGCCCGTTCTGCCGACTTACGGGGAACAGGTATCATTCCACCTCCTTTGCCAAGGTACTACAGTATATTAGTCCACGACGGGTATCGGCACGACATTTGAACCTAATACAAGCGTACAATTTACAAAAACAGAGCCACTTGTCCGTTACCAGTTCCTGTTTACTCTAGCAGCCGCCATACAGTTCCGTAGAAATCCGAATCTATGAATTATTAGAAGACATCAATCAGTTGCAAAAGACAAAGTTTATACATGAAAATAGCGCGTTCAAACTGACGGTGATTCGCTTCATCCGATCCTTTGCTTCATTCGATCCCTTGCTTCATTCTCCCCTTCTATCAGGAGGCGGTACGTCCTTTGACATTCTTGTTCACCGCCATCGTGATCGGCCGTTTCATGGCAGGATATACGTAACCGTATGAGCCTTAATCCTCGACGCTCTCCGGGTGAATGGAGCGAAAGGCCACTGCACGGAAGTCAGACAACATGTTTTCGATAAAAAGGAAAGGGAGTTCTGCGCTCTGAACATCTTCTATTCCGATTTTTATGAATTCTGTAAACTCAAAAAAACTCGCCCTTGCAAGGACGAGTTTGGCTGTGGAGAAATCTAGAGATTTGGCGATCGCCCATTCTCATAAACAACACGATTTCATGCGGTGGGTGACTGCGATCGAGAGCCCGCCAGAATAAATTCCGATAACAAAAAAGAGACCTGATCCGACTGTGTATAAATGACGTAATCCGCACCGAGAAGCCGGTAAATGGAACGCGGGTGATGACGCTTCGTTATTAGCGTAATCGGCTCACAAGACCATTGCCGGCATACTTGAAGCAGTCGACACGACAAAACAAAGCTTTGTTCGAACAAGAAGAGGCGCCCCACTGGCACTTCGGGTACATTCCATTCTTTAGGATCAGTCGTGTTGACTCGACATACATGCGCGACACCCAGCTTCTCCATTCGCTTCACAAGCCGACCGTTATTGGCGATAGCCGCAACGGAAAGACCTGCTCCTCTCAACTGGCGAATGAAATCGACGCCCATGGCATTCGGTGCGAACACGGTAATGATTCGGTCCGCGTCGTACATATTCAATTCCCTCCTGTCGTGTCCGATGCCCTGCTTTTAGAAGAAAGAGGTGCGTCGACAGTTAACAGTCGGGCGCGCCTCTCTCCGTACGCTTACGAGGTTAGCTGACGGATTCGGAGGCGAAGAGTCCCCCTACCGGACCAGACGAATTGCCTGGCTTCCAGATTCACCCCTTGCGAACGGCCATACCGGCATCATCCTGCCAGTCAGCTCTGTCCGCTTCATTTGGTTCCCCCGTTCCCGCCAGACAGCGGGATTCAGCGAATAAGACGCAACGGATTTCATTGATACTGCTGAACTGAATCTTACCCCTTTCCCGGGCTTGGTGTAAATGGAAATGAAAGCTTGTTACAAGCAATCCGGCGCAAATCCGGATATAAAACAGCTCTTTCTCTTCATCAATGGATTCATTTTCTCATCAACGCTCACTGAAGCTTATCCCCTCGTGATAGGAAGAGATAAATGAAGCTTTTCACTTGAAAGAGGCAGTTGTAAGCGGTTTACTTGTCGTTTCACTCCAAAATAATCCTTTGGCAACCCGATAAGAAGGCGCACAGACATAACAAACCCGGACGGTAATCGACCGGGCGATCCATCATCCGAAGACGATGCTTAACATCTGATTAAGGCGGTTCGCATAAGTATGATCGCGCAATGTTCTGGCCAAACCACGAAGTGCAATCTCGCGGCGTTCCTGCTCATGCGATAAATAGTAATCGATTTTATCAAGCATCTCTTCCGGTGAGCTATACGTTTCGATTTCTTCTCCCGGTGTATAGAACCGGGCTAAATCATCGCGCACGTCGGTCAATTGCAGAGTGCCGCAGCTGCATATTTCAAAGGTGCGCGGATTCGGGGAAGCTGCAGTGATGTTGGCGGAGTTCTGATTGACCGAATCGTCATCATGTGCACGGTGCATGTTGATGACGATTTTCGTGCCGTTATACGACGCTGCGGTCTCCTGTGGATCCATCCAGCGGCCGAGTTGGATTTGATGCGCGTATTTTCTGAATTCGGAAAGGCGGTCCCACCAGAGACCGGAAATGACGATGTTGCGCTTCATCAGCTGCGGCAGAATCGGTTCAATCGACTTCACCCGATTCCAATATGCCGAACCAATAAAGGTAAGATTTTGCCGGAGCGGAGATCTCGTCTTGATGGGACGGAATTGACCCGGAAAGGCGGCGAACGGCAAATAATGCGCGTTCGCGCCAATCCCTTGATAGAACGGAACGCTGTTCGCTTCGAGTGTGAACACATAATCATAATGCGTAACGATATCGGCCATCATGCTCGTATAGTACGGATCGTCCGTAATCCATAGCGCAGTGCGTATGCCATGAGCGCGGATTTCATCCACTTGCTCGGCTGGGAAATCCATTCCATCCAAGGCGACGACAAGATCAGGACGAAGCTGGACTGCCGTTGCGGCAACCGGGTCCCGTGGTCCTGCCACGGACAGCTGGCCTACCATCCCCTGGAACGTCGAGATGATGCCTTCATCCAACGGAGAGTATGGGTATCCTTTTCCGGTCGAAACATACAAGACATGCAAGGGGCGAGATGACACCTGCGCTTGTGTCGTATTCACAATATAATCCGCTCGCCCTCGCAAATATCCCTCTTGGTAGCCTCCTTCAAAACCGGCTTTGCGTCCTTGGCGGCGAGAATGCTCCCTCGGATGAACCACCCCCGTACGGATCCGTCTTCTTCGCCGTATACGAAATGTTCGCATGAGATCTCTCCTTTTGGTCATCAGTGGTTTTAAGAGCTAACGAATGTTTCCAGCAGCCGTTGTACGCGATGCTCGAACGTATGCTTAAGCAATGTCGTGTGCAATCCTTGCACTGCGACTCGCTGCCGGATCGTTTCATGCTGCAAATAGTAATCAATCTTGCTCATGAGCTCCTCGGGACAGTTGAAGGTCTCTATATCCACGCCCGGCGTATACATTTCTGCAAGCTCACTGCGCACATCGGTCATTTGCAGCGTACCGCAAGCCGATATTTCGTAGGTTCTCGGGTTTATGGACTCCCCGCCTAACTGATGGCTGTTGCGGTTGTCTGAACCATGCTCGACAGGCCGGTGTACATTAATAACGATTTTAGCGCCGTTATAGTACGTTGCCGTTTCTTCAATCGGTACCCAGCCTTGACGAATATGCGGACGGAGAACCGCATACCGGCTTAATCGCTCCCAATGTCCGCCCGCAATGATTACCTTCTTGTCAGCAAGAAAGGACGCCATATGGTCGAATAGGTTCACGCGATTCCAGAATGCACTGCCGATAAAGCAAATATCGTGCGTATAAGCAGGTTCGGCACGCAAGGGACGAAAGGTGGAGATCCCCGCTCCAAGCGGGAGATGAAACACACGATTGCATCCTAACTGCTTATAAAACGAAACGCCGCTTCGCTCATGGGTAAAGATGAAATCGTAGTAAGGAGCGGCAGCAGCCGTATCTTCTGAAAAGTAAGGGTCATCCACAAACCAAACTGCCGTCTTCATCCCCATCTGGCGAAGCCGCCCAATATGCTCAAGATGTTCCGGGGGATACACGTGCAAGCCGTTCATCACAAGTACGAGATCAGGCTTCATCCTCTCTGCTGCTTCCGCCATCTGAGCGGGCTCCACCTGTGCGCATTCTCGAGTAAGCTTCGTTAACGCCTCGCATACGCCTCGGTCAATTGCGTCAAATCCTTGCGGTACGTAAAGGACTCGCAAATCGAAAGAAGACAGCTGCGGCTTAGGCGTACGCTGAACCGTTGCTTCGCATAACCCCATTCGATACCCTTCTGAATACCCGCTCCGAAAGGCATTCGTCTTGATTCCCGTCCTTTTGGTATTGCGATCTTTTCTCATGCTTCGTTCACCCTGCTTCTGGCGCAAGCGGCACAGAACGCCATGAAATTGTTTTTAACACGCTTCATCATATGCCGCCCCGGCAAATGCATCATGGACGCTTATCCTTATGATTCAAAAAAGGCGGTTACCCAACCCCATTTCATGATGATGGAGCAACAAAAAGGCAGACCGACAACCCGCGAAAAGAACGCAAGCGTCAGACTGCCTATGCTTCGTGTTTAAACAGCCTCATATAATTATGCTTGACCGGAATATGCCATCTGATGCCCATCTTCAAATCCTTTGGCAAATCCAGCATTGAATCCATCATTATACGTCTCGTTAAATCCTTGGTTATACGCCCCATTGGAGGCTTCGGATTTGGGCAATCCTCTTCTGCGGCGGGCCGTAAGCTTCTTATGGCGCCGCTGGGAGCGCAGCGTCCGGCGAAGACGCGACCGCCGCGAGAGCAGCCGGCTTTTTCCGCCCCGCCGCAATGCTCTTCCTGCTCGAAGTGTTGCCTTCCGACGTCTGCCCGCGATCCGGGTCCGTCGTACTCGTTTGACCTTTCTCAATAGATTCATCCTCCTGTGCTCCTCGGGTTAAGATGCGCTGCAGCTTACAAGCTGGATGCAACCATGGCGATGTAGGAGTTCCTAAGGTTAGCTGGCGCGAACGCCAACCCGTAATCATTCCGCACAAGCTAAGCTGATAATCGGATAATAGGCGGATATTGTCTTTTATTCGCTTTGCAGATGCCTCGGAATGATCCGCAACATCCGCAACTTGCTCCAACATGCGAGCTAAAGCCGTTTGACTGCGCACAATAGCTTGAATCATATCGATTCTTGCCCGCTGCTCCTGCTCCCTGTGCATCATTACAACTTATCTCCCAAATCAAATTCTCCACTGAAAGATCCGTCCGCAGTACCGTCTCCGAATCCACCCGAGCTACCGCGATCCAGCACCGCCTTCATGTTGTTTGAGAGACTGAGCTGTAATTTCGTCAAGCCGTCGATGACCTCTATGATTTGCTCGTGAACTTCCAAGGGATCACTCAATTGATCTTTATGAGTGACAAAGGCGCTATCCGTCAAATGGTTCAATAACCAATTACGCGTTTTTTCGGCTTCCAGCGCTTTCGCTTCAAGTATCATGGACACGTTCCACTGCATTTTTGCCATAGCGTCAAGTATTAAATGGTAGGACCGCTCTCTGCTCACCTGACACCATCCTCCTTACACTGTGCTTTATTCCTCAGAATCATCGTTCAATTCTTTCATAATGTGCTGCAATTGTTCTGCCATCGCTTCTTCCAGCTCCGCTAAACCGTTCAAATAAGCAACAATGTTCTTGGTCACAGTGGCCGATTGCTCCTTCAGACCACTAATGCCCTCAAATTCAGGATGGACATCCGGCAGTGCGTGAATGATTTGAGCCATGCGGACCGCGACTTGACGCTTAGCATCCAATACTCGAGCCATATGCTGCTGTGAATTCGATATGTGCACGATAATTTCACTAACGATATGTTGCATGGTCTTACCTCCCAAATCCGATACACGAATGGCCGGCAGCCTGCGGACGTATTCAGCCATTACCTTCTACAACATATGCTACGCCTAAGGAGACGTAAACGGGCCAATCGCCCAAAACGCGCACTAATCGAATAAAAAAGAAGAGCATGCGTACGGCTCTTTACGCATACTCCAACGATTACAAATGGTACGCTTGGATGACGGGAGCCGCCATAATGGGCAGCCCTTCTTGTAAAGATTGCCGTTCCTTCTCCGTTCGAACGGTCATTTTCCCATTAAGCTGCCAGCGAGCAACCGCATGCTCGCTCATCAACTCCCGGTACGAATCCCCTTGACGTTGGTACCATCTCCCCGTTTCAGTCGTAAACACGCCCCCGTCCGGTATCGTTCCGTCCGCAGCTGATCGCTCGTTCCATTTGTGAATGACCGTGGCCGCATTCATAACCGGACCGGTAGCCCATCCCCGCAAATCGAGCTGGGATACTTTGACGACGGGAATATTCAGCTTGCCCTGGATTGGGTATTTGGTTCCATGCTCGATCCAATACAGCGTCTCCGTCAATCCGGTGACCGCGACGTGCGTCGGATAATAAGCATGATTTCGCTCAGCCGGAGCACCGTTGTTCCGCTCACGTACCCGATGAATCCAATCGTATGGATTGCCCCACTTCTTGCTGAAGAAGGCTGCATTCCGATTGTTTACCTCTTGGAACTTATCCCCTAACGCCTTCATGCTGGCACTGCCGAAATGATGAATGAACGTATCGCGGGCAATCATCAGCTTGCGCCTGTTTAATCGGACGCGAATGATATAATCTTCATCTTCGAAATTACCGATTTCGAAGCCTTCATCGAAATACCCCGTTGCCTCGAACAATTCGCGCCGGAACAAGAGACAGAAGCCGACAAGGCGATCGATGCGCTGCCATTTCCCAGCATTGGGGACGTTATGCTTCGCCGCAAAAGCGTACATATCTTCTATCTTTTCATACGGAACCGGGATTTGCTGATCACCGCTAATATAGTTCGTAACCGGACCGACCATTCCAATACTAGCGTCGCTATCCAAACAGTTCAGCAGATTGGATAACCAATTCGGGGTCACCAGAATATCGTTGTTAAGCAAACATATCGTGCGGCCCTTCGCCATCATCAATCCGGTATTGATTGCCCCAGAAAATCCGCGATTGATTTCATGGATGTGAAACCGGAGTTGACTAATATGCCGATACAAATATTGAGGGGTGGAATCCGTCGAAGCATTATCGACTACGATAATTTCATACGGAACTTTCGTATGCTTTTGAATGCTCGCTATACACTGCTCCAACAGATCCGCCTTATTAAAAGTCGGAATGACGATGCTCGTGCCCTCAAAAGGAACACCGTACTGCTCTTGACCGGCACGCAGGCCTTCTGCATACCCAACCGAATACCCTTGTTCATGCCGTTCGTACTTGGTTTGTTGTTCAGACATTGGCTGCGGAAACGATTCAGAACGCTGCCGGCGCAGTTTCAGCTTGCGTACAGATCTCCGTTTACGGGCCATAAGGCCTCACCTCCTTAGCTGTGTTATCCTCGTGTCGGCTGAAATTACAAAGAAGCCTCGCCGCGGGCAATTTTATTGGCCAGATGGCCAAAATCGAGTGCCACTTTACCGAACTGCTCGGCAATGCGCTGCGATAAGATAACGGCAGGAATGCCTGCAGCAATAAGTGCCAAATCATAGTCATGCCGTGACACCTCACGCAAGATGCGAGGAACATCACGAACTCCCATGACCGGTGTAATGACCCCGGCAACAGCTATGCCGCGCTGGCTCAGCACCTCCGCCAATTCCGGCCCTGTATTCCCGACAATGAGCACCCTGCGTCCTTGCATCAGTTGAAGCAAGTGCCCTTGCTGCGCCAACAAATAGTTCACTATGGAGTAAGTAAGACGCATTTGACGGGTTTGCATTCCGTAAGCGCGCAAGGTTGGATAAAGCAGTCCCTGGAAATTAGGCATGCGGGAGGTTGGCACGCCGACGAAGGTGGCTTTCCGTACCGATTCAGCCAATTGCTCACGGTACTCATGGTCAGGGACATCTATCCCGGCATACCCTAAAAAGGGTGCTTCTTTACGCACCAAATTAGACGACAGCACTTTATCGTGCGCCAGAGCGAGCAATTCACCGTCCCCCAACCGAACGACCGATAATGGAGCTCGCTGCTCAAGCGCTTGCTGCATTTCGACATACACGGTTAACGGAGCGATGAGCGGCTGCAGCAAATGCCTGACTTGTTCGAATCCGAGTGCAATGACGTGCTCTACCGGAATGTCCGGAAGTATCATATCTTCGGGAATAAGGCGGGCTAGAAAAGCTTCACCGCCTTCATATTTACCTTTGCGGAATCCATCTTCATAGGAGGTCCGCTTCACCGCTTCCACATCAATAGTTGGCGCAGGAGGCTCAGACGGAGCTTCAATAACCGGACGCGGCTGCTTTTTCCGCATCCACTTTTTCCCCCGTTTGCTTAACTGTTTCTTTCGCCGCGTGCTCAGACGTTCTGGCAATGTTCTGCGTTTGAAGCGTAATGCAGCTGCCGATTTGTTGCGACGCTTCGCAGGCAGAGCAGGAGGGGCCGGCACAATCTGCGCCTTCCGCGTCGTTGTCGTTGACATGCGTTCACCGTCCTTTTCATCCTCATGGCCCTTACGGTGCCGTTCGGCCAAAGATGCCGGTTCAGCGTCCCTCGAGGTAAGCGCCGGAACGGACGCGTTCCCACCAGCTCCGATTCGTTACATACCACATAATCGTTTCCTTCATTCCCTGCTCTAACTCCTTGCCTGGACGCCAGCCAAGTTCTCGTTCCGTCTTCGCCGGGTCAATGGCGTACCGTTTATCATGACCTAATCGGTCCGCCACGAACGTAATCAAGGACTCAGGCTTCCTCAACTCCTGCAGCACCATGCGCGTCACCTCGAGGTTGGTGCGTTCATGATGTCCGCCAATGTTGTACACTTCACCCGCTATCCCTCGCCTTAATGCCGCATCTATCGCTGCACAATGATCCATCACGTATAGCCAATCCCGCACATGAGTACCGTCACCGTATATCGGAATCGGTTCGTCATGAAGCGCGCGCAATATGATAGTGGGGATCAATTTCTCGGGGAACTGTCTTGGTCCGTAGTTGTTCGAGCAGCGGGTAATGATGACCGGCAATCCGTAGGTTTGTGCGTAGGAGCGTGCTAACAGATCAGAGCCTGCCTTGCTTGCCGAATAAGGGCTGTTGGGCATGAGCGGTGATTGTTCCGTAAAGTACCCGGTATCTCCCAATGTCCCATACACTTCATCTGTCGATACATGTATGAATTTCGGTGTCTCATAGCGTCTTGCCGCTTCTAGCAGGTGGAACGTTCCCAGCACGTTGGCACGCACGAATGC
The DNA here is from genome assembly GCF_021369635.1 of Paenibacillus profundus. Classification (GTDB taxonomy): domain Bacteria; phylum Bacillota; class Bacilli; order Paenibacillales; family Paenibacillaceae; genus Paenibacillus_B; species Paenibacillus_B profundus. The sequence continues at coordinate 90,468 of NZ_JAJNBZ010000008.1, read as the reverse complement.
CTCTGGATGGACAATACTGCGATCTACATGAGATTCTGCAGCAAAATGAACGACTCCATCGAACGGATTCTCGGCAAATATACGCCCCACTTGCTCTGCATCCGTTATATCTGCCCGAACAAAGCGATAAGCGTCCGAATGAGCGATGTCTGACAAATTATCTGGATTGCCAGCGTAGGTGAGCGCATCGATGTTCGTAATGTGCAGATCATCATAGCGAGATAGCATGTGCAGGATGAAGTTGCTGCCGATAAACCCCATCCCGCCAGTGACAAGCAGCTTTCTCACAGGTGCACCCCCCGAAGTTGAATGGCCGCCTCATGCAGCGATTCAAAAGTCCCGGCGTCAATCCACCAATTTTGCATAATATCATATTGAAGCTTGCCAGCTTGAGCATAACAATTGTTCACGTCCGTAATTTCCAGTTCTCCTCGCGCAGACGGAACAATCGAATGAATATGATTGAACACGTCGGTGTCGTACATATATATCCCGGTAACGCAATACGAGGATTGCGGATGCTTCGGCTTCTCTTCGATTCGCTTGATGCGTTCCTTGTCTGCAGCATCAAATACGGGAACACCATACCGGCGTGGATCGTGGACGTGCTTCAACAGTACGCGCGCTTCCCCTTGAGGCTGCTCGTGGAATGCCTTCACATAAGGAGTCAAGTCGTCTTGGAATAGATTATCTCCCAGCAGCACGACGAATTTCTCGCCTGGAGCAAGATAGGGTTCTGCCAAAGACAGAGCTTGCGCGATGCCTCCCGCTTCCTCCTGAATGGCATAAGTTACATGAACGCCGTGCGCTCTCCCGCTGCCGAAGTAATCGGTATATAATGCAGCAGAAGATCGGCCAATGACCATAAATATATCTTTGATGCCTGCCGTGCGAAGACGTTCAATGCCGTAGCTTACCATTGGATGCTTCCCTACTGGCAGCAGATGCTTGTTAATTAGCTTAGTCAATGGATATAGACGGGTGCCAGTGCCTCCCGCCAGAATGATTCCTTTCAATCCTTCTCCCTCCTTACATGAACAAATGTGGATTCAGATTCCATTTTTCTACAAAACGGTCATAATTGCGTCCTATAAGCTCTTTCAACGCTTGTTCCCCGTGATCGCGAAAGCTGGCGCTGCCGTAATGATGCACGAGAACATCACCGCATAACGTCAACTCGTAGCCTTGCAGACGAGCGCGATAGCAATAATCGTCATCCTCGTAATGGCCGGGGCTGAATCGTTCATCAAATAGTCCTACGGTATGCAGCAACTGGCGCTTGAACAAAAAGCAGAGGCCGACAATTCGCTGCACGCGCTGGCGCTTGGCCGGGTCAGGCGCGTTCACCGAGCGGGTTAATCGATGGAATTGCTGTATATCATCATATGGATAGCTGACCTGTTGTTTTCCACTAGCATAATTTGTAGTCGGACCGACGATCCCTATCACATCCGTCTCGTACAATGCATCCAACAGATTATCCAACCACCGATAAGACACTACGACGTCATTATTCAACAATAACAGTTGCTCTCCGGAAGCAATCTGAAGCCCTCTGTTGCACGCAGCAGGAAAGCCGCGATTGTCCGGCAGTGAGACGAAAGTCAGGCTCTGTTGCAGGCAGAAATCTATTGTTCCGTCAGTAGAACCATTGTCGACGATTATGATTTCATAAGGAACGGCCGTATGTTCTTGAATCGCTTCAACACACTCTCGCAGGAGCGCCAGACGGTTATGCGTAGGAATGATGATGCTTGTCATCTGAGAGCGATACGGTGCCGTCATATGCTATTCCTCCTCAGCGCAATACGTTCACGTTGCTGGTCACTGCGCAGCATGGACGCTCCTTCGTCCATTAAAGCCCGAAGCGCCTCCAGATGATCCCCCAGAATAAGCGCAGCCACAGGATTGACTGCTCCTACGTTCGTATCGCGAACGCGGTTCTTGTTGATGACATCCACCGTATGGACCGACTGTACATTGAGGCCGCGGGCCATGGCGAGCGCTTGAGCCTTCGGAGGCACGCTCAATGCTTGAAAACCGATAGTATCAAGAGCCTTGCGGCTTAAAGCATGCGGGATGGCTGTCATGGAATTCGCATACAAGTCATCTCTTCCCAAGCTACGGTTCAACCACTGCTTGCAGTGCGTAATTCCGTCCTGCTTATCGAAGTTGTGCAGGAACGGACCGATATCATTCAAAGCCACGTCCACCCCGGTATGAACCGCCCACACAAAAGCACCCAGCTCTTCTGCAGGTATCGCAAAATCTCCGTCGACAAACAGCACGATGTCACCCCGCGATAGTTTTGCGCCGATCGAACGTCCGACATCATGACCGAGTGCTTCCGGATAATGAATAACCGTCGCCTCGTCGGAAGACTGACGGACAGCATGCAAGGTGTTGTCTGTCGAGCCGTTAACAACCACAATCGTTTCACCTAACGGCAAGCGGGATAGTTCCTTCATGACGGTTGCGATGCTGTTCTCTTCATTGCATGCGGTGACCACCACGTCCATCGTCTTCGTCGTCGGGAGAAGAACTGCATCCTTCGCTTGCGGGAAAAAGGGAACGGTAAAACCTTCGTGATATGCTGCGGCTAATGCCTTCACCTGGTTATAAGCTACAGCAATAGGTTGATATCGCTCTGAAAAGTGGGAGAAATGCGTCTGCATGCGGCGAATGACATTGGCTCGCCGAACGCTGGATGGCGTCTCACAAGCGCCTGCATATTCCCTTCCATCGGCATGCCCTGCCTCAGTTGCGGCACGGAGCCATTCCACCGGAACCGATGTCCGGCGGTCCGCTGCTGCCTGACCGGACGATGGGTGGGCGTGTGTTCGCTTATCCGAATGGAACCGAACGAATCTCCGTCTGGAATGCGAGAGCCGCTTCCCGCCGCTTTGTTTCATTTTCGTATAGCTGCGCCACGAACCGATGCGGTTGGTGCTTCTGGCGGCCTTGGACATTCGCTTCGTCTGAGAGCGCTTGTGGTTGAATCCATGCACGCGACCTGCCGCTTTCCGCTTCATTTGCTTCATCGCGTCATTTCACCCGCCCTCGTTGTCTTGTTAAATCGGAATGACCTCCACGATCTCCAGCCTGTTCAACGATCCAACGCACTGCTTGCAAATGATCATATTGAATCATATGCTCAAGCGGATCCCGACCGTGAACTCGAATCGGATTCAGCTTGCCCACGTCGACAGCGTGCACCGCTTTGACGTTAAGCCCACGCAGAACGGACATGGCATGCGCGAGCGGCGGAACGGATAACGCCTCCGAGCCGATAGTATCCAAGGTGCGGCGGCTAATAGCATGAGGGACCGCAGTAAGCGATGTCCCCTTCAGCTCCGGCCTGGACAGCAAAGTGTTCAAAGCATGCTTGGCCAAGACGACCCGATGTACCTCACGCTTGTTGGTAGGCCCCGAATAGTCGTTCAAAGCGACGTCAATCCCACCTGCCACCGCTGTAATAAAAGGCCGCAGTTTCGAAGCCGGAATAATCATGTCCCCATCAATAAATAGTAATATGTCCCCTCCAGCCGCCTGGGCTCCGACAGTACGGCCCACATCATGACCAAGCGGTGATGGGAAACGGAGCAAGCGAACGCCCAAGGCTGCGGCAATTCGATCCGAGCCATCCGTCGTTCCGTTGCAGACGACGATGACTTCGGTCTGCGGGTGCACCCTTGCAGCCTCTTTAATAACGCGGGAAATCGTGCGCCGTTCGTTCATGACAGGAATAATGACCGAGACGACAGGATGAGGATGAGTACCTATGAACCGCATGCGAGTGCGCCGTTTACGCCCTCGCGTGAACCGCGGTCGAAGCCGCTTCGCCTGACGCAATTCGTATCACCTCCTGTTTACGTTTCCGCCTCTGTATACATCACATTGTATGAATGAACCGGAATGTTGCAACGGCATCTGTACATATGCCGTCCCGCACATGCGGAAATTAGCAGCGATTCATGCACCAACAATAAAGAAGAAGGAAATGACCCGATCGAACGGTTCATTTTCTTCTTCTTTAGCATGATACTTATTCTATACCGTGTCATTCCGTAACCGGACGGGCAGGATGAACCAGTGGGCACCTGGAACGTCTGGCTATTGATTGCGCTGCTCATCGTATCTCTGCCGGAGCTCATCGCGCGCATTCAGACGCGCTCGGCTTTTTTCCTGAAGCGCAGGCAATCCGAACGGGAACGGACGCTTTGCTACATAACCGACACGACAAACGACCACTCTGGTTGATTGACATCATATTCGGCCGCCTAATGTAATGGTATAGAAACGGACATATCACTTAACCTCGACGTTATCCCTCCTGACTGTATGGGAGAATGGTCATAAGAGCAACTTCACGGGGCCCGATAACATCTTTTCGTCTGAAAGGGAAAGGGAACGTGACGACTCAAGGCGAAGGACATCTTTTATCCCGATTTTTCTTATACATTCTAAAATGATCAAAAAAAAGAGAAGCCGTCAACGTATGCCAACGGCTTCTTCTCTTCTTGAACTGACTCATTGACACCCGTATTCAGCCAAGCGCAATCCAGGATACGAATCCAGCTGGCTGCGGGCTAATTCTCATACGAATGATTTCAATTACGGCATGATCCGGTGCCTGTGATTTTAGAACAGCATAGCAAGCGGAGTGATTGGTCATCGCCACAATCGTGTAATTACAGCCTGCGTAGGCTTCCTCAAATGGAATGGCCAGCTCTATTTTTTCGTCATGATCACTGAACGTAAATGCCGTCATTCCGAACTGCTGCAATGCTGCTGGCTTTCCATTCCCTGTACGGACCGGACCGAAAGAGCAGGCTTCAACCGTTACGGCTCCTGGCTGCAAATGACCGGCACCGACGCTGCCTTCTTGTAAATGCTGTTCGGTAATCAGGTCGAAGGACAGATGCTCCTGCTGTACGACTTGCGGGCTTAGATGCTTCGCAGCTACGCTCTGATCCGCCAGCTTCATGGCGGATACACTCCCGTCGGCTATAGCTGCTTCCCGTACCGCTCCGTTCCGGATATGCTCCGAATCGACGCTTTGAGCCTGCAGGTGTTCGGATTGCACGCTGTCGTGGCCGATATGAACCGATTGTACAGCATTAGGTGCAAGGTGACCGGCTTCAATCGCGTCGGCGGCGATATGCGTGCCCCATATTTCTCCCGCCGCCAGATGAGAACTGTGAATAGCTCCATAGGAAATGTGCTTCGCAAGTATCGTATTCGGAGCAATATGATCGCTATGCACGGCATGCGTATCCAGTTGTTCCGAGCCAACCGAATATGGCTCCAGATGAGCGGCCTTAACGCTCTGATCCTGTAAGTGAATGGAGCCTACCGCTTGAGTCGCCAGCTTAACTGTAGTAACGGCGCCGTCTTGCAGCGCAGTGCTCCCAATCGCGTCGGCTTGCATATGCCGGGCTTCGATAATTCCGTTGCCAAGGCCGCCTCCCTTAATCGTGTCCAGCGTTGCAGGGGTTGGATGTGGCTGTTGTGCGGCACCTGCCAGCAGCGTCAAGGTGTGTTCGCTCAGGTGAGATATACCAATGGAACCTGCAGCAATCTGTTCGCCTCCAATCGCACCCGATGCCAGCTTCACCCCGCTAATACTGCCGTCTGCAAGGGCCGAATCGCCCACTGCCCCATCTTGCAGATGCTCTGCACCGATCGCGGACGGCCTCACATGCACGCTGCCGATAGCTCCCAATTGCACATGTGTCGCATTAACTGCGCCGCTTCTGAGCTGCACGCTGCCGACTGCGCCCGTCTGCAATTGCTCCGCTCCCACCGAGCCGCTCGCCAGGTGCTCACCTTCCACGGCTCCCGGTGCCAGCTTCGCTCCGCTTACGCTGCCGTCGGCAAGGGCTGCTTCGCTTATCATCCCGTCCTGCAGATGCTCCGCACCAATCGCATTCGGCTGTACATGCACACTTCCGATGGCTCCCAATTGTACATGCGTCGCAGTCACCGCTCCGCTGCTGAGCTGCTCACTGCCGACCGCTCCCGCTTGTAAATGCTCCGCCCCCACTGAACGGCTCGCCAGATGCTCGGCTCCAATCGCACTCGGCTGAACATGCGCATTGCCGATGGCCCCCAATTGCACATGCGTCGCAGTCACCGCTCCGCTTCTAAGCTGCTCGCTACCTACCGCTCCCGCCTGCAAATGCTCCGCTCCTACTGAACCGCTCGCCAGATGCTCGCCATCTACGGCTCCTGATGCCAGCTTCGCTCCGCTCACGCTGCCGTCGGCAAGGGCTGCTTCGCTTATCGCTCCGTCCTGCAGATGCTCTGCACCGATCGCGGACGGCCTCACATGCGCGCTGCCGATAGCTCCCAATTGTACATGCGTCGCAGTCACCGCTCCGCTTCTGAGCTGCTCACTGCCTACCGCTCCCGCTTGTAAATGCTCCGCCCCCACTGAACGGCTCGCCAGATGCTCGGCTCCAATCGCACTCGGCTGAACATGCGCATTGCCGATGGCCCCCAATTGCACATGCGTCGCAGTCACCGCTCCGCTTCTAAGCTGCTCGCTGCCTACCGCTCCCGCCTGCAAATGCTCCGCTCCCACTGAACCGCTCGCCAGATGCTCGCCATCTACGGCTCCTGATGCCAGCTTCGCTCCGCTCACGCTGCCGTCGGCAAGGGCTGCTTCGCTTATCGCTCCGTCCTGCAGATGCTCTGCACCGATCGCGGACGGCTGCACATGCGCATTGCCGATGGCTCCCAATTGCACATGCGTCGCAGTCACCGCTCCGCTTCTGAGCTGCACGCTGCCGACTGCGCCCGCCTGCAAATGCTCCGCTCCCACCGAACCACTCAACAGATGCTCACCATCTACAGTGTCCGGTGCTAGCTTCGACCCGCTTACGCTGCCATCTGCTAACGCCGCTTCTGTTACAGCGGCAGGCTGCAGATGCTGGGCTCCGATCGTACTCGGTTGCACATGCGAGCTGCCGATAGAGCCGAACTGCACATGCGTGGCATTGACCGCTCCGCTTCTAAGCTGCTCGCAGCCAACTGCACCCGTCTGCAAATGTTCTGCTCCCACCGAGCCGCTCGCCAAATGCTCACCATCTACGGTGTTCGGTGCTAGCTTCGCCCCGCTTACGCTGCCATCTGCTAACGCCGCTTCCGTCACCGCAGCAGGCTGCAGATGCTCCGCACCAATCGCACTCGGCTGCACATGCGCGCTGCCTATGGCTCCCAATTGCACATGCGTCGCAGTCACCGCTCCGCTTCTGAGCTGCTCGCTGCCGACCGCTCCCGCCTGCAAATGCTCCGCTCCCACTGAACCGCTCGCCAGATGCTCGCCTTCCACGGCTCCCGGTGCCAGCTTCGCTCCGCTTACGCTGCCGTCTGCTAACGCCGCTTCCGTCACCGCGGCAGGCTGCAGATGCTCCGCACCAATCGCATTCGGCTGCACATGCGTGCTGCCTATGGCTCCCAATTGCACATGCGTCGCAGTCACCGCTCCGCTTCTGAGCTGCTCGCTGCCGACCGCTCCCGCTTGCAAATGCTCCGCTCCCACTGAACCGCTCGCCAGATGCTCGCCATCTACGGCGTCCGGCGCCAGCTTCGCTCCGCTTACGCTGCCATCTGCTAACGCCGCTTCCGTCACCGCGGCAGGCTGCAGATGTAACGACGCAATGCTCTGCTCCTTCAATTTAGCTCCGCTAATCGATGAATCTGCGATGTGCTCACCGTTCAATCCATCCATCGCCAAATGATTGAGCTGAAAAGCCCCTGGAAGAATATGTTCCGGTCGGATAGACATCGGCTGGAGATGTGCCGAAGAGATTTCACCCGCCTGGATGTGCCTTCCCTTCACCGCCCCGTAGCTAATCTGATCTTCTCCTACCGCGTTGGCTGCTACATGCTTGCGCTGAATCGATTCTGCCTGCAATTTGTGCGCAGATACGCTGCCATCAGCCAACTGTTCGGCCGTCACCGCGCCATTCGCCAGCTTCGACGTGGTGACGCTGCCGTCAGCCAGGCTCTGCTTTTGCACAGCCCCGGCTTCGATATGATCGGCCTGAACGGCTCCCGTTGCCAGCTTCGTGCTCGACACCGCGCGCTCCGCCAGCTTCGCTCCATGAATCGACTCATCCTGGATATGCTCTGTCTGCACGCTGTTCAACTGCAAATGCTGCGGTCCGACCGCTTGCCGCGATAGATGTTCACCGCCTACCGTACCATGCGCCAGCTTCCCACTCGTGACGCTGCCTGCCTGCAACATATCGGTCGTAATGGCAGCATCTTGAATGTGCTCCCCCGACACTGCCTTCGGCGCAATAGTTTTTCCAGTTACGGAGCGTTCTTGCAGCTTCTCTCCAGTAATGGCGGCATCTGCGATATGCTCTTCCCGTACGGAGGAAGCCTTCAGTTGTTCAGAGCCCACGATGTTAGCCTGAAGGTGGAAAGTGGCAATTTCGCCAGATCCGATATGATGTCCCCGCACCGCTTGAGCAGCGATCTGACGCGAACCGATAGCACCATTCTCTAGATGCTCTTCCTTGACCGCTTCGAGCGCCAATTGTGCAGAACCTACAGCATGGGCGCTTAATTTTTCCGAAGTGATGCTGTCAGCCGCAATCTTGTCGACCGTTACGCAGCCATCCTTCAGAACCGCATTCGTAATGGACTGCAGCTGCAAATGCTCGCTGCTTACCGTTCCGCGCCCCAGCTTGCTCTCTGTTACCGCTCCGTCCGTCAACTTGTCACTCGAGATCGAGCCGTCTGCCAGATGATCGCTCCGAATCGAGGCTTGCCGCAAATGCGGTCCGAAGATAGAGGCTTCGGCGATATGCGTGCCATCCACTTCGCCAGGTCCGATATGATGAGTCCGTACAGCACGGTCTGCAATATGACGCGCTTCGACCGCCTCATTGCCGATATGATCGGACTGTACAGATTGGGAGTTGAGATGTGCGGAATGCACGGTGCGCTTCGCAATCTTGTTGCTCGTAACGCTGCCATCCGCCAGCTTCTCATTGATGATGCTTGCATCCTGCAGCATATAAGCCGCGATGGCACGAGGTTCAATATGCTCGCTGCGCACCGCTTTCGGTGCTATTTTTTCAGAAGTGACCGCATCATTCTCCACATTCTTCGTCTGCACGACTCCAGGCGCCAGATGATTTCTCTGGATGCTGTTCTCTGCCAAATGGCGGCTCTTAATCGACATCGGTACGATGTGCTCCGCGCCAACCTCGCATCCGGCCAGATGACGGCCCTCTACGGAACCTTCCGCCAAGTGGCGGCTTTGAACCGCCTCGTCTGTCAAATGACGGGGCTCAACCGCTTGCTCAGCCAACTGTCTGCTTTGCACGGCTCCCTCGGCCATTTTACTTGCATGAACGGCACCGTCTTGCAGCGTATCCGTCCGGACAATACCCGATTGCAAGTGCGCTTCGTTAATAATCTGTTCGCGCAAATGATGAGGCAGCACGACCCCCTCGGTCAAATGCTCCGATAAAATAATGCCTGACTTCAAATGTTTCGACTCAATCAAATCCGGCTGCAAGTGATGTGAACCGATCGAAGAGCTGCGCAAATGCTCACCGGCGACGGAATCCTTTTGTAAATGCTCCATGGATACCGAGCCTTCAGCCAAGTGCTCTTCAACAACCGCATGCTTTGCGATGTGCCGACTGCAGATTTCACCTTCCGCAATCGCCTCTGAGCGTACTGCATCGGCAGCCATATGCAAGCTGGATATTACGCCTTCTTGCAGATGCAATCCCGATATGCTGTCTTCAGCTATATGCCGTTCCGTCACGGCTCCTTCCTGAATATGGCTGCTCGTCACGGCATGCTGCGCAATATGTCCGCTTGTTACAGCCCCTGCTTCCAGATGTTCGCTTGTAACGGCATACGGAGCGATTTTGGACGAGGTAACGGCTCCTGTGTCTACATGCCGTTCTCGAATGACAGAGTCGCCCAAATGCGTGCTTTGAATCGATTCCGACTGCAGTTTGCGCCCAGGCAGGCCGTTTTCCGGAAGAAAATCACCTGAGAGCACATCCGGGCCGAGATGCAGCAAGGAAACCGTTCCTTTTTTCAAATGATAGCCTTGAATAGATTCGACCCGCAAATGCTTGCCTGAGATTGTTTCGAGCGCAATATGCTTGCTCATAATGGCTTGAGGTGCCAGCTTATCGTTCGTGATGCTGTTATCCTGCAGCATATCGGCCGTAATGGCTTGCGGTTGGATATGGGTTTCATTGACCGAGCGCGGAGCAAGGTGTCGCTCTTGAATTGAACCTTCAGACAGATGCTCAGATTGCACCGCTTCATGAGCCAACTTGCGGGAAGTAATGACCCCGTCCTGAACATGTGTTTCGGTAACGCTAGCCGCTTGGATATGCTCAGAAGTTACACTGTCTCCAGCCAGCTTCTCCTCTGTGACCGCCCCGTCCTGCAAATGCGCGCTCTCGATGCTATGCTGACGAAGGTGCATGCTGCCAATCGTATCATCGGCGATATGAACGGCTTGAACACTGTCAGGTGCCAATTGCCGGGAGGTAATACTGTGAGGTGCCACATGTTCCGTATTTATCGCTTCGCTTTGAATCGCTTGGCTGTTAATCGAATCCGGCTGCAGATGATCGCTTCCGATGGCCGAAGCCGAAATGTGCAGTGGCAGTATCGACGCGTCCCGTATCGCTTCAGAAGTGACGGAACCCTCGGACAAGTGAATGGCCTCCACGCTGTCTATCGCCAATTTGTCAGTAGTCACGCTCATATTCGCCAGCTTGATGGAGGTGACCGACATGTCGCTCAGCTTATCGGTAGATACGCTTTCCGGGGACAGCTTCAGCGAAGTGACAACATGATCAGCTAAGTGATGGGAATGAACGACACCTGCTCCGATATGCCGATCCCGTATCGAATGAGGAGCAATCTTATCACTGGTAACCGCTTCTTGCTTCAGCATGGCGGATTCGATCGTCTGAGAGCGGATATGCTCGCTGCCGATCGCTCCCGGTGCAATGTGCCCCTCAAGCACGGCGTTCTGTTCAATGGCCGGCGAACTGACGGCACCATCGCTGAGGTGTCGTGCCAAGACGCTGTCGTCTGCCAATTTATCCGAAGTGACACTCCATTCCGCCAGCTTCTGCCGCGTAACGGATTCGTCAGCGACGCGATCTGTCGTAATGCTTTGCAGAGCCAGCTTCTCCGTCGTCACCGCACCATCTTCAAGGTGCGTCGTGTTAATCGCTCGCACATCCAAGTGTTGGCCCTGGACCGCCCCGGGTGCAATATTATACGCTTTTACCGCCCCGTCCTTGAGGTGCTTATCCGCGATGGAGTCCTGCTCGATATGTTCTCCTCCGATAGCATCCGGATGAATATGCTGTGCATTCACGGATAGCGGAGCTATATTCTGCGAACCGATCGATTGTTTCGCAATATGCCGGGACTGGACCACTTCATCGGCTATTTTCGTAGAGACAATACTCTGATCGGCTATCTTGGAGGCAGTTACTGCATGATCGACGAGCTTCATCGTCGTAATTGCCTGGTCGGCTAGCTTCTCCGCGTTAACGGATTGCTCACTAAGGTGCCAGCTTTGAATCTCGCTCTGCCCGATATGCTCCTGCCGTACTGCTTCTTCATGAAGATGTTTGGACTCAATGGAGCCTGAAGCGATGTGGCTGCCATGGACGGAGCGAGCCTGAAGCTGAGATCCGATTAAGGACCCGGGAGCTATATGAATGCCCTGAATCTGTCCGTGACCGATATGGCGGCTTTCTACGGCTTGATCGGCTATTGCTCGACCAGACACACTGCCATCTACTAGATGCGGAGTTCTCACACTGCCCGCGGCCAACTTGTCACCCGTCACTGCGCCGTTTCGTATCTTTGATGTCGTAATCGCGTCCTCACCCAGCTTAGATGCATCGACAACCTCATTAGCCAAGTTTTCGATTTGAATGGCGCCGCTGCGAATTTTGTCCGAAGTAATCGATTGATCCTGAATTAATTCGGAAGTAATAATAAATCCACTTAAATGTTTCGTTTGAATGGAGCCCTCGGCAATTTTGTCGGAGTCAATCGTTTTGTCCGCCAGCTTCTCTGAAGTAATGCTTCCGTCTTTAATTTTCCCGCCTGTAATGGAACGGTCCCGAATTTTACTTCCGGATATGGCATTGCGTATTAAATGCTCTCCGGATATCGATTCCGGAGCGAGCTTTGAGCCCGTTACTGCGTTATCCGCTATCTTAATGGCGGAAACAGCGTAGTCGCACAAGGCGTCCGTATCCACGCTTTCCCGCTTCAGTTTAGAACCGCTAATGGAGTAAGAAGCCAACTTCTCGTCTGTGACAGCTTCATCCGCGATGTCATCGGTGTATACAAACGCTTTGGCACGTGCTTGGCTTCGCTTTTCCGCCAACCACTGCGCCCTTTCCTCTTCCTTCTTCTGCTCTAGCTTCTCTTCATCCCGAACTGTTTTTGGCTTTGTGTCCGGCAGTAAGTTTCCTTCCGCCTTTCTGCCATCCCCTATTCTACCTTCTGCCGATCGGCTCTTAGAGGCTGCAGGAACGGAGCCAGACTCCTCGGTTTGCTGGCTGCTGGCTGGATCATCTGTTGAAGAATTCGTTGCTGGAATCGCTGGAGATGACGATGCGGGAGGAGGCGGAGAATTCGGGATAATGGCTGCATGCGTCTCTGGCTGCGGAGCAGGCTCGGGAACTTTTTCTTTGGAGACTTTAGAGACTTTGGAGACTTTGGAGACTTTGGAAGCTCCGGCAGCAGCAGGTTCCTGCAAGCTCTGGATCCCCCGGGCCTCCGGGACTTGGTCATGACTTGAAACCGCCGCATCGGACGGAGATAAATCCGCTTGAACCCGTTCTGCAGCAGAAGCGGTGATGGTCTCAGCCGGCTTCGCTTCGGATGTGACGAATAATTCCTCCTGCAAGAGGTTGGAAAGCGTTCCGGGCGCATCTTGATTAGTTTGCGCTGCCGGCGCAATTATCTCGGCAGGCGGCTCTGCCAGCGCATTAATGCTGGCTTTCTTTTGCTGTGCTTCTTTGCTCTTAATCGATTTGGACATACGGTCCAGCATTTGCAATTCCGACGTGTTCGGATTATCCACATAATAGAGCGGCCTCTTGCCCTTAGCTGGACGGTTTTCTTTCTTTTTTTTCATGTGCTCTCTCCTTTCCGACGGGCTACAGTCTAAACCTAAAGCATTATATGCACCCAAGTGCTATCCCGTCACTCGCCTATGCCGTTCCCTGCCCAACATTTAGAAAATGCGCTTTTTTTCGGATATGGAGTAAATATCGCTTCTACTCGATTTGGCATCCGCATACCTCATCCGCCCACCGTTCCGCCGTTTGTTTCCAAGTGAAATGGGTCTGCACATGCTGCACGGCTGCCTCTCCCATGCGGCGCCTCATTTCACTATCCCCCAACATATGAACTAACGCTCCGGTCAATTGCTCCTTCAAGCGGAACGGAGGGACGAGCAGCCCAGTCACCCCGTCTTTTACGACTTCTTGAATTCCGCCTACTCTGGTCGCCACGACGGGCACGCCAGAGGCCATCGCTTCGAGATTAACGAGACCGAATGCTTCCCTTGCCACGGACGAGACCACGACAATATCGGCCAGCGTATACCACTTTGGCACTTCCTGATGTGGAACATAAGGGATGAACCGGACATGATGCGGGTATCTTCTGCCGATTCGCTCCAGCTTGCGCACATAGGCCGTCTTCCGCGGGGAACCGTAAAAAGCGCTACCGACAATGACAAACAGCGCCTGCGGATGCTTCGCAATGACTTGGGGCAAGGCCCGCAGCAAAAAGTGCACCCCTTTCAAGGGGATAATCCGCCCTACATACATAATGATGTCGCGATGCTCCCAGCCCTGCATCTGCTTGCCCGCACGCACTCTCCGTTCACCGTCATCTGTCCAGCGGGATATAAACCGTTCTCCATCCACCCCAAGCGGATTGATGATGATGCGGCCTGCACAATCCGGGCATACCGCCGCCACTTGATTGAACAAATAACGGCTGTTCACAAATATTCGTTCAACGGCACGCAGCGCCAGCCGCAGCATTCTCGGTGCAATGTGCTTCGGGTTTATAAATGTCGTGGAATGGAGACTGAGCCATACCCGGGAATCCGGAAAGGAGCGGATGAGCGGCAGAACGAAGCGGGGGCGGTTCTCTACCTGAATAATGTCTGGAGCAAACGAGCGCAGACGCTGCATTACCCCTTGCAAATACATCCGTGCGCTTCCCGCACTGACCCGTTCGCACGGTACGCCGCGAACCGTTCCATACCGTTCTTGTCCGAACCACTGCTTCGAATAAATGCGAGCTTCCATCCGGTCGGAAGCCAAGCCTGACACATACTCAACCACACGCTCCACGGAGCTGCTGGAACCGGAAGGTATCGGAAAAGTCCCCGGAGTAATGACTGCAACTTTAGGTAAGCGCATGACGGTCCTCCTTTCGTTAATTCTATCGTTCGCCTTTGCCAATCGCACTGCAAGCTTCGATGTCGAATTAGCTTCTTGCCAACCTTTGTTATCAAAAGTAGCTTTTGAAACTGCCTCTTACCGTGAAATTAGACATTCGGCCTTCTGCACTCGTCCATACCCTTGGCAGGGGACATACATACGATGCATTATCGCCGCTGGCAAAGCGTACTTGCGCTTTGAACCTGGAGGAGGTACGTCCATGTCCGATAACCGAATCGGCATCTTGTTCAATGCAAATTTATTGCGCGGACTTATCCGTGGAAAAACAAAGCACGAAGCGGTTTCTTTTTATGAAGAAGCAGCCCGGCAGTTCGGGGTTACTCCATGCTATTTCCGCATCGAAGACATAGATATTCGCAACATGGAGGTCTCCGCCTATGTGAGAGGACGCGGGGGCTATGTGAGGCGTCGCATGCCTCTTCCCCGCGTCATCCATAATCGGGCCATCTATTTTCGCTCGGCTGCACATGCCCGCGTCCGCGCTTTGGTTGAGCGTGAAGTCGCTCTGTTTAATCAAGTAAACCGGTACGGGAAAATAACTATTCACGAGCTGCTGCGCACGGATCGCAGCATCGCCCCCCATCTCCCTGATACAGCCATCGCGCAACAAGCTTCCATCACCGCAATGATGGATCGCTACGATGCGCTCATACTTAAGCCGGATAACAGCAGTATCGGGCGCGGTGTTATGAAGCTGGAACGCGTGCGGACCAGATGGCAGACCACATACTTGGCTCGTACTTCCAATCGTGTTCGCCACTGGAGAATAGCGGAGACGGGACACGGCAGTCTGCCTTGGAGCGTCATGTCTAAGCTCGCCAATGAAACCTACCTCGTGCAGCAGCTGCTTCCTTTGGCAACGTATCGCAAGCGCCCATTCGACTTGCGTGTATCGGTACAACGTGACGGATCGGGAGAATGGCAAGTAACAGGCATCGTCGGCAAAGTCGCTCCGCCGCACACCTTCTTAACGAATGTAGCACAAGGCGGTAAGGTCCAACGCTTCGAGGATTTGGCGGCAGTCGCGTTTCCCCATCTGGCCTATGCCTTGCTTCACCAGCGCGTGAGCGAATTCTCCCTGCGCGTCGCATGCAGACTGTCTCAAGTCCTTCCCCACTTGGCAGATGTCGGGCTCGACATCGGAGTCTCTCCGGACGGAATGCCTTTATTTATCGAATGCAACGGACGGGACCAACGTTACAGCTTTCGCGAGGCAAATGAGATCGAAACGTGGAAGGCCACATATACCAATCCCATTGCTTATGGAGCTTCACTAATTCATCAGCATCAACATCGGTAATTGGCTTGCGCCGTTATGTACTATTGTATTGAAAAAAGGGGCGTTCTGTGTCAAGATAGTCCACAGGAAGCACGGGTAACGTGGTTCTGTGTGATGACAAAATACAGGGCGTCCCATGGCGGCGCCACATAAACCAGGTGATTGTAAACGATGAAGAAACGACTGTTACGGCTGTTAACCGAATTGTCCTCGCGCAAATGGGTATCGCGCATAGCCGGAAGCTTTGCCAACTCAGGATTTAGCCGGAAATTGATTCCCACCTTCGCGAAGACGTACAAAATAAAGGTGGATGAAGCGGAGAAACCGATCCTTGAATATCGCACGCTGAACGATTTCTTCACGCGGCGATTAAAGCCGGGTATGCGACCGCTCACCGAAGGGGAGCAGACCTTGCTCAGTCCTGTCGACGCGCTCATTACGGGTATGGGACCGATTGAAGAGGGGCTCATCTTTAACGTTAAGGGACAAGACTATACGCTCGACGAGCTGCTGCACCGATCGCCGCATCGGCAAAAGTACAAGCGGGGCTACTGCTTTGTGCTCTATTTGAGCCCTACCGATTATCATCGTATTCACTCCCCTGTAAAAGGTACCACCGTGGAGAGCGAGCATGTGCCGGGACGTGTATACCCGGTCAATGATTTCGGGCTGCGTCATATGCCAAGAGTGCTTAGCCGCAACGAACGGTTAATTACGTATATTAGGCATGCTTCAGGTGAAGTGGCGGTCGTCAAAGTAGGAGCGCTTAACGTGAGCAGTATCCGCTACACGGATGATACAGTCCTGCCGTCTTATGAACGCGGACAAGATCTTGCCTACTTTGAATTCGGTTCGACGGTTGTGCTGCTGACGGAGAGCGGCACGTTTGATCCGCGCAGCGATTTGCAGCTTGGCATGAAAGTAAAGATGGGGGCAAGCTTGGGGCAGCTGCATGCGCGACCGGAGCGCCAGCCGAAACAGCAGGCTTGAGCGCGCTGCGGCTGCTCATCGGATAATTTCAACATATAAGCCAAGGCCGCTTCCGTTCCTTCTCCACTATGTGGACAAGAGAACCGGAAGCGGCCTTGTTCATGTTCTAACCGATTCACGCCCCGCCCGTATCCTTAACGGATTTCGGATGGACTGCGTCCGGTGTATTGCTTGAATTGGCGGCTGAAGAAGAAAATATCCCGATAACCGAGCGCATCCGCCACTTCAGTGACGTTCATGCCTGCGTGATGCAGAAGATGCTCCGCCCGCTCGATGCGGGAACGAATAATATAGGTCTGTACTGACATGCCGATCAGCTCTTTGAATTTCACGGAAAAATAACGCGGCGACAGCTGCGCCCGCTTCGCCAAATCTTGTATACGGTGATTGGCTCCCGGATTTTGACGGATGTAATTCGCAATTTCTTGAATGGACTCCGCTAATTGATGGCTTGTCTTTCGTTCGCCCGGCTCTTCCTTGTCTACACGCAGCAGATGGATCATCAACTGCTTTAAGACGAGCTGCGCCTCGATCTCAGCCCCATACGTATCAGCCAAGAATAAGCGGACATAGCGCGCAAGCAAATGTTCGAAGTCGACCGTCTCCTCCAACTTCCGATAAGGCGCGGGAATCTCGGTGACTTCCGTATTGATATCAAAATGGATATACGTCAGCGTCAGCGGCTTCTGTGGATTGTGCGTAGCGGACGTATGGTCTCCCGGCCGAAACAGGAAGCAGCTCCCTTTGCCAATGTCATACGGCTCATCATTGAGGAACAGCTCCCCTTCCCCGCCCCATACATAGAACAAATCGTAATTCGGCATTGCCTTCTCCCGCTTCAGCCATTTCCAATTCGGTTCGCACGTAATCTTGGCACAAGCCGGCTTTAATTCATACAAAGTCGGCGCAGCATTTAACACGGTGAGTGCCTCCTTCACTATCGCTCTTACAAGCAAAGTAGATTTATTAGGTTAAGGAGAGAAAATTTCCTGCATCTTTATTCGAAAAGTTTGCACTATTTTACTATACTACCACCTGAAGTCACAATTTGTACATGCTTTTGCAAGAGCGTCGCTGAATCTAATCCTTCGTGACGAATGTGGAAAAATGATGATATAATAGGAAAAAGTTATGTAAGCTTCAAAGGCGCCTGTTCAAGGTATACTTCGTGATAAAAAGGGGCGCTTTTTGAACCGCCACTAAAAGAACGATGTTGGAAGGATGGACGATACATGAACCCACTGTCTCAACAATTGAATGAAACGATTCGCCAAGACAATCCGAACATTTATGCCATGCTCTCCCGCCTCGCTCAGCAGATCTACTTCCCTAAGGAAGGCATTCTGAGCCAATCCGCGGAAGCAGCGAGCAAAGCGAAGACTTTCAACGCAACGATCGGCATCGCGACCGAAGGCGGAACTCCGATGCACCTTCGTGTCATTCAAGATTCGCTTTCCGCCTTTAACCCAAAAGATATTTATCCGTATGCACCGCCGGCTGGCAAGCCAGAGCTGCGCAAGCTGTGGCGCGAGAAGATGCTGAAGGAGAACCCTTCGCTTGCAGGCAAGCAAATAAGCAACCCGATTGTGACCAATGCGCTGACGCATGGTTTAAGTATCGTAGCCGACTTGTTCGCTGATGAGGGCGACGTCGTCATCATGCCGGATAAAAATTGGGAGAACTATGACCTGACCTTCGGCATCCGCCGCGGTGCGGAGATGGTATACTATCCGCTCTACAATGAAGAATGGAAATTCAACAGCGATGGATTGCGTGATGCGCTGCTAGCCAACCGGAAGAAAGGCAAAGCCATCGTCGTGCTCAACTTCCCGAACAACCCTACAGGATACACGCCGGGTCGAGAAGAAGGACAAGCGATCGTCGCTGCGATTCAGGAAGCGGCCGAAGCCGGAATGCGGCTTGTCGTCGTGACGGACGATGCCTACTTCGGCTTGTTCTTTGAAGATTCCATGCATGAATCATTGTTCGGCAGTCTGGCATCCCTTCATCCGAACGTACTGCCTGTGAAGATAGACGGCGCAACGAAAGAAGAATATGTATGGGGCTTCCGTGTCGGGTTCATCACGTATGCCGCCGAGTCCGAAGCACTGCTATCCGCGCTTGAACAGAAGACGCTTGGCATTATTCGCGCGACTATTTCCAGCGGGCCGCATCCTTCGCAGACCTTCGTGCTTCACGCGCTGCAATCTCCCGACTTCGATGCGCAGAAGCAAGAAAAGTTCAACATCATGAAATCCCGCGCCAACAAAGTGAAGTCTTTGCTCGATAGTGGAAAATACGGAGACATATGGAGCTATTACCCGTTCAACTCCGGTTATTTCATGTGCTTGAAGTTGAACACCGTGCAAGCGGAGACGCTTCGCACCCATCTTTTGAACCAGTATGGCGTAGGCACTATCGCGCTTGGCGAAAGCGATCTGCGCATTGCCTTCTCCTGCATTGAAGAGGAGCATCTGGAACAATTATTTGACACGATTTATCAAGGAGTCATTGACTTGACGAAATAAGTTGATTCCCATGTTTATATACCGCATGAAGCCGGCAGCAACTCGCTGCCGGCTTCATGCATTTAGAGCACTATCGTTTTGATTGTTTTTCTAACCGTATTTTCATGAAAAATACAACTCCTAAACGACTGCTTGAATGTGTTGCAATTTACCAACATTATCTTCTTGTATTTCCACTCTTCCTTTTCAAAGGGGGCACGAACAATCTTGTATTTGATTGAAGCGCCGCCTTTTCCAACGGCTGGTTACAGCTCATCCGAACTGCTATTCTGCGGTAAAGCGGATGTGCACGATGATGCCATGTTATCCTAACGCTGGCTGCTTATCTATGACACGGACATCATTCTATGCCGACAGCAAGGCGAAGTCATTGACAGATTATCTATCAACGACATGACGGGAGCGCGAATTGTCGATGCGATAGGCGGCGGCTCGCTTGTCGTTGATACGGAACGAGGAGCGCAAGTGCTTGTCAGGTACACTTCAATGGAAAGCGTAAAGTTCTCCTTCGCCTGCCGCCTCCTGCAAGCTCTCGCCAAAGGCGAAGATATCCCGGTTACATCAGCAGATGATTGGCCCAAACGGTGGCATTATCCATGTACCCAGCCAATTGCTCCTGTTCTGTTCTATCTTTACCATGATGGCTTCAATGAATTGGCAGCTTACGCTGCTCGCGCTTGTTCCCACCCCTTTCAGGCTCGCACGAAGAACTGTTGGCGCAAGATGGGTCTACGCCAAGTTCGTTCGTGCCCAACAGGAAATATCGGAAATTAAGGGGGAATATCTCTTTGCCTGAGTTGCATTTGTGCGAAAAAAAATGATAGCATCATTTCAGAGATTCAGCTTTACCGTACGTTTCCCTTCTCTCATGCGGAACGTTATTTATCCGTTCGAAATAGCGATGGGAACGAAATAGGGATCATTCCGGATATTACGCAGTTAGACGAAGATAGCCAAATCGCGATTCGACTGGAGCTGAAGCGCCGGTATTTCGTTCCAGAGGTGGAGCAAATCCACAGCATACGCGAAAAAGACAACATATGGGTGTGGGAGCTTACGACTGATCGAGGAGCATTCCGCGTCGAGCTCGAGAACTTGCACGAGCATGTGCAGCCCTCTCCTGAAGGTGGGATGATTCTTCAGGATATGTTCGGACGGCGTTGTCTCGTACCGCCGTTATCGAAGCTCGACGCCGCTAGCCGACGTTGGCTGAAGCGCTTATTCTGATCGACGAAGGCTGACGCTCCTTGGAGGTTCGTCAGCCTTTCGTTTACGACAGCAACAAGCGGACTATAATATTGGCTGTTTCTTCAATAGCCTTATCCGATACATCCAGCACATGGCACTTCCATGCATCCGCTAGCACGCTTCCATAATGTAGTTCTTCTTGAATCCGCTCCGAGGACACGTAACTGGATCCGTTCGGAAGTCCCAATGACTTGAGCCGTTCTTCCCTGATACGCAGCAACTGCTCGGCGCTCATCGTCAGCATGAAGATGCGATCGCCGGAGATTTGGTACATTTCCTGAGGCGGTTTCACTTCGGGAACGAGCGGTACATTCGCTACTTTATATCCCTTGTGACTAAGAAACATGCTTAAAGGGGTCTTCGAAGTACGGGATACGCCGACAAGCACGATGTCAGCTTCCAAAATGGCCGTCGTGTCTCGCCCGTCATCGCATTTGACGGTGAATTCAATCGCTTCCATTCTCCGGAAATAATCGTCGTCCATCTGATGCAGCAAGCCCGGCTGTCTGCGGGGCGCATCGTTGAACGTGTCGATAAACGCTTGCATCATCGGACCCATAATATCGACGGCGCGCACACCTAGCCGGATGGCTTCTTCCTTCATCATCTCGCGCAATTCTGGCTGCACGAGCGTATATACGACAAAGCCGCCCTCACTGCTCACCTGCTCCATCACAGTCCGAATTTCATCCTCATGCTTTATATGACTGACCCGCTTGATCTTTACCTCATGACCTTGAAATTGTCGTACGGTCGCCCGTACGACAATTTCCGCAGTTTCCCCTACCGAATCGGAACATACGGTAATGACATATGGAGATTGCTGGCTGAGTCCATCCATTTAAAGGTTCCCCTTCCTTTACCATCCCTTCATATGGCGAAGGAACACTTTCAATATCGTCGTCTTCGTTACGCGTCCCACGACTTCCCACTTCTCCGTCACGGCGTCTCCTTGCTGAGGAACGACAACGGGCAGTGTATCAATATCATGCTCGTCCATTTTTTTAGCGGCATCAAGGATCGAATCTTGCGGTTGCGCCGTAATTAGCGGTGTACGGGTCATGACAAAGCTAACCGGCATCGTCCCTGCCATCGTATTTCCAAGTGTTACCTTCAGCAGATCTTTTCGTGATACGACACCGAGCAGCATCCCTTCTTCGTCTGCAACGATAAGGCTGCCCACATTTTCCAAAAACAAAGCGACGACTGCATCATGTACCGAAGATGTCTCTCTTACAATGACAGGCATGGACTGCACGTCCTGCACGCGGATATCGATCGGCTGCGGCGCGGCACTCTGCGAGATGTTTCCCGGGAAATAACCGACTTTAGGCTTGGCATCCAAATAACCTAACATAACGAGTACGGATAAATCGGAACGAATGGTCGGTCGGCTTACGCCAAGCTGCTCGGCGATTAGGTCACCGGTAATCGGCGCGAGGCGTTTGACCAGTTGCACTATTTCAGATTGACGCGGTGTGAGTTGTATGGCGCAAACCTCCTTCAAATTTCGTCATTTGCTGCATACGGTCTCGATTAGTTCTATCTTACTTCAATCCCCTCGCTTCGTACAATAGTTTAACACGCAGCAAGAAACACTCCCCCTCACACGAAGAGCATTTCTCACACGCGCATTGTTATCTATCACCCATAATTGACTTGTTCGGAGCATACCCATACGACATCCGCCTCAGTCATATCCCGCAACAATCCGCTGTTCTCATCTTGAGAAATACCGGAATGCAGCCATACCCCGACAAGCGGTAAGTCCCGCTTCACATCGTGGCACCGGATTTGTTCAGCAGCAGTACGCACGAGCTGTGCATGCTGCTTCCATTCACCGCCAGCAAAAGGCAGCAGAACGGAAATGCGCACGTCCCGACCGCGGTCATGTGCGCGCTTCTCTGCACGGAATAATGCCTCCGCTTGCATATCTATCCATTCCGGAACGACTCCGGAAATGTTCATTGGTTCAGGAAAAACATTATGAAGCCATTGCTTGCATTGCTTTAGCTTCAGCCACTGCTGGTGCAAGCGCTGCTGTTCGTAGGAATCATCGGTCTCAGCAGCTAATCGCTGCAGCACCTCCATACGCTGTTCCAGGTCAGATAGAGCCGGAAGCATTTCTATCAGTGGCGCATCAGCAAGCATAACATACATGTGTATGCCTGAATGTTCACCGGCCGTCATCAGAAGCTGTTCATACTCTGCTGTCATGAATGGCACTAATTTGTGAAGCGCGGCACAACGCTCTGACACGGTTCCAGAGACCAACACCTCACGCACAAGACGCTGTCTCTCGGCATTCATGAATGGCTGTTGTCCCGGTATAACGAATAAGGTGGAGCAGCCAATCGCAATGGCAGCCTGCATTTCGAGCAGATGCGCACATCGGGCAACCGTCTGCACGCCTTGCCGCTCTTGCAAATCACGGGTCTCCTCCCATACATAGCCGACATTGTGCACCGCTCGCTGTCGCATTGAAATCAGCTTAAAAGTATTCTCTTCAAGCGTGGCCTGAACGGAGTTTGCAGCTTCCGAGGGGGCGAACCACCGCTCCGCGTGATTCATATTAGATTTCAAGGTGCTGTACCTCTCTCTCCGCGCAAAGCTGCTCTTGACAGTCATGCGAGCCGCATTCCATGTAGTACATCATGACTCTTTCTGTATCCTGCTCTGCAATAATTCGCTTGCAACGTTTACACAAGATAATGCCCAATAATTGACGCTGCCCATGTTCCATCGGACATCCACCTCTCCTTAAGTTTGTGATGGGTATCCTCTTGTACTTCTCGGCTGAAAAGTGACCTTTTTGAACTCGCACTATTAAAATATGCTGTCATATTTCTTTCATGTGAGCGAATTCATTAGTGAGATACCCTATAAATATGACGCCTTAAAGTATCGTATTCATGCAACAATTTTTCAGCATGTGTGAATTAACCAATTGCTTTTCCATATTTTATATCATATTATCTAATAAGACGCAATATATAATTCATTTAGTACGTCATATTTAAAACATGGGGGGAGATCAGCATGGACAGACAATTGAGCTTAGAGTGCATCCGTGTTACTGAAGCAGCCGCACTAGCCGCTTCGCGGTGGGTTGGCCGGGGAAATACAGAGGAAGCGGACGGTGCTGCGACCAGCATTATGCGGCACATGTTCGAAAGTGTTCCGATACGGGGACAAGTCGTCATCGGTGAAGGGGAAATGGATGAAGCGCCGATGCTTTATATAGGTGAACCAGTTGGTTCCGGGGCTGGCTCTCATGCGGATGTGGCCGTCGATCCGGTGGAAGGAACCGAATTAGTCGCGAAAGGATTGAATGGCGCCCTGTCCGTCCTTGCCGTTGCGGACTCCGGCCAGCTCCTCCATGCACCTGACATGTATATGCAGAAGCTCGCCTGCGGACCACAGCTGCGCGGCTGCCTTCACCTGGATGATCCACTCGATGTAACGGTGAAGAAAGCTGCGGCTGTACTCAAGCGTGACCTGTCGGAAATGACGGTCTCTATTCTCGATCGTGAACGGCATGCGAAGCAGATTGAATGTCTCCGGGCAACGGGCGTGCGCTTGAAGCTGCTTAATGCAGGCGATGTCGCCGGAGCAATGGCCACCGCCTTTTCAGAATCGGGTGTTGATCTCTATGTCGGATCAGGAGGCGCTCCAGAAGGCGTGCTGGCTGCAGCAGCGTTGCGCTGTCTTGGCGGCGAGTTGCAAGCGCGTCTGCTGCCTTCGAATGAAGAAGAAGTGGAACGCTGCTTGCAAATGGGCATCCGTCAGCTAGATCGGCTCCTGATGACGGAAGACTTATCCGGGTACGGCGATGTGCTGTTTGCCGCAACAGGAATTACTCCGGGCGATGTACTGCAAGGCGTACGCATGACGCAGGATCATTACGCGGAAACGCATTCCCTTGTCCTTCGCTCCAAGACCGGCACCGTGCGATTTGTCCGTACGCTTCACCGCCTACTGCCTTGTGACGTCGCGCCATTTCACTCAGAGCAGCCTCCGGGCAGTTATGCGGCAGATATCCTCAAGTCCAACGCAATATAGCGCAGTAGAATGAGGTGCAGATCGGTATAGTGTGGTACAAAGTACGTGCAGGGCAATGATGCGCGTTATTGACATAAGGAGAGGGAGACTGAGTTAGCCCCCCTCTCCCTGTTATGTAGCCCGTCTACGTCCTCGGCTTGCCCGTCAAGCCGACATGTTCATCATACGCATCGAACATGCGCCTTGCTATCGGAGCCGCTCCCCAGGCGCCATACCCACCTTCAGGCACGACGACGGCGACAGCCAGCACCGGATCGTCGGCAGGAGCATACGCGATGAAGACCGCATTCTCCACCATCTCCTTCCGGCCTGCAATCGACTGTTCCGACGTACCCGTCTTGCGCACGAATTTGTACGGAAAGCCGTCGAAGCCCTGTACCCCGACACCGAGCATTCCTTTTTCCACCGTGTCCCAATATTGTTGCTTGAACTTCATTTCACTGAGAACTTCTGGCTTCATCTGCTTTACTGTATTCCCGTTTGCATCAGTAATTTTCGATACGAACTGCGGCTTCAGCCGTTTCCCGTGATTAGCCAGCGTCGCCGTATACTGTGCCAACTGCAGCGTCGTATATTTTCCTTGTTGTCCGAACGATGCGTAGGCAAGCGAAGCCTGCCCCGTCTGATTCTCCTGCATATAATCGAGAATGCCCTCTGACTCCGCTGGAAAGCCGCTTCCCGTATGGATGCCGAGCCCGAATGCCTTCATATAGCTATCCCATATTTCAAGTCCTTTTTCTTTTCCGTATTTCAAATAGAGCGGATTTCCAATCTTGTCGACCATAAAGGCATTCGACGATGATGAAAGAGACCGCGCGGGGTCCATCATGCCGAGGGCATACCTTGAAGCGTTATGTACTCTGGCCTCTTTCCCTTTGCGCCCGAACTCAGCATACCCAATGTCGCGATACGTCGTTGACGGATGAATCAAGCCTTCTTGCAGTCCAATGAGCACCGTCAACGGCTTCATCGTAGACCCGAGATAGACGAGTGATGACGGATGAAGGTTGTTTTCTTTTTTGCTTCCGTAATCTTGGAATACCTCACGCACAGTGCCGTTATATTGATTCGAGCCAATGTGCTTTAAAGCCTCTTCACTGATCCTCCCAGTGCGCCAAATGTTCGTATTATAGTCAGGCACATTCGCCATTGCGATAATGTTGCCCGTCTTCACCTCCATGGCGACCGCATAGCCCGTAATGGCATTCGGCGCCCGTTCCGCCTTAATGTTGGAGCTGCGCAGCTTGACAAGATGTTTCTCGATAGCTGCTTGCGTCTTTAATTGCACATCCTTATGCAGCGTGAGATGAACGTCCAATCCTTTTTCCGGCTTGGTCAGCTCCATTGGCCCGATAATCCTATTGTTTGAATTGACGGGATACGTTTTGATCCCGTTTGATCCCCGCAGCTCTTCCTGATACATTAGTTCAATGCCGTCGAAGCCGACGAACTCGTTCTCCAAATATTCGCGTTCGGGATCCCGCTTCTCGTTATCAATGCGCTTATAGGCGCTCACATGCTGTTTCGCCGTATTGTATCTGCGCAAATATCCAACGATTTGCGGAGCGACCTTGTCCTCATCATACTGCCGGATGCCTTCTTCGATTATATCGATATACGGGTACGTATCCCTATTCTCCAAAAAGTAAGCGATTTCTTTCTTAGTTAAATCGATTTTGATTCTGCGCGGGACATAGCCGTAATTGACCCGGGAACCGATGTCCATCTGATCGTACACCATCTGCTTCGTCATCGGTATATTCGGATCGCCGTACCGCTCAAACACCGATACGATCTGATCCGCAATGAGCAGCGCTTCCTCTGGCTTATAATTTTTCTCCATTTTAAAATATAGTGAATGGGTCGGTACCGAATATGCCAGTTTATTGCCGGCAGCCTCAAAAATGCTGCCCCGTATCGGAGACATTTCAATGCTCTTCGTGCCGATTTTTAGCATTTGGCTTCTTAATTCGGGTCCTTGAACAAATTGCAGCAGGGCGATTCGCACAATCAATACGGTAAAGACGAGAAATGTAACAAAGAAAAAAATACTCATTCGCAAATAAAAATGACGCCGGTTCCGTCCTGTTCGCTGCTCCTTCTCTTCATCCGTCTGGATCTGCATAAATGGTATATCCTCCCACAACCATTAATACCTAAATGGTATCTTATGCCCCATAACTTGTAAATTCTTTTTTATGTCCCGAACTTCTCTATTCAAGGCGGCCCGCTTTCGCATCGCCTGTTCGAATTCATACGCATACTGCATCAGCACTGGCTGGCTCCGTATACGGCTTCCCCAGAAACGTAACATTATAAGGTCTGCCATTATGTTCATAACCAGCCGGAACCGTGACGGAAGGATAGCCCGCCTGGACAACTTGTTCACTTCTATACTTGAGTACTTTCCACACTTGATTACGATCCGTGTGCAGGGGCAAAGTAATGCAACCTGAATGATGGGGAGAGTGGGCAAAAGAGATGCGTAAGGACATACCTTCTCCGGTCAGAATAGAGTGCACTAGATACATGAGCAAAGTAAATCGATTTCGTATGTCTGCGTAATTTTCAACCTTGTTCCTTTCTCAGCGTGATCAAAAAAAACCGCCTTCCGGCAATCACATCACGTGATTGTCGAAAGAAGCGGTTTCATCAAAAAACTCATTTGCCGTTTATCCATATGTAATGCAGCCGCCACAAGCTCTTGTCCTCGTTCGGTGAAGCAAGCAACGATTTCCCCTTACTCACAGGTCAGCTTGAAGCCAGCATTACTCCTCATCCTCTGTACGTGCGCGGGCTCGCTTCATGCGAGATAGGAGCGCAATGACCGCGCCGCCAGCCAACACTGTCAGCTTAAAGCTCCACGACGTCGTTCCGAACCATAACGGTAATGTTAACACCACGGCCGATGCCAAGTGAATGCGGGTGCTCATATCGAGCGCCGCTTTATGGCGTGCATTCAACGGTATCGGATATATCGTGCGCCATACATCATGACGGTGATACGTGAACAGAGTCTTAAGCTGTGCGCCGATAACAAATACGAATAAACCATATAAGAGCGCGCTCCATTCAGAGTCTCTTGTCCAGATTAACAGCAGCAGTCCCAATCCGTTCAATCGAAGCATAATACCCAGCAGCTCGCTTCTGGCGAATGTTTTGGCCAGCAGATATCGGTAGGCTGCCTGCGGTGTGAACGCAAAGCGGTCTCCATACCGCTTGAGCCACGGTCTTGCATAGCGGCGTTCTTCCGCAGCCGGCATATCGACGAAGCCGCTTAAGAACAAATAGACGCGTCCCTCGTGGACCTTCTCTGCTGCAATGTGCGCCTCCCACGGGAAATGCAGTGTGCGCCGCGTAAGCAGCCACGCAATATAGACAATTCCAGCGATCCCGGAGGACAGAGCGGCCAATGGGATGCTGAGCCATAACCAGCATGCCACCGCACCCCAAGCCCATATATAGCGAAACAGCCGACTGCTAAGACGCCACTTCGGATCAACGATATGACGTTCTTTCCAAGCGCCGAAAGCGGCAACCGCTTTAAAGAGCAGCAGCACCGCCAACGAGAGGAGAAAACCCTTTGGCTCCGCGTCTGCACGGTTATACAACGGCCACAGCACACACCAGCTCGCAATCAAGAGCAGCATACGCGGCCAGAGGCTGTAGCGTACGCTCCGCTTCATATAAACTCCCAGCTGATGCTCCATGCGCAGCAGGAACACTAGATCCGCTGGCTCCAGGAAGGTGCGGTACGTCGTATATGCGGCTGCAGGCGCCAAGAGCACCAACGCCAATTCCCGCACAGGGAAAGAAGGCGGAATCCGATCCAGAAACGAGGCATACAACGCCACTCCTGACACGAATCCAAAGACAATGACCAGTCCCAGCCCGCTCTGAATGACGTAACGCAAGTAAGGCAACACTTTTCCCCAAAATCGTCGTACCCGCAGCTGCCATAAGGCTTCTGCCTCCATAACCGGCAGCTTAGTTGGGCGCATTTCGCTCTCTACTCGTTCCATGTTAGTCCACCGCCCGATGCATCGTCTCCCCCGACCCAAGCGTAGAAGAGGTCTTCCAATCGTTGTGTGGCCGCCTCCCCTGAACGGTGAGCCAATTGATTCTGAAGCTCATGAACGGTTCCCGCTCCCATGACTCGCCCATGATGAAGAAGCACGAATTGATCACAATAATGCTCGATGGTTGATAAAATATGAGAGCTTACCAATAGCGAAGCGCCTTCTTCCTTTACGCCCTTCATATATTGCAAGAGCGAGCGGATGCCTAACGGATCCAGTCCGAGAAACGGTTCGTCAATGATATATAGTGGCGGACGAACGGCAAACACGCACATTAGCATCGTCTTCTGCTTCATCCCCTTCGACAAGTGCTGCGCCGCCTTGTCCAGATGCGGCTTCATCTGGAATAGATCGGCCAGCTCCGCCACCCGCTTCTCGAATAATGTCTGCTCTACGCCATAAGCAGTTGCTGTCCAGACGAGATGCTCGCGCACAGTTAGCGCATCATACAATATCGGAGATTCCGGCACGTAAGCAAGTGCAGCCCGGTAAGCTTCCGGAGCTTCAGAGAGCGCACGCCCCTGCAGACGCACCTTGCCCGAATGCGGCTCCAGCAAACCGAGAATATGCTTCATCGTCGTGCTCTTCCCTGCACCATTCAATCCGATAAGTCCGACCATTTCACCTGCGTTTACATTAAAAGTTATATCGTGCAGCACCGGTCTGCCGATGCTATATCCGCCAGTCAGGCGATCAATTTGCAATAAAGGTTCCATTTGTTTCACCTCAAGGATTATTATACCGGACAGCGAAGAAGGAAGCGAATGCCACCGATCGACGGCCATCACCTGCGTGTCTCCTATGGGTAGCATGTGCGGCATCATAACGTCCGCCACTAATTACTCGGTATCATGTGACGAAGCAGCCGACGGCTTCCTTCGTAACAAGCGACAAAGCCCGCCAGCAGCGTTCATGCTGCGGCGGGCTTCATACCCTCTCTGGCTCGAATCATCCGGTTGCGGACCGGTTAATTTCCTATCGTTTATTTCGTATCGCTTTCCCCTTCGGTCGCCTCACCGGACGCTTTATCGCTTGATGAGCCGGATTTGGCTTGCTCCGCCGCCTTGCGTGCTTTCTCTTCTTCCCGCGCTTTAATCAACGCGGCCTCCCCTTTTTGCTGCAGCTCGGCTACCGCCTCATCGACCGTCTTCTTGTTGTCAATAACCGTTTGCAGCGCCTCCGTCTCCAGTTTGCGGAATGGCTGGTAGAACTCCATCGGCACATTTTCATTGCCCCAGGACGTGTTGCTATCTTTAGGCTTCAGCATATAGAAGGCTTCCATACTCTTGCCGTCCACTTCCTTGAAGAATTGATTGCGCGTCGGAATCCGGCCGTCCATCGCCCGCGAAGCGGCCTTCGCCACTTCCGGGCCATTGACGAATTTAATGAATTCCCATGCCGCCCGCTTATTGGCGGAGTCGGCGGAAATCGCGTAAAGTTCGTTCAAATAGACAGTCGCGGAAGTATCCGGCGAAGCCGGATCGATCGGAACCGTTACAATGCCCCAATCGAAATCCTTGGCATTCTTATTGTACATCTTCCGGTTTTTCAGTTGGTTCATATACCATGGTCCGTCTAGAATCATTGCGGCCTTGCCTGCCAGAAATTTATTATCGTCGTTCCGCATATAGACAGGTCCGTTCTCGTCGTTGCTCGGCGGGTTAACATAGATGGCCTTGCTTCGTATTGCATCCGCCGTGGTCTTAATGGCGTTCTTCCAGCCGTCGGAATTGATGAGCAGCTTCTCCCCCTTCGCATCGAACAGCTGCAGCGAAGAAGTCGCTGCGATTTTGCTCAGCAGTTGATCCGCTTGGCCATATTCCTCATACATTCCGTATATTTGGTCCTCTCCCGTTCCGATATTGGCGAAGCGGCTTGACAAATCAATGACTTCTTGCCAAGTCATCTTGTTGCTCGGCTCTTGGATGCCATGCTCCTTGAACAGATCGGCATTGAAATACATGACATTCGTATAGAAATACGGAGTCAATCCGTACATAGATCCGTTCCCTTTCTCGCGAATCATATCAATGAGGCCGGGCATATAACCCTCCAAATCGAACTTTTCCTGCGCAATTACCGCATCCAGATTGTATAGCTTGCCTTCCTGCGCATATTCGGAATAGGCCTCCTGATCGAGAAACATAACGTCAGGCTTATGCTTGTCGAGGTACTTCTTCATCTCCGCCTTATAATCGACCGGACCTTCCTGGTTCGCATAAATCTCATTCATGCTGATCACTTCGAATTCGATTTCTGGAAACTTCACATTGAAATAATTTCCATATTCCCGATAGAAGCTGTTTTCGTCGTGGAACAGTACTTTAAGTTTCCCCTTACCGTCTTCCCCTAGTTCCTCCAATACCGGCTTTTCCCCAAAGCAGCCGCTAATGAGAGCGATCACGGTTAACATCAGTATTGCGATTTTCCATTTTCCAGACAAAATTTCATCACCCTTTCTCCATCTTCCACCCATAAGTATATCGGCGCCGTTACCAGTATTCAACAAGTGTGATAAAAACTTAAACTTATTATGATAAAACTTAAGCTTATTCGACGTAATTCTACAAAAAAAGCCGCCGCACTCTCTTGTGCAGCAGCTCTTTCTCCGACCATCCCTATTATTTCTGTTATTTTTTCGGTTGACGCTTCTCCTTCAACCATTTTGGAGCGCCTTTGTTCTTCCGATCGTGATGACGCTCCCCTTTCGGGCGCGGATCACTTTCATTGGCAGAGACACGCGGGCGGGAACGTGTCGGCTTCGCCACGCGTTTATCGTTCGGATCATAGATGCGTCCGTCATAGTAGGCGCGCTCTTGAATGACGATGCCAAGCTCGCGCTCGAATTTGCGCATGATGAAGCGCTCCCGCGATGTAATGATGTTTACCGATGTCCCGCGCCGTCCCATACGTCCCGTGCGGCCTGCCCTGTGCACGTAGTGCTCGGCATCAAACGCAGGCTGCACGCTGAACACGTATGGCAGCTCCGGTATATCTAGGCCGCGTGCAGCAATGTCAGTAGCCAGCAGCAGTTGGAATTGCCCCTCCCGGAAGCGGCGGATGACATTGACTCGCTCCTGCTTCGGCGCATCTCCATATAAGGAAGCGACCGACAGTCCGACGTGAGCGAGCTTCGCTTCCCATTCGCCGATCTGGCTCATGTCGTTCACAAAGATGATCGCCTGCTTCGGATTCCAATGGCGCACGAGGCGGCGCAATGTATCGATCTTGTCGCGCTCCTCGCTTACGAACACGAGATGCTGAATCGTATCGGCTATCCGCTTCTCGGGCTCGATGCCGATATGCTGCGGCTCGCGCATCCACCGTTCGGCCAGCGTCTTTACTTCCGTCGGCAGCGTAGCGGAGAAGAACAGCAGCTGACGGTCACGCAAAGCGCTTTGCATAATCGCCTCCGTATCGCGAGCCCCGCCCTTTTGTAGGACATGATCAACTTCATCCACGACGATCGTGCGGACCTCATGCATTTTCAGCTTGCGCACTTCAATAAGCTCGTGTATCCGTCCCGGTGTTCCGACTACGAGCTGAGGCCGCTCCTTTAATTTCTCCACTTGCCGTTTCAAGGCGGCACCGCCGATAAGCGCAGTCGTTTGAATGCCGCTGCCCTCACAATAGTATTCCGCTTCCCGCACAATTTGCATGGCAAGCTCTTGCGTAGGAGCGACGACGACGGCTTGCGTTGTCCGCTGATCCTTATCTATATTCATAAGGAGCGGAAGCAAATAGGCAAGTGTCTTTCCCGTTCCCGTCTGTGACCCGGCCAACACGTCCCGCCCTGCGAGAGCAGCTGGAATCGCTTCGACTTGGATCGGGGTCGGGGTGACGATTTCCTTCGCCTGCAACCGTCCCAGCAGCTCCTCATTGATTTGTAATGAAGCAAAGGTTGTACTCAACATGCATCGTTCCTCTCTATGGAAGTATTTCCACGTGTGCCTTCATTATATCGAAAAGAGTCAACTCCTCCAACTTTCTTTCCCGACAAAGTTATGTTAGCCTAATCATACATCTATCTCGAACTGTAGAGGAGGTCGCTGTATGAACGATTCTAATCATAGTTGGACAGCTTCGTTCGATGCGCTCATTGTAAAATATGCGGAGCTTCTCACCGGGCATTCTGATGAAGCCACCGTAGAGAAAGTCAAGTTATGGGCGCTGTACAATCATATGCACAAGACGATGCCGAACCTGACCCGCCACTGGAATGATTCGCATCCAGAGGGCAAAGCCGCTGTTCGCTCATTATTCGAAGAAATGAAACAAATGAACGAAGCCCACCGTCAAAGCGGTACCGAAACATAACCTCGTCTCCATGCTAAAGCAAGCAAAAAAGTCCGCTCATTCTCTGTCGCTTCCATACGCAACATAGCATGAGCGGACCTTTCTATGGCCTATCAAGCTGATTATTCGATTCAGAGCCAACTGTAGTTCATTTATTTCTTATTCAGGAATTTGGCTGCTACACGATTGGACAAACGGGGAAAAAGTGAGTAAAGGCGCGTCCCAATGGCTCCCAGCCACGGCAGGTCTACTTCCTGTCTGCGCGTCTCCATGATGCGCACCAGATGGCGAACGACCTTCTCCGGCGGCATCATGAACCAGCGGACATTATTCACATAATGACCTGACGGATCAGCCAGCTCGAAGAAGGGTGTGTCGATAGGGCCTGGGTTGACGACAGACACCGCAACTCCGGTCCCTGACAATTCCATGCGCAGCGCATTCGTAAAGCCAAGCACGGCGTGCTTCGTTGCACTGTACCCGGTAGATTTAGGGGATCCGATCTTGCCTGCCATTGAGGCCACGTTCACGATATGCCCGTCACGACGTGCCAGCATATGCGGGAGCACCGCCTTCGTGCAGCGCACGATACCCATGTAGTTGACGTCCATCATGGCGGCAAACTGCGCCACAGTCATGTCTACCGCACGTTCGAATTGTCCGAAGCCCGCATTGTTAAGCAAAATATCGATATGGCCGTACCGCTCCAGCACATTGGCTACGACACGTTCAACATCGTCATCGTTCGTGACGTCCATCGTATAGACGGCATGCTCTGATGCAATGCCTAAGACGGAAGCCTCCAGCTTCTGCAGGGAACGTCCGGTGAACACCGGGATTGCCCCTTTTGCAGCCACGGCACGTGCGGTCAATGCGCCGATACCGCTCGACGCGCCCGTAATCAGCACGATTTTACCCTTCAAATCCATTCTTCATACTCCTTTAATCCTGCCCCGGGCTGCAGCCCGCCACATTTCCGCTTCCGAATCGCTGCAGCCTCTGCATCATGCGTTAGGATACGATACTAACCTTATCACTATAGCCGAAATGCATGAGCACATCAAACCGCCCGATGCCTCCCATAATGAGCGGTACGGCCATCGCCTGATTAATCGGCCCCGAGTGATCAGAGGAGACCAGCAATTGAGGCGGTGTAATATCGACACGCAATCCTTGGTTATACATTAACGTCGTAGCGTTGCCGCTTATCATATTCCCTAACTCCGAAATCGCGCTTTCCCCGATAGTGTCAAGTGCTTCCAGCGGGAAGCCTCCCATCATCGCCGAAGCCATCTTGATCGCCACATCTTCATTTAGTCCAAATGCCACATGACCCGATAATTGTCCCGTCAGACCAACCTGGATGCGGAAATCATGAGCTCCGCTCCAAGATAACATCTCAAGCTCTCCCCGTTCCGGACGGACCTGCACGATTTGTTCAATGACCGTGCACGCCGATTGCAAAAAAGGATGAATCCATTCGGCTCTCATCTTTGTATCTTTCGCCCCTTTCCGACAATGAGGGAGTAATGTTCGATATCATTCGAACGTCCTATACGCCCACTTCTATATGACTATTATGCTGAAAACAATGGAGTCGATCACTAGATCATTTGTCTGTTTTTCAATAAAAATGTGCATTTATATGTATTTTGAGCACAAAGAACTACTTCTAAAGCTTTATCTTCTCGTATGGCGCATCCAAACCTTGTTCATAAATCCGCGATGTTTCTCTTTTTTTTCTTATTTTTCAAATAAAATCGGCGACCAAACGATTCACATATTAAGAATGGTCATTTTTTTGGCGATAAATACTTATGTCGAATTAATTCATAAAATGTCGAATCTCTTTCGAATGCACCTTAGGGAGGGCAACTATGTTGAAAAGTATTAAAGCTAAATTGATTCTTTCATTTCTAGTTACGATTCTGATTCCCATTTCATTGATTGGCGTAATTGTACATCGCAGTATGGTAAATGAGATCACCACTAATTTCGTTACATCGACGACGAACGAAATTTCGCAGGTAGACGGCAGAATCTCTCTTTTTTTTGAAACGGTTAATGAGAATGTGCAGTTGTTGGCGAACAGCCCGATCGTAACCAAAGCAGATCACACGATCACCTCTTACACGAATCAAACGAAAACAACGAATTCAACATTTTCACAAAACGGCGGCATCGAAAGTGACATTTATAACGAATTCGAACGCTTTGCCGCATCGCATCCGAGAACCTCTGCCGTGTTCTTAGCAGGCGCTCAAGGAAGCTATGTCCAATGGCCGGAAAAAGAAATGGCGGCCAAATATGATCCGCGAACCCGCCCATGGTATGCAAGCGCGCAGGCGAATCCTGATAAAGTGGTGATGACCGAGCCATATCTGAGTTCGGTTAGCGGATTATTGACTATGAGCAGCGTTGCCGTCGTTAAAAACGACAGTGGCAGCCCGGTTGGCGTAGTCGGGATCGATACGAGCTTAGGCAGTCTGACCGAGCAACTCAAAAACATTAAAATCCGCTCAACAGGCTATGTCATTCTGCTTTCCAAAGACGGAACCATTCTTGCTCACCCGCGGGATGCTAAGCTTATTTCCAAAAACATCTCTGAAATAGGTGTGCCCGAATTTGCAAATATCAAAGAAAAAACAACGGATCAATTCGATGTTCAAATAGACGGAACGGACTACATGACGAATCTATACACATCAAAACAAACGGGCTGGAAATACTTATCTGTCGTTGAAAAAAGCGAGCTGACGCAAGAAGCTGACAAAATCGGCATGGTCAATCTCATAACTAGCTCTATATGTGCCATCTTGGCAGTACTGTTGGCGCTTGCGGTTGCCTCGAACATTTCCAAACCGATTCAGACAGTCGTTGCCAACCTGAAGAAGATCAGTTCAGGCGACTTCACACAGGAAGTTCCAGCCCATATCCAGCGGAAGAAGGATGAGGTTGGCGCACTTGGGCAGTCATTGCAAGTGATGCAATCATCCATCCGGAATTTGGTCATGGAGATACGCGGTGCTGCGAATACGCTGGCCGCATCGTCGGAGAAGCTATCGGCGCATACGGAAGAAAGTGCGAATCAGTTAAAAGTAGTCGATTCCATCGTGCAGACAGTAGCTGACGGAGCGGTGACGCAAATGAGAGGAACGGACGAAGGCTCCAAGGCGATGGAAGAAATGACGATTGGCATTCAGCGCATCGCCGAAAGCACGACCAGCATATCCGAAACGTCTCAAGACACAAGCGAGCAAGCGCTGCAAGGCAACGTGCTCATTCAGCAAGCAGTGACGCAAATGAGCGCAATTGATGAGTCTGTGCGGAGCTCGGGGACATTGGTGCAAAACTTAGGCGAGCGTTCGGAGCAGATGGCGCATATCGTCGATGTCATCACCCAAATTTCGTCGCAAACAAGTCTGCTTGCTCTGAATGCGTCGATTGAAGCCGCGCGCGCTGGCGAACACGGCCAAGGCTTTGCGGTCGTTGCTCATGAAGTGAGAAAGCTGGCGGAACGCTCGGCGGCTTCCGCCAATGAAATTGCGGAGCTTATCGAGCAAACCCGCGGCGATGCCCGCAGGGCGGTAGAGTCGATGGAAGATGTGCGTCAAAACGTTGGCGACGGCATGATTAAAGTGCAAGTATCGGGCGATATGTTCCAAAACATCGTAAAAGAAGTGACCGATATAACGGGTCAGATCCAAGAATCCTCGGCGGTTACGGAAGAGATGTCCGTAGGGTCTGAGGAAGTGCTCGCATCCGTGAATGAAATAGCTCACATTGCTTCGAAAAATTCGGATCATTCTCAAGAGCTAGTGCAATTCACCGCGCGGCAACTGGAGGATATGTCCGCTTTGATGAACAATGCCGAAGCATTGAAGCAGATGGCGCATACCTTGAATCAAATGATTAGCCAATACAAAATATAACTAATCCAAAGGGGCTGTCCCGACAGGTCTGCATGACTTGAAGGACAGTCCCCGTTTATTCGTGGTCCGCCCAGTCGGCCAAAAGCGCAAAATGGTGGAGCAGGAATAGTCCCTGCTCCACCATTTTTTCGTTTTTACGCTACAATATTTTAATAATCTGAGCTATCCCTAAATTGTATCAATCACTAATGGGATAACTCCTTGCTTGATCGTATCCATAATGAACGCTGGCACTGAATCCAGCTTGTTATTATTTATCCAACAGGCCGCGCTGTATCGCTTTCCATACCAATTGCGAGAACAGGCTGTTCGACCATGCGAACCAAGCGCGGGTAAACACGTTCGGATCATCCGCCAAGAAGCCTTCATGCATAAAGCCAGTATCCGCATCGGTAGCTTCCAGCATATTGATCATGGCGAGCATTTCATTG
This sequence comes from Paenibacillus profundus, assembly GCF_021369635.1. Lineage (GTDB taxonomy): Bacteria > Bacillota > Bacilli > Paenibacillales > Paenibacillaceae > Paenibacillus_B > Paenibacillus_B profundus. Next base: position 53,107 of record NZ_JAJNBZ010000008.1, on the reverse strand, counting down.
TCGTTGTCAGCCGTCAAGCCCTGCATGGACAACGCCATATGCCATACGTATCCGTCCGGTGTATGCGGGCTGCCGATACCTTTTGCAGCTTTCCCTTCAAAATAGAACGGATTTTCTTTGCTCAAAATAAATTTGCGCGTATTTTGATAAATCGGATCCTCTACCGTTGTATATCCGATATACGGAATCGACATCAGACTTGGCGTACCCGCATCGTCTATTAGGCAATGATTGCCGAAGCCGTCCGTCTCGAAGGCATAGATCTTGCCGAATGTCGGATGATTGTATACCCCGTACAATTGAATGCCGTGGTTGATTTCTTCCTCGAGCTTCGCCATTTCACTGACAAGCGCTTCGTCACGGAAGCCGTACTTCGCAATCTCTTGCATTTGGCGCAAGCTGACGACAGCGAACATGTTCGAAGGAATGTTGTAATGGAAGTCGCATGCATCGTCGCTCGGACGGAAGCCAGACCAGGTCATTCCCGTATAGTTCACCGGCATTCCGAGACCGTCATTGCGCAGTGTGTCGATAATCGGACAGTTCTCGCGCATGAAGCGGTACGGCGATTTCTCAAAGTGGTGCTGTTCTGTTTTCCATACGTCAACGATTTTGCGCATCGCCATTTTGAAGTTCGTATCGAAAATATCGGTGCGGCCGGTTTCTTTCCAATACGTATAGGCAAGGCGAATCGAGAAGCACATGGAATCGAGCTCGTATTTGCGTTCCCATACCCAAGGGGACATGTCCGTCTGGTCATTGGCATCCCAGTGCCAGTCGTTAGCCGTTTCATTGAACGCGTTTGCATACGGGTCAATATTGATATAGTACATATGGCGCTTAATCAAGCCGCCGATAATATGCTGTAGATCTTCGTCATCCTTCGCAAAAGGCACATAATGAATAACCTGTTCGACCGAATCGCGCAGCCACATCGCTGGGATATCTCCGGTCAAGACGAAGGTTGTGCCGTCATCCAGCAATTTCGTCGTCGTTTCGAGCGTATTAGGGAAGCAGTTCTTGAACAGCTTCAGCAGCTTAGGGCGATGCGCCAGCTTCTGCTCTGCTTCTTCCAAGACGCGATGTACCGCCTGAGGCAATTCAAACTTAGGCACATCAATTTTCGGCAATCGGAATTGTTCCATGATTTCATCCTCCACTTGTTCTCCACATGATGATGTCTCTACAATCACGAGTACGCACGAGCTGAAAAGAACGGCTTGTCCGTCGTGACTTCCTTCAGTTTACATGGAAACGTTTCAGCTTGCTAGATGAAAGAGCGAACTTTATTAGGTTGCACAAAAATGTTCGACAAAAGGATCGCCAACACGGCGCATCCATTGTTCCATTTCCTGCTCCAGACGCTCCACATGCTGCTTCATCCCCGGCTCATGCGCAAGGTTGCGCGTTTCAGCAGGATCTTCAGTCAAATCAAAAAGTTGAAGCGTGTCCGTTCCTTCATTGCTCCAATCAGAGCGGCGGTAGCGTATCAGCTTCCAGCGTCCGTCCTTCACCATACGCTGCGTATCTTTATATAACGAGTAGACCGTCTCCCGTCCTTCGTCTCCATTTCCATCCATGAGCGGCTTCATGCTGCAGCCTTCCACGGTAGCAGGAATGTCAATGCCTGCAACATCACACAGAGTAGGCATAATGTCCATCTGATACACCAGTCCGTCAACTGCTTCTCGTTCCGGTACGCCTGGTCCCGCCATCAGCCACGGAATGCGAATGCTGTGCTCGTATAGATTCTGCTTGCCCATCAGGCCGTGCTGTCCAACGGCAAGCCCATGATCTGACGTGTACACAACGATCGTGTCCTGCAGTCGTCCACTGTCATCAAGCGCTTGCACAATACGTCCCATCTGTGCATCCTGATGTGTAATCATTGCATAGTAGTCGGCGATATGCTGACGAACCTCATCCGGATCACGCGGCGAAGCGGCGAGCCCTTCATCACGAATGTGCATCTCGCCATTATCGAATAGATGCTCCACTGCGAAGTTGGCCGGGAGCTGCAGCGCATTCGCATCATAATGCGACGCATACGGCTCTGGCGCAGTCCGCGGATCGTGCGGTGAAGTGAACGCCACGTAGAGGAAGAAAGGTTCCTCCTTCTCATAGGATCGGATAAATGATTCAGCTTCATTCGCGAACAGCTCCGTCGAGAAGGTCGTCTCCATCTTGCGCATATCGGCAGTGTACGCTCCGGTCGGATCGTACGGATAGACAGGCACTTGGCGGTGATCGCTCATGCCCCCGAAGAAGATCTGATTCCCGCCACAGAAGCTGCGGTTGAAGCTGGCCTTATCATTGTGCCATTTCCCGACCGCATACGAGTAATATCCATGTGCTCTGAACGTTTCCGCCATCGTTACCTTCTGGGGAGCAATGGTAAGCTTCTCCATTGTATCTCCCAAGTCTTGCTTCACCGTAGCGCCGAAGATAGAAGAACCCGTATTCAAGCAGGCGCGGCATGGGGCGCAGACCGCCCCATCCATCCCGCCGATAATATTCGTACTCTGAAAGCTTACGCCGCGCTTGGACAGCGCGTCCAGCGTCGGCGTCTCTACTTCCGTATTGCCGTGAGCGCGTATCGATTCATAACGATGATCATCAGCTACCATAAAGACAACGTTCGGTTTACGCTTCGAGTCTTTGAGCATTGTGCCTACCCCCAATTCGTTATGAGTGAGTTGCGGCTTATCCTTTAACGGCCCCCGCAGTCATCCCTTGCATTATTTTCTTATAAAATGCGAGATAGGTCAAAATGACAGGTAACACAACGATAACCATCGCCGCCATCATCTGCGGATAGTTGACCGTAAATTGTCCGTTAAAATTGGTCAAGCCGACCGGCAGTGTACGAAGCTCCGGACTCTTAATCAACACGAGTGCGAACGGGAATTCGTTCCATGCACCGAGGAAATACAAAATAATCGCCGTCGAGATAACTGGCAGACACATCGGAAGCACAATCGTCAGTACACGGCGTGTCGTCGAGCTGCCATCGATCGCTGCTGCCTCTTCCACCTCAAGCGGCACAGTCTTGATGAAGTTCTCGAATAGGAAGATCCCCATTGACAAGTTAAAGGCAACGTAAGGCAGGACGAGTGTTATCCGTTGGTCCAACAATCCGAGCGACTTGAACTCGACGAACACCGGGATAAGCAGGCCGTGCACCGGGATAAGCATACCAGCCAGGAACATGAAATAAATGACGCCACGTCCCGGGAAATTGAACCGCGCCAATATATAGGCGGCCAAGAAACTGATGACAACAGTCAGCACGACGGTCAGCACGGTTACGATGACACTGTTCACGAAGTACGTATCCATCTTCCCGATACGGAACGCGTCGATATAGTTCTGGAAATTCAACCGCGTCGGCAAAGAAATAATGTTCGTGTTAAACTCCTGCTGTGTCTTGAGCGAAGAGTAAATCATCCATAGAATCGGGAATATGCATGACAACGACATGATGAACAAAAAGAGATTGATAAGAATCCGCGGTATGAGCGTCTTCAGCTTAGTCATTGCTCTTCCCTCCAATCAAGCGGCTAATCATGATGAGCCCGACACTAAGTACCATAATGCCGATGGAAATTGCACTGCCGTACCCGAGCTTGAACGCTTTGAACGACGTATCATAAGCGTATTGCGCCATAACAGTCGAGGAGTTGCCCGGGCCGCCGCCGGTCATTACGAAGATACTGTCGAACGCCTTCATGTTCCCCGCAATACAGAGCATCACAGCAATTTTGAGTGTATCTTTCATCAACGGCAATGTAATGTACAACGTCTTCTTCATGCCTGTGGCGCCATCAATCTCCGCCATTTCGTACACTTCACCGTTAATGCTTTGCATAGAGGCCATGAAAATAATCAAGTAGAACCCGATATATTGCCACACGATCGGTGCTGTTACGGAATACATGACGACGTTCGGGTCATCGAGCCACGGTTTAATCCAAGATTCCAGCCCCAAGCTTGTCAAGAGCCAGTTCAGAAGTCCTGCATCGTTGTTATAAATCATCGACCACAGAAAGCCGATAACGACGGACGACAATACGACCGGAATAAAAATAACGGTACGGTGGAACTCACGCCATTTCACCCATTTATTCATTAAGAATATGGCAATTATGAAAGCTATCCCAATCTGCCCGATAACGCTAAAACCAACAATCAGCAAGTTATTGATAAAGGCTCCCCAGAACTTCTCATCCTGCAGGAGGATTTGATAGTTCTTCAGGCCGATCCATTCCATCTTCGGACCGCCGGACCATTTATAGAAGCTGTACCGTAAAGCGAGCACCAACGGGACTAGCACCATAAATGCATAAATGACAACGCCTGGAATCAAATATGCAAAAAACGTCCAGCGTTTGGGACGGATAGCGGTGTTATTCATCACGGTTCTCTCCTCTCTCTGTTTCGATTTCAGCAGGATAACGATTCTCCCGGGCATGCGCCCGGGAGAATTATCCCTATCCTATCCAAGTTTCTCTATCTATCTAACTAATCCATTTATCTCTACATTTCGTTGTCGAATTCTTTTTGCATCACTTCTGCTGCTTTTTCTGGTGTAATCTGACCGATCAGCATATCTTGCATCGCTGCGTTCATCGATTCAGTCAAGCCAGGAGACAAGCGAGAATCGTAAATCGGTACATACTTCGTTGTTTCAAGCATTTTCACCATTTTTTTCGTCATTGGAGACAGATTCAATTCATCCATGTTTTCCACTTTGCTGGATGGAATATCGCCATATTTCAGAATGACTTTCGCTGCATCTTTGTCAGACAAGAATTTCAGCATTTTCGCAACATCATCCAATTTGGCTTTGTCGATATTTACGTTGACGGCATAAGCCCAACCGCCGCCGCCGGATACACCGTTCTGTTCGCCTTTGGCACCGTCAATAGCCGGGAAGATAGCCAGCTCTGTTTTGTCGAGAATTTCTTTCGGGCCGCCTGTTTCAACCGCGTTGCTTGCCCAAGCGCCTTCAATAAACATCGCTGCTTTACCGTTATAGTACAGTGTCTTCATTTGGTTGTTGTCGATCGAGTTCATGTCGCTGTTGAACGCGCCGCGCTTCGCCAAGTCTTGGAACAGAGTGAGCGCCTGTACGAATTCAGGGTCTGTAAATTTAGAACCTTGATTGTTAACAAGCTTATTGAACCATTCCGTACCGGTGAAACGATCGCCAAGCGTAGACATGTAGCTAGAGTTTGCGAGCCATTTTCCTTTGTTTCCAAAAGCAATCGGCGTGATGTCTTTCGCTTTCAAATTATCAATAAGCTTCAGGAAATCATCCCACGTCTTCGGAAATTCATTGAAGCCTGCTTGCGCTACCAGATCTTTGTTGTAGTAAATAGCGTGTGTCGGACCGCCGGAGAATTGGATTCCGTACGTTTTTCCGTCTACTTGATACGTATCAAGCGCACCGTCCACGAAGCCATTTTTCCAATCTGCATCTTTATCAAGCAGCTCGTCGACTGACATTACTAGTCCGTTCTCGACGAACGTCGTTACCATCGAGCTCTTAATTAGGAAGACGTCTGGCAACTCGTTCGCTGCAGCCAATGTTTTGATTTTCGTCTCATAGTTATCGTGGGACTGAACTTCCTGATCCAATTTAATGTCAGGATTTTCTGTAATGAATGTGTCCAACAATTCCGCTTGGTGAAGGCCGCCGCCTTCTGCGTTTTTGTCAAACATATGCATAAATTTAATTGGTTCTTTCTTGCCTTCTGCCTGCTCGCCTGAGCCGGAAGAGGATTGGGACGAGCCGCAGCCTGCAACCACCAAAGCCATGCAGGAAATAAGCAGCATGGACGTCCAACGTTTTAACCCTTTTTTCATGTTGTGTACACCCCTCGTGTATGTCTTCATTAGACTTGCTAACGTTTACAACTTAAGTATAGGAAATTCATACAAGTAAATAAGTAGAGAGAATTATTAAAATGTCCGTTTTTTTAGCCTCTTCGAGTAACTATTACTTTTATTTCCTGAATTTCCCCCGTGGGTGCCTTTCACGAAATATCGTTACTCATCATATGGAAAATGCAGCGCAGGACCTATTCCTTTAAAATTTCAGCACCATGTTATCTCTTCTATTCTCCCCTTAGCCCCACTCTCCCCATGAGTCAGAAATCCCAGTCGTAAAACCACTCCTGTCTGGGCTATGAGCATATATCACTTTAGTCGTTGGAAAAGCGGTATGTTTGCTTCTGAGCCTGAGGGAGATTGGGCAAAAGGGACTAACAGACGAGTCATTTATTTGCTGCAAGGCAGGTTGGTCAGTTATGTTTAATTGCGAGTTAACCGGTATGGTCAATGATCAAGTCCTGAGTCGGATAAAATGCGGAGAAAGTATAGTGAACAGACAGTCAGTTGTGGATGCCCGCGGCCAATACCGCAAAAAAGGACAGGATAGCTCGCAAGCCGTCCTTGTCCTCTCGTCCATATTGTGCAATTTAACCGCATTATAACTGATTTCGATACTCCTTAGGTGTAGTGCCCGTATACTTTTTGAAAATATGAGCGAAATATTTATAGTCGTTATACCCGACCTGTTCCGCAACCTCGTACACTTTGAGGCTGACATCCCGCAGGAGTGGCTTCGCCTTCTCCACCCGGAATTTATTCAGCCATTCCGTAAAGTGCTCGCCCGTCTCCTGCTTGAACACGCGGCTGAAATAATTCGGCGTAACGTAGACGTGCCCCGCGATATCTTCGAGCTTCAGCTCCTCCGCGTAATGCTCCTGAACGTATTGAATGGCAACGGAGACGATATTCCGGTAACGGCTTGTCTTATATTGCGAAATGGTTTGGATGAACGATTCGAACATTTTCAGGAGCCACTGCTTCATATCGTGCGCGGTCTCATACTTTTTTACCTCATCATATGGGTTCAAGAGCACCGGATCCAGATCGGTACGCTTCACGCCCATCTGCTCCACATGCGTTGTCGCAAGCACGACAAGCTTCACACAGAGCGTCTGAACATGCTGATACGATACGCCTTCCTCCGCACAATGGCGAAACCATTTGTCCAGCCGTTCCTGAATGCCTGCGAAGTCCATCGTCGCAAGTCGTTGCAAGAGCTCGAGTTCTTCTTCCGTAGGGATAAGCATCGGCGATTTCATTTGGGCATGCTCTTTCGCATCAAAGACGATGATTTGCCCTTTACCACGGTACACCTTACTTCGAATCGCAGACATCGCCTCCTCCATGCTCGCTGGCACGTTAGCGAGTGAAGAAATGATGCTGCCGATGCCGAGCGTTACCGATAGCTTGACATAACGGCGCACACATTGCTGCATTTCCTCACAGCATGCCGTAATAAGATGCTTATTGCTCATGTTCACACTTAAGAGCACTGCCAGCGTATCTTCCTCTGTGCGGCAGACCGCAGTCGTAAACTTCTCTCCGAACAGCTCTTCTGCAATATTTTGAATAGCGAATTGTATGAGTTCCTTCTCCCGATCCGTCGATTGCTCCATAATGAGACGATAATCGTCAATATCGATGACGACTACGGCATATTCGGGTCCATCCAGCGGAATGTGCAGCTGCCTCGCCCGATCGCGAATCGTCACTTCGTCTTGGTGCTCGCCCTTTAAAAGTCGGTTCAGCCACTTTGCCTGAATGTAAGGCATACTTTCCCGCAGCAGCATGCCATTATGCGATTCCTCATTGTGACGTTCCCGTTCCGCGCGGATTTGATCCCTTAGCTTCGACATCAGCTTCTTCATTTCCTCAGCTCCAACCGGCTTGGTCAAATACTCGCTGACACCGATTTTGAGCGCTTGCCTCGCATAATCGAAATCGTCATAGCCGGACACGATCACGATCTTTATGTGCGGCTTCTGCTCCTTCAGCTTGGCAGCCAGCGCCAGCCCGTCCATCAGCGGCATGCGGATGTCAGTCATTACGATATCAGGCTGCAGCGATTCCGCCAGCTCCAACGCTTCTTGCCCGTTCCTCGCCTCGCCGATAATCTCGATGCCAAGCGGCTCCCAATCGATAGACGTGCGAATACCTTTTCGAATGATGACTTCATCATCTACAATCAATACTTTAATCGCACTCATGTCATATCCTCTCCCGTCTTCCAAGGCTGTATGATTTCTACGATCGTTCCGCCAGCCTCGTTATTTTTGAAGGTCACTCCACAGTCATCGCCGAAGTAAAGCTGAATCCGGTCATTTACATTTTTAATCGCAAAGCCGCGGTTATTAGCCCCGCTTTCGTGCATGAGCCGCTCCATCTCCGCCACATCGACCCCGGTTCCCGTATCCGAGATGCGATAGATAAGCTTGTCCTCTTGCCGGAATACGTCCACTCGAATGCAACCCGGCTCGCCCAGCTTCTCGATGCCGTGAACAATCGCATTTTCCACGAAGGGCTGCAAGATGAGCTTCACAGTTCGCCCATTAAGTGTATCTTCATTATCGGTTTCCAAATGAAAATCTATCATATCCTCGTACCGCTTTTGTTGAATAATCATGTAATTTTTCAAGTGATTGACCTCGTCGCGAACCGTTGTCAACTCTTGGCCGCTATTCAGGCTGAGACGGAACAGCTTGGATAGCGCCTCGACCAATTGAGCCGTTTCGTATGCCTTCTCCATCCGGCTCATCCAATAAATCGTATCGAGCGTATTATATAAGAAATGCGGATTGATCTGCGCTTGAAACGCTTTAAGCTCCGCTTCCTTCTTCCTCAGCTCCGCTTCATATACCTGATTGACCAGCTCATGAAGCCGCTCGTTCATCCGGTTGAAGCTGCGACCGAGTTGGGCGATTTCATCGTTGCTCTGAACTTGCACGCGTCCTTGGAACTGCCCCCGTTCCATCCGCAGCATCAAGCTGCGCAAATGCTGAATCGGGCGGATAATCCGCTTCGAGAACAAGATGGCGGTAACGACACACACGACGAGTGACGCGATCATCGCGATGAGCATTATTTTCGTAATAACGGCGTTCTCTTCCAGCATCTCCTTGAGCGGAACGGCATGCGCGATCCGCCAACCGGTCTTGGCAATGCCCGCATACGTAATCAAATACCGTTCCTTATCCATAGCAACCGTATAGTAGCCGTGATCCCCATAGGCCTGATCTGGAAACTCGAAGTTATCCGGAAGCTTGGAATAGACGTTGTCATCCACCGTCGACGTTAGCACAAGCCCCTCTTCATTCAGCAAATAGAAGCTGTCGCGGGTGCCGATGCGCTGCTGGTTCAGCAGTTGGCGCACATAATTCAGATCGATATTAACTTGAACCATGCCAAGCCGGCGTCCGACATTGTTCACATCCCGAATTTCGCGGATAAAAGACAGGGTCTCATAGTTGTTATGCTTCTGTATGAACCACAACGGCTTGCCGCGCAGCCGTTTCACTTCTTCCAGCATCATGCCATTCAAGCTGACAGCCTCCGGGTGTGTGCTGAACGTTACCCCGTTCTCGCCCTGCAAATAGATGGAGTGAATGAATTCCTTCATATTGGTAAGATGAAGGAAGAACCGTTCCATTGATGAGATTTCTCGCTCAAGGCTTTCATTGGATGCAGGATTGCTAAGCAGGAACCGCCTGACCTCGTCCGATTGGATGAGGAACAACGACGTATCGTGCACATAGTCTGTCATGAACTGCACATTCAGGCCGACCTGCGCGACAGTGTTAAGATCAGACACCGACACTTTCTGCTGCAAAATATCTGCCGACCACCAATAAGAAATGGAGCCAATGAGCAATATCGGAATGCACACGAGCAGAACGGTGAATTTGAAAATTTTGTGCTGCAAGCTGACAAATGTGCGCGCGCGTATCATAGAGTCGTCTCCTTCGCTGTAGTTATCGTCTGTCAAACATGCTGCTCCGTACCATTTCGTTCAACGTTTCTCATTATACAAAAAGGTTGACAACTTTGCCTACAACACGTCATCTTGATTATAGTGGGAATTTACCGACAACGAATAGAATCCGTTAACGAAAGGGAGGGCCAACATGCCCAACATATGGACGCATTTGCTGTTCGGCCAAGAAGCGCTTGCTCAGGCTGGGCTCGCCGAATGGATTAAGGATGAGAACCGGAAACGATTGTTCAATATGGGATGTCAGGGGCCGGACTTCCTGTTCTATCATCAGTTTTTCCCTTGGCAGCGCATTACCGTTATGAACGATATCGGTTCGGCGATGCATAACGAGTATTGCGGGCCATTTATTCTTGATCTGCTCTCTTCCGTCTCGCCCCAACAGCCGGAGAACCGCGTATATGCCTTGGGATTTCTGCTCCATCATATCCTTGATCGCCATATGCATCCGTATGTATTCGTTCGATCGGGATTCAAGAAATGGGACCATCAACGGTTCGAGGTGCTCATGGACACGCATGTGGTGCGGAAGAAGATGAGTATGGAGACATGGAAGACGCCGGTATGGAAGGAAATCGATACAGGCGGACAATTTCCACAGGATATCGTGCGCTTGTTCGAGGAGCTGTCTAACAAATATTATCCGGAACTCGCCCGTCAGGCCAAGCGTGAATATTGGAACGGCGCGAACCGCGATATGGTGCGTGCGCAACGCCTGTTCCATGATCCGTATGGCGTAAAGACGGTATTAACCTTCAAGCAGATCGAGCCGTTTGTCTATAAGCGAAATATTCCGCCATACGATGTATTGAACGAAGCCCGCACAGCGTGGCCCGACCCGACGGGAACGAACGAAACGTACACGACAAGCATATGGGATATGTGGGACACGGCGCGGGAAGACGCGGCACGCGTACTGACGGCGACGCTCGCTTATTGGAAGGCTCGGGACAACGCCGCGGAAGCGAACGGACCAGATGCAGGACAGGACATCGCAGGTGCCTATAATACACTGCAAGAAGCAATCGGCAATCGCTCGTATGAGACAGGGCTGGAGATGGAACATAACCGTCCTATTACGGTCGAAGATCCGATATGGCGCATAGGTTGAACAAAACGGACCCTCTTCGCACATTATTTCAATGTGCGAGAGAGGGTCCGTTATTCCGTTTTAGAGGAGAACACATCATATGTTGCAAAATCAAGCATTCAGCGTGCGGTTATTTCAAGCACCAACGCCTCGAACGGACGCAGCGATGCATCCGCGAACATATCGAACGGCACGTCTTCGTAATTGCCAATGATGCGTGTAAAGGCGCGCCCCTTCCATTCTGGAGGACAGTGGAACGCAGCGTCATGACCCGCGAAATTCAACAGTACGACCCACTCCTTGCCTTCCCAGGAACGTGTATAAGCATAGATGAATTCGTCCTCTTCCAGCCAGAGACGGTAATCGCCGTACACCATAATCGGATTCTGCTTCCGCAACCGGATGAGCGCTTGATAGTAGTAGAAGATGGAGTCCGGATCCGAGAGCGCCTGTTCCGCATTGATATCCGAATAATTCGGATTGGATTCCAGCCAAGGCGTTCCCGACGTGAAGCCGCCATGCAGAGATGCATTCCACTGCATCGGCGTGCGCGCATTGTCGCGGCCTTTGGCATAAATCGACTTCATCACGTCGGCCGGATCCTTGCCGTATTGCTCCGTATGCTCGCGATACATATTGAGGGTTTCAATATCTTTGTATTGATCGATGCGATCGAAACGGACGTTCGTCATTCCAAGCTCTTCCCCTTGGTAAATGTACGGTGTTCCTTGCAACGTATGCAGCAGCGTCGCCAGCATCTTGGCGGATTGCACCCGATAAGCGCTGTCGTCGCCGAAGCGAGACACCATGCGCGGCTGGTCATGGTTATTCAAGTAAAGGCTGTTCCAGCCGCTGTCTGCAAGACCGGTCTGCCATTTGTGCAAAATGGAGCGCAAATCATGCAGCTTCCATGGCGTCACATCCCACTTGCCGCCGGCGCCTGAATCGACCTCCATATGCTCGAACTGGAACACCATGTTGAGAGAACCGTGATTCTCACCCGTAATTTCACGCGCCTGTTCCACCGTAACGCCCGGCATTTCACCGACCGTCATCACTTCATAACGGTCAAGCACCTCCCGCTTCAGTTCCTGCAAATGCTCCGTCAGATGCGGTCCGTTCATGAAATGCTCTCCGCCCCACGCATACCGTTCCTCGCCGACACTCGGCAGTCCCGGTGTTTTCGAAATAAAGTTAATGACGTCCATGCGGAAGCCGTCGACGCCTTTATTAAGCCACCAGCGCATCATGTCATAGATTTCATCGCGCACGCGCGGATTTTCCCAATTCAGATCAGGCTGCTTCTTGGAGAAGAGGTGCAAATAATATTCATCCGTGCGCTCATCATGCTGCCACGCAGAGCCGCTGAAGACCGACGTCCAATTGTTCGGTTCATGGTCACCGCGGCCCGGACGCCAATAATAATAATCACGGTACGGACTGTTCACCGATTCGCGCGATGCGGCGAACCAGGCATGTTCATCAGATGTATGATTAACGACCAAATCCATGACTAGCTTCATCCCGCGCGCATGCATCCCGTCTATTAACACTTCCCAATCGGCAAGCGTGCCGAACTCTTCATGTATCGCCCGATAGTCGCTAATGTCATAGCCGTTGTCATCGTTAGGCGATTCGTATACCGGTGACAGCCAAATGACATCGATGCCTAATGTTTTCAAATAATCCAGCTTGGATATGATCCCCTGTAAATCGCCAATTCCATCTCCGTTGCTGTCATGAAAGCTGCGTGGATAAATTTGGTAGACGACAGCTTCCTTCCAGAATGTCCGCTTCGCCCCATTTGTCTCATTCACTTCACTCGTTGGGAACACTTGATCTTTCTCGTTCATATGAATGCCTCTCCTTCAATCTAGTTGATCTTGCTTTGGCCTGACACCGCGAAGCATGCCCTTATTCAGCAGGTGCAGCGCGATGCTGCTCCTCTTGCCGCTCTGCAGCGATTAGCCGATCGATTCGCTGCGCCAAATCGTCCAAAGTCGCTTGTACTGCTGCCCTTTCGTCGAAGATGCGCACCATAGCGGCGTCAAATTCTTTTTCTATCTTTCCCCAATGATAATACGGCGGACGCAAAAAAGCATACTTCATACATTCCCGATAAGGCTCCATATACTCGCTGACGGGGTATGACAGCTTGTTATGCCCGTAGAGAACATCCGTACGTGATGGAAACAGAGCGGTATTATACAATATATGCTGCGTGTCAGCTTCCATCATCCATGTGATGAAGATCCAGGCCGCTTCCTTCTGCTTCGTTTGCTTAACAAATACACGATTCAAAATCGATTCGCAGCGTTAATATAAGTGTGTGTTCAAAAAGACCATTTCTCAGCACCGAGAAGTACTAGTTTTTGCAGGAAAACACCTTCTGAAGCACAAGCTCTTCAAGCAAATACATAACTTTTCGCTCAAACCATCACACTAGATTGGATAGGAGATGACTTTTATGGAGAAGAGCGATACAAAGAAACCTGTCGAGCCGCTGCACACCCTAACGGCCGAACAGGTCATTTCACATTTGCAGACGAGCAAAGACGGCTTGTCGGCAGCAGAAGCGGAGGAACGGCTGCGGCGTTACGGCAAGAACGCACTGCAGGAGGCGGCTGGGAAATCCATCTTCGCGAAGCTGCTGGAACAATTCAAAGATGTGATGATTATTATCCTGCTTATTGCGGCGCTGATTTCCGGCTTATTGGGCGAGTGGACAGATTCACTCATCATTTTGGTTGTCGTCATATTGAATGCGGTGCTGGGGGTTATTCAAGAGAATAAAGCCGAGCAAGCGCTGACGGCACTGAAGCAAATGTCGTCTCCGTATGCCCAGGTCGTACGCGACGGCAAAGCGATGAACATTAAAGCCGAAGACCTCGTACCGGGCGATATTGTCGTGCTGGAAGCTGGCAATGTCGTGCCGGCGGATCTGCGGATTATCGAATCCGCCTCGCTTAAGATTGAAGAAGCGGCTTTAACCGGTGAATCCGTTCCAGTTGAAAAAGGTGTCGAAGCATTAGACAAGGCCGATCTCGTCATCGGGGATCGCAAGAACATGGCCTATATGAGCAGCAATGTGTCCTACGGGCGAGGTATCGGCGTCGTCACGGCGACCGGAGCCGAGACCGAGGTCGGCAAAATCGCCGGCTACATCTCGCAAGAGGAAGATGAGGTTACCCCGCTCCAGACTAAGCTGAACGAGCTGGGGAAATATTTTACGTTCATTATTATCGGCGTTGCCATTGTCATCTTCGTCGTCGGATTGATCGAGGGACGGGAAATATTCGAGATGCTCCTCACTTCCATTTCGTTGGCGGTAGCCGCCATACCGGAAGGCTTGCCTGCGATCGTTACGATCATCCTGGCATTGGGCGTTCAGAAGATGGCGAAGCGCAAGGCAATTATCCGCAAGCTCCCGGCAGTGGAAACGCTCGGCAGCACGGAAATTATATGCTCGGACAAGACAGGTACGCTAACGCAGAACAAAATGACCGTCAAGCATGTCTATCTGGACGGTACCTTGCACCCGGCGGAAGAACCATTGCAGCAAGTCGAGGGCTATGAGTCGTTCCTGCAAGTGATGACGCTCTGCAACGATTCGAAAATTACAGAAGGAGCAAGTGATGCGGCCGGGACGCAGAACAACGTATCTTTCATCGGAGATCCGACAGAAACGGCACTGGTCGATTTCGCGCTGGCAAAGGGACTGGACAAGCGCGATGGCGAACGGCGCTATCCGCGCACAGCCGAAATTCCATTCGACTCCGAGCGCAAGCTGATGACGACGATTCATGACATGTCGTCGCATCGAAATGTTGAAGCGGCAAGCCCATACCGAATCATGACGAAGGGCGCGCCTGATGTTCTGCTCGAACGCTGCAGCCATATTTTCATTCATGGCACTGTTGTGCCTATGACGAGCGAACACCGCCATGACATCGCCGTCGCGAATAAAGAAATGGCCATCAAGGCGTTGCGAGTATTGGCACTTGCCTATCAGGATGCAGAGCGGCTGCCGGAAGAGTTGACCACCGAAGCGGTGGAGCAAGAGCTTGTCTTCAGTGGTCTTGTCGGCATGATCGATCCGCCGCGGGAAGAAGTGAAGGAAGCGGTGCGCATTTGCAAGATGGCGGGTATTCGTCCCGTTATGATTACGGGTGACCACCGGGATACAGCCGCGGCCATTGCGAAGGAACTAGACATTATCCAAGACGAAAGCGGCGTACTGACCGGTACCGAGCTGAATCAGATTAGCGACAAGGATTTCGCAGACAAAGTGACAGAGTATTCCGTCTATGCGCGGGTATCGCCTGAACATAAGGTTCGCATCGTTCAAGCTTGGAGGAAGAAAGGCAAGATTGTCGCTATGACCGGTGACGGTGTGAACGACGCGCCTGCGTTGAAGACATCAGACATCGGGGTTGGAATGGGGATTACCGGTACGGACGTGTCAAAAGGAGTGTCCGATATGGTGCTGGCCGACGACAACTTCTCCACCATTGTCGTCGCCGTGGAAGAGGGCCGGAAAGTGTACAGCAATATCCGCAAGACGATACAATATTTGCTGTCGGCCAACTTGGGTGAGGTCGTAACGCTCTTCATTGCAACGCTGTTGAATTGGAAAATACTGTTCCCGATTCATATATTGTGGATTAACTTAGTAACCGATACACTGCCTGCACTCGCACTCGGCTTTGAGCAAGCGGAATCCGACATGATGAAGCGGCCGCCGCGCAAAGCCTCGACAAGCATTTTTGCGGATGGGGTTGGCAGCAGCATCGTATACCAAGGGTTGCTGGAAGCCGCGCTTACGCTATTCGCGTATTACTGGGGACATACGCATTATTCCGAGAACGTCGCGATCACGATGGCGTTCGCCACGTTGGGCTTAATCCAGCTTACACATGCGTTCAATGTGCGCTCCAATAAGCATTCGTTGTTCAAGATCGGATTTTTCTCGAACAAATATATGAACTATGCGGCCCTCATTTCCGCGCTGCTCGTCATCGTGGTCGTCGTAATCCCGGGCTTGAACGATTTATTCAATGTCGTCATGTTGAATACAGAGCAATGGATCGTCGTCATTGCGGCGTCGCTCTCGATTGTTCCAATTGTGGAGATCGTGAAGCTGGTGACCCGCTCGCTGAACAAGCAAGCTTAACCCTGCTTCCTGCGCTATTGAAAAGCCCCTTGCATCATCCCTTATTGTTGTTGATAACAATAAGGGGTGATGTTTCTATTTTCCGCTCTATTTCAAAGGCATGCCGGACGATGCCGACGACGTCGTCCACATCTCCTCTTCCCGCTCCGCCTCCATGCGTCCCTTCTCGATGTTGACGAAAATAAGCAGCACGATACCGACAATAAAGAAGAGCAATATGGATAGAATGGCAAGCCGCGTCGAGCCGGTCAACAACCCGACGGCTCCGAACACGGCCGGGCCAATAGAGGCCGAGACTTTGCTCGATAAGCTTAAGAAACCGAAAAATTCGGTCGCTCGACTGCGCGGCACCATTTGACTGTAAACAGAACGGGACACGGCTTGGCTTCCTCCCTGAACCATCCCGACCATGAACGCCAAAATGTAGAAGTGAAGCGCAGTTGTCATGAAATATCCGAGAAACACGATGATGATATAGGTGCTGAGTGAAATATAGAGCGAACGCTTCGAACCAAGCCGGTTAGCGAACTTGGCGAACAGGAACGTAAACGGAATGCCGACGAACTGTGTAATGAGCAACGCAATAATGAGATGACTCGTCTGAATTCCAATTTCAGCTCCATAAATAGCTGACATGCCAATGATGGTAGATATGCCGTCATTAAAAAACCAGAAGGCAAAAATGTATTTAATCAGTTCTGGATAATGCTTAATTCTCTTTACGGTCTGAAAAATACGTCCAAAGCCGCGCTTCGCATAATACGCAACTGGCCGACGTTCAGTTCGAACCGGATCACGCAAATTTTTGAACAGCGGCATGGAGAAGAAAAACCACCAAATACCGACGGTCAAAAACACGGCCTGCGTCGCGGCCACTTTGCTTGAAAACCCGAGCGGTTCCCACATTTCCAGCATGACGATGTTGATGGCTAGCAGGACGCCCCCGCCAATATATCCGTACATGTAGCCTTTGGCGGATACCTCATCCCGCTCATGCGGCGCAGCAATGTCAGGCAGCAGTGAATCATAGAACGTGTTGCCTCCCGAGAAGCCCAACGTAGCAATGATGAATAAAGCCGATACGTAAATCCAATCGCCCTCGCCAGCGAATACCATCAGCGTGCACGCCAGTGCGCCCGCCCATGCAAATACGCGCAAAAAGGCCATTTTGCGCTGAGATAAATCGGCCATTGCGCCGAGAATCGGCGACAGCAACGCTACGAGGATCATGCCGATCGTCTGCGTAAACGCCCAGTAACTCGTTGCTTGATGAGCCGGCAAATTCGATGCGGCCACGGTCTGATAGAAGATGGGCAGAACCGCCGCCAGCATTGTTGTGGCGAACGCGGAGTTGGCCCAGTCGTACATCATCCAACTGCGAACTTCCTTCGTGCGCATCGCACTCCCCCTACCTACGATATAAATATTCTCATGAGAACGTCCTCACTCATTGTGCGTGATCGCGAGGCAGCGGGTCAACTGTTTCAAATATTAAGTTTTGTTAACTCAACTTTGCTGCTCGCTCCTTATAAACAAACATTACGATCTCATCCATAGCAGCCTTCAGTGCACAACGTATCAATGTAGGCTGCATTGGGAAGAATCTCATTGATTCCATCCACGCTGAATGCCAGAAGCAGCACCATCATAATGAGGCCCATCCAACAAAGCTGTAACGGAAAGAGCGGTTGCGATAGGCGGCAATCAATCCAGCATCTCCTTGTATATAGCATAGATAAATTGGCAATCATTTGCTCAGACAGTCCGCTTCCTCTATAATCAGAAGTATATTGAGAAAACAATTTTATTACTACGATAAAAATGATAAATTCTTTTAAGGCATGTAAACGCAACAAAAATCATTGCATGGGATAGGAGGAGCCCTCATGAATTTAAGCCAATTGGAAACGCTCACCACCATCTCCAAAACAATGAGCTTCCGCAAGGCAGGGGAATTGCTTAATTTGACGCAGCCCGCCGTGTCCGCGCAGATCAAGAGCTTGGAGGATGAGTTCAAGACGGTGCTCATCGACCGCAACCAACCGGTCACCTTAACGGATAGCGGTCAAGTATTTCTTGAACATGCAGCGCGTATTTTAAATATTGTCGATGACTTGAAGCAGAAGCTCGCCGATTTGAATCAAATTCCTCAAGGCCATATTGTGTTAGGTACGACGACATCGATTGCGATTCAGATTCTTCCGCGGGTGCTTTCCTATTTTCAGGACCAATTTCCGTTAATTAAGACAAAGATTCTGTCGATGTCCTCCTCGCATGTCATGGCCCATATCGAGAACGGAACGGTCGATATCGGCATCGGCTATTTAAATGAAAAGAACCCGAATTTAGTCTCTTCCGTGCTCTACTACGATACGTTCGAGCTAGTAGTAAGCCCGGACCATCCCCTTGCTCAACATAAGCACGGCACGGTGGAAATGCTGCGGGAAATCCCTCTGATTGTGCTGTCACCCGACACGTTGGGACGTAAATTTGCAGACGAGCTCTTACGCAAATACAACATTCAGCCACACATCGTCATGGAACTGTCCAGCAGCGAAGAAGTGAAGCGGATGGTGGAGCTCAACCTGGGCGCAGCTATCATCTCGAAGCTGTCGGTCAGCACTGAGTTACGTCGCGGATCGCTGCAAATCGTACATATTAATGAGTTGGAAACGGCCCATCCCGTTGGGGTCATGTATCGTACAGGCCGATATTTAAACTCGGCGATGCAGCAATTTTTAAATGACTTGAAGGGCATGCCGGAAACTCAATTCATCGGTTCAGAATAGGAGGTTATTTATGAAATTTGATTTGCATACGCATCATTTTCGCTGCGGCCATGCTGATGGCAACATTCGCGATTATATCGAAGCAGGTATCAAGCATGGGCTGCACGTTATCGGCATTTCGGACCATACACCTTATTTCGGCAGCGATGAAGAGCAGCCGTTCCCCAATATTGCTATGGCAAAGGGCGAGTTCAGCAACTATGTGGACGAAGTTCTGCAATTGAAGCAGGAATATGCGGGACGTATCGATGTGCTGCTAGGCATCGAATCCGACTTCTTTCCGGAGTATGCGGAGCTGTATCGCGAAGTGCTGTCCCGTTACCCGTTCGACTACATCATCGGCTCGGTGCACAATACGAGCGGCGTCAGCATATTCAATAAAAATCGGTGGAAGAACTTGTCCACGGAGCGGAAAATTACCGAGAAGCGCGTCTATTACGAGCTCATCCAGGATTCCGCGCGATCCGGCATGTTCCACATTCTCGGCCACATCGATGCGATGAAGGGCAATTATCCGGCGTTCTCCGAGATCGAGGCATGGGATGTCATTGACGACACGCTCAAGGTCATCTCGGAATGCAAGGTCGCCATTGAGATTAACACGTCCGGCAAGACGAAGCTGAGCGGCGGTTGGTATCCGTCAGATGAAATATTGGAGCGTGCGCTCCATTTCGGAGTTGATGTGACCTTCGGCTCCGATGCGCATATCCCTTCCCGCGTCGGCGACGAATGGGAGGAAGTCCGTACGCGCTTGAAGGACATCGGGTTCACACGCTGGGTATATTACAAAGAGAAGCAGAAGCATGAGGTGCCGCTCGATTAGAGCGGCTTTTTGTATGGTGTGAACGACAAAAAAAAGAGGACCTGAAGCGTTCAGGTCCGACTCAAGGGATATATATATTCATCAAAAGGGGGTCTTGTTACCAATATACCCTCTCAACATTAACCGACGTTAACAGGAATATTACCGTTGTGTAACAAATCGTTAAATTGATGTTAACAAGCTTTGTCGGCTTGGTGAATCGTTACCTCACGTTGCTTCGCAACCGCCGATCGGTTGACGACGAGAATTCCCGCCACCACAAGTCCAAGCGCTGCGAGCGTCCACTCATTCCACGCTTCGCCAAGCAGCCACGCGGACAGCAAGACGCCAAATACCGGAATAAGGAATAAGAACATCGATACTTTGCCCACACTGTTATATTTCATGACCATATTCCATAGACTAAATCCCGCTGCCGAGAGGAAGGCCAAGTACAACAGCAGCATAACCGAAGCGGTATCCCAATGGAAAGGCGCCCAGCCAGCGCGCCACGCTCCGATGACGATGAGTCCGAAGCCGCCGAGCGCCATTTGTCGTCCGGTAAGCCATAATACGGGAAAATCTCTAGCTTCATGGCGGGCCAGCACGTTGCCCCATCCGCCAAACAATGCGGACAGAATCAGACATACGTCCCCGATACCAAGCGACATTGCCATTCCGCCCTGATTCAACGTGACGATGATGACGCCAGCGAATCCAAGACACAAGCCTAACGTCTTGCCTGGCGTGAAGCTCTCGTTGCCATCCATGAGACGAGCTACAACCATTTGAAAGAAGCAGGTTGCTCCCGTAATGATAGCTCCCTTCATGCCCGTACTTAAACTTAAGCCGATATAAAAACATAAATACTGCAAAAAAGTCTGAATGACGGCAAGGCGTGCCACACGCCATCCTGTACGCCGCGGCTTGGGTCGTATCGTCGGATTCCCCAGACGAGCGGCACGGTTGACACATGCCGCGAACAACATGAGCATGAATCCAGCCAAAAGGAAACGGTACCCCGCGAACACCCATTGTTCATGCGTCGCCTGCGAAGCAATGCCAAGCTCTTCGTACCCAATCTTGATGGCCGGCATGGCGCTTCCCCACAATAATGTGGCCAGTACGGCGCTGACCGTCATGCCGACAGGATGAGTGAACCACTGCTGCGCTTTCACTTGATGTCTCCACCTTTCCGTTCGCTTATTACATAATGAAGTCGCTCCGTAATGAAAGCAACGGATACTATCGTATCACCATGATAAGCGCTTGGGAAGAGCAAAGTAACTTTCGTTGCGTATTCAAAAGGGTCGCTATTAGAACAACCTCTTTCAGGCTATTCCTCGGCCTTCTGCAAGCCTCGGTATACGCCGGTGCGCAGCTCGCGCACGTATGGCCTAAGACCAGGCATGCCCGCTTCTTCCGCCGCACGTACGGCATGTTCGATATCATATGGAACACGGTGAAAATGAATGGAGAATTCACTCGCATGCACTTGCCCGCAATGGCCCTGCAGCATAATATATGACGCTTGCGTCATATCCAGCGGATTGCCTACGCTGCCGCAATTGACTAGCGTCCGGCCCTGCAGGTGCTGCAAGTAAGCGTTATGGATGTCTCCGTATACAACGACATCCGGCGGTTGGCAAGGATGCAGCGGCTCGCTTAAAGAAGATGTAAATTCGAACATGCCGAGACGCTTCTCCAGATCATCCCATGGCTGAACGCGATGATAGACGCTTTGCGGCGAAGCGTGAACGAGCCGAATATGGCGGCCACTCATAATGAAATCATGCGAGAATGGCAGCTTGCTAAGCATCTCCAATCGTTTGCTTCCGAGCTGCTCCGCATGCCAGCGGAATTGATCATCATCTTCGATTTGCAGGACGAGATCGTCCCAATTCCCCCGCACGATCACGTCGCAATGTTCGAACAGGAGGTCGACCGCTTCTGCTGGATTCGGTCCTTTGCCGACCAGGTCTCCTAGGCAATATATCCGATCAGCGCCTTGACGCTTAATATCGGTGACCACTGCTTCCAGCGCCTGTATGTTTCCATGTATATCTGAAATGATGGCAATGGACTGCATTTCGCATCGTCTCCTCTCTAGGTAGCAATTATTATTATTCAGACCGTTTCTGCAATGTAATTG
This sequence comes from Paenibacillus profundus, assembly GCF_021369635.1. GTDB lineage: Bacteria > Bacillota > Bacilli > Paenibacillales > Paenibacillaceae > Paenibacillus_B > Paenibacillus_B profundus. The sequence continues at coordinate 31,218 of NZ_JAJNBZ010000008.1, read as the reverse complement.
GTTGAAACACGTCCTAACGTGTTGCTGGCTATCGATCCATATTTTCTTTGCTATGCTTCATTGGCAAGGTTTATGCCGATACTAGCTCTTTGATAACGTAATTATCGTCCACTCCGGCGGACAGGAAAAGCGAATGGGAAGCACGGTCGTCCCTATCCCGCGGCTCGTATAAATAAATAGGGATCGCGTTTCTCCCCCTGTCCGTTCCAACTCATATAGGCCGTCAGGATAGCGTGTTCCAAGTCTAGGCAGCAGCAGCGGCCCAAAGAAAGGAAGCCGAACCTGTCCGCCATGGCTATGTCCTGATAACTGAAGATCGATCGGGTAATTAAGCGCTTCCTTGCCCCAATCCGGCTCGTGAGCAAGCAGAATGCTGCACGTATCGGCAGCTATGCCGCGCAGAGCTGCGTTCATATCAGGTATGCCCTTGAGGGCATCATCGATCCCTGCAACGGCTACTACGGCCCCGTGACGTTCAATCAGGTGACTCTCATTCTTCAGCACCTGAAAGCCAGAAGCCTCGAAGGCTTCGCTTGCCAAGTCCATGCCGCGCTCATAATCGTGATTGCCGAGCACCGCGAATTTGCCAAGTGGCGCCGTCAATTGCCGCAGCACCGGGATCGCTTGCGCGACCGATACTTCACGGTCCTCTACTAAATCCCCCATCAGGCATATGAGGTCCGGTTCGGCCGCCTGAATGTCGTCGACAACTTGCTGCAGCCGCTCGGCGCTCATATGGTGGCCAAAATGAATATCTGTAAGATGTGCAATCGTAAGACCGTTGAAAGCTTGCGGCAGCCGCGGCAAAGAAAGGTGTAACGTTCGTTGCCGAAGCATGAACGGCTCAATGAATCGGGCATAACCCGCCGCAGCGGCGGGAACACCGATCATGACGCCAAGCAGCCTGCGCAGAAAGCGGCGCCGCCCCGGGCTCCGTTCCGGACGCTGATTTGCGTTTCTTCTCGACAGAGATTCCACCATCATTCCCCACTTTATCACTCATTGCTTTTATTATGAATCAGTGGGGAAAGCAATGCAAATGCCCGAATAATATGGTTTAATGATCTCATAATGCGTGTTTAAAAAGTAACTTTTCAGCACCGAGAAGTAATAGTTTTCACTGGAATACACAACTTTATTGCGGAAAGGAGGCTTCCATTCATGTCTATACCGGCGGATATACTATCTTCTCAGCGCTCGTACTTCCACGAAGGCAATACGCGCGGCATTGCCATGCGCAGGCGTGCACTGACAGCGCTGCATAGTGCTGTCTCCCACATGGAGGGCGACATCGTCCGTGCGCTGCACATGGACTTGGGCAAGAGCGAGGCCGAAGCTTATATGACCGAAATCGGCATCGTCCTGGAGGAAGCGCGGCTCGCGGCGAAGCGAGTTGGGCGCTGGGCGAAGCCGCGCAAGGTCAAAGCGGCGCTGACGCATATAGGAAGCCGCGGCAAGATTGTGCCCGAGCCGTACGGCTGCACGCTAATTATCGCGCCATGGAACTATCCGTTCCAATTGGCGATAGCACCGCTTATCGGTGCGCTTGCAGCCGGCAATACAGCGGTGGTGAAGCCATCCGAGCTGACGCCGCACACGAGCGCTTGCATCGCGCGATTGATTAAGGAAACGTTCGATCCGCGTCATGTGACTGTGGTGGAAGGCGGGGTAGAGACGAGCACACAGCTGCTCGACCTGCCGTTTGATTTTATTTTCTTCACCGGCAGCGTTCATGTCGGCAAGATCGTCATGAATGCGGCGGCAAAGCGGCTTATCCCGGTGACGCTGGAGCTCGGCGGCAAGAGTCCGTGCATTGTCCATGAAGATGCCGATATCGCGCTTGCAGCAAGACGCATCGCCTTCGGCAAATGGACCAACGCCGGCCAGACGTGCATCGCGCCGGATTATGTATATGTCCACCACTCACGGCGCGACCAGTTCGTTCACGAATTGAATCAGGCGGTGCGGCGATTTTACGGGAATGATCCGCTCCAGAGCCTAGAGTATGCTTCCATCGTGAGCGAGCGGCATATAGAACGACTTCAGCCCTTCTTACAGGATGGCCGGATTGCCTTTGGCGGTGAGATCAGCAAGGAGCAGCGCCGCATGGCGCCTACCGTTCTGACTGAAGTGACGTGGGAGATGCCTGTGATGCAGGAGGAGATCTTCGGCCCGATTCTGCCTGTCCTGACCTACGATTCGTATGATGAGGCAGAGCTGGCCATTCTGGCACGCCCGAAGCCGCTCGCGCTCTATCTCTTCACGAAGGACCGCAGGCTGGAGGAACGGGTGGTGGAGCGCATTTCCTTCGGAGGCGGATGCATCAATGATACGCTCATGCATATCGCGACGCCTTACCTCCCGTTCGGTGGCGTCGGCGAGAGCGGCATCGGCAGTTATCATGGAAAATACAGCTTTGATGCGTTCAGCCACAAGAAGAGCGTACTGTATCAGCCCACCTGGTTCGACATTTCCTTCCGCTACCCCGGTGCCAAAAACCGCAAAGACATCATGAAGCGTTTGATGCGCTAGTGCGCCGAAGAGAAAATGACATACTGCAAGATTATCAATCCAAGCGGGCTCTTTTTCTCTGAGCCCGCTTCGCTATAATTTAGTGCATTTATATAAGTTGAGCTTATAATCTTTCGAGATTTGATTGTATTCGACTCTATTTATCCGACCTATTTCCTCTTCGAAGAGATAAAGCAAGGCTGGGGGCTTGATCGTATCCCCCCTTGTCTCATCCTGCATTGAATTTTGTGCAATGAAAAGAAAATGCAGTGTATCTCTCTTTATCGCAGATTCCATTGGAATTCATACAGTGCTTAGACACTCTTCAGCAGTAATCGCTGAAAAGCAGCCAGATCCACTGGACAAATACAGTCCACATGCCGTTTAGCCGCCCAATCCGTACATTTTACTGTATATTTTCCAATAGGGCTTGCTTCGACCGTGGAAAATAGCTTATTTTCCACTTATATAGGTCATGAATTGTTCTTCACTCGCTCTTACATGATTGCAACAAAATGAGCTGGCTCATACCCTTATTCAAGAGTAGAACCAGCTCAATGATAAGCGCTTTAACCATTCCATTGATACTCATTGATTCTCAGCCAACATCTCCCGCTCCCATTCTAAGCGCTTACAAAACGAAGCGGTTCCTTCCCGCCATAACTGCAATCGCTCCGGCCCCATTATGCTCGGCCCAATTCCGAAATGCTCTTCCATGCACTGTTCCAATCGCTCTGCCATTTCCGGCATGTCTAACTGCCTTTCATACAGTTCGACAATATGTACGGTCAAGCAGTCGTATTCATCGTTCGGCGCGCCTAGCGCCAATAAACCTAATGGGTCCCAATCATCTACAATCGCCTTCAGCCGTCTAAAAAGACCGCTCTGCTTCCATCTGTGTTTGTCTTTCTCAGACAAATGGATAATTATGAATAACACCCCCTGTTTTTGGGCTTTCATCGCAGTTGCTGTAATGCGATTCGATTCAAGGATGCGGGAGACATTGACTGAAATATATTTACTTTTTACTATAAAACATATTGAAGCTTTCGAATACTAAAAATTTCACTAAATATTCATAATTTATTTTTCGCCTTAGCCATCTGTCGAAGATTGCTCGATTAATACATACTTGTCTCTGTAATGGGACGGTGACATGCCGATGCTTCGCTTAAAGGCGCTCGTAAACGAATAAATGTCTCCATAGCCGACCGACAGCGCAATATCTGTAACTGACAGATTCCCTTGCTTTAACAGGCGTTCCGCCTCCTCAAGTCGAAGCGCACGGATATAACGGCTGTTCCAATTGGCGCGACTATTTCACTCCGCCTACCGGCACGATGAACCCGGAGCAAGCCTTCCATTGGCCGATTCCCGAGGAATATCACTATAACCGTTGGATTGCGGAGCGGACCAATGCCCTTTTGGAACAATATCAACAAGACGGAGAGCCGCTTCTGCTCTGGTTCAGCTTCTTCGACCCGCATCCGCCATATCTCGCGCCTGAACCGTGGCATAGCATGTACGACCCGGAACAGGTAACGATCCCGGAGCTGATTCCAAGAGAGCATGACAACAATCCGCCTCATTTTCGGATGACGCAGGAAGATAATCCAGACTTCGGCGCATGGCGCGAATCGGGCAATTCCATTCACGGCTATCACTCGCATGTTATCCGTGACGAACAGCGGCGCAAGCAGATCGTCACAACTTATTACGGCATGATCAGCCTGATGGATAAGTACATCGGCGCAATCCTGGATAAATTGGATGCGCTCGGTCTGGCAGACAACACGCTAATCGTCTTCACTTCGGATCAAGGGCATTTCTTCGGGCAGCACGGTCTGCAGGCCAAGGGTGGATTTCATTACGAAGACTTAATCAAATTGCCATTTATCGTCCGTTACCCAGGCGTTATCCCAGCAGGACGCGAAGCGATCAGCTCCAATCGCTCGTCGATCTGGCACCGACATTTCTGTCCTTCGCCGGAGCCCGGATTCCTTACGCTATGATAGGAGTGGATCAGCGCGGTGTATGGCAGGACGAATCCACTCCCGCACGACAACACGCCATCTGTGAATTCCGCCATGAAGCGACGACGATTCATCAGAAAACATATGTCGATGAGCGGTATAAGCTGACCGTCTATTACAATCAGACATACGGCGAGCTGTTCGATCTGAAAGAAGACCCGAACGAGATCCGCAATCTGTGGGACGATGTCTCATCCCAACCGTTAAAGCAAGAGCTGCTGCTGAAATATATTTGGGCCGAGCTTAGCAAGGAATCGATGCCGATGCCGCGCATTGGGGCGCTTAAAGTATGTGTTGAAACACCGGTCATTGTAATAGCTGAGCGCCACCTTGTCAGGAACTGCTGTCAGGGCGGCGCTTCACCAAATACAAGAGAGTCAGCTGCTCGTGAATATGCTGCCCATTCTCCGTTGCGTATCCGAACTTGTAATAAAGATGAAAATTATTGGCGCTCGCATGTCCAGTATACAGCTTGAAGATCGTGGTTCGATCGCGTAATGACGATGTCGTCTGTGTCGTGCTGCTGAATAATCTCTTCTGTCATTGAATATCGCCTCCATTAGATATTTCATAGAGGTTGTCTAAAAAGAAAGAGCGCCCCGCAATCGAGGCGCAAATATCTAATAATAATGTTCATTTCTTATCCATACTATATGGTTCGTCACAAGCGAAGAACTACATCTTAAACCAACGCTTGAACATGAGCTTCGTCGTATCTTTGTTCATTTCTGCAATGGATGTCGTCAACGGAATCTCTTTCGGACAGGAGCGAACACAGTTCTGCGAGTTCCCGCAGCCTTCGATACCGCCATCGTCAAGCAGTGCCTCCAAGCGCTCATCCTGATTCATCTCCCCCGTCGGATGCGCATTGAACAGCCGCACCTGGGAAATGGGAGCAGGTCCGATGAAGCTCGTCTTGTCGTTAACGTTCGGACAAGCCTCTAGACAGACACCGCACGTCATGCACTTGGACAGTTCATACGCCCACTGGCGCTTCGTCTCCGCCATGCGCGGTCCGGGACCGAGATCATACGTGCCGTCAATCGGAATCCAAGCCTTAACCCGTTTCAGAGCATCGAACATGCGCTCACGGTTAATAACGAGGTCGCGCACGATTGGGAACGTCTTCATCGGTGCCAGAGAAATCGGCTGCTCCAGCTTATCGACGAGCGCGGTGCAAGCCTGTCTCGGCTTTCCATTAATGACCATGGAGCATGCGCCGCACACTTCCTCCAAGCAGTTCGACTCCCAGCACACTGGAGATGTATCCTTGCCGCCTGAATTGATCGGATTGCGTTGAATTTCCATAAGCGCGCTAATGACGTTCATGTTCGGACGATACGGAATTTCGAACTCCTCGGTATACGGCTGCGCGTCCGGAGCGTCCTGACGCGTGACAATGAACTTGATCTTTTTAGATTGAGCCACAGCTTCCGCCATCGTTATTCTCCTTTCTTCTTATCTTTCTGCTTATCCGTCGTGTAGTCGCGCTTGCGCGGCTCGATCAACGATACGTCTATATCTTCATAGCTGATTTGCGGGCCATCCGGCGTCCATGTCGCAATCGTCGACTTCATGAACTGCTCGTCGTTACGCTCAAGGAAATCCGGCTTGTAGTGCGCGCCGCGGCTTTCGTCGCGAAGCAGAGCGCCCAGCGTCATAGCTTCCGCTAATTCGATCATGTTCCACAGCTGACGCGTGAAGGTTACGCCTTGGTTGCTCCAACGGGCGGTATCCGTCATGTTGATGTTATTGTAGCGCTGCTTCAGCTCTTTAATCTTATGAATCGTCTCTTCCAGCTTGTGATTATAACGGACAACAGTCATGTTGTTCGTCATCCATTCACCAAGCTCTTTATGGAGCACGTACGCATTCTCTGTACCATTCATGCTTAACAGGCTTTCATATTTATTCGTTCTCAGCTTCGCCTCGCGTTCAAATACGCTAGAAGCGACATCTTCGGCTGACTTATCGAGACCACGAATATATTCCACCGCTTTCGGGCCGGCAACCATGCCGCCAAAGATGGCCGACAGCAGGGAGTTAGCACCAAGACGGTTCGCACCGTGATATTGATATTCGCATTCTCCTGCGGCGAACAACCCTTTAATGTTGGTCATTTGGTTATAATCGACCCACATGCCGCCCATCGAATAGTGAACGGCCGGGAATATTTTCATCGGAATTTTGCGTGGGTCGTCGCCCATAAATTTCTCATAGATTTCAATAATGCCGCCTAGCTTCACATCCAGCTCTTTCGGATCTTTATGAGACAGATCCAGGTACACCATGTTCTCCCCGTTAATGCCCAGCTTCAAATCTACGCAGACGTGGAAGATTTCACGGGTTGCGATATCACGCGGCACCAAGTTCCCGTAAGCCGGGTACTTCTCTTCGAGGAAATACCATGGCTTGCCATCTTTATAAGTCCAGATGCGTCCGCCTTCTCCACGCGCCGACTCTGACATCAAGCGCAGCTTGTCATCGCCCGGAATCGCCGTCGGGTGAATCTGAATGAATTCTCCATTCGCATAACGCACCCCTTGTTGATATACCGCACTCGCCGCTGTTCCTGTATTAATGACAGAGTTCGTTGTTTTCCCGAAAATAATGCCAGGGCCGCCAGTCGCCAGAATGACCGCATCCGCCACGAATGACTTAATATCCATAGAGCGCAGATCCTGAGCGGTAATGCCTCGGCAAATCTCTTCATCATCAATGATAGCGGACAGGAACTCCCAGTGCTCATACTTCGTCACGAGTCCTGCCGCTTCCCAACGCCGCACCTGCTCGTCAAGCGCGTACAACAGCTGTTGGCCTGTCGTCGCGCCCGCAAACGCTGTCCGGTGGTATTGCGTGCCCCCGAAACGGCGGAAATCAAGCAAGCCTTCGGAGGTCCGGCTGAACATAACCCCCATGCGATCCATCAAGTGGATAATGCCCGGCGCCGCTTCGCACATTGCCTTGACCGGGGGCTGGTTCGCCAAGAAGTCACCGCCGTACACGGTATCGTCAAAATGCTCCCAAGGCGAGTCTCCTTCCCCCTTCGTGTTCACCGCACCGTTAATGCCGCCCTGTGCGCAGACAGAGTGAGAACGTTTCACTGGAACTAAAGAAAAAAGGTCGACGTGAACGCCTGCTTCCGCTGCTTTAACTGCTGCCATCAGCCCAGCCAGGCCCCCGCCGACGACGATAATGTTCTGTTTAGCCACTTTGCGCCACTCTCCCTTAACCGATGATGGTAACTAACGAATGTATCGCTGCTGCAGATGCTTCGAACTCTTTCCCCCGGAAGGCGAATAGCGCAAGCACGAACAGCGTGGACATGAGCACGAACAGGCCCATGCAAATTTTAGCAGAAATGGCTTGTGAGCGCGGTCCGACCGTGATACCCCAACTGACCAGGAACGCCCACATGCCGTTCGCAAAGTGATACGATGCCGCAACGACTCCAATCAGATAGATGATGAACATCATTGGCTGCGTAACGATGCTGTTCATATGAGAGCCGAGCTCTTCATGGGTAATGTTGCCTAGCGCCACCTGCACCCTCGTCTCGTAAACGTGCCATGTCACGAAGATAAACGTGATCACACCGGTAATGCGCTGCATCAGAAAAGCGACATTACGTCCATAATTGTAATTCCCCACATTGTTGCGGGCCGTGTATGCGATATACAGGCCGTACACACCGTGATACAGAAGCGGAAGCCAAATGAAGAACATTTCCATGAAAAACACCAGCGGCAAACCGTTGATTAATGCGACTTTGTCTTGGAACGATTCCCTTCCGCCCTCGTATGCGGAGTAGTTGGATATCATGTGAGTAATAAGAAAGAACCCAAGCGGGATAACCCCTAGAAGCGAGTGCAACTTCCGCGAGTAAAAATAACCTCGTTTCATAAGCGTGCCGTTTCCCCTTTCCATTTTGCATCCATGTAGATTTTGGTAATGAAACATCCTCATTTTACCTGTGCCTGTCGAAAGCGTCAACATTTTGTCACTTTTTTATCAGGGCTGCAAAACCCTGTTGTTGCTTCCTTCGACAGCGCTCATGCGTAGCCCTTGTAACCGCTTCCTCGTAATGTGAACAACTTGTGACACTTCCATGTTACTCCTTTTTTGCTTATAATGGAATTGCAATATTATTATAATTTTTATAACTAAATCGCATAAGTGTGAGATCATTGACAATTTGCATTTTCATATTATTTATGAAATGGGAGGTCTCAGAATATGTTGGATTTGTTAGAGTCCTTTGCATCGGTCGTCGAGTTGACCAGTCTAAATCAAGCATCCAAACGGCTAAACATATCTCAGCCTGCTCTGTCCCGCCAGATTGCGAAGCTCGAAGCGGAGCTCGGTGTCGATTTGTTTATTCGGAACGGCAAACGGCTCGAACTGACGCGCGTCGGCCAGGTTACTTATGAATTCGCGCTTGACATCCGCAACCGCCAGCTCGATTTCTTGAAGTCTATCGCCGATTACAAGGCGGAAGGACATGCTACCGTCACGATAGGCGCCAGCTTAACGACACTGCAGACGACGCTGCCGCTGTTTGTTTCCTTATTTGTGAAAAAGCATCCGGAAGCTAACGTAAAAGCCGTAACAGGCAAGACCCACGAAATTGTCTCTCAGGTACGCGAGCAATCGGTTGATCTAGGGCTCGTAGCTGATGCCATACGTGAACCAGGCCTCATATGCATCCCGCTGTTTGCAGACCATTTGCAGCTGGTGCTGCCGCAAAATCATGACTTGGCAGACTGCCGCGACTGGTCGATGGCCCGCTTGAACGGCTTGCCGATGCTGCTGTTCTCCAAAGGCTCCTGGTACCGCAAGCTCATCGACGATCTGTTCCGCCGCTATCGCATCATGCCGGATATCCGGATGGAGATCGATTCATTCGAGGCGATCGTGCGGCTGCTGTCGACGAGCCATGCCGCTGCACTGCTGCCGAAGTCGTATCTGCGCTCAGAATGGCTGCAGGACAATAAATTGGTCGCCATTCATTTAAAAGAGCTGAAGCAAACCGAACGCATCACTTCTATTGTATACGCCGAGCAAGCCGCCTTAAGCCATGCGGCCAAACGGTTCATTGAAGAAACGACGCAGGCGGCGACGACATGGAATCACATTTTCAAGAAGGAATAATGTCATTTGCTGTCGAAATTAAAATAGAAAAAGAAAAAAGTAAACTTTGCTAATCTAGGGGTTTCAGGAGGATGATGTTAGATGGATGTATGCAACCGTTGTGGGGAGAAGTTGGATGAGCATGAGCCCCACACCTGCTCCAAGGAGGCAGCCTTAAGCGGCACTTCCGATCAGAAGGAATCGGCAGTCCGCCAAGAAATCGCCAGTCACCGGGAGACAGCCGCCGCTGCTGGAGCGATGGACGCTTCGGCACCTTATGCGGCTCCGGGCCAAGTGCCTAACCAACCATTGGACGCGAATGGTTCCAATTCGTACGGCGGGGCTTCATTCGGAGCCAAGCGCGAATCAGCTTTTGATATGAAGCGCGTCGTTCAATTGATGAAGCATCCGACGGAAGCCTCTGCTCTACAGCCAGCCTCCGACTGGCTGTACGGCGTCATTGCAGTGGCGGCTTCGGCAATTGGCTTCGCCTTGTTCGCTTTTAGCATATTTAGCGGTCTCATGTCCATGCTTAATCCTTTCGGCGCTTATCTAAACGCAGGTGAGTCTATCGGTTTATTTATCAAGCTCGTCTTGCTTTACATTATTACGCTCGCCGCCTTGTTCGGCGCGCTCTGGCTCGTCAGCCGCTGGAAGGGCGTGCAGCGTTCGGACGTGAAGACGTTCCTCGTCCGTTTGGCTGCGATGCAAATGCCCTACGGTCCGGCCTACTTGGTCGCCTTCCTCATGATGCTCATCAGCTTCACTTCCCTGTCGCTCGCGATCGCGGGCATCGTCTGGTTCACCTCCGTCATCATGACGGTATCCGAGACGATGGAGCAGGCGGAAGTGACGCGCGACAACCGGTTTTTGTACGTCGCAAGCAGCATCGCCCTTTACTTCGTGCTGCTGCTCATTTTAACGAAGATTTTTCTGTAACAGCTGCCTTGCCGGCAGACGGTTGCAATGGCAAGCTGCAGGCAAGAGGCGTTATCGCGCCTCTTGCTTTTTTCATTTTCAGAAACTATAGTTAGTTACATGAGTAATGAACCAATGCGGTCATGAAATAATGCTTGCCCGCGCATACGGCATGGAGTAAGTACGATAACCGGACGAAACGAGGTGAATCCATTGCTGTTGGATGAGTCCAAATCGATCTATTTGCAAATCGCCGACATGATTGCAAATGACATATTGAGCGGTGCCGTAGAGGAAGAAGGCCAAGTGCCTTCCACCAATCAATTCGCCAAAGTGCTGCAAATCAATCCAGCCACGGCTGCCAAAGGCATTAATTTGCTTGTAGACGAAGGCATATTGTACAAGAAAAGAGGTGTGGGAATGTTCGTGCGCCAAGGAGCGAAGCGTCTCGTGCGCGAGAAACGCCGCGCCCAGTTCGCAGAGGTCGAGCTGCCGCGCATTCTTCAGGAAGCGAGAGCATTGGAAATTGACAAGCAAGAGCTTGCCAACATGATTTTGAAAATACAGGAGTGACAGCTTGTGTATCCTATAGATAAATAAAACGCCGCCCGCTTAACTCCGTCAATGGACGGGCAAACAGGCGGCGTGTTCTTTATTTTTTCAACATAATCGATTCTTCGAAATCCTCAATTTGATTGTTGGTTCCGATCATGACCATAATGTCCCGCTCATCTAGGACAGCCTCGGCCGACGGGGCGATAATGATGCCTTCCGGCTTGTTGAGCGCGACGATGCTGCAGCCGAATCTGGCCCGCGGGTTCAATTCCTTCAGCGACATCCCCTGCATGCAGCCGGGTACACTGAGCTCAGCAATCGTATACTCCTTCGACAGCTCGATATAATCGAGCAAATTCGGAGACACAAGCTGATGGGCAACGCGGATTCCCATGTCTCGTTCGGGATAAATAACCCGATCTACGTCAAGCCGCTCAAGCACGCGGCCATGCAGGTCAGACAGCGCCTTGGCGACTACCTTCTTGACGCCAAGCTCCTTCATCTGAATACTGACCAGGATGCTCGTCTGGATGTCATCGCCAATCGCAACAATGGCGCAATCAAAGTTGCGAATGCCGAGCGAGCGGAGCACATCTTCATCCGTCGCATCCGCCACGACGGCATGGGTCACCATGCCCGTCATATCCGCAACTACCTCTTCATCTTTATCGATGCCCAGCACTTGATGTCCTAATCTGACTAGTTCCTTGGCAAGGCTCGATCCGAATCGTCCCATCCCGACTACTGCAAACTGCTGCAACTCCATAATAGCTATTAACTCCTTCATCCATTACTATTCTCTATTTACCCTATCGTAATCTTGCCTTCCGGATGGCGGTACAGTTCCCGCTCGCTCTTCGGTCCGAGCGCATAGGCCAGCGTTATCGGCCCCAATCGCCCGGCAAACATCGTCAAACATAGAAGCACCTTGCCGAAATCGGTCAAATCCGTCGTTAAGCCCATTGTCAAGCCGACCGTGCCGAAGGCAGACGTCGTCTCGAACAAAATCATAAGGAACGGATGGTCCTCTGTCGTCGATAATATCATCGAGACCATAATGACCAGGAATAATGCCAACAAGGTCAATGTAACGGCTTTGAATATTCTGTCCTTCGCCAAGCGATAGCGATAGATGACGATATCCTCTTTTCCCCGAATCATCGTAATGACCGCGCCGACAAGAATGGCGAACGTCGTTGTCTTGATCCCTCCCCCGGTTGAACCGGGTGAAGCCCCAATAAACATTAGTATGATCATAAAAAACTGGGAAGCTTGGCGCATGGCGCCGATATCGATGGTATTCGCGCCGGCCGTACGCGGGCTGACAGACTGGAACAAAGAAGCCCAGAACTGCTCCCACCCGCTTAAACCGGCGAGCGTGCGTGTATTGGTAAATTCAAATATGAATATAACGACTGTGCCGATAACAATAAGAAGTCCGGTCATTGTCAAAACAATCTTCGTATGCAGCGACAATTTGCGGGTACGGCGATAATCCACTACATCGGACAATACGATAAAGCCAATCCCGCCCAGTACGATGAGCAACATAGCCACTGTATTAATGACCGGATCTCCCACATAGCTCGTTAAGCTGGAGAACGGTCCGTACACCGAACCGAACAGGTCGAATCCGGCATTGTTGAACAATGACACCGCATGGAATATCCCGAAATAAATGGCTTGTCCGAGTGGCAGGTCGAACGCCCAACGCGTCGCAAACAGAATGGCGGCGGTTCCTTCGATACAGAAGGCAAACAGCAGCACCTTGCGGATAAGGCGGACAATTCCCTCCATGCTGCCTTGATTAAGCGCTTCTTGTAAAATAAGACGTTCCTTTAACGAAATTTTTTTTTTAAAAGCAAGCGCGAACAACGTCGCCATCGTCATGAAGCCAAGCCCGCCGACTTGAATGAGCAGCATAATGACCACTTGCCCGAACACCGTAAAGCTGGTGCCTGTATCGACCACAACTAGCCCGGTCACGCAGGTTGCTGATGTTGCTGTGAAAAACGCATCAACAAAAGACAGCGGCTGTCCGTTGGAATTTGATATCGGCAGCATAAGCAGAAATGCGCCTAATAAAATAATTAATGCAAATCCAACGACAAGTATGCGTGACGGCGTTAAATGTAAAATCCTGTTTTTCCTTGAAAGCTTCAAGGGGGTGTCACCTCTTTTTGTCCACGAAAAAAAGCACTGGAAATCCAATGCTATCGCTGGTATCCTGACGCACTTGCCTACGAGGTTAGCTGACGGATTCGGGCACGTTCAGGCTGCCCTATTCGCAGACGGTTCTTATGACCCGTCATACGCGAAATTCACCCCATTAATCGGTTCCCCCGCTTTCGTACATTGACGAAACTCGGCATGTATGCAATTCATAACGAGATTATATACGTTTCCCTACTCGCGCACAAAGTCAAAGATCGAACAAATTCAGTTGAATAGGCTGAAAAATAACGTTAAATAGCGCTTACAAAACCCCATTTTCTTGAAATGTATCGAGAACTCTTTCATTATCAAGGCGTAGCTTCATTCCTCTGCTGGACTTTACACAAATGAAGTGGATACAATAATAAAAGAGAACTGCGTATATACGACTAAATGGAGGAAAAAAGATGTCTTTTACCCATCAAGCACACCATGATGCTCATAATCAGGCTGCACCTTCTTATTACATAACCAAGTCTTTACTTATTGCTTCCATCGTTGGGTTCATAGTGTTTCTCACCGTGCAGGTTATTATTCCCTTACTGCAATTCGAGGTGAGCCCGGAGGAAGGCGCACAGGTCTCAATGATTACGAAGACGGAGGCGGCCGACAAGGCGATTCAGTACATGAAGCAGCAGTCTTGGCGATCCGAACTGACGATGCGAAGTGCTGACCCGACAGTCGTGTATCAGACGGATTCCACGCTGGCTGGATATATCAGCAAGGAGCGTTTGACGGAAGCCTTCCAGCCTTGGAGCCGCAAGGCTCCGTACGATAGGTATCAAGTCCTGCTCTCCGTTGTACGTGGAGGCCGCCCTGATGTGTTGAGCATCGATGTCAACATGACGAACGGCCAGATTATCGGCTTCAATTTCACCGGACGCCCGGCAACTGCCGCGGATGACTCCGTCGTCTCCCGAACGTTAGACTATCGCGCCGTGGCGGAACAGACCATAAAACAATTGGGCTGGTCATCATCCGAGTTGAACATTCAGCAAGAAAGCTTGAACAGCAAGGACGAAATGCGGGTCACGGTGCCCAAAGCCAAAGTTGGCGGCGCAACGCTTGACTTCGTCGTACACTTTCACAACAACGACGTCGTCACAGCCAAGCCAGTATGGGAGGTGCCGCTAAGCTATAAAACAGAGGAATTGCAGCAGACCGCCACCGCTTCGTCCATTTATAAAATTGGTTATACATGGATGTCGTTGCTGCTCAGCATTCTCGCGCTCGTCGCGTGCATTCGTTACCGCAAGCTTATCCGATTCCGCTCCGGTACGATAATCACACTGTCCATCGTCTCATGCGGAATCTCCCTGCTTCATATCTGGAACCTGCTGCCTGGCCTCATCTCGCTTCAATTCGGGGTGCCTGCCGCACAGATCCGTATGGAGTACGCTTTGATCGTCCAAGGCGGAATTACAGTGCTTCAGGGAGTGGTGCTCTATTTCTCCTTGCTAGCAGGCACACGCTTGTGGGATCAGTCTAAGCATCGGCGCTTGATGCCCACCTGGAGCAGTCCGGAGTTCGGTACAGTGCTGCCCCGTGCCTTCTGGCTCGGCACGGTCTATGCAGGGCTCTTGCTTGGAGTGCAGACGTTTATCTTCGCCGCCTTGGAGACGGGATTTGGCGCATGGTCGACGACAGATGCATCACAGTCTCCGCTTAACTTGAGGCTGCCGGCGCTTTATCCTCTGCTCGCTTGGATGGCTGCGATATCGGAAGAAGGCGTCTATCGCTGGTTCGGCACGGGACTGTTGCAGCGCTGGGTGAGAAATCCATGGATAGCTGGTCTCATCCCGACGCTCATCTGGGCTTTCGGACATGTCACTTATCCGATATTCCCGTTCTACTCCCGGCCGGTTGAACTGTTGATTATGGGTTTTATATTCTTGTACATCATGCTGAGGCACGGCTTCTGGACCGCATTGTTCGCCCACCTCATGCTGGATAATTTGCTGATGAGCATGTCTTACTTACTGGGAGGAACCGTGTCTGGCTCGACGCTCGGCGCGCTATACTTGATACTGCCGGTGCTGATTATATACGGCTTAAAGAATCTTCATCAACGCAAAGTGAACATGTTGCCCATGTCATAGAGCAAAACAGGCGGAGGTTGCTGCGGTCTCGCTATGGGATCTGATAAATGATACTTATGCGAACGTGAAGAAAGTGATTTTTGAGCATAGCGGACATAATCCGATGTTTGAGGAGCCCCATACTTTTGACAATCTAATAGCCGAATGGATGGGCAAGGGAGAGTAACTCTACAAAAACGTAAATAAGGGGAAACCTATGGCTTCCCCTGAAAAGTTTATAAATTCTACGATTTTAAATTAACACGTTTGAATGCTTCTGCTTGCTGTTTAATACCAACCTCTGTGGCAAACCGTTCAATACTTGAAGCACCGAAAAATCCATCCACACCTACGGTGTTGTCGAAAATATATTGAGCATCTTCCGGATCAGCAATCGGACCGCCATGACAAATGACCATAATATCTGGATTTACAGATTTGCCCGCATCGGTAATAGCTTGGATTTTCTTGGCGCAATCCTCAAGAGTCAATGCGGTTTTCGCGCCAATTGTTCCTTTTGTTGTCAAGCCCATGTGCGCTACCAAAATATCCGCACCCGCTTTAGCCATTTTAATAGCTTGTTCTTCATCAAATACATATGGGGTAGTAAGCAAATCAAGCTCGTGTGCTTTCCGAATCATATCAACCTCTAAATCATAGCCCATCCCGGTTTCTTCAAGGTTCGCTCTAAAGACGCCATCAATCAAGCCAACGGTCGGGAAATTTTGCACGCCTGCAAACCCTTGTTCTTTTAACTGCTTCAAGAAAACTTCCATCATTCTGAAAGGGTCTGTACCGCACACGCCTGCAAGCACTGGTGTATGCTTCACAACTGGCAATACTTCCGCTCCCATATCTACAACGATTTGGTTAGCATCCCCATAAGGCAATAATCCTGCAAGAGATCCCCGGCCAGCCATTCTATATCTTCCCGAGTTGTAAATAATGATTAAATCTACTCCGCCCGCTTCACCGCTTTTTGCAGAAATCCCCGTACCTGCTCCGGCTCCTAGAATCATTTCACCTTTAGCTACATGTTCTTTCAATTGGTTTATGATTTCTTGACGAGTTTGTTTCATTTTGCTTCCTCCTCATTTCTCTATTTCTGCATCAATTCGATTAACTTTTTAGCTGCCGCTAAAGCGAAATGTTTATCATTGATGTCATAGTCCAATTCAATGAGCTCTACGGCGTTTCGGTCAATATTATTTCTGAGCGTATCAAATAAGGCGCGATCCTCTTCTGCTCCATAGAAAGGCTGTCCTTCCACATCCAGCCCGGAAACACCCTTTAAAGGCAGCATTAATGCGGTTGGAGAGGTCGCCTTATTTAATTTTTCGGATATGATCTTGCCTATTTCTTTATTTTCTTGAACCGTCGTTCTCATTAAAGTCACGGTCGGGTTATGCTTGTAAAAAGTTCTATCCTGGAATTTCTCCGGCACCGTGTCGAACGGCCCGAAGTTGACCATATCCAATGCTCCTGTCGAAACAACTTGAGGCACACCAGAGCGCCCGGCTGCCTCGAGCCGATGCGGTCCTGCATTCAACACACCGCCTACCAGTTCGTCACACCATTCTGTTGTGGTGAGATCCAACACGCCATCGAAGAAATTAGATTCAATTAATCTTTCCATCGTTTTGCCGCCAGTACCTGTTGCATGGAACACAATCACTTCATACCCATGTGCCTCCAAGTACTCCCTAGCCTGGTTGACGCAAGGGGTTGTAAGCCCAAACATGGTAGCGGCTATAAGCGGTTTTTTTTCAACTTTATAATCGACCTCATATTTCACCATACCTGCAATCGCAAGGGCTGCATTGGTAAAGATTTTCGTTGAAATCGAGTTCAGCCCCGATACATCGACGATAGATGGATACATCATAATATCGCTAGTCCCTACATACTGCGAGACGTTCCCGGAAGCGACGGTAGACACCATTATTTTCGGCACACCTATTGGCAGCGCTCTCATTCCCGGCGTTACAATGGATGTGCCGCCGGTACCGCCAAAGGAGATGATTCCGTCGAATTTTCCTTCCGCATATAGTCTAGGAATTAGTTTTTCCATACCTTTTGCAAGAATTTCCGTTGCTAAAGATCTGTCTTTTTTGGAGGCGATTTCACGAATATCTGCATGAACTTCCTTGGCTACTTCCTCATTCGAAATATCTGGGACGAACATGGGCTCGAATACTCCACTGTGGATGGTAAGCGTATTCAACCCAAGACCTTGCAGAATATCTTTCACAAAAGAAAATTCTTTTCCTTTGGAGTCAAATGTTCCGACTATCGCAACTGTTTTCAATATAATGACCTCCTCGTAAAAGTGGAAGTATGAAGGACTACTAAGCCGGCTTACAATTCAAGTATAGAGTTTTATGTTTGATGATTCATGTAGATTTGTATGGTGTTTATGTGTTTTTGTACTGTCGTTGATACTCTCGGGGGGAAAGCCCCGTTTGTTTCTTGAACGTTTTACTAAAATGGGCGTAGTCATTATATCCCACAAGTTCGGAAACTTCAGATAACTCGATATGATTCTGTTTCATTAACTCCGTTGCTTTATTGATTCGAAACCTTGTTACATACTCAGGAAACGTACATCCAACTTCTTTTTTGAACAAATAACTTAAATATGTCCTTGAAATATGAGCTACCAAAGCCAGTTCTGCAAAAGAAATCTCATTCATGTAATTCGCAGCTACATACTCTTTAACGAATTGAACATAATCATAGTGCTTGGTCACACCCTCAAGCATTTTATGAAGGAGCTTGTCATGTTCAGTAAGTCCAACCTCCTTGAAATCGATAGCCGTTTTCGTAATCGCTGCTTCAGAAGGTATTCGTTCAAATGAAGAACCGCCCAAATACCCTACAGCTTCTGTATTATCATACATATACTTCACATCGGAAGGTGTATTGACTGGACCGCCATAGATCATCTTCAATACATCGGGATTTATTTCATCACAAGCACGAAAAATATCTCTCGCCATCTCTGCAGCAGCTTTTAAGGATAAAACTTTTTTCGCGCCCAAAATACCGCCTTTTGTAAAACCTAAATGAGCGCAAATGATATCTGCGCCAGCAGCAGCCATGTCTCGTGCCTGCTCTTGGTCAAACACAAAAGCAATCGAAAACAGATCTTTCTCATTCGCTATTCTGATCGCCTTAACTTCTGTTTCAAAACAATTCCCCTCTTCCTTCAAAGCCTCACCAAATTGGCCGTTCATTAATCCTACGGTTGGATAGTTATTTATTCCAGAAAAGCCCTTCATACGAATGGTTTCCATATAATCTTCTAAGTTAATGGTTGGATCAGTCGCACAGAGTCCAAAGATGACAGGAACGTCTCTTACGATAGGAATAATCTCTCTAGAGCCAAATTCCATAACTAGCTCGTTGCTGTTAGCAAATGGCAGTAATCCTCCAAGAGAGCTCAATCCCATCTGTCTAAAACGTCCTGAGTTCAAGGCTAAAATGAAATCAGCTCCGCCCTTTACCGCATATTTCGCTGTAATGCCTGCTCCAGACGCTACGCCAATAATATGTCCATTTGTTTTTATTTGTGCTTTTAGCTGATTCCTTATTGTATCGCGATCAAAATACACGAAAACACACCCTTTCGGACCCTCTCCCGAGGTAAAAATCCATCTAAACCTGAAAGCAGCTTTGCAGGAAGTTCCCCACAAAGCTGCCTTTGCTCACTTATTCTCTGCTCTTTTCTTCGTACGGCTCATCATCCGCAACAGCCTCGTGCTGTTCTTCCTCATCCCGCAGCGAGGACAATATCGTTCGCGCCAGCTTCTCGCCGATACCAACCTGACGGAAATCCTCGACCGCAGCCTCGCGTATTTTCTTCAAGGAACCGAAATGCTTCAGCAGCATCTTCCGGCGCTTCTCGCCGATGCCGGGAATGGAATCGAGCGCAGACGTAACCATCGATTTCGCCCGCCGCTCCCGGTGGAACGTAATGGCAAAGCGGTGCACTTCATCCTGAATGCGCTGCAGCAAATAGAACTCTTGGCTGTCGCGTCCAAGCGGAACGACTTCCGGCGGATCGCCAGCCATCAGCTGCGCCGTCTTATGCTTGTTGTCCTTCACCAAGCCGCATACCGGAATGGCTAAGCCCAGCTCGTTCTCGAGTACGTCCAAGGCGGCTGACATTTGGCCTTTGCCACCGTCAACCACGATCATATCAGGCTGCTCCAGCTGTTCCTTCAGCACCCGTTCATACCGTCTGCGAATCACTTCGCGCATCGTCTCATAATCGTCCGGACCTTGAACTGTCCGTACCTTGTACTTGCGGTATTCTTTCTTGGCCGGCTTGCCGTCGATAAATACGACCATCGCTGAGACCGGATCAGACCCTTGGATGTTCGAGTTATCAAACGCTTCGATGCGGCGTGCTGAGCCGATGCCAAGCGCAGCGCCGAGCCGTTCGGCCGCCCCCAGCGTCCGTTCCTCGCTGCGTTCAAGCAGCTTGAATTTCTCATCCAGCGTGACACGGGCATTCTCTATCGCCATGCCGATCATTTGCTTCTTCAAGCCTCGCTTAGGAATGTGAACCTTTACTTTCAGCCATTCCTGCAGTGCATCCGCGCCTGCTTTATTCTCCTCCGACACTTCAACATCAGTCACTGGCATAAGAGTTTCACTAGGCTCCGCAGCATCCACGGACTCCTCGGTTTCGACCGGATCGGGGTTCGGAAGCAGAATTTCCCTTGGAAGCGCTGGATTCTCACTGTAATACTGGGTAACGAAGGACATGAAATCGTCGTACGCATCGCCGTAAAACGGAAATTTCGTCGCATGGCGCTCGATCATTTTGCCTTGGCGGACATATAAAATCTGAACGCACATCCAGCCTTTGTCCACGGCAAAACCGAACACGTCCCGATCCAGTTGATCCGCCGTGTTAATATTTTGCTTCTCCATTATGGCTTGAATCGACATCAGTTGATCACGGAACTCTTTCGCCCGCTCGAACTGCAGCTCCTCTGCCGCTTCCTCCATTTTGCGACGCAGCTCTTTTTTAATTTCTTCATGACCGCCGCTCAAAAACTTGGAAATTTCCTGCACCATATCTTCGTACTCAGATTCGGTCACCTCATACTCACACGGCGCCAAGCATTGGCCGATATGGTAATACAAGCACACCCGATCTGGCATTGTGCTGCATTTGCGCAGCGGATACAAGCGATCGAGCAGCTTCTTCGTTTGTTGGGCGGCAAAGCCGTTCGGATAGGGTCCGAAATATTTGGCCTTATCCTTCAACACGCGCCGTGTCACTTCAAGCCGCGGATGGCGCTCATTCGTAATTTTTATATATGGAAACGTCTTGTCGTCTTTCAGCAACACATTATAACGAGGATGATGCTTCTTGATAAGGTTGCATTCCAATATAAGAGCTTCCATGTTGCTGGAAGTGACGATATATTCGAAGTCGCGAATTTCAGATACTAAGCGCTGCGTCTTGCCGTCATGGCTGCCGGAGAAGTAGGACCGGACCCGGTTCTTCAACACCTTCGCCTTGCCGACATAAATGATCGTGCCTTCCCGGTTCTTCATCAAATAACAACCTGGCTGATCCGGCAGCAGCGCAAGCTTGTTGTGGATGCGCTCTAACGATTGTCCCCGCTCGGTAAGCTCTTCCGGTGTCATTTCCGTTTCCTCTTCCGGAGCATAGCGTTCGTTCCAGCGCTCTTTCCAGCGCTCGGCACGCCAATTGGATTGATTCATATCACTGTCGCTCATCGTCCTCCCCCCTCTCTCGTTACTTTTCTATTCTCTATTGTATACGAGCACAAGCAGAAGAAAAAGCCCTCCCGAATCGGGAAGGCTTGGCAGCATAACGCTAGGTAGTGCCGTTGCTTTACAAATTACAAAAGGAACAACCGGATACGGGTTGTCCTCCGTAGCGCAAATCTTTATTGATGCTTGCCAACCAAGTTCTTCAGTGCATCCTTGGAATTCACACCAACCACTTTATCTACAGGCTGGCCATCTTTGAATACGATGATGGTAGGGATGCTCATAACGCCAAAGCGGGACGCGGATTCTGGATTCTCATCCACGTTTACTTTTGCAATCGTCGCTTGGCTGCTGATTTCGCCGTCCAATTCATCCAAGATAGGAGCTAACATTTTACAAGGACCGCACCAAGGCGCCCAGAAATCGACCAATACAACGCCTTCTTGACCTTCAACTTCAGTCTTGAACGTCTGGTCGGATACGTTAACGATAGCCATAATAAGGTTCCTCCTTTATGGTGAAAAGCTTGCAATCTGAGTCAACATGTAAAGTATACCACAGTTCGCTGTTTTATGTGAAATTGAACGGGATTTTTGTTCCCATTTTGTCACACGATAAGGAGGCCCGCTCTTTACAGTCCTGCCGCAGTTCGATATACTATAAGCGGATAATTGGGTTAAAATACCTGTCTATGCTGTGATGTGCATCATAGCATTAAGACACGACAGATGGGAGGACCCGCAATGGAAGCAAGAAGCATCGACCCGCGCCAACATGTGAACGAAGAACCACGCAACGATTTTTCAGATTTGATGTTCGGGTTCGGCGCCATGACCGGATTTATGTTCGTCGTCTTTTTCGGCATGGTGATTGTGAAGTTCATCCTCTCGTAGCGCTCATTCACCGTTCTGAAGCACGACGGGCGACTTGTCTTCGCTGATATAAGCCCAACGCGAACAAAGTCCGGCCCGCTTTATAGCGGCCGGACTTTGTTTCGTGTTGCTGGCATGGTGTAAGAACTGTACGGTTATTTCTCTACAGACGAACCCACACGTACCCGAGCCACGTATGAACTTGGCCCCACTTCTGGCCCTTTGCGTCCGTTTCTGTCCGTTCCACGTATATCGTTTGCGCTTCCAGTGAGCCAATGGACTCACCGCCGACTGCACGGTAAAAGACGATGCTTTTGGTCAGGTCCACGCGGATTTCCGGCTCCTTCACGGAAACGACCGTTTGTTCCGGAACTGCCGGCTCTTCGATGTCCGTAGTCGTTTGCGCCTCATCCGCCGTCCCCGTAACTTCACTCGTAACGGATGTGCTCGCTGCATCGGAAGCAGCCGCTGTCTGAGCGGAAGCAGGCAATGCCCACGCGCCGACCATCAATGCCGCCATCAAGCCGCAAATCATTTGCTTGCGTAAAAATTTCGAATTCACAATAATTCCTCCCTGTTGAAAAAACATACTGCCTTTACATTATACATGGAGGCTGTAATTTTTTGTAACGCACATCCATATGCAAATATTGTAATTACGAATCTGCTTGGCCCCGCTTATTTCTTCCATCCACTTGAACAACATTCACAAACGGGCGGATGCGATTCATCAATCGTTCGGCTTTATGAATGTCCTCACCCTCGCGCGTATAGCTGAAATGCTTCAATAGCGCGTCCATATCGTAGTTCGACGTATAGAAGGTCGGCTTGCGATTCATGCGGTAATTCAAGATGGAACCGAGAACGTGATCGCGAACCCACGGCGTTATGTTCTCTGCCCCAATATCATCAAATACGAGCAAATCCGTATCCTTCATCATTTCGATCGTATCGCGCAGCCTCTGCGGCTCCTGGAACATCGATTTCAGCTCTTCCACGAACTCCGGCATATATACGATGACACCCGTACAATCGGCGCGTGCGAGCTCATATAAGATGTAGCTCATCAGAAACGTCTTGCCCGTGCCGAATGGACCGACCAAATAGAGACCGTGCGGCTGCAAGCCGTTTTTCTTTGTGTGCTCGATATATTCAATGATCGCCAAGACGGCATCGCTGCGCTCGATATCGTTCTCCAAAATTTCCGAAGCCGAGTATCCTTGCTTCAACGCCGTTTCATCCACATAGAAGGAACGTACTCGATTCTGAATGGATTGCTGCCGTTCAAAGGAAATGAGCTTCTTGCACGGCACTTTGCGATCGTAGACGAGCGCATGGCCATTCACCGTCTCGGCACTCAGCTTCGTATAATGGCCGCGAAAGTCATTAGGGCAGTTCTCTAAGCCCGGACATTGCATGCAGCGTCGATATTCCGTCACATACTGGTACAATTTATTCAAATTAATGCGAAGGCTGCGGTCATCCAGCTCGGGATACTTCGTTCGAAATTGAACGATGAGCGGGTCATTCAACAGCTCCGTCATTTTCTGTTCTGCTTGTGCTCTCCGGCTGCTAACCGGCAGCTGCTTCAATATGTCCCCGATAGATTCCATTCGCTACACCTCCACATTCTTATATCCACACAGCTACTCGCGCTATACTCGTCCTTCGTCCAAGCGCCGTGCCAGATCCCGTGCGCGCTGCAGCTCCTCGGGAGTTAGCTTGGCGCCGCCGGTTCCCGTGCGCTGAACGACTGGAATCGCTGGTTTGGCCGTCTTGTTGTACCGGCTGCGCGAACGCGGTGACTTCGCAGAATCTGAACCGCCTGTACGGGATCGGTCCGCATCATTCACTTGAGCTTGCTGTCGAATATACATGACCGCCTGCTCGTAAGTGCCCACCTGCTTCACGAGCATGTTCGACACGATTGCCTCGACAAAATTCCGGTTCAACCGTTGTTCCGCTCCTTGAACGAGCATCGTCATTAAATAATGAATAAGGACATTAATCACTTCGTCCGACATCTTATAATTCAGGTCCATTTTGGTAAACATATCAAGGAATGAATCTGGAACGGCACCCGGGAAAAACTTCTCCAACATCAGTGTATACGGCGTATTGCGAAGCATCATATTGTATTGGTGAACATCGCACTTGTCGCGGAATTGCGGCGGAACCTCAACATAGAACTCCATCTGCACCGCCACTTCCTGTTCGTGTGCTTCCTCCGGCTGCGAGCTCTGTTCGATCCGGCTCTGTTCCCGCTCCCGCCATTCACTGCGCCGCTTATTTTGGCGAAAATGCAAATGGGCGCGATGCTGCATCTCTTCGAGCGCAATGGAACCCTCTGCAGTGAACACCCCCTCTTCATCCAATAGACGGCACGTCTCCTGCAGCGTGAGCTCGAACTTCCGCACCACATAATTAATCATGCCCATTCCCTCTTTGTCATAGCGCAGCTGCTCTACAAATCTACGATTTAGCGATTGCTTCGGAAAGCGGGTAATAATGTCGGCATAATTCAAATCCTGTGCGTCCGGCTTCTGAGCGAACTGGGCAGACTGCGCCGAACGGCTCGGTGCGACCTCTTGCAGCGCTTGTTCCAGTTCAAAATCGATCACTTGCGTATTCAAACGGAACAGCTCGTAGAAAGGAACGGATATATCTTCCCTATGCGCATCCCATGAGGCAAGATCGAACGGCTCGCTTGTGCAGAACTGCTCCCTTAACGAGAGGACAGCATATTTCCCCACCTTATCCCGCAACAGCAGCGTTAAATGCTGTGTCTCAAAAAAATCATTAGGTGATAGTGGAGGCTGCAGCTCGTATTCGTACAAGCATTCGTCCATATCCGCCAGCATGATGCGCGAGGTCTGCAGCAGTCCGACTGCTTCCAGCTTGGAGGTCTGCTCGACAAAATACGTTCTTCCCTTCTCGCTTGGTTCCAATCCAAGCAGCATAAATAGACGCCGCTGCGCGTCAATGCCAGAGTATCCGGTCCGATCGGCTGCAACGTGCTGATGCAGAAGATGATACATTCCGATTGCGAATGCTCCGACCATCGGTTGATACACATGGGAAAGCATCTTCAGATCCAATTCGCTCAAGCTGAATTCCCGGTAAGTCACATACCGATGGTGTTCCGTAAAATGGTGCATATTTGACATCCGCATCGTATTCTCTCCTTCTCCTCCCGAACAAATCATGTTTTCCTATTGTATCATAAAAAGAGCCGGCCCGTCCGACAAAATCGTGGTAACTGCGGACGGTACCGACTCATAGATTTGCTATCAACAAATGCGTTTAAGACTGGATCAGCAACGCATATATCGCTTGTGGTTCCGCCAGTGTCTGCGCATCCTGCAACACATCACCCGGCCTCGATCCGCGATATCGCTTACCGTCATCATGGAGCGGAATTCGATTCCACTCACAACTGTCGGCGCCGTTCCAACAATTCCGCATATCGGCGCTCCAACTCCTCGACCGCATCATCCTTGCGCGGAGCCGACAATCGGGCTAGCAGCTCCGCCCATTCAAGCTCCAGCTTCATGCGCTCTTCCGCGGACAATGACAGGACGCTATCCGATTGAACCTCCGCTGCGGAAGCAGCCTCGGGACTGCGCTCACCGTTCGCATTCAACCGCAGCCGCTCGCGCAGCGCTTCGATCGTCAGCCAATCCAACGTGCCGTTGTTGAACACGATGGCATGCGTAGCCGTCCGATCCATTAACGTGCGGTCATGTGTGGCAAAGACAAGCGTGCCGGGATACGCCTTCAGGACTCGCTCCAACTCTTCGCGTGTGTCGATATCTAAATAGTTCGTCGGCTCATCCAATAACAGCACGTTCGCTTCGCTCATGAACATTTTGGCAAGCTGCGTCTTCACCTTCTCGCCGCCGCTCAATTGCCATACCGGCTTCAAGGCGTCGTCCCGGCGCAGCCGAAGCCGCGCCAACGTCGTACGTACGGAAGTCTGATCATAAGCGCTCGACTTCAGGACATTATCAAGCACGCTCTCTTGCAAGTTCAAGGCGTACAGCTTCTGATCGTAATACGCAATGCGGGCGCTCGGCGCGTAACGGATCACCCCAGCTCCCTCCGCATGCCGCTCCGTATCCTGCCCGTGGGCTTCGTACGCCTCCAATAAGCGGCGAAGCAGCGTGGTCTTCCCCGCTCCATTCGGCCCGATTAGCGCTACTCGCATGTGCGGCCGTATGCGAAAGGCCCCGTCACGCACCAATTCGCGCTCCTCTACGCTGAGCCGAAGCCCCTGCGCTTCTAGCGCACTCTTGCTTCGAAGCGGCGCATGGCAATTCGCGTCGAACAGCACCGGCGCAAGCTCGAACGGCTGCTCGACGACCTTCAACTGCTCCAGCCGTTTCTCCATCGTTTTGACCGTCTTCTCGACCTTCGACTGTTTGCGGTTAAAATGCGGACGAGCCGAACGAATCTCCTTGCTCGTCAATCCTTTCTTGGACCTAGGCTTTCCGACCTTATGGGCGTGTGTCTTCTTCTCCACTATCGCCTCCTGCAATCGCTGCCGCTCCGCCACATAATTCTCGTAGGCACGCTGTCGTTCGATCCGCAGCCGCTCCTTCTCTCTGCGGTAATCCTCATAGCCTCCGCTATAGATATGAACCGCTTCATTCTCCACTTCCCATATTTTCGTAGCGACACGGTTCAGAAGCGTCCGATCATGGGAAATGAAGAGCAGCGTCCCGTTCCGCGCATAATCGATGAGGCGTTCCTCCAGCCACTCCAAGCCCTCTACATCCAGATGGCTTGTTGGCTCATCGAGCAGCAACAGCTCCGCTCCGCCGTTCGCCGCTTCGTTCAGACGGCGCTTCGTCCGTTCACCTCCGCTGAGTGTCACTTCCTCCGCCTCTTCTTCCCTCACATCGTCAAGCTGCGGCACGAAGGATGAGGAGACGTCGCATTTCACATAGCCTGCGTCCGGCTCAAGTATCCCTGCCAGCATTCGCAGGAGCGTAGTCTTGCCCACTCCGTTCGCTCCGATTAGACCGATGCGCTCGCCCGCATAAACGCGCAGCGGGTCCTGTAATCGGAACAAGCGGCGGTCGCCGACGTAGGCAGCAAGTTGATGCGCCTCCATGACAAGGCGCCCGGACACCTCCGGCGTCTTCGTTGTATATCTTTCATTCATAAAAAAACCTCCCTGGTTTACCCAGAGAGGATAGCGTTTCACGGCAATAAGCTTGCAGAAATTGCACAATAGAGAGAATGGGAGCACCTCATCGCCAGACGCCAAAGGAATCATCTGTCGCTGACGCGAAAGATGCCGCTAAGCAGCTTACGACGCATATCCATTCGTACAAGAATGAACATACGAGGAGCCACCGGCTTCATGTCCGCTGAATGTGCGGTTCACCTTCTCAATCGTTCTACATGCTTATATATAACGGCCGATACAACCTGCTAAATGGGCAGATCTATCCTCTCTGAACGTACATTTTGAAATCATAATGCTGTCAAAATGATTCGCTGAGTTCGGATTAGTTGTCCATCGCGGTGTGTACCTTGCCCTTTCATTCAGAATCAACTTGCATCTGTCGATGCAATCATGTTTATTGTATTCGATCGCAATCGTTATTGTCAAAATGCATTTACGGGCAGAGGGGCGATGCAATCCGATAGAATGACATGCACCCCTGGCTGCGGTTGCTTCGCGGCCGCGACCATCCCTTCCGCGACCACACTTGCCGGAATGGCGCGATACTGCTTCAAGGGCCCGAGCTTGAAGATGGGATCCAGGAGGCGCATGGCAATCGCACCCCATTGCTCACCGGTACGGCGTTCATTCCGATCGCCCAGCAAGAGCGAAGGCCGGAAGAAATAGATGCTGTCATATGGCAGACCGGAGAGCGCCGCTTCCACTTCGCCCTTCGTACGGCTGTAGAACACGTTCGAACGCGGATCCGCCCCCATGGCTGTAATGACGTACATTCGTTTGGCGCCAGCCTCTGCAGCCAGCTTAGCTGCTTCCAGCGGGTATTCGTAATCAACGCGGCGGAACGCTTCGCGCGACTTCGCTTTCTTTATCGTCGTTCCTAAGCAGCAGAACAGCTCATCCACACCCAAGAATGACTGTCTGGATGCCTCCAACTGGTCATAGTTCACGACATGCCATTCCAGCTTCGCATGCTCGAACCAAGACGCCTCGCCTTGCTCTGGCATACGGCGCACAAGCGCAATCAGCTTGTGAACTTGTGCATCCTCCGCGAGCTTGCGCACCAATTCCCGCCCTACCAGCCCCGTTGCTCCAACCACTAGAGCCGTTCGCCCCTTTTGAGCGTTCATCGTTGTCGCCACCTCACCCTTCTCATCTTTAAATAAAGAAAGGAACCCATCCCATTCATAGATGCGTCCCCCCTTTTTTGACAATTCCATTCACAGTGCACACTCAATTTTTAGAACATCTGGTAGCCGCTCTTGCGCAAGAAATAAATCGTCTTCCCGCTAATGTAAGCTCCGGCCAACCCGGCCACCGCCGTCAAATAATCGACTACCCCGAAGCTCGCGACATTTTCCAGGAAGGTATTGTCCTGCTTCCACAGCATAATAACGGTAGCTGGCAGCACAATCACAATATAGAAGCCGATCGGAAACCAAGTCGTCTTCATCAACATATTGAGAATGAAACCGATACCGAACATCATGACAAAGAAGAGCACCATCAAAATGATGACCATAATCCAGCCCATCTGTAATCATCCCCCTGTATCCATCTGCAGGTCTATTTTCGCCACTCTATTATCCATAATTCGCTAATTTGCTGAATAGTCTTAGTGTACTTGTACACTTGTGAAAAATCAACGAACATTCAGTGACATTCGTCACGTCGAAGTTGCTCATATGATAACAAATGAGCTACAATGGCTTTGAGTAATGGCTAATCGTATCGATTGTGTTTAACAATCTTTTAGAGGTTATTCAAAAAGGTCCCTATGACCTTTTTGAATACGTACTTTATTAAATAACGGAGGATAACGACATGAATGAAGCGGCATTAACGCTAGACGGTTGGTATGCGCTCCATGATTTCCGCACGATCAACTGGACACAGTGGAAGAAAGCTGACGATGAAGAGCGCGCTCATGCGCTGGAAGAGCTTCATGCGCTGTGGTCCAATTGGACCCAGACAGAGAATGACAAGAAGGGCAGCACGGCGGTATACAGCATTGTCGGCCAGAAAGCAGACTTCGTCATTTTCCATCTGCGTGAAACGTTAGAAGAGCTCAACGAGCTGGAAAATGAATTGAACAAAACGTCCTTTGCCCAGTATACGACTCCTACCTACTCTTATGTAAGTATTGTCGAACTGAGCAATTACTTGGCGAAGCCGGGTTCCACGGAAGATCCGATGGATAATCCGGAAGTCATCGCCCGGCTTAAGCCGATTCTGCCGAAGAGCAAGCACATCTGCTTCTATCCGATGAACAAGAAGCGTGATTTGGCGGATAACTGGTACATGCTGTCGATGGAGGACCGCCGCGCGATGATGCGCAGCCACGGCATGATTGGCCGCAGCTACGCGGGGAAAGTGAAGCAAATCATCTCCGGTTCCATAGGCTTGGACGATTGGGAGTGGGGCGTAACACTCTTTAGTGATGATGCGCTGCAGTTCAAAAAGCTGATTTATGAAATGCGTTTCGATGAAGTAAGCGCGCGCTTCGGCGAATTCGGTTCCTTCTACGTTGGGAATTTGCTCACACCGGACAAGCTGAACGAAATGATGAAGTAAGTTATAGTTCTTTCTATGCCGCGCGGCGAGAGTGGAGACCGGGAAGCCCGAGGGCGGCCCGGTTTTTTTATCTGACGGCTACTGCCGTTTCCCCGTCACTATACCCGGCATGCCCGACACACAGCCAACGCGGGGAGGCCGCTTAACCATGAGCTGCCAGCACCGATACCGGAATATACGCCTCTCCTTCCATTAATCTTCTGGCGGTTCTGCCGCAAGCCGCACGAATTACATGCCAATCCGTTTCTTTCCTTTCGACAACAGCCTCCGCATACATTGTGCCTGACGGATGTCCTATACGTACAGTAGAGCCGGAGGACGATGTTAAGAGGCTAGGAATGGTTCCCGGTATTTGACAAGCTGCCGCTAACGCCATGGCTCCCCCGACAGCGTGTGCTTTGTGCAGCGCCCCCATGGAGATATAACGCGATAAAATATCGATGTCCTCCGCTTGAACCGCTTGATTCGTTAACGTGATATAATCCGTCGTCTGTGCGACCATGACGATTTTGGGGAGCGAATGCGTCGTCGGTCTGACTGATTCTTGGGGCCGGATCAGTCCGGCGAGAATTCCGCCCTTCACGCGAATCTGCTCCAAGGTATCTAACAGCTCTGCATTGCTGTTAATTGGATACTGGAGTTCCGTACCTTTAACACCCACATCTTGCGCTCTTACAAATACAATGGTATTGACGCAGTCAACGACACTGATTTCAAAACGCCTTCCGTCTTTAATTTGCACCGTGTCGATCGCATTGCCTGACGGCAGCATTTTTCTCGTGAAAGTGCCGCCCGAATCGAGAAAGTTCAACATGATCTTGGAAGATAATCCGGGAACGCCTGCGATTGAAAAATTGCCTTCATATTTGAGCATTTTGCATAATTCCAAATCTGGGTGAAGTGCAGAGAGAAGTGCTCAACGTCTCGACGCAGGACCGTATGCTTTCAGAAAATGGACAGACCTCCAGAATTTTTGGAGCTTGAGCTTTTTAAGCGGCGGCTTGCTTTCTTCTCGAAGCAGCTGAAAGTGCGGATACGAGAAGAACAATGGCATTCAAGTACTGATGCGTGGTGACTTTTTGAATGCCCCAGACATGCAGACGATCCGCGGTTAAATACGTTTTCATTCGGGAGTTACAGCGTTCCACGCTGGTTCGTTCGTTGTAAAGTTCTTTCCATCGTTTGGTATCCCGATGCGGATGGCTGAATCGTCTCAAGTCTTCCTTGGTATCGACTTTGACTACCATGCCGTAGTTGGACGACGAGCAAGCGGTCATACCTAGTGGACAATCGACTTTGCCTGTGGCGTGTGGACAACGAAACTTTAAGTAGTCGCCGTCAGCGCCCCAGTAAGTCATCGCGAACCCCATCGAACAGCAGGGCGT
>NZ_JAJNBZ010000089.1 GCF_021369635.1 Paenibacillus profundus | reverse complement strand
GCAGCATTCCTATAATGAAGAAATATGAGATTTGAGAAACAAAAAGACTCCTTGGTATGATGTTTATGGGTCCCATATGCTAGCCAGCGACCGGAACCAAAAACAAACCAAGGAGACTACAAGATGCATTCTACTCAAAATGAACGAATTAATCAAATCACTTCTACTACACTCATCGTGGGTGTAGATATTGCAAAGTTCAAACATGTGGCTCGCGCACAAGACTTCCGCGGGGTCGAGTATGGGAAGCCAATTGCTTTTGAGAACAGTCGGGAAGGGTTTGAATTATTCGTAGGCTGGTATCAGAAGATCATGAAAGAACAGACCTGCAAGGAGGTCATAGTCGGTATGGAACCGACTGGTCATTACTGGTTGAACCTTGCACATTACCTAAAAGAACAACAAGTTTTATGCGTCGTGGTGAACCCACTGCATGTGAAGAAAAGCAAAGAATTGGATGACAACTCACCGACCAAGAATGACATCAAAGACGCTAAAGTCATCGCACAGCTAGTCAAAGATGGAAGATACGCCGTACCGAATCTTCCCCAAGGTATCTATGCAGAGCTGCGGGAAGCCATGAAAATTCGCGATCATCTATCGACTGACCTGCGTGTAGTACAAGGACGTGTTCATAACTGGCTGGATCGGTACTTTCCGGAATTCCTTACAGTTTTTAAGGATTGGGAATGCAAGTCGGCCCTTCAAATGCTCAGCCTTTATTTGCTGCCGCATGAACTTGTTTCAAGGTCAGACGAGTTTTTGCTGGGACATCTAAGGGAAGCTGCAAAGCGTGGACTCGGCCTGGGACGCGTGAAGAGTCTGAAAGCCGCGGCCAGTCGTTCAATAGGCATGAAACAAGGTGCAGAGTTAGCTAAGATGGAGCTTCAGCTACTATTGGTACAGTACGAACTGCTCCAATGTAAGTTCGAAGAGCTTGATGCAAAATTGGAAGAGCTGATGAAGCAAATCCCATATGTTCAGAAATTGCTGGCGATTAAAGGGATTGGTCGGGATACAATAGCCGGATTCCTGGCTGAAGTTGGTGACATCCGTCAGTACCGACATCCCAAGCAGATCGTAAAACTCGCAGGATTAAACTTAAGGGAAAATACATCGGGCAAACACAAAGGACAGACCAAAATTACGAAGAGAGGCAGGAAGCGACTTCGAGCCTTGCTCTTCCGTGTCGTGATGCCACTGGTAGCGAAGAACGGAGCTTTTAAAGCATTGCACGAGTATTACACCAAGCGGCCAGATAATCCGCTGAAAAAGATGCAATCTCTCATCGCCCTGTGTAACAAGCTTATTCGGATCCTGTTCGGCATCATGAAAAAGGGACATGAATTTAGTGAAGAAAAAATGATGCAGGATATCCCTCGATTCATGGAAGTACCACTAGCAGCTTAAATACAGCAGCATCTTAGAAATTGAAGTCGTAACAAACAACTGACAACTAAAGCACGGATGAGTCGGAACGGAACTAACATACGGACGAAGATCCTGTCGGGCAGCATATCTGACCTCCACCTCATGGACAGGTTGAATGAAGGAATGTGGGAGCGTAGACTCTGTGAGACATGGGAGGGTTGACCACCATGAGCCAATGTGGAGATCCATAGGTGCAACCATACTTTACCGGATTAACCACTTTTTACAGAGAAGGGGTTTAGGTGAGGATGTTTTTGCGCTTCCTGTAGCCCCATAATTTTCATCACCTTCAAATGAAATCCATGAATAAGTTGTCTTTTAACTATGCAACATGGTCAAATTCTAAGAAAACGCGAGCATTTAAGAGAAAAGTGATTCTTCATAGAGGGA
>NZ_JAJNBZ010000088.1 GCF_021369635.1 Paenibacillus profundus | reverse complement strand
TTAGAGAGTGTCTATTCAATTCATGCTAAAGTGTATCTATTTTCCTTTTTGTGGATATTTGCTGGTATTTGGGTGTGTGAGACCTCTAAATGGTCATATTTGGGGTTCTCTTTGAGGTTTTTTCTTATTCATTGCGCTAAATGGGCAGACTTCTCCCTTGAATCGGAAATTCTCTTTTTTCGAATAAAGCTAAGTGTCGTACTTCCGATTTTTTTGATGATCACTTTCATGTTAACAACCATGCAGACAACTTTTACATCTCTGCGTCGTCTCTCACGGGTTCGCGTGCGAGCCCTGCCTAAACCGTGGTGATTTTTCATCTCGTTGTTCTTACGTTCAACAGTCGTGCGCGTAGCCTGCATAGCCTTGCCTTCTTCCGTTTCGTTCCATGCCTTCGACTGTTGGTGCAGTTCGTAGTAATCGCTAATGAAGATGGTTCGCCCTGTCTTTTTTGCAGTGGTGCAGGTAGACCGTACCGGGCACACTGCGCATTGGGAAGCGGTAAACTTATACGTTTTCCCTTCACGCTCTTGGCTGTGATAGGAAATCGCTGTCGTCTGGCCTTGGGGACAAGTGACGGTGTTGGCTAGCGGATCATACGCAAATTCTTCATTGCTCCGCATACCGTTTTTGCTGGCGCCAACTTGAGACCAGACGGGGGCTGAAAGCTTGATGTTCATTTCTGCAAAGTGACTGAGGTTACGTCCTGTCCCGTAGGCGGTATCTCCCACAACGGCAGCCGGTGTGACATGGTGCATGCTCTGTACTTGTTCAACCAGTTCGCGCAGCCGTTTCCCATCATCTTCATTTCCGGGAATCGGTTCTGCCGTAAGGACAAGGTCAGAGAGAGAAGACTTCACGACTTGTACTTTGTCACCGGTAAACTTGACACTCTTGGACTTGTATCCACCACGTACATCCGGGTCCACGCTACTTAGGATGAGATCTTTAGGTCTTTCGGACTTGGAACGCCTTTTGTAGGGCGCACTCGGATCATGGGGATCCTCTGGATGTACATACTGCGTGAGAATTTTGTACAGAATCGCTTGACTTTCGAGTGAAGCGAGTTGACGATCCCGACGAGGCCATGACCAAAAGAGCCGACGTACCGAGTCGCTTTCAAACCAATACAAGAGACCGTAGGCTTGAACGACCAGTTGGCTAAATGCCGCCAACCGCTCTCCCTCTGTCCCTTTCTGCGGAAACTTCATCTGAAGCGCATGAAGATCAACCTCTTTCAACAATTGCCGATGCAGAGCAGGAAAAGCGCGTTTTAGCGGGTTGACCACCCGTAACATCCCTTGCTGGATCAAACGATAGGCAGACCGCTTCGCAATAGCGCCGTGTGTAGGAAACGAATCGACCAGCCACAAGTCCTTATTGTCCCCCCAAAGCCCCCTCTGCTTGGCTTGGGCAAGGATATAGTGATGGCACACATCGAATAACTCGGAACCCATTCGGTTGCGGTCCAGTCCAAGTGTGCTATGGTCAAAGCCTGTAAAGGAAACGGGCACTCCTAAAAAGCGTTTAATAAACAAGTCACCGATGACACGCTCTTCCATTTCACGATCCGACAAATGATAATACCGCTGCACAATATGAAGTTTGAGTTTCAGGGATGGCGCGTACGGGTGCTGCCCCCTCCCGGAGTACAGGTGGGAGCAGATCCGGTCAGCAAAAGAAAAATCAATTTGTTCAGCAACCCGACTCCAAATAGGATGTTCTGGTAAACACGAAAAAACTTCAATATCACTGAACGAAAGTTGATCAAATTGCTTGTAACGAACCCGACTCATTCCAATCCCTCCACATTCAATATACTTTCATTATAAAAGAAAACAAGAGAAACGTGGAGAAATATCAAGAAAATAACGCATTATATTAATAAAATCGTTGTTTATAAAGAAATCACTTATCAAAAGCATCCACAATGAATAGACATTCTC
>NZ_JAJNBZ010000087.1 GCF_021369635.1 Paenibacillus profundus | reverse complement strand
CCAAGGAGTCTTTTTGTTTCTCAAATCTCATATTTCTTCATTATAGGAATGCTGCTCGTTAGTTCAAAAAAGAGAACGCTCCCGCGCTTCGCTTAGGCTACGTCCTCCACATTACCAATTTCAAATTAAAGCACATACGCGTGTAGCATGTAGTTCTTCGTATAAACCAATAAACCGGGACTAAGCACTAAGAAAACACTTTATTTTCTTTTAGCAGGAGAATTTTTAACAGTTCAGAAGCAAGCCATTACATGGGTTTACAGATGGCGACTCCCTGCGTAAGGACTCCAGATGGACCATATAATCTTTCACCGGTTGTAGTAAACGCTAACATCGTTCTGGCTGTCAAGGTTACGAAAGTATAGATGTACAGTCTGGTCTCGTCCGAGTTCAGCGCCATCATATCGACGCCGAATTCGAATAAAGGTCTCAGGTTGTGATTGAAGCTGCTCAAAAGCGTCAATCTTTTGGATACCGGGTCGAAATTGAAGATTTGTACTTCCAGCGGCGAGGTCAGCACGTACACTTTGCTGCCGTCACGAGATACCAATATCGTTTGCGGCTTACCGATCAATCCCGTTCTGCTCGCTTCGCTGATATAATAAGGGCTGCTCGTATCCAGCACGACAATTTCCTGCGCTTCCCAGTTCGCGACAAAAGCAAAATTGCCGTCAGGTGAAAAGGCGAGGTTAATCGGATCGTTGCCCGCCTCCAGAGCGATCCCGGTATCCGTCATACTGCCCCCCTCGTCGATGCGGTAACATCTGACTAGACCTTTAACATAACAGGCAGCGAGGATAAGGCCGCTTCCGTTCGGCGATACGGCAACGGCTTGCGCGTCTGTCGGAATAGACTTGACAGTTTGATCGGATAACGAGTAGGAAACCATTTGACCGTTCTCGTACGAAGGTACACCGACCGCATAACGGCTATCCGGCGTAATGCCGAGACTGAGCACGGACACCGGGGTTTGAACCGAATGCTTCAGCGAAGGCGGCCTCGTCGTGAGATCAATATCCATCAGCCTGCTGCCGTTGTCATACGATGGGACTATTGCTCTGGTACAATCTTTTGTAATGACAACATTGTCTGCATTCTTCAAAAAAACCTCACCGATGATAGGTCTAAGAGTTTCGTCTAGAAATTGGAGAATACCAGAGCGGGAAGGCACCAATATGGTGTCGATAGGCAGACGATAGCTTGATTGCCCGGCAGCCACTCCTCCGTCAGACTTCACGCCTGGAACGATTCCGAGCAGAGTCCCGGTAAGATTGAAGGCGGCAAGCTGGTTTTGGCCAGAGATAATTAGCTTCGACTCCGTCGCATCCAACGTCATTCTGTCCACGCCGAAATAACTGACAATATCCAGATTATGATTGAATCGCCCCGTCAGGCTCAATCTTTGGGCTACCGGATCGAACTCGAAGCTGGCAACCTCTCGCGTGGTCAGAACGTAAACCCGCTGTCCGTTTTTGGATACGACGATCGTCTGCGGGTGCCCAATGACCGGCGTTCGGCTCGTTTCTCCGAAATAATTCGAGTTGCCGGTATACAGCACGACGATTTCATCCGCGTAGTAGTTGGCTACAAAGCAAAATCGGCCATCGGGCGTATAGGCAAGGTTGAGCGGCGTGTCGCCTGCCATCACTTCGTTCCCGCTATCCGTGATCATGCCTGCGTTGTCGATGTAATAGAGCCGCACACGGCCTGCGTTGTATCGGGCCGTCAAGAGGCGTCCACTCAAATCGGGAGAGCTGGCCACCGCCTGCGCATCTGCAGGAATCCAGCTGCCTGACGCGTCCTCCAGACTATAGGACACCATCTGCGCAGGGGAACCCCCTACCACGCTGACGGCAAAGCGGTTATCGGCAGTGAGCGCCACAGCTTCTAATGGGATAGGCGAGTTGAAAGTATGGACGACAGATGGAGGATTCGTTCGCAAATTCATTTCAAACAACTTCTGCGCATTAAAAGAACAGATGACCGCTTTATTAAAATCGCCCGTAACAGCTACATCCACCACATCGCCATCGATACTGATTTGCTGGGCTACTGTAAGCGTATCCGTATCGACAAAGCTGACTCTTCTTATCGCTCGCTCGATGGCGATGACATAATTGCCGGGTAATGCACTCATCGGCTTGTCCTCCTTTTCAAAATGCTTAATCTAAACCTATCTTCTAGCAAAAGGGCGCAGAATAAAGATAGGTTTCAATATTATATGAGGACAGGCTTCAAGTGGCACCGGCTTTGTTAATTACTCAACTTTCGCAGAGCCAAAATTAGCTTAACAGCACGTACTGCATAGATTTGAGAACGATTGGATTATCTACTTGACGAAAATAGAAAAAC
>NZ_JAJNBZ010000086.1 GCF_021369635.1 Paenibacillus profundus | reverse complement strand
GTTGAGCACTTCTCTCTGCACTTCACCCAGATTTGGAATTATGCAAAATGCTCAAGTACAATACTAAGAATAAACTTTAAGACTTAACTAATTGATAAAAGGCTTATTCCAACTTGCAAATTGGGCTGGAACATGGTCAGCGAGTTGGACAGTGAGCACCACGTCAAGGCATCCTACGTCCGTGGCCACGAATTGCTGGCGCAGGTGGATGGCAGCGGAGGTTCCTATTACTACCTGAATAATCAGCACGGCGATGTGGCGCACATCACGAACCGCCTCGGCGGAATCGTAAACAGCTATGAGTACGACGCGTTCGGCGCACCCTATCCGCCACAGAAGGCATCCCGAACCGCTTCCGCAAACGGGCGAGCAGTATGATCACACGACGGAGCAGTATTACCTGCGCGCGAGGTTCTATAACCCAGTAATCGCCCGGTTTACGCAAGAGGACGAATACCGGGGCGATGGTCTGAATTTGTATGCGTATGTTGGGAACAACCCGATTAATTACGTGGATCCGAGCGGGTATAGCGGCCAGTCATGCGGTGGCGGTGGTAAGAAGGAAGGGCCTTTTGGGGAGACGGGTAATGGTTCTTGGAAACCAGGAATGGAAGTGACTGAAGGGCATATTAGAGAAGCAATGAAAAATGCACCTTTACAAACCCAACAGGGAGCTGTATCTTTGCCCGCTATTAATAGATATACCCAACGTTTATCTAATGGTGAGGTTCCACCACCAATTAAAGTTGATAATGGGATTATTGTGGATGGTAATCATCGTTATATCTCTGGTAGAGTTTCCGGAGTCGATATACCAGTGACTCCTTACTCTGGTGGTAAACCAGATAATGTCGTTCAATGGGAAAACGTGAAGATTGACCCATTTGATTGGGGAAATAAATAGTAGAAGAGGTGAATACTATAATTATTATAAAAAGCCACGCAAATGAACCAATTCAACTTCAAGTGGATTCACTTGAAAAAGCCAAATTAGATAATTTAGACCTACATAGAGCGATTTTAAATGGAGAAAATTTATATGGGTCTAGTTTAATTGGAGCTAATCTACGTGGAGCGGAAATTAATGAAGCAAACCTAAGTAATACGAATTTATCAAATGCGTTACTAATGGTTGCATTACTCCAAAACTCAAATTTAGAATCTTCAAATCTTACAAACACAAAATTAACCGGAGCTGACCTGAGTAATGCAAACTTAACTAATGCTAATTTATCTGGGGCTGATGTTTGGAATGCAAATTTTAAAGGGACAAGATTATTGGGAGCCAATATGACATGTACTAGGATAAATGATATTTTACTTGAAGGGGCTTTATTTGATAAAGATACTACTTGGCCACCGTTGTTTAACCCGTTAGAATACGGAGCAATAAAAGTATAAGTACTTTAAGACCCTTGACTGGCTTACGGTAACCTGCTGTATGTTATTGACGGTGAGCGGATGGCTGCCTACGAGTATGATGCGCGTAACCGCCTAATCCAGACTTGGAAAACCCGCAGCGCTTACGATACCCGGGGGAACCGGAGCGGGATGACCTGCCTGAACTGAGCCGGGTTCTGATTAAAGAAACATATATTAAATTTGATAATAAATAATAGTTAAAGTTCAGTTGCCACAATGCGAGTGAGGGGTCTATCACTCCGATTGGTAGGCAGTCACTAAATATAACCGGGTTTGGATTTTAGAAGTAGGAGTGCACGATATAATCGAACTTAACAAACACGCTTGATAAACTTAGAAGGCTTACTCCACTTGAAATTGAGTAGGAGTAAGCCTTCTTTGCGTGTAAAAAAATGAAGGAGGAAATAGACAATGGAAAAACAATGAACCTGATTGATTCGGATTATTCAGATAAGCCGCGGCGAGAGCAAGCACGCCAAGGCAATAATCGTCTACTTCAAATCTGATCGGGCGGGCAATGTGCTGGAGGAGACGGACACAAACGTCAACCGCGTCACCTACGACTATTACGCGATGAACTGGCAATTCGCATCACCGGCAAGCGGGGCGATACGGCGGCATACTCTGGATGCGTGGGGCAACATCAAGGTGCTCACGCATGCGGACGGAAGCGAAGAGCCGTACAGCTACGACCGTGCCGGAAATATGACAAGCTCGACGGACGGCAACGGCCATACGACCTCGTACCGTTACAACAGTCTGGGCAAGCTGGCCGCGGTAGAGGATCCGTCGCAGCAGGCGCTGGTGTATCAATACGACAGACAAGGCCGCCTGACGCGGCAAATCGACCGCAACGAGCGCGTCATCGAATACGCGTACAACTTCGATGACCAATTGGTGAAGCGCAGAGAAGCATCCACCGGCGCGGAAGAAGCCTATATGT
>NZ_JAJNBZ010000085.1 GCF_021369635.1 Paenibacillus profundus | reverse complement strand
AATTTCCATTACGGATCACTTTCAGTTACATATTCTGGTTAATCAACAGGCCTGTTATACAAGCAAATAAAATATTTTTTAGGAGTGTCGCTAAATGAGTGGTCCAGACATTGTGGCTTTATAGGGAATAAACTCAAAATTCATTTTTTATTTACAAATCTATATAAATGGATATAATAATCTATATGGAACCTTTAATGATTTATAAAGCTTTGTCTAACGAGACTCGTAGTCAAATTATGCTATGGTTAAAGAATCCAGAGGAATTCTTTGATGAAAAGCCTTATTTACAACAAGGCCTTAATTTTCGAATTGGTGTATGCGTCGGAGATATTCAGGCTAAAGCGGGACTTGCACAGTCTGTTATCTCGAGTTATTTGTTGACTATGCAAAAAGCTGGTTTGTTGGAATCTGAGCGAATCGGGAAGTGGACGTATTATCGTCGGAACGAAAAGACAATACAGGAATTTTCCGAGTACATCAAAAGTAAACTATAAAACGGAAAGGAGGTCTTTTTTTTTGCATTATACATCTATATTTCTATATATATAAATACAAATGGAGGTTTACATTTAAAATGAAGAAGGTTAACTCTTTGCTTATCATTATGCTGGCTTTAGGCGTATTCGGCATTATTACAACGGAAATGGGTATTATAGGGGTTCTGCCCCAGGTAACTCAAAAATTTAATATATCGGCTTCACAGGCAGGATGGCTTGTAAGTATATTTGCTTTAGTCGTTGCCATTTCAGGTCCATTTCTGACATTACTTACTTCCGGTATTAATCGTAAAGTCATTCTCTTAACTGCTGTGCTTATGTTTGCGATTTCAAATATTGTTTATGCCTATACAACCAAGTTCGATGTGATGCTAGCTTTTCGTATTCTTCCTGCCATTTTTCATCCTGTCTTTTTTTCAGTAGCTCTTGTGACTGCAGCTAAACTTGTCCCTCCGGAGAAAAGCAGCAAAGCGGTTACAAAGGTTTTTGCTGGAATAACGGTCGGGTTTGCTTTTGGCGTGCCTTTGACTTCTTATCTCGCGGAAAAGATTTCGTTAGAAGCCGCCTTCCTGTTTGGAGCTGTTGTAAGCATGATTGCCTTTGTAGGGATACTAGCTTGGCTTCCTTCCATGCCTGTTAAGGAAAAAATGTCTTATGGCAAGCAGCTTGGTATATTACGCAAACCTCAATTGTGGTTAAATATCGTGACAGTTATTTTTATCTTTGCAGCTATGTTTTCTGTGTACAGCTACTTTGCTGAATATCTTGGACAAGTAACACATATGAACGGGTCATGGATAAGTATCATGTTGATGGCCTTTGGTATAATCATGATTTTTGGGAATTTTTTATTTGGGAGCTTTTTGCATAAAAGCTTTACAAAGACCGTCATCATGTTTCCTCTGCTATATGCGATAATTTACTTATTCGCTTATTATTTGGGTTCTTATTTCATTCCGATGGTTATTATCGTATTCATATGGGGGGCAGTGCACTCCGGCGGGCTTATTGTCAGTCAAGCATGGTTAACGACTGAGGCGAAAGAAGCTCCCGAATTCGGCAACAGCTTGTTTGTCTCATTTTCCAATCTTGGAATTACTATAGGGACTTTTATCGGTGGTTGGTTTATTTCTCACTTGGGAATACATCAACTCATCTGGAGCGGAATTATGTTTTCACTGCTTGCTTTCTTATTGATCATGATAAAAATAAAAATTTCTAAATCGAACGCAGAAGAAGTAAACGTACGTTAGACTAACGGGGAACTATAGTTCAATAAATACCATAAAACCATATAAAAAGTGTGTTGAAATATATCAGTACCAGTGTACCTCTGAGGCGCTGAGCGACCTCTAAGTTTACTATGGGTATTGTACCTTGCGCTAAAAACCTGACATGCTACATTGGCCCGATACGGAGCTCTACATTAGATTGTGTTAATTCGAGTATCGTTAATAGAGGATAGTTAGTTCATTATATGAGCTGATCTCCTCTATTTTTTGTTTTATATAGAAATAGGAATTAAGGATCTGTCAGACTTTGTAGGATGGTTGCGTAATCCGTTTGAAAGCGGAAAAGTTACAAGGCTGCAGCGTAAGAGCGCACCGACGCGCCACCTATTCTGCCATATATATCCACATAAAAAAGTACCCTGCAAGGGGTACTCATTACTACCATGGATGAACTCCATTATTATTGTCAGTCAGTGTCGCCACGACTACAATCACTGTGGTTGAGTTCATTATAGCACTGTAGTACAGAGGTTTCATAAAACGTTTCTTGTACACCTCTCCAACTAGGTATTTTAGGTAACATTACAATTTTGACACTCCACACGGCTAAAGCCGTGGGATTCTTAGCTAGTTGGTGCTTC
>NZ_JAJNBZ010000084.1 GCF_021369635.1 Paenibacillus profundus | reverse complement strand
GTCCATATTCTGCAAAGCAAACATCGTATCGAACAGCGGATTGCGGCTCAAATCTCGCGTGACCTGCAGCTTTTCCACCAGTTCTTCGAACGGGTAATCCTGATTCTCGAAGGCGCCCAAGCTCGTTTCTTTCACTTCCTCCAAGTATTCCAGGAACGTCTTCGAGCCAGCCGGATAATTGCGGATCGCCAGCGTATTGACGAACATACCGATAAGCGGCTGCAAATCGCCGTGCGTTCTGCCCGCATTCGGCGTCCCCACGATAATGTCTTCCTGGCCTGTATACTTATGAAGCAGAATCGTATAGGCAGCAAGCAGCACCATGTACAATGTCGTTCCGCTCTCGGCCGCAACCCCGTGCAGCGCTTCGCTTAGCCGAGGATCGATCGCGAATTCGAAGGTATCGCCTTCATAGCTCTGGACGGAAGGACGCGCATAATCCGCCGGCAGTTCCAGCACCGGAAGCTCTCCGCCAAGCGACTGCAACCAATAACTCTCCTGCTGCTTCATGAGCTCCTGCTGCGGCTCGGACTGCTGCCATGCGGCATAATCCTTGTACTGAATGCGCAGCGGCGGCAGTTCCTCGCCCCCGTACAAGCGGACGAACTCCTCCACCACAATTCCCATCGACACGCCATCGGAGATGATATGATGCATGTCGTACATCAGAATATGCCGATCCTGATCCAGCTCGATCAGTCCCACTCGCAGGAGCGGCGGCTTCTCCAGATCGAACGGGCGAATGAATGAGCGAACGACGGCTTCGGCTTCCTCTTCGCTCGCCTGCATCATCTCTACCGAGAAATTCACTTCGCGGCATACACGCTGCACCGGCTCGCCATTCACCATCTCAAAGCCGGTGCGCAGCGTTTCGTGGCGCCCGATCAAGCTGCCGAACGCCTCCTCGAACCGATTCCGGTCAAGCTGTCCTTCGAGGAGCATCACC
Source organism: Paenibacillus profundus (assembly GCF_021369635.1). Classification (GTDB taxonomy): domain Bacteria; phylum Bacillota; class Bacilli; order Paenibacillales; family Paenibacillaceae; genus Paenibacillus_B; species Paenibacillus_B profundus. The sequence continues at coordinate 1,443 of NZ_JAJNBZ010000084.1, read as the reverse complement.
CCCGGCATGTTGTAGCTCTGCTCTGCCCCTTCGAGTTGATGCAAAATGTACAGCCTCTTTTGCGCCGAAGATACCGGGTACCAATCCCTTTCATCCAGCAGCGGAATCTGTCTGTACGCCTGCCGTTCCATCCCATCAATGAGACCTGCCAGCTCTTCAATGGTAGGATGGCGGAAGATGTCCCGCAGCAGCAGGCTGACATGCAGCTCCTTGTGCAGCTTGCTTGCGAGCGTCGTTGCACGCAAAGAGTGTCCGCCAATCTCGAAGAAACTGTCCTTCACGCTGACCTTCTCGAGTCCGAGCACCTCTTGCCAGATATGCGCCAGCTTGGACTCCAGCGGTGACCGCGGCGCGACATGCTCTATTCCGGTCATGATGAGGCCTTCCGGCTCCGGCAGCGCTCTGCGATCGACCTTTCCGTTCGGCGTCAGCGGCATCTGATCGACCTGCACCAAGTGTGTCGGGATCATATAGACCGGCAGTTCTTGCGACAGTGCTGCTCTCAGATCGCCCGCCATCAGCTCTGCATGCGCTGTAAAGTACGCGCACAACGTCTTCTGACCGCTTTCGTCTTGCCGTGCGATTACGATTGCGTCCAGAACCGCTTCCACTTTCAACAGATGCGCTTCCACCTCGCCAAGCTCAATCCGGTAACCGCGAATTTTCACTTGATCATCGATTCGTCCCACGTATTCGAGCGTTCCATCCGGCAGCCATCTCGCCAGATCGCCTGTGCGGTATAGCCGGGTTCCCGGCACGAAGGGGTTATCCACGAACTTCTCAGCCGTCAGCTCCGGACGATTCCAGTACCCTTGGGCCAGTCCGTCTCCTCCGGTGTACAACTCGCCGACCACTCCTACCGGAAGCAGCTTGCCTGCCTCATCCAGCACGTACACTTGAGTATTGGCGATTGGACGTCCGATCGGAATAGAGAGCCGCTCCATATCGGCGGCGGAAATCTCGTGGCAGCAAGTAAAGGTCGTATTTTCCGTCGGACCATACCCATTGACCAGACGAATGTCCTTATACCGCTCCAGAACTTTTTTGGCATGCGTTTGAGAGACGACATCTCCACCCACCAACAATTGCTGGACTCCTTGCAAGGCTTGGAGTTGGTTCTCGACCATCACGTGGAAGAGTCCCGCCGTTAACCACAGGATCGTCACTTGATGCTGTTGAATGGCCTGTGTCCATTCGGTCAACGATAGATTCCCTGGAGGCAAAATGGCCAGCGCAGCTCCATTCAGCAAGCTGCCCCAAATCTCGAACGTTGCCGCGTCGAACGATATCGTCGAGCCTTGCAGAAATACGTCCTTGCTGCTGATGTCCACATAATTGGCAGCGACAACGAGCCGGACCACCCCTCGATGCGTGACGCACACTCCTTTCGGAATTCCCGTCGATCCAGATGTATAGATGATGTAGGCCACATCGTCCGCGGTC
>NZ_JAJNBZ010000083.1 GCF_021369635.1 Paenibacillus profundus | reverse complement strand
TTTATCGCTGGCCTCTATTCTTTTATGGCTAAATTAGGTTTGAAGACACGCTCTAAAGGAACAAAGAGATAATGTTGCGGAAATTAAGTTAGATAAGATAACACTAGACTACCCGTCTGAAAATTTGACCATAAGCATTAAATATGAAAATGATACGTGGCTGATGGCATCACCACTTGTTCAATAATAAACCAGCGGCAGTAAAGGACTTTATTTTCCAGTCCAAGACTGCCGCTATTTTTATTTTGAGCCAGTAAGTAGCACGAATTAACGTACCCTTTACCGCGGTACGCTTGATAATAACTTGCTATCGAAGATCATGAAAATTATCAGAGGAGAAGCGTGTGGGCCTGACGGATTTCAATTTGGATAAGATATATCACTTAGAAAACAGCTACATCGGGATCAGCTGTATTCGATTGTTTTGGAAATAGGAATCCTGTGGTGTAAGGTGAATATTGACCATGCAATCGAAAAGCTTTTTCAATCTCAACTGCAGCTCGACGTGCATCTTCTGCGGTTTGCTTGCCAGTAACGATGTCGTTCATCAAGTTTAAAGCCATAAAATTCGCCGCTTCTTGATCGCATTTAGCTGTAGCTTCACCAGCCGTACGATCTGGATACAAGCTGCCATCAAACTGTGCTATGGCACCAAAAGATTGAACAGGGACTCTATAATCAATGGTTTGTGCTAAATACCACGTAATTTTTGTCATGCATGCATCATTTGGTAAACCATATTTATTGATTAACAAATAAATCGTATTTTTTTGTTCCTCAGGCCAATTCGCTAAAATTTGATCTAAATACGGATGGATATGAGAATTCTGACGATGATATCCGCTCAATCCATTATGCATTTTTAATAAACCTTCCGCTAACAGATGTAATATTATATACTGGTCATCTATCCAGAGTTACAAGATAAGCACTAGTTGCTGATTCGGCTAACAAGGAACGTTAGTTCTATAAACCAGGCAGTCAAAGACTACCACTGGTTTATTATTGGAGTGAGAGACCCTTAACTTGAAAATTGAATTTTGTTAGATAGAAAATCCCTCTAGACTGTAGATGGGATTTTTAGGTAGAATGTGGGTTAGTAAATGTTGGAAGGAGTGACGTATCGATGTTAAACAAGGTGATTATCAATTAGGTCAATTTGTAGCGTAATGATGAATATTTACAAAGGAAGGTGCTCAGAAATATTGCGAACTAAAGAAGATGTAATGACTTATAACGATGTTGTTTCAATCGGCGATACCTATTTACTTCCAGTGGTAACGGAGTTGTTCGGATTAGAAGGCTATGAAATCCAGCTTATTCCGGCACATGACGGAGGGCGGAATGTCGTATATACCTGTGAGAAAGACGGAGCCGACGCTAAAATACTTAGAATCGCCTTCTTACCTGACAGGGACCGGGAAGATTTTATGGCCGAAGTGGAGTATATCAGGTATTTATTTGAGCATGGCGGAAGTGTCTCGAATGTAGTCAGCTCCCAAAAGGGGAATCTGCTGGAAGAGATCACGCATAATAATCATACCTTATATATCTGCCTGTTCGAAAAGGCCAAGGGAAAATTGCTTGTGGAAAATCGTTATCGGTACCGGGAAGGAGTTCCTCTTTCCGAATATTTTTATAACTGCGGTAAAGTCCTGGGGAAACTGCACCACATATCGAAAGGGTATACTCCTGTCCAACGTCGGTATAGCTTTTTTGACAAATTCAATGCCGAATATATCAATAAACTGATACCCGACTCCCTCTCTCTGCTTAAGAAGAAGCTGGTAGAGCTCCTTAATACCTTAGAAGGATTGGATACGAACCGTGAGTCTTTCGGTATGCTCCATTTTGATTACAACGATGGGAATTATTCGATAGATTTTGATACCGGGCAAATAACGGTATATGATTTCGATAATTCATGTTTTGGTTGGTATATGTTTGACTTGGCCAGTATCTGGGGAATCGGAGTGGGCTGGATACAATTTGAACCAGACGCCGGTAAACGTAAAACGTTTATGGATGATTATTTTGAAACCGTTCTCGCGGGTTACAGATCCGAGACCAATCTTGAAGATTCGATGTTGGATCAGTTACCTTTATTTATTCAGGTGTGTGTCATGGAAAATATTGTAGACGCATTCGAGTGTATGCGAAACAACGGCGAAGAGCCGGAGTGTGATGAGGAGCTGTCGTATCGCATAAAATGCATGGAAGACGATATCCCGTATAAGGGATTTTTCCATGAGATTTATTCGTGTGAAGAACCTTTTCAGTATGAGGGACGAAATATGTAGATTGAAATTGTGAACAGCCGGCTCATTGGGGCCGGCTTTGTTTTTCGCTGAACAAACGGGCAGCATTCCTATAATGAAGAAATATGAGATTTGAGAAACAAAAAGACT
>NZ_JAJNBZ010000082.1 GCF_021369635.1 Paenibacillus profundus | reverse complement strand
ATCCAATCGTTCTCAAATCCATGCAGTACGTGCTGTTAAGCTAATTTTGGCTCTGTGAAAGTTGAGTAAGTAATATTAGAAAAAAAACAAAAAGTAATAAACGTTCGATTCCAGAACTTATCATCACGACAGCCGAGGAAGTCATTTATAGACGGACATATCAAAACTATTTTTGCTTCGGTTACCCAACAATTTCTTATTTACATAAGGACATCGTGAAATTATTGACGCTTGTCCAAATACTCGGGATTGGCTCTAGATCCATACTAGCAAAAAAAATGCGCGGCGAAGAGGGGTTAGTATACTCATTACTAGCGAGCCCTGTTCTATATAGAGAAGGGGGGGGATTACTGTTTAAACTTTCAAGCCCATCAAAGAATGGAATGGATAGAATCCTAAGCGTTTTTAAAAGTACGGTATACCATGTGGTTCAGAAAGGTATATCTGACGATGATTTTTTGAGAGCAATCAATACAATAAAGAGTCATATGATATTCAGTTCGGAAAATAATCAGTACCGAATGCTAGAATCGGGTAAGCGTTTACTACTAGGCATAGAAACAGAGAAACATTTTGATGTATTTGATTTTGATAAATCCTTCGCATTATTTGAAGAATTAACGGTCGAAAACCTGAATACTTTTGCAAGTAACCAACTCCACGATGAGCCTTCTTACTCAATACTCCTATCGAACTGAAGAGAAGGAAGTGAAATCATGTTCAAAAAAATTTATGGATTTACGGTCTTGAATTTAAAAATCCTCCTGTCAGAGAAGGTTGTTTTCCTGTGGACGGTGGCACTTCCTGTGATTATAACGCTTTTTTTTCAAAAAAGTACGACGGACAGCCTATCGATTTATGATAGTAAAATTTGGTATATGAAATGGTTCTGGTGCTATATTATCATTGCATCGTTTGTAAATGGAATTGGATTACAGCTTGCCCGAATGCGAGAATATGGGCTGTTGAAGACGTACGTTTTAATCTCTGGGAGTAAATCTCCATTTGTTATCGCTACTATTCTAACTCAGATCATATTTAGTTTACTTAGCCTTTCGCTTTATAATTTAATTGTGGGACTTTATTTCCATGTATTTTCCTTTGATCTCATCGTCCAATCCTTTCTATTAATATGCTTAAGCATTCCTTTCGGGCTTTTTACTCTTTTACTTACCGTACTTCCGCTGAAAATAGGCAATCTTGGTACCGTAATTAACATCATTTTATACCCATTATTTATTTTGGCATTTAGAGACGAGCATTTATCCTCTGCTTGGAACATATTAAATCCGTTTAGCTTTGTATATCAAATGAATAAGGCTATCAGTTTTGGTACGGTTCATTTTTCACTAATAGCTGTTGGTTTCCTCTATTTACTCGTTGGTGCGCTATCGTTCAAAAAAATGAACCTTATCTCGTATGTACAAAGATAAGGTAGGCGGGAGGGATGAAATGAAGGCAGAACAGATTATATATAAATACAAGCAAGCAAAAAAAGTTTTGTTTGAGGATGTCAGTTTTCGTCTGCATCCGGACAAAATTAACGTGTTGGTCGGCCCGAATGGGGCGGGGAAAACAACATTGTTCGACTGTATCTCAGGCATTTTGCGTCCACAAGCTGGCAATATGGTTTTTCCTAGGATGGACGATATTTTATACGTTACACAATCCGTTTTTTTCTCACCGGAATTGAAAGGGAAGGATTTCCTGAAGTTTATAAAGCGGATCGGCAATCAGCCGGCAAGCTCCCAACCCTTGGATTACATGAAATCTGAAGATGAAAGGGAGAAGGAATTATTACTGAAGCTGTGGGATCTGAAAATCGGTAAAATGTCGGTTGGCGAGCGGAAATGGTTGTTTATTATGATGCTTACACAAATCGAGAGGGAATTATATTTGTTGGATGAACCGACGAGCGGAGTCGATCCGACATCAAGAAAAAGGATTTTCAATCTAGTTAATCACTTAGTAGCACGGAAAAAGACAGTGGTGATTTCCACGCACCAATTGAACGAACTGTTGCATCTTGATTGCCACATGATCTTTCTTCATAAAGGAAAAATCCGCTACGAAGGGAATATTGACAAGTGGTTGGAAATGCATGATACGGACGACCCGGATCATGCGTTCGATTTAGCTACATCTTTGTAAAGCGTTAAGGAGAGCATAGAATTTGAGAAAACCAAGAGGATCCTTATGGCAGGGATCCTTTTTTTTATTGTTGAAAAAAGTTTTATTTTGTAGATTTTCCTAAAATTGAGATCAAGAGATGGGAGGAAATTAGTGATAAATTTGCACCAAGAGCAATTATTTAATGAAAGAGTCAAACGGTTAGGAAGAGATTGTGGCAACGATCCGTTTTTGGAGAAGTTGGAGTTGGCTATATTTTAGGACTTATCTCAGGAGAGTTAGCGTCATAGGAAGCAAACGAAGCAATCTACTTTGGGGTGAAATTGATTTTATATCAAGTATGCATTATCGTGTAAGTGAGCATTTTGCATAATTCCAAATCTGGGTGAAGTGCAGAGAGAAGTGCTCAAC
>NZ_JAJNBZ010000081.1 GCF_021369635.1 Paenibacillus profundus | reverse complement strand
ATCCCACCGTCAAGCCAAGACATTAGGGCTTGACAAACATTAGCTGGTTTTTTTGTGCTATTTTATTGAATACTCATTCACCTCAAACGTTAAAATCTGATCTAATATCACATAGTCTTTACGGCTGCTGAACGGTCCTTTGTTATTGTTGTGTTTGTTTATTGCATACGATGCAGTACCTGTGCCGGCTTGTTTATTTTCGTACCAGGTAATGTAGGTATTAACTTCTTCCATGCTAAGATCGAATTCTTTTTCTAAACCAGTTGTCATTGTGACTACTAATATTGCTCTTTCACCTGTAGGTTGTTCTGGTTCTTCAGGATTTTCTGGATCTTTCCCAGCGTTCAGGGAGAACATCTCGACATTGCTAATAATTTGCTTATTTGCAACGTCTCCAATAATATACACATTTCCATCAACTATTACGGAAACACTTTGTTGTCTAGAGAAAGTTAAAGTCATTTCCGTATTTGTAGACCACGATTGATACTGAGGGTCATATGCTTCCACTTTATCGGAATAGCCATCATTCGGTTTGACTGTTAATCCACCAAGCGCATAAATCATTTCATTGTTTGTCACTACATTAGTGCGGCCCTAGATGTTGGCATACTACTTTCAACACTCCAAGAGTCAGTTGATGTGTCGTATATACGCACATTATTAACAATGTTATTATATTCCGAACCGCCCATGAGGTATATTTTATCGTTAATAACCGCTAGCCCCATAGAAAGAAGTGGTGTCGTCATATCAGTCAAAACTGTCCAGGATTCAGTCGAAGAATCATAAGTTTCAACAGAAACCAAAGGGACACCGTTATTATCAGTACCACCAGATACGTATATCTTGTTTTTTACGGTTGTGGCCGATGCCCATGAGCGAGCAGTTGACAAAGGTTTCCCAGACTCCCAAGTATCCGTTTCGGTGTCGTATATCTCAACAACGTCAAGTCGAGTCAGTTTACTATTGACATTAGCATACCCGCCTATGACATAAACTTTCCTGCCTTCAACAGCGGCTGTAACTCCGGCTCTAGCAGTCGGCATGCTTGTCTTCTTCGTCCATGAATTCGTCTCAGTATCATACATATATGTAGAGTCACATTTAGTTCCGAACGCGGCCTCGCTTCCATTCGAAGATCCTCCAAAAATATAGATTTTACCATCGACTACGGCAGATGTAGAACCAGCGAGCGGCTCCGGTAAATCACTCTTTGTTACCCATTCATCAGATTTTGCAGCAAAAGTTTGAGAAGTAAAAAACAAAAGCTACAAACATGATAAGGGCTACAAATACAAATGGTACTCGGTGTGACGGCCGTTAGCGGACGCACCTGCTCGAACAAGACTCGTTGCTCTGAATAAACTTAATACATAATCCGAAGTCGCTCATTCCAACAAACCCGGGCATGGTCCGCCGAGGGGCTCCATTTCTCCGGTGTAAACCATGTGACCTCCTCTGACTATGTTAACTTTAACCATAGCCGCCCTGTAAAAGGGCGGCATATATTCAAAATTAAACAGGATAAATAGAATAGACAGGATAAACAGGGCCTTCATAAGTAACGCCCCACCACTCTCCTGCTCTATCTCTGTACGAAATGACAGTTGTAATCTTAAGTTGTCCAGCGTATTTTCCGTCGTTGTACTGATAAACTTGTGGGATGGATGATCTTGTCGAGTAGAGCTTTTTATTGTATGCCCTTACTTCTCGTTCGGTACGGTTGATTGCATTGTCTTCTGATACTGATGAGTTTTGGCCCTTAGCAGGGACCGAGGTTGCACCGGCAGCAGGTGCAAACGCACTTGCTAACAACATGCCTGACAATCCAACTGACAAGATTTTGAAACGCATGAGTATCACCTTCCATATTCAGATTTATTAACACAATATCATCCATATGTTCTAATTTGAATAATATGCTAAAACTGTTTGCTGACCACTTTATCATAACGGGGAGCTCCATAGGCGCTCCTTCGGGGATTGAGGCACCCTAACCGATGTTTTTCATTTGTCACTAATGTCGCAAGAATGGGGGCATCGCTTGCTCCTGGAGGAACATTGTACTTAAAAGATTTTGGTCACTCTCCAGCAGACTATAGCGATCAAGATGAATGTAAACTATCAATTAAATTTATTATGGCGCGAAAGGGTGCTAGGCTCGACAAACTCAGCCGTCCAATTACAGGGGGCATTTCTCATCATTGGATAAGATAAGCAGGGTTATATATAAGGACAAGTATGATTTTGTAAATAAGTATATAGAAGGAATAATATTCAAATAAACTCAATATCTTGATTCAGATAAAGGAAAACCTATTTCCGCACACTACATTTTACATAATGATAACACCGGCACATTCGTGCCCGTAATTGTAAATGGTGAGTTTTACAATGCCCCTGCTACATTATCTCCTGGGACATATAGCATGTACTATATTAATAAATCGGATTTTCCGATTAATTTCGACGCATTTGTAATTAGTCCTTGAATTTTTGATGGAGTCGCTGATTATTCAGCGACTATTTTGTACCATGTGGGTAATTCTTTTTAGTGTTAAAAATAAGAATATGACACTTGGAAAAATCAGAAAGGTAGAAGTCTGATGAAAATAAGAAAGGTTTTCTCTTTACTTTTTGTTGCCGTCTGCTTGTTTGCATTGTCCACATCTGCATTTGCTAGTGAATTTACCCCAACTGCTATTGGTTTTGCAGATACTAAAGACCAAGCCCATCCGCTAACTCCAACACCTGCTGGGGTTGTAGCATTTGCTATGTCATTAACTAACAGTACGGATGTCGATTGGTATAAGTGGACAAACACTGCAGGACAAAATAAGTTGATTAATCTCAGGCCTGTTGATTAACCAGAATATGTAACTGAAAGTGATCCGTAATGGAAATTC
>NZ_JAJNBZ010000080.1 GCF_021369635.1 Paenibacillus profundus | reverse complement strand
AACTTCGCCAAGTTGGGGTGAAGTCCCTTTTTTATTGCTGAAAGTCCTTGTGTAGAAAGGGCTTAGATTACTGCAAAATGCTCATTTAAGATTAAAAAGATCATTCAAATAATATTTTTACACCTTGACTATTTATATTTTCTACAAGTGCTTGGAATAACGGTCTGTCTCCTAATTCTTCAAAATCTGACCCTGCAAACAACTTAACATCTCGTTTCCGTCTATATTTAACCTCTTTTAACCAAGCATGAGTATCTAATTTTTTTTCTGCAATTTTATAATTTCCCCACATAATAATGAATGGTGAAGTTGCCCCAAATCCACCATTCAAGCAATCAATTAAAGAACTAAAATCATGTCCATAGTAACCTCCAGGTCCATTAATCGCTTCTCCTAATGCACAAAAAAATGAAGAATAATCGGTTATATATGTTCCATCTAAATAAATCATGTTCTCCTTATTTTCTTCATATTCAAGTTTACTAACCTGATACTTAGTTACTACATTTAGCCACGCTCTTCTATCATCTTCGTTAAGAAAAGACCATTCATTCTTATTTGTTGGATATGAAATTCGCCACTTGTCCCAAATTTCAAGTTCTGCATTAGATAGAATGTTTTGTAACGAACCTTTTAATTCAATATTTGTAGGACATTCAGGAAAACCAACCTTGTGATAATAAGTTTCGTCAAAAATGAAAAATGGATATTTTCCAAGAATATTTTGGGCTTTGTTTATTATAGAAACATAAACTAACCTATTAATGGATTCTTTGTTTTTTAAAAGATATTTTTTGAAATCATTACAAAAAACAAATTCAATTAATGAAATTTTATGATATGAACTATCTCCATCAGCATAAACTTCACCATCTAGTCCTATTATGTCTTTACAATAACCAATTACTAAATCACTTTTATCATCAAGAAGAGAAAATTTGAAATCCACCTAAGCTCCTCCTAGGGAATATTATTATCATGGTTTAAACTTGCCTCCATCGGGAAACCATGGAGATGGGAAAAGTTTGGGCTTACTGTAATCATGCTCTATTACGTATCCTAATTTTCCATCTGTCCTCTCTAATATTCTATGACTAGTACCCGGTACATCCCACTCTTTTGAACCTTCCCAAACATTATTTGGTCCGGTCTTGTTTTTCAATTCACTAGCTCTGAATATCTTTTGATTTCCATTGTGCAATCTAGGCGTTCCATTTCCAAGATTAATATTATCGTATTCATTAACGATTGATCTTGGGATGTTATGGTTATCAGATAATTTATATTCTTTCGGAGCTTTACCCTGCCCCCCAAAAGGCCCTTCCTTTTTACCTCCGCCGCCACAGCCAACTCTGCTATACCCGCTCGGGTCCACGTAATTAATCGGGTTGTTCCCAACATACGCATACAAATTCAGACCATCGCCCCGGTACTCGTCCTCTTGCGTAAACCGGGCGATTACAGGGTTATAGAACCTCGCGCGCAGGTAATACTGCTCCGTCGTGTGGTCATACCGCTCGCCCACATAGCGGAAGCGGTTCGGGATGCCTTCTGTGGCGGATAGGGTGCGACCGAACGCGTCGTACTCATAGCTGTTTACGATTCCGCCAAGGCGGTTCGGGATGTGCGACACATCGCCATGCTGGTTGTTCAGGTAGTAGTAGGAATCTCCCCTGCCATCCACCTGCGCCAGCAAGTCATGGCCGCGGACATAGGATGCCTTGACGTTATGGTCCCCGTCCAGCTCATTGACCATATTCCATCCGTCATACACGAAGCGGCTGGTCACGCCGTTCTCGCGGAGGTCGCTGCCGGACCATTCAAGGTCAGATTGATCGTATTCAAACGCTGTTGGAGGTTTCCCTCATTGAAAAGGCTTATTCTCCCCTCAATTTGCAAGTTGGAATAAGCCTTTTATCAAATAATTAAGTCTTAAAGTTTATTCTTAGTATTTTACTTAAAAGAAGTGATCACGTTAAGGTATTTTTCTCCGCACAAATTAGCTAGCTGTTGTAATCTTCTTCCCCAACTTGCCATAATAGTTGTTCAATCTTCGCTACAATTTCATCTTTACTGTTGGTTGAATAAGATTCTAATGGATTTCCCCAATCGTGATCCTTTATTAACTCCAAACCATACTCACCATTCGGATCACCTTCTGGATACCATCCCACATCTAAAAGAATTTTATATCGACTATGACTTATTTGAAGTAAATCTTCTGTAAAGTTAATCCATTTATCATCATACCTATTTAAAAGTTTTGGGTCTAATTCAATAAAAGTATTGTAGTCTACCTTCCAAGAAGATGGTATCCTAAAGGGTTGCAATTTCAGAGTTGGGGGGTTACGTTTCACTCTCATGCTATCACCTGCTTAACTATTTTTTCTTGGTTTAGATTTTTTTAAATCTTCCTCTAATCTATTTCCAGAAATAGGATGTCCATGATATACTTTGCCAGAGGTTATTTCCGCCCGAATCCATGATGTTTCAGTACCTAAGTCAAATCCAATTGGCCTTCCAGTATCATAAATAAAGTAAATTACCCCTTTATCTCCATCTACAATTTCCCCCTTCCATAAAGCTTCTTTTTCAAGCCCCTTATTATTAACCCCTGGGAGATACTGCGCATGTTTCTTTCCGGTTTTACTAAATAATTCTGCTTCATCAGCTGTTTTTGCCTTCACGTGTTTAAATCCATGCTCAGTTGGAATTGCATTGTGCAACGTTCTTCGTCGGCCGCTCGCTCCATCTGCGCCTTGCCCGGACTGCGTGCCCTGGAACCATTTCGGCCGTCTCTCTTCGCGAAGGGTCCCGCCCTGAGGCTCGCTCCTATACTTCGCCGCCAGCTTGCCATCCGGCGTGTAGGTATAGTCATACCGCACATGCGCATTGACCGCCGTCTTCAAGGTGCCGTCGTCGTTGTACATATAGGCTTCTTCCGCGC
>NZ_JAJNBZ010000007.1 GCF_021369635.1 Paenibacillus profundus | reverse complement strand
CGGAATTCCCGTCGATCCAGATGTATAGATGATGTAGGCCACATCGTCCGCGGTCCCTGCCGCATCCGTCAAGTTCGGCCAGCTTTCTTCCAGAATCGTCTCTGCTGCTGCATCGAGCAAGACAGAATCGATGCTGTTCGGCACGCTTGTCTGCAGATGCGCCTGCGTGAGCATCACGCTGATTGCTGTATCTTCCAGCATGGCGTTAATCCGTTCTTGCGGATAGGAAGGATCGATCGGAACGTATGCCCCGCCGGCTTTGAGGATTCCCAGCAGTCCAATCGCCATCTCCAGCGATCTCTCTACACAAATGCCAACTAAAGTGCCCCGTGCTACTCCTCGTTCCCGCAGGAGATGGGCAATGCGATTGGCGGCGGCATTCAGCTCCGCATAGGTCAGCCGTTTGTCCTCGAATAGCACCGCCACCGCGTCCGGAGTTTGTTCCTCCTGCTCTTCAAACAATTGGTGTATCGTCTTATCCCGCGGGTAGTCTGCTGCTGTATCGTTGAATTCATAAAGAAGCTGAGCCGTCTCCTGCTCTGATAGCAGGTTCACGTCTTGCAGCTCTCTTTCCGGGTTATATAAAACGTCGGCAAATAAAGAGTTAACATGGTTCATTATTTGCGTAATGAATGGTTTATCGTATCGATTTTCGTTATAGGTCACATGTAATGAAATCACATCTTGTTCCCATTCAAATTGGAATAGGATATCGGAGACTACACTCTGACTGAATTCAACGGTATGTATTTCTTTCATGGAAACCATCGTATTTACGACAGGAACTCCATTTACAGCTTCTAAATGCAAATGCTCCGTCATCTTCCGAAAAGGGATGTTCTGATGATTGATTGCTGCGGTAAGCGTAGTTTTCAATTCGGTCAACAACGATTTAAAGGTACGGTTTGCACCTAGCTTATTTTTGAGAATCACCGCATTGTTGATAGGCCGCCGTGTGTCCTTGGACTTTCTAACGATGGGCATGCCTACGATGACACTCTCTTCACCTGTATATTTGTAAAGCAAGCATTGGATGCCTGCCAGTAAGATCATGTATTCGGCCAGATGGGAACCTCTGCTCATATGACTAATTCGTTGCGATACGTCGGCAGATAAGCTGATGGAATTGGAATGATCGCGAGCTGCAGCGCTGATTGAAGCTGTGGAGTAAGGCAGGATCGCAGGACTATCTTCAGCATCGAATTGCGCATTCCAAAAATCGGTTTCCTTTTCAAATGCCAAGTTCATCTTCTCCTCTCTCAATGGGGTACAACCAAGCTATTGCCGCTCCTATCCACCGGAGTGTGTGCTATTGCTATAAGTGCGTGTTCAAAAGACCACTTTTCAGCACCGAGAAGGTTGCAAGAACGATCTCTTCTACATAAGCGATAGCGCACACTCGCAACCGGTGAACAGAAGATTAGAACACAAAATCGATTTCTGCTAAGGACGCCTCTTCATCTTCCTCTGCATTGCCGTGTAAGTGAATGTCACCTAAGCGGATAGCAGGCTGCTCACAGATCTGAGCCAAGATAGACAACAGATCCTCGGCAAAGTTGTCAACCATGTTTGTTGTAAACAATCGGGTACAATATTCAAATTGCCCGCTCATTTCACCGTCTTCCAGCGCAATCTCAAGCGTCAGATCGAATTTGGCGGCGTAGTGATGTTGCGTATACGGTTCTACGGTCAGCTCATCGAAGCGAACGCTCCGGTTTTCTGTATTTTGCAAGACGAACATGGTGTCAAACAGCGGATTTCTGCTTGGGCTCCAAACGGCCTGCACGCGCTCCACAAGCTCCGCAAACGGATAATCCTGATTCTCGTAAGCCGCCAAGGTCATTTCCTTAACCTCCTCCAGATAGGAGAGGAATGACTTCTCCCCGCACGGATAGCTGCGCATCGCAAGCGAGTTAACGAACATCCCGATGAGTGGCTCCACATCCGCATGCGTTCTTCCCGCGATCGGAGTGCCCACGATGATATCTTCTTGATCCGAGTATTTATGCAGCAAAATCGTATAGGCTGCCAATAACACCATGTACAGCGTCGTGCCGGTATGCTCGGCGAGCCGCTGCAGCCCCTCGCTCATGTGCGAATCCATTACAAAATCAAGGGTGTCTCCTTCATGGCTCTTATGAGCCGGTCTTGCAAAATCGGTTGGCAATTCCAACTGCGGAAGCTCGCCATCCAAGGCGTCAAGCCAATACGCTTCCTGTTGTTTTATCCGTTCACTATGCACCTCTGATTGCTGCCATGCGGCATAGTCCTTGTATTGGATGCGCAGCGGCGGCAGCTCTTCCCCGCTATACAAGCGGGCAAATTCCTCCACCAATATGCCCATGGAGACTCCATCGGAGATGATGTGATGCATGTCAAACAACAGAATATGATGTATCCGGTCCAATTCAATCAGACCGACACGCAGCAAGGAAGGCTGCTCCAAATCAAAGGTCCGGATGAATTGGCCCGCGATTGCTTCAACCTCTTCTTCGCTTGCCTGCATATACTCCACCGCAAATGCCGCATCCCGATGAACGCGCTGCATCGGCTCGCCGTCCTCCATCTCGAAGCTGGTGCGGAACACTTCATGTCGCGCGATTAATCCGCGGAACGCTGCCTCGAATCGATTCCGGTCCAGTTGCCCTCTGAGCGACATCGCTCCCGGCATGTTGTAGCTTAGTTCGGCCCCTTCCAGCTGCTGCAAGATGTACAACCGTTTCTGTGCGGAAGACAGCGGATAATACTCGCTTGCTTCGGCCTGCGGAATGGCCTGGAACTCCCGTTGCTCCATTCTGTTGATAGCGAGTGCCATGTCTTCGAGAATCGAATAGCGGAACACGTCTCTCAACGGCAGATTGATATTCAGTTCTTTATGCAGCTTGCTAACCAAGGTAGTGGCGCGCAAGGAATGTCCCCCGAGTTCGAAGAAGTCGTCCTTCACGCTGACATGCTCCAGTCCGAGCACTTCTTGCCAGATTCGCACCAGCTTCACTTCCAGCAGCGAGCGCGGCGCAACATGTTCCTTGCCGCTGCGCATGCTTCCTCCCGGAGCCGGAAGCGCCTTGCGGTCGAGCTTCCCGTTCGCTGACAACGGCAGTCGCTCCAACTGCACGAAGTACGACGGAATCATGTAGCCCGGCAATTCTACAGCCAACGCTGATCTCAGCTCGCTTACCGGCAATTCGCTATCTGCGGCGAAGTAGGCGCACAATGCCTTCTGCCCGCTCTCATCTTCCCTTGCGACGACGACCACTTCCCGTATGGCTGCCACTTGCAGCAGCTGGGCCTCGATCTCGCCAAGCTCGATACGATACCCCCGGATCTTCACCTGATGGTCGATCCGGCCCAAATATTCAATGCTGCCATCCGGCAGCCAGCGGGCTAAGTCGCCCGTCCGGTACATCCGCGCGCCCGGCATGAACGGAATCGTCACGAATTTCTCGGCCGTCAGCTCCGGACGCTTCAAGTAACCTCGCGCCAAGCCCACACCCGCGATGCATAATTCTCCAGCTACGCCAATCGGCTGCAGTTGATCTTGACGATTGACGATATAAATTTGCGTATTGTCAATCGGCTTTCCAATCGGCACGCTCGTATATGGCTGCCCAGCCTCGCAATCATAGTACGTCACGTCTACGGTCGCTTCCGTCGGCCCGTACAGATTGATCAGGCGCGCTCCACTCGCCGGCGCAATGCAACGCTCGAATCTCTCGACTTGCGAGAGGGTCAGCGCCTCGCCGCTTGCGAACACCCGCGAGAGTGCCGCTAAGCTGCGCTCCCGTTCCGCAATCGGCTGCTCCTCGACATATTCGAGGAAGGCATGCAGCATGGACGGCACAAAATGCATCGTGCTGATATGCTGCTGCGCGATCGTATCCAGAATGACGGCCGGGTTCTTCTCCCCGCCGACCGGCAGCAGGCACACTTTGGAACCGACGAAGGCCCACCAGAACAACTCCCAGACGGAGACGTCAAATGTGATCGCCGTCTTCTGCATAATCGTATCGTTGGCGTTGATTGGATATTGCTTCTGCATCCACAGCAAGCGGTTGATGACAGAACCGTGCTCCACCAGAACCCCCTTCGGTTTGCCCGTCGTCCCCGACGTATAGATGACATAAGCAGCATCGCTTGCCTGATTGACCCATTCCAGATTCGATCCATCTTCGGCGTAGGAGCTCTCATCGTCCAGATTGACGATGCGGCCTGCAAAGGACACGCTTTCTCTTGATCGGCCCTGCAGCAAGAGCACCTTCGCTCCCGAATCTTCCAGCATGTAGTGAATGCGCTCCTCTGGATAATCCGGAGCAATCGGCACATATGCTCCGCCAGCCTTCAAAATCGCCATGATGCCGACCATCATCTCCAACGAGCGCTCGACCATAATGCCGACACGCTGATCCGGTTGGACGCCTTGCGCTCGCAGCGTCCGGGCCAAGGAGTTCACACGCTCGTTCAGTTCCCGGTACGTCAGCCGTTCCTGCTCGAACATGACCGCCACCGCATCTGGAGCTTGTTCAACCTGTTCTTCGAACATCTGATGGATCGTCTTCTCCCGCGGATAATCCGCCGACGTATCGTTGAACACATCTACAATTTCCACTTTCTCCGCTGCTGTCGTCAGCTCCAGTTCTCCCACTGATATTTGCGGGTTGGCCGTAATTTGCTCAAGCACATGCACCAGATGCCCCTTCAACCGCTCCATGCTCGTCCTGTCGAACACGCTTCCGTTGTAGTCGAAACGAATAACGAGTTCTTCGCCCGGCATGACCATCAGATTGAAATCATAGTTCGTTTGTTCTGCCACTTCGACGTCCGTGATGCTCAGCCTTCCGCTGTCCTTGCTTCCGGTTTGCTCCATCTGCTCGTCCACCGGATAGTTCTCGAACACCATAATATGGGATATTAACTCCTGCTTTTGCGCACACTGTGCCTGTATCTCATATAACGGGTAATAATCGTATCGACCAGACTCCAATGCCTGCTCCTGCAGCCGTCCCATCACCTCGGCAAAGCTCGTCTCCGCTGCGCAAGCGACGCGCACCGGAATCGTGTTGATGAACAGCCCGATCATCGTTTCAATGCCCGGAATTGCCGCCGGTCTGCCCGAGACGACCCCGCCGAACACCACATCGTCTGTGCCGTTGTACTTCTGCAGGATGATGCCCCATGCCGCCTGCAGCAGGGTATTCAGCGTCACTGAATGCTGCTTGGCCGCCTGGCTCATCCGCCCTGTCAAGGTCTTGCCAAGTTCGCACACGACATGCTCCAGTACGTATGTTTCGTCTCGCTCTTGCGTCTTCCCTTGCGGCAGCGCCGTCTGTTGGTCGTACCCTGCCAAGTATTCGCTCCAATACCCAGCTGCGGCTTCCTCGTCCTGTTGCTCCAACCACTCGATATACTGGCTGTATGATGACTGACTGTACGCTGGCAGTGTCTGTTCATCATGATGCTGCCTCATGTAGGCGCTATATGTGTCGAACAGCTCTTGCGTAAGCTGCGGCAAGCACCAGCCATCCATCAGAATGTGGTGGGAGCTCCAGAGCACGCGGCAGCTTGCTGCTCCCGTGCGCATCAGCGCTACCCGCACCAACGCATCCCGCTCCAAATCAAATCCCTTCAGCTTGTCTTCCCTTGCGGCGTGCTCGATATGTGCAGTCTGCTCGGCTGCTGGCAGATGGCTTAGATCTTCATAAACGAATGCAATCCGCTTGTCCCGGTACACAATTTGCAGTGGTTCGCCGTTCCAGCCGCTATAGAAATTCGTCCGCAGTACCGTATGGCGCTTGGCCAATGCGTTCAGACTCTTGGCGAATACATCCGCATCGAGTACTCCCTGTAAGGTGAATCGGGTTTGCTCGAAATAAGCGCCCGCCTGTTGATCGATAGCGTTGTGGAACCACATACCCTTTTGCATCGGCGTCAATACATATATATTTTCAATCTCGCCGACGTGCCGCGTTTGCTCCGCAATCCGCTCCAGTTCCTCCACACTCAGTCCCTGCAACAGCACGTCGCTCGGCGTCAGTTCCGCGCGCTCTTTCGCTGCACAGTGTGCGATAATCTCCTGCAAGCTCTCGCGCAGCCGCCCGGCCAGATCCTCCATTGTCTCCCTGCGATATTCCTTCCGGCTGTAGCTCAGGTCAAAGGACAACGCTCCGTCCGCAATGCCTCCGTTGATGTCCAATGCGTATTGGCGCACTTGCTTGCCACTTGCATCCGTGCCGCTCGAATACGGAGACATCTCCATCCCGTTGCTGTTCAGATCTTCATCGAACTGCCCCAAGTAGTTGAAGCTGATTTCGGGTGCTGTGCCCCACGCCGCGTCTTCCATCGTTCCAGACAGATATCGGCAGATGCCATACCCGATCCCCTTGTGCGGAATTTGGCGCAAGTCCTCCTTCACCTTTTTGATGCAATGGGACAAGCTCTTGTCCGGCTCCAACTCAAGCAGCACTGGATACTCGCTCGTAAACCAGCCCACCGTGCGCGAGATATCGACGTCCGCCATGATGGACTCGCGGCCGTGTCCTTCCAGATTCACCAGCATGCGATCGCGGCCGCTCCATTGCTGTATGGCCATTCCCAGCGCCGTCAACAGAATGTCGTTCATGTCGGTGTTGTATGCCCGGTGGACGTGCTTCAACAGCTGCTCTGTATCCTCCCGGCTCCATTGGACGCTGACAGATTCACTATCCCGTTGCAAAGAAACATTCACTGTCCGATCTTTTGGCAAAGGCTTCGTGTTCGTATGTGCGATACGCTGCCAATACGCTCGTTCATGCTCCATGGCCGGACTCTGCGCGTATCCTCTCAACTGCTCGGACCAGGTCAGATAGGAGTCCGTCTTCTCCGGCAGGCGGATCGCTTCTCCCTTCAGCGCCTGCTCGTAACCTGCCGCGATATCCTCCAGCAAGATCCGCCATGAGACTCCGTCGGTAACAGCATGGTGAATGACGATTAACAAATGATGCCCGTGTGCGCAAGTGAATAACCCCGCTCTGAGCAGTGGCCCGGCTTGCAAATTAATACCGCTCTGTATCTCGTTCGCCTTGGCTTCGATCGCCCGGTAGCACGCCGGATCATTCGTGAAGTCCGCCACGTTGAGGCTGTAGAGCTCGCCTTCTCCGATCCCTCTGTTCCATGCCGCATACCCGTGCTCCGTCTTGCGGAATACCATCCGCAGCGCATCGTGATGTTCGGCGATCTTCTCCAGCGTCTTGCGAATCGCCGCTTCGTCGAAGCCTTCCTTCCGGTATAGCATGATCGATTGGTTATAGTGATGCGGGTCGGCGAACCGCTGCCCGAAGAACCAGTGTTGAATCGGCGTCAGCGCCGCCTCGCCTGTCACTGCGCCCTGGTCGGCTTTCCTGCCAATCGGCTGAAGATGCGGACTGAGCTCCGCGATAGTCGGATATTTAAACATGTCGCGTATCTCCAGCTTGTAACCGGCCTGATGCAGCCGGGAAGACACTTGAATCGATTTGATGGAATCGCCGCCCAGTTCGAAGAAGTGATCCATCAATCCAACCTGCTCTGCACCCAATACAACCTGCCACACGGCTGCCAGCGTCTTCTCTGCCTCGGTCCGCGGCGCGACATACTCTGCTCCGGTATACGCATTTCCTTCTGGAGCCGGCAGTCCCTTGCGATCAACTTTGCCGTTCGGAGTCAACGGCATGCGCTCCAATTGCACAAAATGCGCAGGAATCATATAGCCTGGCAATTGTTGGGCCATTGATGCTCTCAGTTCGCCTACCGTTAGAGAGCTGTCTGCAACGAAGTACGCGCACAGCACCTTCTGTCCGCTTCCATCCTCCCGCGCGACGACGGCCGCTTCGCGGACGCCTGCCGCTGCCAGCAGCTGGGACTCCACTTCGCCAATCTCGATACGATACCCTCGAATCTTCACTTGATGGTCGATCCGGCCCGCATATTCGATATTGCCGTCCGGCAGCCAGCGGGCCAAGTCGCCCGTCCGGTACATCCGCGCTCCCGGCTTGAACGGATCGTCCACGAATTTCTCGGCGGTCAAGTCCGGTCGATTCAGATAGCCGCGGCCGACGCCGGCTCCGCCGATATATAATTCACCCGTGAGACCGATAGGCTGCAGCGAGCAGTTATCATCCAAAATATACATCGTTACAGCCGGAAGGGGCTTGCCAATCGGCAACGTCCGCAGCGCATCCGGCGTTGTCCGTTCATAGTAGCAAGCATCGACGCAAGCTTCGGTCACGCCATAGCTATTCAGTATTCGCATGTGTGAACCGCAGCGCTCGGTCAGCTTATGGAATTCTGCCGCCGGGCAGTGGTCCGAACCCACAATTAACATCTTCAGGCTGCTGATGTCCAAGTCGTTGTCGTACACATAATCCATGAACGGGATGACGAGGGCCGGTGTCGATTCGAACATCTGTATCTGATACTTGCGAATCAACTCCGTGATAGCCGCCGGGTTCGCCCGCGCCTCCTCCGGACACAGAATAAGCTCTCCACCATACAGGAGCGTGCGGACCATATCCCCCGAGAACACGTCAAACGAGAAGCTGGCCCACTGCAGCCAGCGGATACCTTCCTCCTCCAGGCGATATTCGCGTTTCCAGGCGTCAGCTATGGCCACTAGTTGTCTGTGCTCGATCATGACGCCTTTCGGATTGCCCGTCGTTCCTGATGTGTAGATGACATACGATAAATGCGCCGGCTCATTGAGCGGCTTCAAGTTGGTGCCGTCTTCATGATAGAACGCTTCTTCGTCCAGAATCACCCATGTCCCGGCAAACGCTGCGCTTGCTTGCAGATGACGCTGGGCCAGCAGTACCTGCGCGTGCGAATCGTCCAGCATGTAGCGAATGCGATCCTCCGGATATTTCGGGTCGATTGGCACATAGGCTCCGCCGGATTTCAAGATGGCCATAATGCCCACGATCATCTCCAGCGAGCGATCGGCCATGATGCCGACCAGCTGTTCAGGCTCCACGCCCTCTGCCCGCAGCGTGCGCGCCAGCCGATTCGCCCGTTCGTTCAGCTCCCGGTACGTCAGCTGCTTGTCCTCGTGCACGACCGCAATCCGATCCGGCGTGCGCTCCACCTGCTCCTCGAACAATTCAGGCACCGTTTTCTCCTGCGATTGCCCTGCCTCCGCTCCGTTAAACACATGTTGAATCTGATCCTTCTCCACTTCCGTGAGCATGCCGAGCGAAGCCAGCTTCGCCTCCGGCTGGTCCACAATGGAATCGATTAATTGTTGGAAGTGCTGCGCCATACGTTCTGCCGTGTCTGGTTTATACAAGGCAGTCGCATATTCCAGACTGCATTCCAGCCTGTCATTTTTTTCCGATACATCCAAGCTCAAATCAAATTTGGACATCGTGTATTCGCTAGGATACGGCGTCAGCCGCAGTCCTTCGAGAGGGAAAGTCTCGGGCTCCGTATTATTCAAAGCGAACATAGTGTCGAACAGCGGATTACGGCTTAAATCTCTCGCGACCTGCAACTTGTCCACCAATTCTTCAAACGGATAGTTCTGGTGTTCATAGGCCCCCAAGGTCGTTTCCTTGACTTCCGCCAGATAGGAGCGGAATGTTTTCTCCCCTGCCGGATAATTGCGAATAGCAAGCGTGTTGACGAACATCCCGATGAGCGGCTGCAGATCCCCATGGGTTCTTCCCGCAATTGGCGTGCCCACGATGACATCCTCTTGGCCCGTATACTTATGAAGCAGTATGGTATAGGCTGCGAGCAGCACCATGTACAGCGTTGTCCCGGTGTCGGCCGCAATCCGGCGCAATCCTTCGCTCATTTGTGGATCGATGTCGAATGAAAGCGTGCTGCCAGCATACTGTTGCACGGCAGGACGCACATAATCCGTCGGCATTTCCAATACCGGAAGTTCTCCGCGGAACACGTCCCGCCAGTATCCTTCCTGCCGCTTCATCCAATCCTGCTGCGCTTCGGACAGCTGCCATGCGGCGTAATCCTTGTACTGGATACGCAGCGGCTCCAACGCTGCTCCGGCGTACAAACGGACGAACTCTTCCACTACGATCCCCATCGAAACGCCGTCGGAAATGATGTGGTGCATATCATACAAGAGCACATGACGCTCCTTCGCCAATTCGAGTAAGCCTATTCGCAGCAACGGCGGCTTCTCCAAGTCGAACGTGCGTACGAATTCCCGCAGGAACGCCTCTACTTCTTCCTCATCCGCCTGCCGGTATTCCACTGCAAAATCCACTTTCTCATATACTCGCTGCACCGGTTCTCCATTAACCATTTCAAAGCCAGTGCGCAATGTTTCATGACGCGCTACGAGCCCGCGGAACGCTTCTTCGAATTTCTCCTGATCGAGCATTCCTTCAAGGAGCAGTACGCCCGGCATATTGTAGCCTTGCTCGGCCCCCTCAATCTGGTGGAGAATATACAGCCTCTTCTGCGCAGAGGATACCGGGTAATAGTCTCTTATTTCAATCGCTGGTATGGACATATATGTGCGTTGTTCCATCTCTGCAATCGCGCAAGCCATCTCCTCTATCGTCGAGAAGCGGAAGACGTCCCGCAACGGCAGATTAACATTCATCTCTTGGTGCACCTTGTTCACCAACGTGGTCGCACGCAAGGAATGGCCGCCAAGCTCAAAGAAATTGTCTTTGACGCCGATGCTTTCCAGTCCAAGCACATCTTGCCAGATACGCGTCAAGTCGGACTCCAATGGGGTCCGCGGCGCTATATATTCCGTGCCGGTATTTACGCTGTCTCCCGGAGCCGGCAGCGCTTTGCGGTCGATTTTCCCATTAGGCGTCAGCGGCATCCGCTCCAATTGCACGAAATATGCGGGAATCATATAGGCTGGTAACGCATGCGACAGTTCTTGCCTCAATTCGCCCACCGTAAGCTCACGGGCGGCCACGAAGTACGCGCATAACTGCTTCTCCCCGTGTCCGTCTTCCCGTGCGATGACGATGGCCTCCCGAACAAGATCCACCTTCGTCAATTGCGCTTCCACTTCGCCGAGCTCGATCCGGTAGCCGCGAATCTTCACCTGATGATCGATCCGTCCCAAATATTCGATATTGCCATCCGGCAGCCAGCGGGCCAAATCGCCCGTTCTGTACATACGTCCGCCTGACTCGAAAGGACTATCCACGAACTTGTCAGCCGTCAGTTCTGGACGGTGCAGATAACCGCGCGCCAAGCCATCGCCCGCTACATACATCTCTCCAGCTACACCCACAGGCACGCATTGGCGATTCGCATCCAGCACATATACCTTCAAGGTCGGGATCGGGCGCCCGATATTGCTTTTCGCTTGCTCGATTTCCACTTGAGTAATTTCTTTATAAGTGACATGGACCGTCGTTTCCGTTATTCCATACATATTGATTAACTGGGTATGCGGATATTTCGTTTTCCAATCTTTCAGCAGCTGCGGATTTAATGCTTCTCCTCCGAAAATGACTTTTCTTACTTTCAGTTCTTGTCCGGGCTCTGCCAGCGCTTCCCGCAGCAGCTGATAAAAATAAGTCGGTGTCTGGTTCAATATGGTCACTTGCTGCTCGTGAAGCAGTTCCAGGAACTGTGCCGGATTTTTGGCGGTCAATTGCGGCACGACCACCAATCTGCCTCCGTATAACAGCGCCCCATACATCTCCCAGACCGAGAAATCAAAGCAGAAGGAGTGGAACAATGTCCACGTATCCGCCGAATTGAAGTCGAACAGATTTTTGCTGTTGAACAATAAGCGCACGACATTTTTATGTTCAATCAATGTCCCTTTCGGCTTGCCCGTTGTACCAGAGGTGTAGATGACATAAGCCAAATCGGACGGCTTGCTGGCCGTTGCTGGATTAGAGCTGTCTTCAACATAGGATTGCTCGTCATCAAGCATCACGACTGTCCCATCAAAGCCAACTTTGTCCCGCAGATCATGCGGAAGCAGCAGCACCTGCGCTCCAGAATCGTCCAGCATGTAGCGAATCCGCTCTTCCGGATATTCCGGATCAATTGGCACATAAGCTCCGCCGGCTTTTAAAATCGCCAGAATACCGACTATCATTTCTGGTGAACGCTCGGCCATAATGCCCACCAAGCTATCCGTCTGCACGTCTTTTGCCCGGAGCGTATGCGCCAAGCGATTGGCACGTTCGTTCAGCTCCCGATAAGTTAACTGAGCATTCTCGAAAATTACGGCCACTGCATCCGGGGTACGTTCCGCTTGTTCTTCGAACAGCAGGTGAATCGTCTTCTCCCGTGGATAGTCCGCTCCCGTATCATTGAACCGATCCACAAGCTGAACCTTCTCTTCTGCCGTCAACATCTCCAACCGATCTAACCGGTCCATCGGCTCGCCAGTGACGGCTTCAACCAACTGGCGGAAGTGCTGTGCCATCCGTGCGACCGTTTCCCGCTGGAACAAGGCGGTGGCGTATTCGATGCTGCATGCCAGCCCTTCCTCTTCTTCTTCGATGTGGAAGGTCAGGTCGAACTTCGCGACAAGATGTTCTGCCGGATGCGGCAACAGCTGCAGCCCATCGATATCGAACGTTCCCTGCTCCGTATTCTGCAGGACGAAGACCGTATCGAACAACGGATTGCGGCTTGCGTCCCGCGGCACCCGCACATTTTCCACCAGTTCTTCAAATGGATAATCCTGATGCTCATAGGCCCGCATCGTTGTGTCTTTGACTTCCTCCAAAAAGGACAAGAATGTCTTCTCCCCGGCAGGATAGCTGCGAATGGGCAGTGTGTTGACAAACATTCCGATGAGCGGCTGCAGATCTCCATGCGTTCTGCCTGCGATCGGCATCCCCACGATGATGTCTTCTTGCCCCGTGTATTTATACAGCATGGTCGTATAAAGTGCCAACAGCACCATATATAATGTAGCTCCGGACTCAGCAGCTAGCTGCCGCAAGCGCTCCGCCTCGTGCCGCTGTATCGTGAACTCGAACGTATTGCCTTCATAGCTCCGGAACAGAGGCCGCGCATAGTCCGTCGGCAATTCCAAGACCGGCAGTTCCCCGCGCAGCGCATCCAGCCAATAGGCTTCCTGCTGTTTCGACCAATCCTGCTGCGCTTCAGACTGCAGCCAGGCGGCATAATCCTTATATTGAATACGTAAAGGCGAGATCTCTTCTCCACGGTACAACCGGACGAACTCTTCGATCAGAATCCCGATCGAGGCCCCGTCGGATATGATGTGGTGCATGTCGAACATCAGGAGATGGCGCTCCTTCGCAAGCTCGATCAGACCGATTCGCAAGAGCGGAGGCTTCTGCAAATCAAACGCGCGGATGAAAGCATGAACGGCTTCATCGGCTGCTTCTTCACTTGCCTGCGCATACTCCACCGCAAAATCCACTTCTCCGTATACCCGCTGCACAGGTACGCCATCCACCATCTCGAAGCCGGTGCGCAGCGTCTCATGACGCGAAATCAGCTTATGGAACGCTGTTTCGAGCCGCTCCCGATCAAGCGGTCCTGCGAGCGTCATCACGCCCGGCATGTTATAGGTCTGTTCGGCGCCCTCCAATTGATGCAAAATATATAGCCGCTTCTGGGCCGAAGACACTGGATAGCATTCTCTTTCGCCGACCTGAGGGATCGCTCTGTATTCCTCTTGCTCCATCCCGCCAATCACTTGCGCCTGCTCTTCAATAGTCGGGAAGCGGAACACCTCGCGCAGCGGCATGCTCACATGCAGCTCCTGTTGAAGCTTGCTTACCAGCGTCGTTGCACGTAAAGAGTGTCCGCCAAGCTCGAAGAAACTGTCCTTCACGCTGACCTTCTCAAGTCCGAGCACTTCTTGCCAGATATGCGCCAGCTTGGATTCCAGCGGTGTCCGCGGCGCGACATGCTCTATTCCGGTCATGATGCGGCCTTCCGGCTCCGGCAGCGCTTTGCGATCGACCTTTCCGTTCGGCGTCAGCGGCATCCGCTCCACCTGCACAAAGTGTGTCGGGATCATGTATCCCGGCAGTTCTTGCGACAAAGCCGATCTCAACTCGCTTGCCGTAAGCTCTTTATCCGCTGCATAATACGCGCACAACATATTCTGGCCGCTTTCGTCCTTCCGTGCGATCACGGCAGCACTCTGAACCGGCTCCACTTTCAGCAGATGCGCTTCCACCTCGCCAAGCTCAATCCGGTAACCGCGGATTTTCACTTGATCATCGATTCGTCCCACGTATTCGATTGTTCCATCCGGCAGCCATCTCGCCAAGTCGCCTGTGCGGTATAGCCGTGTTGCCGGCACGATAGGGCTGTCTACGAACTTCTCTGCCGTCAGATCCGGACGGTTCAAGTAACCTTGGGCCAGTCCGTCTCCGCCTGTATACAGCTCGCCAATCACGCCTGCCGGAAGCAGCTTGCCCGCTCCATCCAGCACATATGCTTGCGTATTGCCGATTGGACGCCCGATTGGAATGGACGGCCGCTCCATATCGGCTGCGGAAATCTCGTGGCAGCAAGTGAAGGTCGTATTTTCCGTCGGACCATATCCATTGATTAGCCGAATTCCGTTATACCGCTCCAGAACCTTTGTGGCATGCGTCTTGGAGACGACATCGCCGCCCACCAACAATTGTTGGACTCCCTGCAAGGCTTGGAGCTGGTTGTCGACCATGACGTGGAACAGTCCTGCCGTTAACCATAGGATCGTCACTTGATGCTGTTGAATGGCCCGTGTCCATTCGGTCAACGATACATTGCCCGGAGGCAACACAGCCAACGCAGCTCCATTCAGCAAGCTGCCCCAGATCTCGAACGTTGCCGCATCGAACGATATCGTCGAGCCTTGCAAAAATACGTCTTTGCTGCTGATGTCCACATAATTGGCAGCGGCAACGAGCCGGACCACCCCTCGATGCGTGACGCAGACTCCTTTCGGAATTCCTGTCGATCCGGACGTATAGATGATGTAGGCCACATCGTCCGCGGTCGCCGCCGTATCTGTCAAGTTCGGCCAGCTTCCTTCCAGAATCGTCTCTGCTGCTGCATCGAGCAAGACGGAATCAATGCTGTTCGGCACGCTTGTCTGCAGATGCGCCTGCGTGAGCATCACGCTGATTGCTGTATCTTCCAGCATGGCGTTAATCCGTTCTTGCGGATAGGAAGGATCGATCGGAACGTATGCCCCGCCGGCTTTGAGGATTCCCAGCAGTCCAATCACCATCTCCAGGGATCTCTCTGCGCAAATGCCAACCAATGTGCCTCGTGCTACACCTCGATCCCGCAGGAGACGGGCGATTCGATTGGCAGCAGCATTCAGCTCCGCATAGGTCAACCGTTTGTCCTCAAATATCACCGCCACCGCGTCCGGAATTCGTTCTTCCCGTTCTTCAAACAATTGATGTATCGTCTTCTCCCGCGGGTACTCGACAACTGTATTGTTGAACACGTCTACAATCTGCGCTTTCTCCGCTGCTGTCGCCAATTCCAGTTCTCCCACCGGTATTTGCGGGTTGGCCGCGATTTGCTCCAGCATGTTCACTAAATGACCCTTCAACTGCTCCATACTCGTTCTGTCAAACACGATTCCGTTATAATCCAGACGAATCACAATTTCGTCCCCGGGCATGATGACCAGGTTGAAGTCATAGTTCGTTTGTTCCGTTACCATGACATCCTTCAATTTCAGCCCTTTGCCGTCGAGGCTTTCCAATTGCTCGATTTGCTCTTCCATCGGGTAGTTCTCGAATACCACGATATGATTGATCAGTTCTTGCTTCTGCACGCTCTGCGCCTGAATCTCATACAGCGGATAGTGATCGTGCTTGGCGGATGCCAGCGCCTGTTCCTGCAGCCTGCACATGATGTCGGCGAAGCTCTCCCCCACATCGGCGGTAACGCGAACAGGAATCGTGTTGATGAACAGGCCGATCATCTCTTCAATCCCCGGCATGTCCGCCGGTCTCCCCGATACGACACCGCCGAATACCACGTCGCCAGTTCCGTTATACTTCTGCAACATGATGCCCCATGTTGCTTGCAGCAACGTACTCAGGGTTACCAAATTCCGTTTCGCCGCCTCGTTGAGCCGCAGGCTCAAGTCTTTGCCCAGTTCGCAATCGATGTGCTCCGCAGCGTATGCTTCGCTTCGTCCTTGATCTTTCCCTTGCGGCAGCGCCGTATGCTGGTCGTATCCAGCCAAATACTCGGACCAATACGCGGATGCCGCCTCTTCATCTTGCTGTTCCAACCATTCAATATATTGACTGTACGCAGGTACCGTTGTCTTTTCGAGATGCCGATGCCCTACATAGGCAGAGTACGTATCGAACACTTCTTTGGCAACCAGCGGCAAGCACCAGCCGTCCATCAGGATATGATGCGAGCTCCAGAGCACGTGATAGCTCTCTTGTGCCGTACGCATCACTAACACCCGCATGAGCTCATCTTGCTCTAAGTCAAACCCGCGCAGCTTGTCTTCATTCACAGCGTTCTCGATATGCGCTCTTTGCTTAGCCGGCTTCAGAGCGCTCACATCTTCATAAGCGAACCCAATCCGCTTGTCGCGGTATACGATTTGCAGCGGTTCGCCCTTCCAACCGTTGTGGAAATTCGTCCGCAACACATTATGCCGCGCTGCCAATGCGGTCCAGCTCTTGGCGAAGGCATCCACGTCGAGATCCCCTTGCAAGGTAAACCGCGTTTGTTCAAAATACGCGCCCGCCTGCCGATCCATGGCGCTGTGGAACCACATACCTTTCTGCATCGGTGTCAACTTGTACATATTTTCAATGTCCCCGATGTGCTGTGTCTGTTCCACGATCTGCTCCAGTTCCTCCACACTCAGTCCCTGCAGCAAGACATCGCTCGGGGTCAATTCCGGCCGCTCCTTCGCAGTGCAGTGCGCAATGATTTCCCGCAGGATCTCTTGCAGCATCCCGGCAAGATCCTCAATCGTCTCCCTTCGATATTCCTTGCTGCCATAGCTTAGATCGAAGACTAACGAGCCATCCATAATCATTCCGTTGATGTCCAGCGCGTATTGGCGCGCTTGGTTGCCGCTTGTATTCAAGCCGCTCGATAAGGGAGACATGAGCATCCCGTTGCTTTGCAAATCCTGATCGAACTGCCCCAGGTAGTTAAAGCTGATTTCCGGATTCGCGCCCCAAGAGGCTTCATACGGGTGGTCGGACATATAACGGCATATGCCATACCCAATGCCCTTGTTCGGGATTTGGCGCAAGTCCTCCTTCACCTTTTTAATCCGGTAGGACAAGCTCTTGGCCTGCTCCATTTCGAGCAGCACCGGATACTCGCTTGTAAACCAACCTACGGTGCGTGAGATGTCGATGTCTGTGATGATGGCCTCGCGTCCATGTCCTTCCAGATTCACCAGCACCCGGTCGCGGCCGCTCCATCTCTGCACAGCCGTCCCTAGAGCTGTCAACAAAATGTCGTTCATTTCCGTGTTATATGCCTTGTGAACGTGTTTCAATAGCTGCTCTGTGTCCTCTGGGCTCCATTGGACGATGACGGATTCGCTATCCTTCTGCAAGGAGCAATCCGCTTCATAATCCTTAGGCAAAGGATTCATTTCCGTCTGTGTGATACGCTGCCAATAGGCACGTTCATTGATTACAGCCTGACTGTCAGCATAAGAGGCCAGTCGCTCGGACCAAGTGCGATAAGCATCGGTTTTGCTCGGAAGACGAACCTCTTCTCCCTTCAACGCTTGCTCGTAACCAACCGCGATATCTTCCAGTAAAATGCGCCAAGAGACGCCATCAATGACAGTATGGTGAATGACGAGCAGTAAATGATCCCCATCCGCGCATTGGAACAATCCTGCCCGCACCAATGGCCCTGTCTCGATGTCGATCCCGCCTTGAATCTCGTTCGCTTGCGCTGCAATCAACGGCCCGCAAGCCGATTCATTACGGAAGTCCGCCACATTCAGCCTGTATAGCTCGCCTTCTCCGATTCCTCGGTTCCAAGCGGCGTATCCGGATTCGGTCTTGCGGAATACCATCCGCAACGCATCGTGATGCTCGGCGATCTTCTCCAGCGTCTTGCGAATCGCTGCTTCGTCGAAGCCTTCCTTGCGGTACAGCATGATCGATTGGTTATAGTGATGCGGATCGGCGAACCGTTGTGCGAAAAACCAACGCTGGATCGGTGTCAGCTCCGCTTTCCCAACCACTTCGCTCTGATCGGCCATTCTTCCGGCTGGCTGGATGTGCAGACTCAGCTCCGCAATGGTCGGGTATTTGAACAAATCCCGGATTTCCATTTTGTAGCCGGCCTGACGCAATCGGGAAGACACTTGAATCGACTTGATGGAATCGCCGCCAAGCTCGAAGAAATGCTCGCTCGCGCCGACCCGTTCTATGCCCAATACAGCTTGCCACACGGCAGCCAGCATCTTCTCTGCTGCAGAACTCGGCTCCACATATTCCGTTCCGGTATGCGCGCTTCCTTCCAGAGCCGGCAGCCCCTTGCGGTCGACCTTGCCGTTCGGCGTCAATGGCATCTGTTCCAGCTGCATGAAATACGATGGAATCATGTATCCCGGCAGTTCTTCCGCCATCTTTCCCCTCAGCTCATTCACTGTGAGCTCGCGGTCTGCCACGTAGTATGCGCACAGCACCTTCTGTCCGCTTCCGTCCTCCCGTGCGACGACGACTGACTCTCGAACGGACTCCGCTTTGAGCAATTGGGATTCAATTTCGCCTATCTCGATGCGGTATCCCCGAATCTTCACCTGATGATCGATCCGCCCCAAATATTCGATATTGCCGTCCGGCAACCAACGCGCCAAGTCGCCCGTCCGGTACATCATCTCGCCTGGCGCATATGGATTATCGACGAACTTCTCGGCCGTCAGATCTGGCCGATTCAAATATCCTCTTCCCACACAAGCCCCGCCGATATATAGTTCGCCCGTTATCCCGATCGGCTGCAACGAGCGGTTATCGTCCAGAACCATCATGGATACGGCTGGTAATGGTTTGCCTATCGGCAGCGTTCGAAGCGCATCGGAATCCGTCTGTTCGAAATAACTGGCATCGACGCACGCTTCGGTTACGCCATAGCTATTCAGAATTCGCATTTGTGAGCCGAATCGTTCCATCAGCTTCTGGAATTCTTCAGCCGGACAGTAATCCGAGCCGATGATTAACAATTGCAGACTGTGAATGTCCATTTTGTTGTCGTATATATATTCCATCAGCGGGACAACGAGGGCCGGCGTCGACTCGAACATCTGGATGCGATGCTTGCGAATCAATTCGCAGATAGCTTCCGGGTTCGCCCGCGCGTGACCGGGACACAGAATAAGCTCTCCGCCATTCAAGAGCGTGCGGACCATGTCTCCCGAGAATACGTCGAACGAGAAGCTCGCCCACTGCAACCAGCGAATGCCCGCCTCATGCAAGTGATACCGGGATTTCCAGGCGTGTGCCATGGCCACCAGCTGTCTATGCTCGATCATGACCCCTTTCGGCTTGCCTGTCGTCCCTGATGTGTAGATGACATAGCTCAAATTAGACGGGTCATTGTTCGATTCAAGGTTGGTGCCGTCTTCGTCGTAGAACGCATTCTCATCAAGAATCACCCATGTACCGGTGAACGCAATTCGTGCCTGTAGATGACGCTGGGCCAACAGCACCCGCGCGTTCGAATCATCCAGCATATAGCGGATGCGCTCCTCCGGGTATTCCGGATCGATTGGCACATAAGCCCCGCCAGCTTTCAAGATAGCCAGAATGCCCACAATCATCTCCAGCGAGCGGTCTGCCATAATGCCCACTAATTTCTCCGGCTGCACGCCCTCGGCTCGCAATGTCCGCGCTAGCCGATTGGCCCGTTCGTTCAATTCCCGGTATGTCAACTGCTCATCCTCATACACGGCCGCAACATGATTGGGCGTGCGCGCCGCCTGCTCCTCGAACAATTGGTGCACGGTCTTGTCCCTAGGGAACTCTGCGGCCGTGTCGTTGAATTGGGTCAATATTTTACGCGCTTCTTCGTTGTTCAACATGGTCAGCTCGTGCAGCGTCTGCTGCGGATTATGCAGAATTCCATCGACTATGGTAAGCATCTGCTCGATAATTCGAGTGATTTCACGCTCTTCGAACAATTGAATCCGATAATCCACATTGATGACAAGCTGTTGATCGTCCAGCATATCTTCGACATGAACCGCCAAGTCATCCACTTCGTGACCGCAAAAACTGCTCCGCTGCTGAATGCTGAGCTGTCCATAGCTGGACCATTTAATCGGCATATAGTCCACAGACACGCCATAGAGATCTTGGATATCGCTGTGCTTATGCTCCTTTCTCAAATCCAGAATAAGCTGGTTGTACGGATATTTCTGATGACGCAAATTCGTCTTTTGCTCTTTGGAGACATTATGTAGGATGGAAATCAGATCTTGGTTGGGATCAAGCGACAATCGAGTCGCGACTGTGCTTACAAACATGCCCAACATTTCTTTTTCTTGCCTTGATGTCCGGTTCGCGTATGCAGTCCCCACAGCAATATCCAAATTTCCGGTTGTTTTATATAAAAACATGTATACCGTTGCCAAAAATAGTGTGAACAGGCTAATGTTATTTTGCTCGCTGAAGACCTTCAGCTGTTCGTAACGCTCGCCGGTGAGGGCAACGTACGCTCTTTTCGCCTCGGTGCTTATGGAGTATGGAGGATACGGTTTAATTCCTGTCGTCTCGGGCATGGTTTGGAACTTTTCCAGCCAGTATGCCTTATCTTTCTGATAGCGATCGGACTTTTCATATTCCTGCTCCGCATAAGTGTAATCGAGATAAGAGCTCTTCTTGTCATTGGCCGAGAACGTTCCGCTTGTAAGCTCCATATAGGTTTGCATGATTTTATTGCCTATAAGATGCGAAGTTACGCCATCAGCGATAATATGGTTAATTTTTAAGTTAATCCAATACTCTTGATTGTTAACGTTAAATACTGTGAAATTATATAATTTATCATCAAAAATACTGATTGGAATTCGATTGAAACGATTCAACCAGTCTTTAGCTTCCAAATGGTCATCCCATTCCATATAGTCTACTTCCGGAGTGATAGCCGATTCGGGCTCGAGCCGCTGAATGGGTTGATTGTCTTGAGTCATGATTCTGATGCGGAAAGCATCGTGCTGCGTAATTACTTGGCAGATAGACTCCTTCAGCACAGCCGCGTCTACCTCGCCTCGAATGACTAAAGTTCCTGCAACGGTAGAGACGGTGGTATTCGGATGCATCATTTCCATATACCATATTCTTCGCTGCGCCTGCGTCAATGGAAATAATTTGTTCGGATTTTCGTTCACATGGACTCTCCCCTATTAGAAATATTCGTAACTGTCTAGGTACACAGCTATTTGAATGATCTTCTGGATGAGTAAATAAACATTTCCGTACAGAAATGGATTAAAACCGTTATCGTTATAGAGTGGAGGGATATTTCACTTATGATTGGTTAGGTTTAATTTGGTTTGGTTAGGTTAGGTTAGATTTGGGCATATCCCGTGCGATAGTGCGAGTAGGTAGCTTGAATACGGTTCGAAAAGGCAGGTATAGCGTTTCTTGGGGTCATCAAAGGTGTATGGCCAGGGCAAGCCGATCTGGCACATGTGTTAAATAGCCGCATGGTTGGTGGAAACAGATGATTGAGATTCGCCGAAGAATCCAGATAAAGATACTTCACCCCCTTATATGCAATAAAGCGAAGTATTTTAATACATTTAAAAGACATCCTTATAAGTTAATTATTACCACCCCGTATTATAGTATCATTGGTTGTATTTAACAACATCATTTACTATAAATTAGTATAATATATTAATTTTCCGCAAATTAAAGGTTTATATTGTCATAAAAATGACATAAATATCTTCGTTTAAAAGAACATGAAAAATCCCCATTTGAACTGTACCCCATAGGATAGACAGGAATAGCAGACCGGAAACGACAGCCAAGACCCGTTGATTCGACATACGCGCTGCCACTGTAGGTACGATAAATGTAAAGGGCAACAGCGAAAGCTGTACGGGTTACAATTCAATTAAGTAAACAGCTTTTAATACGCACCTGTTTATTTAATGAGGATAATTTTTAATGTCATTATTCAATTATAGGATCTTTCCATTGCCTCGAATAAAGCAGTTAAGAATTAGATTGGACTCAGCCACGTATCGTTCTTGTTGAAGCATCTCGCGGGGATGTTGGATGTTCACTCCCAGCGATTGAAATTCATTCGGAAAGTCGTGAAACAAAGCGGACTGTGCAGCTTCTTCTGTCAGCTTAACAGGAAAATATCCGATTTCTTTATATTGTTTTAGGTACCGGAAAAAGACCAAAATTCGAATTCTCCAAATATAGGATCATGTTCTATGCTTTTCGTAAAAGAGTCAGGTTTTACGAATTCTCAGTCTCCGCCTATGGACTTCCACGTATTCAAGATGTCTTGCTGGATCGATTGATCCAGTTCATCAAATTCATAATCGGCGGACGCGCGTCTAACTTCGCCTGTCTTTTTGTCAATATAGACGATATGACCATGTTTGGACGATAATGCCCACTCCCCAGTCACCACTCCGTCGATCGATCTTTCCCTATCGCCGCCGATCACGGTAAGCGCAGAGTCTTTAATCGGCTTCAATCTTTGCGCAGCTTCGTTCGCCGCTTTGAGCACTTGAGGCTTTAAGCTCTTATAGGCCTCTTTCATATCTTTTTTCTTTTGCTCCCAATCTCAATCAGACTTACAAGGATTGGATACAGCAAGGTCCAGGTTCCATCTAATTTTAAATTTTCGTGTGCAGTCGTGTCTTAAGACTGAAGGCAATCGTTCGTCCGCCCCTTTGCTGCATTCTCCCCTTGCATCAGAAGAGGTACGATATACTTGCAGGGGGAATGATTTGCAGCTGTCTGAATGAAAGGGAGAGTGAAGCAATGGCTCAAAGGGGCAGCAGGGGTCTTCTCCAAGCGGTATGTAACTCTGACTCCTCCTCATCGGGTTCCTGCCTTTCTGACTGTATGGGAGAATGGAGCTAAGGGCCGAGCGACAATATGCGTTTGTTCGAAAGAGGAGGAAAAGGTGACACCCATAAAAAAACCTCCCCCGTTTCTCCAAGGGAAGGTTTTCGCGTTAATGGCCTATCGGAATAGACTGTCCCATCTTTTCAATTAACTGTTGGCTTTCTTCATTCAGTCCGATTATGCTGATATGTTTATTCATTTGCCGATACTTCAATAAGACCTTCGAGATCGATGGAACCGCAGAATGATCCCATCGCCACAACGTTGGACAGAATCCAAGCTCCGCCCAGACACAACAAGTGATTGGCAACCGCCCTCATGACGCGCCCTTGTTCTTCTGGAAAAAGGCCAATGTCAGCCCGGGAGCTGCTTCTTGCTCACGGACGAGCTCATAACCATTTTTCTCATACAACCGTTTGGCTGGATCGTTGCGCGCTCCGGTAGCAACGATGAACGTGTGTGCGTCAGGGTGCAAGCGTTCTACATGCTGCAGCAAAGCTTGGGCGATGCCCCGGCGGAAATACTCCGGATGGACGATCATCCGGTGAATGTCGATCGTCCCCCCTTCCCGTTTGAACGAGACGGCACCTGCCAAGTGCTCGCCGTCGTAATAGCCGTGGAATGTTTCGCCGCATTGCTGCAACGATGATACGTTGTCCTTCAAAGGCGGGATGTCCTCGAATTGGATGAGAGCCGCCTCCACGCGGTAAGCCGGTAATTGAACGGCCAGGACTTGAGCTGCCGTCTGTTCGTCTTCAATCGATATCCGTTTTATCATGACATACTCCTTCAATGTGAATAGGGTTAATCATTATATATCAACTGCAATACGAACATTCAAGATCTAATTACTAATATTCTCTTTATCATTCCGCCTATTGCGCTATCTATATTGTGAGTCAACCAGCGTGTGAGTGGACGGATCCCAGCGCCAAGATGCGTCGCGTCCCTCCAAGCGAACGCCGCCAAGCCATTCGTCCATCCCATTCATGACTACCCAATCTGCTTGTCCAGCAAGGACGCGGCGGCCGGTCTCGGTTAAGCTGATTCGACAATCATTGAATTCGGGAGCTCGATTCGAGAAGCTCAGAAATGAGATTAGGCCTTCAATGTGCAGTAATGGATGCGTTCCTTGAGATATTTTTTTGAGGCATATCCAATATTGAAGGTCACCCATACTTCATATGCCACGGCATATGCCATCCCCCGAAACGCTTCAACAATCGGTTCAAAGGCTTCTCGCTTCCCCTGCTTAGCTTCTTCAATTTGATGAAGCACGAACAGCCACTCCTTTCTGCCATATCTAAATATAAGTGCCTTTAACGACGTAAAAGGTTACGCAAGCTTGCTAAAAAGCAAAAAAATTCGCGATATACGCGTTCCTTACTGGCAATATTACATATCTTTTTTCACGTTCAAACGAACATATTTACGAGAAGACAGGGATAAGTTTAGTCACTGAATCTCATTTTGTATACTCTATTAACATGGAAATGGAAGGTAGGTGGTAAATATGAAAATTTCAGTAAACGTAAAAGAGTTGCGAGAATACTTTGAAGGACTGGCTCAAATTATGAGACGAGTCGTCAAAGATCCCTTCAATGAGGACGAGCAGCAAGCAAGCCGTCTCGTGCAAGCTCTGCGGACAGCGATTCGGGAAGAGCTGTGGAACGACTCCGCGCCGCCGCATTCGGGGCATGGAGGCTCCGTTTCCCCGCTGAAGCAGCCGATTGAAAGATACGTTCATCGGCAGGTTGAATTGACCTCCTTCGGGGGAACGATTCAAGGAACGATAACCGAAGTCGGAGAGGACTATACAGAAATCAGTGAGCCAGATGGCACGACTGTGCTCGTACATCTGAATCAAGTCATCTCGTTCCAAACTCAATAGAAGAAGGTGATTATGATGAAAGAAAAACTCCGTTTGTTAATTGGAAAACAAGTACAGGTAGCAAGCGCATTGGACATGACGACGGGCGTTCTCGTGTCCGTCGATGACACGAAGCTGACTGTCCGCACATCCGGATTTCCGGGATATGACAATGGACACTATGCCATATTTCAAATCAATATGGTGTCATATGTCCGCATCGTCTCATAACAAATGAAACAAGGTGGTGAAAATAATGACCTACCTAAGAATACCGGGGCTCGTAAGCATCGTCATAACAAATTATAACAAATCAGCCTTTCTGATTGATTGCCTGGACGGCATTTTGCGGCAAACCTACCCGAATTGGGAAGTCATCCTCGTGGATGATGCCTCAACAGACGATTCTTTGACGCAGGTGGAGAACTGGCTGAATGACAATCGGCAGCAGCTGGCCGAACGTACGTTTATAACGTTGCCTCTTCCCCGAAACATCGGGTATGCCGGGGCGATGACCGCCGGCTTGTATTTGGCCAAAGGAGAACTTATAGCGGTCCATGATTCGGATGATATTTCACATCATGAACGTCTGGAGCGTCAGGTGTCTTTTTTGCAGAGCCGTCCGGATATTGAGTTGGTGGGGACCAACTATGAGGTTTTCGAACACAATCAGATGGATCAGAGGTCAAAAGCGGGCTGGATCCGGTATGGAGATCAAATCCGTAAGGTATATGCCAGCGGCGGCCATTGTGTATGCCATGGAACCATCATGCTGCGCGGCGGCCTTTTCGATCATATCGGCGGGCATACAAGAAGGATAGAAGGCGCAGAAGACTATGAGTTTATAGCTAGAGCCTTAAGCGCGACGTCCTTGAACATCGAAAATATGCCCGACATTCTTTATTATTACCGCAAGCACCCGAACCAACGGTCCCGACAATACTTCGGAAAGGAACGGTTGAAGCGCAATGAGAAATAATGCCTATCGAGTGCTGATGGTGATGGATAGCTTGGCAGTCGGAGGCACGGAAACTCACGTACTAAGTCTTGTTAACGGGCTGCAAAAGTTAGGCGTTAAACCGGTTTATGCCGGAGCAGGCGGCTTGATGTACAATGCCTTCGCAAAAGCGGCATGTCCGATTCATGCCATCGATCTGACAGCGGGCGCATTTATGCTGGAAAGCTCGCAGAAGCAAACCATCCGTACGCTCAAGCAGATTATGCTGCACCGCAAGATTGATGTCGTCCATGTGCATCAAACCCCTTCGGGCATGTATGCGGCCATGGCCGCTAAAGAGCTGGGGATACCCGTTGTGTTTACCGTCCACGGGGCTTATTATCCCGAGGATCAGCTGATTCGGACGTCCCAATGCTGCGATGCGGTCATCAGTGTCAGCAAGCCCGTACAGCGCTATCTGCAGAATATGGGTATTGCTTCCCTCTTGGTGCCGAACGGGGTCGACCCGGAGGAATTCTATCCGGTCCCCTCCCAAGAGCTGCGGAAGTCACTGGAGATTCCGGATGATGCTAGCGTTGTCGTATATGCAAGCCGGTTGGCATGGGATAAAGCCATCGTCTGCACCATGTTGATTATGGCTGCCGAGCGGCTTCGCAAGTCAGAGATGCCTAATTTGCATGTGGTCGTTGTCGGCGATGGCATCCAATTTGCCGAAATTAATGAGATGGTCAATACCATCCATAAAAATGCCGGACAGACCTTCATTCATATGACTGGCAATCAGACGAAGGTCCGGGAATATTACGGTCTCGGAGATATCGTGGTCGGCACGGGCCGGGTAGCCTTGGAAGCGATGGCGTGCGGAAAACCGGTACTGGCCATTGGCAACCACGGCTTCTTCGGAATTGTCGAGCCAACCGTATACGGACAAGCGTGGGACTATTATTTCGGAGATCACGCTTCCGAACGAAAGGCGACGGAAGATGCAGTAGCCGAATCATTGCAAAAAGCTTTATCCGATCGGAAAGATCTCAAGCAGATCGGCGCACAAGGACGACAATGGACACTGAAACATTTTAATATCAACAAAATCATTTCGCGGATGGATGAAATCTATACAGCCATTCAAGCCCGAAACTCAATAACGGGAGTGTGATGTCAACGTGAAAAACATTTTCTACTTAGGATGGATTGGCTTCAATAATCTGGGCGACGAATGGATGTGGGCCATGTTCGAGCACATGGCGCAGCTGCATCTGAGTCCGGAAAAATATAAGGTCATTCCTTCGGTGCCTGGAGTCGATATCAAGAATCTGTCCGTGTATGACACGATTGTAATGGGAGGCGGCTCCCTGCTGATACCGGGCTATCTCGATATTTTGCATGAAGCCGTTCGGCAAGAAAAGCGCGTAATCATTTGGGGCAGCGGCCATGATCGCTTGAATCCGTTCAGCTTCGGCTCCGGTGAGCCTGCTGAGAGCAAGGAGTTTTGCGTTAAAGTGCAGGAGGTCGTTGAAAATGCGGCTTTCTGCGGCGTACGGGGTCCATGGACATTTGAATATATGCGGCAAATGGGCGTCTCGATGGATCGGGTGACGGTGAGCGGCGATCCGGCCATGCTTACGTCCTCGCCTGCGTCTCATGCGGATGACGAAGAAACCCGTGAACGGTGGATCGGCATCAACTGGGGCACGTCCTATAACCGGATTTACGGCAAGGATGAAGCGTATGTCGAGAATCAATTGGCTTCCGCGGCAAGCTTCCTAATCGAGCAAGGGTATAAGATATATTTGTACCCGGTATGGGGTCCTGACCAGGAGGCCTGCAAGCGGCTATATGACAAAATAGCGGCTCCCGACAAAGTGGTGTACGATGCAGAAGTGCATACGTACGAACATTATTTGCAACTAATGAAACGGTTCGACCTCACCATCAACTTCAAGCTTCACGCCAACGTTCTTTCCGCAGCGGCGAATGTTCCTTTCATCTGCTTGGGTT
This sequence comes from Paenibacillus profundus, assembly GCF_021369635.1. Lineage (GTDB taxonomy): Bacteria > Bacillota > Bacilli > Paenibacillales > Paenibacillaceae > Paenibacillus_B > Paenibacillus_B profundus. The sequence goes on along the minus strand of NZ_JAJNBZ010000007.1, from coordinate 193,624 downwards.
ACCGCTTTAAGTCGTTTGATTTCACCCATTCCCTCAGCCTTCCGCAATTGGTAATCTCAACGGACGCGGCGCAACTGGCCGAGCGCATTCTAAAAGCAGCGGATTATGTGCAGGCAAACAAAATGCCTATTCTCAACCAAATCGACAACCATCGGCAATCGGTCATAGCAAAATTGGAACAGCCTTTTCTGGAGCAATTATTTTAACGGCAGCGAAGATAGATTCGACTGCATGAATTCACCAACTTAAACTTGAAGAGCACCTGACCTCACAGCGGGTGCTCTTCAAGTCCGCTGGTCTTCCTATTCAACAGTCGTTTGTCTTTCCAAAAATTCAACGGGAAATGGTCTTTTTCCCGGTACACTCAAATTCATACCCTTCCTTCTTCATCAAGATGAAATCAAGATCGGTAAAGCTACCCAAAAATCTGAGCTGCGATACCAAAAAGAGTATGATTTCTTTCAGGCAACGAGCTCGAATTTTTGATCATAATAGGCGGTTGACTTTCTTTCACAAATCCAGATTTCTCTAAGCTCCGCACAAATAAAGCCTGTCCATCCGGAACATCGATTCTTAATCTTCCTTGGTGTTCTTTCGCAAGCTCGCGAATGATGCAACATGCGACATCATGATTCGTGGCTACAATAGGTCCAAGTATCATATTGACAGGTCCGGCAATACCTAATCCATACCCTGCCAAATTTCCATTCCGATGTGTGACAACTACGCCCTGTCTCGCTTGTCGAATTCGTACTGCAAGGAACGGTCCCCTATCTGCTCCCACTGCGTCTCGATCCATGGCGCGAACTTGTTCGAAGTGGATATCTGTTAATGGAAGCACGTCATATTCTAGCCCTCCATCTTCTTGGTGAAAGGCTACATAATTATCACTTATTAACTTATGGACACAAGTAATCGTATCAAATCCTAATTTTTCATAAAGCGGCTTTCCTTCTTTCGTTGCAATCAGCATAATCGTCACATCATCAGGCACGGAGCGAATACAAGCCTCTGTCAGCTCCTTCCCTAAACCATGGCCCCGATAGCTATCGTTAACGATTACCATCCCGATAGAAGCCAGCTTTTCGGCATAAGAAATCATTGCTGCGCTAGAGATAATCGTTCCTTGTTCATTTTTATGTCCATATACTGTACCTGCTGACATCACTGTACGAATTTCTTGTTCATCATAATCCCAACCAACAGACGCTGATAGTTGAATAAGTCCGGAAATGTCACGTTCACTCAACTTGCTCATTCCAAATTTCGTTTGCTTTTGGTTCACAAACACACACCCTTCATCCCTATCGCTATTCTTTTCATATTTTACCACCTGGGAAAGATGTATCCTACCCAGCCGAAGTGGTAAGTCTTGATTACATGACAAAGAAGCCAGTCATATTGCCCCTGGCTTCATGAATTATTTAGATAGCTTTTATTCAATGTTCTAACTGTTGAATCGGAACAGGGTATCCTGACAAATGCTGTTCAAACATCTCGATAATAAAAAGAAATCTTTCAGCTTCGCGAAACACATGATCGGCTAACAAAGGGTGGATAATACTTTTTATTCGGCAAGCCTCTATCAATTCACGGGCTGTTTTCTTGAAATCACGCAAAGCTTTTACCGATACTCTGTTTTGGTCCAAAAATTGATCGAGCAGCGGAACGGTTTGCGATTGAGGGCGCATGGACTCTAAATCTTTAGCTTGAAATAGCAATTGGTCGAAATCATGGCTGAAACCGCGCGCTTGTTCAACTAGCTGCCGCTCCGAAGGATCCAGCAGATGGCTTATGAATTTAGCGTGATCTGCCATAATGCGCAGGAAAAATACATTTTCATCGATGATGGCATCAGGCAGCGGCTCCAGTCTTCCCGTATTTAATTCCTCTAACCGATTTCTGAAATAATTAGCTTCTCGGCTTATATGATCAACTAATAATGGGAAGTTATTCCCTCCTGGAAGCTGGCAGCTTACGATGAGACCCAGCACCTTTCTTTTGAAGGCCCAGATATGAGAAGCCGCATTCTGAACTTCCGAATTAAATCGAATCATAGTCTGGGGATCTATATCGGCAGGTAATGCATGTGCTCTGTTTTCAATTGCTTCAAACACGGTGTAAAAATGATTAGCTTCATTAATTAACTGAGTATCTTCACATCTAAAGCCCAATTTAAGGAATAGGGAATGCTCCTTCATGATACGGGACCAAAAGCGTATTTCATCAATGGAACGAGCCACAAAGGCATTGGGTGTCAATCGCGCAAACCTCCCAAATAAGTATGTTTAGAAGAGATCATATGTGCGGGAAGCTGTTATTTAGAACCATAAATTTGCTTTACGCGCTAACCTGATGTTTACGGAATACAAGCCGCGTCCCCCATACCAACAATCCCGTGACAACGGTAATGACAGACAAAGCGGCAACCGGATAAAGGACGGGTATATTCCCTAAGTTAACAGTCTGAAAATAGTTAAACAACCGGGTCACGCGCATGAGTTGGCTATAGCTATAGAAGGACAACCATTCGATAACCTGGATTTGCATGTTGAACAAATCATTTAATAAATAAGGGACACCCAGAATGCACCCCGATACGAATAAAGTTACAAAAGAAGACGCGCTTAACGATGAAATAAACATGACAGCAAGTCCAAATGCAACACTTCCAACAAGATGCACCCCAAGCTGGATCGCATAATATTGTCCGACCATTAACGAGTACGGGGATGTCCCGAACGGATGAGAGTCACCGTACTTGCTCAGACTGTACAGCGGAGTATTGGCTCCGTCTAGATTGCCGAATAACAGCGCATGCACGACGATATTAATGAGCGCGAACAAGAAACAACAGGAGCTTGTGTAAATGATCGCGGCACAGCACTTGGCAGTGATTAGCTTCCCTTTCCCCTTCCTGCTGCTTAAGAGCAAACTATCCATGCCGGTTGAGTATTCTTCCGAGTATAGAGAAGCGAGTCCGATAAGGATCATGGCACCCATAAAGGCGACTCCAAATTGATCAATCATATCAATCATGTAGGCCCATGGCTTGTTATAATAGACCTGCCCGGAAGGAGGACCTTTCTCTAACAAGAGCTGTTCATGCAGGGCATGTTGCTTGTATTCATAAGATCCAAGGACGCTCCGGTCCAATTGTGCGCGAATTTCTTCCAGTTGCCGCTCATAACCTGCTTGCATAGACTGGATATCCCAAATATCCTGAAGCAGCCCGCGTTCAGAAGGTGGTGTATCCTTATTATATCGCTCCTCATCCTCAAATACTTTCAAAACCATTTCCCGATCCGCTTCGGTTATCACTCTCTCGTACGGTTTATACTCTTGCGATGCATTGTGGTAATGATCGCTTCGGGAGGCGATAAACAGTCCGTATGTAAGCAATAGCAGCACAGCCACGATCAGCACGCTTTTACGCGATATAATTTTGAACAGTTCATGCTTCAGCAGATCCATCATTCGGCTAACTCCTCATTGAAATAATATAAATATAAATCCTCAAGCCCCGGCGTTTCCGTGCGAGCAGATGGGAGAGGCTGCTCTTTCGACAGAATTCGGACTTCAATGCCGCTCGGCTGCCGCAGTATATTTCCAACCTTATAGTGCCGTTTCAGGCTGGAGAGCTGGCTTTCATCGATCATCGCCTTCCATACCATTCCCTTGAGCTGCTCCAGCAAAGTGACGAGTCTGTCTTGTTTCAAAAGCTGCCCTTCGTTCATCAATAACACTTCCTTGGCGACATACTCGATATCGGACACGATGTGCGTTGATAATAAGACAATCCGGTCACCGGATAATTCGGACAAAATATTGCGAAATCGGATGCGTTCCTTCGGATCCAGACCAGCCGTCGGTTCATCAAGGATGAGCACCTTCGGGTCATTCAGCAGCGCCTGTGCGATGCCGAGACGTCGCCTCATCCCGCCGGAGAAGGATTTGATTTTGCGGTTCGCATGATCTGCCAAACCGACCAGATGCAGCATCTCATCGACTTTCGCCAGCGCATATTTCTTCTCCTGTCCTTTCAAGGATGCAATATACATCAGAAATCGATGAGCCGTAAATTGTTTGTAAAATCCGCAATGCTGCGGCAAATAACCGAGCAGATCCCGGTATCCGTCTCCCATCGTCCGGATGTCCTCGCCGTCAAGCAAAATGTTGCCGGCAGTCGGCTGCAAGATGTCGGCCAACATTCGCATAAGCGTTGTTTTTCCGGCTCCATTCGGTCCAAGCAGTCCATAGACTCCATTGTTCAGCTCTGCCGAAAAATGACTAATTGCCCATTTGTCCTTATACTGTTTAGATATATCCTGAATCGTTAGCTTCATAATCCAAGCTCCTTTCTACAAAGAATGAATGTTTCCGTAACAGCTGCTTTCCTTGATTGAATAGAAGCAGCATCGCCCCGGCATTCACGATGAATGCTGCAAATAGGTTCACTTGCAGCAGTTTGTTTACGATATCGGGATTGGTTAATCCGATCATCCCGAGCGCGATCCATACCGAGACGAGAATCATAACAGCGGAACTGCCGCGGATGCGCATCGCCAACCACAAGGAAGTGCTGGCAACGATTAGAAACGGGGTCAGCCAGCTCCACGTCAAGTCCCAAAAGGGAACGTCATTCCTAAATAGAGAGAGTATGCCGGACAGACACGTATTTAGCACGATGCTGTTCATCACGACGAATAGCAGCCTTGACAGCATAATCTCTTGCGCAGATACTTTACAGGCCAGTTCGATCTCCAAGACGCCTTGCTCTCTCCCTTTGAATACTTCCAACAACCCGATGATAAACGGAACGGGGGCAAACAAAATGGCAGCGGCATACGGATGAGGCGCGTCCGCTGCGGCCAACCACAGCCCCGCCATTAACATTGACAAACAGCAAATCCAGTACAACTTGCCAAAAAACGGTATTTCCTTCGCAGCCCGGTTCATCAATTCTAATAATCGTTGCCTATTATGTGAATCACTCTTGTTTTTTTGCGGAACATATGGTCTTAACGATTCGATCATACGATCGATATGCGCATCCGACGGAAGCTCCACGCTGTACTGCTCAAGCAGCGAATCGATTCCCGAATAATCATCATTTGGTGGTTGTTCCCTCGTTTTATATTTGCTTTCTCTTTTCACATCCATCATCTCCTGCAAGCAGTATTTGCTTAAGTTTGGATATCCCTGCTTTTATTCTGGATTTTACGGTGGATTCATTGGTGTCGGTCATGTCGGCAATCTCCTTCACTTTCAAATCGTGATAAAAATTGAGAATGATGACATCCCTTTGATGCTCGGGCAGAAGAAGCACGGCCTGCTTCGCTTTTTCCCGCTGGTATTGAATATGAAATAAATCCCACACATTACTTTTGTCATCAGAAACATTTGCATCCAGTTCGGTTTGTGTATGATTTTGTTTATAATGCTTGCTGCGATAATAATCCAAGCAGTGATTGACCGCAATTTTCATTAACCAATGAGCGAATTTCCCGTTGTTCCGATAAGCTCCAAGCGACTGCATCATCTTCACGAACACTTCCTGCGTCAAATCATAAGCCGTATGACGATCACCGATTTTTCTATTTATGTAGGAATAGATCGATGAATAGTGACGTTTCACCAGCACTTCCATTGCTGCCTGGCTCCCGCTTTGTATTTCCTGGACAAGGTCTTCATCCGTCAGCACCCAGCTCCCTCCCTTCTACCTCATTAACGTAATGAAAACGGAAAAAGACGAATTGATTTGAATGTAAAAATAAACCATACAGACACAAAGAAAAAGCCAGATTACCCTATGATAAGGCGATCGGCTTCTTTGGCGTTATGACGTCTTCTTCATTTCTACGATACGAAGCGGACAGTTCGCAGAGCTCTTTATCATATCATCAGAATCTCCCGGATATCCTGCTCCGTCAGCGCGGACAGTGCCTCGTGGCCCGGCTGAATCACTTCGTCGATCAGATTCATTTTTTTCTGCTGGAGCTCGAACATTTTGTCTTCCACGGTGCCTTGGGAGACGAGCCGGATTACTTGTACGACGCTCTTCTGCCCGATGCGATGCGCCCGATCGGCTGCTTGCTGCTCCACGGCTGGGTTCCACCACAGATCGTAGAGGATTACGGTATCCGCTCCGGTCAGGTTCAGTCCAGTGCCGCCGGCCTTTAAGGAGATGAGGAACACATCCCGCTCCCCTTCGTTAAACCTGCTGCACAGTTCCACACGCTCGGCCGAAGACGTTTTGCCGTCCAAGTAAAAATACGGCACGCCTTGATAACCCAACTCCCGCTCGATTAGGCCCAACATTTCGGTGAATTGGGAGAAGACAAGCATCCTTTTGCCCGCGCTCCGGCATTCCCCCACAATTTCTATCAATTGCTCGAACTTGGCCGAGCTGCCGGCATAGCCTTCAACGAACAGGGCGGGGTGGCAGCACAGCTGGCGAAGCCTTGTCAAGCCAGCCAAAATTTTGAGCCGGTTTTTCTGAAAATCGTTATCGTCCAGATGCTTTAATGTTTCCTGCTTCAGCTTGGCCAAATAAGCTGCATACAGCTTCTTTTGTTCCGGAAGCAGCTCGGAGGCTTGCAGCGACTCGATCTTCTCCGGCAGCTCCTTCAGCACGTCGGTCTTCAAGCGCCGCAGCAAAAACGGACGGACACGCTTGGACACCGTTTCCCGGGATAGTTCATTGAATGCTTTTCTGCCCGGGAACAGATCGGGTTGTACGGCGCCAAAGATGGACCACAGCTCCTCCAGCGAGTTCTCCACGGGAGTGCCCGTGAGGGCGAAGCGATACTGAGCCTGAATCTGCTTTACCACCTGCGCCGTCTGTGTCGTGTGGTTCTTAAAGAATTGGGCCTCGTCCATTATGAGTGTATGGAACGATTGCTCGGCGTACATTTCGATATCCCTGCGCAGAAGCGGGTAAGATGTAATGACTGCGTCGACCTGGGATGCATCTTTCACAATTCCGCTCCGTTCCGTCTTGCTGCCGTCTGCAATCACGGCCCGAATTTCCGGCGCGAACTTCTTCAGCTCATTCTGCCAGTTGTACAGGAGCGAAGCCGGAGCGACGATCATCGCGGGCAGTCCCTGAGTTCTGATCTCGGGCAGCACGGAGACGATAAACGCGATGCTCTGCAGCGTCTTGCCAAGACCCATATCGTCTGCAAGTATGCCCCCGAACTGATATTGCGCCAGCGTCTTCATCCACTGGAACCCATACTTCTGATAATCCCGAAGCACGGGAGCCAGACCGTCGGGTACGGGGAAATCCAAATAGTCCGGATTCCGCATGTTCTCCAAAAGCCTGCGGAATGATTTACCCAGGCTAACGGCATTTCCTTGTCTTTGGGAATCCATTAAATGAAGCCCGCGGATGACCGGAAGTCGGAACTCCGTTCCCTTGACCTCCCCTTTGCGGACGCCCATCTCGTTCATGAAGCGGATGATCTCCTGAAACTCCGCGCTTTCCAGCGGCAATAACGCCCCATTGCGCAGACGATAATATTTGCGCTTCTCCTCCAAGGACTTCAGCAGATTGCGGATGTCCGATTCAGGAATCCCTTCCATATCGAACCGGAATTCGAGCCAATTGATTCTGTCATCGACGTCTACTGTTATCTTCGGCGGGGCATGTTCGGTGCAGATCCTTTCTTTAACGGCGGAGGTGGCATATACCTGCACCAGCTGTTCCAGCTGGGGAACGACGTGAACCAAAAATTCGTATTCCGCGTCTTCATCATCCATGAAATACCCGGCTTCCGTCTGGGTGAAGGAGCTATTCTCCATAAGCTCCAAAATTCTCCGTTCCTGTTCCCCGTCACGCAAGAGAATGCGGTCCTCGCCGCGCCTCTGCACGTTTCTTTCCAACGGATTGATGACAATATCGCCATATTGGAATTCCAATCCGGCAAGCAGCCGCTCCCTCACACGGTCCAAATATAGTCTGGCCTTCAGCTGCGTCTGCATAATGCGGCCGGAAATGGCTTCATCGATGTGGACACAGCCCAACTTCATCAGACCGGGTATTACTTTTTCCATGAAAGGTTCCATCTGCTCCGGAGGAATTTGGATTTGATGCTTGCCGGAAGCTTCGAGCATTTGCTTCAGCCCCGCGAGACGCTTGCACTGGTCGGCCTGCAGCTTCAACAGCTTGCCTTCACTCAGGACAACCCCGTACGATTCCATGACGATAATCCCTTCCAAGCCTTGGACGTCCAATTGATAGCTTTCTGACTGTGCTTGGCCCAGCTCGAAATGGAGGGGGATCGGATCGTCGGATATACGGATGCCTTCGTATGTGTCGCCCCCCTGCTCAAACTGTACCGATGGAGCTGCGGCGAGCATGGGAAGAATGGTATCCCATAAGAAAGGAGGAATCAACAGCATCCGATCGCCGCTCATAGCGCTGGCGCGGAAATAAATGTTCGCAGTTTCGCGGTACGTCTCTTCGTTGCGATAGATTTGGATTAATTGCTGAATGACCGCGTCATCTTCTTTTTGGAAGCCGTGGAGTTCCGGATCATAAGTGAATAGTTTGGAAAATGGGTAGTCTTCTCTCCGATCGATGTGATCGAGAAATTCTCTAATTTTTTGCACAACATATAGCCGTTTGGGCCCGACCTTGAACTCAATGCCGAAAATGTACTTCCGATAGCCGTAAGAGACGGGTCTGCAGGTGAACTCCACGTGAAGAGGAGTCCTTGTATCAAAAAGAGGCCTTGTGCCGCTTGGGCGCAGCGGCTTGTCGCCGAACAGCCCCAGCATGCTTTTGGCCAATTGAATATCCCTCGCCGAAATCTGGCACGAAGCACCGGGTTGAATCGGTCGTCTGCCACCATGCTGCATATGATGGAGATTCAGCAGCACTGCTGCGATATGTTTGCAGTAGTTGTCGTAAGAGGGAAGCGCGGGACAAGTGCACTCCGCCTCCACATCCCCATTTTGACCGATATGGACTGTAACTTTGCAGCTTTCTCTTTCCTCAACCGTGGCCTCGTAAATAGAAGCCCCTAGATCATAATTCGTGATAGTCACCTTTCCTGCTCGGTAGCAGGCTGCTCCTTTTTCAAAAGAGATCTGGCCGCATAACGACTTAATGAACCGTTCAGTTAGTTGCAAACTCATGCCTTGGTCCTTCCTTTTGGATGGAAAATTGATTTTCCGGAATTGTTCTATTTCCTATGATAACAGAAAACATTTGCATGAAGCCAAGACTTTGCGTATCGGGGAAATCGACGCTTGTAACGGCGGGATTTAAATTGAATTTAATGGACTAATGTATTGAATTTGATTAAAATGATGATGTATGAAAAATTTTCTGAGAGTTGAAGGTGAAAAATTAATGATTAGAGCGGTGGATAATGCCTCCTGTATCGCGAAATGATTAATCATGCAGGAGGCGAACCAACATGCGCGAAGATACATTTAAAAATTGGATGCATAGTCATTGGCTCAAAGAACAAATATCCAATCCAAATATCGAAGTTGGAGATTATACGTACTACTCAGGTTATTACCATAAAGAACAGTTTGAAGATTATTGCGTAAGATATCTGTCTGCGGAACGGAACGATGTTGATCGACTTATTATCGGGAAGTTCTGTTCCATAGGTTCTGGCGCTGCATTCATTATGGCCGGCAACCAGGGACATCGATATGATTGGGTTACGACGTTCCCCTTTTTTTATGCAGGGGAACAATGGGGCAACGAATCGGTAGATGGCTTCAAGCGTGCCGGTGACACGATCGTCGGCAATGATGTGTGGATTGGAACAGAGGCTATGATTATGCCCGGAATCCACATTGGAGATGGCGCTGTCATTGGTTCACGTGCCCTTGTGACCAAGGACGTCCCGCCCTATACGATTGTGGGCGGCAATCCGGCCAAGCCGATTAAGAAAAGATTTTCTGACGAGGAAATTGAATATCTGATGGCGTTGAAATGGTGGGATTGGCCAATAGACAAAATAAAAGGCCATATGCATCTTCTATGTTCTGAGCGAATCACCTTGCTATAATAAGATAGACCAGAGGCGGCCTGCCTCTGGTCTCTTATCCATTAAGACAACGTGCTTAAAAATTCTCTGATCTGATCAGGCGTCTTCGCGAACTTGCTGTGCAAATGGCCGACTTTTTGACCGTTTTTAAATGCAAGCAGACTTGGGATGCCTCTTACATCGTTCTCCTCGGCGATATGTTGTAATTGCTCGGCATCGATTTCCAACCATTCTTTGTCCGAGTTTTCGATAACGATATCCCCGATAAAGCGGTCGAGGTTTTTACAATCCGGGCACCAATTTGTGTAAAATTTCAAAATGGTGAACTCATCTTTCCCGATTTGATTATGATACTGTTTTTCTGTAGTTATTTTCTCCATTGCAATCATCCTCCATCTCCTACTTCACTAGCTTATTTTATTCGCGGTACCGCTAACCGTCAATCCCGCTGCACTCGCGATTCGCGCTGGATATCATTCATCAATATGCAGCTTTGTACTGCTTCGGAGATGCGGCATCCTTGCTTACAGCTTGAATGGCATGGCCCAATATGAATCCTTCAGCATGCCGCGCCCTACAGCTGCCAAATCCGCATCCTCATTGGCGACTGTCGCTTCAGCCAATTTGGGGTGCCTAAAGCAATGGACTGGCACCTCCAAAGCCTGTGGAAAAGACTCGAAGGCATATTCATTGAATTGAAGCGATTTGGACTTACTTTGTAAGGTATGCTGCTGCAATTGGCTTATCACAAAGAAAGCCGATATTCCAATTGAGGGTTATCGGCTTTCTTTTTCATGCTTTTATGAACTCGTAGACTCGGTTGAATCGTCTGTTATGAAGTTCTGCCAACCCCGACCGGAACTCGCCCGGCTGAGGTTATTGTATTATCATCCTATCCTTTTACCAGCGATCATCGTCCACACAACTTGAAACTGTTCGTCCAACAACACGAGATCTGCATCGTAACCGGGCTCGATTTTCCCTTTATCACGGAGTCCTAGTATATTTGCAGGTGTAGTAGAACCCATGTGTACAGCATCCGTCAAGGAAATCCCTGTATCGACAGTAAGGCGTAATGCTTCATTCATCGTTACGGTACTGGACGCTAAGGTACCATCCTCCAGTCTTGCGATGCCTTCTGATACAGTGACATGATGGCCGCCAAATACATAATTTCCATCCCCCATCCCCATTGCCTGCAAAGCATCTGTTATGAGCACCATACCTTCAGGCCCTTTCAAACGATGCATCAATCGAATAATAGCAGGATGTAAATGAACTTGATCCACGATCGCTTGCAGACTTACATGATGTTCTTCAAATGCGGCTACGATCAGACCCGGGTCCCGGTGATGAATCGGGCGCATGCCGTTAAAACAATGTGTAACATGACTGGCACCGGCTGCAAAGGCCTGTTTCGCTTCCTCGTATGTGGCATCGGAGTGAGCGACCGCGATGACAACTCTCTGTTCTTTCAGGAAGGAGATGAGCTCCATTCCTCCAGGTAATTCCGGAGCGATCGTCACCATTTTAATCAGTGAGCCCGCTTCCTGGAAAATCTCCTGCATTTCGTCCATGTTGGGATGGCGGAGATACTTTTCATTCTGCATTCCTTTACGTTTCGGATTTAAATAAGGCCCCTCTAAATGAATTCCCGCAATCTTCGCTCCCGCTTCTTGTCCGATGACTCGCTTGACGCTGCGAATCATGTTCAGCAGGTCCTCCATTGTAGAGCTTACTGAAGTGGCGAGAAATGAGGTGCATCCTGTCGCGGCACATGCGTGCGATACTTCTTGAATACTCGCTTCCGTACCATCCATCATGTCCAAGCCATTGGCGCCGTGAATATGAACATCGATCATTCCAGGTATTAGCCATTGCCCTCTCCCATCAATCCGTTCATATTGATCTTCTACTGCAGAGTGATATTCGGGCTCGACTCTCTCTATTTTCCCATCCCTAATCCATACCGTGGCTGACGGGACGATTCGGTCTGGCAGCAGCAATTGCACATTTTGCACAACTTTGTTGTTCATTGTTGCTCGTCGCCTCCCTGCTGGATGTCTGCTTGACACTCAATAACCGTAATGTTTTTCTGGTCAATTACTTCTCTGATTTCAATCGGAATGTCCTGATCGGTAATGATGATATCCACGCATTCGAAATCTAACCTAAATCTCGATTTGGCTGCAAACTTGGTGTGATCGGCGACGAGTATCACTTGATCCGCTCGACGGGCCATTTCCCTTTTCACGCGGGCATCTTCTTCATAAGGATAATAGAATCCATCAGAATGAATGGCAGTTGCACCGATAAACGCTTTGTCGGCGCGGATTTCACTAATTTTGTCTATGACAGACGGCCCATATAGCAAGCGATTTTTGGCATGCAGGTAACCGCCGAGAACATAGATTTGAAGGTCATCTCGATTCGATAGTACACCTACGTTATCAATGGAATGAGTGACTGCCGTTATATGCTTCGCTTGGATTTGTTCCGCTACAAACTGTACGGTGGATGATACGTCCAAGAACACAGTCTCCTGATCCTTGATTAGCTTGGCACCAAGCTTTCCAATATTTTTCTTGCTGTCGGATTCATCAATTAAACGCTCCTGATAGGAGGACAACTCCTTTTGCAGTTCGGGTAAGGCGACCCCTCCATGCGTCCGAATGACAACACCTTCTTGAACTAGCTTGACAATATCTCTGCGTGCCGTATCCCTAGACACCTGAAATAACGAACATATATCTGCAACGCTCATCGATTGGTGTTGACTTAAGTGCTCGAGTATTTTCAGCAAGCGCTCCTCTTGGTACATTAGCCGCACCTCCTTTGTATGTAATTATAACTCATTTAATAAGTATTTGAAAGTATATTTCGTTTAATAGTAAGTATATATAAGTATTATGTGATTTAGTTTAAGTATCTGCTTCAAGAAATTAAGCCTACGCAATCTGATTCAGAGCTTTATACCAATAGCAATTTATGGTATAGTCGTTTTTGGTAGTTATAGGTATTGCCGTTTTTAAGAAAAAAAAAGATTGTACTCTAAGCAGATGGAGTTGAGTGTAGTGCTTAATTGGTATCGACGAGTGAATTGCCTGACACTGCGTTGGTTATGGTGTCTAGTTATTTTAGGGATCGTATCCTCTATTCCGTTAGCATATCAGCGTGTCATTACAGAAAGCTCATCTAAGCAAGTAGAGTTTGTTTTTAATTTCAGTAATCTTCTTGCCATTTCGGACTACAAAGCCAATCCGCGACAGTTTGTCGCAGACCAGCTTGCTCTGATGAAGCAAGCTGGTATTCAATCGATGGCCGTAAACGAAAGCACACTTGATCTACTGAAGTTAAGTCGGAGGATAGAATTGTTCTCATCACACGAAGCCGCAGCTTTAACTCAAACCTCGATTTCTCCACACGAAAATTTTACGTACCTGTTGTTTTCCGAGAAAGAATCGGAAGATGAAATGAAAACCATGATCGAAACAAGCTTTCAACGGATGAATGTGAAGCTAAAACCATGGACTTTTAAAAATCAAAATGGTCTCATTATCGAGATGCCTATAGCAGACGCTGCTCGCTTGCCAATGGATCCGGATCCAGTAACGTTGGAATTGTTGAAAGATAGAGGATTTCACATCATTATTTCACTATCCAATCGCCGCCATCCCTTTTCGCCCCGGGACATGAACGATATGTTGAATCGGCTCGTTCCGTTCGATGTGACATCCGTCATCATAGATGGAGATGCCGTTCCCGGATACACGAACGACGAAAAGACGGATGGCATGTCATTAATGGCGAATCTGCTGAAGAAACATCAGGTCGGGTTAGCATACACGGAGATGCAAAAAGCAGACCCATTGGGATTTGACATTCTGGCTAAGGATCTAAATTACGATGTTTTGCGCTTGCATCAATTCTCGGAAGCAGATGCGAATAAGCTCGTGCAAAATACTTCGCTGCAGGAACTGGAAGATCGCGTTCAACGATTTGCAGACCGCTTTGTTCTCGCCGTCAAGGACCGCAATATTCGAATGATTCTTTTGAACGCTGGCGCAAGCCAAAGCACGGGTACGGGAATGTATGCCGATCCCCTTGTCTCCATCTATTCCATCCTGAATGGCAAAGATGGAGCGGTACAGAGAATTCAAGAACAAGGATATGTGTTGGGCCCGGCGCATTCTTTTACATTATCCAATACGAATTTGCACGAGATTCTAAAGCTATTGGCCGTTTTGGGCAGTATATCCATCATCGCCATCGCAATGTCCTACTTTGTTCCCTCTTCTTTATTGTTCATCTTTGTAATCGGTTTGTTGGGCGCATGTGGAATCGGCATGCTGTCCACTAGCTTGCTATATAAAATGCTTGCTCTCGGCGCTGCGATCTGCGCTCCGAGCGTAGCGATGATGATGGCTATTAAATGGATACGCAGAAAACAACAAAAAAAGGAAGCGACACGCCTTTGGTCCCCCTTCCTACTGTTGCTATGCACATCACTGTTGTCTCTAATCGGTGGTATTTATATTGTTGCGCTTCTCGACCATATCGTTTATTTCCTCAAAATTGATCAGTTTATTGGAGTTAGTGCTGTTAGTTCGGTACCTATTGCACTTGTTCTCCTGTACCTTGTCTTTTTCAGTGAGGATCTTACGACTGAGGAAAAGATGTTAAAAGCGAAGCGAATACTGATTACTCCCATTAGCGTTCTATGGATTCTGTGCGCTGGGTTCGCGTTGGTCGTCATGCTTTATTATTTATCCAGAACGGGAAATTCGGGAAATGTATCTGCGATCGAGTCGTTATTCCGGTCTTTACTGGAAAATACAATCGGAATTCGGCCAAGAAATAAAGAATTTCTGTTTGCTCATCCTCTGTTTATCTTAGGAGCTTACCTTGCCTTGAAAAATCGACCAAGCGCATTGTACATCATGGCTGTAGGAGTGATCGGACAAGCGTCGCTCGTAGATACATTTGCCCATCTGCATACGCCCCTGCCTATTTCCATCATTCGAGGCTTTTACGGAGTGGTATTTGGTTCTCTCGTTAGTTTACTGTATATTGGGGCGTGGAATTTGCTTGAGTACATTTGGAGAAAGTGGGTTCCTGCGCCTTCTCCGTAAGTGGAGCATCAACATTTGGGCTTGTAAGTAAGTACTGATTATAAAAACAGGTCGCACCAAAGGGAATATTCTCCTGGTGCGACTTGTTTTTCGCGTATGAGCGAGCTTGCTAGCTTCCACTCGCCTTGACTGAGTAGCCAGATCCATTGGAAAACTTGCAGCAGAATGCTCACATGAGGTGGCTGAACGGCAATTAGACTGTACTTTGTCCAGTGGATCTAACTGTTTTCAGCGCCGATACTTAATAGTTTTCACTGTATTGACTTGCATTCATCGATTTATAATTGACAGGGATCCAATAGTACACTCCTTCAGTACGCAAGTACAGATTCAGCGAGTCCTCCTGGAATGGGCCAGCGCTAACCTTGAATGTGCCCTGGCTATCTACAGACACGGATACATCCTGGATTTGCTGGGGCTTGGAGCCGCCTGTCTGCACCATAAGCGTGAGCTGCTGGCCGGCCAATTGTGCAAACTTTCCTTCAACCGCCAACATGTAATCATCTTGAAGTTCTGCCCACATCATACGATCTTCCATCGTATCCGGCTTCACATACACCTCTCGTTCCGGCAAGCGAGGCAACACCGAGATTGGCGTTATGTTCGCAGGCCGGCCCCGCAGTTCCTTCAGCTTCGGTTGCAAATATTGCAACATTTGAGCCGCTTCCCCGCGCGTAAGCGCATCCCCCGGCTTATAGCCTTCAATTGATAATTCTGTTTTCCCTTTGGCATAATCCTTCCCGAGTATGTACCATACTACATTGTTGCCGGCGAAGTTGACTCCGTCGGCTGCCGAGATGATCTCTGCCGCTTTCAGCCGGGTCATCTTGCCGTCTCTCGCAGAGAGCGATGTCAGGCCATTCAAAGGAAAATTGCGTTCATCCGCAATAATGTACGCCGCATCCGCCCAATGCTTCTTCTTCGCTGGCGCATAAGCATCAATATTGACCTTATACATGCGCAGCAGCATCGTCCAAAAATCTGCTTCGCTTATTTCAGCGTCCGGTTGAAACGAGCCGTCGCGAGAACCTGCAATGATGCCGGATTGCACCGCCCATACGACAGCCGCTTCGGCCTTGTGACCGCCAATATCCGTCAGCTTAGACGGATCCGATGTAGCTGGATAAGTTTTCGTCTTCAACCGAGGCAGCACCTTGACCTTCACTTGTGAAGACACCCCTTCCGAAGACATCGTAACAGTATAATCGCCGGCCTTGATGCCTTTCAGGATTCCTGATGACGATATAGTAAGGTTACCCGGGCTGCTGCTTGCGAATTTCACGCCGGAAGCAAGCGAGTCGCTCGTGCCGTCGTCATAATTGCCTATCACCTGAATCGGATACTCCTCGCCCTCGTTCACGACAATCTCCGCATAATTTGCCGATAACTCCAATAAGCGATGCCCTTGTCCGGTCGTGAACGACCATGCTTTGCGCTGCGTTGCAGGAGAGTCTTCTACTTGGTATGCGAGAGACACGGTATACGTGTGGAAGCCTTGCAGCACTGATTTTGGATACAAGAACAACGTATCGCTTTTGAGCTCTTCATGGTACGGTATCGTGACGCCCGTCTCGTCCGTAATAGTCGCCTCGTGCCATGCCATCGGCTTTTCGGTTGTAGCCGAAATAATATAGCCAGAAAATTTGACGTCAAATTGATCCAGCGGGTTC
This sequence comes from Paenibacillus profundus, assembly GCF_021369635.1. Lineage (GTDB taxonomy): Bacteria > Bacillota > Bacilli > Paenibacillales > Paenibacillaceae > Paenibacillus_B > Paenibacillus_B profundus. Next base: position 176,806 of record NZ_JAJNBZ010000007.1, on the reverse strand, counting down.
GGAATTTCATGCCCGTAAAATCCTACAGGAACGCCAGTCATCTTATCGTGCGGGTATACAGATACGCCTCCTTCGATTGCTGACGGCGAATAGGAACCCGCCATATTGATGACGGCAGTACCGTCGACGAGCGCGATGCCCACTTCACTATACTTCGGACTGAGGATAATCTCGCGGTGATATGCGGTATCTAGCCATCCATGAATCGCCTTCACGCTGCTCTTCTGTTTGAAGTGCATAACTTCTCCAGAACTGTATCCCTGTGATCCGGGCAGCCATCCGGCAGCCTTCATCCTCTCCAGCACCGACTTGCCTGTAAATCCGGGCATCCCTGGAGTCTCCTTGTGTGCGCTCAGACTCGGCTGGATGTTATTGTTGTTATAATAGGAGGCATGCAGTGTCGCTGCCTTTGTAATCGCCGAATGGAGACGAACGGGCTGTACGCCAGCATTGACGCGAACCTCGTTCAGCAGAGCAAGCCCTGCGAGCTGATCCTCTGTATAGCCGGACGATGCATCCGCCGTATTTGCTGCCGCAGATACTGGTTCGGCATTGAACGGGCAGACGTAAATCCCGGCTGCGAGTATTGTCGTCAGCGCAGCATATCGAGCGAAGCGCCTCATGCCGCGAATGACCGATGAATGTACTGAGTTCTCATTGGTATCTTGCATTGTGTTTCCCCTTCTCTTTATATTTACAAAAGACATACAAGTCCTCTCACACCATTGCGAGAGAACTTGCCTGCTTCTATCCTAGTTAAAACAAAAAAATTCGGGGCTGACCAGCAGAAAAAATGCCTCGTGCCTCTTCACGCACCTTAACGTTATCCCCTGGCTTAAAGAATACTTGTTCATCGAAAGGCATGTGCACATATAGACCATCGTTAACCGAGTATTCATAATTGTGACTACTGTTAGACAAATAATCATTGCCCTCAAATTGCATTCGAATGGTTGAAGTAAATTCAAAGGTCTGGACATCTCCCGGCGGTAAAATAGAGCTTCCGCATTCTCTTATTAAGACTGTCATATCTCCCGGAAACTCTGGAGGATTTTGTTCGTCATATGCGGTCCAGCTGCTCCCGCCATCTGTTGACCACTCCATTGCCGATGTCGCGTCCGAGAAGGTATTAGAATGATCGCTTGCCCCCACAAATAGATAAACATTGTCGACAAACGTAAAAATATTTGTTTTTCCCGCTGGAACTTGGTTGGCCGGATCTGCCTGATAGCGGATATAGACACTTACAGCGCCCGGAAACACGGGCGGCTCCTGTTCATCGTATGCAGACCAGTTAGCTCCCCCATCGATAGAGAATTCCATCGTATGATCGGCGCCAATTAGAATATTGCGCTTGTCATCTTGAGTGACATTCGGCGCGGCAGGCTTCTCCGGCAGGGTATCTTGAATACGGACAAATAATGCTTCGGTGGTCGATTGATCGCCCCGGATCCCGCGGATGCCCATTCCCCATAATCCATCTGGGATTGCAGCTTCAGTAAGCATGTACTGATGTCCCGCTGCTTTCTCTACCATTGCGATAGGTACGATATCCTGGTTGCTAATTTCCAGAGCAGCTCGTATTTCTCGATATGCTGCTCCTCGCCTGGGGTCCACTGCACTTCTCCGGCCACGAAGCCTGCTCGAGTGTCGGTATCAAGGAACGTCAAGGCTAGAGGCGCGTCGTTATACCGCGAGCATGCCTCATCGAATATTGTCCGCACTTGCTCTGCGCTAGAGAATTTCCCCCTCGGCTGCTGAGAACGCTGACTCCATACATATGCAGAACATCATCTGTCTTGCTTGGGTCGTCAACGGAACCCGTTTCAATCTGTAATTGCTCTGTAATTAACTCCACGAGTTTCTCCCCGCCATAATGCCTGAAGGCTCCGATTCCGTGCTTGGTGGACATGCCGTCCGGCCGTTGCTCATTCATGTAAATGGCGTCTTTTACAAATGTCGCTTCCACTCCAAACCCTTTTTCGTTGCCTAGGTTAATCTGATCAAAATGAAGGGACAGTATCGGCATATCCGGATAATCCAGATTCCATGAGATGGAGGTTACAGGAAAGAAACCGAAACCATAATTGCGCAGCTTCCCGCGTTCGATAATCGAAGCTACATTCGTATTGCTCGTAATAGAGTCTTGGACCGGACTCGAAAACTGAACTCGAATCTCTGACAAGTTTTTGATGTCATAGGGAAGAACATTGTGCGAGTATGCATAGTGACGTTGGATCTGGAATAAGTAAGTCGGTATTGACTCTTTCCCCGTCGCTGCATCTTTGAACATGGACCAAAACCGATAACTGATATTCTTGTCTAGGTCGGCAACCCGATGCTGCGCTTGTACGCCTCCGGCAACCGTAAATTGGCCACTTGCCGCAGCCTGACTTCCATCATATTGCAAGCCATTTTTTATTTGCTCCGCCGTTGGAGCTCCCCATGGCGCATCGACTGGCACGGCGATGTAATATACCGTTCCGGTTTGTTGCGTCTGGACTTGAAGATCTACGCTCGTTTCCATGCGGTTCACATATGTTTTCGTATCGAAAACATCGCGATATTGATTTCCCGGCTGATCCGGATTGCCCGTATCTCCGCCTGAGCTGGAACTGCCTCCGTTGCCTCCCGTGCTGCCCGTATTACCACCCGAGCTGCCACCGGCAGACCCTGTGATCTTATGATCGGAATTCAATTTGTTATTCACTTGTGCAATGCTTTGTTTCACTTGGTCATAATTATGGATAACATGTTCGATCTTAACGCCTTCGGGCAATACGATATTTCCAATGGCAACGCCTGATGGCAGCGTTATCTTGGCATCTTTATCCGAAATAGTTACCGTTCCGATGGCTCCGGTAGTATTGACGGTCAATTTGCCGCCGCCGATAATAGTCAAGCTGTCAACGGCGCCATTGCCCGAAATCGTAGTTCCAGATTTCCCCGCTGCAACCTCTAATTTCTGTACATGCCCATAAATGCCCGCTGAGCTGACTTTTTCCGAAATTTTCAACGAGCCATAAACAATTGAACTGTCCCCCCAAATCGCTGCGAGATTTGCAGTGAGCTCGACGTCCCCGATGACGGCTTTGTTCTTCGCTTCCACACGTACTCCATCTTTGTTAATAGACATGCTGCCTAATTTGGAATTATCGAATAGAACGGTATTATCGTCACCGCCATTAATCAGTGTTTTTCCCTCAACAGTCAAGCCCTTTCCATAAAAATCATGCTGCAATTCCCGGCCCACTTCCAGGTCGCCTTTTACCATGACATTGCGGACCGATATGTAATCGTTTGCAATCTTGAGCTTGCCGTCGATAACTACTCCATTGCCGTTCAATACAGCATTTGCGGAAAACTCGGCTTGTCCGTCGCTTGGCGGCTTCCCGCCTGTCACAAGCTCCAAGAAAGAAACTTTTGTAATTACGCTGCCAGCTGCAGTAAATGTTATTTTTGCATGCTGCAAAATGTTTTCATTTGAACTGTCGAACAAACCTTTCAATTGATCGGATACCGAATATTGTTTACCGTTAACAGTAACGTTTCCATTGTTGATTTGTTCAATCGTATAGCTTTGCTTGGACGAAACCTCATCCATGGTCCGCAGAAGAATTGCGGCCATCTCTTCCCGCCTCACTTCTTGCTTGGGTCTGAAATGCTTGCTGATTCGCCTGCACGATCCATTCTTGCGCCCAAGAAGATGCATCGCGTAAATCTGCAATGGATGCGGACTGAGATGATCCCGCCGCATAGGAGCTTGAGAATTGCCCGCTGCTTAAGGCAAGCACAAGCGCCGTGACTGTCATTTTGCTGACAAAATTCATAATTTCCTCCTGCCCGATATTGGATACCATCTGGTTAATGAGTCTATTCTACTATATGAGATTCTGAACAATCAATAATTAATATAGGTCTTTTTTACTTCTAAATAGTAAATGAGTCTCATAAAAATATACAAATTACTCTTAAAATCACAAAAATTAAAAAGCCATCCATCAAAAGGATGACCAGCTTAAACATGGGCAAGTTCATGATGTTCCATCCTTAGGCAAATGAACGATCACTTCCGTTCCCACTCCTTCTTCGCTTACAATGTCAATCGACCCATAATGCTCGCGCACGATCGACTGTGCTATGGGGAGTCCTAAGCCAGCTCCTCCTGTTTTACGTTGACGGGCACGATCGACACGATAAAAACGTTCAAAGACGAGGTCGATTTCATCCTCAGCAATTCCGATGCCAAAATCTTTCACCCTGATAATCATATCCCCTTCTGCTTCAGATATGTATATTTCGATAAATTTTGTGCTATATTTTAATGCATTGTCAATCAATATAATAAGGAGCTGCTTTATTTTTGTTGGATCGGCGACAATGATGAGTTCTCTTGAGGTTGAATGAATTTTGATTTCACGGTTATGCAGCTTGTGCACAAGCTTTGACGCCTGTTTGCAGCATTCCACAAGATTGAACGGTTCACGTATCGGCTCGATTCCCTGTTGTAAGGATGCCAAATCCAGCAGCTGCCGCGTCATCTTCCTCATCCGTTTGGATTCTTCATAAATGGATTCAATGGACTCTTCTTGAATGCTCTTATCGTCCGTCCCCCATCGCCGAAGCATACTGGCATAGCCTTCAATAATGGTTAGTGTCGTATTTAATTCATGAGAAGCGTCCGACACGAACTGCTGCTGCTTCAGAAAGCTTTCTTCCAATCGTTCCATCATTCGGTTAAAGGTTTCCGTCATCTTGTACAGTTCATCTGTCTTTTTTCCGTTAATAGGAATCTTTTTAAATGTAAGACTGCTTTCAATTTCCTTCATGGTCTCAATGCTTTTCGATATCGGCATTAGTATTGTCTTGGATAGAACTAAGCCCCCAATGAAACAAAGCAGCGCCGCCGCAGCTGTGGACGAAATAAGTATCGACACGAGGATGTCCAGACTGCTTTCAAGTGCAGCCATCCGTTCCACCATTTCAAGCGTCCCGATAATTTCCGGACCGTATTGAACGGGAACCCGCACCGTAAGCACTCTTTGACCGTCGTCCCGTATCAACTTCGCCTCTTTTACAGGACTGAATTGGGGCTCGGGAAGTTCGATTTCGTAATCTTTTTGGATGAAGTTGACCATTTCCGAATGAGGATTAATAATCCGTATTGTCGTGTTCTCTGGCATGTAATATCGTATCTGGCGATTCTGTTTATTTTGCATAATCGCATTTGGCCCGATTTTTTCAATAATCTGTTCGGCTTTTGTTTGCAAGGATTCGATTTCGTTTTGCGTTGCAATTTTGATAAACAAAAAATAGATGACGAGATCGACACAAAGCAAGATGCAAATCAATAAGACGGATGTGAGTAAGGTTATTTTATTTTTTAGCTTCATGCTTCTTCTTCCCTCATACTGTACCCTATCCCGCGGATGGTTTGGATCAGTTTCACTTTGAAAGGGTTATCGATTTTTTTTCTTATATATCTTACATACACATCGATTACGTTCGTATCGCCCACGAAGTCATAGCCCCATACTTCGTTAATTATTTTTTCGCGATCCAATACCTGATTTTTATGTTCCATTAAATAGATAAGAAGGTCATATTCCTTAGGAGTAAGTTCCATCTTCAGTCCTTCACGAATCACTTCCCGAGTTTTCTTATTGACAATTAGGTTGTCTACCCGGAGCTCGTCATTGTCATCGTTAGCCGATTCATCACTTCGGCTTCGAAAGCAAGCTCTTATCCTTGCAAGTAATTCTTCAATTTCAAAAGGTTTTGTAATGTAATCATTCGCACCCTGATCCAGTCCGCTCACTTTCTCGGGAGTCGTATTTCGAGCAGTCAAAATAATTATGGGGGTGCAAGTGTCGATTTTTCTCAGCCTTCTTAATACTTCGATACCGTTCAATTCAGGCAGCATAATATCAAGAATAATCAGATCCCATGCCTTGGATAATGCTTTCTGCAGGCCCTCTCTGCCGTTCTCCGCTAATTCGACATGGTAGCCCTCATGGGATAACTCCAGTTGCAGAAGTCTTGATATTTTCTCCTCATCTTCAATAATCAAAACATCTTTTTCCATCCTCGAATCGTCCCCTTATTTAGTTGTAGACCAATTTTATTTTCTTATTTTAGGGAGTATTATTCTTGAATTATTTTCCCTTAAGCACTCCAAAATATACGTCTTATGGAAATGGAAGCGCATAGGATCACTCTCTTAAAATAAAAGATACTATTAAACTATACATTCTCTCTGTTCTCAAGAGATTAAACATTAAGGATTTCTCATCAGTTTTTAATAATAGGGATGAATTAGCTATGGTCACAGGGTTTGCTTCAACGCTGGTAATTGATGGGGTTGATTGTTGTGTTATGTTGTTTTTAGAGCGATTACCAAAACGAATCATGCCCATAAGGAGAAAGACATGAACAACAAGAAGAAAAGCCATATCGGTAAAACAGTAATGGGAATCAGCCTGAGCCTTGCGGTTGCCTTTTCCGGAAGCATGCTAGTATCGCCTCAACCAGCTCAAGCAGCCTCGGTATCCAAATCATCGGTTGCGGATAATGTAATTGCAGCAGGAAAGAAATTGATAGGGGTACCCTACAAATTCGGAGCAAAATCAGGAAATACAAATGTTTTCGATTGTTCTTCATTTACTCAGTATGTATTTAATCAAAATGGAATAGACATTCCGCGCTCGTCGCAGGAGCAATCCAAGGTCGGCACTTCAGTGTCCAAAAAGGATCTGCAATCAGGGGATTTAGTGTTCTCAGATACGAACCGGGATGGGGTTATTAATCACGTCGCTATTTATATGGGCGGAGATAAAATTATCCACACCTACAGAGTCGGCATCGGTGTAACCATTTCTGATTTCTCCGGCAGCACGTGGGACAAAACATACGTAACCGCACGACGCGTCATTTCTAATGGTGGACAAGATGGAACAGTAACGCCACAGCCTGCCCCAACAGAACCCGAACAACCTGCTGTGGAGGCTCCTGAAGAGCAACAAAAGGATACCTCTCCTTCTCGCTGGAAACAAAATAGACAGTGGGGCTGGAATTATTGGGATAACAACAACGATGATAATTAATAGTCTCTAATAGAAAGCAGGGCTCTCATTGAGGACCCTGCTTTTTACATATGAAATAAATTGATCATGCCTGCAACGAGTGTCAAAAGAGTAAATCCTGCCATGCATGTAACTGTGACAACTTGAGTAAACCATACATCTTTGTATTCTTCCATAACCGTAGTCTCCTCTGTGCGAATTGAAATGATATCGTGCTTTTAGTTTACATGGAACAGGGCATCGATACTATCGAATTGCATAACGGATTCCTTACATTTATGCAAGGAACCTCACTGGAGGCGATACTCTCTCCGTTCGGCGCTTCCGATCACTCTCCCCTTCGATCAGTAATAACGATTCCCGTATGCCTCAGGAGCTAGGCGGGGTGATCTAACGGTGATGTTGCTGCATCGTCCAGAAGCAATGTTACTAGAGACATGTACACCACAGTTAACCTCACCCTACGGAGGGATGCCCCTTCTGAACGAGAGGGAGAATGGAGAGAAGTACTTGGCAGCGTATCGTTATCAATTCATCGCTCATTACAAGCCTGAACCTACTGTATTTCCTGCTTGACACCATACCTGAATCATTGCCTGGATCTCCAGCTCCGTATCGAGTCGCGAGAAATCGGCCTGCAACCGCCAATTCACAAGCGATCTAAGACCTACTGGTCCACCCCCTGCTACTGCCACGTCAAAATGTTTATCAAGTTTAACGTAATAAAGGACAGCTTTCCTTCCATTTCAAGGATTATTTCTATCAGGAAAGAGATTATTTTGATCAAGCCAGAAGATTGTTAAGAGGAGGATTAAAACGCTGCAAAATTAGAAAGCCGGTAACGTAATAGTTACCGGCCATTCGTGAAATTCCTACATACTCGATAGAGGCATGCCCAGAAGTGCGGCTAGGTTAATATTTGACATGCAATCCCTGTGTAGTACCTATGAAAATCAACGGAAGACATATGTTTAATATAGTTATTTGTTTCTTTTTTGTGCCAAGGATCCAGATATGTAAAAAAGTCTTTGTCTCTCTGCACCAATACGACCCAATGAGAATTGCGAAGACCAAATTCCTCCTCATTTCCAGTCATTAATACCATGATCGGAGCTCTCTTTAAGCTATCTTTCCATTCATCGTCATAAAATGACATCCGAAACGCAATATTGTTCAAAACGAAAAACCTAACGAGATCTTCCGGATAGGTTCCAATCGCTTGATCGTCCTCATCATATCCCTTTTTCTTCGGCGGCACAGTCAGCTTCAGTTCTTCAGCGAGCTCATTGAATGTAATATTGTCCATGATACGGTTAAATTTCAGCAGCATCGACAGACTTGCCACCCCGCAAGTTGCTTCCGGATAATAATTTTGGTCATTTTGACTAATAAAAAAATTATGAAACTCCACGCGCTCTCACTCCTTAATAGGCAAAGTTCTATCTCTATAATATTCTCCATGCGAAAACAAAACAAGGGAATATATGTTATACAATTGTCTATTTCTTTCATTTCCATCACTCTCAAGAAGAAAAATACATACTCATATAATGGAACGGCGTGGCTCTGGTGTGAGCAGAGAGAATCCACGATTCTACAGTAAGAAGGGAGAAGTCGGTCCCCCTCCACTGAGTTCGATCGAGGATGAACTGCTAATTATGCAACGTATTACTGCAGTGCGCAATCAGCTATATGGAGGCGGAAAATGATGGAGCCGATATTTACTATTCTAGTTCCGACCTATACTCACGGCCGTCTGCTCCATTTTGCGCTTGATAGCATTCTGCAACAAACCTGCCAACAATTCGAGGTCTTTGTCATCTGTGACGGTGCTGTTGACGAAGGCCGTGACATTGCTTGGGAATATTCCCGCAAAGACGCGCGATTTCATGTATTAGATCGTCCGAAAGGTTTCCGCAACGGGGAAGTGTACCGTCATGAGGCATTGCAAATTGCGCAAGGGAAGTTCGTTTGCTACTTATGTGACGATGATCAGTGGTTTCCTGATCATTTAGAACAAATGGAACAGGCTCTAGCCAGAGCCGATTTTGTACCACAGCAAGCACGTATCTGTACTGAACCAAGACGAGATAATACCGATACAGGAATCGCTGGAGGATGCCACAGTTCGTGCTCTCATGCTTAAAGGACCATATAACATATTCGGTCCTACGGTTGCGGGTCACCGCATCGACACCTATCGGCGGCTTCCCGAAGGGTGGGCTCCTGGTCCTGAAGATGTGTGGAGCGATCTTCATATGTGGCGAAAATTTCTGCGGCTGGATAGCATAACCTTTTACACCATACCCGCTGTCACCGCTCTTGTGTTTCCTTCCCCCTGCAGAACAGCCATGACTTTGCAGGAAAGAGCAACAGAATCTGCGCATTGGGCAAAACAAATAAATTCCTCTTCTTTCCGCTCCTCCTTTCAAGCTTAGTTCTTGCATGCCGTTTAATCATAAAAAAACCTGCCGACTTATCATCGGCAGGATTCAAACAATAATGTGCCTGAACCATTACGAAGGGTATGATGTATTTAATCTTATTATCGTTCTTAACAGAATCCTTTAGAGACAATAACTAGAAGGATGAAGAGAACCAGAATGACTGCCGTTGAAGTAAAGTGTGGACCGAAGCCTCCTACACCTTTAACGCATTCGCCCATTGATGAACCCTCCTTCATATGATGATACGTAAATATTATATTAGGTCAATCTACATCCTGACACGGCAATATGCCTAAATTGACGCTCGGGTTGCTATACTTCATCCTTACCCCGGAGCGTCCCCATTGCTGTAAAGCCACAATTGCTTGGCTCACTTTACCGCAGAGTTGGATTTGGCTAAACGGACGATATAATCGTGCAATTTTTGCGGAGTGATTGAAGGATTTCCGGCATTAATTCTAGGGATCGTCATGCGATTGGCATGCCGTGTCATAATTCCAGGCCGGATGGTGAATGCATATCGGATCCCAGCCTCATAGATGGCGGATTTCGCATCCTTTGAATATTTTCCGTATGGATAAGCGAAGCTGTCGACAGGTCTCACTTGAAGCGATTTCAGCTGTTTCCTGCAGATTAATGTGTCATCCAACACCCGTTTGCGATACATGCCCCTGCTCTCCATTCTGCCGTGCGGAAGCGGCAACCGGTACGCTAGCACGGCCCTTCCGTTTACTTTTTTATGCATATTATGGGTATGGCACTGGATATCGATTCTTGGGACCGTATTCAGCATGTTCTTGATTTGATCTCTCTTCATGGGAGGAACATGCAGACCTTCCGAATAGAACATACGTCGGGTAACGTAAAAGTTAACAGCCGGAACATGGAGCTCTTGCAGTATCGGGAAAGCATTCCAATAAAATCTTTCATACCCGTCGTCGAATGTGACGAGTACCGCATTGGGAGGGACTTTGCCCCCATTTATGTACTGACGGAACTCTTCCAGAGATATAAAGTGATATCCACGCTGTTTTAAATAGGATAGCTGTGCTCGAAATAGGCTTGTCTTTATCGTCCCTGAGCTGCGGTCCGTTTCATGAACATGATGATACATAAGTACGGCAACCGAGTCTGTGTATATCGGTTGTTTTGGTGCCGGTGCCGAAACAACCGTCGATATAAGGAACTGTGTAGTCAGCATTATGAGCAGCAAACCAAGTATGCACCTTTCAATCCTTTTCATTCCAACTATTACTCCTTATACAGGTTGTGCAAAATGTCCCCTTTTGATTACGACGTCATGCATGAAAGCAGATACGACGACATCGGCGTTGTCCTTATTTAAGATGTTTCATCCGTATTCCGATGATGAATGCCGCGCATGTACAGTACAAGAGCATACTGCATGCAACCGTCGTTGCATGACTCAAATGAATATGCTGCATAGCAAAAGGAAAGACGAACAGCATGATTACGATAAATAATACGAGATCCCACCCTATCCATTTCAACTGGAATAAGGTAGTATCTTTTGAGCGGAGCGCCCGCAAATTCCACAGTACCGCAACCGTTTCCAACGTGAGGGTGCCGATGGATGCCGCTTTATATCCGAATCCCGGAAGCGCCAACAAGAAATAAAGAAGCACGGTAGACAATCCGATGCCGCCGATCAGTCCTACCAAGGGTGTACTTTTTCGTTCTTGCGCCCACAGCATGCTTGTCGTCAACTCACGAAGTCCTACGATGAGTGGAATAGCTGATAAGAAACGTATCGGTTCCGTTGCCTCAGGTGTACCGAATATGAAATTCGATAGCTCACTTGCATATAGAAATAAAAACATCCCGCTCAAACTACCCCATGTCCAACCGAGTTTCAACACTTTCTCGATTTTACGATGGTATTGATACATTCGTCCCTGCTGAAAGTCTGCAGCAATCTTCATCGTCATCGTGTGCGATACCGCAGCCGTGACGATTGTCGGCACATACGCTATGACGATGGCCATCCCCATAAAGACGCCATACATCGCGGTTGCTTCCGAGACCGAATTCCCGGCTGCTTGTAACCGCCTCGGAATTAATATCGAGTCGATAAAGTCAGACGCCGGTACAAGCATCCTTGTGAATCCGATAGCCAAAGAGGTACGAAATAGGATACTCAGCTCTCCGCCATACGACCATGTCTGTGCAGATGTTGTTGCAATCTGCTTCGATGCGGCAACGTATATCGTTATGATGATGAACGCAACTAGCGCGCCGATCGCCGTCCCTGTAATGCCAGCTCCAAGCGCGGCTCCTATCCCATGGGAGGAGAACAGAATGACGAGTGTAATCAACAGCGCGACCCGTACGCCTTGTTCCGCTAGCTCGGAGACGGAGATCACTCCGTATCGCTCTGTGCCTTGCATATACCCTCGCAATAACTGAAGCAGCGGAACGGCGATAAGAGCCGGAGCCAGGCAACGCACCGCTGCCGCGAGTTGGTCGTTCCCGAGCATTGTGGCGATCACGCCTGAATTCGAGTATACAAGAAATCCAGAGGCAGCTCCTATTAGGGCTACGAGTACGGACATGTTCCGAAAAGCTCCCCACCCCTTGGCTGGGTGCTTAGCTGTGAACAAGGCTAGAGCAGTGGGCAATCCGCCTGTGATGACCATCAGTGCAATCCCGTAGAACGAATATGCAATCTGGTATAGGCCGATTCCTTCTGCTCCGAGCAGCCTTGTCAATGTGACTCTTCCGACTAAACCGATACATTTTCCCGCAAAAATGGCTCCAGTGCGGAGCGCCGTCTGCTTTACGATTGCTGGCAGCATCAATAGAAATCACCGACCATTCCGTCTTGTCCTCATCATTGTATGAACGGAATGATTGTGTTATGTTCCCTGTGCTGCAAGTCAGTTCAGTCGCGAATATGAATCAGTAAATAAGTGGTATGTTTATCCCAACCGAGATCAAACGGAACCCGATATCGATCCGCCGTATGAGAATTCACAAGCGGATATCCGTTCATGTCAAAGCCAACGACGATCGAAAAATGGTCAACGTCGCCTCGGAGCATGTAAGCAATCAGATCTCCAGGCCGCAGCTTCGCGATGGCGCCAGACGGGTGCCGTTTGTTTGCGGTAACGATGTCTTGAAAATTCCCTCTTGCGATGAGCGTGCCATAACCGCTGCGGAGAAGGAAATCCTTGAAAGCATCGGTCTGAACCCATGTTCGGCTTCCACCCCCGGATTTGATATGACGCCAACCTCCACTCATCCGCAAGCCGCCGCCTTCCTGCCGATCCCCGATGCATTGGGATGCAAAGTTGGTGCAATCGCCGCCTAATCCGGTATAATCCCGGTATTTCGGGTTATAACGATGCTTATGGCCTGAGCCCCAAGCTGCACCAGCATATTTGTTCGCATATTCAACAGCTTTATGGCGATTATATCTCCGCTTGGAATTCGAGGCCGACTGTTTCTCAAGCTCGGATGACTCGACATGACGATTGGAACTCAGGATCATACCGTCCGAATCTGGAATCAGTTTCGGATTTTCCTCCAGCGGATCCAAATACCACTCACGCAGCACATGCCATTTTCCGTCTGTCTTCGTAATAGTCAGAGCATGACGGGTCCCAAGACCAAATGATTGAACAGGCATCATACTATGGATGTATGCATAATCGAGCTTCAAGGATTCTACGGTCGAAATATAAGCTTTATCTTTTTGTTTGCTTATTCGAATAATGCGCACATGGCTTTTCGCGTTTACGAATTGGATTCCTCTGCGTTCGGCCCAAGCTTGAACATATTCGGATCTGTCCGTTTCATGCCGCATAGCGTTCCGGCTCGATGCACTAGAGCTCAAATAGTACCTGCTCAATTTGCCTTTGTCTTGATGAATCAAATAATGGGCCCGTTCCGAGAAAAGCTGTCGTATAAAGACAGAAAGCTCTTCATCCAGCTCCTTAGGTGCTGCGGCTGCCTGCGGCAACATCGCCATGCTACAGAAACAAATAACCAATATCATTGAGTACATTTGCCTGAACATCTTCTCTTCCATTCTCCCTTACTTCAAATCACTGCTTACATGTATTGATGCAGGAACATGAACGTCCTGTTTAATATGTCCAGCACAGGATATATGATGCTGTCAAAAAATTTCAGATTAAATTCCGATAAATGTTCACACGATATGTACTGAATCATGAAATAGGGTGTGGATGATGAATCGTACAAATATAAACATGAAATGGTGTAAGTTGTTAATCCTTGCATCCGTCATGGTATCGCTCCTGCATTCTCCTGAACCTGCTCAAGCCTTATCGCAACTAAAAGTGCACGGAAAAACAGCGATCGTCGTAATCGATGACTTCGGCAATAACACAGGAGGCACAAAAGAAGTGATGGAACTGCCGTTTAAGGTAACCGTTGCCGTTATGCCCTTCATGCCGAACACGGTCAACGATGCCAAGCGGGCGCACGCTGCCGGACATGATGTCATTGTTCATATGCCGATGGAGGCGTTATCAGGGAAGAAGCATTGGCTTGGTCCGGGCGCAATCACGACCGATTTGAGCGACACTGAAATTCGCACGCGTGTTCATGCCGCCATAGACAACGTCCCTTATGCGGTGGGAATGAACAATCATATGGGTTCTAAGGCTACGGTCGATCCGCGAGTAATGAGGAATGTACTTCAAGCATGCAAGGAGCGCGGTTTCTTTTTCTTGGATAGTCACACCAATTATCGCAGTATCGTTGCAAAAGTAGCTCGTGAGGTCAAAGTTCCTTGTATTGTAAATCATATTTTCCTGGATGATGTTCATACAAAGGCAGCGATCCAAAAGCAATTCATGTTGATGCGGCAGCATCTCAATCAACATGATGTATGTGTTGCCATTGGACACGTTGGCAATGCCGGGAAAATAACGGCATCCGTTCTGAAAGAACAAATGGAGAAAATGAGCAAGGAACAAATTACGTTCAAGAAAATAACGGAGTTGTTGGATTCAGTAAACAAGACCATGGTCAATATGTGATCATGCAAGGTTAAAAATGAAAGAAAATCATTATCAATAACCTCAGGACCATCTCCTGAGGTTATTGTACTGCACTAGGTCTCGTATAACTGTTAGGAGGTCATTAACGATTATTCAGCGGGCGACCCGAGTAGAGGATGGTTGCGTGCTCCATATTCTCATCCGTTACAAATAGAATCCGCGTTAATCATTTTGCTCATAGGTTACATATTCAATCGTTGAATGAAATCTTCTGCGGCACTATAGCCTTGCAGCTGCAAATACCAGCTATTCGCTGCCGCTTCGACCAGACTGGCTACATCGCGGCCTGGCTGCAGCTGGATTTGAATCGTAGGCACCTTCACACCCATATACTCCACATAACCAGGCTCCAATTGCAGTTCATTGTTCAATTCATTCTCTTTCCACTTCGCCAATTCGATGTCCAGCACGATTCGAGTCTCTTCCTGAAAGGCGCTCCGACCATAAATGCGTGCCACATTAATCAATCCAATGCTGCGCAGCGCGAGAAATTCTCTCGTCTTGCCGTCATGAGTGCCGATTAAGGTCTCGGCATTCATCTTCTTCAGCACAACCGCATCATCGGAGACGAGACGGTGTCCGCGCCGGATCAACGTCAAAGCCGTCTCGCTCTTTCCTATCCCCGACTTGCCTCGCAGAAGCACCCCAATTCCTGCCACGTTGACGCACACGCCATGCACTTGGATTTCAGGCGCCAGCATTTTCGTTAAGTACGAGTCCACGACGCCAATGAATTTGGAAGTGTCTTCTGTTGTGCGGAGCAATGGTATGCCCTCTCTGTTGCAATGCTCAATTAAATACGTGAGCCCTTCCTGATTCCGGGTAACGATGAAGCAAGGCGGATGGTACCGAACCACATTATGGATTCGCTCGTTACGTTCTTCTTCGGTCAAAGTATGAAGATAGGTAATCTCCTTCTTCCCGAGTACTTGAATTCGTTCCTGCGGGAAGAAATCGTAATATCCGGCGAATTCCAGTCCAGGACGATGCACGCGCGTCTTTGAGACCGTACGTTCGGAACCGGCATCATCCGATAATATTTCCAATTGAAAGCGGTCAATGAGCTGCTGGACCGTTATCTTTTTCACAACGTTTCCTCCTTTGACGTGAACACTTTCACAATTATACAACCAGTTTGCGACAAATACACTACATTCCATCGTCCGAAAAGGGATAAGTTCCAGAAAAAACCTCAAAAATAGTAAAGCCTACAGCTTAGAAACTGTAGGCTCCCATTTTTTATAAGTTCACTGCTTTTTCACTGGACTTGATTTGGTTTTTATCTTTTCTATTAAACATGATTTTCAACAATGGCGGTGTGACCAAGGTCGTAATAATAACCATAATGACGACGGAAGTGAAATACTCTGGCATCAGCAGTCCAGATTGTAATCCGGTCGAAGCGATAATCAGCGCTACTTCTCCCCTGGAAATCATTCCGGATCCAATGGCGAGAGCAGATTGATTGTCAAATCCAGTAAGTCGCGCTCCAATCCATCCGCCCACCAGCTTGGTAATGATAGCCATGATGGTAATCGTAATCAGCAGTCCAAGTTGGTCACCGATCCCTTCGAACGATACATTCAGACCGATGCTTACAAAAAAGACAGGAACGAAGACGGCGTACGCAATCGGCTCGACCTTCTTCTCAAC
This sequence comes from Paenibacillus profundus, assembly GCF_021369635.1. Lineage (GTDB taxonomy): Bacteria > Bacillota > Bacilli > Paenibacillales > Paenibacillaceae > Paenibacillus_B > Paenibacillus_B profundus. The sequence goes on along the minus strand of NZ_JAJNBZ010000007.1, from coordinate 160,573 downwards.
CTCGTGCTTGAAGGTCGTTTGCGATACAGCGATACCAGCAGCAAATGCGCCGATAATCCCGGCCATCTGCATCCATTCAGCAAAGTAGGCGAAGCCGAAGCAAATAATTAAAGCGGCGCTAATGACCGCCTCGGTAACCTTTAACGGCGCTAACCATTTCATCACTCGCGGAACGAGGAACATGCTCGCCAAGAAGATGACGACAAAGAACAATATTTTTTTGCCAATCAACAGTCCGAGCGAAACATCCGAACCTTGTCCAAGAATACTCATTATAAAGGCAAGCAAGATAACGACCAATACATCATCGACTACTGCTGCACCTAGGATGGTCGTCCCTTCCCGAGAGTTCAATTGGTTCATTTCTTTCAGCACTTGGACTGAAATGCTGACAGAAGTGGCACAGAAGAGTACTCCAAAAAATAAAGCATAGCTAGGGGTAAAGCCGAATGCAATGGCTGCACCGTAGCCTCCGATGAATGGCAGGATGATTCCGCCGATGGCTACAGCAAATGCAGACTTCCAATTTTTTCGAAGCTGTTCCAAATCTGTCTCCAAGCCAGCGATAAACATAAGCAGGAGCACACCAATCTCGGATAGCTCATGAATGAAGCTGCTATTATGAATCCAGCCTAGAACGGCTGGACCCAGCAGTATGCCCACTAACAATTTACCCAAGACTGCCGGCTGCCCGATTCGAACGGATAAATCACCGGCTATCTTTGTGAATAGTAGGATTAAGAGAAGATACAAAATGAATTCCATTAGCTGTCTCACACTCCTTGAAATAATTAACAATTGTAAAAAAGACAAAGAGGAGCCCAGAATGGCAGGCTCCTCCAATTAAAACATTGTTTTTTTATTCAAATATAACCATATTATACGGGAGTGCAAAGTAAGTTGCAATACTTTTTTCACTAACCCAGTTAATGGATAGTTCCTCCTTCGACCATGGTAACATCCATCTGCAATCGAACCGGAACGTCATATCTGCGGGAACATGACTTGCGGACGTGTTTTTATGCGCGGTTGACGAAGAAAAGTCATGATGATAACATACAGTTAAACAATGATTTAAACGTCGTTTAAAATCAGGAATATGAAGATGTGCACGAGGAGGGATAAGATGAATCCACCGTTGGAGAATGACGTATCGACAAAAGAGATTATTTTGAACGTCACCTTAGAATTAATCAAAAGTGAAGGATTCGAAGCCGTAACGGTCAGAAAGATTGCCTCTCTGGCCAATGTTAACATTGCGCTCGTCAATTACCATTTCGGATCGAAACAAAAATTAATTAGCGAAGCCGTAAAAGTCTTGCTTACTTCATTTCAAGAGAGCTTCGAAGTACTAGACGATCTGACGTTGTCACCCAAGGAAAGATTAAAGATGTTCCTGCTTCAATATGTCAGCACCATTCAGCAATACCCCGAGTTGGTCAAAAGAATCATTACTCAGGGAGCCGTCACCTTTGAATCTCAATACGAGTATGGAATCTTTCTAAAAACAATGGGATTTCACAAAGCCCAAGCAATTCTGCAAGAACTGACGGGAGAAGAAGATGCAGAAAAGCTGATGATGATGATGACGCAAGTGTTCGGTGCTGTCTTCCTCCCAACGCTCATGCTTCCGATTTTGCAAGCAGGTGCAAATGTGAATTTGCCTCCAATTGAAATGCAACTAGATATATTGATTGACCGCTACTTTCACTAATATGAGGTAAATGGAGGCCGTATACCCGGTTGTCGTTACTACACTCGGATAAAAGGTTGATACCGTTCCAACCAGATTAGCTTGCTGTCGCTCAGCCAATTCACGAACGTGCCTTGACCGATCTTTTTCCATTTCGATGTCTTGAAGGAATATAGCCATAACTGATCATTATGCACTTGATACACAAATGACTTGTGATCCGGTGAATAGTGAACGAGAGGCCGTTCATTCTCCATAGAAGTTAATGAAACGCTGAGGTTTTTCGGAATGGGTAGCGTTTTGAACTTGGCTTCATCATTTGGGACAGTCATGACATTGCCTTTAATATTAGCATAAGGAGTTGGAGTGAACCCCCTCTCACCCGTACGCCATTTCCATGCCATTGTACCCTGTACCGCATTTTGATCGGTGTGTGCGGCATATTCGGTCAGCACCTCGATTGTATCCTTGTCGGAGAATCGCATCGGATACATGCTGAACATGCCATCGCTGTGGGATAAAAAAGCAGCATTCTGCCGTAAGCGCAGCAGCTTTCCTTCTCGCGAGAACACGTGCAAGTCAGCGCCTGGTCCTTCATACTTATCGGTGGTGATGAGCAATGCCGCATATTTGCCATCCGGCGAGGAGGAGACGCCGTATATTTGCTTGCTGCTCTCGAACAGCTTGACGTACTGTTTGGTGCTGACATTCAGCCGGTATAACGTGCGGCCGTTCTTCACAACATACGTCTCCTGCTTATGCATCCGATCGGACACCAGTTCATCGAAATTATCCGTCTTCACCCCAGGGCTGAATTTCGGGAACGGTATGAATGTCAACTTGGTCAAGTCCAGTGCCTGATGCGATTGACCCGTTCCGTACAGGATTAGCCGCTTCCCTTGCTGTGCCCCGCCGTCCATGAGACGGTAATCGATAAAAGGAGGCAGGTTGACATTGTAATCTTGCCCGCTTCCGCTCACGACATGAAGTACGGCATGTTCATTGACGGGCCAGTCTTGAATATCAGCTTCGTCTCCCCCGCTTGCAAATGTAGATACGGGCAGTACGAGGGCGAATGCGACCGTGATGACTGCAATGAATGATAGCGTGCGCCAACAGGAATGCGAATGTTTCAACATAAAGCACCTCACTTTGACTAAATATCATCTGGTTCATACAGATGTGAACGAGCTTTAAACCAATTGAACAAATGAGTGATTACCACCTTCAACACGGCATAACCGGGAACAGCCAAGACGATGCCAAGAATTCCGAATAAGTTACCGGCTGTCAGGATGACAAATATAATCGTGATCGGATGGATTTGCAATGACTTACCCATTATCTGTGGCGAAATGAACTTGCCTTCAATCAATTGGACTACCGTCCAGACGACGATCATCTTGAGCAGCATAACCGGTGATGTCACAAGCGCTACGATTAACGCCGGCGTGATAGCAATGGCAGGCCCCAAATAAGGAACGATGCTCGTGCAGGCTGCGATAACGGCCAAAATGAGCGAATACTCAAGACCGATAATAAGATAGCCAATGTAAAGCAGAATTCCAATACAGAAGCTAACGACGATCTGTCCGCGGATATAGGAGCTAATCTGATGGTTCATCTCCGTCATGACTTGTTCGGTCTGCTTCCGCAGCGTAGTCGGTACGAATGACAGAATGTACTGTGGCAACCGCTTTCCATCTTTCAGCAAATAGAATAATATGAACGGCACCGTTGCAAGAGTAAGGACAGTTTCTGTCACAGCCCCTAAAAAGCCGCCGATGCCTGACCATGTGTTATTTAAGAGGGTAGATGCACGTTCGGATATCGTATTCATCAATTTCGATGATTCAAAGGCAATCGTCTGCTGGAACCGATTAATGAAGTCACTGCCGATTAAATCGGTGAATAGCGTCTGGATTTGCTCGCTGAACACAGGGAAGTTGGCAATCAAGTCGGATACTTGTCTCTGGATGACCGGAATGACGGCCAACACGACAATCGTAATGATTCCGAGAATCAATATATAGAGAATAAGGATAGAAAATGGGCGCTTTACCTTTTTCTTTTCCAAATAATCGACTATGGGATTGAGCAAATAATACAAGACCCCCGACAAAAGCACCGGAAGCAGCACCGTCTTGATTAGGATGAGCAATGGAGCAAAAACAAAAGAAATCTTGGTCAAAACGAATATGTTCAGTCCGATAAGCAGCAAAATTAGCAAAAACAGGACAAATTTATTGTTGAGAAAAAACATCCTGAATTTGGTTGTCCTCGATGGAGGTCGCTCCATTCCCATTCCCCCTTCTCTACCTTCCCTAATATCAGCGTTGGGCAATCAATAAAAATATTATACAATAAAAACCAATCAAGCGTCATCGCGCTCGATTGGTTTACAAATTGGTATTCGTTTATCGCTTCTCTCGATCTGACGATTATATGATTAAGCTGCTAATCGCGAAGCTCATACCGATATACAAGAAGCAGAGCAGCACGCCTACGGCAACGTTGCCTTCTTGCAGCTGCTCGGACAGTTTCATCCTTGGCGTAACCCAATCGAACAGCAAATAGGTCATCATCAAGCATACATAGCCGACTGCGAACCAGAGAGCCATATGCCAGATCGATGTATTGGTGTAAGCCGAGATGCCAAGCACGATTGCCGTCGACAAAAATTTGCCGCCCATCGCAAGCCCGACAGCGACGTTTCCTTGCTTCAATTCATCGAAATCGTTATACGGCGTCAGCAAGCTGAAAATGTACATCCCAGCAAACTGCAGCACAATGATAACGAAAATACTAATCATAATATTGATGGCGATCAATCTGCCCACCCCCTGAATTTGGCCATCGCCAAATCATAATCAACAAAGTCATGCACTTCTTCCAACACAGCCTTCACCTTTTTCTTATCTTTCAACTGTAAGTAACGAGCCTCGTCGATCGGCTGTTTGACGGTATGCCCCGAAGGCAATGTCATGACGGCGAACTGACGGAACTTGCCTTGATACTCCGTTTTATATACACCGAGCAACTCGACATCGGCGCTTAAATTTACCTTTAAGCTTTGCAGATCTTTCTCCGCGTCCTGCTTGGATGGATACGACTTGATCGGTTCCCAGGACGATAATCGGACGTCATTGCGTCCTTCGTTGCCCGCGATCATTTCAGCGGTCATATATTGCAGCGTCCAAATCTTGTCTCCTGTCGCATAGTTGTTGTCATTCGGCAGCAGCTCGTTATCCGGCAGCAGCGTCATATCCCCGCCGATGATGTCGCCGACCGTGGCGCTATCAATTTTGTAGTCCCATGGGACTGTATTGGTCGCGGTTGCGCTTGTATATCCGGCATCGTCCGCTCCAGAATTGAACAGTTGACTGGCTATTACTATGAAAAAAATGATAACGCCAAACGCTATAATTATTTTAAGCGTGCGCTGGTTATCTTTGCTTGAATGGCCCTTGCGGTAACGGTTCGAATCCCGTCTCTGACGGTTCCAGTCTTGGTTCATGACTATCACCTCACTCCAATCGCTACGAAATGACTGCTATTACCTGTAATAAGCCCCCCGGCGCGTCCGAGGATGCCGCACGGCTCTCCATTAATGACGAATACACCGGTCAGCAGGTGATAATCTCCGTTGTGCAGCCGTACGGTTGCCAGTTCTGCCCGCTTCTGGAACACCCTGCTGAAGAAACAGCTTGTGTCAAAGCCCTCTTCATCTTTGGTTTCCATGTTGCCGTGCGAATCAAACAGACATACGGAGCCGCCTTCACGCCCGAACATCGATTTGGATACGTAGCTTCCGTCGAACACGGCTTTGTTGTAGGTTGGAAGCATATACTGTTCAATAACGGCGTGCTCTTCCGGTGTATACAGCTCGGACCCTAGTTCATGTACCGCCCAGATGACGGCTTGCAGCCCCTTCGACTGCAAGATGACCGCATGCAGTGAATTAAAGAGCCGCACATTGCCCGTTTCAATGGCATAAGATAACGCTTCTCCCCCATCATCGATCGCCATCCACTCTTTCGGGTACAGCGCGAAGAGACTGTGAATCGCCTGCTGTGTAGCATCCTTTACCACGCCATCGTCGACCCACAGCTCCAGACAATCTATACAGCGAACCGGAAGCCCGGAATGCTGTACGAGCATATCGATCGTTCCTGAATCTTCAGCATGCTCCCCATAGCCCACGCAAGCGGCATAGTCCGGCCGATCCACAGCCCAAGCTTCCTTCACCCGGTCGGCCATGGCCGAGTTCGGTGTCCATGCGCCGAGTTGGTCGCACATCCACGGCGTTGCCACTGCTGCTTCCACATATCCGGTTGGCGTATCCGCGTTTAATTCCAACAGCTTGATGGCCCCGTTATCCGATATGGCAAAGTCAAAACGGGCATACTTGCTCAGCTTGCCGAACTCGTCCAGCGTCAGCGTGTCCAATCCATCCCACAGCACTTCCGGAATGGACAACAGGTCGTACAGATCCCTCCGTCCGATAACGAAGCGGGCTGCTTTGTCAAAAATGCTCCACAGCTTTGCCGATACGGAAAAAAGCTCCTGATACGTGTGCCTATTCATGGTGACAATCTGGTCTATCCAATACCGTTCCTCCTGCCAATCGGCCCAACCGAATCCAAGCGCTGCAAGCTGATCGACACGTGAAGCCCTATCGGCATGAGGCGTCCCGATTACTTCGAATCCCATTATCCGCCGAAGCCTCCTCCCTTCGAGCTGTTCGAAGAACTGAACCCGCTCGATTTGCCGCCGATACCACCAGGAGAGGAAGAATTCGATTTAGTGCCGCCGACGGACGAACGCCGAATTATCGAACCCGATCCGTTCGACGTGTGCGGGCGAATCGCCGAATTCACGACGGGACGATTCTGAAATGCATCAGCCGAAAACGATTTGGTCTTATAGGGCGCATTAGTGCGCGTATCGTAGACTCCGCCTCTCGTCGACCAACCGGAAGAAGAATAGGCTCTTCCATTGTTGAATATCAAATGGTACAGCAGCATATCGTCCCATCCGAAGCCGCCGTGATGGATGACGGTCGGTGATTGGCTGCTAGCTCCACCTGAGGCAACAGCGCCTCCACTGCCACTTCCTTGCTGCTCCCCTTCCTTCTCTTGGGGCAGAGGAATGTTCCAATCCACATTCGCATCGAAATATTTCTTGACTTCCTCCGTAGACCATTCTACTAATTTAGCCTGATCGGCCGGTGCAGCCGCTTCCTGTCCCAATGCCGATGGGATTAAGAGCAAGTTGGCCGCCAAGGCGACGCCCAGCGAGGTGCTTAACACCTTTAATGATTTCTCTTTATGTCTAGGTTTCTCTTCCGGAGCTTGTTCACCGGTTCGTTTCTCCTCGTTCATCTGTTCTTGCCTCCTCCCCTGCTTCATCCGCTTTATGGCTTCTGTGCCGCAACGACAAGCAGTTCAAACTCCCCCGTGTTTACGTTCAGGCGTCCTTCCAGCATCTCGTATTCGATGTCGTTCACGAGCAAATAATTAGCATGATCCAGCAACTGGACCATATTTGCGTTCCATTCCCGTTCATCGATAGGAAGAAGTTCCCCGGAGGCTGATTTTTCGAAAATAACGATTTTGGTGTGCAATGAATTCTCCTCCAAACTTGTTCATTATCCGTTATCAAAAAGGGACTTTTTGAACTACCTCTAATCATATCTTTTTACGGCGTTAATATATGGTAAGTTTCATATCTAAAACAACCAAGGCATTTTTGCTGCGTAACAATAACAGGTGTTACGCTTTTGAATCGTTTTTGTGATGACTTTGTAACGATAACGGTTCAATAGTCATTTATAGTTATGACAGGAATACATATCGTGATGACTGCGGGCAGTGAATCGGATTCAAGTCGCTTGATGAAGTATATATGCTGTTGAGGATAATCCCCCGTTTTCTTATGTAGCAGATAACGGGGGTTTTTATGCCTCCATTCATGCGGACGCACCAATCGAATATAGAAAGGATAGAGAATGAATGGATCGCATGTGGATTGGTGATCGGGTTATACATAGCATTTATCAGTGGAATGACAGAGCATTCCATTTCATACATACGGTTTCGGTTTCAGACTATGAAGGAGATATGAAATATGAATGGCCGGAGTAAGGAACAAGGACGCTATATGACAGGGTTGGATGGACTCCGCGCATTGGCGGTGCTCGCGGTCATCATTTATCACCTTGACCCGAGTTGGCTGCCTGGAGGATTTCTGGGAGTCGGCGTGTTTTTCGTATTGTCTGGCTATCTCGTTACGGACATTATCATTGCCGCACGGACACGAAATCATCGAATTCATCTCAAAGACTTCTGGATTCGCCGTTCACGCCGGCTCCTTCCCGCCATGCTCGTCATGCTTGTAGCCGTCGTGGCGTGGATTACAATTATGGATAAGTCCCTGCTCCCTACGGTAAAAGGGGATGTGCTGGCAACATTGTTGTATTCCAGCAATTGGTGGCTTATCTTTCATCAGGTTTCGTACTTTGATCATTTTGGGCCTCAATCCCCTTTTATACATATGTGGTCTCTTGCAGTGGAAGGACAGTTTTACCTGATATGGCCGCTGCTGTTAGCTATTGCTTTCCGTTATGCTCCGAAGCGCGGACAGCTGTTTGCAGCAATACTCGCCGTTGCAGCGATTTCATCTATGGCTATGGCGATTATGTATGAGCCTGGAACCGATCCTAGCCGAGTCTATTTCGGAACGGATACCCGGGCATTCGCTTTGTTGCTTGGATCAGCGCTCGCCATTTTGTGGCCGAGCGCTAGATTGCGCATTGGAATTTCTCGCCCGGAGCGGGTGATGATTGAAATTATCGGCTGGTCCGGACTCATTGTCATCATCGAGATGTTTTTCTTAATGAATCGATATGACGATATGCTGTATCGCGGCGGATTCGTCCTCCTGTCCATAGCTGCTGCCATGGTGGTCGCAGCGGTCGCTCATCCGGCAAGCAGCTTGAGCCGGCTGTTGAGTTGGGGGCCGCTCCGGTGGATTGGCGTTCGATCCTACGGCATTTATCTATGGCATTATCCTGTTATCGTATTGACCAGTCCGGCTGATCGGAGAGGGGAAACCGATTGGAGCCTGATCATTGTACAGATCGTACTCAGTTTCATCGTTGCCGCAATATCATGGCGGTTTATCGAAGAACCGGTTCGTCGCGGCAAGTTGGGGTCGGTCCGCCAACAAATCGCCGACCGGAGTTGGCAGTGGCATCAGGTACGGATAAAGCATTGGATTGCATCAGTATGCATTTTGGGCGTATTCATCGTATTTTGCTTCGGCATGAGTTATCAGACTCCCGTCATCTCGGCCAGCAACGAGACGCATGAGAAGAGCCCTTCTGTTATGAGGGATCACCGTAAGCCAGATAAGCCCGACAAGCCTGCTCCCGATCGTTCCAAGCATGAGGGTGGTAAGGCTGAGACAAAGAATAACCCCGATCCTTCTCGCAAGCCTCATGTCGATTCGGTAGTTAACAAGCAGCCGGATCCGCCGGACTCGGGAAGTATCCAGGCAGAGCTCATGGTGACGGCCATCGGTGACTCTATTATGGTCGATGTCGCGCCCTACTTGGAGCAGCAGTTCCAGAATATCGAAGTTGATGCGGAGATCGGCCGCCAAATGTCCAAAGCTCCCGACGTGCTGCAGCAGCTTAAAGAACAAGGTAAACTGGGCGAGTATCTCATTGTTGAGTTGGGAACGAACGGGGTATTCAACAAGAAAGAATTGATTGCCTACTTGAGTTCGCTGGAGGGTGTCCGACAAATCGTATTAGTAAACACCCGTATGCCGGATGAATATGAGAGTCAAGTCAACTCCGCTTTGAAAGAAGTCGCTGAAGCACTGCCTAATGCCACACTCGTCGATTGGCACGCGGCCAGCAAAGATAAGGACTCCTATTTTGCACCTGACAGAGTGCACCTGAATAAGTCCGGAGCCAAGTATTATGCCTTGCTCGTAGCCGAAGCGGTACGAGTAGGATTAGCGCCTGCGAAACGAAATGACGGATAAAAAGGTAGGACATCGTGCTCACACAAAGTACGATGTCCTTTGATTTAAGCTGGAACTAAACGTCATCCAGCACAGCTCCTCTTAACAAGCGAAAAGGCAGGGATAAAAGCTGAGCCGTGTCCTCTTTGTCTCATCCTACATTGGATTCTGTCCAATGGAACAGCACGTAAACCTCTTTGTCGGTAGGTTTGATTGGAGATCGTCCAATGATATGACACTCATTTCGCCGCAATCGCAGAAAACAGCCCGATCCACTGTACAAAATACAGTTAAAATGCCGTATAGCCGCCTCATCCATACATTCTACTGTAAATTTTCCAATGGAACTTACTTTGACCGCGGAAAAACAATGTAGTTCAACCTATATAGCATTTTTAATCCAAACATCGATTCACCATTCAGTTCTATCGGGGACTCTGACATTATTGCAAGGTGCAGTCGGTGCTGGCATTAGTCCTTTCATGAAGTTTCCAGTATAAACAAGTAACTGGCAGTCTACATTAGATTTACATGAAGTCTAAGGCATGATAAGGAGTCTATTGTAATGCAGACTGAAAATTGCAATATGTCCGCAGTGAAACGTAATTTGAGACAACAATTGGAGCAGGTATTTGGCGATATCCGCCACAGTCTGGATGTGCTCGATCGTGAAAATAACTGCTTGCTCGGTATGTTTGAGCATATAAGGAAACAAATCATACAGATCGAATCGACAGCCGCTTCGTTCTATTTGAATTGTTATTTATCTCCGTATACTGACAAATATGCCGAGTTGACATTAGGCATTAATCATTTGACACAGCGAAGGCTCGGTGCGTTGATTGTCGTGCAGCGAGAAGATTCGCTTGAAAATTTGATTCAGCCGGGCACTCCTATTGGTGCAACCTTAACCCATTCGCTGCTCGAGTCCATCTTCATTTCAGGCAGTCCCCTCCATGACGGCGCCGTCATCATCCGAGCGAACGAAATCGTGTCGGCTGGCAATATTTTGCCCCTGTCCCATTCCGTCCCTGCCGGAACGAAAGTAGGAACCCGGCATCGTGCCGCAACGGGATTGAGCGAGCGCAGCGATGCCCTTGTTCTCGTCGTCTCTGAAGAAAGAGGAACGGCATCATTCGCCTTGAATGGCAAACTCTATCCAATTGCTCCCGTTAATCCGAACGACGAACAGCCATAACCACCATCTGTACGACCAATGGAGGTTATGGCTTAATTGCACTCCACTATTGTGGACGCTCTATCGAAAACAGCTTTCCTAATGTGGAATAATAGCTTCCTGCCAAACGGCTGACCGGATTTAACTTTTCGGGATCAATACGGCCATTGTCATAAATGTCATCCGCGATCTGGTAGCGAACGACACGAGCGATAATCAAATCGCAGGTCGGTATTTCGCCAGTTCCCCCGAGCGGTATGGACCTTTCCAACACACATTCCATTCTGACCTTCGCTTCAGCGATGCTCGGGACGGCAATCGTTTCGCTTGCAACCGGCGTTAAACCGGCTAACTCGACTTCGCTCTCATGCGGTGGCAAGTTGGCCGCCGTTTCGTTTACGGCCGCAATGGCGGCTTCATCCACGATGTGAATGACAAGCGCCCCCATCTCGATTGCATTTCTGGCTGTATCCTTCATGACTCCGTTTTTGCGTTGCACCGATACCGACAGCATCGGCGGCGTACTCGAGACGATCGAGAAATAGCTGAACGGTGCGGCATTTAATACTCCATCCTGCGAGAGCGTCGTTACGAAAGCAATGGGTCTCGGAATTACACTGCCGATGAGCAGCTTATAATTATCCCGTTCGCTTTGCATTGCCGGATCAATCGATATCATATCTATCCTCCTGTTCACCCTGCGCAATTATTTCAAAAATTGTTCCCGAAACCAAGTCGCTGCTGCTGCCGCCTCCGAAGCTGTCAATTGATGGCCGAAGTGCTCCCAATGGATGGCAACCGATGCACCCGCTTCGCTGAGCAGCTTGTTAAGCTCTTCTGTTTCCTGAGGCGAACAAATCGGGTCATTTGTGCCCGCCCCAATAAAGATAGGGGTGTCTGATAAGCCAGGAAGCTCTATGCCTCTCCGTGGAACCATGGGATGATGGAGAATGGCGCCCTTCCATGCAGCTTTATAATGAAATAGCAGGCTGCCTGCAATATTAGCCCCGTTGGAGTAACCGACGGCAACCAGGTTCGTTCTGTCGAGTGAATATTCATCAGCAGCCTGCTCCAAGAAATCGTACACTTCTTTTGTCCGGGAGATCAGATCTTCCTCATCGAAGACGCCTTCGGCCAACCGTTTAAAAAAACGTGGCATCCCATGTTCCAGTACATTGCCCCGGAGACTGAGCACTGAGGATTCAGGAGAAATGATGTTGGCGAGCGGCAGCAAATCGTGCTCCGTTCCTCCGGTTCCGTGAAATAGAACTAGCGTCGGCGCCTTTGAATCGGCACCCTTTTCGAAAATATGCTTCATTATTTCCCCTCCTCCAATGTACGTACTTGGATCGGATGCAAGTTTGCTTCAATTGCAGAGCGATGCGGTTCAAACCATTTTGGCAGCATCAATTTCTCGCCTAACGCGTCTGCGTCTTCATCGCGCGCAAAACCTGGCGGATCCGTCGCAATTTCGAATAAGATGCCGCCTCCTTCCCGAAAATAGATGGCATTGAAATATTGACGATCGATTATCGGCGTCGATTGATAGTTGTTCTGCTCTACTATGTTTCTCCATTCCTCGTGCTCCGCAAAGTCTTTCGCGCGCCATGCAATATGGTGTACGGTGCCTGCACCCCCATTTCCAGCCTCCAAGCTAGTCAGTGGCACATCAATGAGGTTGCCAAGATCGCCTGCAGCCTGGAAACGAGCATATTGGACGTCTTCTCCGACTTTTTTTAATCCAAGTATATTTTCGAGTGTATCTATCGTCTTCTCTGTATTCGTGCTGAATAACACGGCACCGCCAAACCCTTTAATCGCCTTGTCGGTCGGAATGCCACCAAATGTCCACTCGCTATGTGGACCTGCTTGTCGTTCGACGAGTTCGAGCCGCAGCCCTTCATTGTCCGAGAATTGAAGATAATCTTCCGCAAACCTTGTCGCTTTCATGACCGAAATTCCGAAGCGCTTCAAGCGATCTTCCCAAAAACGAAGCGAGCCTGGGGGTACGACATACGTCGTAATTCCCACTTGACCGCCACCGATACGTCCTTTACGCGAATTAGGCCATGGGAAAAATGTAATGATCGTGCCTGGGCTTCCCGCATGATCGCCGAAGTAAAGGTGGTATACTTCAGGAGCATCGAAATTAATCGTTTTCTTGACGAGCCGCAGACCAAGCACTCCAGCGTAAAAGTCGACGTTTGCTTGCGGATCTCTTGCAAAGGCCGTAATATGATGAATTCCTGCAGTTTGCAATGTCATATGTGTTCTCTCCTTTATCGTTCACCAATATAGTCCGATAACGAACCGTATCCTATCCTAAAAACGTCATAATCATTTAAATCATTTACCTATTAGTTCGATGCTTATTATCTTCATTTCGAGATATCATTCCAAAAAAGTTCCGCTGCTAAATAGGATTGTGAGACTATCCTTATTGAACTCTCGGCATGAATGACTCTGCGGTCTTCCTGGCGCCATTACGTTTCATATCATAAACCTCATGATCCATGAGGGTCCGATAGACTTTGGAAAGGACGACGAACAGCTTAAGCGAAACGCCCTGGTCATTATCCATCGTACGGTTCATTCCATGTCACCTCCCGGATAAAGTCTTTACTTTAATTATCTTGAATTAAAGATATTATATTTTTATACTCTTGTCAAGTCAGTACATCCTCTCAACTTTGGGGATTGAAAAAGAACCTGGCGGCAATAATACCGTCAGGCTCAGCAGTACTTACAATTCGATTATAATCCAAACCGGTACCGCTGCCTCTTGGTTCCCGAAAGCCGCATAATCGTTTCCGCGGCGCGCAGTCGATGCTCCTCGTGCTCGGAATCGAGCAATTCAACGAGCACGCGCATCGCTTTATCGTGCACTTCACCCAGCTGCGTTCCTGCCGCGCTCTGCTTCGGCCGCATCCACATCGTTCGCGCTTCCAGCTCGATAGCGGCCTGTTCCATCTCGATCTGTTTCTGTGCGTAATAGTAATCAGGCTGCACTTCAATCACCTCATTCTATAATCATCGATTCAACCTTTCAAGCTGCCGTCTATGCCTCAAATCTCCTTGTCCCTTGCCGTATTATTCCATCCTTTGACCTTATGAGCTTCCATCCGCGCCCAAACGGCCGATGTACATTAATTTGCCTGCCTCGTAATCGTCTGCGCCGCCATCCAAGATGCGCCGCACGTCTTCCAGCGTATCCTGCAGCGATATCCATTCGCCCTTCTTGTTCGTATAAGGCTCCGCGATATAGAACGGCTGGGTGAGAAAGGCTTCCAATCGCTCTCCGCGGCGATACGTCTCGACTTCGTTGTCTGGGATATGCTCCAATCCGTGCACAGTGACGAGCGCGTGCAATTCCCGATAACGGCGCAGCAGCTTCCGCGCGCGTTGTTGAACCGTCAAGTGGGTCGCCTCTAGCTGGGCCCCCTCCAAAATCGTAGAAGTGGAAGCAATCGGATCCACCGCAGGGAATAATCTGCGGCTCGACAGCCCCATGTCGAACCGCCATAGTGTATCGAGCGGTCCATATGGCAGCTCGGCGTCGACGGACTCACCGCGAGTATCCACGAGCGTAATCGTGACCGGCCGTTCTCCCGGTCCCTGCAGCCGCTCCTGCAAAGCCAGCAGTTCTCCCGACAGCACTACTTCGCGGTCGGCTCCGAGAAAGACATCCCGTTCGTTACGCAAGCTCGAGATATGCTCATACACCTCATCCATCGACCTGCATGTAATATCGGCCGCATCGACCGCATCGCTAACCCCGGCGCTTTCATCCGCGGGCATCCAGAACACGGCTGTGAACCCGCGCTGGCGAAGCCGATGGAAGATTTCCGCCAGGACGACCAGCTGTCCCATCCCTGGCCGCGCGACCAGACCGACCGTACCGCCCCGCACAAGCGGAGCGAACAAATCCAACGTTTTTACGCCTGTCTCGATCATGCCCATCCCACTCCCCCGAATGATCAATTCATCTAATGTACAGCCGGCAAGCGCGGCGAGAGTAACCAACGTTCGGACTTCCGCTCGCCCAACGGGTATTTTGCCGGTACACAGGTTCGATACGGTAGCTGGCCTCAACCCGGCTGCCTTGGCCGCTACGGTCAGATTCGGAACCCGCCGCCGCAGCAATGGAACATTCAACTGTAAATGCTCACTCACTTATACTCCCTCCTTTGTTACTTTATATAGTAATTATATTTACTCTAAAAAGCAATGCTTATTTGCATGATTATTCCATAAATCCGCACTAGTCCAAAACAACGCACAAAAAAACCAATCGAACAATATCGAGTTCGATTGGTTTATCGGTTGTGTTATACCTTTATTACTGGACGATCCGGTCGATCAACCCGTATTTTACAGCCTCCTCCGCATCCAAAAATCGATCGCGGTCCGTATCCTGCTCAATCCGTTCGATTGGCTGGCCGGTATGCTCAGAGAGGACGCGATTAATCTTGTGCCGGGTCTTTATGATCCAATCAGCATGAATCTGGATGTCAGCCGCCTGCCCACGCACCCCGCCGAGCGGCTGGTGAATCATCACCTCGCTGTTCGCGAGCGACAGCCGCTTGCCCTTCGCGCCTCCCGCGAGCAGAACGGCGCCAAAGCTTGCCGCCATCCCTATGCAGATTGTAGATACATCAGGCTTAATGAAGCGCATCGTATCATAAATGGAGAAACCGGAGGTCACCGAGCCTCCCGGACTGTTAATGTACATTTGAATATCCTTTTCGGGGTTCTCTGCGGCTAAAAACAGCAGCTGAGCCACAATCGAATTGGCCATCTGATCTTCAATTTCTCCGGATACCATGACGATTCTGTCGCTTAAGAGCCGGGAATAAATATCGTAGCTGCGCTCTCCCCGGCTGGTCTGCTCTACCACATACGGTACTAAATTCATGGGACGCTTCTCCTTTCATTATGCCGCCAACATGGAATGGAAGCTGTAGACGGTGTTTGTCCCCATTCCCTGACTGCGGCGGGCGCGGTGCTCGAGCACTGTCCCTATGCATACAACAGGCTCGATGATATCGTTCATTCCCAAAGCGACGAGCCGGTTCGCATCACCATTGCGGAATGCGGACAGATAAGCTTTCAACAGCTCTTGTTCCGCGTCCTGATCCCATGGGTCGGGAAGCCGTTCGGCTTCGGAGTCGCCGAAGGATCCAAGCACTGTGCGGGCACGATGAAGCGCTGACTTAATCGCTCCTTCCGTAGTGTTGAGCAGTGTTGCGGTATCGGCTGATGTGTATCCGAACGCCACCCTCAGCAGAAATACGGTCCGCTGCAGCGGCGACAAGTGCTTGAGCATAATCCACAACGCGGACTCCAGCTCCAGTCGGGTATCGACGCCTGACTCAACCGGAAGTTCCGTCGCGTCTTGAAGCCGCTTAGCGGCACGCTCCTTGCGGATGCGGTCAATCCAGGCATGCTTGGCTGTCCGCAGCAAGTAAGCTTCGGGATGAACTGATTCGCCGCCTGTGCGGCGTAAAGCCGGCAACGCCTTGAGGCAAGCTTCCTGAACGAGATCCTCCGCTTCCCACTTCGAAGCAGTCAGGGATAGACAATAGTTCCGGAGCGAAGGGAGCGCCCCAATAAGAGCAGCATGCACCTCAGCTTCGGATGATTGGAAATCGGATTTCACAAAGGCCATGGAAAGGGCCCTCCTTTGCTAAGTCCATCATTTACACTAAGTAAACGTATGAACGATTGAAAAAGATACGCGGCTTCAAAAAATGCATAAATTCCCTATAATTGAACGGGCTGGCGATATCCGCTCCTTCTTTTCCTCCAAAATAATTGTACGGCTATTCTCCTACGGAATTTCTTGCAAAACTCGAAAAAAACGAAGTGAGAGCATTTAAACTACTGGCTCGAGCCACTAAAAACAAGATACGGATACAGGATCTACATACGAAGCAGGGGCGGGAAAATAAGCAGGTACGGCAAAGCTCTTCAACTCATGCAGCTTATTCATTTCTTGGTTTATCTGACTCGCGTTTGCTCGAAGATATGGATGCATCAATCAGATATATAATGAGCACAAAACCAATCTCAGAAAGAATAGAGAAGTGAACCGAGGTCATCAATTCATCAATAATATGAACAGCAGAAAAGTCGAGTAAAATCCGAAAAATGGCGGCGTGCCGCTTCTTGACAATTCGCCCGGTTTTATGAAAGTATCTGGCTTTAAAAAATATTAAAATCACATTGACAATAGCATCGGCAATCAATGAAAAACCAAAAAACATTAATATCGACGTCCATGATTCATATTCGACTCCTAATAATTCGAAAATGCCGATATTAAAAAAAAGAAAAAAACAAACAACTCCAATCAGTATAGAAAGCAATAAAACACCTACAATAATGATGGGAATTATCTCTTTTAACATTTCCTTTTTTCTTTTCATTTTTTACCTCTCTCGTTATGATGTGGCTAATAAATGAAGAAGCCAACTCCTTAAAGTTGGCTTCTTCATTTATTATATCAATGTCATAATTACTTTTGCAATTGCCTCAGCAACATCTTTTGGAACTTTAACCGCAACTGCTGCTTTCACTATTGCCCCTTCTGTCCATTTCTCAATAGAGTCAAGCGCATCAGCCATTTTCGATGAATACTTTCTTACGTTTTTAGCCATCTCTTTGTTAAATAGTTTGAGAAAAGGTTCTAAGGCCCATCCTCCGATTCTTAAAGCATGTTTAATAGTCTTCATCGTCCATGTGACTACACCGGAAGTTTCATACGAATTAGAATTAGTGCTAGGAGAATAGTGAATTGAAGTAGACATACTTGTATTGCTTGCATGTTGTTTTTGCTGTTGCCTTTCAGCTGCCAGTGAAATCGTTGGTGCTAGTGCCATTGTTACAATTGAAACAGAAAGAATCAGACTGATTCTGCCTTTCGTCAAAAATTTCATATATTTACCCTCCCATACTATCTATTCCTTTTCCATCATTACATAATTTATCCATATATACAAGTATCTTTATTAAAATTTAAATAATAAAAAAAGAGATTTTTATATAATTGAAAATCAACGCAAACATAGAATGCGATATATGAGAGGAAGTGTGTGCACAAGAAGGGAAATATGTAGTAGTAAATATATTTCTTGCAGCCGAAACGAAGATAATCATTTGAAATCTGCTGGTCCGAACGATATCGCCAATGCCTTGTACTCCCGTACCTGCGCCCCTAGGAACGGCAACCAAACCGTTCGAACCGGGTAAATCGGACGGATTTCATCAAAGGCCGTGGCAAAAACAGGGCGCGAATCTTGCAGTTTCCGCTAAAGTCGTCAAAAAGGTGCATATTCATGCAATGTCTTAGTGACTAACCGTTTTAAATCAAGCACTCGGTTTGGCGCCTCTGCCGTCGAATGATTCAGCATATCACATAAGGCAATTAGATCTTCTAACTTAGACAGCAGCTTCCAGTTGGAAGGAAGAACTCCGCCGGATTGCACATACGAACGAATAAAATGGCGCTCAAACGTAGAGTCGTTCTCTTCATAGCGTAACATGTTGGCGATATCCACAAGCCGGCTTCCGGAAAAAGCGAATTCCCAATCCAATACTGCCGACACGGTGCAGCCTCGCGATTGCTGGATAAGTATATTTAATCCGTTAAAATCGGAATGGACAAGAACTGGTGCTTCCAGTTGCTCCGATAACTGCGGACCATATCGCTGGCTGAATGACCACAGCGCTTGCGCAAGCTCCTTCCCAAGCCAATACCCAGATTTCTTTACAAAAAGACTATCCTCGATAAAAGCGAGAAAATGATCGGAATCCATCCTAAAAGAGTGAGTTACATCGAGATTTTTACCGAAAAATCCGGCTACGGGAAAGGAATGGGCATGAATTTGGGCGAGGCTGCTGCCGACGGAAGCCGCTGTCGCAATGACATCTTCGGCAGCGCCTTCTCTTAGCACATCTCGCAAAAGCGCCCCTTCTTTCCACTCGACTACGGCCCACGGCCTCTCGAATCTGGTGCAGCTCATATCGGCACACAGAATATGCGGGACAGGGACGGTGTCCTGAACGAACCGGGAAATTGCAAGTTCTTTGTCCGCCACCTCTTCGCCTCCCCTATATAAGCGAAGCACGTAGGGCTTATCTATTCCGTCAAGTTGGATCTTATAGTTGGTATTGCTGTATCCTTCGCTAATTCGTGTTGCAGCAGTCAGTCGTTTGCTGTTAAATAAGGGGCCGACCAGCGCCTCGATTTCAAGCAAGTTAAGTGCTACAGGAGCTTCCGTTCTTTCCCAATTGTCTTTCATAATACGAGCCTCCCTCATGTTCAACATTTTCATTGTAACAGAGCCGCACCTTTATCGCCCCTCCTTGTCTCATCCATTGGATGTTGGGCTACTGCGACCAAGCCAAAAAACCAACCGAACACAAGGCTCGATTGGTTATGACAATACTTCAATCATTAATGTAAAGGCACCATAAGCTTATGTAACTGTTTCGGGCCTTCCTCCGACGGATTCTCTTCATACAGAATGAGCGCTACCGATGATTGCGGTTTTTCTTCAAAGTTGATCTGTATTTCAAACTTGCCCCAGTCTGGACCTCCAGCACTTGCAGTAGTAAATGACTTAATAATCGCCTTCGAATTTTCCATAACTTCAAATTGTACGGTCCCCTCATATACTCGGGCTTCGCCTTTCACGACATAATGGCCGGGGCTTATTTTGTGGATCATTAGGATGCGGAATGCTTCATTTCCAAGGGGGGCTTGCTTCTCGCCGGCTTGCAGCTCTGCTCCATATATTTGAACGAACTGTCTAATCGGGGTAAAGCTCGTTCCATTCCAATGCAGGACGGTCTCGAGTATTCCCAACCGATCTGCTTCATACTGACCAATAATGTTTTGAGCGGCAGTCAAATCGTAAGTACCGTTTCGTTCGTAATCAATCGGATACAGCCCGCCTACATTACCTACTTCTCCTGTCATTGGCTTTATCAGTTTTCCATTTTGATCATAAATGGATGCCAAATAATCGGCACCTTTATACGCGATATCAATTGTATACTTGGTGCTCATCTGACGATTGATGACATCCACTTTGAAGTTGTCTTTATATACGACATCGTAGTTCTCTTTCGTTTTGTTGTAGATTTCAGAATCAAATATACGTTGAAAATGATCATTCTTAAAGGAATATAGATTAGCGTATATGATGCCGCCGCTTCCTCCAGCATCGATTACAATAAAAATGTCGTCCACTTTATCACCGGTAAAATCCCCTAAAAATATCGTCGGATTGTATCCGGCATTTGCGGCAAGAGGGATTTTTGTAATGTTTTTGGTATGGCCGTCTTGCACGAATAGGTCAATATTATCGAAAAATGGACTTCCTGCTCCGAAAGGTTTGTTTCCCGTCAAAAAGACCCGATCCGGCACCCTATCTCCGTTCACGTCTCCATGCTTCATATCGAGTATCAGGCTGTTAATGCCTTTGGCATCGGCCTTGGGCTTCGATTGAGTATGCTCAAGCTCCTGCTTCAGCTGAAGCAACTTCTCTTTGGATGGATAAGGATGAGGAAGACTGAGCGCATGCTCAATCGATTTCAACGCTAAATTTGGCATGCCTGCCTTGGCCTGCGCGTCGGCAAGATAGTACCAATAAAATGAGAAGCTTGGATGCTCCTTCACTAATGTTTCGTAATAAGCTGCTACCCGTCTGAAGTAATAAGGGTATACATCCTTAGCCGGAATCAGTCCTGCCGGGCTCCAACGGTAAATTTCAACTGTATACGCATCTCCTGTATCATGTTCCCATAACGCGATTTCAGCTTTTCCGTCCTTTCCGTGCTTGCCAGGCATATCTTCGACCTCGAGCTTGCTGAAATAGATTCCCTTAGGAAACAGGTGTTGAAAACCGTGTGGCGTCCATTGCAACCCATCCAATTCCGACCATATGCTTCCAATCTGCCACCCCATGATAATATTATGGGCATTACTTCCTGTAACCGGCGCCGCCAACAAGTTCGTTACGTTATAACCATTCCCCTTTATGACCGCCGACCTTCTCCAAGTGCCGTCAGATTTCTTCAATATCGTGACATATAATTGTTCTTGGTCTTTATATACGGCGACGATCTCATTCTGGCCGTCTCCGTCTACATCAGCAACGATATATGCCGGTCGGTTATTCGGCAATAGTGCAATTTCTGCTCCGGGTGGGAGTGAGCCGGTTATTTCGTGCAAGTAATCAGTGTGATTGACGCTCATACCGAATTCCTCCTCCTTTCTCTGACCGCCACTAAGGGTCATCAGATTGTATGCCGAATCCCGTCATGAACATTCCTTTTGCTGCAATATGCCGCATGATTCAAGCGAATAATAACAAACACCACCTCCCATTTACGGGAAAGTGGTGTATTTGTTAATCCATTCCGAAATCTATCGTTCCAATACATTTTGACCCAGATTGAGTCCCATTTTACCTAAATCGATTAACCCGACTCTCATGATGCATTGACTTCAAGGATGATGCGTAGCAGGTTATAGCCTTTCTGCATGTTAGCATGTCGTATATTTCGGACTTTCAAACGTTCAAAAGCTGCTTCGCGATGCGTACGGCGTTCTCGACCGTGAATCCAAAATGCTCCATCACTTCATGTCCCGGTCCGGAAGCGCCGAACGTGTCGATCGAGAGCACGTTGCCCTGTGAGCCTGCATATCTTTCCCATCCCATCGAAATACCGGCTTCCATCGCTATCCGTGCTGTCACGGATGGAGGCAGCACCGTTTGCTTATAGTCAGCGGATTGGCGTTCAAACAATTCCCAGCTCGGCATGGCCACGACGCGGACGGAGACACCTTCGCGCTCCAGTTCGGCCTTCGTCTGCACCGCAATGGCCACCTCGGAACCTGTCCCGATAAGAATAAGCTCTGGATTGTCATTCGTCTCGGCTAAGACGTAAGCGCCTTTGGCCAGGGCATTCACATTCGCGGTCGTAGCTTCAAGCACCGGCAAGTTCTGGCGGCTCAATACGAGTGCAACCGGACCGTCCATTTGCTGCAACGCATATGCCCAAGCGCTAGCCGTCTCGTTCGCATCGCTTGGGCGAATGACCGTCAGCCCCGGGATAGCGCGCAGAGCAGCCAACTGCTCGATCGGCTCGTGCGTAGGCCCGTCCTCGCCGACGGCGATGGAATCATGCGTGAACACGTACACGACTGGCAGCTTCTGCAACGCCGCCAGACGGATAGACGGGCGCAAATAATCGTTGAAGACGAAAAATGTGCTCACGAACGGCTTCACGCCGCCGTGCAGCGCGAGACCGTTGGCGGCCGCTCCCATGGCATGCTCCCGGACTCCGAAGTAAACATTGCGGCCTGCGTACGATTCAACCGCGAACTTCTGCTCCTCGCGAATGTCTGTCATGGTAGAATGAGACAGATCCGCGCTTCCCCCGAATAGGGATGGCACGATCGATACGTAATGATTGATCGCTTCCCCGCTTGCGACACGGGTGGATACCATTGTCCCCGGTTCAAAGGTCAAAATGTGCTGCGGAGCGATTCCTGCCTTACCAGCGATGGCATTCTCCAATTCATCGTGCAAGGCGGGATGTTCCACTTTATAGGAAGCCATCAATTGCTGCCATGCCGCTTCCTTCTCCGCACCTGCTCGCTGCTTCACTTCGAAATGGGCCTTAACCTCGTCCGGCACGAAGAAGTCTTCTTCGTATTGCCAGCCGTATGCAGCCTTGGTCGCTTGTGCTTCCTCAGCGCCGAGCGGATTGCCGTGCGCTTTGTTCGTTCCGGCGACCTTCGGGCTGCCATATCCGATAATCGTGCGGATTTCGATCAATGTCGGCTGAGCCGTATGCTTCTTGGCCGCTGCAATCGCCTCCGTAATCGCAGCCGCATCATTGCCGTCCTCGATCCGGATATAGTGCCAGTTTGCAGACTCCATCCGTTTTTCTATATTTTCCGAGAATGAAAGGTTCAATGTTCCGTCCAGCGAAATGTCATTGGAATCATACAGAACAATCAACTTGCCGAGCTTCATATGACCGGCCATCGACATCGCCTCGTACGATACCCCTTCCATAAGGTCACCGTCTCCTGCCAGCGCATAAGTATAGTGGTCGATAACCGGAAAGCCTTCGCGATTGAACTTTGCAGCCAGATGCGCCTCTGCCATTGCCATGCCAACCGCGGAGGAGATGCCTTGCCCAAGCGGACCGGTCGTCGCTTCAACGCCATCCGTATGTCCGACTTCGGGATGGCCCGGTGTTCTGCTATGCAGCTTCCGGAATTGCTTCAGGTCATCCAGCGTAACTTGATAGCCGAACAAGTGCAGCAGGCTGTACAGCAGACTGGAACCGTGACCCGCTGACAAGACGAACCGATCGCGATTGAACCAGCCCGAATTGGCAGGATTGTGCTGCAAATGGTTAGCCCAGAGAGCGTACGCCATCGGCGCGGCTCCCATCGGCAAGCCGGGATGACCGGAATTGGCCCGGTTCACCGCATCGATGGACAACGTTCGAATTGTAGTAACGCTTAATTGCTCAACGGACGGGTTCATATTTGCACTCTTCTCCTTTTTTGTTGACGATATGTGATACCGTTGCTGCATCTGAATCGAGAGCAGGCCACCAATGAAAGCCGTCTTCTTCCAGAAGGCCCCGGGACGCCTCAGGACCATCGCTGCCTGCTTCATACAAGTGAAGAGGCACAAAATTGTTGGCCTTATCTTCGAACGCCTCTAGAATCGGCTGCACCCATTTCCAGGACAGCTCCACTTCATCCCAACGGGCAAAAAATGTTGGATCACCCACAAGCGCATTATGGATTAGGTTCTCATACGCTTCAGGGACATCGTCCTGATCGGCGGCATAATGAACGCGGATCGGTTCTGTCTTTAAATCGTTGTTTGCATCTTTCACATTCAGCTGGAAGGAGATCCCCTCGTTCGGGCCGATATCGATGATCAGCAGATTCGGAGTGGTCGGCTCATTTGTCCGGCTATATTTATCGAGCGGATCTTTGAATTCGATGACGATGCGGGTCGATTTCTCCGCCATCCGCTTCCCTGTTCGAATATAGAATGGAACCTCGCTCCAGAAGTAATTGTCAATCCACAGTCTTGCGGCAATGAACGTATCATTGTTAGATGCTGCTCCGATACCGGGCTCTTCGGTGTACCCTGCAACAGGCTTGCCATCGATGTATCCTGACGTATATTGGCCGCGGATTACATGATGGATAACTTCTTCCTTGTGGAACTGCCGCAGCGAGGCCAACACCGATCTCTTCTTGTCGGCGACGTCCTCGGCCGTGCTGTGTCTCGGGAGCTGCATGGCGAACATCGTCAGCACTTGCAGCATATGGTTCTGGAACATATCGCGAATTGCGCCGGCCTTGTCATAGTAAGCTGCGCGCTCCTCGACGCCAACCGTTTCGCTCGCCGTGATTTGCACATTGGCGACGTATTGGTTTTTCCATAACGCCTGCAAGATCGGGTTCGTGTATTCCAACATTTGCAGGTTCTGAATCATTGGCTTGCCGAGATAGTGGTCGATGCGGAACACTTCCTCTTCGGCGAATACGCTGCTTAACTGCTCGTTCAAGGCGCGGGCCGATTGCAAATCTCTGCCGAACGGCTTCTCGATCAAGAGACGCTTCCATCCAGACACGCTGCCCAAGCCACTTTCCTGGATGTTCCGCGCAATCGTCTCGAACAATTCCGGAGCGACTGACAGATAGAAGATGCGGTTCTCGGGAATGCTAAGCTGTTGCTCGCGCTTGCGCACCAGCTCGAGAAGCTGCTCGTAATCTTCCGGAACCGCCACGTTCAGCCGGCAATATCGGAACAGATCCAAGAAAGCGTTCAGCTCGGCCTCATTCACTGCCGGCCGTCTGGAAAATGTCCGGATCGATTGTTCCACACGGCTGCGAAAATCGGACTCTGTCCATTCTGTTCTTCCAAGACCAATGACGGAAAACGATGGGGACAATTTACGATCTATATATAAGTTAAAGAGGGCCGGATAGATTTTGCGCTGTGCCAAATCTCCAGTAGCTCCAAATAGTACAAAGGTTGCTGCGTTCATTCAAAACCCTCCTGCCTGTTGTCGAGGTTGTTCAAATAGTGACCTTTTTGAACTCGTATTATTATGAAGTGAAATAATCGTATGAAAAGAAATCCGCTCGGAGGAGCGGATTTCCCATGATTGCGCATGTGCCTCAGCCTAATGTCTTCTGGCCGGGTCTCCAGTTCGCAGGACACAGACCTCCCGCTTGGAGCGCCTGCAAAATGCGCAGCGTTTCGTCGACGCTGCGGCCCACGTTCATATCTGTCACCACTTGGTAACGAAGGATTCCTTCCGGATCGATGATGAACAAGCCGCGATGCGCAGCTGCCGTCTCTTCATCGAGAATGCCATAGTTATGAGCAACCTCTTTTGTGAAGTCAGATACCATCTGATAGTTGATCGGACCGATGCCGTTGTGGTCGCGCGGCGTTTGAATCCATGCCCGGTGAGTATGAATGCTGTCGACGGAGGCGCCGAGAATCTCACAGTCAAGCTGTTTGAACTCCTCGTAGCTGTCGCTGAAGGCAACGATTTCGGTTGGGCATACATACGTGAAGTCGAACGGCCAGAAGAAGAACACGAGCCATTTCCCGCGATAATCCTCCAAAGAAATACGCTCTTCGAGCGTCTCGATATTCTTCGTCGAGAGCAGGTTGAAGGAAGGCGCAGGAAGGCCTACTTTGGCAAACGGATAGTCGGTCGTCATTGTCGTAGCTGCTGTCATGGATGTTGGTTGCATCATTTGATATCTCCTCTTACGTTTCGTATTTTCGTATTTTTATTGGCGTTCTGCCAGAGCTTTGTTCAATTGGATTTGGTTGAAACCAAGAATGTTTGCGTCACCGATGACAGTGACCGGTACGGATCTCATCCCGGTATTCCACAATTCCTCGGCATACGTTTCATCCTTGTCGATATTCCGTTCTTCGAATTCGACGCCTTTTTCGTTGAGGAATTTTTTAACTTGCGTGCAATATTGGCAATGCGTGCTGGAATAGACGATTACTTTTTTATTATTGGACATTGGTTTCTCTCCTTTATTAGCTTCGTTAAGCCTATAATATTTATCCTCATCAAAAGGGTACATTACGAATGAACGGATTCCAGAAATCGTTCACAATCAAGTGCCGCCATACACCCGGTACCGGCTGCGCTGATGGCCTGACGATATCGGTTATCCTGAACGTCCCCGCAGGCAAATACACCTGAAATGTTCGTTGCCGTCGTTCCTGGATTGACCAGCAGATATCCGTGCTCGTCCGTCGTCAGCTGACCGCCGAGGAACTTCGTGTTCGGTGTATGGCCGATTGCCACGAAGATGCCTTGCGTCTCGATGATTTCTTCCTGTCCGGTATCGTTGTTTCTTACCTTCAGACCGGTCACGCCATGTTCTCCTGCTACTACTTCAAGCGGTGTCCGGTTCAAGCTCCAGCTAATTTTGTCATTTTGGCGCGCGCGGTCCTGCATAATTTTTGAAGCGCGCAGCTCAGTGCGACGGTTGACGAGAACAACCTCAGAGGCGAAGCGTGTCAGGAAATTAGCTTCCTCCATCGCCGAATCCCCTCCTCCGATGACGATAATCTTCTTGTTGCGGAAGAAGAAACCGTCACAAGTGGCACATGTGCTGACACCCCGTCCGACATTGTCCCGCTCTCCGGGAATACCGAGATATTTGGCGGATGCGCCTGTCGATACAATCAACGTCTCCGTCTGGATCTCGCCGAGTCCATCAACCGTCAACGTAAACGGGCGTTGAGACAGATCCGTTTGACTCACCCAGCCCGAACGGAATTCAGCTCCAAAGCGTTCCGCTTGCTTGCGCATATTGTCCATTAATTCCGGCCCCATAATTCCATCAGGGAAGCCGGGGAAGTTCTCGACTTCAGTAGTCGTGGTCAACTGGCCGCCTGGTTCCGGTCCTTCGATAATTAAAGGCTTCAAGTTCGCACGGGCCAAGTAAATGGCTGCGGTAAGTCCAGCAGGTCCCGTTCCGACAATTACTGTTTTGTACATGATATCAGCTCCATCATTTATCTCAATTTAAATTTAAACTTAAACTAAATATAAGCCGGACTTCAAGGGTGAATGCAAGATTCGATGTCGAATTTACTTCAAGGTATATACTTCGTGATCAAAAAGAGCTTTTTAAACAACCTCTATAAATCTTGCTTACAAAAACATCATACCATCGGTGCAACGCTGCATCATGAAGGTATGATGAAGACAAAATGAACCCTTCATGAAGAATACATGAAGGGTTCATGAAGATTAATCAGCTATTCGATAGCCGATCCCTCTTACGGTAACGATATACTTTGGATTTTTGGGGGCATCCCCCAGCTTCTGGCGCAAGCTTTTAATATGAACGTCGACGGAGTTGCTGCCTCCGAAATAATTTTCTCCCCACACAAACTCCATAATTTCCTGTCTGGTCATCACGCCGCCGCCTTTTAACAAGAGCCCTTTGAGCAGATCGAATTCAGTTCGGGTCAGTTCGATTTTCATTCCTGCTTTTAGTACAATAATGCGCTTCAAGTCAACGACTATATCCTTGAACCGCAATTGGTCATTGCCTTCCATCGGCTGCAGGGAATCATTCGAGCTTACCAGTTCCTCGATCTTGGCCAAGGCGGCTTCGATCGGGCAAGGCCACAGCAGAACCTCTTTTCCTTGCGTATCTGAATCCTCCCCTTCACCGTGCAGAAGGAGCATGGAACGATGATTTCCGGGAATGGAAGCCGACTTATCGGCAGGAACGGTCCGCGTCCGATCGACGATAATTAAGTCACTGTTCATCGATAGCAAGACAGGATCTTGTTCCTGATGGAACAGCAGAACATCATAACAGCGGATGGTGAGGGCGACGAACAGTGAACGAATGGATGCCGGGAACGGACTGACGATGACGACCCGTCGCGTCGTCTCGCAGAACTGCCCCTCTTCGAAGCTCGTTGCAGAACCTGTTGCGTTATCATTTATTGGACTGTTTTCTTCGAATCGCTGCACGCCGCACACACTCCTTTAAATAGAAACTCCTCTTCCGTAATAGCGAAACCTGTCTCCTCAGCTATACGCTCCAACCACTCCTTAGGCTTAGAGATGCATACTTCCTCCACCCGGCCGCACTTGACGCACACGACATGCTGGTGATCATCCGTGCGCGCATCATAGCGGCTTGCGTCACCTTCCAGCTTCAACTCGCGAATGAGACCTTCCTTCGTCAAGTACCGGAGAGAATTATATACCGTCGCATAGGCGAAGCTATGTCCGTGTTCCTTGAGACGATCCATGACGTCCGACGCGGTCGGGTGATCTGATGAATGAGATATGATATCATATATCGTTTTACGCGGAATCGTTAACATTCCTTTGCGAGCCATGAGGAAACCTCCATTTTTATACTTAGTTTAAATATAAAAAACATCGCCTCATAAGTCAACCTCACTGCATCCCCCGTGAAAAAGTAAGGCGGAAGGGTTGGGCGTGTCAGCGTGCCCACTTGTCCCATCCATTGGATTTGATCCAATGAAACAGCAGCGCATATCTCTATACCGTCGCTTCGATTGGAATTGATCCAATGGTTTGACGCTTCATCCGCGCGAATGGCTGAAAAACGGTCCGTTCCATTGGACAAATTACAGTCCACATGCCGTTTAGCCACCGAGTCCGTACACTTGACTGTACATGTTCCAATGGGACTAACTTCGACCTCACCCATAGAAAAGAAAAAAGCGAGTTCTGCGTCGTCGCGCAAACCCGCGTGTCGTTTTCTGCTCCGGGTTCGGGGTCTGCTGGCCGACCGTTGGCGGCGTCGTTCCACCCGTACACCCAACTAACAGAGATACGGCCATGATGAATGCTAAGACAGGACTGACAGCTTGCTTAAGCTTCAATTGAATGCGTTGCTGTATCAATCTCAACAGCCAATAGCAGCCACTCCTTGCGAATGGCTGCACGTACGGCTTGCCGAAGTTCCTCTTTTACCGGGCACCGTACAGGCTGGCCAACAGCTCTGAAATAGAAGCGGCCAGACTCGAATTTTCAATTATTTTTAACGTTGCCGCGTACACATTATGCTTAGGAGGCTGCCATGTTAATTCGTGTTCCAAAATATGAAGCTCTTTATTTTCAACATAACTCTTAACGATCGACTTGGGAATTAGGGTAAACCAATTTTCCTCTAAGCAACGTTTCATCACAATCGTTGTCTGATTGATTTTAAAGGCAGGCATATACCTCTCACCCATTTCATGGTAAAACCAATCCATAAACGGCTTGCCCCAGTCATTCAGCACAAAATTCGATCGGTGCAAATCATCCAT
This sequence comes from Paenibacillus profundus, assembly GCF_021369635.1. Lineage (GTDB taxonomy): Bacteria > Bacillota > Bacilli > Paenibacillales > Paenibacillaceae > Paenibacillus_B > Paenibacillus_B profundus. The sequence goes on along the minus strand of NZ_JAJNBZ010000007.1, from coordinate 131,262 downwards.
CGTGATCTTGCGACCGAACGGTTGACGAGCGACAAAAACATAATCATCTTCGATGATGTGGTGCACCGCCAGTCTCGGATGGCGCGGCTTCATATAAGTAATACCCACATGAATAATACCGTCAATGACCTTCTCTAACGTATTCTCCGAAGAGTGCGTCAATAATTCGCAAGCAATAGCGGGATGGTTGTGCTGGAATTCCCGCAGTTGCTCCCCGAATATATACATCCATGCTGAAGTAGGTCCCCCGATCACAAATCTTTCAGAATACTTTTCTTGCAATTTTAATGCCTCTATACTTTCCGCATACAGAGAAATCATTCTCTCGGCATAGGGCAAGAAGGACACGCCTGCTGGTGTTAAAGCTACGTGTTTGTTGTTTCTTATTAGTAAAGGTGTTCCCATTAACTCCTCTAATGTCTTAATTCTTGCCGTTACCGTCGATTGCGCCACATGCAAGCTCTCTGCGCTTCTGGTGAAGTTCTTGCTCTTTACTACAGCAAGGAAAGCTTGCAATTGCTCAATATCCATTTCAATCCCTCCTCTTTAGAGGTTGTTTAAAAGTTCCCTTTTAATCACGAAGTATTTTGAGAGGCAATTCAACATCCAATCTTGCATTCACCCTCGAAGTCCCTTGTTTTGAATCGAAATATCCGATTGTTACCATGCAATATATTCGTTATACAAATTCAATGCTAGCAAATATAATGGGACAAAGCCAGCGGGACACTTATCTTACGTAAAGTGTGACTTCGGAACAGGAGGATGTACAATTGTATAATTGCATCATATTTGATGTTGACGGTACTTTGATTGATACGGAACAGGCGCTTATCGCATCATTGAAGCAAGTGTTATATGAAGAGCTTGGGGCGGTGTATGAAGACGAGAAGTTGCATCTCATATTGGGGATTCCCGGCCGTGACGCGCTGATGAAGCTTGAAGTGAAGGAGATTGACACAGTGCAAGCAAAATGGAATCAATATTTGCAGGAAAATGCGCATCTGACAACCGTATTTTCAGGTATCGAACACGTGCTCAAGACGCTTCATGAGAGAGGGATGGCTGCGGGCATTGTAACTTCGAAGACGCGGCAAGAATTGATCGACGACTTTGTGCCATTTGGGTTAAGCAGCTATGTGCCGAATGCGATATGCGCCGATGATACGCTGCGCCATAAGCCTCATCCAGAACCATTGCTTGCATTTATCAAGAAATATGGCGTGGATCCGACGAAAGCCATCTACATTGGCGATACAAGTTACGATATGGAAGCTGCGCACGGAGCAGGGATCGATTTTGCTTTGGCGTTATGGGGCAGCAAGAAAGAGATATCCGGTCATGTCCGTTATCAGCTTCAATCTCCACTGGACATATTGCAGTTGATTGCCCCGTTATACCCGCTAGACGGTGCGTAATAAGAATGGCGGCGATTGAGAATCCCAAGCCCATACTGGCCAAGTTAACAAACCTATCGGATTATGATAAGAATACGGAAGTGTGCACGGATTCATTAGGGTAAGGAGTTGCCAGGTATGACGGATACGATCGAGCCGTCGGTAGAAGAATTGCTGTCAGCCGGTTCTTCCGGCGGCAAAATGACGATGAAGCAAGCCCGAATTTTGTGAGCCTGTTCAAAATCGTGATGCAAGAGCTCCCCTTTCACCCTGAGCTGCATGCGCAGCTGCAGAAAGTGATCGTGTCTCAGATTAAAGAGCGCGTGGAGGCTGTCATTCGCAAATTCCAGGCTGAAGGGAAGTTGGTCAATCTCCCGATGGGAACGACTATTCGCCTCACCGCTTCCATTATCGTGGGATATATTTTGACTAGGGCGACCTTTGGCATTCGGGATGATTCTGGCTGGGACGATGAGTTAGAGCGCGAGGCAACCATTACGTTTGTTATGAAAGCTCTGTCGCCATAATAACAGCGTAATCGAACCGCCACGGAGATGCGACGTGGCGGTTTTTTGGACTGAAATTGTAATTTAGAACATTTCATATTGATTCGGATTCGGATTCTATCAGAATATATAAAGACCTTTCACTGGAATTATACTGCATTGTATCCAGTGAAAGGCCTTTGTTACACTCTATTATCGTTTGACCAAGTCGACAAAGAATTGATTGTTTTTCTTCTGCACATCCATCGTCAAGTCCAATGCTTTGGCTATCATACGTGCAGGTACGTACAAACTTCCGTCTCGTGCGACAGGACCGCGGTATTTTTCTTTGATTACTTCACAATAATCCGATTCAGGCTGGCAGTTCAGTTCCGGCTTATATACTACGGCATCATTTTCCCAGCTTTCCTCGCCCGCAGCACGAATGTTAATCTGATACCCCCGATAACTGTTCCCCCATACCAAGACCGTATGATCGCCGGCTGCAAGCTTATAGTCATGATACGTAAACAGTTCATCAGTAAGGGAGTATGTGAGCGGGAGTCCAAAAGCCGCTGCCAACTGCTTCAGCGAGACAAACATCTGTCCGTTCTGAATGAACATATCCGTTTCGTTCGCTTGCTTACCTTCCATGTAAAGCACATATTTGACGCTTTTTTCAGCATGGACAGATGGGATTGAATCGCTCACAGTCATCGTTATCGCGGCGATCAGTCCGGTTATAACGATGGCCGTTCTTTTCATAAAGCGCATGCGAGAACCTCCTCGTGCAAAAATATTTTAACTTTATTTTACAAAAAAGGGGTTTCCTTCGTTCTCAGGGACACGATCTTCAATATGATTGCAGACCGATTGCGTAAGAAAGGAGGAGGGAAACACAAAAAAGAGTAGGACGAATCAACGCCCTACCCGATATGTCCATCGAACCCAGCCCGGGTGTAAAAGGTGTCGCTCCCCGCTTCTTGCAAAAAACAGGAAATAAATCATCGACCTCTTCACACCTCCTGTCGTAAATTGTATAAATTATACAATGAGCTGCTTGAGATTACAAGTTCCATAACATCATTCATCCGTGAAAATTGTTGAACTACGAACGGAACCTCTTGACAATTGTTTTATATTGGGGTCATTATTATTGAGACAATATGTCAATGAATCATACCGAACATATTACTCCGATTGAGAGGTATAGTATGCATATCTTCAGTCCCTACATAACAATCGAACGGGAAGACTGGTCCAGGCTTCATGAGCAATCTCGCCTGTCTTTATCTCCGGAACGATTTGAGTCCTTGAAAGGCATTAATGAGCGCATATCTGTGGACGAGGTTGAAGACATCTATCTTCCCTTGACGAAGCTGATTAACCTCCATGTGGCGGCAGCGCAGCAATTGAGAGCGACAACAGCTTCCTTTTTGCAAAAAAAGACAGACAAAGTGCCGTACATCATTGGAATCGCCGGGAGCGTTGCCGCAGGCAAGAGCACGACAGCACGGCTGCTTCAAGCACTGTTGTCCCAATACGAAGAGCATCCCGAAGTGGAAATCGTGACGACCGATGGTTTTTTGTATCCGAACCGGATACTTGAAGATAAGCGCATGATGAACAAGAAGGGATTTCCCCAAAGCTATGATACGAAGCGGCTCATACAATTTCTGACGGACATTAAAGCGGGACAAGCCGAGGTGCATGCTCCGGTCTATTCCCATTTGTCGTATGATATCATTCCAGATGAGACTATAAAGGTCAAGAAGCCTGACATTCTCATCCTCGAAGGCATTAACGTCCTGCAGGTGAGCAGGGAAGCCAGTGTATTTGTCAGTGACTTTTTCGACTTTTCCATTTATGTGGAAGCGCGGGAACCCGACTTGGAGAAGTGGTATGTCGAGCGTTTTCTGCTTCTGAGGGATACGGCCTTTCAGAATCCGACGTCTTACTTTCATCGCTATGCCGAATTGACGGAAGAAGAGGCCATTACTAGAGCAAGAAGTATTTGGAGAGACATCAATCAGGTGAACTTGACTAAAAACATACTGCCGACCAAAGGCCGCGCCAAGCTCATCCTAAGCAAGGATACCGATCATCGAATCCAGAACGTTCACCTTCGCAAGTAATGGATTCACGCTTCTAAGCATACACTTCTGTATCGAACGGGCCTATTCGCCTTCTGGCTGTCGTCGGCATCTCTCTCCTTACCTTCGTATTGCAGGGCGCTGTAAATATAGGAACCGGCCGCGATCGACCGGACGACAAAGAGGAACGCAAACTCCCTTAATTATCTCACCCCATAAAAATGGCAGTCCGGGTATGTTGTTCGGACTGCTATCGCATTATTTACTCCACGATTAGCTACAGTACGGTCGCTGCCAAGTAAATTCGAACGGTACACCAGTTCATCCAATCTATCCCTATAATGGATAGGATGATAGAAAAAAAGTGCCTCTTGCGCATCATAAGAAGATACCAAGCTACCTCAGCACCTATTATCACTCACGTCAATTATAAGCTTCGAACATAGCGCTGCCTCTGCCTCTATAGAACCTCCTACTCTGACGTTTTCAGAGCCCACCAATATAAGAGTCGCCTTCCTAGTAGACATGAAGTTCATCCACCAAGTGCCACCCTCCCCGAACAGCATGAATCACAATTTGCTGTCTCTTCTGTTCGTTCTCAACCATTTAGCTTCATTCTCCCCTTACTTCAGGAAATAGTGTATTGCTCTTCTGTCTCCCACAGTTCGGGCGATGAAATAGGTGCAATCCATATGACCAACTGCTTCCTGTAATGAGGTGAGCATTCGCCCGCTGTCTCTGTACCGATTGGATGGAAGATTAGGCATATGCATCAAGCAACTTCATTACGATCATTAGAGGAATTGACCACATGGCAATCAACAGAGGAATTGGCTGCATAGCGGTCACTCAAGTAACTGGCTATCTGACAATCGCTAGAGTAACAAGATACCTGCCGCACGAGCTCTGCTAGAGTGATGACTGCTGGTATTAAACTCAGGAAAATCGATGCATTACATTTTAGGAATCATAATTATTTGACGCTTAAGTTAACATAATAATGTTTATGTACAGAACGGAATCCGCTCTTCCTGCTTCAATATCAGCACCTAATTGGATAGGTGTCCAATCAGAAAGGCTGGCCTTCTTCATACAATGAATTATTACGGTAAGGTGAAAGGGGTTCAGCATACATGGCGAACAGTTGTGCTGAATACAGAAGGTCGTCCCCCGCTTTGACTCATGTGGATATCATCCTCGTTCTTTTCCTGCTTTTAGTCATCGTATGTCTGTTGTTGTTCGGATGCTGAAGCATTCCTGACGAACTTCATTTCAGACATCACCAGCCTGTATGCTATATGAACGAAAAAGCTCTGCTATATTTTGCATGAAATACAGCAGAGCTTCGCTATCTGGACTTGAATTCCCGCTCGCGATATTGCGAAGGGGTCATTCCGAATCGTTTGCGAAATACGGCGTGCAAATAATTTGCGCTTGCAAACCCTTCGGACACGGCAATTTTTTCAATGGGAAGCCGCGTTTCCACCAGCTTCCGGCACACCGCATCCAGCCTCACTTCCTCCAAAATAGCGCAGAACGACCGATTATCATGGTGCGCTTTCAAAATACGCTGAAGCTGGCGCGAGCTTATATTCAGCTTCTCGGCCACATCCTTCAACGTCATCATGCCCGCATAATTGGCACGAATATATTGCAGAGCGAGCCGATAGCGGTTCGCGTTCAAGTCGCGTGATGGAAGACTGGCTGGCATGTCTTTCATATCATAGGCTTTTACCGCGCGCAGCAAGATTTGGATAATGCTGTGCTTAATCGCCGTGTACGAACCTAAGGTATTGTCGCAGCGAGCCTGATAAGCTTCAAGAAAACAACACATCGCGTCATGTTTATCTATGGCTGGCTGCAGCGGCAAGGATTCCAGCATTTCAATACAACTGCCGGAGTCTGCGATTTCCCACTTATCTACATTCCGATCATCGCCGATAGATGGGGCCGAGGAACGGTCCACGATATCGAAATGCAGGCATAACTCGTCCATCGCTTCGCTCGCATCGGCTTCTTGATAGTGCATGACTCCAGGGCCCGTTACATAGAACATGCCTGCGGTTAAATCGAACGATCGATCCTCCATGATCACTTTACCTTTTCCCCGGGGAATGAAGTGGAATTCAAACTCTGAGTGTTTATGAAATCCTACCGTTTTGCCAGGTGGAAACGTCGTCAGATGGAACCGGAGCACCCGGATTTCATAATGTCCCCAGCGGATCCGCAAATCAAGGCGTTCCAATGCATCCTTACGCTCCCACATCACTTCGAATGGAAAAGAATTCATTGAATAGCACCTCCTGAAATTCGGATTAGCGTTCCAGCTCCTCCAGACCAATGGCGCGGCGTTCTGCAACCGAGCGGTTGGAGGCTTCCATTAATTTGGTCAATTCCACCGCCATTCGGATATTCTCCTCTGCCTTCGTGTTATTTTGAATATGACTGACCCATTGATGGAAAGCGCTATCCCGATTGGACAACAACGGCTGTTCTTGCCAATCGTGTGCTAGTTCAGCTCCTTGACGGTTAGTCCGAAGCAGAAGCTTCGCTTCCGGGGTTCCGTACAGGAGTGTTCCTTCCGTTCCATGCACTTCCACCGTGAACGGTGAATACGAATTCACGAAGCCCGCTTCGACGATGCCTACGGCACCTGATTGCGTCGAAAGCATCGATACCGCGTTATCTTCCACCGCTTTTCCTGTAACATAGCCATATTGAGCCGAGACATCAACCGGTTCTTCTCCTAGGAATAGCCGCGTTAAGTACATCGGATGGCAGCCAAGGTCGATCAACGCGCCGCCTGCACAGTCCTCCAGGCTATAAAAATGATCTGGCAGCCACCCGGCAATCGCTCCGTTATGAGATAGGCGGACACGAACCAACGTTACTTTTCCGAGCAGCTGTTGGGCCAATATTTGCTGAATCGTCAACGTATAACCATCATTCAAACGGGGCAGCGACACCGTTAACTTCACGCCGTTCTTCTCCACCGCTTCCAAAATTTCATTAACTTCTTTCAACGTGGGCGCAAGCACTTTCTCGGTGAAAATATGTTTGCCGGCGTTAGCTGCCGCAATCATCACATCCCGGTGCATGCGAGTCGGCGTATCTACAATAACGGCGTCGATATCACTGGCCAAAATGTCATCAAGCGAAGCATAGAAAGGCACGCCCAGCTTCTCTGCCGCTTGCTTGCCGCGTTCCGGATTTTCATCCCATACCGCACTTATTATCGTCTCAGGGTGTTCTTCCGCCTGTTTTGTATAGTCCCAAGCATGCACGTGCCAATAGCTTAATTTTCCGATGCGAAGTGACACAGCCATCTCTCCCTTTGTATATAAAATAATGACACCTGCATTCAATATAACACAGCTCACTCGAATTAAAAGTTTAATATGGCGACATCAAGTGTGTAAATTTACGACATGAAGCATCAATCCGTTATGCACTCTTTTACAGCGGACAAGGCCGCGCCACTCGACACGCCCAACGCAAAATCGACAGCACATTGAGCATGAATTTTTGTTGTATCATAAACGGGTATACTGCAATTATGTTGTGAGATGAGCAGCCCTATTTCAGTACATCCAAAAATAACAGCTTCAGCTCCCTGTTGAATAAGGTTATAAATAATTTTTACATAGGATTGCTTAGACTCTTCGTTAATAATTCCAAGACATAGCTCTTGATAGATGATATCGTGTACAATCCCTCGCTCTGCTTCATCCGGAACCACGACATCCAGCCCATACTTGTCAATGAGTCTGCCTTTGTAAAAATTTTGTTCCATCGCGTACGCGGTTCCCAGCAAAGCGACTTTTTTTACTCCGTCTCTTATGATTTCATTCGCAGTTGCATCAGCGATATGCAGTAAAGGGATAGATACCGATTCTTCTACTTCGCTTGCCATCTTGTGCATCGTATTCGTGCAGATGACGATACAATCGGCTCCGCCAGCTTCCAGTTTTCGCGCTGCATCTATCATCATTTTTGTGGCTTCATCCCAGTTGCCTAGCTGTTGAAGGGATTTGATTTCTTGAAAATCTACAGAGTACATCAGACTTTTTGCAGAATGATGCCCGCCTAACTTTGCTTTTACTCGCTGATTTATAATTTGGTAATAAAGTAAAGATGACTCCCAGCTCATGCCGCCGATAAGGCCTATTGTTTTCAAAAGCGAAGCACCCCTAATCCATTTTTACTCCATTTTCGCATAAATGCTCATGCAGTGCCATACATGCTGCTCCTTCCTTTACTGATGAGGTGGCGTTGTACTAAGATTGATTATAAATAAAGAAGGTTAGAACGACTGGAGGCATAAGCAATGTTTGACCCAACGATATTCGACAATCTGAAAGTGGTGTTCGAAGGCAAGCTGTATGATGTGGAAAGAGAAGCTGGCATACTGATCGTCGGACGCGAAGATATTATCGATCTGGCGGGATACAACCGGACGTTTCGAATGAGAGTAAAGCCGCAGGATGGCAGTTGTATCGCCGAGCTTCAAATTTCGAGCGGCTTGGCTGATTTCACCGGTGAGCTTCGCGGCATACGGATCGTTGATGAAGAGCCCGGAGCAGAGCTTCAGCTTACCTTCGAGTTGCCTGGAGAGCAGGCGGTTCACTCCCATCACGTTCATGAACAATTAACTGCTCTCTGGGCTGAATCGGCGGATATTATTCACGAGCGCTCATATCAATTAGAGCCATACGGCGATGCAGCAACGAGTATATCAGCTGAGCCAGCCGACAATGGGGTATATCGAATCAGGGCGAAGTTTCGCCAAAAAGTGAATGAAAGCCATATCGATGACATCGATTCCTTAATCGATCATGTATTGAAGTCGATTGAAGCATTGGAATCTTGAGCAGCCAGCACCTCACGGAGATTATTGAGTGTTTCGATCTCGAATAAAAAACAAACCGCTCGTCCGGCGAAGGAATGAAACAATCATGTCCTTCGTGCCGAATGGCGGTTTGTATATGAAAATACGGTCTTTATGCAAGCGTCAAAACGTCTCTTCCGCAAAGCGCCTCGGTTATCGCTGACACCGACAGCTTGCATGGCTGATCCGGGAACTCGCCGCCGCTTGCGCACACGGCTAGCATATGTTCCGGGTCGGGAGCATACATCCTGAAACGATAACGGTATTCTTGATTCCGTGCAGCCATCTGAATGTCATCCATGCCGCCTACGGTGAATGTGAAGCTGTCAAGGGGGACGGTAAGCCCTGTCCCTTCCGCCTTCACGAAGCTTTCCTTCAATGTCCAAATCTTATAGAACATCGGAAGTCTTTCCGCTTCGCGCAATGACAGGATTGCCTCCGTTTCAGAAGCGGCAAAGAAGCGTTCTGCAATCGACAACTCGATGGGACGGATTTGCTCGATATCTACGCCCAGCGGAAGATCCGCCACGGCGCATGCGACCCAATCCCCCGAATGGCTGACATTATAGTGATAATCGGGATGGCTTGCCGCATAAGGCTTGCCATGCGTGTGCCGTTCAAATCGAATGTGTTCATTTGAACACCCGTATTGGGATATGATCAACGCGCGCACGATGCATTCGGATAGCAGCGTTCTCTTTGCGTCGATCTCTTGTCTGAAACGAGCAATGCTACTTTTCCGCTCTTCGCTTATATAAGGAAGCAGCTCTTCCATATCCCAGCTTCCGTCAACCGGAACGATGACCAATTGCACCCCGCTACACCTCCCTAATGAGTATTAATTGTTCCACTACTATGACATTTCCAGTTCCAGACTCAAGCTTCGTTTCATGATGAACTCCTTCTTTCATCCCGTGATTCAGCTATAGCTGATACAGTCTGCAGGTTGCTTTACTGAGCAGGAAGCCATACGTTACCACTGCAAGGGCTGTTCTAGTCCCTTCCATACGATCCATCGCGCCAGTTCCCGATGTGCAGCGGTCCCTATCGCGTAAGGGTCACGTTCATCCGTATCCAAATCCAGTAGATGGAGCATGCCTCCGTACGAACCGACAGCTAACCGCTTGCCCGAAGGACTGACCGTAATGCCCGATATCGTGCTGCCCAAAAAATGCTGCCACGACAATGCTCCGTCAAGCCTTACGGTTCTCAAATAACCGTAGGCATCTCCTAGAATCATCTCATCGCCACGAACAGCAGCGGCATACACACGGGCCCCGTCTTCAATGATATCCTCCTCTCCGGCCTCCAGCGGACTTGAGGCAAGTGCCTCTTGTATGGAAGCTGACAGCGTAATGCCATTGTAGAAATGGCAAGAATTGAACAATATGCGTTCATCATCTCCGCTAAATAAACAGCAATGCGGATAGCTGCTCTCGGGATAGATTTCTGCCTTCAAATTACCTTCCGCGTCGTATAGCAGGTGTGAGCTTCCTTGGCTTCCAAGAGCGATATGCTTCTCATCGTGCGACAGCGCAGCATGAACCATATCAAGCCAGATGGCTTCAACATCGTCACTGCTCCAATCCTCGATTTCTTCTGCAGACGGATGAAGCAGCTTCGCTACTCCGGCTTCAATCAGATAGATTCCTAGATTGGACACAACAATCAGCTTCTTACCGTCAGCAAACGGGATAATTTCCGTGAGTTGCTCATGAGGCTGCTCTGCGTCCGCCAAGGACTGCATAGGACACCCCAAACTCTTAATGGAGTCGAGTATGTCGTTCCAAGAAAAAGAGTGCAGCAGCTCTCCTGTCAAATCATTATGTATTCCACGTAAAGTGCGGATGCCTTCCTCGTCGACAAGCGCATACGTTTCACAATTAGGAGAACGACCGACAAGCGTGATGTGCTCGAATTGCCTCGTGTCCCCTTCTTCGCTGACGACATATACGCAGCCCGCTTCCCAGGTTGCGCCTGCTCGGAAGACAATGGTATGCTCATCGATGAAAAACAATGATTTCACCGCCTGAATTCTATCCTCGAACGCTCCCAATAACGGCCACGTGGCCGGCGGAAGCGCGCTGCGCAGCTGTTCGATATCTCCTGCTTCATTCGCGGCGGCTACCATTCCGAATACTTGTTCCGCCAGCTCGCGGCGGCCGTCCTCCTGCAAAGCACCCTCGTCCACTGCATCCCAGCCCTCGGTCAACCCTTTGCGCACAAATTCATTGACATTCTTGGCGTACCGCTCTCCTTCTTGACGCCATCGCATGGCAACGAGTTCATTCAACCACGTCATATCTTCACCTCTCCAATTCGCTTCCTTTATGCAACGAGCTCTTTTTCCATTATATACGAAGCTCATGTAGACGGACATGAACGAATTGCTGACAAAACAAAAACGCATGATCCATGAATTGATTGGACCATGCGCTGCTTATTATCTAATCCTTACTCGACGATGATCTTGCCGACCATATCATTATGACCGGTGCCGCACATAATCGAGCATTTGAATTCATATGTTCCCTCTTTGTCAGCCACAAACTCAGTCGATCCCGGCGAGTCTAGCTTCACTTTCAAATCCGGTATTTCTACACCGTGCATCCCTTGACTATTTTCAAGCGTCAATTTGACCGTTTGGCCCTTCTTTACCCTGATTTCTTTCTGATCAAATTCAAAATTGGACGCTTTCAACGTGACGGCTTGCACATCGCCCGAAGAAGCGGTTGCTGAAGTACCTTCATCTTTTGCCGCTGAATCGTTCCCCTGGCTGCCGCATGCAGCCAAAGCCACGGCGAGAAGAAGTGTGGATGCCGCAATGGCAAATTTCTTATTCACATCAATGCCCCCTCAACTCATTCACCCTGTTCACGAATTGCCGCGAACGGTTCGGTATTGGAAAAATGTTCTTCCCTGCTATCTATTGTAGCTATAAATTAAATCACAATTATTAGTCCAATATGAACGGAAGGTGAACGATGTTTGAACGAACAGTGACAAATACTGGATCGGATGCTCCCGCAATTCGCTCAAGCAATCGAATCGTCAGAGGAAGACAGACGCTCCATGGCGAGCTGTACAGCTATGACATCATCGATATAGCCGATAGGGAACAAATAGTCCGGAATAATATCTGCCGACAAAATAAAATACAAGAGCGCGCTTCCCAAGATATACCGATCTTCTGGAGTTACGCGTTCGTCGCAATATTTTGAGAACATGTAATGCAATTGATTGATGAAGGGCCCCCATCCGCTTACTTCTTTCACTTTGCTATGAAAAGATTCCAAAATGATGCGGTTCCCTTCTTCCGTTTGCGCATATTGCTCATATTTCGCCAGTTCTTGGCGAACGTGCTCTGCCGTCACCTGATAATCCAGCAGCCGGATAGAATGCAGCAATTCCTGAATGGTCGCCACGGAATCACCGATCTCCTCGCGCAGTTCTTTATGCTGCGTCCCTTTATTCAATCCTACCGCTTCCAGCAATTTATCCATCGGGAGATGAAGGTGCTCCGCGAATCGGCGCAGATGGTCGAGCTTTGCCGGCTGCTTGCCGTTGATAATTCTGGAAATCGTTGCTGTATCGATATTGGTGAGCCCGCTTAATTTTCGCATGGAAAGGGATTGTTGCTTCAACGAATCTTTCAACAGCATTCCCAAGTCCTCTGTCCCTTGATGGTCCGACATTGTCAATTCAATCCTTTCCTGTGAAATATGGAACACGGTCTATCGCTATCAGTATATGCACGAATGAGGAACGTCTGCTCACCAATCTTGCCGTCTTTCGCCCATTTCATCATTTTCGACAGGCCCGGATCGCAATGTTGAAGATTTCTCAATTCATACCTCAGCCCGATGCACCTTTCTCAACAGATGCACATAAGATATCTCAACAGTCAGACCCACAGGGTCGGCGTAATGACAACAAGAAGGGGAGATGGTAACATGTACTATTGTATGTCATGTCTGCATTACCACCTGGAAAGTGACAGGGATGCTCACGTATTCAAGAATGTGTACTACATCGATGAGGTATTCAAGCAGCAATTTCACATGGGCGTGTGCAGTGAAAACAAGAAGAGGAAACCTACAAAAATCGTGCCCCCATCCTATTCTGAATCGTCCCACACTATGATGAATGAGGTGCGTCTTTTACTTCATGCCCACACGGAACACAATGACAAGGAGGTGCTTCAACAATGGCATGGTTAATGATTTTGGGGCTTGCGGCGGCATCGAGCATTGACAATTTAGGTGTAGGCATATCGTATGGAATCCGGAAAATTCGCATCGGCTTACTCTCGAACTCCTTTATTGCGGCCATTTGCTTCTTGTTCAGTATGTCAGGAATCTTATTCGGTCAATGGATTTCAACCATTCTTCCCGGCATTCTCCCAACCTTACTGGCAACATTCATATTGCTGGTCGTCGGAGTGCGCATCGTGCTGCTGACCGTGCCCCGGAGCAAGCGGGCTTCTGCTCCTGAGACAGGGAATATCGGCCTCGAAGGATTAATATCCAATCCGGAAAAAGCCGATTTAGACCGTTCCGGCAGCATTAACCTTATCGAAGCCGCTATACTCGGCGTCGCTCTTTCCGCAAATGCATTGACCAATGGTCTCAGCGCTGGATTAATCGGGCTGTCCCCTATCGCCATATCATTGACGGCGGCAATTGGGAGCTTCATCACCCTATGGCTGGGTGCGATTATCGGCCAGAAGGTGGCCAACATACGCATAGGCTCCTTCACTGTAGGGCAATTCAGCACCGTATTAAGTGGAGCCATCATTATAGTGGTTGCATTCAATGCATGGCTGTAAAGCAACGCCATTCGTAGCTCAGTTGGTAGAGCAGGTGACTCTTAATCATCAGGTCGTGGGTTCGAGCCCCACCGGTCCTACTCCTATAAGAAGGCAGCAACCATCAGGTTGCTGCCTTCTTTTTGCTGTTTATGGGATGATTTTCATGGATTCGACTAACACTAATGGTTGTCAACGCAATACTGCAGCATAATAACTGCACGAAGGAGAACAGATGATGTCGCCACGCCATTCCATTACCTATCTGCAAACCTGTTTCATCTTGGTAATGTCCACGGGGCTGTTGAACCATGTTACTGTCATACCGCTTTTGTTGCGGCAAACTCATAAAGATGGTTGGATAAGCGTATTGTTGGCGTTGGTTCTTAGCCTTTGCTGGATCCCGCTTCTCATATGGATTATACGCAAGAAAGGAACCGACGCGCTGTTCCCATGGCTTTACAAAATAAGCGGAGCGGCAACAGCGTGGTTTATCACGCTGCTATTTGTCGCATATTTGCTGCTGGCTGCGTTTGTCACGTTAAAGGACACGTCCACATGGTCGAAAATATCCTATTTGCCGAACACGCCGATAGTTGTCATTACCGCTACAATGGTCTTGCTTTCGCTAGCGAGCGCGCTTGCCGGCATTCAGGCTATCGCCATTTGCGCGGGAATCCTTCTTCCGGTCGTCATCATACTAGGCTATTTCGTGATGGGAGCAAATTTCCAATTCAAAGATTATTCACTTATTCTGCCGGTACTGGAGAATGGCATTGCCCCGGTCATACGCGGATTGGTGCTTATCGGAGGCGGGATGGCAGAATTAATTGTTGTCATTTTGCTGCAGCCCCATCTTTCGAAGAAGCCTGGCTTCTGGGGGATGGCAGCGCTGGCAGTCATTTTGGCCGGACTGACCATCGGCCCTTATCTGGGCTCAATCGCCAACTTTGGAGCTGCCAATGCGTCTTTGATGCGTTATCCCGCTTTCGAGCAATGGAGAATTGTAACGGCGGGAAAATATATCGAACATGTAGACTTTCTTTCCATCTATCAATGGTTATCTGGTTCGTTTATCAGGATTTCGTTGGAGTTGTTTCTTATTTTGGATTTATTGCCACTGCGCGGCCCGCACCAACGAGTCGGCGCCGGGCTGTTGGCAGCGGTCATTCTATGCGCAGCCACACTTGCGGCTAATGATGACATTCGTTTTGTAGAAATGCTGCAATCCTTTTATTTTCCTGGCGTAACCTTTGGGCTTGTTCTGCTGTCATTGCTGCTTGCTCTTCTGGCCGCCAGCCATCAACGACAATCCAAAGGAGCGGCTGCACATGAACAAGAACCTTGTTCCGACTCCTAACCCGTTCAATGAGCAAGCAGAACAGGTGCCGTTAACGGCCGAACGTTTATTGACATACCTGACTGGATGCGGCGATATCCGGAGCGAGATCCATTTATTTGGTCCCGGCAGCAATTTTTATAAAGTTACATTAATTTATTGCGATGGCCTGGCAGACATTAAGCAGTTGAACCAATATGTCATTCCGCAATTGAAGGCGTTGCTGGAAGATGCGCATTCCTTGGATAGCTTGCTCCGCAACAATCCGCTTGCGCTGCAGCCGTTCGATCCGACGGCAGGAATACAGGCGGCGGAGGCAGTCCTGTTCTCGGGTCAGCTCATCATCGGATTTGAACGGGACAACCTATTCTACTCTGTCAATATTGCAGACCCGCCGAATCGCTCCCCCGAAGAGTCGAATACGGAAATTTCAATAAAAGGTCCGAAAGATGGTTTTACGGAGAGCTTGTCAACGAATGTGGCACTCATACGCAAGCGGATGCGGACCCGTTCGTTGAAGTGCGAGACCTATTCCATAGGGCTGCGCAGCCAGACTAAGGTGTCATTGCTGTATATAGCGGATATCGCGAATCCGGATATGTTGAATCAAGTCAGACAACGGCTCGGACAGATCGATACCGACGCCGTCGTAAGCAGCTCCCAGCTTGGAGAAGCGCTGGGCGATTCGCAGTATGCCTTGTTCCCGCTGCTCGATTATATTGGGCGCCCCGACTATGTCGTGCAAGCGCTTGTGCGGGGCCGCTTCATCATCATTGTCGATGGATCGCCAATGGTGCTGATCGGTCCAGCCAATTTGGTATTGACGCTTAAATCGCCGGAGGATATCCATTTCCCTTATTTCTTTGTGACGTTTCAAAGAATATTGCGCATCATCGGATTGTTCGTTTCCATTTTTATGCCGGGGTTCTGGATTGCCTTGATCGCATTTGGCCTGGAACAACTCCCATTCCCGCTCTTGGCAACGGTTACGACTTCCCGTCTGGGGCTGCCATTGTCCGCGCCAATGGAAATGATTCTGATGCTCGGCTTATTTGAAATCTTCCGCGAAGCAGGCATCCGCTTGCCGAAAGCGGTTGGCCAGACCATCGCCGTCGTTGGAGGCTTAATCGTCGGGGATGCCTCTATTCGTGCCGGGCTTAGCTCGCCTACGACGCTCGTCGTGGCAGCCGTTACTGCAGTTGCCACCTTTACGCTTGTCAATCAGACGTTAAGCGGCACGGTCAGCATTTTGCGTCTGCTCGTGCTCATTGGTTCATCCGTGCTCGGCATGTATGGTTTTTTCTTGATGATGCTGGCTATCCTTGTTTATTTGTCGACATTGCAATCTTTCGGGATTCCCTACCTTGCTCCGTTGTCGCCTCCTATTTTCAAAGACATGCTCAAGTCGCTGTTCGGTGTTCCGGTCAAATTGCTGAAACGGCGTCCGGCGATGCTGAATACGACCGATGATACGCGGCAAGGAGATGACTCGACATGAGGATGCGCAACGCTTGCATCCTGTTCGGCGCATGCTGCATAATAATACTCTCGCTGGCAGGCTGCTGGGATATCAGAAGTGTGCAGGACATCAACTATATCACCGCCCTAGGTATCGACTATAAGGATGGTAAATATGTCGTGTATACCCAGTCTCTAGACTTCTCCAACGTTGCCAAGCAAGAAGGAATGAAGAGCACAGGCAAAACACCGGTGTGGGTCGGGCGCGGCGAGGGCTACTCGCTCGATTCTGCCGTTAACGACTTGTATACCACTTCTTCGTTGCAAATTTTATGGGATCATACAACGGTGATCATTTTTAGCGAACATGCGCTGCAACAAGATGTGAATAAGATGATCGATTCAGTATTTCGGTTTTCCGGAATTCGATACACGCCATGGGTCTTTGGGACGAAAGAATCTATCCCTGATTTATTTATCTTGCCGATTCCTTTCAACCAATCTCCCGTTGCATCCATACTTCATGCTCCGAATGATGTGTTAAAGCAGCAAGCTTATATTCCACCCGTTCAGCTCTATCGTATGGTTGTGGAATTGAATGAACCAGGATCCACACTACTGCTGCCGAGTATGTCGATCAATAAGAAGAAATGGACGGAGAATGATAAGGAAGTCGACCAGTATCAAATCAACGGCGTATATGCGCTCCAAGACGGTATCTTTCAAAGTTGGTTCAATCTAAAGCATATGCATGGCATAAGATGGCTATCCGAGAAAATCACACGAACCCCCATCAATATCGGCAGCGGAGAGAAGCCGGAAGCCGTGCTTGCGCTGACCAAACCCAAATCGAGCCTTTCCGTTGCTATTCGTGGTCTCGATCCCAAGTTCAAGCTAAAAATAGATGTCAACGGCTACATAGAGGAAGTAATGGGGAGTTTGAGCGAAGCAGAAATCATCTCGCTTGCCAAGCAAGAAATACGTGACGAAGTGCGGCATACATGGGAACAGGGGCTTCGTAAAAAGGTCGATGTGTACTCGCTGCGGAAGTATGTCTACCGGAATTGCAACAAGATGTGGAAACGAGCGCAAAATGGAGCATTGCTGCAACTGACACCCGACTCGCTCGATTCGATCGAGGTCAACGTTCATATCGAGCATGCTGGAATGAACCGGTTGCGCCGTTAGGAATGCCTTGGCAGTGGATGGCCGCCGCTAGGGGATTCCGTAATTTTGCACGAGCGCGGATTCAATCTCCAGCGTAATGTTCGTTCTTTCACGTTTGCAGCAACTGGAGGAATTGAGTGGCCGCCACGGAGAGCGGCATTTCTTTCGATGTGATGATCCCGATGCTGCGCGGGGGAATCGGATCTTCGAGCACGATCTCGTATAGAATCCCCTGCCTCAGCTCATCACGGATATAATCCTTCACCACGCAAGAAATCCCCAGGCCTATCCGTGCAAATTGGACCAATAGATCAACGCTGCCCAGTTCAATTTCCGGTTGGATATCCAAACCCGCAAGCTGAACATAGCGGTCGATATACCTTCGTGAGCTGCTCCCTTTTTCGAGCAGGATAATCGGATATTCACTCATTTCTTTCATAGAAACAGGCTTCGTTGCAACATGCTTATATTTTTCTCCAGCAACAAAACAATCCTGAATGACGGCGATTTCGCGAATTTGGATTTGTTTGTCCTCGATCGGCAAGTTGACGATGCCGAAATCGATCTTCCCCTCCTTCAACAATTGAACGGTCTCTAACGAAGTCCGGTTGGTGACTTGAATTTTAATATCGGGAAAAGATGCATGAAAGCTCTCCAGATAAGGCAATAAGTAATGCTTGCATAGGCTGTCGCCCGCTCCAATGCGAACTTCGCCGCGCAGCATTTGATGCATTTCGGCCACTTTCCTCTCCGCAGCAGCTAAGAAGCCATATGCTTGCTCAATGTGCTTGAACAGCACCTCCCCTTCTGCCGTTAACGCCACCCCTTTCGGTGTCCGGGAGAACAGCTTCCCGCCCAGCGTCATTTCCAGCTGCTTTATTGCATAGCTAACGGCAGGCTGAGTAATAAACAGAGCTGCTGCAGCTTTGGAGAAGCTGCCCTGCGTGGCTGTCACATAGAACACGCGATACCAATCTAAATTTGTTCTCAACACATAAACCACCTTTATATCAAATATAAAAGTTATTAATTATATTTATTGAAACACTTTCATTATAATGAAGATACAGAAAGGTTTCAATGTTGACAACAGTTTAATCAAATCGGTTATATGGAGGCGTTAGGATGACAGTAACAGCGATTGTCGGAGCGAATTGGGGCGATGAAGGCAAAGGGAAAGTGACGGATGCGCTTGCGGCGGAATCCAACTATGTCGTTCGTTATCAAGGAGGAAGCAATGCAGGACATACCATCATTAATGGCTATGGAAAATTCGCACTCCATTTGCTTCCGTCTGGCGTATTTCACCCCAACGTTGTCAATGTGATTGGACCAGGGGTGGCACTCGACATGACTGCTTTATTGTCGGAGCGCGACGCTCTGTTGGCCAGAGGCGTGCCGGAGCCAAAGTTGCGCATCTCTGATCGTGCGCAGGTAGTCATGCCCTATCACCGTATGTTTGACGAGCTGGAAGAAGAACGCTTAGCAGATCGTAAATTCGGTTCTACCAAATCGGGCATCGCGCCCTTTTATTCGGATAAATATTTCAAATTAGGTATACAGGTTGCGGATTTGTATCAGGAAGCGCGGTTAAAGTCACGCATCCAAGCTTCACTTGAAGCAAAGAACGTGTTGTTGACTCATCTGTATAACAAACCAACGCTGGATGCGGAGGCATTATTGCCACAGTTATTGGAAGAGGCGGAGAAAATAAAACCATACTTGTGCAATACGACAGTCTTGCTGCAAACAGCGCTGCAAAACGCTGAATCCATCTTGCTGGAAGGACAGCTAGGTGCGCTGCGCGACCCGGATCATGGGATATATCCTTACTCCACTTCTTCGTCTACATTGGCGGGCTTCGCTGCGGTCGGTGCGGGACTGCCTCCGTCTGCGATCAGGCATGTGGTCACCGTCGTTAAAGCGTATTCCAGCTGTGTAGGCGCCGGACCGTTCATTTCCGAAATCGCGGGCCAGGAAGCGGATGAATTGCGGCGGCGTGGCGGTGACGCCGGAGAATTCGGCGTGAAGACTGGACGGCCGCGACGCATGGGATGGTTCGACGTTGTGGCTACCCGATATGGATGCGCTGTGCAGGGTGCTACCGAAGTTGTGCTGACTAACCTGGATGTGCTTGGTTATTTGCCGGAAATACCGGTGTGCGAGGCATATGAGCTTGACGGGGTCGTATCGGGTCATTTCCCTGTATCGGCCCGGATTGATGAAGCGAGACCCGTATTGAAATCCCTGCCCGGATGGATGTCCGATATTTCCGGCATACGCCGCTTCGATGAATTGCCGCAGCAAGCCCGAGATTATGTGCTGTACATTGAACGCCAGCTTGGCGTGCTGATTCGCCGGATTTCCGTCGGACCGAATCGTGAACAGATGATAGAAAGATAGACGTTATCGATATAAAATCTTCGTAGCAATCGAAAAACAGAACCGTGTACGCGACCTGGAGTTGCTGCGGTTCTGTTTATGTGCTTATGTAATTTTATTAAAATTCCGATTTCCGCTTGCGCGGTTGCGGCTTCACCTTGTTCTGAACGGCAGGCAGGTGCTTGATGCTTCTGAGCATGGGGCCGTTACAGAGCGGACAGCTTTGCTCGGCAGTTGCAAATTCGTCTCTCACCCACGCCTTGCACTCCGAATTTCTGCATTTCAAGATTTTAGTTGGCAATAATTTCGGCTTTGTGTCTTCGCTTGTTGTCATTTCTATTACATCCCTTTCCTATCTGCGATCGCATCAAAATGCCGATAAAATATATCATTAAACTAGAATTGAAGTCAAAGAAAATAAAAACCATCCACCCAGTTTAGAGGGTGAATGGATGGCTAACCAAGCTCTGATTACTTTGCGATAGATGGACTGTTCAGCACGCGCACGCCTTTCACGATATTCCAGAAGAAATAATAGACTCCGGTCAGTATGAAGGCTGCGTAGGTCAAAAATAAACCGATGCCAAATGTCGCTATATCCTGGACACCGAATCCGACCGCAGCAGATATCGCAAGACCGATAACAACAGACAAACACGGAATGAGATGCGTCCACAGCGCTTTTTTTGCGTGAACCTTCACTTCATCTGTTGCAATAAGAAGTACGATAATAGGAAGCAGCAGCGGTGCGAATAGGATGCTGAAATAACATAAAGACGATAACACATGATTGGATCTCACCAAGACCACCTCTTCATTTTGGTTTGCTAATTTGATTGATTACAATATTATTTTTACATACCAGTCGAAAAAGTGCGATGGATTTTCCTTACACAAAGCTGGCAATTTCGTAAGGATCAAGTGCGGAATTACAATGGAAGTGCTATGAACGCAAGAAAGCTGCCGGGATATCCCGGCAGCTGCAGTTCGGTGTCGATTGGATTTACGATCGCTCTGCCATTCCGCTCAAAAAGCTCAGCATGAACTGGACGGCCAATCTTGATGTCACATTGCGGACATCAACCGTTGGGTCAATGCAGACGAAGTCCAGTCCCTGGACTTGTGGCAGCATGCCAAGTCGGTATAATACGTCTAATGCGTCCCACGGGTCCATTCCTCCCGTACCGATGGCTGGACATCCTGGAGCGAAAGCCTGATCGATGACGTCAACATCAAAGCTGACGTATATCGCTTCCGTTCCCTCACCTGCCCATGCCAATGCTTGGTCTAAGATCGCATCGATGCCCAAGCGGCGCACGTCACGTGAAGTGAAGTTCCGTGACCGGATACATAGTCGTGGTACGGCTTGGAATTCATGAAGCCTCGGATGCCACGCAGGTGAGGAATGCGGGAGCTCATCGCGCATTTCCTCCTTTCCCCGTCAAGGCACGGTTCCAGACGACCGGTATTCCGTTCTTGATAACACCGAATGTGTGATTGATGCCGAAGTGATACGGTAAGTAGGCCAGATTGGGCGCATCGAAGATGGTCAAGTCCGCCCGCTTGCCTCTTTCGATGGAACCGATGTCGCCTGCACGCCCAATTGCCGCGGCAGCATTCAACGTGCATGCGGTCAATATTTCCTCAGGTGACATCTTCAAGTTCAAGGATGCCAACATAATGATGAGCTGGATGGATTCGGTCGGGCATGATCCGGGATTGTAATCAGTGGACAGAGCCACCGGCAGCCGGAACTTGTCGATCATGTCACGGGCCCGGGCATGATGGGTCAGGCCCAGGTTGAAGGACGTTCCCGGAAGCAGGACCGGGACGACGTTCCCTGCGGCCAGACTGGCCAGCCCTTGATCGGTCGTCGTCAACAGGTGCTCGGCAGAGATCGCTCCTACCTCGCCGGCCAGCTCGGAACCGCCAAGCGGCACGATTTCATCCGCGTGAATCTTCGGATGTAAGCCAAGACGCTTGCCTTCCGCCAAGATGCGGCGCGACTGCTCTACGTTGAATACGCCTTCTTCGCAGAACACGTCGCAAAATTCCGCTAACCCTTCTGCCGCAACGACCGGCAGCATGTCGCGGATGACCAAGTCCACAAATTCATCGGCGCGTCCCTTGTACTCTTCCGGTACGGCATGCGCGCCCATGAAGGTGGACACGACGTCCACCGGATGTGTATCATGGAGCCGACGCGATACCCGCAGCTGCTTCAGCTCCGCTTCAAGCGACAAGCCATAGCCGCTCTTGGCCTCAATCGTCGTCACACCTTGCAGCAGCATTTCATCCAGGCTTCTACAGGCCTTGTCGTATAGCTCTTGTTCGCTCCAGGACCGCGTAGACTTTACGGAGCTCAGAATTCCACCTCCCTGAGCCAATATGTCCAAGTACGGCACACCGGAACGCTTCATTGCGAGCTCATGCTCACGCGATCCGCCATGAACGAGATGGGTATGCGGATCGACCAATCCGGGGGTTACCATACGACCACCGACGTCGATTGTTTCGACAATATGAGCGCCCTCCAAAGCCGTAATCACTTCGTCTTTCTGTCCAACTAGCACGATTCGGCCTTGTTCAATGGCTACAGCTGCATCTGTCATTTGGCGAATACGCCCCATCTCTTCCCCGTATCGGGGTTGAATACCTTCAGGCGTATACAAACATCCGATTCCGGTAAGAAGCAATTCAATCTGTTTCAAAGAAGCCAACCTCCTTCATTGCTCTTCTGAATATGACATGTATTGTCAAGATTGCTCGCGCATCGGTATGCAGATCCCGTGCTGTTCCGCGGTCACAATCGCTTCGTCATAACCCGCATCGACATGGCGAATGACACCCATGCCTGGGTCTGTCGTCAAGACGCAGCGCAGTCGTTCCGCCGCTTCTTCCGTACCGTCGGCGACGACGACCATGCCAGCATGCAGCGAGTACCCCATGCCGACGCCTCCGCCATGATGTACCGATACCCAGGAGGCCCCAGCCGATGTGTTGATGAGCGCATTCAGAATCGCCCAATCGCCGACCGCATCGGAGCCATCCTTCATGCTCTCCGTCTCGCGGTTCGGGGAAGCGACGGAACCGCAATCGAGATGATCACGGCCGATGACAATCGGGGCGCTCAGTTCTCCAGTCTTGACCATCTCATTGATGGCTAGGCCGAATTTCGCACGTTCCCCATAGCCCAGCCAGCAAATGCGTGCCGGCAGACCTTGGAAAGCGACACGCTCTTGGGCCATCGTAATCCAGCGGCGCAAATGGTCATTGTCCGGGAACAGCTTAAGCACGAGCTCGTCTGTCTTGCGAATATCCTCCGGATTCCCCGATAATGCCGCCCAGCGGAACGGTCCCTTGCCCTCGCAGAAGAGCGGACGGATATAAGCTGGAACGAAGCCTGGAAACGCGAAGGCATTGTGCACGCCTTGGTCGAATGCGACTTGACGGATGTTGTTGCCGTAATCGAACACGACCGAGCCCATCTTCTGCAAGTCCAGCATCGCCTGCACATGAACAGCCATACTGGCCTTCGATAGCTCGATATAGCGTTTCGGATCGCGACCACGAAGAGCAGCTGCTTCTTCCATGCTGTATCCGGCTGGGATGTAACCATTCAACGGGTCATGGGCAGAGGTCTGGTCAGTGACGAAATCAGGCTTGATCCCGCGACGCACGAACTCTGGAAAGATGTCTGCCGCATTGCCAAGCAACCCGATAGATAGCGCTTTCTTCCCGTCCAGTGCTTGCCGAGCAAGCTCCAATGCCTCATCGAATGATTCGGCCAACACATCACAGTAACGCGTCTCAATCCGGCGTTCAATCCGGGAACGGTCCGCCTCGACCGTAATGACGACGCCGTCATTCATTGTTACAGCAAGGGGCTGTGCGCCGCCCATGCCGCCGAGACCTGCTGTCAGCGTCAGCGTGCCTCGCAATGTTCCTTGCGCGTGCTGGCGTGCAGCTTCAGCAAACGTTTCATACGTACCTTGAAGAATGCCTTGAGTTCCAATATAAATCCAGCTTCCAGCAGTCATTTGCCCGTACATCATCAATCCTTTGTGTTCAAGTTCACGGAAGTGCTCCCAATTGGCCCAATTCGGGACGAGCACGGAGTTCGACAAGAGCACGCGGGGCGCCCGTTCATGGGTACGGAATACGCCGACGGGCTTGCCAGATTGGATTAGCAGTGTTTCGTCGTTCTCTAGACGCTGTAGTTCACGCACAATCGCATCATAGGACGGCCAGTTGCGTGCCGCCTTGCCGATACCGCCATAGACGACCAAATCTTCAGGCCGCTCAGCAACGTCCGGATCCAAATTATTCATCAGCATGCGCATGGCAGCTTCCTGAACCCAGCCTTTGCACGTCAACTCTTTTCCCCGCGGTGCGCGGATGCTTCGCTTCACATCATTCATCTTGTTACGCCTCCTTTTAGTGTGAATCCTCGTAAAATGAAATTCATTTAATACAACGGTCCAGATACCTTCTCCACAGCATGAAGGAATTCTCCCTTACTTAGTACAGACGCAATAATTTCAATCTCCTTGCCGAGGGAGCGATCTGTTGTTAGTGGTGGTACGAGTTCACGCACCTTGTCGAATAACGTGCGTGTCGACGGCGCAAGCTTATCTACGCCTCGAAATACTGCTGCTTCCGCTGCACAGATGAGTTCAATCGCCAGCACCTTGGCCGTATTGTCGATAACTTGCGCCGCGTGGCGGGCAGCCGTTGTGCCCATCGATACGTGATCCTCCTGATTGGCGGAGGACGGGATAGAATCGACGCTCGCCGGATGAGCCAGCACCTTGTTCTCGGATACGAGCGAGGCACTCACGTATTGTGGAATCATCATGCCGGACGCCATGCCCGGCTGCTGGCTTAGAAATGCAGGAAGTCCGCCGGATAATGCTGGATTGACAAGCCGCTCCGTACGTCGTTCGGAAATATTGGCAAGCTCGCTCATCCCGATTTTTAAGAAATCCATTGCAAAAGCCATCGGCTGTCCGTGGAAATTCCCGCCCGAGATGACTACACCCTCTTCCAAAAACAAGAGCGGATTATCGGTTGCGGCATTCATCTCCACGTCAAGCTTATCCTCCACATATGCAAGCACCTGACGTGTTGCACCATGAACCTGAGGCAAGCAGCGCAAGGAATATGCATCTTGAACACGGATATCGCCTTGTCTCGTCGTCAATTGGCTGCCGTCGAGCAGCTTTCTCAGATTGGCTGCAACGCCGATCTGCTCCGGATAAGGTCTGACGCGCTGGAGCTCATCCGCGAACGCATCCGTAATTCCCTGCAAGCATTCAACCGTGAGGGCGGCAATAGCGTCCGCCGTCTTGGCAAGCCGCTGTGCATTCACATAAGTCAACGCGCCGATCGCCGTCATAATCTGCGTGCCATTGATGAGCGACAGACCTTCTTTCGCTTGTAGCTGAATCGGCTTGAGGCCTGCCTGGGTCAACGCTTCATGTCCCCCCATACGCTTGCCATTATAGACTGCTTCCCCTTCCCCCATGAGAACAAGTGCCAAGTGCGACAGCGGAGCTAAATCCCCACTTGCGCCGAGCGATCCTTGCTCGGGAATGATCGGATGCACTCCCCGATTCAGACAATCGACTAGCAATTGAAGCGTTTCCAGACGAATGCCAGAGTAGCCTTTTGCCAAGGCATTCGCTCGTAAAAGCATAATAGCGCGTACGGTGGCTTCGGGCAAAGGAAGGCCCACAGCGCACGCGTGACTGCGGATTAAGTTAGCTTGGAGCCCGGCCGAATCTTCTGATGAAATCGTGACATCGCTAAACTTTCCAAATCCGGTTGTAACCCCGTATACCACTTTATTCGCTTTCACGAGTTCCTCTACCATTTCACGACAACGGTTGACACGTTGTACCGCGTCAGCACCAAGCACGACTGGATTGTAATCGCAGGCGATGGCGGCCAACTGATTAAGTGTCAGCTGCTCTCCTTTTAACGTGATAGGTCCTGTTTGCATTTCTTGCTGTGATTGTTTGACAGCCAATACATTCATCTCCTTTCCTGCTTTAACAAAAGAAAGGGGCTGTGCGGAAGTTCTCTACTTCCACACAGCCCCTTATTGAAAAAGAGCGACCTATGAAATTGTCATCCCATTGATAATGATGAACGCGCACCATATTGCATCGCCCTTTCATTTGGATTCGGTATTTATATCCATTTGCTCTACTATTACATGTGTATGCGCTTCTGTCAAGTATGGTGCATCGACAGAAGATAGTGCAGATATTATACGATACGCATGATGATCATCTCGCCGCTGACATAGTCTATCCATGTTCAGTGACGTGACGGCACGGTACTCCAGTTACAGAAAACCCGTTTCGTTTCCGAGGAATGATGTTCGTACTCAAGCCTTAGCGACACTCTCCCCTTGGCTCAGGTACAAAACAAGTTGGATCCAAGAAGACCACGAGTCTAACAAATTCGGCTCGTTCTTCACATTTCGTCTTCGCATGTTCAGTCCAAAAAATGTAGGTTCATCGCTGTATGTTTTTTGAACAACGCAAGCATATCATCGCGATATAACTGCAAAATTGACTAAAGCATGCTTCATGTCTGCATGCCTCAGGTACGGTGCAGGCACGATCATGTCTCGTGATCCCAGAAACGTTGCTGGACGCGCTCATGTATGCACAAGGACAGAACGTCGCAAGCAAGCTGCATAATCTACATGACCTGAGAAATTAAAAAGGCGACGATGTCAAAATGAATTCAGATATAATAGAAGTTAGCGTTTCACGTCTGCATGAACTCGGTTACGCAGCGGATTGTGCGGCAGAAGAAGGACTTGTGTCATGATGGGCAAAAAGATGTTCCAAGGCAGCGGGAAAAGACATGCACACGCATAAAAGTCGCTCCCACGTGGACGTAGGTTGAGTAGTTGCATTCAAACGGAAACAAAATTCATCCAGGTACCTCTGAAGATACTTCTCTCCAATTCCGTGAAACGTATCGTTCATCCAGCGACGTGCCCGATTGAAGGCTTGATATAAGCGATTATCCCTACGAGTTCGGTAAGGATGCCGGATAATAGTCGTCTCGAGAGCGGTCTCCGTGACGTGAAGAGCTGTGAAATGGTCACAGCCTGAACGAAGCAGCAACTTCCCCGAAAGATGCTCCTGCTTCACAAGCTTCATCTTGAATTTGCTCTCCAGCCCGTCTTCCTTGACGGATGCAGAAACGATAAGGGGGTACTCCCGGGGATGAAGCTCCAACATAGAATGGTACGTGAGGCCTTGAAAGGCAACGATACCTTGAACTTTGCCTTCTAGTGGCCGCGCGGCGTCGGCATGGCTGATCGCTGCCCGAATCTTGTGCAGCATCAACCAAGCTGTCTTATAGGTTACCTTGATGATCGAGCTAAGCTGAACGGCGTTAATGCCAGCATCCGGGCGAGAGGCCAGCCAGAACGCCGTGAACCATTTCTGCAAGGGGGTGCGACTACCTTCCATGACCGTGCCGGTGGTAAGCGAGCTCTGATGCCGACACATGCGGCACTCGTACAGAGGCAACCGGCGTGTCTGAATAATGTAGGCATGGCCATGCCTACAACGCGGACAGACAAAACCCTCCGGCCACTTCATCTGATACAATAAGCTTGCACATACGGATTCCGAATGAAAATAGTTATGTAACTCTTCCAGCGTATCAATGGATTGCCATGCTTTCATAGGTCGCCTCCTTGCTACAGCTCTTTCCGATCCACAACCAGAACATTTGTTCCTATATATTGATTATACCGAACAAACATTCCTATTTCAAGAGGCTTTATCAATTATTTGAGACTTCGAATTTTACGTAACTTTAGCTTCCTAGAATTTCAGTTTCTTAAGTGTGTTCTAGCATGAATCCGCCGTGACAAAAAGTTTTGACTGAGCGTTAGGGAGAGTGTTGCTAAGGGCATAATCACGATGATCATCGTTGGCACAAGAACGGCGAAAAGACTGCTAAATATTCGATGACTATCACTTTTCCGAAAATAAGAAATACCGCAAAACACCATCAGAAACCAACGGATGAACAACACCTCAACGAACTCTACCGCATATCGGGACATACTGCGGCCGCTTAAAGCGGGAGATACAATATAATTGTGTCCTATTCTTCATGTTGATATTATCGTGGATAACAAGACTAATGAGAGGGGCATATTCACAAAATGATCTATCACATTACATACTTATCGGATGGATTACGTGTAAAGGGGTATTTGAGCCTCCCCTATGGCCATGAACGTCCAGCCAGTGAAATACAATCCAATATCGAACGATTCTATGGTGAAGGTAATCTGCCCGTTACGGAAATAGCCCATCCTTTGAACCGGGCGAACCAAGATTTATATGAGCAACAATGGCCTGTTCTTATCTATTGCAGAGGAGGCATGGGTAAATTTGGCCGGGTCAAATCGGACTGGTTAGAGCAGTTCTCGCAATTCGGACATCTTGTCTTTGCTCCTACCTACCGCGGCAATGAAGGTGGCGAAGGACGAGATGAATTCGGCGGTGCTGAGCAAGAAGACGTTCGTTCGGCTTATCGTCTGCTGCAAAGTCTTTCGTTCGTCGATCCAAGCCGAATTTCGGTCATGGGCTTCTCACGCGGTGCCATCAATGCTGCACAAACGGCGGTCGACATGCCGGATATTCACCGGCTCATCCTCTGGAGTGGCGTGTCAGACTTGGCGCAAACGTATGGAGAGCGTATGGAGCTTCGCAGAATGCTGAAGCGCGTCATTGGCGGGAACCCCGTCAAGAAACGAGAGTCTTATATTGCTCGTTCTCCCCTTTATATGGCGGAAGATATCTCCTGCCCGATTCTCCTTATTCACGGGACCGAAGATGCTCAAGTGGATTTCAGTCATGGACTCCAGATGTTTAAGAAGCTGCAACAAGATGGAGCAGATGTGGATATGCATACATTTGATGGATATGGACACCTTTTTCCGCCTGATATTCATCAGCAATCGGTGAAACGCATGTTTGCATGGATATCGAGAGACACAACAAAGAGACACCCATAGAATGGGCGTCTCTCAAGTCAGAATTACTCTCGCTCGAACAAAGCTGCACCAGCGATTCCCGGCTTGGTCATTTCATAAGGATCGAGAATCGTATCCAGCTCCTCTTCCGTTAGCACGTTGTATAGCAAGCACAGTTCTCTTACGGACTTGCCGTTCTCCGTCGCTTCGCGGGCGATACGGGCGGACACTTCATAACCGAGATGAGGGCTTAAGGCTGTAATGATGCCAACGCTGTTCTCCACGTATTCGCGGCAACGCTCTTCATTGGCTTCAATCCCCTCTAGACAGTGGGTACGGAATACCTTAAAGACGTTGTTCATCATGCTGAGCGATTGGAGCAGATTGTATACGAGCACAGGCTCCATCACGTTCAATTCAAACTGGCCGGCTTCCGATGCCAGACATATCGTATGGTCGTTGCCGATAACTTGAAACGCCACCTGGTTCACGACTTCGCACATTACCGGGTTGACCTTACCCGGCATGATGGACGAGCCTGGCTGACGGGCTGGCAGACGTATTTCACCGAAGCCGGCGCGAGGACCGGATGCGAGCAAACGCAGATCGTTCGCCACCTTGGACATGTTCATCATGCAGACCTTGAGCGCTGCCGATACTTCCGTGTAAGCGTCCGTGTTTTGCGTGGCGTCCACCAGATGCTCTGCATGAATTAACGGGAATCCGCTTATTTCGGCCAATAGTTCCACTACCCGGTGAATGTATCTCGGATCGGCATTTAGTCCTGTTCCGACTGCGGTAGCGCCCATATTAACTTCATACAGGTGCTGCTTGGATTGCTCAATACGCTTCATGTCTCGCAACAACACTCGGCTATACGCTTCAAAGGATTGTCCCAATCGAATGGGAACAGCGTCCTGCAAGTGAGTGCGTCCCATCTTGATAACGTGATCGAATTGAGCCGCCTTCTTCCGATACGTCTCGTACAATTCTCCCATCGTGATCAAGAGTTTATCGATAAGCGTCAACACCGCAATATGTATAGCGGACGGAAACGCATCGTTCGTAGATTGCGAACGGTTGACATGATTATTCGGGCTTAAGCTGGCATAATCCCCTTTTGCTTTCCCAAGCAGTTCAAGTGCCCGGTTCGCAATGACTTCATTCGAGTTCATGTTCATCGAAGTGCCTGCTCCGCCCTGGATCGGATCGACAATGAAATGGTCGTGCCATTGTCCGTCAATGATTTCATCCGCGGCTCGAACGATGACCTCGCACATCTCCTCCTGAAGCTGCTTCACTTCCATATTAGCCAGCGCCGCAGCCTTCTTCACGATAGCTAAACCGCGAATCAGCTCCTCATTCATGTGTGCGCCCGTAATCGGGAAATTCTCCACAGCGCGCAGCGTCTGAATTCCGTAATACGCTTCGACAGGAACTTCCTTTTCTCCCAGAAAATCTTTTTCGGTACGGGTTAAATGATTCGTCATTTTGATCCCTTTCCTTCTCTTATGATCGGTTTTTGAAACGCTTTCATACTGCGTCATAAAAATGAGCACGTCCCCATTTACGTGACAAAGATAGAAAATGTAATGTGCCCACTATGATTGTAGCTCCCTTTTGATAAATGATCAATTTTTAAGATAAAAAACATTATATTTCACTTATTTTGCACGCCGTATAGAGTCAAGTTATTAACACTTCTCTGCACTGGCTATGAAAGGCTTGCTAATTCTGTTCGAAAATAGGTATAATGGCTAGATGCAAACATATGTTTGTGCCTCCATCAGGATATTAGCAACTATGAAAGGAGAACATATGAAAGGATCGACACACCTTACTATCGGTATTGCCGTCGGAGCTGCCGCAGCCGTGTATTATCCATTTACCTTGAAGAATGCGTCCTTATATATTGCGGTGTCGGCATTATCCGCCTTGAGTGCGGATCTGGACGGCCCTAGCATATTGAGCAGCAAAATCGGCAAGATTTCCAGATGGCTGCATGAAATACTCCTCTGGCTCGGTGTCTGTCTTGCCGCTGGAGTCATCTACCAGTATTCGACGCAGGCATTTGTCAGTCAAGAATTGAGTATCGTCTCGGTAGTCGTGCTGCTGCTCGGCTTTGTCGCCAAAGAAGGCGTCACCCGCAACATTATGGTAAGCATGGTTGGCTGCGGGCTTCTCTATTGGGGATGGACGTTGGGTTGGAATTGGTTGATCGGCTTGGGTGTGTTTGTTGCCTGGGTTCCATGGCTCAGTCATAGGGGGATGTCACATACCATATGGGCCACCCTGTTATGGGGTTGCATCGGATGGGGCCTGGAGCAACAGCTTCGCATTGAAGGCATCACTGCCGTATCCATCTGCGGTTATGCTTCCCATCTGATTGCCGATACTTTGACACCAAGAGGCGTTAAATGGCTCTATCCGCTATCTAACCGCTCATTCAAAATTCGCCTATAAGCATAGCTAGAAGATTGGGACTTCTGATTGGAGTCCCGATTCCCCCATCACACTTCTCCTCCCCCTCATGGATTAAAATAGGAATCACATGCATTAAATCAATTCAATGTTATTATGCTTGCGGTACAGGGTCGGTGTCATGCCCATCCGGGACTGAAACACGCGGATAAACGTCGGATAAGATTTGAACCCGGCCTCATAGGCAATGTCGGTAATTTTCATGTCTGTTCCGATCAGCAAGTTGCAGGCATGCGCGACGCGGATTCGTTCCAGAAAGGAATAATAATTTTCTCCGACCATTTGTTTGAAGGCCGAGCTTATATAAGAAACGCTGTAATTGTACCGCTTCGATAGTGTATCCAGCGTTATATCTTCCTTGAAATTCTGGTACACGTAATGAACGACTTCCCACATTCCTCTGCGAGGGTTCCTTCCGTAGCTTTGAGGCCCTTCGTCCAACCTCTCCTGACGGTAACGGTCGAATAAGATGAACACCTGCGTTAGCTTGGCGAGAAACATCATCCGGCTCCACGGCTTCTCCTCACGCGCCTCCTCATGCATTTGCTGAAGCAGCAAATGCACCTCTCTTGCTGTCACCTCGTCCAGCTTGTATGTGGTGTTCTCGTCATTTTCCGCCCCCTTCAGCAAGCTGTACAAGGCCAAGAACGAGTCTCCCGCGCCAAAAAAAGCCTTCAGACCGATCGCTCCCACATATAAATGCAATTCATCTCCGGGAGCGATGTCTAGCTCATGCACCTGATGGGGAAACAATAAAGTGAAGGTGCCCGGCGTCAGTTCCTTTTCTACTCCGTTGATGATTTCTTTTCCTTTGCCTTTCAAGGCATACGTGTATTCAATGAAATGATGCACATGGGCGGGCACAGGCACATTCAAACGATGAATTTTCAGTGTGAACGGAAATTCCCCGTGGATTTCGTCGTCTCCATGCAAGTTGTAAGGAAACATTCCAATCACTCTTTTCTTCCTAATATAAATGACAGCTATCCTTATTTTATCATGAAAAGTGATAGAAATTATAAAAATATGATAGGTGTAATATGACATATCACCATACAATATAACATGAAAGGCATATTTAATATGACATTCAATTTTAATATGAGGAGAGACAATAGATGAGCTTACTAAAGCATGTGAACCCTCTGCAAGGAACAGATTCCATTTATCCGTATTCGAATGGGAACACTCTGCCCCTGATTGCGATGCCGTTCGGAATGGCATCCTGGAGCCCGCAGACGAACGAAGCCGCTGGCGGCTGGTTCTTCAGCCCGAACCATAATCGTCTAGAGGGCATCCGGCTGACTCACCAGCCTAGCCCATGGATCGGCGATTACGGCCATATGACCTTAATGCCGCAGACTGGACCGCTTAAAGTGTGGGCGCCTGAGCGCTCGTCTTCGTTCCGCAAGCAAGACATGATCGTACGTCCGGACTACTTTAAGGTCCAACTGCTTCGCTACCAGACGACGATGGAACTCTCGCCGACAGCGCGTTGCGCGAGCATCCGGCTGACGTTCGATCGTCAGGATGAAGCGAGACTCATTCTGTCGACGTTCCCTGGCGAAGCGTCGATGACGATCGATCCGGACAAAGGCACGTTGACTGGCTACACGACGGCGAAAGCAGGCGGCACACCGGACAATTACCGCATGTACTTCGTCATGAAGTTCGACTGCCCGGTCGCTGCAGACGCAAGTGGCTTGTCCGATCATGAATACAAGCCGGTAAACAGCTTGTCGAAGACAGGCGAGCGCATCGGCGCGTATGTTGGACTGACCGTTCCTGAGAACGGCATCGTACATGTCAGCATGAGCACTTCCTTCATCAGCGAAGAGCAGGCTTTCATTAACCTGGAGCGCGAAGTTGGCAGCCGTACCTTCGATGAAGTGAGCAGCATGGCGACGGACACATGGGAAAAACAGCTCGGCGTCATCGAAGTTGAGAGCGACGACACGGATAAGTTGGATACGTTCTACACTTGTCTGTATCGGACTTCCCTCTTCCCGCACGCCATCCATGAATATGATGCAAACGGCAAGCAAATCCATTATAGCCCGTACAACGGCAAGATTGAAGAAGGTCCCTTGTTTGCAGATATCGGCTTCTGGGATACGTATCGCACATCGTTCCCGCTGTACAACCTCCTCTACCCTTCTTTCGTCAATGAAATGATGCAAGGCTGGGTCAACGCATATAAGGAAGCCGGCTGGATGCCGAAATGGGCTTCCCCTGGCGAGCGGAGCATGATGCCGGGAACGTTGATTGACGTATCATTTGCAGATGCCGTCGTAAAAGGAAACACCGGCTTCGATGTAGAGACGGCGTTCGAAGGATTGTTAAAGCATGCCATGACCGTTTCCAGCGACAATCGATACGGACGCAAAGGCATGGGCGAATATTTGAAATACGACTATATGCCTGCTGATATTCACACGCATGAGAGTGTGTGCAATACGCTCGACTACGTATTCGGCGACTTCTGTATCGCACAGATAGCGAAACATTTAGGCCGTGAAGAAGAATACGAACAGCTTATGGAGCGCGCTAAGAACTACAAAAACTTGTTCGATCCAGCCGTAGGCTTCATGCGTGGCAAGCTGCAAGACGGCAGTTGGCTCGAGCCGTTCGACCCGACGATGTGGGGCGGTCCGTATACAGAAGGCGGCGCTTACCAGAGCAGTTGGGCAGTGCAGCATGACCTGTTAGGCCTTGCCGAGCTAATGGGCGGGCGCGAGCAATGCAAGAAGCAGTTGGATGCGCTGTTCGCAGCAAAGCCGGAGTTCAAGGTTGGCTCGTACGGCTTTGAAATACACGAAATGTCTGAAATGGCAGCCGTCGACTTCGGACAATTCGCAATCAGCAACCAGCCAAGCTTCCACTTCCCGTACATCTTTGCGGCGCTCGGATACCCGTCCTTGACGCAGCATTGGGTACGCAAGACGATGGATGAACTGTTCAGCTCTCGCCCAGACGGACTTCCAGGCGACGAGGATAACGGCAGCTTGGCCGCATGGTACGTCTTCGGCGCGATGGGCTTGTACCCGCTCAGCCCAGGCGTTCCGGAGTATGTCATCGGAACGCCGCTGTTCAAGCGGATGACGGTCCATCTGGAGAATGGCAAACAACTCGTCATCGAAGCGGACAATAACTCCGCCGCGAATAAATATGTGGCAGGCGTACGCATGGATGGCGCACAAGTGGCGACGTTGTACTTGGAGCACGCTAAGGTGAAGAACGGAGGAACAATCTCCTTCGATATGGCGGATTCGCCACGTGAAGACCGCTATGACGAAGCAGCGCTTCCATACGCAATGTCAAAACAAGGTTAATGGCAGAAAAGGGTGCCCCCTCGGTGAATACTCGGGGCACCCTTTCTTTTTATGAAATGAGACGTCAGCAGTTGTTCCAGTTCGTCTATGTAGAAGGATGGCCATAAATTTTTTCAAGCTTGTTTTTGGACATCACTAAATATGTCGGGAGATGCCGCTTCTTGAATCGATTTATCGGATTTGACACCGAAATTAAATGAATAGGCAGTTGATTAATCCATTTAAACCCCCGATATAACGGATTGGAAATAGGCACCACGTCAAAGCCGAGTTGTCGGCATCCCCGATTTAGCATGGTGATTCCAATGATGGCTTTGATTTCATTCCCTCTCGGATGGTTCTGGATGAATTGGCACACGCCCGGCAACGAACGATCCACACACCGATAAATGATGCGCCCCTTTTGAACGTTATTCGTTACATGCAACACTTGACGCAACAATTGTACATTGTACAAATGAATCTTTACTAATAGATCCTTGTTCCGGATACGTGTTCCGTCAGACATCGCTATTTCCTTACCTCGATAAGTTAGCAGTTTTACCCTGAAAATATTCTGGTTCGCACGGTCGATATAAGTAAGCCGTCTCAGTGAGCAGTATATGGGATCGAAAACGTTCCATGTGGATAACAGATACATTTTTAGTTTCATGCGACATTCCCCTTCATAATCGGCCAATGATGATTAATTTGCATATTTATAAGGAATTTATG
Source organism: Paenibacillus profundus (assembly GCF_021369635.1). GTDB lineage: Bacteria > Bacillota > Bacilli > Paenibacillales > Paenibacillaceae > Paenibacillus_B > Paenibacillus_B profundus. The sequence continues at coordinate 95,697 of NZ_JAJNBZ010000007.1, read as the reverse complement.
ATGGGAGTTGAAGGAAAATAATTGCACGAAATAATGTTTTTTCCGACACTATAGAGAAAAAACGGTTAGGTATAATGAAAAAACCTCCCTGGTGTATATACCAGGAAGGTCAACGGTAATATATTCGAATAGCATTTATTGCTGTCTAGAGACCAGATACAACGCAACCCATATTAGGACGAATCCCGTCAATTGCGGAATGGTGACGACTTCCTTGAAGACGATCCAGTTCATCATCATGCCGACGAGCGGGAACGACAGCTCCGCAAGGGTTGCGTAAGAAGCTTTCGTAACGGATAAACCGCGGTAATATAACAACAAGCTTACGAGCCCCAGCAGCAATGCCTGCATGATGATATAAAATGATACGGTGCCCAACTGTGCTGCAGGGATACTCCAACTTGGATGTTCGTTCCATGTAAGCATGAACAACAGTGGCAGTGCCAACAAGAATCGCAATGCCGTAACCGTTTCATATTCCATCTTGTCCAGCATTAATCTGCCCATTACGGTGGACCCGCCCCATAGAAACGCGGCCCCGAAAGCAAGCAGACTGCTCACCCCTACGACCTCACGCACGTGGCCTATTGGCAATGACCATCCAAACGTAAGCAAGTATGTGCCGGCAACTGCCAGCAACAGCAGCATAGGGAAGCGTCTGGGGAGTGTTTCTTTCAACAGAACACGTGCCAGTATGACGGCAAATATCGGTTGCAGCTTCTGTAGAAGCAATACCGCATTCGGATTACCATGTGCGAAAGCTTCCGTGAACATGATGGTCGCCATTACCGAGCCCCCCCACGAAATGAAAAGGAGCGCGAACAAATGACGCCAAGAGCATCCCCGAAGTTCCCTCCGGTGCACCCATAGAATGGGGGCTGCATAAAGGAGTAAAATGAGATGTTCGATGAGGACGATTTGTGTCGAAGTCAAGTACTCCAACACTAGAACTCGGAAGATGGGCCCCAGTCCCCATAGGGCGGCCCCTAGCGCAACGAACAGAACTCCTCTGCGCGTGCTGCTGTTCCTCTGTTCAACGTGAATAACGTGGTCCATATTCAATAACCTCCAAGGTCGTTGAATATAGGATCTGGCTGAAGAAGACATACGTCGCCTATCCGTCATGATGAAGGTCATGATGAAGCAAATTCCGCATTAGAGCTGTCATGTGCAGTTCTTCACGTGAAACGCTTGAGCGATCTTCTCCCATCCGGACTATACCGTCGGCCTTGGAGTTGCACCAAGTCAGTCGCTGCAAACATGCAGCGAGTCGCGGGCTTGGGGCTGCTTCTCAGCCCTTCACCGCCGGTCAGGAATTACACCTGGCCCTGAAGATCCTTATTCAAATTCATAATGTAGGCATTCGAATAAACGGTCATGCCCCGTTATTAATTATAACTCGAATTGGATTTACATCAATATAATAATTCTCCTATACAAATTTCCAATTCGGCTGTAGAGGCTAAATTGCAATTTAGCTCTGCTGAAAAGCCAGCTCTCTAATGATGCCACGCTCCGCAAATCCAATCTTTCTGTACACATTATTCGAGTCGGGATTGACCATATCCGCATACAAGATTGGAATCAACTGTTCTTGTTGAACGATGTCACACAGTTCAGCGACCAAGGCGCTAGCGTACCCCTTTTTCCGATGCTCGGGAGCGGTATAGACGCTGTTAATCCGCGCATGTCTCGGTGAACGATGGGCAATCCGTGCCATTGCTACGGGCTCTTCCTCCCTCGTCCATACCATCATATCACCCGATGCAATGGAACGCTCAACGAATGGAACCTGATCGGAACGAGGAACTGCCGTGCCCATTGCCTCTGCGATAAAGTCAGTGACGAAGCCGCTAATCGTATTTACATGCTCCGGGGCTGCTCTCCGCATCCTCCCCTGCACATTCGCCGGCGCAGTCACATGCTCGCAAGCGTACGATTGCAAGTCCATTTGAAGCTTATATGATCCGCCTACTATGTCCGTATACATCTGTGCGAATAATTCGGCAACTTCCGGATGAGCGGAAATGCCGGGAATGTCTTTATCGATCGTAAGCTCGCATAATGCCATGATGAGCGACTGCTTCTGTTCCAATGTTGCTTCTTCGCTCACCCACAGCCATGCATGTTGTCCGGCGGTTTGGGCAAAGACGGCGTCTCCCTTCTCCGTCCTCATTCGTATGCTGCAATCTTGCGATCCGCAGATGCGATGCAACAGCTGGTACTCCACTTCATTGTCTGTGAAGGGCCGCCGGATAAGCACCGGATCGTTCGGGGAACATGAAATCCACATAATATACCCTCTTTCTTCCGCTACATTTTTTTGTATTCTAACTAGTTTGGTAGTAGCTGTCAATCCATTTTAAAGAGCGGCGGCCGAGGTTTCAAAGCAGGCCCGTTTTCATTACATAAATAAACTGTGACATAAACAAACCTCCCTCGGACTGAACGAGGGAGGCATTTTACCTTGCATATACGCTTATCGAGATAGAGATTGCTGGTAGTTCATGAAGAAGTGGAGAAAAATACCGAATATACAGCGCTTTGTGTTATATTGGGGACGGCGTATAGCGATAAAGCATTATTCCTTGACACTGCATCGCCAGAAATGACACTGGTCCATGTAATCGTCGCCGGAGCGGTCAGTAGAGTAGGATTATACACATAGACCGGCTGAGCCCCTACATCTGTTGGCCTAATGGAGAAAACAATTGTTCCACTAATCACTCCGGTAGTGAGCAAGGTTATGGTGGAAATGATATTGCCCGGAGCTGGCGCTGATGCATTATTCACGACATCGGCGCAAATTTGGAACAGGTAAGTTCCCACAGGCAAATTGTTGACATTGATGGATCCGGAGAACCCCGAGACACTTCCAACTCCCAATACGACGTACGGAATGGCATTGGATACGGCTCCAGGAGACCCAGCTATGCGTTGAAACCCCGAATTAGCTCCCCCATATAATATTATCTTTGTCGAAGTCGAAGGTAACGGCCCTGTTGGTCCTGTACCGCCCGGAGCTCCTGTGGCGCCTGTTGCTCCTGTGACACCCGTCGCCCCTGTCGCTCCCGTGACACCCGTCACTCCTGTGGTGCCCGTCGCTCCTGTGACACCTGTCGCTCCCGTGGCGCCCGTCGCTCCTGTGGTACCCGTCACTCCTACGGTACCCGTCGCTCCTGTGACACCTGTCGCTCCCGCGGCACCCGTCGCTCCCGTGACACCCGTCACTCCCATGTCACCCGTCGCTCCTGTGACACCTGTCGCTCCCGCGGCACCCGTCGCTCCCGTGGCACCCGTCGCTCCTGTATCGCCCGTCGCTCCTGTATCACCCGTCGCTCCCGCGGCACCCGTCGCACCTGCTTCACCCGTCGCTCCTGTGACACCTGTCGCTCCCGCGGCACCCGTCGCTCCTGTATCACCCGTCGCTCCTGTGACACCCGTCACTCCCGTGACACCCGTCACTCCCATGTCACCCGTCGCTCCTGTGACGCCCGTCGCTCCCGTGACACCCGTCGCTCCCGTGGCACCCGTGTCACCCGGCGCTCCCGTGACACCTGTCGCTCCCGTGACACCTGTCGCTCCCGCGGCACCCGTCACTCCCGTGACACCCGTCACTCCCGTGTCACCTGTCGCTCCCGTGACACCTGTCGCTCCCGTGGCACCCGTGGCACCCGTGTCACCCGTCACTCCTGTGTCACCCGTCGCCCCTGTGACACCCGTCGGACCTGTTGGTCCGGTAACGCCGGACTCATTCCATTGCTCGGCTAACTGATATATGTCCGCAATAAACGCCAAGCCTGCGTTTCCTTCTTCTCCGTCATGAAGATAATTGACAACCTGAAATGTAAAGAGAAACTTGGATCCAGGAGTAACACTTGCGGGATTAAAGGATGCAGGTACCGAATAAAATCGGATTTTCTGCCAATTGTACGGGTTCTCTGTATCTGTATTCAAAGAGGCATCAGCTCTCAAAGAACCTGCCTGCAAATCAAAATTAAGTAGGGACGGGTCAACCGGAGAGATTGGATTTCCCATAACATCAACCAATGAAATCCGCAAGCTGCATGCATTATCGCTAAACAATGATAAAATGATAAGATAAGAGAGCTCATCTGCGCCTGGCAAGATAGGCAGCGGCACAGATACCGCCGCAAACCCGCGGCTTTCCCCTGGGATGGCTCCATGTTGCGTCCATATGAATTCGGGATTCATAACCTGGTGAAACCAAGGGTTGTTGTCATTTTGAAAAGTTTCTATATGTGGCCACACAACCGCTGCATTTCCTATATTCACTGCATTCGGAGGACTTCCTGCTATTAATCTTGCCGTTGCCTCATCCCTGGTGGGTGCGGTAACCACATTATTGCTGCAGCTCACAATTCTCTGCAACGGTGTCAATGTCATGAATTAGCACCTCTTTAGCTGGAAGAATTCATTTTTGATTTAATCTTATATTGTATGTTCGTTATCCGTCCCCGGCACCTCTCCGCTCCAGATTTGTTTGGTCTCCCTAAAACTTTGGGTGGCATAACGAAAAAGCCGCTCATCACCAATAGATGAGCGACATTGTATATCCATTCAGAACAGAAAACCAAAATCATTCACTACTGCCGGGATGAACAGCTTCGTCGAAGTCATATCGTTTCTTCCTATTTTAATACGAATCTGTCTGATGCCCTTTGCGCTCGGCTTCCTTGACAGCTTCGCCTGTATCCGCAGAGCCAATCGGGCCGTGATTGGCCGTACCTTGATTCGCATATTGCTGCAGTCCTTCAGCTACTCGACACCCATACTCTTCATCACATTTCGTAAATAACTCGACCATCCGCTCCTGGATATGGGAATTGCACGTTTTTAAGGTGTTCACGAGATTTAAGATGAGATCATCGCGCTCGAAGTCATCAAATGCCCGATAGGTTTCACCTGCTTGCTTAAAATCATTCGTTCGGTCGATGCTTTCGCGAACTAATTTCCCTTCTACATGCGGCGTGTACTCGTTATCTGTTTTCGGCGCCTCTTTCAATCCATTCAATGAAGATGGCTCATAGTTAATATGCGGATTTTGGCCTGGAGCGGCATCCACATAATAGGCCATTTGCCCGTCACGTTGATTGGTAGCCACACGTTTCTTCGGCGCATTTATCGGCAGCTGCAAATAATTCGCACCAACACGGTAGCGCTGGGTATCCGAGTAAGAAAGTGTGCGCCCCTGCAGCATTTTATCATCCGAGAAATCCATGCCGTCCACAAGAACTCCGGTGCCAAAGGCAGCCTGCTCGACCTCGGCAAAATAATTTCCCGGGTTTTTATTCAATACCATTCGTCCAACTGGCAACCACGGGATCTCATCTTTCGGCCATATTTTCGTGTCATCCAATGGATCGAAATCAAGCTCAGGATGCTCATCGTCACTCAATATTTGTACGAACAGCTCCCACTCGGGATATTCTCCGCGCTCAATCGCTTCATATAGATCTTGTGTGGCGTGATTAAAGTTTTTACCTTGAATTTCTTCAGCTTCCGCTTGCGTCAAATTTTTAATCCCCTGCTTCGGCTCCCAATGGTATTTAACGAGAACGGCGTGTCCTTCTTTGTCCACCCACTTGTATGTATTCACACCGGACCCTTGCATCTGTCGATAGTTAGCCGGGATCCCCCATGGCGAGTATACGAATGTGACCATGTGGACCGTCTCAGGCGAGTTGCAGCAGAAGTCGAAAAATCGTTCACCGTCTTGAATATTCGTGATCGGATCCGGTTTGAAGGCATGAATCATATCCGGAAATTTGATCGCGTCACGAATGAAAAATATTTTAAGATTGTTGCCGACCAGGTCCCAGTTTCCGTCCTCCGTGTAAAACTTGACTGCGAAGCCCCGCGGGTCGCGTAACGTTTCAGGGGAATGGCCACCGTGAATTACCGTTGAGAAGCGGACAAAGACAGGTGTTTTTTTACCCGCCTCCTGAAACAATTTCGCTCGAGTATACTTGGAAGCCGGCTCATCCCCGACTTTTCCGTAAGCTTCAAAGTACCCATGCGCACCCGTGCCTCGTGCGTGGACCACCCGCTCAGGAACACGTTCACGATCAAAGTGTGTAATTTTTTCGATGAATTGGTAATTCTCAAGCGTTGCAGGTCCCCGGTTCCCCACCGTCCGTATGTTCTGGTTATTTTTCACAGGATGGCCTTGACGGGTCGTCAGGGTAGATGCTTCTTCTCCTACCGCCATGCGCTTATCGAGTGCGTCCCCGGCACCCGTTACCGAAGTGCCATGTTCCAGCGCATTTTCTTTTTCATTTGTGTTCATCTTCTCATCGTCCATCACTTCATCCTCCTTACGACATGCAAATGGTAAATGTAGGGACATGTGTTATTTTGAAGTAATATGAAATGAATTATTCACTGTTCAATATCTCCGTTCTTTGTAACGGTGTATTGACCCCACAACACACTATACTGCTGATTCTCTCCCGTTAGAATTGTGCAAACTTTTTTTGCTGAAAGATAGGAACGTTGATTCGCAAATAAAATATTGAAGCACTCGGCCTTCCGTCTCATGCATCGCAAGCGGCTCCTCGAACCCATACAAGAGCAATGACGAGGTCCACTGCCGGAAGCGGTTAACGACCTCTTGCAGATCGAATTCTTGCTCCAATGAGCACTTTTCATATCGACAGACTGCTGGACCTTCTTTATGATAGATGGAATAGACTGCGGCGCCGTCAGAGACACACATGCATTATCCGATAATTGATGCAATAAGAAAGAGGTCAGGAAAGATGAACCATGTAATAGATATGCAGGGAGTATATTGGAAAAATGGCAAGGATGTATTGCTGAAGAATGTCAGCTGGAAAGTCGGGCTCCAAGAGCATTGGGCGCTGCTTGGGCTGAACGGTTCGGGGAAAACGACGCTTCTTAATATGATCAACGGATATATATGGCCGACTCAAGGAACTGTATCCGTCTTGGGCCATCGTTTTGGCCAAGTTGATTTGCGCGATCTTCGCAAGTCCATCGGATGGGTCAGCTCTTCCCTGCAGGAGAAGCTATATGGATCCGATAAGACCCAGTTCGTCGTCATTAGCGGGAAATATGCCACCATCGGCTTATATGAACGATTGTCAGAAGAAGACACAAGCCGTGCCGAAGCGCTGATGCGCACACTCGGCTGCGGTCACTTATGGGATCGCGAGTTCAGGACCTGTTCGCAAGGTGAGAAGCAGAAGGTGCTGATTGCCCGGGCGTTGATGGCCGACCCTCAAATTTTGATTCTCGATGAACCGTGCAATGGGCTGGATCTGTTCTCGCGTGAAAGACTACTCGACAGTATTCATGAGCTGACGCAGCAGGAACAGACACCTACATTACTCTATGTAACCCACCATACCGAAGAAATTCTCCCTGTGTTCAGCCACACACTGTTGCTGCGGCAGGGTGAGGTCATCCATAGCGATGCAACGGAACGGATTATGGAGGCAGCTACATTGAGTGATTTCTTTGAAGCTCCCGTGGTAGTAGAGAAGCATCGTCAGCGCGTGTATGTCCGGGTCCCGCATTTGGAGGATTGAAAACGAAACAAATCGAGGTAGAGGGTATCCGCTGGAGAGACCTGGCGATCGCCTTTGAATCCAAGTCATCCCCGCGCAGTCTCATCCCAATGACTTGGAATCAACAGCGACGGAGCGGGTACTCCTACCATTCTTGTTTCCTTTTCACTTCATTTTTAAGTTCTCAACAAGGGTAGTGCAAGCAATTAACGATTAACTCCGAAAAATGTACGCAGCGAATCAGCTACTTCCTCTATTGCTTCTATTCCTTTATCGATTTCGTCGGCAAAACTGACAAACGGATGAATCGTGCCTTCATAACGATGCAAAACGACAGGCACACCGGCCTCCTTCATCCGCTCAGCGTAGGCTTCACTTTCCTCCCGCAGAGGATCGAATTCAGCAGTAATGACAAGCGCAGGCGGCAAGCCGGTAAAATCAGTAAATAAAAGAGGCGAGACCCATGGATTCGTTGCTTCTTCTTCATGACTGTTTAAGTAGTTGTCAAAGAACCATGTCATTTGATCTCGGGTCAAAAAATAGCCCTCGGCAAATTCCCTGTATGTAGCGGTTTGCATAGACGCATCGGTTACTGGATAGATCAGGACTTGATAAGCAATTTTGAGCGTTTTTCTTTCTTTGGCCAAATGAGTGACAACTGCCGCCAAGTTACCTCCAGAACTGTCTCCCCCAACCGCTAGACGGTTCGGATCGAGTTGAAGCTGTTCCGCATTGTCAAAGACCCACTGCGCCGCTGTGTAGGCAGCTTCTACTGCAGTCGGGAATTTGTTCTCAGGGGAAAGCGGATAATCTACAGACACGACGGCACAGTTAGAAGATTTCGTTACCCGGCGACAAATATCATCAAAGCGGTCCAGATCGCCAAGCACCCAACCTCCCCCATGATAATAGACGAATACGGGGTGAGGTCCCTCAATTGCTGGTGTATATATCCTTATCGGAACTTCCCCATGTGCACCCTGAATTGTAAGATCGGAAACTGCTCCAACCTGGATTTTTTCTTTTGCGGACAATAATTCGGCTTGCATTCCCATTTGTCGTTGAAGCTCTCTTGCGATAGCAGGAGGTAAACTTTCAATCGGCGGTTGTCCTTTTAGTTTCTCCAGAAAAGCTTGAGTTTGATGATCGAGCGGCATCAGTCAACGCCTCCTTTATTGAGTGAAATATTTGTCGATATGGTCTTTAAAGCCTATGTAATAAGGTATCTCTATGTTTTTGGCTTGGCCGTCGTTGAGTACATCATAGTACATCCCGAGCATTTCATCTGGGGAATGTGCGATATGAGCCTTCAACATGTTTTGCATTTCTTCTTGTTGAAACATCTTGCGGGTAACCATCGTCAGCAGAAACAAAGGCAGTGTATCGTACAAGGATTGAGGAGCAACTTTCTTTACCTCAAACCCTTTTTGTCGGCATACCCGGAATCCTTCCCGCATGGCCAAATAAGTCTCTTTAATGAATACGGGATTACGGGAAAATTCCTCTACGGACCCAGCCTTGACGACTCCGCCGAGAAATGAGGCTGCCCACACATAATGTGTAGTGAGCCAAGTGGTCATATATTTTGAAACTACAGGTTTAAATCCCGCTTGCTTGAAAATGGCCGCTGCTGCTTTCACTCTCGGTGTTATTTCCCCATTGACTTCACCTAATAGATTCGGAACGGCAAAGCTAGATTCGAGAAAACAATCCAACCTGTTCTCTGTTTTACCTCCGCCTACTGACGGAAAACCAAGAAAATATTGCGAAGCTCGAAGATAAGGTTCGATCTTTTTCCTAATTTCCCACATGTTTTGGAAAAATAAAATATCGGCCTCACCTGCAGCCTCCGATAGCATTGGCAGCACGGATTCCAACTGATTATATTTCACACAGACGAGAATGAGGTCGTATCCGTCAGCAGAAGTAAATTGATCCGTCACCTTTGGCCGGTAGATGGTGTTGATTTGCACTGGTTTTTTTCTTCGCTTGTCAAGGCAAGAAATATGTACTTCTCTCATCGCTTCCAGCTTGTGTGGCCGAACATATAACGTAACGTCATAGCCAGCTTCATGAATAACCCAGGCATAAGCCGTACCGATTACACCTGCGCCTATTACTAATATCTTCATGCTAACTCCTCCTCATCGATGGAGCTGACCGTATCCGAAGCATCTTCCCGCTGTGTTTTGTACGGTTGACTAATCCGTCATCCAACAGTTCGTGAAGCGCTTGAGCAAACATCTTCCTCGGCAACATTGACGCCACCCGTACACATGAATAAAGGAACACGCGCTTCAGGCGTGTTCCCATCAAAATATAAGTAAAGTGCAGCTTCGTAATTATTCTAGGAAATCCTTCAATCGCTTGCTGCGGCTAGGATGTCTCAGCTTGCGCAGCGCTTTCGCTTCGATCTGACGAATCCGCTCCCGGGTAACGCCAAATACGTGGCCCACTTCCTCCAGCGTACGTGTGCGCCCATCATCCAATCCGAAGCGAAGACGCAGCACGTTCTCCTCGCGCTCGGTCAATGTGTCCAACACATCTTTCAGTTGCTCCTTCAACAGCTCATAGGCAGCGGCATCCGCCGGTGCCAGCGCTTCACGATCCACGATAAAGTCTCCCAAATTCGAGTCGTTCTCTTCGCCGATCGGTGTTTCAATCGATACCGGATCTTGTCCGATTTTCATGATCTCCCGTACCTTCTCCGTGCTTAGCTCCATTTCTTTAGCAATCTCTTCTGGCAGCGGTTCACGGCCAAGCTCCTGCAGCAACTGCTTCGTAATGCGATTGAGCTTGTTGATCGTCTCGACCATGTGTACCGGAATACGGATCGTTCTGGCTTGATCGGCAATGGAACGCGTAATCGCCTGACGAATCCACCAGGTCGCATACGTGCTGAATTTGAACCCCTTCGTATAGTCGAATTTGTCCACTGCCTTCATCAAGCCCATATTGCCCTCTTGAATCAGATCAAGGAGCATCATGCCGCGACCAATGTATCGTCTCGCAATGCTGACGACGAGACGCAAATTCGCTTCAGCCAGTCTTTGCTTGGCTTCTTCATCTCCTTGTGCGATCCGTAAAGCCAGGTCAATTTCGTCCTCTGCGGATAGGAGTGGAACGCGTCCAATCTCTTTCAAATACATACGCACGGGGTCATCCAATTTAATCCCCGGCGGCAGTGTTAGGTCGTATTCTTGTTGGTCGTTCATCACAATCCAGTTCCCCCCTATATACTACTTGCAGCACTGAAAATATATTTGACAAAAATCCTATAATGTGGTATGATTTTGATTAATTATATTTATTTTTATAGCATCCGTTATTCTATCATTTTTTCGGGCCTAAATCAACACCTAAATTTCACCTTCTCGCATTTGCAGAAGGTTTTTTTTTATTCTACGTAAGTTAAGCCTAATTGGTTCATATGAAACTCTTAGGTAAACCCATTAAATACATATGGATTATAAGAAACCAACCCTCTCTGTGATGCTACGGATGAATCCATGAGCACACTCGTCATTGTACAACATGAATGAGTGCTACAGCAATTGTTGAGGTGAAACTCTTTTACACCGATATCTAATCTATTTTGACGAATGATATTCAAATTCTCCTTCGATCTATTTTCAGCTATCCCTAAAGTTATTTCATCGTTCTCTACGTACCTCTCTTATTGTGCGCCTCCCTGAACCTTCGTTATAATGAAGTCATAATACTAGCTGCAAGGAGAATCCTCAATGAATACGAAAGAAATCGAAGAACAGATTATTCGAAACTACCAACAAGACGAACAAATGATGATACTTGTGTTCGCGCAGTGGTGTATCAATCATGACCTTGATCCCGCTGAGTTATATCATCGCGCCTATCCGAAGCAAGGAGAAAATCATGCGTTGCAAGAAGCGATGGAATTGACGGTTGCCAAGGAAGAAGCTGGAGACATTCCCCTTGATACATTGCTTGGCGTCTTGTCCTTATTTGGCAACGAAGACTTGGCGTTCGTCGTTACGGAGGAAATCAACAAGCTCAAGAAGAGCAAGTAACTGAGCTTTGGTATTATTTCGAATACATCGACGCAGAGCTGGCTGCGGATCAATATGGAGAACTCGATATTACCTCTAGGCCCATTGAAGTGAAAGGTGCTTCAACGGGTCATCCCCCATTTTCCGCATAAAAAACGCGTTTCTTACACAAACTGCTCTCATATGAACAAACATAAGGATGAGAATCATGACATGTAAGGCCGGAACGATACATGAGCAAATCGAGATAAATGTTGAACGGCTGCAAACAATATTTACACACGCTCCGGACCTGGTTATTCGCAGCCTCGAGCTGATAGCCGGCCCTTCTGTAGTTCTGGTTTATTTAGAGGGATTGGTATATATGAATTCCATTAATCAACATGTCATCCGTCCCCTCCTTGACTCTAAATCCCACAACGGTTTTTCGTTGCCGAGGATCCGCAAATCGAAGCATCCATCAAGGAGCCCATCAGGGATTCGTCGAAACGGCAATACAAAACATTTCGCTTGTGCGCCGCTATATTCCAAGCCGGGAGCTGAAGATCAGCCTGGTTTCTGCCCAGAACATGGACGGCCTGGGTTATGCTGTTGTTCGTCGTTCTCGTCTACGTGATGGCCCGCAATCAACTACATGTCATCGTCCGGTATTCAACAAGGAAGCAAAAACGAATGAAGAAGAGTTCGAAGTTACCGCCTCTACGTTGCGGCGCTCCAGAGAAGAATTCGACAAGCTTGCGCTCGGAAGCACATCCGCTGGCAAGACTCAGATACTGCTCATCGGCAAGCGCTTGGCTCAGTAAGGAAACTGGGAGGCATTGTTGGACCCGTTCTACCGGATACGAAGAGTACGGTTACCGCAAGAATAGCCTTGGTGGAAGGTCCCCTAAGCGACGTGCTTCATTTCTCCCCCAACAACAAGCCGCGGCTTCCGCTTCATCTGTCCAATCTGATTGATACAGCCGTTTTCCGCAACGAGACGACCAAGACGAATTTGCAGGAATTCCACCGTCAGTTGAAGGAAAAAGGCATCACGCCAAGCATGACGGTTCTATGTAAGGAAAAAGATATAATCATTCTCGGAACAGCATTGCTGGACAAACATGCCCAGTATTTATTTACGATAGACTCCGACGAAACGAAGCTGTTGTATATTCTGAAGCACCAAACGAGTAGAGAATTTCCATTTACCTTGAAAATGCCGATGGCAAGTTTGTATTTGACGTTGAAGTGAACACGGGTGTCTATTTAATGGAGCACCTGTTTCCGTTTGACGTGCGCAAAGAAACGAAAAACCTGGAGAAAGATATTGCCCAGCAGCTGCAGCAGAAGTTCGAGCGGCTCATTCGCAATCTGCAAAACGCAAAGATTGATCCTGCTGGCTTAGGCATGTATGCAAGGGCATATGCATATCCGCAATGGTTGAAGGTAAGCGATAACTGGGGCGAGGCGTTCAAAGACGCCGAGGTTAATGTGAAGGTAAATGTAAAAATAATTGGTATGGGCGCCGTAAAATAAAATCGAACGTGCAGGCGGTTAAATTTATGAGACCAAAATGAAGTCAAAAGGAAACATGCATGGTGGGGGGCTGCTTTCGTTGCTTTTGAATCCATGGCATTTGGTTAAGAATGTCTCTGGAGACATGAATTCAAAGGCGATCGCCAGCTCTCTTAGCAGACACCCTCCACCCCTATTTGTTTCATTTTCAACCTTATTAGGCATCTTCGACAGCCGAACGCTTAGCCGGTTCATCCCGTTATGGTTCGTCTACATATTCGTCCTTGTCCGCGATTTCAACGATCCCATGTTGTAAATCAGCGGGAGAATCAACCTGAGCGATTGATGGTGCAACACATTGCTCCTGTAATGCAGCCTCTTCCTTGACGAATTTCTTGTCGGATTCAACATTTTTCTTTCCAGGCATGGATATCCTCCTTTCTTTCATTGACACTAGGATACCCGTTATGACACAAGCTTATTGATGCAATCATAGATGTTCGATGCGCATTCTTTGTTATAATAAGAAGAGATTACGTTCATAAGAAAGAAGAATGAAGCTATGGCATTTGGTATTACAAGAACAGAATTGTCGGTGTGGAAAGAACGCGTAAAACGGGGAGAACTCGCCTACTTGACCCATTATTGGCTGGACGATCGCTTTCCGGGCATCAAGACCGTAACCAAGGTAGGCTGCAGTGATTTACAACGCTTGACCGAGTGGTGTGCAGCTCATGGCTTGAACCCAAAGTACATTCATCATCGTCCTCCTTTCCCCCATTTCGACCTGATGGGACCGAAGCAGCAGCAAATATTGGCTGAAGCCGGGCTGCACGACCATTTAGAACGGTTTAACCTGTTGTAGCCGAGGAATGAGTGCTCTTCATTTTCATGGCAGAGCCTCACTCCCCCGGTTCGGTAATTTTTTGGAATTAGTTGACTGACCGAAGGGGAGAGTGATCGGAAGAGCCGAATGGAGGGATTATCGCCTCTCCAAAATCTTGAGATAAGTAACGAAGCTGTATCAAACGCTAATCAAGAAATTCATTAGTTCAACTTATATAGTACCCTGACTATTTTTATAACTTTCTATCAGTTTCTCGATCAGTTGATGCGTGTCCATCACACGGTCGGCTGCGATCGTACAATGCTTCGGATTGTCTAATGATTGCAGGAAATGATTCACAACGCCTTCAAAACCGCGGCGATAGCCAATCGTGTCCCAACTGCTGAATCGTCTTATTTGCTGACCGCTGTTCCGATCGTTCCAGACCGCAGATTCCAGGTTCGTAATCTCTGCTGTTCTCCCGCCTCCATGCAATTCCAGCCGCTCCACATCCGCCCCAGCTCGCCGGTTCATGCTGAACAGCGCCATCGAACGCGAAAAAGCCACGCTCCCTGCAGCATGCAGCAGTCTTCCCTCTTGATCCTGTTCCTGCATATATGACGCTAGTTCGTATGGCTTGGCTCCACACCACAACAGAAGATCAATCATATGAATCAGATCATCATACAATGTCTTATCTGCCGACATCGATTGCTGTCTGGTCCGATGCTTTTGAACAATGCACAGATCGAATCCTCCGACTTCTTCCATCCAGTCCCGCGCCTCTTGATACATCGGCGCAAAGCGCCTATTGAATCCAACAGCCAACAATCTATCATGCTTCAATGCAGCTTCCGCCATCCGCTCGGAAGCATTGATATCGTAAGACAGCGGCTTGTCCACGTAGACGTGTACGCCTCGTTCCAGACAAGTCGTCACCACGTTCTCATGAGTGTCGGTCGGCGTATGTATGAATACAGCATCCAGATCCAATTGCAGCAGTTCGTTCACATCCGTGCACCTGCCAGAGATACGGTACTGTTGTCCGATTTTCTCTACCGTAGACGGCGTTCTGCTCATAATGCCGGCGATATCGATTCCTTCATGCTTCCCCAGTACGGGGAGATACGCCTTCTGAGCGATATCCCCCAGCCCGATAATCCCGATTCGTTTCTTCATGACGGTTCCTCCTAGTTTGGTTAGGGTAACCGTAGTATAACAAATGAAAACGAACCAAGTCGAGGCTGGAGAGTATCCGCCAAGGAGGGGGCCCCCTCCTTCTTCCCGCTTGATAATCACACGGCTGGCGTACCTTGCCGCTCGTACATAGCTGTTAAATAAAGCAGCGCGATACAATAACCAATAGAATAAAGAGCACCAAAATTACGCCTGTTGATGTAAAGAGAGATCCGCAACTGCCAAATCCAACTCCGCCTACACATTCACCCATGGCTTAATCCTCCCTTCCAGCAAGATACGTTGTATTGTATTACTGTTTCGCTTGTCCTTGACTCGGTGAATTGCCTAATATGCATATTTTTCAATGCCCAGTCTTATTCACTCCCCTGGGAGCATTGGTCTGACGATGTTACCTTTTGTTTTTTTTGAAACGATGCCGCAGCCAGCAAAAGCAACGGAAGCGCAAATCCGAAGGTTGAAACAAACGGCAGCCAGGATTCCTTATTATAGACATTGGAATGAACGATGTTGGGATGGATAATTAGGGAGAATGCAACTAAAATCAGGCCCATTGGCATCACAAGCGGCCGGTACTCTTTCAAATGCAATATTAGCGCCAGACCTTTGACCGCCACATAAAAATATATGGCCATTTTCAAATAAATCGTAATGAACCACATGATAGCGACTATCACTTCAATATGCTGCAAGAAATTGCCTATGTTTATTTTTTTGGCCAATACGTAGCTGGGGTACATCTGCCGCGACGTAGTATCCGCTCCAAGCACCAATATAGATGATGCGATTACAAGGATTAATACGATTCCGGCCAGGAGAGTACCGATGTAAAATGCCTTTTGAGCTTTTTGCGGTTCATTGATCGATACAGGAAAGACCATTAAAAACAAGACAGCAGGTAATGAAAATACACTTATAAATAGTAAAGTTGCATGGATTAACGGCTTTATTCCCGTTTCGAATACAGGCTGGATGTTGCGAATCTCAATCTGAGGGGAAATATATAGAATTAAACCCAAAAATAAAGCAACAAAACATGGGAACAGTAATTCTGCTGAGCGAGCAAGTACTTCCAAGCCTAGACGCACCCCCATAATAACGACAAGCGCGAATAAAATATTTATGGCTTGGATTGGGGTCTCCGGCATGATTTGTGTAGTCATAAAAGTCCCCATGAAATATAACAATTCTGATGCGGTAATCAATGCAAAGAAGACGAGCAGTAGCGAAGCAGCCTTGCCGCACCACTTTCCGAGCAGCTGCTCGTTCGTTTCAATCAAGGTCAGACCGGGAAACAAATTCCCTACAGCGCTATACAACCTTACTAATAGCAAAGCTAGTCCGACACCAAGAACCGCGGCAATCCATGCATCCTGCTTGGCCACTTCTGCCAGAATTGAAGGAATGACCAATATCGTAGTCCCTACCGAATATAGAAACACGAGTATCGTGAATTGACGTACCGATATGTTTACATTTTCGTCCGCTGGCATTTATCATTGCTCCTTTCATTTTTCATTGCAATAAACTGGATATCAGGCTGCTTACCGGCTTGTACACTGCCGCAATCCAGTCCAGCGGGTTCGGAATATGGATCTTAAATCCTAATGCAATGCCAAGGGACGTTCCGATTGCAAGCAGCACCCAAAATACGCGCAGTTCTTGCTTGGTTCCGTTCTTCACCAGAGCAGGAACTTCGATAGATATAATTACGAAGACAATCAATAGTATCCCTATACTTGCCAACATGAAGTCTGCTCCTCCATTTCCTCGATGAAGGAAAGATTGTGTTTGATATGCGCTCTATTTCAATTATGGACGGCGCTCCTCTTTTTAAACTTATTTCCGGCCAAAATAATCTGAATCATGAAAAAAGAACGAAGTTTCCCATTCGCGCTCGCCTGTTTTATGCATTTTTTGCCATTTATTATTTCAACTGGATAGCCTGGCGCTTGACACCGAACACAAGCCAGCTGTCGATGCGTTCCAACATTTGCGAGCGGTCGCGGTGGAAATCAGGAAAACGGTCAAGCAGAGCGTTCAGTGCAATGGTCGCCTCCAATCGCGCAAGCTGGGCACCGAGACAAAAATGGATACCATGACCAAAAGCGAGATGCGGATTCGGACTGCGGCGGATGTTGAATGATTCCGGCTGTTCAAAGATGTCTTCATCATGATTGGCCGATCCGATCCACAGATTGACGATTTGTCCTTCCTGAAATATAAATCCGTCAAGCTCGGTAGTTTGCTTAACCCGCCGCACCATCATTTGTACAGGAGAACAGTATCGCAGCACTTCTTCAATCGCAGGGGCAAGCAATGAGCGATCTTGACGAATTTCATACCAAACGTCCTTGCGGCTATCAAAGCAGAGCAGTGCTGAAGACAGCAAGTTCGTCGTCGTCTCATTTCCAGCGACGAGCAGCAGAATACAGAAGCCGATTAACTCCAGCGGCTGCAACGGATCGCCATCCGCTTTCGCTTGAACAAGCCGGCTAATGAGATCATCCTGCGGCTCACGGCGACGTTCCTCGGCGATGGCTGCAAAGTAAGCGGCCATTTCCTTTTGACACCAGACATAGCGCTCATAATCGTTCCCTACCAACGCGTCAGACCACTCTTTGAACCGGTCCCGATCTTGCACAGGGATGCCCAACATATCCGCGATGACGATAATCGGGAGCGGTCCGGCAAAGTCGCTGACGGCCTCCATCGCGCCTTTGCCCTCCGCCCGATCGAACAGCTCGTGCGATAGCGCTTCGATACGGGGAATAAGCGCTTCAATTGCACGCGGAGTAAAAGCTTGCGACACCAAGGTTCGGAGCTGGCGATGCTTCGGCGGGTCCCGCCGCAAAATGCTGAATTCAATCGGTTCATCATGGCCCGGATCCCCTTCCGCTTGCGAAGAGAAATGTTCGTGATCGCCAAATATCGCTTTGACATGCTTATATTTGTATACATTCCATACACCATCTTGACACGAAATCGGATCCGTTGCGCGTTTCTGCGCAAAGTGGGACAGCGGCAGGATGTTATTTTCATTTGCCCATTCCATTGCATTCACCACTCCTTCACTATTCAACCTTACGTATCAATCCTGATGTAACAATTGTAATAATTACTTCTTCAAGCTGTTCCCTAGCGAGGTGTTCTCCTTCTGTCAAAAACTCCGCGCACACATGCTCAATCATACCGATGATACCGACAGCGGCCAATCTGCTGTTAACGGAACGGAGCATCCCTTCCGCTCTTCCCATTTCCAATACTTCGGTTAGAAAGCGGATATATTCTTGGTGTATCTGTTGAATGTTCTCCAGCACCTCGTCCTCCAGGCCGTTGGACAATTCATAAAAAACAATCCGAGCCAGAGCACCGTTATCCAGATATAGGTCCAGATGGTGTTGCACAATGCGTTTGATTTGTTCCTCCAACGTCACATCCGTATTTAAATCCGATCGGATTTTGGCGACGAGTTCACTCATGCCTTCCGTTACCAAAGTTTGAAACAGCTGCGCTTTTCCCGAAAAATGATAATACAGCGTTCCTTTTGCCACATTTGCCTGCATAGCTATTTCATCCATGCTTGCCCGCTGATATCCATGTGTGGAAAATACGTCTGCCGCGGCATTTAATATTTTCACTCTGCTCACTGTGTTTCTCCTTCCACCACCACTTTGAACTGACTAGTCAGTTCAAATCAAACTTACCATGTCAGTTATATTATGTCAATTAAAAAAATGAGCAAAAAGGCCGTCAGCTGCATTTCAGCAGCCAACGGCCCGGTGATATAATAGATCCTATTTGAGTCCTCTGTACAATGCGCTTAACAGATTGCCCGTTCGGTCGCAGCTGTACTCCCAGAACATAATGCCTGCGATTTGATGCTCTTTAATATACTCGCATTTGCACGTCAAAGATTGTTCGTCATCATAGGTGATAAAGGTGCTGCCGTCGTATAAATAAGGAGCCTTCGCTTCGTCATCCCAGTAACGGATGTAACCGTTGCGGTCGATGTATTCAGCCGCTAGTGCCGAATAGTCAGGACCATAGCCTCCTGAGGACGAAGTCATTTGCAGGTAGCCATCATTCTCTTTCGGCACATCCTTCCACATTCTCGAATAGAAGGCAGCCCCGATAACAATCTTCTCGCGCGGAACTCCCGCGTTCACGAAGAGACGAACCGATGCATCTACGCTGATTCGGAACAGGTCCCCGGTAGAGGCGAATAGATTCGTATGATGGCCCGTAAGCGTCTGGAATCCGCCGCGCATATCGTATGTCATCAATTGAATGAAGTCCAAGTATTGCTGAACCTTATCCATTTCAGTCCCATCCAAATAATATTGATCGGCACCCGCTGCAATCGTAAGCAAGTAATGACGTCCGTCTTCTTGTCCCTGACGGTCAATCGCCTCTCTCAACTCTTTCAGAAGCAGCGTAAAAGTCGTCTTGTCATCAGGACTGGACTTAATTCCCGCTTCTGAATAGCAAGGATATTCCCAATCCAGGTCAATGCCGTCAAACGGATGCGCGCGCAGTATTTCCACAGCAGATTCTGTAAATAGACGGCGCCCTTCCGCCGTTGAAGCCGCTTCCGAGAAACCGCCGGCACTCCATCCGCCAACAGACAATAAAATTTGCAGTTCAGGATTGTATTCCTTCAACTTGGACAAATAAGCCAGATTCTGCAAATGGCCGATCGTAATTTTGTCGTTCTTCACATGACCGAAGGCCACGTTCAAATGGGTCAATCTTGCCGCGTCAACTGGCGTAACTTGCGGTAGAACACTGTCCCCTGCATAGCCTGCCAATATGTAGTTCATTGTTTTCATCTGTCATCACCTTTTCAATGGAGTTATCGATATCAACATGCACAATAACTTCTTTTTTAAGGTACCCATCTTAGTCTCAGCTCTCAAAGATATTATAGCACCTGAATCGCACATTTCATATGTGTTCCTGTGGATCAACAAAAAAGGCAGCAGTCCCCTGCTACCTCGTCGTATTATTAGATATGAGCCAATCAAAATTTGAAATAATTTTTAGCAGAATGCTTACTGGAGGCGTGTTCGTAAAGAAGCGATACATCTGCTCCCGTTTTGAAATGAATGGATTTGCACACTTCTTTTACGGTATTTATATACGGCGTATAAATATTGCTGATAATCGAATAATCGAATGAGATCGGCGCCAATTGCCATAAATCGTATTCGTCTTGATTATAGATAAGCATATTTCCGAAATGGTAAGATACAAGCTCGTTATCGTAAATAAATACTTTATTCTCTTGCACCCCGACAGAATAATGGTTGTTCAAGATGACGTTCCACGGGGCGGCATTAATTCCTTTATGATCGATTAATTTAATATTTTGAAAAATGAGCGGGATATATTCTAAATATCTTTGATCTCTGAACGTTTGATCATTCGCATCGTAATTCTCACTGCATTTTTCTAAGCATTTGTCCTTCCACCACTTCAAAATCGTAATGCTGTTTTCTTCTCGCTTGAATCCGACGAGGCTGCTTTGGAACAGCCCTTGCACCTGTTCATGCTCATAATTCCCTCTTTGCTTGCATAAGAAAATGGAATACTTCCACCATTCATCCAATATCGGCTTCGGATCGGAGAAGAAATAAACTTCCGGGTCACAATAAATGATGTGGTCGATTTCCTTATAATGGCCAAGGATATGAAGACATAATGGCGCTTTTAATGTCCAACTGTATTCGTTTAGTTTTCGCGAGCTTTTTACTCGTAACAGCTCTTCGTTTTCAACCTCCTTCATTTGGATTAACGATGCATTTTCCAGGTTCATTCTGCTCAACGCATGATAGCTGTAATCATCCATGCAGCAGATCCAATGATGAAAATTCCCTATTTTGTTTTTCAGTGAATGATATAGCGCCAACCCTCTAATCAGGTTTTCTTGGTGGACGATGGTTGCGAAGTTAAAGAACTGGTCCCACTGATCCATTTTTCTTCTAAATCCGGAATATTTATAATACGTTTTCGCTTTGGATGGATCCTCGTGATTTAGAGCTTGACTTAACGCATAACCGTCATTCACTTTGACAGATGCAATGATGTCTCTTAATTTATCGAGGTACGGTATATAAATTTCATTTTTAATGACTTTGCCGATCGTAATTTCACCAATCGACCAGAGATCGAACTCATTCTCGTTATAAATGGCTATGCAGGCAAAATGATAAGCGACAAGTTTATCATTTTCGATATATAATTCGTTGTTTTGCCGATGAATTCTGAAATCATTATTATAAATGCAATTCCACGGAGCCGCGTTAATTCCTAGGTTATCCGATATTTTTATATTCGGAAAATAGTTCGGCACATAGTCTAAATACTTTTGATCCCCGAACTTTCCTTCTTCCGCTCTGTGGTAGCACCACTCCAGACATTTTTCTTTCCACCATCGCAGACTCTCCAGACCGTATTGATCATTTCTGAAACCAATCAAACCGGCTTGATACCTTCCGTACAATTGTTCTACCCATTCGACATCCCTCTGTCGGCACATAAATACGGAATGGCTTCCCCATTCGTCAAAAATGGGCTTCGGATCAGAGAAAAAGTATATATCCCCATCGCAGTAAATGACAGAATCGATTCCATAGTGAGTCAGGCAGAATTCGATCAGAGGGGCCTTGAGCGTCCAGCAGTACTCATTCATTTTCCGATCGCTTTTGGCATACCGAAGGCGATCATCTTCTATGACCTCAACTCGAATAAGAATGACGTTGCTCAGGTTCATTTTCCCTAACATAGAGAAGGCAATCGGATCCATGCAGCATATGAACAGATTGAAGTTGCTGGTATGCCTTTTTAAGGAATCATGCAGAGCGGCGGCTTTCACAACGTACTCCTTGCCCGCAATGATGCAAAAATTATAATTGTTAGCTCTGGTGATGGTCCCGCTGATTGACCCTTCCTGCATGAGAGAAGGGATGTTTATCTCCTGCCATGGTTGATGCGCCTCCGGTTGACTGCTCCATTCCGGTGCGGATTGATGCGCCTCCGGCTGACTGCTCCATTCCGGTGCGGGTTGATGCGCCTCAGGCTGACTGCTCCATTCCGGTGCAGGTTGATGCGCCTCCGGCTGACTGCTCCATTCCGGTGCGGGTTGATGCGCCTCCGGCTGACTGCTCCATTCCGGTGCGGGTTGATGCATAACCGGCGGCTCCTGGGGAGCCGGAGACGGCGGAGCAATTGCTTTTGGAACAAACGACAAAGGCTGACCAATTCGGGAATTATATTCGGCTACTGCATATTTTAAATGTTCAAACGTTACATTGTTGATAATCCCGGTCGCCGGTATGCTGCGGTCCATTTGAAACTTACTCACGGCTCGCTGGGTGTATCTATCGAATTGTCCATTCACATCTACGTAATACCCTAAACGGCTAAGCATTTGTTCAGATTCCAGCACTTCGGGTCCGGCACTCCCGAGTGACAAGTACAACTCCATCGTAATAACCCCTTTCACGACAGGACAGCTTTTATGAACCTTATCCCGACGCACTACATTTGCAGTTGGCGGCCGGATATCAGCCATCGTCTTGTATCTTCACCATTGTATGATTGGCGATGCCTTTGTGCATCAGCATTTAAACAAATGGTCAAGCGTGATTTTAGGGCTTCAAACCGAAAAAATGCGCTTCACGGAGACATATCGTATAAATTGGCGCGAACAAGAAATAGTAAACGGTAGAATAAAAAAAACGATTGCAATAAGGAGTTACAACCAATGAAACGATATGTTATTTCGTCCCTGCTGGTCATCATGTTGACGATGACAGTTGGCATATCGGCGTATGCCTTTGAGAACCACGCTTATCATTTCGGATTTAAACGAAGCCAGAACGGCCAGCTACCTTCAATTGATCAGGAAGGATTCAAAAATATCATCGATAAAAACGGAGCGATATTTTTAGGCGATACCGGCAAAAAGGTGCTGTATCTCACGTTCGACAACGGCTATGAGAATGGATTAACGGAACAGATCCTGAACACGTTAAAAGACAAAAAAGTGCCCGCTGCTTTTTTTGTGACCGGACACTACGTGAAGAGTCAACCGGAGCTTCTGAAACGAATGGCCGCCGAGGGACATATCATCGGCAACCATTCATGGAGTCATCCCGATATGACGCAAATCTCTAACGCGCAACTGAAGGAAGAGCTGGACAAGGTGAAGGCGGAAGTCGCCCAAGTAACAGGTAAGCAGCAAATGATTTACCTTCGCCCGCCCCGTGGCATCTTCAGCGAGCGAACGTTGGCAGTAACTCGCGAGATGGGATACACGAACGTATTCTGGTCTCTGGCCTACAAAGATTGGGATGTGAACGCTCAGAAGGGCGCGCGTTATGCATATGACAAGGTGATGAGTCAGCTGCATCCCGGGGCCGTTATGCTTCTCCATTCGATTTCGAAGGATAACGCCAATGCACTGGGCAGTATTATTGATGGTGCCAGAAAACAAGGATATGAGTTTATTGCGCTGGATCAGTTGCAGCAGCCGAAGTGAATATCCACAGCATGAACGACGGTAAATGGATGAGCGCCCGACCTTCATCACACCTAGAAGGAGTCCTCAACTACGGGGACTTCTTCTTCTGTGTATCAAAAAAACTATCATTCCAACTTCTTCAGGATTGTTGTATACTAACGCTTTGATGCTAGGAATCCATTTTATAAATACCGAGGTGTCTGTCAGAAAAATGTCATCACGAAAAACATCGCATTTATATGCCCTATTGGTTATCGGCATGATCGCAATTTCGTTCTCCGCCATTTTCGTCAAATGGTCGGAAGCCCCTGCTCCGGTTATCGGAATGTACCGCTTGCTGCTGACCAATCTGGTGCTGCTGCCATGGGTATGGTCGTATCGGGCGGAGTGGCGCTCGATACAGCGCAGGGATTGGCTCCGGATGACGATGTCCGGTTTCTTTCTCGGGCTGCATTTTCTTCTCTGGATGGAATCGCTTCGTCACACGACGGTAGCTAGTTCCACTGCTCTGCTGACGCTGGAGCCGATTCTCGTCATGGCCGGTTCCTTCTGGTTGTTCAAACAGCGGACGACGTCGCGGGCTGTATTCGGGATTGTCATCTCTCTCTTTGGAGTTATACTTATCGGTTGGGGAGATCTGAAAATTTCCGGGCAAGCGCTCTATGGAGATTTGTTGTCTGTGTTGGGCGCCATTGCTGTAGTCATACATATGCTGCTCGGTCAAGACTTACGGCAGCGTGTCTCTTCTTATGTATACAACTTTACCGTATTTCTCGTGGCGGGAGCTTGTCTTGCCGTGTATAACATCAGTGCCGGTTATGCAATGACCGGATACGGGGCAAAGGAATGGGTGCTGTTCAGCTTAATGGCGATCGTCCCTACCGTGTTGGGGCACATGCTATTCAACTGGCTTCTCAAATACATGAACGCCACTTCCATTTCGATGGGCGTACTCGGTGAACCAGTTGGCGCTAGCATACTCGCATGGATTTTGTTGGGGGAAGCGATGACGCCTTTGCAAATGCTAGCTTGCCTGCTTCTCATCTTCGGTGTGTGGGTGTTCCTTGTGAACGATCGCAAGGCTCCTCAGAGTGTTTCAACCACGGCGGATGTAGGTACCGCATAGCAATCGAGACGTTATGGCTACAACATCCTCAAAGCTTTGCTGCAGCGCATCGTCGTCTCCCCACTCATTGACCGCATCGAAGCACTGCAGATTAGAGCTAGTACGCGACAAAGCCCAGGCATCCAACGCCTGGGCTCAACGTATCCGGACTAAATTATCGAAGCTCCGATCGGTTGATTGAGGGCCAATGCATCAGAATCTTACAATCAAGGGTAGAACGAATTGACTGCTGTCGTCGTGGAACACCAACGCGAGTTGAACAACGATTGAATCAGCACGTCCTTCGCCTGGTCTGTTCCAATGTATCGAAGCGCTTCCAACGCATGGGCACGGACGTAACGGTTATCATCTTCCAGTGCCTTCTCCAACTCAGCTACGGCTGTCTCGGCAGCAGAACCCAGACGGGCCAAGGACAGCCCGGTCATGAACCGCACTTGCACATCGGTATCATGCAAACATTGAATTAATCCCTGCACGACGTCCTCCGCTGGCGTTTCGATCATTCCCAGTGCATCAACTACGGTGCGTCGAATCGTCACAGATGAATGGTCAAGCAGACCAACCATGGTCGGAATGGACTGTGACGCAAGCTGACGCAATTCTCCGAGCGCAAAAACAGCATGAACGATCGTCTCCTTCCGCTTATCGCTTAAGGCGGCGATTAAACCGGGTACGGCGTCTGCACCCGCAGCTGATAATCCGTATGCCGCAATCCGCGACACTGGGATGCTGTCATGCCGGAGCCCCTTCAACAGCTCTTCTACGCCTTGCTGTCCAAGACATGCAAGCTCATACGCTGCATTGAGTGCCGCTGGTTCATCCGATTGCTCCAGTTCAGCCCCAAGGAGACATACCGTCTCTGCATTGCCAGTAACCGTATTCGCGATACTGCCGATTTGTCCCGACAGCCAGTTCCATGATTCCTTCCACATGACCTCATGCTCCGCAATCGGAGTATTGAGGACGGCGGGCTTCCTCCAAGCATCCTCCTTATTATTCCAACTTGGGGCTTGTGGTGCTACCATACGCATAAATTCAAATTTCAACATGTACCGGTGCTGGCCGAGTACGTTCGGAGTGGAACGGTGCCAAATATCGTAAGAACACCTTCTGCAGTTCCCTTATCCGTGGCAGCAAGTTATTTCCGGGATTGCCTTCTTGCTCATACACCAGGTTCAACTGCTCTGTCAGCTGCTGATGGAATTGCTCCGGCAAATCGGTCTGCAACATCAGAAACCCTTCAGTAATAAATTTTCTCATTTGCTCATCCGTGAGCAATAGCGGGTTGTCACACATCCTGATCCACTACCTCCTTAGCATGTGATTCGTATGAAACTTTCCTTAATGGTAAAAAAAAGGTGTGGAATAATACATAGACGATGCTAACGTTCTTTTGCAAAATACTAAGATTTGAAGGATTTTGTTGTATTGGATCAGAATTGACAGGTCACTTATTCGTCTTTGAACAGCCGTTCTCCACGCTGTAATCGCCACGCAATGCGTGCGATGTGTGACTGCTCGCGCGCAGTCGGAGCATGTGCAGCCAAATAGCGGGTCAGTGCCAGAATCATCGTTCTTTTTGCCCGATTCGCAAGCGGGCCGGTAATGTTCGACCATTGATCATATTCCTTGATGGCGGCTTCGATCATTTGGAAGGAGTGGAACTCGGCGTCCTCACGCAGCAATGAGTGGCCCAACGTGTTGAATAACGAATCGACATTGCCTCCTTGATCGAGGTAATGTGCGACCCAGTTAGCAGCTTCTGCAACTTGTTGGCGTTGATTCATTAGATCCAGCAGCTCGCTTAAGTCAGTCGTGTAGCCATAGCTGCCATACTTCTCAGCTGTCGGTGGCGATGCGGCGGGAATGTTGAGGAAGCGGTCAAGGTATATGCTGACGGCCGCATAATAGACCGCACGGATCGTAAGATCGTTTGCTCCGCGAAGCAAGCTTTCATGCACGGCATGAGCATGTGTAAACGTATGCAACACTGCGATCCAGTCTCCGAAATCATTTTGCGTATGGAACCGGTTGATTCGCTCTGCAGCAGCGAGTGTCACGAGGCGCGCTATGTGAACGGGTGCCACTCCGCCTTGCAATGCTTGTGTGATGGCAGCAAGCGCGGCAAGCGGCTGATCACCGAGCAGTTGATGAATGAATTGCTCCTCGTCCAACTCGTCATGTTGTTCAGTGCTGCGTTCCCTCAGCTTCGGCAGCGCTTCAAATGCTTGATGCAGCGGAGCAACCAGATTAATCGGATGCTGCCAGCTGTGCCGTTCTTCGCTTCGCGAAGGATTGCTGAGCAGCGGGACCAAGGAAGCAAGCACACGCTCTGCCAGCTCATCGCCTGCCTTCTCCAGCATTTCAAACGCTTTATTATGAAAATCGAACGTATGGCCGCCATCCAGATAAAAATGGTCCGTTGCCGCTGTCAGCATCATGTCCAGGATGGCCCGCTTGTCGGCACCACTCCGGATCGCAGTGAGCAGCACGCGTTCTGCCCCTTGTGTATCGCGAACTTCGATACATTGACGATACCAAGATGTCAGCCTATCTGTAGATACGCCACTATTCGGAAGCGCTTGCATAAGAAACCTCGGCGGCCGACCTGAACAATCAGCAGCGACGCGTCTAAGACCGTGATAGAGTGCCAGTATTCGGTTATAATGCTCTAGCTTCGGCAGGATGTTGACCATAGCTGCAAGAATGGTCAACCCAGAGCCCCATCCACCCGAACGGTACGTTGCTCCGTACTCCAATCCCACTCGGGCGATCTGTGCATCAGGCACGCCAGCTTCAACCAAGGCAACGACAGACTTGGCGATGACGAGCGCCAGATTCTGCTCCATTCCCTCATGCAGCCGCTGGAAGTGTCTTTCCGTTTGGCCCTTGGTCAGCGGCTTCGGATTGACATAGATTTCTCCCGCTTCCAGCTTGACGGGATAGGTCGGCACATCGTCCGCCCAAGGATCCAGCGTCCCTCCGCTGCACACGTCAAAGCGCGCATGGTGCCAATGACACGTAAGAATGCCGTCGCATAAGCTTCCCATATGGAGCGGAAATCCCATATGAGGGCAGCGGTTATCCACCGCATATACCTTCTGCTCATAATAGAATACGGCGATGCCGCCCTTAATAACCTTTGCGCCTTCCTGCTTTAGATCTTCAAGTGCACCTGCGCGAACCCAGTTCGTCAATGCAGTCCCTCCTCTAGCATCATTCCTATAATATAATCATTATAATAAGATATTTCCTACAATATAATAATATACGTTTTTGTTTCAAAAGTGAAACCCTTTGTTATTTTCTACCTGCTTCTGATACCAATCGTTCCTCCATGTAATCGATTGTATGTGTCATTGCTATGTCACATAGTATAGTTCAGTCCAAAATAAAAAGCGGACAACATATTGGTTGTCCGCACAAGCTATCTCGAATCGAAATCAGTTTAAGGTTAAAGTGAAATATCTATCACACCGCAAATATGACTGGCTTCACGCACACTGGCTTCGAAACCTGAACCGAACTGCCGGTATATTGCAGCTTGCCTGTCGCTTCATCAACCCGGAATATCGCAATATTGTTCGTATCGCGATTGGCGGCGATCAGGAATCGTCCTCCCGGCGTCAAAGCAAAGTGACGCGGATGCTTGCCTTCCGTGGACACGTGCTCCACAAGCGTCAATCGTCCAGAGTCGGAATCGATGGTGTATACGACGATGCTGTCGTGCCCCCGATTCGAACCGTATAAATATTTTCCGTTCTCAGATACCGTAATTTCCGCGCAAGAATTATCTCCTATAAAATCAGTCGGCAGTGTCGGAACGGTTTCAATCGTATGTAAACGGCCCGCTTCTGCATCGTAACGGAAGGACGTAATGGTAGAATTCACTTCATTAATAACATAGACGAGTTCCCCGTTCGGATGGAAGGTCAAATGACGCGGACCCGCGCCCGGCTGGACTTCCGTATCCCCGTGCCATTGCAGCACATTGCGTTCCTTATCAATTGTATATGCGCGAATACAATCAATGCCGAGATCCGATACGAACAAATACCGGTTATCCGGGCTGAAGAACACCGAATGCGGATGCGGCTGATCTTGCCGTTCCGGATGTGGTCCATGGCCTTCATGCTGCTTGACGTCTAGCTGCTCGCCGATCAGACCGTCTGCTTGAAGCGCAACGAGTCCTACTCTGCCGCCGTGATAGCTAGCTACTAATAGGTAACGGTTGTCCGCATCGCGTTGAATATGACAAGTCGGAGCATCGACAGCGAGCGCACGGTTCAACTCCTGCAGCTTCGCTTGAGCAGGGTCGATGGAGAAGCATACCGCTTCACCCGTCTTCACGCCCGCTTCCGACTGACCTTCTGCAATGGAATACAGCTTTGCATCTGGCACATTCACATTTAGAAATGTCGGATTCTTCAATCCCGACACTTGATTCTGCAGCGTGAGCTCTCCTGTTTCTTCTTTAAATTCATAGACGTATACCCCTGGATCGGATGCTTCCGCATACGAACCGACAAATACAAGCATGCGTTCAGTCATGTATTTATTCCTCCTTGAAAGCAATCATTGCTGAAGACGTATATTCTCTTAATGTACACTTATCTCGTCCCCAAAAGCAATCCGCATTTGCTGCTCCTCTATTAAGTGTTGAAAAAATGAAAGGGGCGAATGAAAAAGCTCTCTCAGCTTCCCCGACGGCGTACGAGCGACTTATGGATCCATATCGCCGCTTGCGCTCCTTCCCCCATTGCGATCGTGGCCTGTTCGGAATGTACGCCAATATCGCCAATTGCCCACACTCCCGGAACATTGGTCATCTTGCTGCGCGGATCTGTCGGGATGTGCTTATTCTCAAGCCGTTCAACCCCCAGTTCCGTCGCCAGATCCGTATGGACGGCATTGCCGCCAAAGGCGACAAATCCCCGCTCCGCCTCGATAAACCCGCCCTGTACGAGCTTTACTCCGGTCATCTCTCCATCTCCAGCAACCGTGATTTCGCTCATTTGTTCATGCATGACGGGGATTCCGTTCTCATTGAGTTCACGGTACATTTCATCTTTAATTGCAGTGCGCTCATGATTGATATAAATTAATTCGTTCGTTCGGCTGCGGAGGGTCAATGCCATCTCGGCACCGGTGTTGCCTGCTCCGATTACGACAGTGCGGCGGTTGCGGACCTCATAACCGTCACAGTCCGGACATACGTAGAGCGTCAGGCCAAGACATTCGCGCAGTCCGGGAACTGGAGGGAGCCGCTCCATGATGCCAGTGGCAAGCAGCAGCGTACGTGCCCGATACCTCTCCCTATCCGCTCCATCGCCGACTATGACGAAGAACCCTTCTTCCTCACTTCCGCCTGCGGATCCGGCTTTGCCAGTGACGAAGTGAACACCGAGTGTATCCGCTTGTATTCGTCCGAGCCGGCGCAGCTCATCCCCTGCAACACCGTCGGGCCAGCCCAGAATGTTGCGGTACCGGCGGCATAATGTAGAACGTCCGGTCCCCGAATCGATGACGAGCACGCGATGCTCATAGCGTCCAAGCTGAATCGCAGCCTGCAGGCCAGCAATTCCGCCGCCAATAATGATGCAATCGAACATGTGAATCTCTTCCTTCCATCGTTTCCCTGCTATTTTCCATTTTATCGTGTCCCGGCGTTGGCTTCGTTATGCTTGCACTCACTTTTTACATTCCACTATTACCCATATTTAAGTATAATAGAGCTTTGGGATAAATTGAGACACCGAGGGGAGAAATATGGCGAAACGGATTAATCTCGGGCTGCTTATCGTCATCGTTACAGCAATATATTGTTTGATTTGGGGGAATCTTCACCAAATGTTCGTCGGCAGCGGCTCTATCGGTCTCGGTCTATGGGCAATTGCCGGACTGCTGTCCGGCACCTTCAGCGATGCGAACTATCAGCGGTTCAATCAAGAATATGATACCGCGGAGGATGAACAACGACGGTTGCGGTTGAACGTGACCCTATGGCTGCTTGGTCTGCCCAGCATCATAGCGGCGCTCATTCTGTACATAAGCGTTTACCGCTAAAGCCTGTAATCACGACAAAGGAGAGCCACGTGCGGCTCTCCCCAATATTATGACATGACGTCACTAGATATGTTTGGCTACGCTTCCTTCAGGCAACGGTCCTTCATTCCCTATATAATAATGTTTAATTGGCTTCAGATTGTCATCCAATTCATATACGAGCGGTACACCTGTAGGTATGTTCAAGTTGGAGATACCGTCTGCAGGAATGTCATCCAAATATTTGACGAGCGCCCGTAACGTGTTCCCGTGCGCAGAGATGATGACTCGCTTGCCCGCTTGAATCGAAGGTACAATCGTGTCGTGCCAATATTTGAGCGCTCTTCGTTCCGTGTCCTCCAAATTTTCAGTGAGAGGGAACTCCCCTTCCTGCAATTCTTGGTACTGAGGAGCGAACGCTTCGTATCTCGAATCACTCTTATCCAAGGCAGGCGGTCTTACTTCGACCGACCTTCTCCATAAATGCACCTGTTCTTCACCATATTTCGCGGCGGTTTCCGCCTTGTTCAAGCCTTGCAGCGCACCGTAGTGACGCTCGTTCAACATCCAGGTCTTATGGACGGGAATCCACATTTGGTTCATTTCATGCAGCACAATCCACAGGGTACGAATCGCCCGTTTAAGCACGGAAGTATAAGCGATATCGAACGCAAATCCGTTCTTCTTCAGGATTTCTCCCGCTTCCCGTGCTTCGCGCAGCCCTTGATCCGACAAGTCGACGTCCGTCCATCCGGTGAATCGGTTTTCTAGATTCCACACACTCTGGCCATGACGAATAAGCACGATTTTCGGCATATGTATCCTCCTATCTGTCCATGCAATATCTAGTCTGTACTCATTTCATTATAACATAGCAAGCGTCATTGTATCCTCTTACCGGTATCCAAGCCTTCCTCCATTTCGATGGACCAATCCACGTTCGTATACAGCTTGTCGACGACCGTGCGAATCAACGTGAGCCTAGCCGAAACGTCCGTCATGCCGTTGATGCGCAATTAATCCAATAAAGCCCGCACGTCCGCTGCGATCTTGTCATGATCCGGCTCCAGGCCATCGTATTTCGTCAATACCGTTCCCGACTGGTCGACCAGAAAAAAGGAAGTGCCGTGCGTCACCTGATCCGAATCCTCCGTCTTCAGCACAAGCGTCTTGAAGGAATCACGGCTGAATTGCTCAATCGTCTTCTGGTCGTATCCCGTAACGAGCCGCCAACTGCTCGTGTCCGCCTCATATTTCCCGATGAATTGCTTCAGCTTCTCCGGTGTATCCACACTTGGATCGACGCTGAACGATACGATCTCCACCTCTTGAATCCCTTTACCTTTCAGCATGTCCTGGATTTGCGTCAAATTGTAAGTCATTGGCGGACACACCGTCGTACAGCTTGTAAACATGAAATCCGCCAGCCATACCTTCCCTGCCATATTTCCGGTCGCAAAGGCATTTCCGTTCTGATCCACCGCAGACAGCGCGTTGACCTTCCAGTCGAAATCATTCGGTTTTTCCTTGCCCGAACAGCCTGACATGATCACGGCCAGCAGGAGCACAATCCCAAATCCGATATGTATGTTCTTCATGTTCAGCCTCCGTTTCCCAAATCTACGTCTCATTGTAACGGATTGCTGAAGTACGGCATGACTCGATCGGGCTAGTCATCCGCACAAATTTGTGACAGTTCAAATTTGTAAGTTTTGAATGCAATGATGTCATATGTCATAGTACAACCCGTAGCCGGATACACATTAACAAATTCCCTTTATGGAGATATGAAAATGAAGCTGAAACCATTCATCGTTGGCGCAGCCGCCGCCATTAGCCTGCTCCTCCTCATCAGCGCCGGCTATGCGTGGAAGGATTCGATTCAATATGAAGCAGTGATGACCGTGCAGCAGGAAGGTGTCGAGCTGCAGACGGAAATCGCACCGTTTCCGCCACAGATGCTGGCATCAGCCACGCTGTCGATTCGCCTCAGTGACGGCAGCGGACAGCCGGTGAGCGGAGCGAAAATGAGCGCCGCCCTATCGATGCCGCACATGATGTGCGGGCGGATTGAGGTCAAGATAAGCGAAGCGGAACCGGGTATTTACACGGGAGAGGCCGTGCCCCTCATGGCGGGAATGTGGGAAATGCTAGTCGTCGTACATAGCGGCGGAAGAAAGGTCGAGGCCGTCCATCCATTTGAGGCCGTGCAATGAAAAGCGGCTATCTGCACCTGTGGCCTACCACAGCCATGGGTACAGATGGGGAATCCAGCCGTTCGCAGCCATGCCCCGCAATATCGACAGCAGGCCGATGATGACCGCCAACACTTTACCGGCTGTCGTCATATAACTGCGCAGCCATTTATGTATGTGGTTGGCGAACAAGGCAACGACAATAGCGTCGGGAAAGTGCTTAAGCCGAACACGGCCATGATTGCCGCACCGCTCCATGAGTTCCCGCTTGCGGCGGCGTTCATTTGCATGGCGTAGGTCAAGCCGCATGGCATGAACCCGAATAGCACCCCGCTGAGCAAGATGGTCCAGCGCTCCTTGCTTCCCCGCAGCCTGGTGAGCCAACGCTGGACAACGGCCAGCCGCAGCGGGCTGAAGCGCTGGACAGGCAATGTAATTTTGCCGAACACCCATAGCATGATAAGGAGTCCGCCCATAATTCCGGATATCCCTTGGAGACCGATCAACACCCCTGCTCCATCGACGAACGATCCGATCAGGCCCATGAAGGCGCCAATAAGCGTATACGTACACACGCGCCCCAAGTTGTAAGCGGCTGCTACGGCAAGCGGTCCTTGGTTCGCATTTAAGGTGAAGCTCGCCATCGTCCCTCCGCACATGAGCACACAATGCGGCGCGCTCATCAGGCCCGACAGCGCGGTAAGCAGCAAGGTCTGATTCATCATTCGCCTCCTGTCGCTCATTTCGAATGCTGAAGCCGCAGCGCGTTGCTTACTACGGATATGGAGCTTAACGCCATGGCAGTCCCGGCCATCCACGGCTCCAGCCAACCAATGACCGCAAGCGGAATGGCGAGCACGTTGTAGATGAGGGCAAACGACAAATTTTGCTTGATGTTCGCCATCGTCTTCTGGCTGATGCGGATAGCATCCGTCAACCCGGTAAGATGACCACGCACCAGATTGACATCCGCCGCCTCAACGGCTATGTCAGCGCCGGTCCCGATCGCGACGCCGATATCTGCCGCAGCTAATGCGGGAGCATCGTTAACACCATCACCGACCATCGCGACCTTCCTGCCTGCCTGCTGCAGCTTCTGCAGTACTTTGACTTTATCATCCGGCAAGGAACCGGCATGCACGCTGCGGATCCCAACTTCCTGCGCAATCGTCAAGGCCGTTCGTTCCTGATCACCTGTGACCATGACAACGTCGACACCCCACTTGCGCAATGTGTCAATCGCTTGGACTGACGTGACCTTGATGCTGTCACGAGCCGCCAATAAGCCGGCCAGCCTCCCCTGAATGGCCACATACAACACCGTCTTCCCTTGCGACTCGAACTTGACGGCCTCCGCCATATCGTGGACCTTCACGCCGTCTTTGCGCAGCCACTGGGCTGTGCCGATGAGCACGTCCTTCCCCTCGACCGATGCGCGAATGCCGTAGCCGGGAAATGCCTGAAAGCCGGAAGCAGGCGGAACCGCGAGACACTTGGCCTCCGCTTCGGCCACGACTGCACGGGACAGCGGATGCTCCGAGTGGACTTCTGCGGCGGCCGCGTATCGGAGTAGAGTCATCTCGTCGATGCTGCCGACTGCGATATAGTCCGTTAATTTTGGCTTCCCTTCCGTAATCGTTCCCGTCTTGTCCAGCAGTATGGTATCGATTTGCTGGAGCATTTCGAGATGCTTTCCATCCTTGAACAGAATGCCTTTTTTGGCGGCCTTACCCGAACCGACCAGCACAGATGTGGGCGTCGCCAATCCGATTGCGCAAGGACAGGCGATGACAAGCACAGAGATGGCATGTTCCAATGCTTCTCCGAAATCGCCCGGAGCGAACACGAACTCCCACGCCGCAAAAGTAATCGCTGCAAAGCTCATTACGATCGGAACGAATAATTCCGCAATATCATCTGCATGACGCTGAATCGATGGTTTCGTATGCTGAGCCTGCACGACCAACTGGATCATATGGGACAAGGCCGAATGACTGCCTATTTTCTCAGCCTTCACATGCAAAGTCCCGTTCAGGTTGACCGTTCCGCCGATAACGGTATCCCCGCTATGCTTATCCACCGGCTGTGATTCTCCGGTTAGTAAGGATTCATCAATCGCTGACCATCCGGTGATGACGGTTCCATCTGCGGGAATTTTTGCTCCGGGCTTAATGACAATTGTATCGCCGGGAAGAACTTCCGCCAGCGGAACACGTACAACAGTGCGCCCCCGCAGCACGTCGGCTTCCTCAGCCTGCAGTGCATGAAGCTGCTCCAGCGCATGCAGCGTCCGTTTTTTCGCCATCGCTTCCAGCCATTTACCAAGCAGGACGATGGTGATAATCATGGCGCTCGTCTCGAAATATAACGGCGGATGCTGTCCAATCGCAGTTGCATTGGGATGAAATACAACATAATGACTGTATAAATAAGCCGCCGATGTGCCGAGGACAACAAGAACGTCCATATTGGCGCTCTTATGCCGAAGCGCACGGTAGGCACTCGTATAAAAAGGTCCGCCAATGACAAACTGCACGAACGTCGCCATTGCAAATTGAAACCAAGGATTCAGGAACAGTACGGGAATCCAAATGCCGGAAGTAAAGTGAAAATGGTTCACCATCGTCCATAGAAGTGGAATGGTAAAGCATGCGGACAGGAGGAATCGGTTACGCAGCCGATTGCACTCCGCACTGGTCGAGGCTGACTTGGCGAACAGATTCGTTTCGACGCGGGCGTCGAATCCGAGACGCTTGATGTTGTCTGTAATCTGCTCTACCGGAGTTGTCGTATGATTGAACGTCACATCCCCTTTTCCCAGAGCAAAGTTGACGTTGATTTCATGGACTCCTTCCATTTTGCTGACGACTTTCTCGATTCGTGCCGCACATGCGGCGCATGTCATGCCTGAGATCGACAAAGACTGCCGCTCCATAGTAGGCTGACGGTTGCTCATCTTTCATCTCCCCTTACACAGTTGTTCAAAACGTCCCATTAGTGACCTTTTTGAACTACGCTTATAGACAAGCCTTTCAGACAGTATATGAAGAGGTTGAGATTTTAGGATAGCCCGATAGGGCTATGTCTTGCCCTTCGATACGCACAGGCTTGTCATGATGCCGCCGCTGGAAATCGCAATGAGAGAGAGCAGCAGTGTCTCCGTCGAAATAAGCAAGCCGCCAATACCGATCACGATCGCATCCATAATGAAAATAATGAAGCCCGCATTGATATTAAGCACATTGGAGATGTGCTTCGCCAACAGATCAGTTCCTCCCGTGCTTGTTTCGAATCGCAGCATGATGCCTATACCCGTTCCAATGATGAGGCCTCCGATCGTGGAGCTCATCGGTGGAGATAAGTTCACATAATAGAGAAAATGATATTGCAGTGGTTCGAACAAATCGATAATGAAGGATGATATGAACATTCCGTGCAGACTGTTGTAAAACAATTCGCGTCGGTATACCCATGCCACAGCGAAGATCGGAATGCTGCATCCGATAATGACCAGCCCCACCTTCGTTCCAAACAAATAATTCAGTATGAGCGAGATGCCAACGATTCCTCCGTCGAGCACTTTGAAGGGGACAAGAAAAAATTGAATTCCTGCAGCGATTAACAAACTCCCAAGTAATATTGCAATTGCTTTGTGGACATACCGCACCTTGATCAACTCCGCTATAGGCATGTCTTATATATATGCGCGCGCGGATAAAAATTGCCGCAATCCTATGGACTGGCTGTCCCATACACAACAACAGGCGATGGGAATCTGTCTCCCATCGCCTGTTCTGTTTTAATGTGGTCGAACGGTCATCATCGTTCCACTAAGCTGCTTAAAGGGACCTCCCGTTCTTGCTCCGGTTGGTCAAGCGGAAAGATGCGGGCCGTCTCATTCTGTTCGTTCACGTGTTGAATATAAATCGGCGTTCCCTCATAGGTGACCTCCACCACGTCCGGTGAAGCCGCAATCTCCATAGCTCGCTGCTTATTCATACTCGATACCTCCCTATTGGCTGTACGTTAGTAATGTTGTCGCAAGGAGGTCCTTTTATTCCTATCTCCAGCCGTGATGACCTCATTCCCGTCTTCTTCGCGCAGCGATCGGCCAGCACTTGCACCAGACCTAGCGGACCGCCTGTCGACGCAGCAATAGCGGAATGAAACAGAGCGGATAGAGAAGCAGATACACATTCGGTATCCACCAAGCCAGATCGAATTCGAGGCGAATCGCCCAGTAGGAGATCGCCTGCAGTCCTGAGCAGAACGTAAGTACGAGCGAAATGAGCGCCCACATGCGCCAAGCTTCCCGTCCGCGCTTCTGCAGCAACATACTGTATAGACCGGTAAATGAGATCAATAAATCTAGGGGCATGAAAGACCAGTTCCATGCGACCAATATGGGGTTGCTGTAATCGCTGTATAGATATTGAGGCGGAATCAGCTCTAACGCCGTCACCGCCCAATACAAGATGAATCCGACATCTGTTATCCAGAAAAACACTCTCATCCATCGCATCGCTTATTCCCTCCTCTCGA
Organism: Paenibacillus profundus; assembly: GCF_021369635.1. Classification (GTDB taxonomy): domain Bacteria; phylum Bacillota; class Bacilli; order Paenibacillales; family Paenibacillaceae; genus Paenibacillus_B; species Paenibacillus_B profundus. The sequence continues at coordinate 58,161 of NZ_JAJNBZ010000007.1, read as the reverse complement.
CGATTTTGACGTCGCTAGTTAGAGTGGAAGCGGTTGAGTCCGCAGCAATCGGGATCGACCGTTCCTCCTTTTCCGAGCTCTGAACGGCTCGAACATCATTCACTTCACTGGCATGCGCTCCTCCGCCAATGTTCAGGCCGATTACACCGAGAATGATTAAGATGATGGATGCAATCTTCAGAAAAGTCAGTTCCTCTTGAAAATACATGTAGCCGATAACGGCGATGGCCGCCGTTCCAACGCCAGACCAGATGGCATAGGCGACACTGACGTTAATTTGCTTGAGCGAGAAATTCAAGCTAGTGAAGGCCAATAAATAAAAAACGATCATAAGTGCCGACGGCAGCAGCCGCGTAAAGCCTTGCGACAGCTTCATCGATACCGTGCCGGCAATTTCCAGTACGATAGCGCCAAGCAAAAAGAGCCAATGCATCGTTGTCACTTCCTTTTATGAGGTTGTTACTCGCTCTTTATCCTTCCCTTGCATCATTCACATTCTCTTGAGCTGCAGACAAACCGAAGGTCAGCATCTCCGCCATCGTTTCGACAGCCTGCCGCAATGTGCAGGACGAGCGCAATAAGAAGTCCGGATCGAATATTGCTGCTGACGCACCTATCATCATTTGCAGCACGCTCGGGACATGCACGGGACGGATATCACCGGCTGCTATCCCTTCTTCGAGAATGTTTTTCACCGTTCCCCATCCGTACTCTTCTTGCAAATAATTATTGATTTTACTCCATTCATTCGGGGAAAAACGCTTCATCTCCGCCAGCAGCCGTCTGTCGCTCAGCTTCAGACCGCTTGGAACAATGGAAAGCACCTGCTTCAATTTCTCGACACAGCTTAAGCTGTCGTCCTCATATATTCCTTTTTCGATTTGAATGACCTCTGCGATGGATTCGTCGACGATCGCCCCGATCAGCTCCTCTTTAGACGCGAAGTGCTCATAGATAGTCCGTTTACTCGTGCCTAACTCACTCGCAAGATCACTCATCGTGAACTTGAGACCATGCGATGTCATCAATTCCAAGGCGACTTGCATGAGACGGTCTTTCATGTGTGTCTCCCTCCTCGCTGTAACACGGGTACTAATATATTTTTTTTAGTACCATCACATCAGTATATTTTATCCCGTAAATCCCTGTCAAGCGCCGCTTGCTATCTTATATCCGAAAATGATATAACATATTCACCCAGATTCAATAACTGGTCATACTAGTTCAAGCAGCTTCTAGAATAAGGCAGGTATCTTATGCAGCTCAACATATTGACGTTCAATATACATCATGGCAGAGGGACAGACGGCAAGTTAGACCTGGGCCGGATCGCACATATCATTGAAGCAAGCGGTGCAGATGTCATCGGATTAAATGAACTGGATCGGAGCTTTTTAAGAAGGAGCGCTTTCGTCGATCAACTGAAATGGTTAGCTGAACGCTTGAACATGCATGCGGCTTTTGGAGCGACGGTGACTCTGCCTTCATTGAAAAGAACACCAAGACAGTACGGAAACGGCCTTCTCTCCCGTTTCCCAATCATCAGCCACTCCAATCACCCCTTGAGTGTGCTTCCAATTAAGAGCGAAGGACGCGCCATGCTGGAAGCATGTCTGCTGGCACACGGGCAACCGTTTAAATTGTTCGTGACCCACTTAAGCATTAATCCAGTGTTGAAAGCAATACAAGCGAATAGGATTCGCAAAAAGCTTATCAATGAATCAATGCCACACCTTGTGATGGGTGATTTTAATTTAAGACCGGGGACAGCAACCTGGCTGAAAATGAATGACTGTGTGCGCGACGTGTGTCATGCTGCTCACTCATCTCCCGTACACACTTTTCCCTCGTATCGTCCTTTGTTTCAGTTAGATTACATCTTCGCCAGCTCACACTTCCAGATCGATTCGGTCGAAGCGCTTCGTCTCCTGCCCTCTGCTTCAGATCATCTGCCATTGAAGGTGTCGCTCACTCTGGCTAACAATCCGATTTCAGGGCAGCATTGAACCTGACTAGATCGACGAAGCCGGCACTCTGCACAGAGATGCCGGCTTCGATCAATAGACCTCGATTCAATTCAATTGAGCTTGCCTAGAACAAGCTTTCCAATTCATCCACCAGAGAACCTACATAAGCGACAGCCTGTTGGATCGGTTGGCGCTCGGACATATCAACACCAGCCAGCTTCATCAGCTCCAACGGACTGAGCGTTCCTCCGGCTTTGAGCGCTTGCAGCCAGCGATCTACAGCAGGCTGGCCTTCCTCCTGAATCAATCGGGCCGCTGCCGTAGATGCTGTCAGACCGGCGGCATATGTGTATGGATAGAGCTGCATGTAGTAGTGCGGCTGGCGCATCCAAGTCAGTCTTGCGCCTTCATCCAGCTCCACTTCATTGCCCCAGAAGGATGACAACACCTCGCCCTTTTTCTCTGACAATGTCTTTGCAGTAATAGGCTCATTGGCCATCGCCGAATGATAGACGCGTCTTTGCATTTCACCTTCGAGAAGGTGGGTGACGAAGTTGTGGTAATACGTATTCAAGAGCTGCATAATGACCCACCGACGCATGCGGTTGTCTGTCGATTGGCTCATCATATGCTGAGCCAGCAGCATCTCATTCATCGTTGATGGCGCTTCGATGAAGTACAGGGACGGGCGCGTGTTGACCAGTCTTTGATATCGTCCTGCCAGCATAAAATGCCCAGCATGACCAACTTCATGAGCAAGCGTAAACATGCCTCTCATATTGTTCGCCCAAGACACGAGAATGTATGAGTGCGCTCCGTAAATAGACGAACAGAATGCGCCTGTCGATTTGCCGACATTATCCGCGTAGTCGACCCATCTCTCGGAGAATGCGGTCTTCACAATCTCTCCATACTCAGGGCCCATAATTTGCAGCGCGTCCTGAACTAAGCGGCTTGCTTCTTCATAGGTGATCTCTGGATTGAACTCCGGATCCAACGGCGCCTTCAAATCACAATACAACATCTTGTCTAAGCCGAGGACACGCTTCTTCAGCCTGGCTAATCGGCGCATATGGGGAGCCAGCTCTGCTTGGATGACATCGAGAATATTATTATACATGTCCATCGTTACTTCTTGCGGCTGAAGCAGCATATGGGTAACAGATTCGTAGTTCCGCTGACGGGACAGCACGATTTGTTTCTTTACTTCCGTCGCATACGTCTCGGCAAACGTATTCTGATAGGTTGATAACGTTTTTGAGAACGATTGAGACGCTGCCCGCCGCAGCACAATATCCGGAGACTGCTCATACTTGTTCTCATATAGAGCAAAGGATACAGGCAATGTGTTCCCGTTCTTGTCTTGCACCTGTTCAAATGTCATATCCGACAGCTTGCTCCGCAGGTAGATTCGATAAGGCGCACCAAGGACCTCCCCCAGCGACGCCAGAACCGCTTCCGTCTCCGCGGATAGCTGATGCGGCTTCGTCTCCAGCAGCAACATCAGACTTCTCCGATATACTTGCAGCTCGGGCTCTTCCTCGAAGTAGCGCTGAAGTGTACCATTCGGCAGCGCCAAAATCTCCGATTTGACAAACGATAGCGCGGAGGACACCTCAGACATAATGTTCCCGGCCCGGCCCGAATTGGCTTGGTGATCCGAGTTCGTGCTGTCTTCGGATAGACACAACCGCGCGTATGCGGATACCTTGCCAATCCGTTCTTGAAGTGCTTCCTGCGCATTGAGGCAAGACAACAAGGTTGCGGCGCTCTCATGTAATTGACCCTTATATTGCGTCACCGTACCCACATCTGCATGAATGGATTGAAGCTCAGCTTCCCACGCCTGTACGGTCGTAAACAAATCTTCCAGCTTCCACGTTGCCTCCTGTGGGACTTCGGCACGTGTCAGTCTCTTTTCCATCTTTATTTACCCCTCTCACCATTGGAATGAACAGTTCGAATTATGTTCTATTATAAAATAGTACCATATACTAACAATCTAGTAAAAAGACTTCTCCTGATCGCCAATCTTTCGCAACTTATGTACGATGGTGACCAATCGGAAACCGCCGAGTAAATTGGGCGGCTTCCGTTCATGGACAGTGAAGAGATACGGGCCAAGCCAGCAGTCCTTTCCCGAGTCTCTGAGCTATTGCTACTTGTTGGCGAGTGTTCAACCCCTTTTTGCATGTTTGCGAGATAATGTCGCGCGCGAACGAGCTGTCTGTGTTTTTCGGGTTGTTTTCTGCAAACGTTTACCGCGTGAATTGGATACGGCCACTTGCGGCGCGCCCAATAAACCGAACGTTCGCATCATCGAATTGAGCTGCTGATACATGCCGTACAATTTTTGAACGTGACCGACCGTCGTCATGATGCCATCAATGCCCCCGAATCGCTCCAACAACGAGAACTTGGCAGTAAACGGCCCGCTACCGGTCGCTTCAGTCAATGATGACTCGGGTCCAGACAATCCTGGAACATTTTGATTGAGCAGCGGCAGCGCTTGCTTCACGCGTACAGTTTTTCTTTTGTTCATCATGAAAGCCTCCATTTTATTTTTTATTAATATGGTTTGCATTTGATGCGAGACGAAGACCGTCCATTATGAACAGCTTATGTCCGCAAGCCTTCCATGGATTAGGTAAACATACTTGCTATGAATAATTTTGCAGCAAAAAAATCAACAGCGGATGATGCGCTGCCGCACAAATTCGCTGTTGATGACAAACATATATGAAAGCATAACCAGAAATTAGTTCCGTCCTTCCGGCTGGTGCTCCGGTTGATCCATCACGATTATTCATTGTCATTGAAGAAGACCACGCTTATCATACCGGCTTTCAAAATCACTTGAAAGATATGCATCTTCTCATTGGCAGGCTTGTATATGATGAGCGCTTCGGTCACCGATAGGTCGCCTTCCTTCCGGGTCGTACGCTCAACCTCCTGCTTGTTGCGCCTTCAATGCCAAATGATGCCTCGAACCCCTTCAACAACTCATTAGAATTGTTTCTCCAATCGTATTCCAATCAGGTGCAATTCGCAAGAACACGAACCGTGGCTTGATTGGCAGTTAGTTCAATGGCATACTGTACTGTATAATGCAGCAGAACGCAGGAGGAATCGATTCATGAGGAGCAGAAAAGTACTAAGTTTGTCCATTCTATTGATTGCAGCGATGATCATGATCGCAGGATGCGGCGCCAAATCAAACGCGGACAATGCCCAATCCGCCACAGACACATCGAACGTGTCTGACACTGAGAAGAAGGAGCCGGCTTCGAACGGAAAGAATCCCCTTGTCACAATCGAAATGGAAGACGGTAAAAAAATTGAATTGGAGCTTTACCCCGATACTGCTCCGAATACGGTAAACAATTTTATTTCATTAGTGAAAAAAGGGTTCTACGATGGACTGATCTTTCATCGCGTCATCCCAGGATTCATGGTTCAGGGCGGCGATCCGGAAGGTTCAGGCATCGGTGGTCCCGGCTACAGCATTAAAGGGGAATTTGCCGACAACAATTTTCAAAATGATTTGAAGCATAGCGAAGGCGTCATCTCCATGGCAAGGTCCGCTTCTCCGGATTCGGCCGGCTCCCAGTTCTTCATTATGGTTGCCGAAGCCTCTCATCTGGACGGACAATATGCTGCCTTCGGCAAAGTGACTAAAGGAATGGAGATGGTCCAAGAGATCGTCAGCACACCTAGAGATGCGCAGGATAAGCCTAATACTCCGCAAAAGATGAAGAAAGTGACGGTCGATACTTTCGGCGTGGAGTACAAAGAGCCTGAAACCATCAAGCAATAGCGCTGCCAAATTAATAAGGAGGGATCGTATGTATCAAACGATAAACGGTTTTCTGCAAACGTGGGAATTCGAGGCAGGTGCAACTCAGCGCATACTCGATGCGCTCACCGATGAATCGCTGAAGCAAGACGTGACGCCGCAAGATCGAACGCTTGGAACGATCGCATGGCATATCGTGACTTCAATACAGGTCATCATGGGGGGAGCCGGTTTGCAGATCGAAGCGCCTGGCGGCGATGCTCCAGAACCGTCAGAGGCTCAGAAAATTGCCGAGAGCTATCGCCGCACGACTGATGCATTGATGCAAGCGTTGAAGTCGCAGTGGACGGACGACACGCTGCAGGTGAAGAGCGACATGTTCGGACAACAAATGCCGAACAACGTGATTCTGATGCTGCTCATCAATCATCAGAACCATCACCGCGGTCAGCTGACAATATTGATGCGACAGGCTGGTCTCGCCGTGCCTGGTGTATACGGACCTTCTCGAGAAGAATGGGCTGCAATGGGTATGGAGCCTCTGAAGTAATTTCGTAGTTCCTCCCAAGTACCCGTTCGAAAAATAAGACAGGCTGCCATGTGGCAGCCTGTCTTTTGTCTTTGTTCTGTTGTTATCGTATCCGGTACGTATAAAAAACGGTTGAACCATTGCAGCACCCGCTCGATAATCTGCAACGATGTCCTCACTCTATGAGTATTGGGAATGATCCAACTTTTCTGTTCCTTGAAAGTGAAGCCATCCTGAGCATGACACGTGTGTTGATTCTCCGCTTGCATTGCTTGTCCAAGTGTATTCTTTGCCGATTACATGGATGACATGACTCAACGGGAAGCATGTGAGCATAGTTCATTTACATGCCCTTAGCGGCACTCTCCCCTTCTCTCAGAGAGACATCATTTTACCTGACATTGTCCCGTTCGCGCTACGGCAATTGCGGCTCTATCTGAGTATTAGGGAGAATGGATCAAGGCACCGTATGATGAGGTACAACAGCTCAGCTTCATAACCTTATAATAGTGTTCCATAGTAGTAACAAGGCTCCTTGAGTCGAGTCTGAGCAACCCCTAGGGCCATCACACTCAAGACTCAAGAGAGCCGCCAGCCACGTTCAATCTAACCACGCAGCTCGAGCCTGCGCGCGAACATGGATAATGCATAGTTGACGATAAAATAGAGCAGAGCCGCGAAGAGGTAAGTCGGAATGATGTAGTTGACGCTTTGTCCGTTGACGATCTGCACGTTGTGCATCAGCTCCGGGAGCGCAATGATGACGGTGAGCGACGTATCCTTGAGCAGCGCGATGAATTGGCTTACCATCGGAGGGATCATGCGCCTTAACGCTTGCGGCATGGTGACGAATCTTAACGTTTGGATGAAGGACAGCCCGCTGGAACGGGCAGCTTCGATTTGGCCTTTGTCTATGGACATAAGACCAGCACGAATAATTTCTGACACCATAGCAGCCTCGAAGATGGTGAGCGCCACAATTGCCGCCGCGAACACGCTCATCTTCAGCCCGACCTGCGGCAGGGCGAAGAAGACGAAGAAGATAATGAGAAGCAGCGGCAAGTTCCGAATTATCTCGACGAGGACGGCCGTGCACTGTGATAAGACAGGAATACGGGCATAGCGGACGACGGCGAGCAGACAGGCAACGAGAAAGCTCAAAATAATCGCGATGCAGGCCACACCAATCGTGACGAGAAACCCTTCCAGCATATAGAGCACATTATCGGATGAATAAGCTCCGATGAAGTCCAACGATTCCCCCCCTCTTCTATCCGCTTCGGGCCATTCGTCGTTCCAAGGCATTCACTGCGAAGCTCATTGGTATCGTTAGGATGAGATAGAACATGCCGACAAATATATAAACGCTGAATGTCTTGAACGTATCTAAATTGATGAGGTCGCCGTAGTACATCAGATCGAGTCCTGCAATGACACCGAGGACAGATGAATTTTTGATGAGATTCAGGAACTGATTGCCGAGCGGCGGAATGACAATTCGCATCGCTTGTGGAAGGATAATGTGCCGCATCGTCTGGACGTACGTCAATCCCGCTGAACGTGCAGCTTCCGTCTGCCCTTGAGGAACAGACAGAATACCGGCCCGTATCGCTTCTGCGATGAATGCCGAAGTATACACGGTGAGTCCGAGTGTTCCCGCCACAAAGCCGTTCAGATTGAGGTGAAGAGCAGGCAAGCCATTGTAGAACAGGAAGACGATTAAGATGAGCGGGATGTTGCGCACGAACTCCACGTAAGCCGCACCGATGATGTTCAGCAGCCGATTGGGAGCTATGCGCAATACCGCGAACAGCGTCCCGATGACAAAGCTGCCGATAAGGGCGAGAACGCTAATCGCCAATGTGTTGCCGAATCCCGTCATGTAGCGGTCCCAATTTCCGATTAGTACGGAAACATCCAGCATGCCTTTCCCCCTCCCCGGTGCAGTTAGACGTTCGTAATGTATCCGGTACTGGCGCCAGACGACAGCTATTTAGAAGGCTTCTCGCCCATCCATTGTTCGTACAGCTTGTCGTATTCACCGTTTTCTTTCATTTCCTTCAACAAATTATTAATGAAGGAGGCAAATTCCGTATCTCCCTTACGGACCGCAATCCCGTACGGTTCGTCGGTAAAATTGCCCCCGACCATCTCGAAATTCGGGTCCTGCTTCATCATGCCAAACAAGATTGAATTGTCCGTCGTCAATACTTCTCCTTTGCCCGATTTCAAAGCGGTGAACGCATCCTGATAGTTCTCGAACTCAAGCACTTCCGCGTCAGGCGCCTTCTCGCGGACGTTCTTCGTCGAGGTCGACCCTTTGACGGCCACCACCTTAACGCCTTTCTTCACGTCGTCAATCGATCGAATCGGACTTCCCTTCTTCACCAGCAACGATTGTCCGGCATTGAAATAGACCTCCGTAAAATCAACCTGCTGCTTTCGCTCCTCCGTGACGGTCATTGTGGCGATTATCGCGTCGATGTCGCCGTTCTGCAGCATCGGAATGCGAGTCTTCGAAGTCACTTCCTTCAGCTCCAGCTTGCTCTCGTCCCCGAGCAGCTTCGTGGCTATTGCCTTGGCGATATCGATGTCGAATCCTTTCACTTCGCCGCTCGCTGGGTCCTTCAAGCCGAACAGATTCGTATCGAACTTGACGCCGATGACCAGCTTGCCGCGCTCTTTGGCTGTTTCGACGGTCGAAGCGGCTTTCCCCGTACCGGATTGGTTCTCGTTTCCGGCTTCCCTCCCTCCGCATCCTGCTACCGCGAAAGCCGCCAACATCAGAATCATTCCGCTAAGAAACCATTTGTTTCGGTACATCTTTCTCATTCTCATCCTCCAGATCTCAGTGATTTAATAACCGGCTTAAAAAGATTCGAGCCCGTTCCTCCTTCGGCTTGTTGAAAAACTCCGCAGGCGCCGCTTCCTCCACAATCTGTCCTTCATCCATAAAGACGATGCGGTCGGCAACCTCACGCGCAAAGCCCATCTCATGCGTAACGACGACCATTGTCATTCCTTCGCGAGCAAGCGATTTCATTACATCGAGCACTTCACCTATCATTTCCGGGTCTAGCGCAGACGTAGGCTCATCGAATAGCGATTCATCGCAAGGCCGCGGGCGATGGCCACACGCTGCTGCTGTCCCCCTGACAACTGCGATGGATACGAGTCAGCTTTCTCAGGAATGCCGACCTTCCGCAAATAGTACATGGCTCTTTCTTTCGCTTCCTGCTCCGGCAGGCCGAGTACTTTCATCGGGGCAAGCATAATATTGTCGATTACTTTTTTGTGGGGGTACAAATGAAAATGCTGAAAGACCATGCCGATCTGTCTGCGCAGTGCATTGATTTGCAGCTTCTTATCATGGACGTTCTGTCCGTTCACCGTCAATGTGCCCGAAGAGATCTCCTCTAAGCGGTTGATGCAGCGCAGCAATGTGCTTTTGCCGGAACCGGACGGACCAATGACGACGACAACTTCCCCTTGCCCGATGTGAAGATCGATGTCCTTCAGTACCTGAAAAGATCCGAAATACTTGTTCACCCCGGCACACACAATCATGTGAGTCACCTCCCTTCTTCCGGTAATGGGTGGATAAGAAGCCTCTATTATACATATGGACCAGTCTTAGGTTTATTAATAAAAAATGCGAATACATCCGATTGACAAAGTCCCGGGTGCAACCCATCATTTACCAATAATGATTATGTTTGTATGAAATCGCATCAGAAAGAAAGCGGGTTGAAAAAATTGGGAGCAGGAACAGACAATCAGAAGCTGGACTTGAGCCGGATTGTATTTATCGGGCGTACATATGAGGAATATATAGGCATGTTCAACTTATCTGTAGAACAAATGGCAGGCAAACGAATTCTGGATTGTGCAGGAGGCGCATGCTCGTTCACCGCGCATGCCAATCGCCGTGGAATTCAAGCATCCGCATGCGACATCGCCTATGAATTCAAAGCAGACGACTTGGAGCGAAAAGGCATAGACGATCTCAACCATACGATGGAGAATATGGGACGGGTGGCCGATCAGTATGTATGGAGTTATTTTAGTTCCTTGAAAGCGCTGCAAGAAGAGCGAGCGCGGGCACTGCACGATTGTGTCCAGGATATGCGTGAGCAACCCGGACGATATCAAGCCGCGGCTCTCCCGACTCTCCCTTATGCAGACAAACAATTCGATATGTCACTGAATGCGCATCTCCTCTTCATGTATTCAGATCGGTTGGACTATGAATTCCATCTGACATCCCTTGTGGAATTGATTCGTGTCACGAAGGACGAAATTCGGATTTTCCCATTGACGGATCTGTCTGGCCGGAAATATGAGCATCTTGATCGTTTATTGCATGACGTGCAAGCTTGCATTCATTCCGCGCACATCGAAAAAAGCTCTTACGAGTTCCAACGAGGTGCCAATGAGCTGTTGTCCATCCGCCTGCAGTCATAACACAGCGGCAAAGCGTGCGGATACGATGCACCCCATCGTTCCTTGGCTTGACCGGACGGAATGCCCCTTAATTTAAAAGGCATGCTATTGTCTTCATGACAAAGCATGCCTTTTGCTTTTCGATATCCTTTCAACCTGCCGTGCGGTTTGCCCGCATCTGCTTCTTCTTGAAAAAATGAATAATCTGCGCAATCGCCCCGTCGCCGGTCACGTTCGTTGCGGTGCCGAAGCTGTCCTGGGCGATATACAAAGCGATCGTCAAGCTTATCATCGCTTCGTCGAAGCCGAGCATCGATTGGAACAAACCCAAGGCTGCCATCACTCCACCTCCAGGAACACTCGGGGCGGCAATCATCGTAATGCCCAGCATAAGTATGAATGGCAGCATCGTTGCAAGCGATAGCGGTTGACCGTGAATAAATAGAATTGCGGACGTCACTGATGTTATTGTAATCGTCGAACCTGTAATATGAATGGTGGCGCATAACGGCACGACGAAGTTAGCGACTTCCTCGTCCGTACCCAACTTCTTCGTCTGCTTCAAGGTTACCGGAATCGTCGCGGCGGATGATTGCGTGCCGAGAGCTGTGAAGTAAGCGGGAATCATCGTCTTCAGCATCGTAAACGGATTGCGCTTGTTCAAGGTGCCGGCAATGCCGTATTGGCACAGCAAAATGATCATATGCAGCAGCAAAATCATCACGAATACTTTCAAGAACACTTGCAAGATGAGCGCCACTTGCCCTGCTTGAGTCATGTTCATGAAGATTCCGGCGATATGAATCGGCAGAAGCGGGATGATCATGCTCGATATCACTTTGCCGACGATGTCCTTGAACTCACGCGTGAGCCCCAGAAGTGACTTCGCTTCAGTTGCGGTAATACCGATTCCGATGACGAAAGACAGCAGCAGTGCCGTCATGACGCCGAACACGGGCGGCATGTCGATGTTGAAAAAGCCTTGAAGCAGCATCTCTTCCGGATTGCCTGTCTGCACGGCCGAAGCGCCGGACAAAAGGGACGGAAAGGCAAATGCGGCCGCCGCATACGCAAGCATGCCGGACAGAACTGTCGACACATACACGATTGCGGCGGTCAGCCCTAACAACTTCCCTGCCCCGCGTCCTAGTTCCCCGATTCCCGGAATGATGAAGCCTAGAATGATTAATGGAATCATGAAGCTAAGAAATTGATTAAATATACTATTAAAGGTAGCAAATATCCGCACCACCCAGTCCGGCGCCACGAGACCAACCCCGATCCCGAACACCATGGCGATGATGATCCGTGGAAATAGCCCCAATCGTTTCATGCAATAAATCCCCCTCCAGTCAAAGCGAACAAAACAGACTTTTTGTCCTCACTGAGGAAACACAAGTGTTCTTTGTGAAGACAATTTCATATGATAGCACAATTCCGAGCGGAACCCTACTGCCAAATTCAGGAGTCATTTGCTTTGCTGGGTTAGACTCCTTGCACTATGGAGATATAGCCGCTACAAGCTGTCCTTCTCCACGAACGGCTTAATCTTTGGAAATACACGCAACGCCGTATTATAGAACACATCTTCGTGATACGCCTCAGGAATGAGCTCTTTCACAAATTGAATGTACGGCTCCACAGGAGCGAGCGGCCAATCGGTTCCAAACAGCAGCTTGTCGTAATGATCGCAATACGTAATGGCATGCCGCAAATGGGCGAAGAAAAGTGGCGAATCTTTCAGACGCGCACATTGTGCGCCATCCCCAACCATGAGGCCGGATAGATCGGCGAATACGTTCCGGTTCTTATATACCACCTCAGCTCCGTCCAGCACCCACGGATCACCGAAATGCGCCATCATGAAATTGACACTTCGGTGCGTAACCGCGACTTCGTCAATTGTCAGCGGATGCGAATATTTGAGCAGGCCTCGTTCCGAATAGGTATCTCCGGTATGAAATACGACCGGCACCTTGTAGGACGCCGCCAGCTCATAGATCGGATCGTAGACGCGATCGTAGGCGTAGAACGGATAATAACCAAGGTAGATTTTCAGACCGACCGCTTCTGGTTTCTGCAATTCCTGTTCCAACTCTGCCAGTGCCTGCCCATCCAGCTTGTGCGGGTTGATGCCTAAGCAATACACAATTTGGGAAGGAAGGTGTTCTGCAAGATCCAAGCCCATCGGAGTGACAGCCTCATCATCAGGGAAAGCGCCTTGCTTCGTCTCTGTCAGTCCCATTCCGATACCAAGCACTACGTTGTTATCCGCATATTCGTGCAAGATGCCTTCCGCACTGTAATCGACGAACGATTTTTCCGCTGCGGTTGCCTTGAATTCTGCGATGTGAGACAGATGCATATGGGCATCAATGATTTTCATGAGCAGCAGCCATCCTCTCTATTCCGGAAATCGGATCTGTTTCAACGCAGCCAATGCTGCCGATTCAATCAAGTCATCAGTAAACAGGAACCATATCGGCGCAATATTCTGCACGCTTGTATTTTCCATGTTCAAATTCCGGTATACCGATGTTTCGCAAATATCGTTGTTGAAATAAATATTTGTATGAGCACTTGACGTTGAATTCACAATCTGGAGCATCTCTTTGCGTTGCTCCGTACCAAAGGCGCAATCGTTCGCCTCCCGAATGGACATGTGTCCCTTCCCTAAACGGTACAGTTGCGAAGCGCCTTGAGAAGGGTTGGTGCGAATCCAGCCCTCATCCATTCGTTCGTCGGGTTGAACGAATATCTCAGTCGACCACCCCTTCGATTCGAAGCAGGTGCCGGTTCGCTGATCGATTTCAACCGTATGACACACAACCGGAACGCCCGGAAGCAGCAAATAATACTGGCTGAACTTCAGCCCTTTGAGCTTGTCATGCTTCTGGATGTCAACACTAACCTTCAAGCCCTGCCACACGTTCCCATGTTGATCCCGTCGTTCCGTAAATTCAACCGTGCATGCTTCCTTCAAGACGGATAATGCGCTCAAACCGCCAATCTCACTTGCAGTACCGCCGATGTATGGATTCCACCACGATTTAGGTCCGCGCTCCGGAAATCCGCTCGACAACCATTCTCTTCCTTCGTATTGCATCGAATAGAGTGCAGGATAGAAATCGGGCGCTACCTTCATCCGAATCAGACCGTTGTCAGCCACGTATGTCTGATATCCCTTCTCCGTCTCGTTATAGAGCGAGATATCGGCATCCGTCTGCGTAAATACGACAGCGCTTCCCTTCACGTCATGCGTGCTAAGACGAGCGTGGATCTCGACGACATCGAGCGGCCGCTGTGGTGCCGGAAGCGCAAAGCTTGCTGTTCCCGCTTCCTGTTCGAACTTGAACGATTGGACCACCGCAGAGTCCGCCTCATGGCGCAGCTTGGCCGTAATCGTCCCGTCATAGAAGTCGAATTTGCGCTGCTGTAAATCCACGTTCATGTCTGCGCGAACAAAGGGATTGTGCCAATTGACGACTAGCTCCGTGTGACTCGTCAGATGCAGATCGTCACGCAGCGCGTCCTCCAATGCAAAGGCACGGAACGCTTTCCAATCGGTAACTCCGCCTAAAGTCAAATATATCGGCTCCATCGTCCGCTTCTCATGAGCGTCCAGCAGCCCGATATTGAATTCCAGACTGAATCGCCAGCCGTCCCTGTATAGCTGGCAGGACTTCGGCCAGCATATGCCGCGCGGCAGCGGACCGTTCGGAGAAAATATCCACGGTTCGGTCACTTTCCCGCTCTCCCAATGGTCATATTCGCTGCCAGCTGAATCATTGATTTCAATGAATCGTCCTTCATACGGCAGTATGGCGCCATACAAATAATATGGGATTGGCTGAGACAACCACAGATTGGCCGTCAGCTGCGCCCCAGACACATTCTCTGCTTCATACCAATGCTTGACCGTTCCGTCTCCGTACAGAACCGTATGCGAGATCAGCGCGGTCTGAGGAAACGAAGTCGAGCGGTAACGCACCGACAGACCGATGGCCCCTCGCTCCTCGAACCATTCGACCCGTTCCGGCTTCGCCTTCGACAATTCACTGGAGTACGGCTTGCCCAGCTTCGGATACGGCAGTGTGAGCGAGAACTCTTTCATGCCGGGACAAGAAAGTGATAGTTCATTGCGTTCTTTTCCGAATGTCAACGTAAATTTGCCGTGGAACAGCTGCCACTGCTGCTCATTCTCCCCTGCAAACGCTGCTCCCAATTCACGGAATCCCGCACCTATCAATTTCGAGAACGTAACGACATTTCCACATTCTTGACGTGCCTCGACTTGCAGCGCAGCGGAGTAATAACCTGGCGCAAGCACGCGATAAGGAACGGCTATCGAAGTTCTTTCTTTTGCCTGCAGCTTGACGCTGAAAGTCCGCCGCCCGAAGTCCAGATATGGACTCTCTGGGAGCTCGAGGCAGAACTCCGCCGGCTCGGCGAAGTTGTTCTCGATGTCCAAGCAGAAGCTTCCGCCCCGATTCGGGTATGTATCCCGGTCAGTCATCTTCAAGCTCAGATTGGCGGGAAACTTCGGCACGACGCCGAGCTGGAACAACGCCTCTGCACCGTTAATCCATATTCGCGTACATACCCGCGGACATGTCCGCCATTCACTTTGCTCTTCATTTACAGGACCTACGAAGAAGCTCGCATCGAGAGTTGCTTCTTCTTGCACATTTAGCTGCCGCTTCCATTCGAATGTAATATTGCGATCGTTTTCGCCTTGAAGCTCCAGCTTGAGCGGTTTACCGGACTTGTTCACGATGTGATATCCGATCTTATAAGACTTGCCAAATACAGGCTCTGCTTGCTCCACCGTTGCGCTTACGACATAATCGTCCGTTTCGATCAGACGCATGCCTCTGCCGCGCCGCTCGAATTCCACCCGCAGAGAAGAATCGCCCTTTTCCCAGGTGTAAGCGTAATAGTCGAATCCGTTCTCTTTCCTTCCGTCCGGCTCCACGGCGATTGCCCGCGTCGAGTCCGCATACCAATCGATCTCTGCCCAGTAGTTCGCAAGCGCTTCCGTCTGCAGCACAGCCGGGATGAAGTTCATCAGATGAGTCGTATCCTCCCGATCTTCCCAGAAAAATCCGCATTTCTTGTATAACGGCACGGCTTTCGTGTTGCCTTCCCAGGTGTATAGGTCCAGCCGAGGCCAGCCGAGCCGCACGGTCTCATCCAACGCTTCGCGGACGAGCATTTTGCCTGCTTTCTTGCCGTGATAATCCGGGCGGACGTTGAGCAGTCCTACGTATAGCGCTCCCGTATCTTCCCGGTATTCGAGCAAGCTGCAGTATCCAACCACTATCTCCTGTTCCATGGCCAGATATACTGTCAGCGAATCAGAGTTCTCCTCCTCCATCCGTACTTGCTCCGCCGTACGAATCGAATTTCCTCCACCCCAACTATCCTTGCTCACATTCCACATGTCGGCTACGGCCGCTGCATATTGGGGTTGGTAGCGGACGATCGTAATCGGTTCCATTGTGAACAACCTCCTTCCGATTCGATAATGCCGAATTCCTCTTCTGTCTTCTGGAAAAGGATTGATTTGAAGTATGATGACCATAATATGCCATCTACTATAAATATAACGCCGTTAAGCAACAAAAGTTACATAAAAATGGGGCAATCCGCTCGATGCAGAGGATCTGACAATGGAAACGTTCATAAAGGCATTGTCTCCTAAGCTGAGAACGTGCCAAACAGCCGGTCTATCTTCGACCGGCTGTCCATGACAGGCATTCGCTTTTTCCACTTGCTCACCCTAATATTTGGAGCAAATATTGCTCTATCAATGCAGCAATCCCAGCCACAGCCAACATAAGCAACAGCGGGAACGAAGCCGGCACATAACAGTAAAGTGCTGTAACGAGCATGGCGCACCATATCCCCGTGCACCAATGACAGCTAAGCAGCATCCCCATCCACCGGCGAATGCCGGTGCCTTTGATTTCAATTTCCCGGATAACGGTGCCATTCTCATGAGTCACATACGATACGACAAGAAACGGAGACCGAAGCGCCCACGTTATATCGTCGTAGACGATCAAGTGTGTCAACCGGAACGAAGCGAGTGCCAGAATGAACAGCTGAATCCATGTCAATTCAAACATTTTCACTCCCCCTCATATGCGCAGTTCGTGCGAGTTCAAAAAGGTCACTTTTCAGCACCGAGAAGTACAAGTTTTCGTAAGAAACCTGCATCGGAAGCATACGAACAACAATCAGGCTGGCATGTCCAATCATTCTAGCAATGCATTGCATATGATAGAACTAGGTACGGGAATGGAGGTGACCGCTGATGTGCTTTTGCAACTCGATGAATAAGCTGAATGCGAATGGCACGAGAACTGTGGAAGTAGTGAAAAATGGACAAACACCGCAGCCTTCCCAGCAAATCATGTTGACTGCCCGCAAGGTGGAAGGTGTTGCCTATCCTGCAAACACATGGCGCAACAAGTAACGGATGAGCTGAGTAAGAGATGATAGTACAACGTATGCTGTTCTTCCACAATTGGTGAGCAATCATATATTCATAGGTTGGTAAATAGGATAAATACCGCTGCCTCTTTGCTGCATCAATATCGGTCTCATCGACACAAATCGATGATGCCCATAAAAAAAATCAGACATAGCGTCTGATCAGCTTGTTGAGAAAAGCGGTTTTTAACTTCTCCAACAATCAATTATAGGTT
Organism: Paenibacillus profundus; assembly: GCF_021369635.1. Lineage (GTDB taxonomy): Bacteria > Bacillota > Bacilli > Paenibacillales > Paenibacillaceae > Paenibacillus_B > Paenibacillus_B profundus. The sequence continues at coordinate 40,713 of NZ_JAJNBZ010000007.1, read as the reverse complement.
GAAAGAACAGTGTGTCCCTATAAAATGTAAATCGCCCCCTACTTGGCCTTCCTGACCAGGTGGAGGGCGATCTTTTTAATGTTCTGTGCAGTGGCAGTCATCAATGCTTGTTCGAGGACGTTTGCTTTGCCCCGAAAACGGCAGTAGCGAAGCCCGTGGAGCTCTTAGGCATCCGCAAAGCTTCGCTCGATCGTTTAGTATCGCAGTCGGTACAAATACTTGCCAGAGCGGCTGAGTCGATTTCTCCACTTGGTATTTTAGCCGCTCTCCGGATCCGTCGTGCTGACCTTAATTTTCTTTTGTCACCGCCACCTCCTCCCGGACTTTTAGCGGCTTTTTCCAAGAGTTCGCCGATCTTCTTCAATTGCTTGTTCCAACTCGTCGATGCACTCCTGCGGGGAACGTTCGACCACCTGAACATTATGTTTCCGCTATGCTTAGCGATATGGCGAAGTAGATGATCTTCAGGCACCATATGTTCAAGGCAAACCAACTCGTAGTCTAACTGAGGGTTAGGTTGAAGAGAATACAACATGCTAACACCGCTCCTTTCGGTCTATTATTACCGATATTATATTGCATTACCGCGGTGATATATTAAATTATTTGATTAAAAAAAGACTGTCGAGAGACTTTCTCGACAGCCTGTTCTCAACCTTGTTGAGACGGTATCATTCGCTTACGGCAGAACTTGGCGATCGCTCCTCCAGCGGTTACCGGGAAGCGATCGCTGCAAGCTGTTTTTCGGGCCTGGATGGTCAAAGCTGTAAATAAAGCCGGTACAGCATTCGGGCAGCTTCCCCGCGCGTAACGGCCTCGCGGGCTTTAATCCGCTTATCAGCGGGAACATCGATCAAGCGCTGCTTCACCGCCAAGGACATCGTTGGCTTGGCCCACTTGGATATCGTTTCTTTGTCTACGAATTGGTTTAGGTAATCCTCCGGATTCGAAGGGTAATAATAATGCTTCCTCTCATGCAGGAATCTTGCGCCGATGGCGGTCATTTCTTCCCGGGATATCGTACGATCCGGCTTAAATGTGCCGTCAGGATAACCTTCGACGATATGATTTTTTTCGGAAGAAGCGACAAATGGATGATGCCATTGCGGCGGATGCACGTCCGAAAAGCTTTCCTTCGCCGTTTCATCCATAACGTTAAACGCTCTGACCAGCATGGCCGTGAACTCTGCACGGGTGAGCAGGGAATCGGGCTCAAAATTGCCTTTGTCTTTTCCGGTAACGATTCCTTTGGAGCCTAGAAATTGTACCGCTTGCTTTAATTCTGGATCTCGGTCGTCAATATCAGGGAATGATTTCGAATTATCGTCCACGAGATACGTTCCGGATCGGTTGATTTCCGCTTCCATGCCGTTTTTGGACGGATTGTACTTCCCGCCGATCGGCTGTTTTATTTTCCCATTAACATAGAACATACTGCTATGTACTGCGTCTGCATCATTCGCAGGCAAAATGAGCTGGATGTTGCTTGATACACCTGAAAGCTCCTGCCCTTGTTCATCTAAAAATTGTATGCGATATCCGGCGTTATTCTCTTTCACCAGATGAATGACGATAACCGATTGCGAATGGAACAGGCGCTCTGCGGTCGCAACATTGAATACGAGTTTCGCATCCCCTGCATAAACGGTAATATAGTCAATATCCTTCCGGCCGACTAATCCATTCTTATCCAGCTTGTATCTATATTCATTCTGTGCAGGCAAAGACAATATTTCCGCATTCACGCTCAGCTCTCTCGCAGGAACAATCTTATTTTCTGACAGCGCCTGCTTTACCGCTGACTTCGCCTTTGACGCATTGCCTGCTAGTCGGTCAATCAACTCGGGCGTTATGACAAGCTGACCGTTAACAGGAGTCGGCTTCTCGCTGCTTGCGGCTGTGATCACAAGCTCTCCTGCTTGCGTCAGACCTTCCACGATAACCGAATTCTGCTTGTCAGCGTCAGGAATAGACCGGACGGCATTGAAATACGTATCGGACACCATGCTGCCGTCCACGACATACAACAATAAGTAAGTCGTCTCATCCGGAAAACCGGCTCTGGTTGTCGTGGCCCGTACAATGGTTTGTCCGGATTTATTCGCTGTTATGACCGGTATGCCATTCACATTCGTTACAGTTCCTATACTCGGATCGTCAATGGTATACGTTATTTTGGTTCCGGGAAGCACATTGTTTGCGGCAATGGACTGTTGTCCGCCAGGCTGCAGCATCGTGATAAACGGATAAAGGCTGACTTCCGGTGAAGTCCGTATCACAGGTTGAGTTTTTGTCTCAGGACGATCACCCGTCGATTTGTTTACTGTCCCAGAATGATCGCCAGTTGGTTTGTCTGCTGTCCCTGAATAATCGTCAGTTGATTGGTTTCCTTTTCCAGAGCGATTGCCAGATGCCGATTCTTTCGTGAACACAACAAGCTTCGGCAAGGCAGAAACACTATCTTCCCACGCCCACAAGGTCTGATCCTTTTTCAATACATAATTTTTAAATATATATTTCCCCATATGTCTACCCTTGTCCTTATGGTGTACGGAAGCGATATCCGTAAGCCCGGGGAACACTTTACCGTTGTCTATTGACCAGAGCTTATCGTCCTTTCGCAAAGCATAAGTAGTATCGATATTCGAATCTGTCGGCTGTGAGCTAAATTGAACAATACCTCGCACGCCTGTTGCTTTATGTAATCGGATTGGTATACTTTCGGGTTCATACATTGGCCAAGACCAGACCGTGCCATCTTTCTTATAGGCATAGTTTGTCAAACCGCCCATCTCTATGTTGACGATATCTACAAGCCCTTTGATCTGCTTTGGACCTTCGTTATTAAATTGGTTTTGCGGCCAGTACATGTATGCCTCCCATTGCCATACCGAACCGTCTTTTTTAACCGCGTATACGTGTCTGTCCGCAGATTTTATGGATACGACATCATCAAGCAGCTTGTATTGAGCCGTCGACGAAGCTTTTCCTAATCGACCTACCCAACACCAAACCGAACCGTCTGATTTTAATACATACAAGGTCTTAAATTTTTGGTAGTTACTGGAATAATCGGCGACGAGTGAAGTTACGTGATTCAAATCTTTGATAGGCTTCGGAGTAGTCCTAGAGCTATCTATAAGATAGGTGTTGTTCCTAGAATCCCAATACCATACGGTTCCGTCTTTTTTTAGCGCAGCGTAGTTCGTCATAAATCGACTTTCCCCGTCCTTGCCCTCGAACGAGAACTGTTTCACATCCTGTAAGCCCGGAATTTGCATCAGCCTGGCTTTATAGAATGGATCGGAAGCATGAAGAGGATAACCGAAGATATCCCAATACCATACGGTTCCGTCTTTTTTTGCTAGAAGTATATTCCCATCAAGAATGTCGAAATCCTCGCCGATACGTGTATATTCCTGTTCGCTAACGGCACTTATGTCATTCCCCTTGGCTTGCACTAAACCTGAATGAGACGTGAGGATTAACATAAGGCTTAGCAGCGCTGCCATCAATCGTTTCATTGTCGCCCTCCACTATAAATTCTCTTTTCAATCCCAATGTTCTGCCTTCCGGATTCCCGACGGTAAGCCGATTGCCTGTCCCTGTTTTTCAATCTGGTTCCCTCTCTTTTTTCTATTATTTCTCATAATAGTTTCATCGGTTAAAAGGCGTTTCGATTTCACTTCCACCAAATTATTCATCATATAATCACTTTCCATGGTCAATGATAATCCTCCAAAAGAATAACCCCCGGCGTTCCCACACGCCGAGAGTGAAAAAATGCTATTTTAGACCGAGTCATCATCATTGTCCACCTTCCTTTTACTAATCATAACAGCTTCCTGTATGATTAAAAGGACATATGTCCGAAAAAGATGAAGACGATGAAGACCTCACAAGATCAAGCTATCGGTCAACGTTATTTATCACGACTTAAAATAGATGAAATATTTTCCCGATCAGATACTATCCCATTCAACATCGGATCTATGAACGTAAAGAAATCATTTTGAGAGAAGGAGATGCGCTGGACGGTTTATATTTTCAAGCAGAAGGTATAACAAAAGTATCATCGAGTGTAGGAACACGGAACAAGCAGCTCTCCTATAAGCTTCAAACTTGTACGACTGCTTCACGTATTAACTTATTGGCATCTGTTGAGGAACGATTTGCAGGTTATTTAATAACGTCACAACAACCCATCGCTTTCGGGAAAGAAATTCTCTTGTCGAATTGTCATGAAATCGCTTCTCTAATCGGTACTACTTCCCGCTATTTGAACCGCGTGATTCAGAAGCTATCCGCTGCAGGCATACTCAAAAAAGAAAAGAAAAAAATAATCGTTTTGGACTGGGACGGTCTAGACGATCTTTCAAATGGTCTGCGTTACGAATGAAAAAGTGCCGGCAAATATGCCAGCACTTAATCTTTAAATCAAATCTAAGAAGCGCTTTGAGCCAAATCGCCTTCCGGAGTCATGATGTTGACAAAAAGCCTGTAAACACCAGCCTGATCAACCTTCATGAAGGTCATTCCGGTTTCCGCAGGTTTAATCTGAGCGCGGAATTCCATAACTCAACAGGCTGATCAGACATAGCGTCTGATTTTTTTCTTTTCCGGTCAACTCGTCACCATAGCTGCACATTCATTGGCAAGCTTGGAGGTTGCCATCGAGATGATGTTGCCCAGTACGATAACAGTAACCTTGACATCCGGGATTCTTATTAGAGATGAAGTAAATCCATTGATTCCTCCATGATGGAAGATCATCTTGTGCCCGCTGCGTATTGCATAATCGCTGTTGCGGTAAATGGCTTCGTAATGGAACCGATGCGGAACTTCATCTCCGGCGTATTGGGCACCTCTAGCTCTATATTTGCCATCCCATAGCCGCACCGAAGCATGATCTCCCCCTCCTTCGCCACGAGGACGGAACCGCCAAATTGCTTTTGTGCAACCGCCTGTTGTATGTGAGAATCCAGTGCTTGTCTCATTATGCTTCTCCTCCTGAAATCGGAGTGATGCTCATATGCTCCAGAGATTGCGCCAACGCCTTCGCCATGCCGTTCAGCTCCTCTCCGATCTCTTCGATTCCCCGTAAGTTGGCAATCATGCCGAGCAGGATGACTCTGCGCGGCTGCACTTCCATCAGTTCTTTTTCTAAGATAGCGACGGAGTCCAATGCATCCTGCATCGACTTGGCAGGGAGTGTCAAGCGTGTAAGTTGCTCCCGTACTTGCTTGACGAGGACGAGTGGATGAATCGATTTGCTGTGCTCGCTGGAAGCTATAAGCTCCATGCGCGGCCACACCTCCTGACTGAGCAGCGGCTCAGGCCGTTCCTGAATTAATCCTTCAGCGGCGTAGTCCACCATCCGTACAATGTAGTCACTCAGCATTTCGATCGATAACGATACTTTCTCCAATAGCATGATGCTGTTGTATGTCGAAATCATACTGCTCAGAAGCAGTGCCATTTCGAGCGAGTAAGGAGCAAATGATTCGCCATAAATACTATTGATATTATCCGTGAACATCTGAAGATGTGCCGCGTTTGCCTTTTCGATGAACTGCTCAATGTCTTTATTGGAAAAGCTGGCGTTCTCCCTCATCTGCATCGTTAGGAACTCCGGATATTGTTGCGACAAGGTGAAAATCACTTCGATCTGTTTCACCAATCGTTCGCGCGGAGACAGGCTCTGCTCACGCATAACAAGTTGTAATTGGTCATTGATTAGCTTAAAGTAATATTTGAAAATGCTGAACAGCAATTCTTCCTTTGAAGTGTAATGCTGATATACGCTCCCTTTTGACATTTTGCAAAATTGGGCTACCTCCTGCATCGTAGTCTGGACGTACCCTTTCGTTGCAAACAGCTTCATGGCCGACAATAATATATGTTTCTTCTTCTCGGATAATATTTCTTCCACGTTGTCATACACCGCCCTTAGAACTGTGGAGTTCTTTCATTGACTAATAAGTACTAAATACTGTCATTACCATAATCGATCTCTCATGAATTTGCAAGCTTCTTCGTTCGAAAAGCCAAAATGCAGTTGATTTTGGTTGTTTTCAGTGTGATCGTTGTCACAGAAATGACGGATTTGCAGCAATAATCTGCCAAGTCTGCTTGCTATAATGTGATGCGTACATAGCAACTGTCAAATCTAACCTGAAGCGGGGCGTGTTATGATGTGGAATTTGAACCGTCATAGTGATGTACCGCTCTATCGCCAAATCGTGGAGTGGATTGAACAACGAATCACATACGGCGAGCTGCCTCCAGACAGCATGTTGCCTTCGGAAAGGAAGCTGGCCGAGCAATTGGATGTGAACCGCAGTACAGTTGTGCAAGCATACGATGAGTTGCGGGCAGCCGGTCTCATCGAGCGAGTCCGAGGCAGCGGAACGCGTGTCCGCTCGAACTCGTGGAACATCGATGCCAAGCGCACACCGAACTGGAGGGAGTATATTGATGGAGGAATGCTGCCGCCGAGTCCGCCGTTCATTCGTCGAATACGTGATGAACTGCGGCGCTCTGACGCGATTATCGACGTTGCCAGTGGAGAAATGGGTGCAGATATGCTGCCGCAGGAAGAGATTCGGGCGATCCTGCGCGACCATTCGTTCGATGATTATTTGGGTTACTGCGATCCATACGGCTACGGACCGCTGCGTGAGATTGTCGCCTCACACTTGAGTCGGTCTCGGGGCATTCAGGCAACCCCGTCTTCCGTTCTTATCACTTCCGGTTCCCAACAATCGTTATACTTAATCACGCAATGTCTCTTAAGTCCCGGTGACTCAATTGCCATTGAAGATCCTTCTTATTGCTATTCGCTGCCTATATTCCGTTCCGCCGGTCTGAAGGTGTTCGGTCTACCCGTAGATGATCACGGTGTCATTCCTGAGGCGATTGCAGATTTGGACCGCAAGCACCGATTGAAGATGATTTTTGTAAATCCGAATCATCACAATCCGACCGGAACGGTGCTCGAACATTCAAGACGCGTCACTTTGCTATCACTCGCGGAGCGGTTCGGCATTCCAATTGTGGAGGACGATGCTTTTGGACTGAACAGCTTCGGAACCCTTCCTCCGGCATCGTTGAAATCAATGGATGGGAGCGGAATTGTCATCTATATCGGCACGATGTCCAAGGTGGCCGCTTCCGGACTGCGCATCGGCTGGCTGGTTGCACCGCAGTCCATCGTAGATCGGCTATCTGATGCGAGACAGCAGATGGATTATGGACATAGCATTGTACCGCAGAAGATCGCAGCCCACTTCATCGATTCGGACTATTTCTGGAAGCATGTAGACAAAGTTCGGGACGTGCTGCAGCTGAAGCGGGATTTAATGGTGCGTGCGCTTCATCGGGAACTGCCCGGAGCAGTTGACTTTCATCTTCCACAGGGCGGATTTCATCTCTGGATGAAGCTGAACAGCCCTGTCAGCGAGGCCAAACTGCGAGATGAAGCAATGAAGCGAGGAGTTGCCTTCGTTCCCGGCTGTGTATTTGGTTCCGCGACAGGCTATGCCCGCATGAATTTTGCTAGGCCGTATGCCGAGGATATCGAACGTGGCATTGCTAGATTTGCTTCGGCCCTCCGATCTTTGACAGAGCATCCATAAATAATATTACGACAAAGAACCGCCGTTACTATTTCGTAACGGCGGTTCTCATTGCGATATTAATTGAAGACGAGCGCCAAGAACAGCGCTAGACATATGAGGCCGGCTATTGTGTAGTAGACGGACAGCCGGACGAATATATTTTTCGTCTTCTGGTCGTACGTAGGGTTGCCTTCCCGGTTCTCTTTCGAATTGCCGACAACGATTGTGGCGATGACAGCAACGAGAATGACCGCGCAAGCAACGAGGATCAATACGGATGCATTCATACGATTCACCTAACATTTCATTATGATGAGCAAATCATTGTTTTAAGTATAACGGAATGTACTGAATCCGTGACCTGCCATTTTCCTCTTAGCCTGCCCATCCAATTGGACCGTATAATATATGCGGTTAGGTTAATCTCGCTCGCTATCGAATCCGACCTGAATCCGATATTTCAGCTCATCTATGTTATGCTCTAGCTGTTTCACAACGTCTTCGATAAATTTCTTGTCAATTTCCGGCCGCTTCTCTGCGGGAGGGTTGAATTCAACCTCCTCCACCTTTTTATGCTGGAGCGCTTCATAATTGGCACGTGCTTGATGCTGCACTTTTTCATATTGGTTCAATAAATCATTTATAATGACAAAAAATTGCCCGTAATCCTTAATTACTGTGTCCAAAAACGTATCCACTTCATCAGGATCATATCCACGGAATTTAGTTGCAAAATCCTTCTGATGAATCGTCAACGCATCCAACTCAACGTCCAGCTGTTTAAACAACTTCTTCTGTTCCTCAAATTGGCGTTCTATATTCTCTTCCATTATCCGTTCCTCCATTCCAACATGCACATACGCTAAATCACTACACACTCTAATTTATCACACTATCAGTCTTGTAAACAGTTTTCAAGTGGTCTTACGTCGCAAATTCAATCCAGCAAGGACAGTTGTCCCCCGCATATATTCTTATATTACCGAATACGTTGTGTTATGCAACGTTATTATTTCATGTTTTTTCAAGACCATGGATATGACGAGAGGGGAAGCTAATCATGAGTGACAATCGCATTTCATCTGCCTTGTTCGAGCATCGGTTCTGGCTTCAAATCTTGGGTGACCATGCGCGGTTCATCTTCAATGCGCTATCACCCCGAGAAACGAAGGATATCCAGACGGCCCAATATTTCATTCGAAGCTTCGATACACTGCTGGAACAGTCAAAAAAACAGGCCGCAGAAGCAAGTCTCGACAATATTGCGAAGCAAGCTTATCCCCTTACTTTGCAACTGCGTTCCTTCAAGCTGGACTTGCAGCGAAAGCTGCTGCTGAGTCAAGTCGCGGTTCATCTGCCACCGACTTTTTTCAATCACATGGTGAATGAGCTCGATGAATATGTGCTTATTTTAAACGCTCTCCTGTCCGGCCATGCTGTTCCCCAATTCGATTCGCTTCATTACGATTTGGTATGGCTCTCAGATGCAGCGGGGCATGCAGCTGCCCTTGCGTCGGATTTGGATGCCGTCGAGAAACGGCTGATCGAGAAGAGCACAGAGTTCGAAAGGCACTTTAATGACTTTTATTTGAAGGCGGTGGAAATGGTCGGATACATGCGCACGCAGTTGAAATTATTTCCGGCGCTGCGGCGGTTCCATTCGGATGTGAACCTGGAAATCAAATTGTTCACGAAATTTCTGTTGGAGCTGGAGGAGATGGGATTGAACTCGGAAACACTTGATATCATCAGTCCACTCATCCCTGATCATATGGCACGAGAAGAGTGCTATTACTTAATTAAACTAGCCCAGTCCGGGGCCGTTCCGGACCCGCTATGTGATCCGACAACACCCCGAGTGGGAAGCTGAATTGTATAGAATGAAGGCTTTGTTACATTATTGCTTCAACTATAATTTCATCTAAAAGGAATGGATCTATGAGTGCCTATCCACCCAATGGAATTAGAAAAAGCCTGGCATTAGCCAAGCTTTCTTATCTTCCATAAGATATACTATTTTTCTTCAGCCTCTGTTGAGCGATTGGCTTCCTGACGTTGAGTATCTGCCATGTCAGAGGCAAATTCGGTGTCTTCATTGTTAACAACCGGCATTTTATTGAGCTTGGTCGACTGCACTTCCGCTTTTGTAGCTTTATCGTGAGAATTGTCCATTTTCAGATCGCTCCATTCATGTAAAGATGTCTAATTGAGTGTCAAGTTATAGTATGTATAACAAGGATTGTTATTATGCATCTCGTATGACGCCCGGTAACTGAAATGGTTATTACGCGTAGTGGCCCGAGAAAGAGCTCAGCTGCCAACAGTGAATTCAGCAATGTACTGTTTGCAAACGGGTTCGTAACCGAGCGATTCATATAGACGAACCGCGCCTTCATTATCCTCCATTACATTCAAATAAACATGCGGTGCAACCTCTCTCCCCTTGCGTGTCAGCTCCGCACATACCCTTTTGCCGAAGCCTTGCCTTCTCCATGAGACGTCCGTTCCAATATTCCCTAGCTCTACATAATCATCATTGTAAATATGATAGCCTCCTACCGCGATCAGATCCCGTTGTTCCAACACGCCATAGAACGGATGCCTCAGTTCTTCTCTCGTAAAGGCCATCGTCTGCAGTTCGGCCATTTTCGACTCAATCTGGTCAAAATGGGACGGTCCCAAAGGGACGACGTACTCGTCCTCTGGCGGCAACGCCTCCTGATGGACATGCTTCATTAGAAGCAGTTCTTTGGGCGGCTTGAGGAATTCGAGCTGTGAAGCGAGGAGCGCCATTTCCTCCTGATTAATAATAAAGTTGCCTACCGTATGGTCCGGCAACTGCAGTTCCTGCTTCATGAACGATAACAATGGACGGATGCGAAATGAATCCTGCACGGGATATACGGAAAAGGCATCAAACGGAAGTCCCCTTAAATAAGCCAATGCTCCAAGAAAATCGCCTCGGTCTGTAAACTGCCCGTAGTGCACCGCATTCTGCTTGCGGGATGTTAGGTATGAATAGTATAGAAAATGCTGTTCCCTATTTATTGAACTTAATAGTGCTTTCATCTCTGCTGGCGTTAATTTGCGTATCATGCTTCCGGTCCCCTTCGATGTCTGTTGTTGCTTCACTACATATGTAATCAATTAAAATATATAGTCTTCCGCTGCGTCAATGTCAATCAAATGAAAAGGTGGTGAGACAAAGGAGGAGTCGGCCAAGCCTCCTAGTGATTCGCCTTGATTGATTTCATCGTGACAAGACTTGTCTTGTCTCCTTTTGGAGTTGCGCGATCTCGACCTATTACATCTCCGGGTGGATATTCATTTTGAAGGGGGTCCGCTCGTCATCCATTGGATTTCATCCAATGATTGGGTGGTTAGAGACCTCAAACGGGCCATTTCATTGGAAATGGTACAGCAGAATCCATATAAACAGCTGGAGTGTGAGATAAAAGCGAGATTTGATTGGAAGTTTTCCAGCGGAATGTGATTATCCAGTTGAAATGAGCCATTTGACTGTACATTTTCCAGCCTGCACTATCTCTTCATGAAAAGAAGATTGGCGGATGAGCGCTGCAATCTTGATTCGGAAGATTCAAGTTAAAATTATATGTTTTATACAGAATCTCGTTATAGCGCAATATCTAATTTCATAAAAGAATTTGATGATTGCAATAAATCGTAAGTCACGAGAAAAGTTCAAGGCTAACGATAATATTAGACAAATTTTTATGTAATTCATCACTTTTCACCATAAATCTACTCATCAACATTAGGACAAAATCCTCATGGATAAGGTCAGACAGTGTATTAAAATGATGACTATGAATCCATGGTAACATATGGAATCTAGTATTTTGCAAAGGAGGGTGCAGGGTTTACATATTTTAGACCGTTGATAGAGCACAGCCTAAATATCCGAAGGGAGGCTACAGCTTGAGAACCCACACGATACGTAAAAAATTAGCCGGACTCATTAGCATCGCCATGGTTGCCGGGATGCTGTTCCCGGCCCCGTCAATGACCTACGCACAGGAGACTCCTCCTCTGGAGCAAGTGACGCCGAAGGTAAAATCCACGCTTTCGCCACAGCTCCCGATCCATTCTCTCTCCACACCTTCCTTGCTTCATTCCAAGGCCGACATTTTTGTCGCGCAATCCGACAGCGATGAACCCGTGACGGTAATCGTTGAATTGGAAACGGACCCCGTAGCCTTGCATGAGGCAAATGCAAAAAACAGCATTGTGCCGTTCTCTGGCAATCACGAGAAAAAAATCCGTTTGGAACATACCGCCTTTAAAATGCAAGCCATTAGAAACCTGAACGTTGAATTCAACCACGAATACACGATAGCATTCAATGGATATTCGGTGCGCATTCCCGCAAATGAAGTAGAGCGGTTGGCAGAAATCCCCGGTGTCAAAGCCATCTATCCGAACTTGGAATACACGGCGCTTCCAATCAGCGATGAACTGCCGTTCGGACCGCTTATGGATGACAGCGCGCCGCATATTGGCGCAAACAAGCTCTGGGATATCGGCGTTACGGGCCGAGGAATTAAAGTCGGTGTGCTGGATACAGGCATCGATATGAATCATCCGAGCTTGAAAGGTGCGTATATAGAAGGCTGGGATTTCGTCGACAACGACCCCACTCCGATGGAAACCTTGCCGGATTCGACGAAGCTGCCTTTGGAGGACGGGACGGAATACCACACTACGCATGGCACGCACGTATCCGGAACGATCGCCGGACGCGGCAATCCGAATGACCCGAACAGTCCAACCGGCTGGGTCAAGGGTGTTGCTCCCGGCGCGGACTTGTACGTGTACCGCGTGCTCGGGCCGTACGGCAAAGGCTCGACCGAGAACATTACGGCAGCGATAGATACAGCAGTAGGGAAAAATTTGGATGTCATCAATCTGTCGCTTGGCGGAAACTTCAACAATGCGTACACGGCCGATTCGGTCGCGGTCAACAACGCGGTGGCCTCCGGCGTGACCGTCGTCTTGGCGAATGGCAACGCAGGTCCGAAGACCGGCACCGTCGGCAGTCCCGGAGGAGCGCATCTTCCGATATCCGTCGGCGCGTCCACGCCTCCAACGATTACCCCTGTGTTCGATGCTCCTGGGTTGCAACGGGTCTATGCACATTTGGCCGAGCACGCCAAAGAAATAACCGAACAAGGCAAATCGTTCGAGATGGTATATGCCAATTACGGAAAACCAGAGGACTATAAGGGCAAAGACGTTGCCGGCAAGCTAGTGCTTGTTTCGCGCGGCGGTACCATTCTTGTCGGAGACGAAGAGGTTGGCCTGTCTTTCGGAGACAAAGCGGTCAACGCGGCGAAGGCTGGCGCAGCCGCACTCATTATTTTCAACAATGTAGATGGGGAACTCAAGGCGACACTCGGAGACCTCGACGAGTATATCCCTACCTACTCACTCTCTAAAGCTGCCGGCTTAACGCTCAAGGGCAATATTGAACGCGGAGTAACTACTGTCGCTTTCTCTACGATTGAAGAGCAGGATCTGTTGGCTGACTTTAGCTCCCGCGGCCCTGTTTACCCCGATTATACAATAAAACCAGACATCTCCGCTCCGGGGGTCGCCATCCGCTCCTCCGTTCCGGCTTGGGACGGCAACTATAAAAATGCTTACAAAGATTCGCAAGGCACCAGCATGGCCGCTCCTCATATCGCAGGCGTCTCCGCCTTGCTGCTCGAGAAATATCATCATCGAATTAGAACGAACGAACTCAAGTCGCTGATGATGAATAATGCCGTGCCAATGTATGATCGCGATAAAGCTCCCTATTTGATAATGGAGCAGGGCGCAGGCCGGGTTGACTTGAACAACATCCTCTCTGCAAAATCGATTGCAATGGCCAAGGCAACAACGACAGCCACAGAAAATAAGCAAGAGTCCGAGTACGAAACGGGAAGCGTATCTTTCGGCTTGGTCGGAGCAGACAACCAATATTCTAAGAGCATTAAAGTCAAGGATATCGCTAACGAAGATCAAACTTACAGCATCTCCATCCTATGGAGTGGAACCGATAAAGGAATTGAACTAAGTGCCGACACCGACACTATCTCAGTGTCTCCGAACGGAGAAAACACGTTTGACGTTAACGCGATGGTGCCGGCAGATGTTCCCGATGGACGCTATGAAGGCTTCATCATCTTAACGGAGGCGCAAGGACATGTGCTTCGGCTTCCAGTCAGCCTGTATGTCGGGGATAAATATGAAATCGATACGATTACAAATATTACGCCTAATCCAAAGTTCTTCTCTCCGAATGGAGAATCCACCCGAAAAACGACTAAAATGACCTTTGCCGTGACGAGGTCAATCGAAGATTTCACGATTTCGGTAACCGACAGCGTATATGGCCATTACATGGGAGACGTTTATGTCAGCAAGAATTACGGTAACATACACGATCCAGATATATATGGCATTCAGAATTGGAATGGAACCGTAAAAAAAGACGGCCAATCCGTCACGCTGTCGGACGGAAAATATGATCTTGTTCCTGTCATTGGAGGGAACGAGCTGGAAAAACAGAAATCATGGTTCATCATCGATCGGCAAGCGCCTGAGTCCGTAATGGATGAGGATCCTGTTCGAATCGATGAGGTAAATCCAGGGCAGGGCATTATATCGGGGAAAGTGACGAAGGATTTGCTAATTGATTTGCTCCCTAATGAGCCTGTAGGCAACAATATTTTTGTAGTGGCAATTCATCAAAGCAGTGGGCAGCAGAAACACGGCACCGTTAATAATGACGGGACGTTTACGATTTCCATGCCTTTGAATCCGGGCATGAACAACTTGGATATTTATGTTTATGACGCAGCCTTAAACGGGGTGCTTGCCCCTGCACACCACGTCGTGTTTGACAACAAGGATAAGGTGTACGCCGGAAGCGACAAATCAGAAGTGCTGACAGGAGAACCGTTTGATGTCAAGGTCAACTTCTCCGTTCCGGAAGCTGTCTACTCGGCTTCGTTCAGCCTGACCTATGACCGCAATCTGACTCTATCAAAAATAGAGCCAAGCGTTGTGTTGGCTACTTATCAGCAAGTGCACCATCCTGATGTGCCGCTAATCATCCAGCAAGAAACAAGCGACTTGGATAATGGCATGAAGAAATTGGATTACACCGTCAGTCTGACCGGCGGCGCTTATGAGGGAGCCGGGGATATTGCAACCTTTACCTTCTCGGGCACTCAGGAAGGAACCTACACCTTTAAGCTTGGGAACACGAAGCTGCACAACGAGAAGAACGGGCTTATCCCGATAGGCGCAGTCCTTTCTCCAACCATTAAGATAGTGAAACCGACCGTTCCGAATCCGAAGCCTGATACCGCCCCTTCAACGTCTTCTTCGGGAAGCACTGCCTTCACTGCCGCAGTTCCAGCAGCGGGCAGCAAACTGAAGGCGGGAACGTTGACCGAAACGAAGAAGGGCGATACGGTGAACGCGGTTCTCAAGATCGATGCCGCAGCATTGAAAGCACAACTGCAGGACAAGGACGCCAAGCAAGCGCGACTCGATCTCAGCGATGTGCAGATGAAGAAATTCGGTGAAGTGAGCCTCACGATCGAGAAGTCTGCTGCTCAAGCGCTGCTCGATTCCGGCAAAGACTTGCTGCTGACCGCAGCTGATTTTGACATCGCCATTCCGAACAAGGCCATTACCGGACTTATCGGAAACAATGGATTCGAGTTGGTGCTATCCTTGGCTGACCATAAGGAAAAAGGGTTCAGCAAGGATCAGGGCAAGACAACCTTTACAGCTCCAAAGCTGACCATTCATGGGCCTAAGGAAATGAAAGATACCGCATTGGAGATTACTTTGAAGCTCGACACCGCAGCATTGCAGGATATTCGCAAGGCCGCCGCATACGCCCAAGATGCGCAAGACGCTTGGCAATATGAGCAGGCCGGGACGAAAGCAAAAGATGAGAAGGCCGTTACCTTCAAAGTAACGCAATTCGGCACGTATACGATTGCAGAGCACGCAAAATCGTTCAACGATATCACCGCCCATTGGGCCAAGGACGAGATTGAAGTCATCGCGGCGCACGAGCTGCTGCGCGGCAAAGACGGCATGGATACGTTCAAGCCGAACGATATTGTAACGCAGGCGGAATTCGCTACCTTGCTCGATCGTTTGACGGACACCGGCAAGACATGGGAAGACCGGATTAAAGAACCGGGCGCCCGCGATCCGTTAACTCGCGAGAACATGGTCGTCATGCTAGTCCAAGCGCTGCAGGCGGACCTGTCGAAGTTCGGCGCGTCACTCGCCTTCAAAGATGAAGCGCTCATCTCGAAGGACGCCAAAGCGGCTGTTGTCTTCGCCGTAAGCAAAGGCTTGATTAAAGGAACCACCGGCAACAAGTTCGAGCCAGCGGGCACGTCCACGCGGGCGCAAGCGGCACTCGTTCTTTACCGCGTCATGAATCTAAAATAAGATCGGCTTAACACAAGAAGCAGATCTCCAGGCGTTATCGCCCGAGGAGACCTGCTTCTTCTTGTGCTCTTTCCCGCAACGAGTGCGTAATGATTTCATCCAGCAACTGGCTGTAAGAAATGCCCGCAGCTTGGGCGCTCTTCGGCAGCAAGCTGTTCTTCGTCAATCCCGGCAGTGTGTTCACTTCCAGCACATAGGGAATTCCATCTTTGATCATCATATCGATACGGGCATATACGCTGCACTTCATCGCTTTATAAATTCGGAGGGCTGCTTCACGAACCTGATTATCGTATGACTCAGGCAGTTCGACGACTTCCTCTGCCGCCCCGCCGTCATCATACTTGGACGAATAATCGAAGAAATGCGCATTGGCCCGGATAGACACGATTGGCAGCATCGTTCCGTTCAGTACGGCACACGTAATTTCGTCGCCGCCAATATATTGCTCCAGCAGCACTTCCCTGTCCCACTGCAGCGCATCCGCCACCGCTTGACGCAGACTATCCGCACGTTCGACAATCTGAACGCCGATGCTGGATCCGCCCGTATTCGGCTTCACGACGACCGGGTAGCCGAGCCGGTTGCCGACTTCCGCGGTGTCCAGCTCATCAAGCGACGTAATCAGCATCCAGTCCGGCGTCGCAATACCCTCGAAGCGGATGATTTTCTTCGACAACTCCTTATCCATGCACAAGCTGCTGGCTAAGACGCCCCCACCAGTATAAGGAATGCCGAGCGTCTCCAGCGTCCCTTGGACCGTTCCATCCTCGCCGTATTTGCCGTGCAGCGCCAGCACGGCGATATCGATCGCCTTGACTTTTTCGACCAGCTCTTCTTTCGAGTTCAGTTCTATCGGTACAGCTTCGTATTTCTCACCCAGATGAGCCATGATTTCCTTCCCTGTCATAAGCGACACTTGCCGTTCAGATGAGATTCCTCCCATGATAACGCCGACTTTCATTGCTTTCATCAAAAACCCTCCCGCATAAGCTGCCTTACCGTCTCGCCTATCGTTGCAATGCCTTTTTCTAACTCTTCCTCAGATACACGCGAGAAGCCGAGTCTGAACGTATTGGAACCAAAACCATCAGTATGAAAAATATCCCCTGGCGTGAAAACCACGCCCCGACGCACACACGCATCGAGCACACCGCGCGCCGACAAGGAATCATTCAATTCAATAAATAGATGCAATCCTCCGTCGCCGCTCAACCTTGTATATGGAATGTGCTCCTTGCACCATTGAACGGCCAGTTCGTACTTGCGCTTGTATGCATTTCTGGCTCGCTTGATGTACTTCTCGAAATTCCCGTTGTGCAGGTACTGATACAGCACCGCTTGATCCAATGTAGATGTATGAATGCTCCGCGCCCGCTTCATGCTTTCCAAATAATCGATGAGCTCCCGATCCGCCAGCACCCAGCCTACGCGTATACCCGGGAACAGCACCTTCGAATAGCTGCCGATATAGACGACGTTGTTGCCGCTGCCGCCGCAGGCAATGAGCGGCGCGACGTGCGAACCAGAATAACGCAGCTCCTCATTGAAGCCGTCCTCAATGATCGGGATGCGATATTCCCCGAATAGACGCAGCGCTTCCATCCGCTTCTCTGGGGACATGACAATGCCTGTCGGGTTGTGGTAAGACGGAATAAGATAAGCCAGGTCGAATGCATGCTCCGCCAAAGCTTGTTCCAGTTCCCCTAACCGGACGCCGTCATCTTCCATGCTAATACCCTCGATATCCATGCCGTGCATCTTGAACAGCTTGATGGCGGTATTATGGGTCGGATTCTCACAGAGAACTCGCCGATGGGTCTTACGCATGGCGGACAAGACGAGGTCGAATCCTTCTGTAAACCCGTTCGTCACAAGAAGATCTTTCCCGGCCAAATCCACGCCCTTCGTCTCCATATACCGCAGCAAATAATCGATTAACGGCTTATAGCCTTTCGCATAACCATAGTTCAATAAAATCTCGCCCTCAAGCGACATCCGATCCAGAAATGCTCGCTTCACATTGTGCAGGTCGAACAGCTTCTCATCCGGAGCAATGCTCGTGAAGGAAATCATCCCCTTCTCCCAACGGACACCGTGCTTCATGAGATCTAGCTTCTCGGCCGTACGGGCGCAGTCTCCGATCATTTCCTTCCATTCCAACCGCGCGCTGTCTGCAGCAGGCACGACCTCTTGCGATACATAGCTGCCTTTGCCGGCGACGGAATGGACGAGTCCTTCGTCCTCCAGCTCCCGATACGCCGTAATCACCGTATTGCGGCTCAGCTTCCACAGCGCGGCGAACTCGCGGGTCGAAGGGAGCTTCTGATCGGAGCGCAAAATTCCTTTATATATCAATTCCTTTATATAGTCCTTAACCTGAACGTAAGCAGGGCGCCCATCCATGAGCTTGAAATCGTTGAACATTCACTCATCCCCTCACGACTATATTGGCACATTTCAGCTCATAAAAAAAGAACCGCGCCATGCCTTTTTCAGGCAAATCGCGGTTCCTGCGTATATTAATGAGGTGATTAGGCCATACTATGCGCTTCTTGCAGCACAAGCACATGTCCTTTGGTGCCGTCCAATCGAATCAACGCGCCGTCTCGGATGAGCGTCGTCGCATGCTCGATCCCGACGACGGCAGGCATGCCGTACTCGCGGGCGATAACCGCGCCATGCGTCATCATGCCACCGATCTCTGTGACGAGCCCCTTCGCTTGCTGGAACAGCGGTGTCCAGCCTGGATCAGTAAACGGCGCTACCAGAATCTCGCCTTCCTTAAGCGCAGCCGTGCTCGGATCGATCACGACTCTAGCTCTGCCCTCGACGATGCCGGGAGAGACCGGAATTCCAATTAAAGAGCCTTCCGGAGCATCGCCGCCGTCCAGTCTACCCTCGATAATCTCCCCTTCGCTCGTTATAACTCGCGGCGGCCGCAGCCGCTGATAGTGCTTAAAGCTATCCTTGCGGGCAGCGATCAGCAACTGAACGTCTTGCTCGAATGTGCCGGTTATGACATCTTTCATTTCAGGCAAGGTTAAGAAAAAAATATCGTTCCGTTCGCGAAGAACGCCCCTTGCCGCCAAATCATCGCCTAACTCTATCACCGCTCGTCTATAGAGCTCAAAATGACGAACCAGCACGAATTTGTGATGCTCCCGCAAGCCCATGAAGCTGCGATAGACGGTAATCAGCCGGGACACGATCCGCTCCTTGAACGCTCCATCTTCCATGCTGCGGACTTGCGATAGAATACGTCTGGCTGCCGCATCGGCTTCCAGTTCCCCTTGCCGGAATCGCTCGCGGTGCTCTCCCTGATTGACGCTGTCCAGATGACCCACGATCGATGAGATAAGCATATAAGGCCGTTCCGACCAACGCGTTCTGACGATGTCGATCTCGCCCGGGCAACGGGCGCCGTATCGTTCGAGCCACTTCTCGAAAGCCGATTTGAATTCCGAGCCTCCGGAAACCGTATCCAGCCCCTCCATAAATCCATCCTCAGCCGCGTTCCTCAAATACGCCGCCAGCTCCGGGTAGGCACGGGCCCTATCCGCCAAGTCCCCCAGTTCCAGCCCCATCTCGCCCGTGACATTGAATGGCAGTGATTTGTTCAGCGTGATGAGTTCGCCACCATCGAATGTCCACCATTTCGCAAGCAGTTCGAGCAGATGCTGCGCGACCACGGACGCCATCATATAGTGAAAGTCATCGCGCATCAAACTCTCAAATAAAGACTGGCAATTTTGCTGAATAAACGTAATTTTTTCGGCTCCGCCGCATTCGTTCAAACGCTGCCGGCACATCTCCACGCGGCGCTCCGCATTTTCCTCAACCTCCGCGTAAGCGGCCTGGCCATCCCCCTCCAACATGTCCTTCAGCACTTGCGTCGCAAGCGGGGGAATGATCTCCGCCATTGGATCCGCATCTGGGACAGGCCCTTCCTTAATTGGGAAGCGGTCCAGGATTTGTCTCGCCGCACTGCCTATCAAGGCGTCCATCTTGTCGATTATCCGCAGCATCACCTTGCGGGCCAAGTTGGATTGTAGTGAATTCGTAATATCGACGAACAGTCTCCCTCCCGCTTCTACCAACGATTCCACGCGTTCGTCCCCGACGGAAGCACGTTCAGTCGGTATCTTCCAGATCGAAATGCCAGCAGGTGACATCACATCCGTCATCATCTGCAGGTGGCCGAATGAGAAATAAATATGCAGCCCGTCGTTCGGCGCGTTAGGTATCGGAAAGATTGAAGTAATCGGCCTGGCCTGAACGATGAAGAATTGTCCGCCGGACAGGCACCATTCAATATCTTGCTCCGATCCATAATGAGCTTGAATCTGCTCTCCCAGTCGGGCAAGCTCCACAATCTCTTCGTCGGACAGCGCCTGCTGCTTCTGCTTCTGTTCGGGAAGCCGTTCGATAACCGTGCCTCCCTCGGCTAGCGGAAACACAGCCTCCTTCTTGCACGATACCTGTCTCTTGACGATGACGCCTTGTCTGACTTGATACAAGTCGGGATTGACCAGACCCGATACGAGCGCTTCACCCAGCCCGAAGCTCGCATCAATGGAGATCATGCTGCGGTTCCCTGTAATCGGATCGGCCGTGAACATCACCCCTGACACGTCAGGCACGATTAAGTGCTGGATGATGACGGCAAGCCGGACAGAACGATGATCAAATCCGTTCTTCATCCGGTATGCAAGGGCTCGTTCGGAGAATAGAGATGACCAGCATCGCCGAATGGCATCGAACAGCTGCCGTTCCCCTTTTACATTCAGGAAAGTATCCTGCTGCCCGGCAAAGGAGGCTGTCGGCAAATCCTCTGCCGTCGCACTGGAACGAACGGCATACACGTTATGGTCGCCCAATTCTCTCCATGCGCCTAGAATGTCTTCGATCAAGTCATTCGGGATAGCCAGACCGATGATGTGCTGCTGCATCCGCCGGCTTACGCGCCGTATCTCTTCCATATCCTGAACGTTCAAGCGGTCGAGCTCTTCATAGAAGGATTCCATCCGAGCCGATTGTCCCACAACCGCGTCATAGGCGGAAGTAGCTACGCAGAATCCAGGCGGAACGGAAAATCCTGCTTGCAGCAGTTCACCCAGATTGGAACCTTTTCCCCCTACGATTTGCAAATGGGACCGATTCACTTTCTCCAAATACATGACATAAGGCAACAACGGCTTCAACTCCTTAGCAATAGGTTAAAATAGCCACAAATACTAGTTAATGAATGTATTGTTGATAATCATCCAATTGGATGTTTATAATTTTACCAAGAGCTGTTATTTGTTCAATACGCAGTTTGCTGTCTTCTGTTCATTACCGTACAAAGGGAGCCGAATTGTTGATTAAATGTAAATTATTCGTAAATGAGAAGGTGATGCTCAATGTCCAATACGGCGGATCGGCGGGTCAAAAGAACGAAAAGGAAAATAAAACTCGCGCTTATCGAATTGATGAACGAAAAAGAGTTCGGGGCAATTACGGTGCAGGACATTGCCGAACGAGCGGACATTAACCGGGGGACATTCTATTTGCACTATCAAGACAAATACGATTTATTCGAACGAAGCGTAGATGACATGCTGGAAGAGCTCGCCAAAACGGTTGGGCCAACCGAAAATGAACGGGGGAATATTGCCCGTACCTACCCGGAACAGCAAGTTATCAGGTTGTTTTCCCATTTTCAGCATCATAGCGATTTTTACAAAACCATGTTCGGGGACAACGCCAGAACGTATTTTCAGAACCGCTTCATGGACATGTTATTCAAGCAATTCAGCCAAGCCTTTGAAGAGTTGAAGCTGACGCCTCGCGCCATGAACGGTATTAACAAAGAGATTGTGACCCACTACGTTCTGTTCGCCCATCTGGGAGTATTGGTAAACTGGCTGGAGCAAGATACCCCCCATTCTCCCGAATATATGGCGAAACAATTGGAATCGATTTATGAATACGCATATCAATTTACGCGCCCGGAGGAAGAGCGCTTGACTCGCGCCAATCGGCATGGTACCGATTCAAGATAGCAACGGGCCGCTAACTGTAGTAAACTATCCTTGCAACTGGTCTCATAGACTATAGACGATGGAGTGACTGCATGTGACTACAATACCATTACAACGCAGCGGCTATCCGGTCAGCCGCCTCGTACTCGGCTGCATGGGGCTGGGCGGGGACTGGAATAGCGAACCGTTTGCCGCCGATCATGTTAAGCAAGCTCACGAAGCCGTGGAGGCTGCTCTTGATAGCGGCATCAATATGTTTGACCATGCCAACATTTATACGCGGGGCAAAGCGGAGCAGGTATTTGGGCAAGTACTCAAGGAACAGCCCGTATTGCGAGAACGCATCTTCATCCAATCCAAGTGCGGCATCCGCTTCGCCGAAGGGGACGTGCCGGGTCGATATGACTTCTCCGAACAACATATTATTACTAGCGCAGAGGGCATCCTGTCACGCTTGGGCGTAGATTACATCGATTTCCTGCTTCTCCACCGGCCAGACCCGCTGATGGATCCAGACGAAGTCGCAAGCGCCATTCACCAATTGAAAGCATCCGGCAAGGTCCGCGATTTCGGGGTGTCGAATATGAGCGCTGGCCAGATTCGTCTCCTGCAAGCATCCTGCGACGAGCCGTTCATTATCAATCAACTGGAGATGAGCCTTGCCAAGATTGGCTGGCTTGACACTGGCGTGCATGTGAATCAGGCTGCGGCCACTGCCGATATTTTCCCGGAAGGAACCATGGAGTTCTGCCGCTTGGAGAACATTCAGCTCCAAGCATGGGGACCGCTTGCGCAAGGAATATTCTCTGGCCGTTCCATTGACGATCAGCCTGAATCCATTCAAGCGACAGCGAAGCTGGTGCAGCACATGGCCGAAGAGAAAAGCACGACACCGGAAGCCATCATCCTTGCCTGGTTGATGAAGCACCCTGCCGGCATTCAGCCTGTCATCGGAACAGTTAACCCAGCCCGTATTCGGGCTTGCGGGGACGCAGTCAATGTGACGCTGTCCCGCGAAGAATGGTTCCGCCTCTATGTCAGTTCAAGAGGACGGGCGCTTCCATAACCCTTTATATTACAAAAACGGGATCGGTCGCATGATAAGGCGATCATTCCCGTTTTTTTGATGTTCACGCTCAATCATGAACCAGATGTTATATCCCTAAAGAAATATATTTAATTTCTAAATATTCATCGATCCCGAAGTGGCTGCCTTCCCTGCCCAAACCACTCTCCTTCAAGCCTCCGAACGGAGCCTGGGCGGCCGACGGAGCTCCATCATTCACGCCGATGATGCCGTATTCCAAGCTTTCCGCAATCGTTACCGCCTCCCGAATGTTCTCGGTGTACACATATGCCGCGAGACCGTACGGCGATTCGTTCGCACGCTGTACTGCTTCCTCCACCGATTGGAACACCGCTACCGGAGCAAGCGGGCCGAATGTCTCCTCCTGCATGCACAGCATTTCATCCGTTGCATCCGCTATGACCGTTGGCTCGATGAAGAACCCGCGATCGTTCACATCCGGCTGACCGCCTGTGACAATACGTCCACCTTTGGCAACCGCATCCTCGATATGAGCGATTACTTTGTCCACCGCGCGGCCATTGATGAGCGGGCCGATATCCGTCGTTCCCAGCATGCCGTCCCCGACCAGTAAGCGAGCCGCTCTATCGGCAAGCTTGCGGGTAAATTCATCGGCAACAGGAGCGGCAACATAAATCCGGTTCGTGCATACGCACGTTTGGCCCGCATTACGGAATTTGGATGCAATCGCTCCCTCCACCGCCATATCGAGATCCGCGTGCTCCGTAACGATAAACGGAGCATGACCGCCCAGCTCAAGCGAAATCTTCTTCACCGTATCCGCCGCGCCCCGCATCAATTGCTTGCCTACATGCGTAGAGCCGGTGAACGACAGCTTGCGAACGCGCGCATCTCGCTGCCACTCGGCTGCGATAGCTGCAGGCTCCCCCGTGACCACATTCAAGACGCCGCGCGGAATGCCGGCTTCATCAGCCAATTCGGCGAGCTTGAGAGCCGTGAACGGCGTCTCCTCCGATGGCTTGATGACAACGGTGCATCCGGCCGCAAGGGCAGGCGCTGCTTTACGGGTAATCATCGCCGCCGGGAAGTTCCATGGCGTAATCGCCGCGACAACGCCGACCGGCTGCTTCAGTACGACAATCCGCTTATGCGGAGATGAGGCGGGAATCGTCTCGCCATAAATGCGTTTCGCTTCCTCCGCATACCACTCGATATATTGATTGGCGTACCGAATCTCTCCAATCGCTTCCTGCAGCGGCTTTCCCTGCTCCATCGTCATGATGCGCGCCAATTCGTCCGTATGCGCTTCAATGAGCTGGTGCCACTTTTTCAATAACTTGCTCCGTTCTTCTGCTGTCGTCTTGGACCAGGTCCGAAAAGCTTCATAGGCCGCGTCAGCCGCCAGCTTCGCCTGCTCGCCGCCCCCGAACGGGACCGTTCCGACAACTTCCCTCGTCGCTGGATTGATGACCTCTATTGTCTTATCCGCATCTGCCCATTGACCGTTTATATACATGCCATATTTCAACATAAGTTATTCCCCCAAATATCTGTCATTGCATCGTCAAAGTTGATTGATCCTTTACTATAGACTACCATAAAAAGGTTCACTAGAGTTATACCCTTACCCTTTATGGTTGCAACTGGAAAATTCATCTTTGGAGAGAATAAAATTGCGGTTCAACACGTCAAGGCTGAGCAGGTTCCATCATTTCCGGGTAAGAGGCCATTAATTCGATGTCATCGTCCGTTAGCGCGTACGGGAACATGCTCATGCAGATGAGTGCTTCTTATTGGGGTCACCGTACCATTTCGGGAAAACTCTGTACGTTAAGCATAATATTGAATGCTAAAAGCCGGATTCCTGTAAGCTAAGGAAAGCCGGCTTTCGTATAACATATCCTTGTCGCATCCGCTAATGAATAATAACAATTATAACGATTATTGATTTCATATTCGGGATCTGCTTTCTTTAATTAACACCTTGCTAACCCGCAAACAACTCACTCGCTCAGCATTGAATACAGTTCGTATGTTCATTAAATAAGAGGTGATTGAATCAATGTTGCGAAATTAAATTGGTGTACATGACCATCATTCAATGTAGTTTGGCCTGTAACAAAATGTACGTGTTTTCCATTTCCGACTGGAATAGCCGGTCCTGTTCTAATCTTTTTCAGATTATGAAAATGGTTCAAGAAATCAGTTTTCGTGAGATCAATTTCATGGACATGACTTTTTCCTGACCGAATCGCTTGCCCTGTAACACCTGCAAAGCGATGGTTATGTCGATCTGCGCCTTCTTCAGCCAGTTTAGTACTGCCTTCAAATTCATGCACGTGCCTCTGTGTCTGTTTAGAAGATGTTGTTTTCTTGTTCATCCGTTGTGTGCCTCCATATGATTATGTGACTTTCACAACATCCTATTAAGGCAAATATATATAAGTGCAACGATCAGCGGGGTCCTCATGATAAAAAATTTTGATTATACACTTATTTCATTGTTCTAAACTGCACGTTAGCTTAGGAATTTTGGAATGCGCGCGAAAACGACTCGTGCAATTGAAAACCTCGACTCCTTACTGTTTCAGACCTGATCAGGGACCGAGGGTGCAATAATCGGCCTGTAGGCTAATGCCATGTCCACGATTTGTTCTGCGGAGTAGCCCTCGTCCGACCAAAAAATCAGATCCGTTACCTCCGGATGGGGAACATTGTCTGCTAGCTGGTTCACTTTATGGTCGATTTCCGCCTCCGTGCCTTCACATGCCAAAATCTGTGCTGTCAATTCAATCAATTGCTCCCGATTCAGCTTGGGCTCATGCGGATTATAGAGCGAGATGCGTTCAGTTGCATATCTCACGCTCTGATCACCGTGTATGACGGTCTGCTCGATGAACCACAGCAGATCCGGAAATCCGGTGTTCGCTTCCAAACCAGCTGCCTGCTTCGCAAGCTGCTCTTCGTCGTCGCTAACGGTCAAGAGCTGTTCTAGTCGATGCTCGATTTCCTCTTTGCCTAACATTTGCAACACTCCATTTCATACCGCACTCCGAACTGGTGTCGTATTTATTCCTCTGCTCTCGTTAATATAATTATTTTCCCGACTGCATTGGAAGCACCGTTCCACTGTACCCATGGCGTCGACCAGTGAGTATGCCCGCAGCATATGAGTGCGGGTGAGTTCTGCTCAAGCAAGCTGCATAGCGTTTTTTCGCCCTGTAGCCCATATGACGCTTCTCCGGTATCCTTGCCCCATGCTGCGGAATCCGCACCGCTCTTAGAACGATTGCGAATCCCTCCGTATTCCACTTGTAGTGGCAGGGATATCCGCTTCAGGCACTATTGAATCCAAAGTCCAAACAACCTGAATGACAGTGTGAGCTGATGACCGGATTCAAAGGCAGCGCCAGCTCGCTCTAGCGGATGCAGATATCCTCCACCTCCATTTGTTTCGTTGTTAACTTTTAATTAGAATGAGGCCGCTACGCTTGGAACACTCCATTCATCCATCTGGCAATTCGGTTTAACCGTTCCACCCGCAGCTCTGGATGACCGCTGCGTGACAAATCATGATTCGCGCCCGGGAACCGCACGAGCTGCGTCTTTTTGCCAAGACGCTTTAAGGCGACGTACAGCTGCTCCGCTTGCTCGATTGGGCAGCGCAAGTCCTCTTCTCCGTGCAAGATTAACAGCGGCGTCTCCACTTGATTCACATAAGCAAGTGGGGAATGCTTCCATAGCTTCTCCGGCTCCTCCCACGGCTGGCCGCCGATCTGGTCTTCGGTGAAGAAATACCCGATGTCGCTCACGCCGTAGAATGATAGCCAGTTGCAGATGGAACGCTGCGTTACGGCTGCCTTGAAACGACTCGTATGACCCACGATCCAGTTGGTCATGAATCCGCCGTAGCTTCCTCCCGTTACGCCAAGCCGCTGTTCATCCACATAGCTGTAATGGGATACGGCATAATCAACCAATTCCATTACGTCCAAATAATCGCGTCCGCCGTAATCACCGCGGCACGCATTGACGAACTCTTGGCCATAGCCATGGCCGCCGCGCGGATTGCAGTAGATGACTGCATAGCCTTGAGCGGCAAGCAGTTGGAACTCGTGCATGAAGGAGTTCACATACATGGCGTGCGGACCGCCGTGTATTTCGAGGATGGTGGCCGCCTTCTTCCCTGTCTCCAAGCCGACGGGAGGCAAAATCCAGCCCTGCACCTTCCCGCCATCTGACGCTTCGAACCAGAACGATTCGGGATTGCTCAACTGCAGCTCCTCTAAGAGGCCCGCATTGCTCCGCGTTAATTGCACTTCATTCTTGCTCTCTGTATGCAAGCGGTACAGCTCTCCCGGCTGCTGCGTATCCGCCGCAACCAGAACGAGTTCGTTGTCGGTTCCGGACTGCGCGATTTGGATGATTTCCCGCGGGCCCGAAGTCAGCATCACATGACTGCCATCCACGCCGAAACGGCCGACATGGACATTGCCTTCCGTCGTCACGAGCGCATAGATGGATTGCCCGTCCCGGCTGAAGACCGGTCCAGAGGACGCCCCCATCTTCATATCTGTGACGGCTGCATTACCCATGTGCAGGTCCAACCTGCCAGTTAAGCACTTGATTTCACCGTCAGGATACGCAGCGGTATAAATTTGTGTCGTCGTTGCATTTCCATGCGAGCGTTCGTCGCCGAAAAAGGCGATGCTGCTGCCGTCCGGTGAGAACACCGGCTTGCTGACGGACATCGCGGTCTTCGTCAGCCTGCGGAACTCTCCCCCGCTGCGTCCTACGATGAACAGATCGTTCGTTAATACCAAGTCTGCATCAACTGAGGCATCTGTCGGAATTTTGGCTGCAAAAACGATCTCATCGCCATTCGGCGACCAGGTAAAATCGATAACGTCAAAACCACCGGACGTTATCGCTGTGTCTTGTGCGCTTTCAATATCGTGCACGAACAGATGCACTCTCTTACTATCCCACAAGCCGGAACCGTCGGCTTTGGACTTCGTCCGATCCACGACAATCGCTTGTTTTCCTGGCTTCGGCGAGTCATCCTGTTCGGCTATTGCATCATCGCCTTTCGCCTGCTTGTCCGGATCCGCTTTTGACGAATACAGAAGGGATTGTCCGTCTGGCGACCAAGCAAAGGCGCTGACTCCCTCTTCAGCCTTCGTGACGGCGTACGCCTCTCCACCCTCCGCATCAATGAACCATACTTGGTTCTTTTGTCCGTCCTTGCGGAGGAAAGCCAGCTTGGAGCCGTCCGGTGACCAAGCAGGCGCCACATCCTGTTCGCCGCGCGTAAACTCCCGGGTTGCACTACCATTCCAATCCGTCAGCAAGATGCGTGAGCGGTACCCGCTTTTGTCTTCTTTTACAGTCTTGGAAACATATGCAATGGTACCGCTGGCAGGACGGACAGCTGGATCGCTGATCCAAGTAAATCGATACAAATCCTCTGCTGTAATTCGTCTTTTAATCATAGTGGATGACCTCCTGTTCAAAGTTTAAATATGTTCTTACTTTACCATGATATGAGTATCATCTCACTTAAAAAAGCCTCTCCAACCGGAAATGATTCCGGTCGAAGAGGCATTTCACCTGCTAGAACGGCCGCATGCCAAGCGTGTCGAGCTTCTCGCCCGTTATGTCCACGCCCTCCTTCGCCGTAATGTCACGATAGTGGCCCGCTCTGCGAGCGATGCGAACGTCGCTCTCGCCGAGGTTGCCTTCCTGTCCCCCGTTGATGACCATAATCGTCACCCCGAAGCCCGGCGGGTTCAAGCCTTTGGCGATCTCCTCAGCCGAAGGCACCCAGTTGCCTACCATCACATCGTGACAGGATGGCTTCGGCGCCTGCGGCGTCATCCAGAACAAGATCGCCGTCATGAAGCCGAGCTTCCCATCTGCCGTGATGCGTTCCGGATCGTTGAGCAGCACTTGCTTATCCCCGTAAATAATCGAACTGAATAATCCATAATTATAATTCCAGCTTAATTGAATCGGCCCGCGTCCGTGATATGATTTGCCGGACACCGGAGGAAAGTCCTTGTTCGCCCCGTCTACATACCCAATGCCGCCATTGCCCCCGATATAGCTGACTTCTTCATTCCAATAGAGGGCCCATCGCAGCTCTCCTCCCGGAGCGGTCGCCCAGCCTCCGCCCGTTTCATGAGCAATATTGGCCAAGAAAGCTGCAAGCTCGCGCTTTTTGTCCTTGTCTGCTCCTTCCTTCAGGAACGAGCCAAAGTCGACAATCCGGGTCTGAATCGGCTTCGCGGCCGCCCAGTCGTCGTTGAAGCCTGCCGTTTCCAGCAGGAGCGTTTCCTTCTTCTGCGCTTTGTCCAGACGGCTAATCCGCTGCAGCCACGCCGAACCTTCCCGCGTTTCAATTTTATACTTGATATTTGCTACATCGCGCACAGCTGCTATTAAATTGTCATAGGAGTAATAATCGGTTTGATCCGCACGGTAGTAGTCTTTACCGTTCGCAACCTGATGCCACTCCGGCGATCCGATACGCAATGGGAACAGCTCTTCGAATTGCGCTTTCGACAACGCGGCTTGCACGGCTTGTGCCGCTGTGTCCGGAGCATACTGCGGATCGATGCCTTGCCATAACGATGCAATTTGCGCGTCCGTCAGAATTCGACTCTGGCCGACCCCCAGATCGGTTCCGGCAACATCGGTTCGTACTATCAGCTCCGCGCTAGCCGTACCGTTGCCGGCTGCATCGTATGCCTTTACGGTGTATGTGTATGATGTATCCGCTTGCAATCCGCTGTCCGTATAAGACAAAGCCGTGACCGAAACGAGGAGGGTTCCGTTCCGATATACGTCATACTTTGCGATGCCAATATTATCTGTCGCGGCTTCCCAACTCAATGTTATAGCGTTTGAACTTTTGGACAATGCTTGGAGGCCAGATGGAGCCGTTGGCGCTTCTGTATCCGTTTCTCCTCCGCCGGGAATGCCTGGATCATCGCCGATAAGCTCCCACGGCGTTTCCCACGGATCAGCTCCCGGCTTATCCGGAACGTCGTTCTGTGTCCACCATTTCGCGCGGTATTGCTTGCCATTGTAAGTCACAATCGTACCGGCCGTGTAGGCCTTCTCTGCAGACCATGTCTCAGCAGCCGAAGCGGCGGCGCCTAATTGGTCCGCGCTTACCTCGCTTCCTTGCGCCAGAGGTGCCTCTTCAGCTCCGACCGCCGCTCCGAGCGGCGCAACAAGCAGCGAGGTTCCTAACAAGAGCGCGCTCATACGCCGCAAAAACTTTCCAGAATACGGATAACTGCGACTCAACATCATTCATGCCTCCTTAAAATGGGAATAGATGACTACTCCACTAATGTAAGGGAACAAGCCCTATTTTGACTATAGGCATAAACTACTAATTATGTAAACGCTTTAACTCTATTTCTGTCTGACCATGAGGAATCGTCCGACTCGTGCTTGACTCTCACATGATGTTATACTTTAACATGACATTACCGGGCCCGTGAAAGGGGTTATAACAGATGCGCATCAGCGACCTGTCACGTCTAACTGGAGTCAGTATTCGCTCCTTGCGTTATTACGAAGAAAAAGAGCTGCTCTCTCCCGCGCGTACGGAGAGTGGCTATAGGGAATATGAAGTGGAAGACGTCGAACGAGTGAGAAAAATTCAATTTTATTTGCAATTGGGTGTCCGTACGGAAGAATTAGCCCATCTATTTCATAATTGTGCCGGTTTTCCCGGAAACGGGAATCCGTCATGTGCAGAGGATGCCATTGCCTTCTATGAAAGCAAGCTGCTTGAAATACGCCGCCAGAAACAGCTGCTGGAGACGGCGGAACGGGATATCAGCCATATCATCGCACATTGGGAAGAGATGCGGCAGTACGAACCGATTGGAAAGAGAGGGAGCAAACAAATGTTGATGCTGGATCATGTTACGTTCGCAGTCCGCGATTTGGATGCAACCGTACACAAATTGACGAAAGAGATAGGAGTCCGGTTCTCCGCTCCTGTCGAAGCTATTCCTGGTGCGAGAGGGCAAGTCGCATACTTAGGAAAAGGATTCCTGGAGGTCATTGCGGAGGAGGATTCAGACAAGCTGCGAAATACCGAACTTGGCACAGGCTTCGCCGAATTTGCGGAGAGGCAGGAAGGAATATTCGGTGTAGCACTAGAAGTGAGCGGCGGACTGGCCAGCTTTATCGATGACGCGAAGGAACGGGGCGTCCCGTATATCGGGCCATTTATGCAGCAGGCGCCCTTATCGGATGGATTGCACATCCAGTTCGGTACGGCGTTTCTCGGATATGATATGCCTTGGCTGATCGAATATGAACAATCCAGGGCATGGGACAGTCCGTTCCGGTTGAGCGGAATCGAAGTAAGCGCCGCTAATCTGTCTGCTACGGCGCAGCAATACCGGCAGGTGTATCATTTATCGGCGCCTGTTCCGATCGGTGAAGCCGCATATGAGTGGCAGCTTGACAGAGGCGGGATTCGACTGATCCAGCAAGAGCAGGAGCAACCCGGGTTCTCGGCTGTAACCATTGCAGACAAGGAACGGGAATATCGGATTGAATTCGTTCCTGAAGCCGGGATGACGATTACGCAATCATCATTATAATTGTACAGTCTGACTTTTACCGGGGCTGTCATACGGGCGGCTCATCTTGACGCCCCCCGTATGACGCTCTTGTCTCAGAGCGAAAGCCAACGCCTTCCGCGCTATTTCGCGGTCATCGAAATGGATCGTGCCCTCGCGCCCAATTTGATACGTTTCACAGCCTTTACCGGCGATACAATCGATACCCTGCGAACTTGCAAGCTGAATGGCTCGATAGATTGCTTACTTCCGGTCAGCAATCCGCTCGAAACTGCCTGCTAGCCGTTCATACGGAAGTCCTGCCTGAATGTCATCCAAAATGCATTCGGGCTCTTCCGACCGGGAATTATCCGATGTAATGACGATTCTTATCAATCGGGACAAGGTACTTACTCTTCAGCCAATCTGCAAAATGCCCATATTCGACGCCAAGCGCATACGACTCTTTATTGATTTTCTCGGTTCGCTGCAGATAAATGAGCAAAACGACAAAATCCTTCAAGCTGTCGGCGATAACGATTTTCTCATCTTCATCTCTGCCGAAGTTGATTATTTGACCCTCCGTTCCATGTGTATCCGGATCAAGGTCCAAGCCGATAAAGTTGCCGCCGAAATCGTTAATGAACGGGAGCCACCGCTTGTCTGCATAGATGTCCTTGATCGCCTGCTCGGGATAAGAAATACAATTACGGCTGCACTGCAGAATCTCCCCTTCATCCATACTATCCAACAGGTCGGTCCAGATTCTCCATTCCCGCTCCACCTCTTGCAACGGCATGAAATTCAAACCATAAAATATGCCCGACTCCTCCTTGTCGTTTTCCCCGTCATGCATGGCATACAACGCTTTGAAGTCTTGCGGAAGCTCGAAACCTATGGTGGCTTCCAATTGTTCCAGCTGTGAGGAGCGGCACCCTGCTCGAAGATTGTTGTACAGCACTGCGCGGTGTTCTTTTATCGGCTGCATGTACAGACTCCATAATTGCTCGAATGACAGCTCTGACAACTCAGAATACAGCCTTAGATAGGCTTCTGAGTTCTCTCTGTGGTACACTTTTGTGCGTGTGACGTCTTTCGCATTAGGATTGTCAATCAACGCCTGTATTGTCGGATCCAGTGGTATTCCGAGATATTTATATTCGAAATAATCGGTTTTCTCGGAGCTGAACAGGAACGTCTTCTCTTTGTAATAGTAATCAATTTGCACTTCATTCCCCGAGGTCAATAGGATGACGAATTCATCCCAAGTTTGATTGCGGATATCTTCCTGCAGCGCCTCCAAATGTTCATATAGCAGCTCTTCCTGCTCTTCAGGCAACTGCCAATTGCCTAAGAGACTCCCATCTTTTCGTTGGATGCGCACGGCAGTGCTCAGGCTGTTTGTCGTAATTTCACTATGAAACAGGAGCTTCTCCCACAAAAAATCTTCCGCTGTCAAACACGATTTCAAGCATGTCACGATTGCGTCCATAACGTCGCTATTCAGATTCATCATTATCATACCTTTGCATCTAGTAATTTTGGTGAGGCAGGGCCTCGGCCTCGCAATCATACCAATTCTCCATTTATGAGAAAAGTTCCTTCTATCGAATCGAAAAGAAAGCACATCCACTTGGGGATGCGCTAGTGTTAAAAATTCGGATAAATCTTGTGTCGCGTTAAGATTGAATTCCATATATCCTGTTGTATAGCCATAGTACGGCTGCAATGACCGCGGCAGAAGACAATGTGACAATTACGATATATCCAACCTTGCTCATATTCCGGGTATATTGATCATAGAAAGCATTTTTCCGAAATGGACTGATCCACAACTCTCCGATTAAATTAAGCACGACCACTACGAAGTTTCTCACTACCAGCATGGCTGAACACCACCTTAATGCGAATTGGATATATTATATCATACGTATCCCATAATTACCCATTCCATCTTCTTATCGCGTTCGGACGACGCATAAGATTTTTCATATCATGCGATTTTTTATACCTATATAAGAAAAACGGTGAACGTGATGCACCCTAAATATAGGCTGCGAAATACAGTCATTTTCCGATATTGGTTTGTACCTGAGTTAGAGGGAGATTGGGGCTAAATGCTGTATTGTGTACAGCAGCCCTCTGATCTTCTGAGCAAGGCGCCAAGGTATATACACATCTATGTTTTGTATATTCCTCAATATTCAGAAAATGAAATTTTTCGAATATGAGTCCAATAAATTTCGTGTTTGCTTTAGCGACTGAACCATGGGGAGAGTGGGGCTAGACACTGGAATGCATAGATTGATCTCGAACGTGATTGTTCAGAAAAATTAGGTGCGGTGTGTCGAGGGGGCGGCTTATGCAGCAGTTATGCAGAAAAAAGGTCGCATACGTTCTCACGCAGGCGACCTTGCTGGGATTTTGCTATTTTCAATCTTACAATACCGTGTCGTCTACCCCGTTCAACCACGCCTCGATGTCACCAATGACGGACGCCACGCAGCCGTTCTCAAACGGAGAAGTCAAGCCAGCCAGCTTCACTAAGCCGGTAAAGGATTGGCTGCCTCCAGCCTGGCACAATTTCAGGTAGTCGGTCCACGCTGGCTTCCAATCCTCGTTCATCCGCTTCCAGAACTGGAATGCGCACAGTTGGGCTAACGTGTAATCGATATAATAGAATGGCGATTGGAAGATGTGGCCCTGCTTCTGCCATAAACCGCCGCGCTCCAAATAGTCATTGCCCTCGTAATTCCGGTGCGGCAAATACTTCTTCTCGATATTGCGCCAAGCGGTCTTGCGTTCCGCTGGAGTCGCTTCTGGATTCTCATACACGAAGTGCTGGAATTCGTCCACGCTGACGCCGTAAGGAATAAAGAGCAGAGCAGATGCCAAATGATCAAACCGGTATTTATCCGTGTCTTCCTTGAAGAATAATTCCATCCACGGCCAAGTGAAAAATTCCATACTCATGGAGTGAATCTCCGCCGCTTCATAAGTAGGCCAGTTATACTCCGGCACTTCAAAGTGTCTGCTCTCGTACACTTGGAACGCATGACCCGCTTCATGAGTCAATACGTCAATGTCGCCGGAGGTGCCATTGAAGTTCGAGAAAATGAACGGCGCCCCGTGCTCGCTCAAATACGTGCAGTAGCCCCCGCTCTGCTTGCCTTTCTTGCTGACCAAATCCATCAGCTCGTTATCCACCATGAAGGTAAAGAACTCGTTCATTTCCGGAGATAACTCAGCGTACATTTTCGCGCCATTTTGGAGAATCCAATCCGGGTCTCCTTTTGGTGTCGCATTTCCTGTCTTGAAGCTGAAGCCTTCATCGAAATAACGCAGTTCGTCGACACCGATCCGGTTGCGCTGGCGTTCCTTCAGCTTCGTGGCGACGGGAACGATCTGCTCCAACACCTGGTCGCGGAAGTTGGCGACCATTGCAGCGTTATAGTCGGTACGGTTCATCCGGTCATAAGCAAGCTCCACGAAATTGTTATAGCCGAGCTTCTTCGCGATCTTCGTGCGGACCTTTACTAGATCGTCATAAATGCGATCGAATGACGCTTCATGCTCTGTCATGAACTGATATCTGGCTTCGGCAGCCCGCTGTCTCAACTCCCGATCGGTGGACAGCTCGAATGGCGTCAACTGCGATAATGTCCGCTCTTCACCTTCGAATTGAATTTTCGCGGAAGCGATAAGCTGGGAATATTCCGTCGCAAGTTTGTTCTCCTGCTGTAAATCTTCGATAACGTCAGGATGGAACGTCTTCAAGGACAGCTCCGCCAAAGCAAACAATTGACTGCCCCACTTGCCTTCCAACTCCGTTCTGAACTTCGAGTTGACTAGTGCACGATAATAGTCTGTTATGTATTCTTGGATGATCGGACCGACCTCGTCCACATAATCCTGCTCCGCCTTATAGAACGCATCCGTCGTGTCTACGGAATGGCGAATGCCGACAATTTGGCCTTGGGTATCGATTTCGCTGCGCAGCTTGTTGATAGCCGCCATGGCGCGATCCTGCTCTTCTAAGCTGTCCGCCGCATTGAAGGCACTCAATAACTCTTTAAAACGCTGTTCAATAATTTTAATATCGGGTCTTTCATATTGATACTCACTGAATTTCATATAGCATGTATCCTCCCTATTGGTTAATCTACACAAATCTACTACCTATTATACAAAACAATCGTCATACAATTCCATAAGTGAAGCCTCTATCAAATGGGATTTACTTACATGGACATTGTACTGGATCCATCCCCGCTTGTATAGGTGCGCCGCAACAAAAAAATCCTCCACATGAGGGAGGATTTTTGTACTTGCTATATTACTAGATTCCAAGCTTATTCGACTCTAGCACACGGCGATTCAAGAGCTCAAAATCTTCATCATGCAAAGGCTCGACCTTGCCCTTCTGATAGCCTTGTCCCTTCGTGGAGAAGAAATCGTGCGTCGTCGTCTGGGTTCTGATTCCGTTCAGAACGACGGGATTGACCTCTTCCTCTTCGAATACAGGCTCGAGTCCAAGGTTCATCAAAGCTTTGTTCGCATTGTAACGGATGTACTTCTTGACCTCATGAGTCAATCCGATCGGATCGTAGAGCTTCTCCGTATATTCGAGTTCATTCTTGTACAGATCATTCAATAAGTCCTGCACAAAGCGAGAAGCTGCTTCTTGCTCTGCACCGTTCAATTGCTGGAATGCTTCCTGGGCAAGCAATCCGACGAAGACGCCATGTACGCTCTCATCTCGAACAATGAGTTTAATAATCTCTCCGCTCGCGACCATTTTTCCTTGGCCTGCCAAATATAACGGATAGAAGAATCCCGAATAGAACAAGAAGCTTTCCAGAAATACAGAAGCTACCATTGCTTGATAGAGGCTCAGATTTCCACCGTCTTGTATATTTTTGTAATACGAGTCGATTCTGGATGTTTTATATTGTAAATGTTTATCTTCTTTCACCCATTCGAACGTATCGTTAATCATCTCCGAGCTAGCTACCGTCGTAAAGATCGTGCTGTAGCTTTTGGCGTGGATCTCTTCCATGGCCGCTTGGAAAATAAGGATTGCCTTCTTCTGTTTGTCTGCTACATGCTGCGCAATCATAGGCATGCCGACGTTGCCTTGTTCCGTATCCAGCAGCGTCAATCCGCCTAATACTCTCATAAAAGTCAACTTTTCGTTATGACTTAGCTTAGCCCAAGATTTCAAGTCTTTCGAAATCGGAATCTCGGTATCTAACCAGAACTGGGAGGTGTTCTGGGTCCACAGGAGCTCGGTATAGTCTGCTTCCGGAGCATTCCAATTCACCGCTTCAAACTTATTCATCAATATATCCTCCTTCTAACGACACCACTGGCACAATCAACGTTGCTCATCATATATGATGCACATCTGCGCATCTTTTCCGTGCTTATACGACGCAGCTTACGCATTCGTCGATCGTTCTTTTTCTCGTACGCGTATAATAGAGTGTCTTTAGCCCTTTCTTCTGGGCATAAATGTAATACATCGCCAAATCTCTCGTCGTCAAATCATCTTTGACGTATAAGATAGTAGAAATCGCTTGATCAATATGAACTTGCACTTCAGCAACCAGATCGATCAGGTTGAACATATCCATATCATAAGCTTCTTTGTAGTAGAAGAAGTTGTCCTCATTCAAGAACGGCATCGGATATATCGTTTTGGAATCCCCGTACTCGCGTTCCTCGATCTTTTGCGTAATTGGCGCGATCGAAGCGGTTGACGATTGAAGGTAAGATATCGAGCCGGTCGGCGCAATCGCCAAGCGGTAGGCATGGTAGACGCCGTATTGAGCCACTTGCTCCTTCAGCCGCACCCAATCTTCATGAGTCGGGATGTCCATGCCTTCGAACAAGGCAGCCACCTTTTCCGTCCGCGGCGAATAATCGGTATTCATGTAGCGCTCGAAATAAGCTCCGTTCGCATATTCACTCTTTTCGAAATCTTTGAACGTCTCGCCCCGCTCCTTCGCAATCAGCATCGAGCGCTCCAGCGAGTAGAAGTTGAGCATCATGAAGAAGGTGCGCACAAAATCGATAGCTTCCTTGGATTCATATGCAATTTTGTTCAATGCGAGAAAGCCGTGCAGGTTCATTGCCCCGAGCCCAACGGAATGCAGTTCGCGGTTCGCCTTCGCTACTGAAGGGACAATCGAAATGTCGCTGCGGTCGCTCACTTCGGTTAGCGCATCCATCGAACGATGAACCGTCTCTTTCATCCGCTTGTTCTGCATCACGTTAACGATGTTAAGTGAGCCCAGGTTACAAGAAATATCGCGATTGATTACATCCTCTTCACCGTAATCATTGATCGAGGATACTTCACTTAACTGCGCAATCTCACTGCACAGGTTGGAAAATTTAACACGCCCAATTTCTTTCAGCGCATGATATTCATTGGCGTTATCGACAAACATTAGGTATGGGTAACCGGATTCCATCTGGATTTGTGCAATTTTAATGATAAGGTCTCGGGCAACAACTCGTTTTTTGCGGACATTCGGGTTGTTGACGAGCTCATCATACATGGCTGTGATATCCATATCGTCCATATGCATGCCGTACTCTTTATATACCGTATGCGGGTAGAAGAGATACATATCTTTATCTTTCTCTACCAATTCGAAAAATTTATTAGGAGCTACGACGCCAAGCGACAGCGTTTTGATACGAATTTTCTCATCGCTGTTAATCTTTTTCGTATCCAAAAACTCATGAATGTCGGCATGGAAAATGTTTAAGTAAACGACCCCGCTGCCATCGCGTTGACCCAATTGATTCGCATAGGAGAAGCAATCTTCAAACAATTTCATTACCGGCAGCACACCGCTCGCTTTGCCGTCCAAGCCTTTGATCTGTTCGTCAGCTGCGCGGATTTTGCTCAAGCTCAAGCTTACGCCGCCTCCAATTTTACTTAATTGCAAGGCAGAATTAATGGCGAATCCGATCGAGTTCATCGAATCGTCGATCTCCAGCAAGAAGCAGCTTACCAATTCACCGCGCCGCTTCTTCCCTGCATTCAGGAAGGTCGGCGTTGCTGGCTGGTATTCCTGCGAAATGAAGAGCTCCGCGTATTCCATCGCCTTCTTCATGTCACCATTGCCCAAGAAGAGGGAGACGACCGCAATGCGATCTTCGTACCGCTCTAAAAACTTCGTTCCGTCATTCGTCTTCATAGCGTAGTTGTTGTAGAACTTAAAAGCGCTCATAAACGAAGGAAATCTGAACTTCTTCTGATACACCATCTCGTACAACTTCTTGACTTCAGCAAAACTATATTTATCGAACAGCTCCTGTTCGTAGTAGTCATGCTCAATGAGATAATCGATTTTCTCTCTCAAATCGTGAAAGAAGACCGTGTTTTGATTCACATAATCGACAAAATAACTTCTAGCCGCCTCACGGTCTTTTTCAAACTGATACTTTCCATCTTTTAACACCATAATTTCATTGTTAAGCTGAATCCAATTTGATAGTTGCATCGACAATTTCGTTTACCTCCTGTTTAAAACGCTCCACATCTTTATTGGTACCGCTCAGTTCAAATTTCATTAATACGGGAACTGAGTACATTTCGGAAATACGGTCCGCTGCCCTTCCATAAAGTTCGCCCCAATTCATATTACCACTGGAGACCACCCCTTGCAGCATGTCGCCATTATTCTCCAAAAATTTCAAAGTCGATTGAGGCGCTTGTCCGAATCCAGTCGAATATGTAATTAAGACGAATGGTTCTTCGACAGTCAGCCCGTCTGCGACTTGAATACACTCCAGATCAAGCTTATTGACGAAGCGCTTCACGTTTCCGGTCTTTGAGTCAAACACGATACGCATCAGTGACCCTCCATTGCTAGAAGCATTGCAAACATGATTCTGTGATTTTTTCCATAGAAAAAGCCCACCTAATCTGGTAGATGAGCTTAAAACGACAACAAAAAAGTACAGCGCTTGTTGCTTCACCAAGCACTCTGCAGCGTGTCGTTTCCACTTCTCATCCCCCGAAGATGCGAAACCAAGTAAATAGGCAGGTCTCCTGACTTGTGTGTCATCCTACTGTGGGCCCTTCCCATATCAGCGACTCTCAGAGATCCATAATACAGTGGCAATGCCCATCTCGTCCACACTTACAGTTGCGGGGACAGCTCCGGAATTGCACCGGATTCCCTATTAAGTCGAACTCGACACCTTATTTACTCTATGATATTCAGTTAAATAATCCATATTTAGTATGTACTCTCTTAAACAGACACTAAATATAGGCTCTTATCGTAGCATACACATTTTTCTGCGAAGAAGCAAGATATTTGACATAAAAAACAAGCTGACGAAATTCAATTGGGCCATTCAATTTCTTTCTCTTTCGCACGAAAAAAAGCAGGACGTCGTCGCATAATCGCCCTGCTTCAGCAGCATGAAAGTCTATTCGATTTTCCAGGTTGCTATATCAATCTGACACTGAAATGGTATATGGTCGCACTAAAATTGATTATATTCTGAAGGTTATAAACAAAGCTTTATGTTGTGCCATCGGTACGCTTTACCCGTGACGTATCTCCATTGAAATAAAAACGATTGGATGAATCCAATGCCAATCCGCTTGTATGGGAGCTAGTCTTGGACCAGTCATCCAGATCATCAGTCAACGTTTGATTCGGAGGATCATCTGCAGAACCATTTTGTCCGACATAGGTTACTACGCTCTTGGGCGCTATTACAGCCCGAAATTTTCCACTGTTCGAAGGAATAGCAGGTCCCTGCTCCATGTTGAGGCTGTCGTTGGTTATATAAGGGGTCAGCTGTCCGGCTTTGACACTCCACACGGCTAGCCGTGGGATTCTTAGCTAGTTGGTGCTTCCGCAGTCCATTTCTGGTTTGGAAAACTGCTAAGTTTAGGGCTGTGCCAT
>NZ_JAJNBZ010000079.1 GCF_021369635.1 Paenibacillus profundus | reverse complement strand
AGCGCCGATGGTACTTGGACCGCAGGGTCCCGGGAGAGTAGGACGTTGCCAAGCAAGTGTAAATAGCCCACTGACTTATTAAAGTCAGTGGGCTATTTTTGTGTTAGCAAAGAGGCGGTGCAGTTCGCAGCTGATTTGCTTAATACTTAGTAAAGTTATTAAAGACCTGGAGTTTTCTTCATTAGAGAACTTAGGCCTGACTTCGACACATATGAGGACTATATGAAGAAGGCATCTACCTTGAAGACGATGTTCATACAACCTTCCGCCTTGCCAGAAGGGGATAGCTTTGCCAAGGGGAGGATCTATCTGGGCTCCGTTTGATCGTTCATTTCCTGCAGAATTGAAGGCAGAGGCCAAAAAGAAAGGAAAAAAGGTTTATTTGAAAAAATATAATTAGACGGAAGCAGAGCTTATCGAGATGGAGTATACAAATGGAGGAAATAATTTGATTTTGAAATATACTCGTCTTGATCTGAAGCAATTTGTCGATCAGAAAAGGCTATTTGTATAGAGCTGCTAAGGATAATGATTAGTCTGAAGCAAAACAGCCTCCTGTGGCTCGAAAAGGGCAGGCAGCTCGAAATAACAACAAACGAAGAAAATACATTGACGAAGGAAAAATTGATCAAGAACGCCAAAACGATGATCAAAAAACAACATATATCGAGAAGTCAGCAACCCTCTGCAGGAACTTAAGCAATAAAATGTTCCTCAGGGGGTTGTTTATGTTTATGGGGTTTGACCCCAGACCGGCGGGAAGCCCAGCATCTTCTCATTCGTGAGCGATGCGGTTCGCAGTAACATCGTTGTATTGGCTTAAAATGATGAAGTTATTAACGTTTTCTTAATTAATATTAATAGAATGTTGTGTGGCTTTTTTCCAATTCCTTCGCTAGGATAATATGAGTGAGCATATATTCAAGTAATTACATAGGAGGATTTACCATGAATTTGAAAAAAACGATTGTAGCAATATTGGTCGTATCTGGCATGCTGACTGCATTGGCAGGTCCAATTCCTGCGAGCGCGGAGGCAGCACAAGAGAAGCAGCAGGAGCAGCAAAAAGCGGAAAGCAAGAAAGTCCAAATAGACAAGAAGCTGGCTGCCAAGCTGCAAAAAGCGGTAAAACAATTTGCGGGAAAAGAGATAAAGCTTGAGGATGTCGGCGAACTTG
The DNA here is from genome assembly GCF_021369635.1 of Paenibacillus profundus. Lineage (GTDB taxonomy): Bacteria > Bacillota > Bacilli > Paenibacillales > Paenibacillaceae > Paenibacillus_B > Paenibacillus_B profundus. Next base: position 1,998 of record NZ_JAJNBZ010000079.1, on the reverse strand, counting down.
AGAATGGGCTGGTCACGGTTCAATCTGCAGACGGAAAATATGGTGTTTTCCTCGATCCTAAAAAAGAAAAAATATGGAGCGTTTCCGTCAAGACGACAATCGACAAAGTCGGCAAAAAATTTCAAGACAAAGCCTTAGAACAGTTGAAGAAGGCCTATTCAAAGAAGAAATACGTGTTTAACAAAGAAGTTACGCAGTCACAATCCTACGATAATAGTAAGGGAAAACTTGGCGAGTATGTAACTTATAATTTAGACGGGAAAGATTTTTGCGCTCGAGTAATTGCTAATATTTCAGAAGGCTATGCCAGCGTCGGTGCGACGATCGATATTGACAAGAAAGAACTTGATCCGAAATTGTTGAAAACGGCAACGGAAGCGAGCAAAACGGCGTTCGATCATCAATTTGATGTGACGAAGGCGCAGATCGAGAGTGAGTGGACGAGGCATACGTGGATGCTTCAGGACGACAAGGTGACGATTTACATGGATAGCGGGAAAGCAGTCAGTCTGATCAATGAACAAGGCAATAAGGTGACGACGAACAAAGAAATAACGGAAAAAGAGGCCACAGAAGCGGTCGCTCCGCTAGCGAAAAAGTTATTTAATATCGACATTACGGGATATGAAGTAAAATGGGACAGCTTATTTAAAGATTACCGCTTCATTGAAAAAGATGATTTTACGGCGGTGAGAGCCGCATTGGATGCTGACAAAAACGTGGTGTACATAAAATCCGGGAGTAGAGCGGCCGCAGGGAATTAGGAGGGACCTGCGCCAGCGCAAGAGCAGCAACAACAGGAAGAACAACAAAACGGTACAACGGACAATTAAAGACGTGGATAAGAAGGTTACTGCAGGGGCGGTCACGTTATGTTGCTAAAGGCTCCCTCCCGGGAGAGTAGGTCGTTGCCAAGCAGTATGGAACAGCTCATTGACTTTAGTGTAGTCAGTGGGCTGTTTTGTTATGCACAAGTTGTTTACATGCTGCTTATTTCCAATGCAGACCCGTTTTTTCCCGGTAGGCAGCCACATAGATCCTTGAGGTTAAGATGACAGTAACAAAGGTACGCTGGAAACCGGGGGCCTTTTGGCTGTGACCATTTCAAATGTGGCAATGTAGGTGATCGGAAACGGCATTTCGTTTATCGTCTCGCGTAAATCTTTAATACTACACCGGTATCACTTTCCATATCGACACTGGTGTTCAACTCGCCCTCAGCATAACTATATGAACAGTAATAGGTTCTGCTCATATAATTGAACTGGAATAAATTAAGGGTTGAAAGTAATGGGGTGGATATGATATATTTGAAGACCGATAGAGAAAAGGCGATACTTAACTCATCGGGTATAATCGTTAATATGGCGGTCGTGGCGAAGTGGTTAACGCATCGGATTGTGGCTCCGACATTCGGGGGTTCGATTCCCCTCGATCGCCCCATATGATATTATGCCGATGTGGTGGAATTGGCAGACACGCCGCACTCAAAATGCGGTGCCGAGAGGCTTGCCGGTTCGAGTCCGGCCATCGGTATTCCGTAGAAGGGTTATAGTGAGACACTATTGAGGTTGTTATAATTTGATAAGTTGTCTACTTTATGCCCTCTGAACGCGACGGTAGTTTAGAACATTGTCTTAATGTTCTAAACTACCGTCGCGTTTATAGTTTAATAAAATCTCCCGATCCATGCCCTTCAGTAGTGAACAATGCCCAGAATCGGCAGCAGCGTTACCCAATTTGCATATCCATTTATCAATGGCGCGGTTCACGATGTTGAAGCTGCAATGAAATGGTAATAACTATATTGCAGATTTCTCTCAACTATAATAGTGGCAAGCGAAGCGTGAGGCTATGCGAGTGAAGCGGGTTGAGGTGCTAGCAACGGTAATTATAACTGTTGTGTAAATCTTTCTGAAAATAGGGGTTGCAATCTATTGCGAAGCTATGGTATATTCTATTTCCTGCCTCGTAAAGAGGTTGGAGGCAAGACAAAGA
>NZ_JAJNBZ010000078.1 GCF_021369635.1 Paenibacillus profundus | reverse complement strand
TTTTACCGGGTTGACGGCTCTTTTTCTACCATTTGATGGTTAATCAACAGGCTTGCTTGTATAATTATCTTTTCTAATTTATATTAACAATTCTTCTGCTACAGGGCAGGTTAGTGGAATGCCGTATGAACTATGGCTAACCATAATAAACGAAGTGGGCTCGGGATTCTTGTCCCCAACCCACTTTGTCAAACTGATTTGATTTTGCATATTGAATCTAGAGCAATTTAGCTCTATGAATGAGAGAGCAACATTATTTTGGACATATGTTGGTTTCTACTAACGAACTGGGACCGTAAAGCATTTGAGCACGAACAAAGTCTATTGGTATATTCACAGGTATCTCTAGGAAATATTCCAACTGCCATATCTGAGTTTTTTGAGCCTGACGGCTCGTAGGATTGTCCCAAGGAGGGTATACGCGTATTGCCCTTTTACCACCTTTACCTTTATTGGATACTATATCCTGTTCACATAGAACCACTTTTGGAAATATAAACTGACCAAAGTTACTACCTTTGCGTGTACTAATAACGAAGAAATCGACTGGATCTGATACGTCATATGGTTGGATCGGTCCATCCCCAATTCTCTCCCATAAAGTTACAAATTGCCCGACCTTTGTAGGAGTGATTCTTGCGACACGAAATCTAATGGAGAGAGCATTCAAGTTAAATACATACGCCCCATATTCAGCATTTTGTGCTTCTAGGAGTGGTCGAGAGCAATCAAACCTGCACGGGTTATAAACAAGATCCTTAGTGGCAAGTAGGTCACTATGAATTGTATCAGAGGAAGTCCAAAAATTTTGATCGCTAGGGCATGCTTTTGAAAATTCTCGATTTTTTTCATCCATCTGTTCAAATCCCCCATGTTTCCCATGTAGCAATCCATTGGTGCTCTTAATGTTCACTATCATAATGCAATCATAGCTAGTTCACAAGTTCACTTCAGCTAACGGATAACGTTAGTTGAATTGGCATATTTTCATTGAATATCTGGCGCTTCCTGATTTCAAACGACTTTGAGAGAGAAAATAATGGAAGAGGTATGACATTCAACATACATTGGCTTCCTGTGCATATGGGGTTGTTTTCGTTATGGCAAATGAAACACCGATTGGTCAACTATACAATTAGTGAATAAAGGAAACACTATATAATTGTTCCTTATATTTTATTCATCGGATGTATTTCACCACAAAGAATAACTGTGCTTCAGGCATGAATATACTCCCCGCTGAAATAAATGCCACAGGTAGAATACCAATAACAGCACCCGCATGTTCCAACTTAGACATATCCAGCACAATCGGATTTATCCGTTCTTCCGTGGGGCGCGGAAGTGTACTATATGGTTAATATGTAAAGTATTGTTTTGTTTTCGTAAAAGATATGGTAAAATATAGGTGTTCAATTATTGTACTACAAAGGAAGGTGAGGTTGTGAGTACTGTTACTGCGAAGCCTAAAAGCTTGGGGGAGCTAATACTGTTTCATCGCCAAAAGAAAGAAATGATCTTATCAAAGTTGCAAGAAGCAGTCGGCGTTGATAAAGGCAGCCTGTCGAGAATTGAAAACGGTGAAGTCAAGCGTCCGGATTTTAACATCATTCAATCCATAGCGGCTGTATTAGACATCCCCGGTGACGACATCGTAGAACAGTACATCGAGACTGGACATAAATCAGATGTGGTTTTCTCATTTTTGCAAAAAGATTTTGAAGCGCCAAGCAACGTTAGTAACCAAGATAGCCGCCAAGTTTCTCGAATCACCGAATGAAGACAGCTTAGACTTGATTGAGAAGCTGTACCAGACAGCAGTCTCCGTAAAAAATGAACCCATTCAATTATCAGTGTATAACCTCATCGTTGACTACTCACGTTCCCATGGATTATGCCTATATTGCAAAAGGACTATACCAAAAGTACATGATTGAACGAAATGATTTCAGCAAATTAAATGAAACCTATCAAATCAGGTAAAAATGTATTGGATTATGTTAATATTTTGAGCGATAAAGAGCGTATACTGCTTTATTATGGATTGAGTGTTCACGCTTATAGTCTGTCTTATGTATTATCATGACGCTATGGAGTTGGGCAATTATGTTGTGGAAAATGGAAAAGGCGAGTCTCAAGCACCCGCAACTGACAATGTATGCAATGCTTTTGAAAGGTATTTCATTTGTTTTTTTTGCATTTCCTTTTATTGTAGTATGGGGAGTGTCGTAAGGATTTTCTACTTTTTATTGTACTTTAGAGTGAATCGCTTGTTGCGATTCAAAAAAGGTGGTACCGCGATAACCTCGTCCTTTACTGGGCGGGGTTTTTTGTAGGGGAAACCGGCTTTTTTCATGAAAATCACCTTGAACAAGGATTGACGAAGAGAATATTCAGTAATAACATATAAAAGATCATTTCTATATGGAAAACACCTATTATCATACCACAGCCTTGTCTTTAGATTAGAGTTTGCATGTATGGAAATACGATGAAACGGAAGGAGACCGCGCAATGTCTGAGAATCGCGAATATTCAGGAGCTTTCCCCGACAGTAGTCGCCTAAGTCTGCAAGCTGACTGCGAGCACTGCTTCGGCTTGTGCTGTGTCGCGCTGCCCTACGCTGCTTCGGCAGACTTCGCGACTGACAAAGATGCCGGGAAGCCCTGCCAAAACCTGCAATCGGACTTCCGTTGCGGCGTTCACACCAGCCTTAGGCAGCGGGGCTTTCGAGGTTGCACGGTGTATGACTGCTTCGGCGCGGGGCAAAAGGTGTCCCGAGTTACCTTCGGTGGACACGACTGGCGGCAAGCCCCAGGATCCGCGAAACAAATGTTTGAGGTGTTCCCGATCGTGCGGCAGCTCCATGAGCTCCTCTGGTATCTGACCGAAGCGCTAACGTTGCAACCTGCCCGTCCTATCCAAGGTGCGCTCAGTCGGGCGCTTGACGAGACGGAACGCCTCACTCGCCTCGATCCCGACTCCATCATGGAACTGGACGTGGCAGCACACCGAGCAGATGTCAATGCTCTGCTCCTACGGACCAGCGAACTCGTGCGAGCCGAAGCCCTTCGCTCACAGAAGGGCCCCTCAGGCCGTCGGAAGACCTACGGCCGAGGTGCTGACCTTATCGGTGCCAAACTGAGAGGTGCCGATCTTAGATGCGCCAATTTGAGAGGGGCCTACCTTATTGCCGCTGACCTCAGAGGCGCCGACCTGAGAGCAGCTGACCTTATCGGTGCTGATTTCCGAGATACTGACCTCAGAGGTGCCGACCTCACCGAAAGTATTTTTCTCACCCAAGCCCAGATCAACGCGGCAAAGGGAGATGCCAACACAAAGTTGCCGCCGTCACTCACTCGTCCAACGCACTGGTCCGCCTTCGGAGGATAAAGCGAGCACTTGAGCGCTTTGAGAAAAAGACAAATCTTTAACCGAAAAAAATCCCTGCTTTCGACACAAAAAGTAGGGATTTTTGGCATTTTAAAAGACTTAGGGAAGTGTGTTAAATATACACTCTTTTTCCAGAAAGGGCCCCTTTAGTTCAATATTAGCTTTTATCGTGACTATACACATTTAATTTAAATCTTCAATTATATTAATAATGAACTCGGAAATATTTTTTATAGTTTGTTCAGAGAAGTCAAAATTGACACCTGTTTTTCTATAAATCTCCACAATCGATGAATTTCAATCCATACTTGCCTAATGTTAGAATATGTCTCCTGCTAGTGGAGAAATGAGCATAGAAAATGCACGATGCATTTGTTCACGCTGAGCTTTCTTACATTCATTGTGTTCAGGGCGATACTTTTCTATACCAAGTTCTGTTTCAAAGTGCTTCGCCAAACGTTTCCATACTGGGATAGTATACCTTTCAACAGATTCATGAAAAGTGTAACAATCTTGAATACTGTACTCTCTATTTTTTAGTGTAAATACATAGTCACTATAATTGTTAAATCCAATATTAAGTGACATTTGATGACGTAATTTTACAAGTTCATTCATAATACGGTCTACAGCAGGTTTT
>NZ_JAJNBZ010000077.1 GCF_021369635.1 Paenibacillus profundus | reverse complement strand
TCAAATTCTAAGAAAACGCGAGCATTTAAGAGAAAAGTGATTCTTCATAGAGGGAAGTTAGCTCAATAAGCACCCGACGAACTGCAGGATTTCCTTAGGCTGCATGAACCGCTAGGGAACTATGCAGTGACGGAGTAAGGCTCGAACTATGGTTTTTGATGTGATCTAATTGAACTGAAGTAGATGAATGTTGCCATTGCTGGGATGTTGCAATGAAATATCTGGTATGTTACTATTGCGCTAACACTTACGATAGGAGTTGAAGGGGATAATGTAGAATTTCTTGCTAACGTTTAAGGAATAAAACAAGTTCTATTTGTGCTGTTTTATTCTTTATTGGCAAGAAAGTTACCTTATTCTTTTCACTCAAAATATATCCTTATCTGACTCTGCGTAGGGTTAGATTTGTTTTATTTTTTTGAGCTGCAAGAAAGGTCAACTTTCTTGCGGCTCTTTTTTATTTGTGAACCAAGGAGGTTTCTGGAATGTCATTGATCAAGGTAACGAACCTGACGTTTGCCTATGACGGCAGTTACGACAACATTTTTGAGCATGTAAGTTTGCAAATCGATACCAACTGGAAATTGGGCTTTACGGGGAGGAACGGCCGGGGCAAGACTACGTTTCTCAATCTGCTGCTCGGCAAGTATGAATACAGCGGAACGATTTCCTCTAACGTCAGCTTCGAGTATTTCCCGTTCCACGTCGAACACAAGGAAAAATATACATTCGATGTGGTAGCTGACATCTATCCCGACTACGAGCACTGGCAACTCATGCGCGAGTTCTCGCTGCTGAAGTTATCAGAAGATGTGTTGTATCGACCGTTCGACTCGTTGTCCAACGGAGAACAGACGAAGGTAATGCTGGCAGTCCTGTTTTTGAAGGAGAACAGCTTTTTGCTTATCGACGAGCCGACCAATCATCTGGATCTGCATGCTCGGAAGCTGGTAAGTGATTATTTGAACGGCAAGAGCGGCTTTATGTTGGTGTCACACGATAGGGCGTTTCTCGACAATTGTGTGGATCACATTATTTCGATCAATAAGACCAATATCGAAATCCAGAACGGACATTTCTCAGACTGGTGGGAGAATAAGCAAAGACAGGACAATTTCGAACTGGCCGAGAACGAAAAGCTGAGGAAGGACATTAAGAGGCTGTCCGAAGCGGCCAAGCGAACGAGCAACTGGTCGCACGAAGTAGAAAAAACGAAAAACGGCACCCGCAACTCGGGCTCCAAGGTCGACAAAGGTTACATCGGTCACAAGGCTGCCAAAATGATGAAGCGATCCAAATCGATCGAGCAAAGACAGCACTCCGCGATCGAGGAAAGATCCCAGCTTCTGAGAAACGTCGACAGCTCGGAAAGCCTGAAAATATCGCAGATGATTTATCATAAACACCAATTGGTCGAGCTTGACCGCGTTTCGATTCATTATGGAGAAAAGAACGTGTGTAGCAATATCAGCTTTACTATCGAGCAAGGGGACAGAATCGTGCTCTCCGGTCCGAACGGCTCAGGCAAATCCAGTTTGCTCAAACTGATTTGCGGCGAGGAGATTCTTTATTCCGGCGTGTTTCGAAAAGGGAGTCAGTTGAAAATTTCCTACGTATCACAAGATACCTCGCAGTTGCAGGGCAATTTGTCGGAATTCGCCAAATCCAGCGAGATTGATGAAAGCTTGTTCAAAGCGATTTTGAGAAAACTCGATTTTTCGCGCTTACAGTTTGAAAAGGACATCGCTTCGTATAGCGGGGGTCAGAAGAAAAAGGTTCTGATCGCGAAAAGCCTCTGCGAACGCGCTCATTTGCATGTGTGGGACGAACCGCTCAATTTTATCGACGTCATTTCCAGGATGCAAATCGAAGAACTGCTGCTGGAGCATTCGCCGACGATCCTTTTCGTGGAGCACGACAGCGAATTTTGCAAACATATCGCAACTAAAATTGTGGAACTGAAAGTTTAACACACTCTAGGAGGATGAAGACGATGATCATTGAGGTTGAGGTTGTAGATGATTATGTGAACCGGTTCCAACCGGCTGACTCGGTTCACAAAAAGATAAATCTGTTGCCGGAGGTTTACCAATCTATCGACAGATGCACGTAGCGATGATGTCCGCAAACACGTCGTGTTTTTTCCTGCGTAGTTGGTTAATGCATGAAAGCGCCGGATGACGGTTGCTTTTCTTTGCATTTTCTCCGGCGGTAAGGAGAACACATGAAACCAACCTCGAAATATGAAACCATTAGACAAATCTTGTCCGACTTCAAGCAGCCTGCGTATCGGTATGGGCAATTGATGGACGCGATTTTCAAACAAAAAATTGCTGAATACGAACGGATCACCATACTGCCTACATTTTTGCGAGAATCGTTGGCCCGGACGCTTGGTCCAAATGTCTCCAGCGTTATTCCGGTAAAGGAAATTACATCGCAGCAGGTCAGCAAGGTGCTGTTTGCCATCGAGGGTGGCGAACGCATAGAGGCCGTACGACTTACTTATGATCGGGGGTGGAAATCGTATTGTATTTCCACGCAGTGCGGTTGTGGCTTTGGGTGTCGCTTTTGCGCAACGGGTACTATCGGGTTGAAACGAAATCTGACCGCCGACGAAATTACCGACCAATTGCTTCACTTTCACTTGAACGGCCACGCCTTGGACAGCGTGTCCTTCATGGGCATGGGGGAGGCGCTCGCCAACCCGCACCTATTCGATGCGCTGGCGATTTTGACCAATCCAAATCTCTTCGGTCTAGGACATCGAAGGATTACGATTTCCACCATCGGCCTGTTGCCAGGAATCGAGAGGTTGACGCAGGAGTTTCCACAGGTCAATCTAACCTTCTCGATGCATTCGCCTTTCGACGAGCAACGGAACGAACTGATGCCGATCAATAAGCGGTTTCCGCTCCGCGACGTGCTGAATACATTGGATCGCCACATCCGACATACGGGAAGAAAGGTGTATATCGCATATATTTTACTTCGAGGGTTCAACGACTCGGCGGAGCATGCGAAAGCGGTTGCTGCGCTGTTGAGGGGAAGGGGAGCTTGGGAACACCTCTACCACGTGAACCTCATTCCCTACAATTCAACAGAAGTAACGCCTCAGAGCTACTTGCCAACTGATCCAGAGAGGATCGAAACGTTCGTGCGGACGTTGAAAATGTACGGTGTGAACGTTACGGTCCGAACTCAATTCGGAGCGGACATTAATGCGGCATGTGGTCAGTTGTACCGAGCTGATTCTCAAATGAATGGATAGGGGAGATAGGGTATGAGTTCTTTCGTTCTCGGTTTTCAGGAAATGAAAAATAACCAGCTATTGCTCGTTGGCGGAAAAGGGTTGAATGTAGGGGAGTTATCAAAAATTGAAGGAATCCAAGTACCAGAAGGCTTTTGTGTGACAACAGTAGGATATCAAAAAGCAGTGGAGCAAAACGAAACGTACCATTCTTTGCTCAATCGACTGACGATGCTAAACATTGAGGATCGAGATCAAATTGGTGAAATCAGCAGGAAGATTCGAGAAATCATTTTGGAAGTAGAAATTCCTTCTGATGTTGTGCAAGCAGTAACTCAATATCTCTCCCAGTTTGGCGAGGAACATGCATATGCTGTGCGTTCCAGTGCGACTGCTGAAGATTTGCCATATGCCTCTTTTGCTGGTCAACAAGATACTTATTTAAATATTATCGGCAAAGAAGCCATCCTGAAGCATATCAGCAAATGTTGGGCCTCCCTATTTACGGATCGCGCAGTCATTTATCGCATGCAAAATGGATTCGTCCACAGTCACGTTTATTTAGCCGTTATTGTTCAAAGGATGGTGTTCCCACAAGCTTCGGGAATTTTATTTACCGCTGATCCGATTACTTCCAACCGAAAGGTGATATCGATCGATGCCAGTTTTGGACTTGGAGAAGCACTGGTCTCTGGCCTGGTCTCTGCCGATTGTTATCAAGTAAAGGAAGGGAAAATCGTCGATAAGAGGATCGCAGCCAAAAAATTGGCGGTCTATGGACGAAAAGAAGGAGGAACAGAGACACAACAGATCGATCCTAAGCTGCAAAAGACTCAAACCCTGACTGAGCAACAAATTTTACAACTAGCACGCATCGGAAGGCATATCGAAGCCTATTTTGGTTGCCCGCAAGATATCGAATGGTGTCTGGTTGATGATACCTTTACTATTGTTCAGAGTCGGCCAATCACGACGTTATACCCGATTCCGGAAGTGAATGATCAGGAAAATCGCGTTTATGTATCTGTCGGTCACCAACAAATGATGACC
>NZ_JAJNBZ010000076.1 GCF_021369635.1 Paenibacillus profundus | reverse complement strand
ATGCATTTATTGTCGCACTCTCGGTTTCCGGTGTCCAGTATTTAGTCTAGCATCAGTCGGGTTGTGCCTAGTAGATGCGGATACAGGAAATCAGTGCATGATTAAACAAACGGGCGATAATCTTCCATACGTTATGTTTCAATGTGATGAAACTAACTTTGTGTCCATGTAAGGCGGGGCAGAAATGGCACCATCTTTATCAGAGAACTTTTTAGAGATAGTTTAAAGTTTTGCGGGGCGAACAGCCTTCGATGGATATGCGGTGTAACGTGTCACAAGTGACGGCAGAGGCTTTATTTAGTATCTATACATCTATGTTGAAAATCAGTACTAACAAATGGATATTTTTATGATATGATAATATTAATCCTCAAATGGAGTGACGGCACCCCAGATTTATCAGCAAATGAGGAGATTCAATCGCTTTTTGAATCTATAATTTAACAAAGGGGTCTAGATTAGATATTCCTTTCCCCTGAGAACATTTGATTTCTGCTCTCAGGTTGATTTCTGCTGTTAAGATTGCTGTTTTTAAGTCGTTGGTGAGAAAAGCATATTGGGGATGATCGCTAATCCAAAATTGGTGGTACCACGTTGTTATTACGTAGAGCATTTTTCATGTCCAAAAAAAGCAGTACAGCGCAACTAAGGAGCTCGCAGGGCGGCTATTCACTGGAAACGGCAAACCAAAGCCACAACCCTTGCAAGTAGTTGGGTTAAGGTCTTGGTTTTTGTGTATTCCTGGGGTTAGGTTGACGATTGAGCCAAGCAGACAGGAGCGCCTATATCTTTTCTTCAAATACATTAGCATGTAAGGACGGTAAAAATGATCAACAGACAAACTAAAACAGACGTTATCTTAATTGGTGCCGGAATTATGAGTGCGACTTTGGGGACAATGCTGAAAGAATTAGCACCGAACTGGGAAATTACAGTGTTTGAGAAGCTCGGAAATGCAGGAGAGGAAAGCTCTAACGAATGGAATAATGCGGGAACGGGGCATGCTGCACTGTGCGAGCTTAACTATACCGTCGAAAAACCGGACGGATCCATAGATATTAGCAAAGCTATAAAAATTAATGAACAGTTTCAGGTTTCAAAGCAGTTTTGGGCTTATCTGGTAAGCAGCAATCTGATCCGTAATCCGCAGGACTTTATTATGCCATTGCCTCATATGAGTTTAGTACAAGGGGAAAAGAATGTAGCGTTTTTGAAAAAACGTTTTGAAGCGCTATCAAACAATCCTCTGTTTCAGGGAATGGAATTTTGCGATGACCCGGCAAAGCTGATGGAATGGATTCCGCTTATTATGAAAGGCCGGACATTGAATGAGCCTATAGCGGCAACAAAAATCGATTCTGGAACGGATGTCAACTTTGGCTCTTTAACGCGACTATTGCTTGATCACCTAAAGAGTAGAGACGTCGATATCAAATTCAAACATAGTGTTGATAATATAAAACGTACTAGCGACGGCTCGTGGGAATTGAAAGTACGGAATATCGATAGCGGTGCCGTCGAGCGCCATACTGCAAAGTTCGTCTTTATTGGAGGCGGGGGAGGAAGCCTACATTTGCTGCAAAAATCCGGTATTCCTGAAGGAAAAGGTATCGGAGGCTTTCCGGTAAGCGGACTATTTATGGTGTGTAACAATCCAGATATTGCTGAGCAGCATCATGCAAAAGTATACGGCAAAGCTCCGGTTGGTGCTCCTCCAATGTCTGTTCCGCATCTTGATACAAGATATATTGACAACAAAAAATCGTTGCTTTTTGGACCGTTTGCCGGCTTCTCACCAAGGTTTTTAAAAACAGGTTCCCTGTTAGATTTAGTAAATTCCGTAAAAACGCATAATCTCGTAACGATGTTGGCGGCAGGCGCAAAAAACGTTCCATTGACAAGGTACCTGATCCAGCAAGTCATGTTATCGAAAGAAAAGCGCATGAAAGATTTACGGGAGTTTGTCCCGAACGCCAAGAGCGAGGATTGGGATTTAATGGTGGCGGGCCAACGTGTGCAAGTTATCAAAGATACTGCTCACGGCGGCAAAGGAACGCTTCAATTTGGTACGGAAGTTATTAGTGCCGCTGACGGCTCGATAGCTGCATTGCTTGGCGCTTCTCCGGGCGCTTCTACCGCCGTTCACGTTATGCTGAAGGTAATCAAACAATGCTTCCCGCAGCATATAAAAGCGTGGGAACCGAAAATTAAAGAAATGATTCCTTCTTATGACATGTCGCTAGTGGAAAACCCAGAGCTTATCCACGAAATCCATGCTTTAACAGCGCGGATGCTTGGTCTAAACGACAGTGAACTGCAATCCGTCATGCAGACAGTACAAAAATAATAATAAGTTAAGCGGCCTTCGTCCTGAATTTCATGGGACTGAGGCCGTTTAGCTATGCCTGAATCTTTCGTAACACGGGAAACGATAGTAAAAAAAAATGATGATTTTAATATTTTCAAGAAAAGCACTGACATCCTATAACATCGTATCTACACTGCGGGCTTCGCCCTTGGTTCGCAAAGAGTAGTAAGCAAGGGAGATGAATCAGCGAACAAACCTTGCGAGGCTAAGTCGGTCGGACCCGGCGCTTCGCTCCTTAAGCCTCTCGGGATCGTAGATACAAGAACGTTATCTGAAAGCTCCGAAATAATTTATAAAACATGATTGAAATAAGGTGAAAAATGACAAAACATTTATCAAAAGAAGAAAAGATAGAACAATCCTGCGAGGCAAGTCCGTTGGACCCGGCGCGGAGCGCCTTAAGCCTCTCGGATTCGTAGATACAAGAACGTTAGGCGAAATCCTCGCGAAAGGATGACAAAGATGAAAACCATAGAAATGATACAAAATCTTGGTTTTTTTACAGTAGGTACTGTTAGTTTTTTTGGTACTGCTGCTTGGGTTTTCAAATCTGTTTTTACATATTGGATTAATAGTAGGTCAGAAGGTTTGAAGAATGATCTTATGAAACTTGTAGAAAGCCATAAGGCTGAATTGCAAAAATTTAATAATGAGCACCAAGTAAGATTTAGTAAACTACATCAAGATCAAGCAATTACAATTAAAGAAATTTATAAATTGCTAGTCAAGGTAGAATTATCAATGAATAACTTATTTTCACCTCTAATTATTGAAGGAGAACCACCTAGAATCGAAAAGGCAAAGCAAGCAGTAGGCGATATTAACGCTTTTATTAATTATTATTTCGAAAACCGTATTTATTTTAATTCTATAATATGTGAGATAATCGATGGATTAATTGAACAAGTAAAGCTGTTATGGTATGACTACTCAACCTATGAGATTAACTTTGATGATCTAAGAAATAATCTAGAAGCTGCTAAAGAAAGTCGAGCTGTATTGAAAGAATGCCATAGAAAAATGAAGGAAGATATACCTTTAATTAAGGTTGAATTAGAAAATCATTTTAGAACTTTATTGGGTGTTTCATAGGAGTAGAAGACTTCGCCTAACATCGTATCTACACTGCGGGCTTCGCCGCAAGATGAGGAATGCAAAGAAGTCGAATCAGCGAACAACCCTGCGAGCTAAGTCCGTCGGACCCGGTCGCTGAAGCTCCCTTAAGCCTCTCGGGCTCGTAGACACAAGAACGTTATCTGCAATTGCATTGCAAGATCAATAAAATGAAAAGGAGGAACATTTCTTGACCACAATGTTCACAAAAGCAGTTGGAATAGGTTTTATTGTTTTATCAGCACTAAGACTAACACCAATTATAAATGCGACTGGGAAGTGGTTGTTATATGTCTCGATTGCAGCGTTATTCCTAATATTATCTGACTTATTAGAGTTTATTATCGAAGGCATAGTAGAAAAGAAAGGGATTAAGTTGAATAAAGCATTAAAAGTCCTACGTTCAATTTTTCTTGCGGGTGCAGTGATAGCTATAATCGTTTTACCTAATTTAAAAATCAATATTCCTGTAAAAGAAGTTAATGCATTGAGTGATGCCATCACATTAGTTAGCTTAGGTATTGCAATAACATTAATTGGGTTCAAGACAGAAAGAGTACAAATCTCATTATTTAATAAAACTAATACCATAAGAAATGAGGTAAGGGAGTTTATAAATTCAATTGAAGGACAGAGCATTGTTGATGAACGGATAAGCAAACTATCGCTACAAGATACACAACTGATTAGAGAGCTGAATGAGGATTCAAAGTAGAGGCAACAGCAGATAACACCGTAATCACGCGTAGGGGCTATCGCCCCTTGGTTGTCAGATGTATAATCATGGAAGAGGTCTCGGACAACAAATGGCCCAGTCTAAGATAAGAGCTATCTAAGGCTGGGCCATTTCGTGAATACCAGAACGTTAACTGAAAACAATACAAGAGGGTCAGTGTTACTAGTGGCTATTGGCAATATTGTAATTGAGTGTCATCTTATATAAATAAATTATTTTAATAGTAATATTCAAATATATATTTAACTGAGCATTTTGCAGTAATCTAAGCCCTTGCTACACAAGGACTTTCAGCAATAAAA
>NZ_JAJNBZ010000075.1 GCF_021369635.1 Paenibacillus profundus | reverse complement strand
ATACTCGAATAAGTAAACACATGTAAACCAATTAATAGACTTACGAGCACTTTTAGTCCTTTCGCATGTTTTGATTTCCTCATAAAGATCTCCTCCTTTGATGTAAAAACTGTATCGGTATTTTGGTATAAAATTATGATATTTCTAGAAAAATTACAAAGCTCCGTAACTTTTATAACACAAGTTATAATGAGTCTGATTCAAGCATCTTGCGTAATAAATGCCTATTCTTGGGCTTTTCGAATAATTCTGAAATCGTATATGCAACACGATATTTCCAAAAATACTTAGACTGAATGGATTGCGTTTTTCCATTTTTAAATTTGAGAAATGGAAATCTACTTGGTAATCCATCCGATCCGGACGTAATTTGGCATACCTTCCCCAAGAAATCATAATGTCCAATTGGCGAGCCGGCCTCTTCCCCACCGATGCCGAAAGCAATGCGAATCCCCCGTCGCTGCAAATAAAAAACTCTCCTATGCATCGCATTATGGTCATACCTCTGTCAAGTAGACAGATGAAAAAAGCTATGCAGCCAGCGCGTGCCGATACTCAATTGGCGCGCGCTGTTTGAGTTTGGCTTGAAAGCGCTGATAATTATAAAAGTAGATATACTCTTCTATAGTTTGATGAATCTCAGCTTCTGACGTACACTTGTGAAGATACAACTTCTCTGTCTTGAGATGCGAAAAGAAGGATTCGATGCAGGCGTTATCCAGGCAGGTTGCTTTGCGAGAGTGGCTGCCTTTGACGCTGAATGCTTCCAATCGTGAGTTGTAGGCCTGAGACGTGTACTGGAAGCCCTGATCTGAATGGAGCACGGCTTCCAGTACACGTTTCTTTTTCGTGTCCACTGCTCAATCGTATCCAACACCAGCTTTACATCGTTGCGCTCGGATAATTGCCAAGCCACAACTTCATTGTTGAACAGATCTTGTATCGCCGACAGGTAATAAAAACGTGTGCCGTCGGAGATATACGTAATATCGGTGACTAGCTTCTGCTGCGGACCTACAGCATGGAATTGTCGCTTCAATCGGTTAGGATACACGACGGAAGGCGTAGAACTAGAACGTTTTCGTTTCTTGCGAATGACGGACTGGATGGATAATTCCTTCATAAGCCGCCATACTTTTTTATGGTTAACACGATAACCAGCCTCCCATAAAGCTGTCATCATACGAGGATATCCGAAATAGGGGTGCGCAAAGTGAATAGCCATCATGTGCTCCTTGATCTAGTGATCCCTTGTTTGTCTTTCGGCCCTTAATGACCGTGTCGCCCGCCACTTGTAATAACTAGCCCTAGGTACCCCCGCAATGGCTAACAAACGTGCAACATCATAGTGATCACGCAGCTCTTCAATTACTTGGTAGTTGTCCTGCGGGCTGAGCGTGCCTCCTTTACCAGATTTGGACACCGCTTTACGGAAATCGAACACTTCTCCATGCTGCCACTTCCTTACCCATGCTTTTAATTGGGTACAGTTTCTGATTTCTAACTTTTCCGCTACCGCTTTATAGCTGGCCTCCCCTTCTAAATACGCTTTGACTGCTGCTAGTTTGAAATCTTCGGTATACTGTTTAAACACTTGTCCCTTTTTAGCCATGGAAAAATCCCCTCCAAGTTCACTCTTGTTCCTCATGATAGCACAAGGTTTTTTTTGAGTGTCTACTTAAAGGGGATAATACCATTGCTTCCTACTTCGATTATTTTTTTCTTTTATCCATGTAGTCCTTAATCAAGTCTATAAGACCTACCAGAATCGTCATGACAATAGAATGCCAAAAAAGTTTAACATAGCTTACATCTGCATCATAGATATAGAAGTAAGCTACTACAAAGTTGGCTATGAAGAAAATCAAATATACCAACATTTAATCATCTCGTCTCAGAACCAGGGATCTACAACAGTAGATTTTCTTATATCTGTACCAAAAGAACCACCAGTTCCATTTGAATTTTTTGTAACTCTCATTTCTTTTTTGATTTCATAATCTCCAAGTAAATTACCGTTCATATCAAAACGCCCCGGACCCAATTCTCGGTAGTAGTATTTGATGAAAGTATATAAGTCTTCTTTTTCAGAATTCACGAAGTAATAGCCACCAAATCCCCCAACTGCTACTGCAAGAAGTTCTTGCCAAGATGTTGTTATCTTTTTCGCCCAAGCAGCAAAAGTTAAGGAAAAAGCTGTTTTTGTTGCTGCTGTGAATTTTTCGGTTCTTACAATATCGTATGTTTTATTATGCACATACGGAGTCGGATAAGAAGCAAAAACTGAAATAGACCTTTCAGTGGAAGGGGTGATTTGTGATGCTGAGATAAGTAAATTATTTGCCTTTGTTACAGCTTCAGGCGTTGTTTGCTTTAACATCAATTTGCCATCTACAATTTGAAAATCGATGTTGTTTTTCTCTAGGATGCTTATAACTCTTTCATAAGGCGCAGGTGGAGCTTCTGTCCTGTTCTGTGGAATGTCTGGACTTGCTGATACAGCAGACATGAACAAACTGCAACAAAGAAGTAAGGTCAAAGATGCAATAGATACTTTTTCATCTTCTTAAACCTCACATATTGGGGTACGTTTAGATAAATCTAAACGATACTAAAAATTTAACATAGTAGTAGACGTTTGTATGTCGAAAAATGACATATTTATAAAAATTTTAGAGAAGCGTTTGTATGTATATCAGAAGAATTTTCTTAGCGATTTACCTAGTGGTAATTACGTTTTTGGGAATAATCATTCTGCCGCCGAAAAAACAGCACTCAATCTGCTTACGCAGAACGGGGGCTAAATAGATATAAAAATGAATCGTTTGATCTTTTGTCTCCGCATGGCAGCAGAAGCCGTGCCTTTCTAGAATCGTTTTGACGATCGTAAGCCCGAGGCCCGTTCCCGATATTTCTTTATGCCGTGAGCTTTCCTCTACGTAAAAGGGCTCCCATAGTCGGTGATCTCTCTTGGAAGGCTGTTGCTCATGTGCAGCACCATTTCGGCAACTTGTTATTCGAAAACCACATCGATCCTTTCGCCCGCCGCATATTTCACCGCATTGCCGAGCAGGTTCTGAAAAACCATCCGGATTTTGTCTGGATCCGCTGCAATCAGAGAATTACCCGGCAGCTCATCGCGAATAACTAACTGCAAATACCTTGATTTCAGCTCGATGCCAAATTTTCCGGGACATTCTTGGAACAAATCTCTCACGGCACTTATATCCTTAAAATAAAAAAGCCACGATTTCTGCGGATTCTTAAGCATATAAGTTCTTGTCCCCCGACTTGTTGTCGGTTGACAAGAACTTGATGTCATTGACAAGAACTTTATCCTATTCCTGATCTTCAATTGCCGCGATAACAAAAGAAACACATCGCCTCAAGTTGACGATGTGTTTTGGTAATTTAGCTTTTTCAATAAGTTTGATTGATTTAATTTTCTCATCGAATATACTAATCTCATTTAATCCCTTAATCCCTTTCCATTGAGAATTTGCTGCATACATTTTTCAACCCTTGACTCTCGAGTTTTGGATTGTTTGGGTTCAGAAAAATAAAGAATGTATGCTCTTTGCCGTCCCGGCGTCAATGCTTCAAAAGCAGTTTTCAAGGCAGGGATTTCATCGATTTTATTTTGAAATTCTTCAGGAATTATGAATTCTGTCTTCTTTTTAAAATTCACTTCCAAACCGGCTTTTTCAACTTCAATGGCTTCATAAATATAGGCTTTCAAGATGGTTTCCATTGCAACTATTTCTCGAACATTGGTGAACCGAATCTGGCGCGCCGCCTGTACATTCTCCGTTTGTTGGATTAGAATCCCATGGGCATCCTGTAACAAGGCACCTTTGTGAAACAGAAGCGCACAATAGTCTTTAAATCCATGTAAGAACGATATTTCTCAACTTCTCATATTCTTCCCTCCACTTTTTGGCTTTACTTAAATATTCATCAACCTTTGGATTCATTCTACTCTTTGTCATAATGTCATTTTAACTTTATTTACCAGTATTGTCTAACGCTGGACGAGAATAAAGTTTGCCCAAAAGAGCTTTATCGTGCTTCCTACGAATGCCGCAAAGGCGGATATCAATCACCTGCTCAAATACTTGCTTGTAAGTGAATGTTTTGCGCTTAAAAGCTGTTTTGGTGTGCCTTCGAATATGACTTTACCGCCATTGTTGCCGCCTTCGGGACCCATATCTATGATCCAATCGGCATTTCTGATGACATCTAGGTTATGTTCGATCACAATGACAGTATTTCCGGCATCTACTTCTACAAGGCGATTCATGATAGCCAGCAGATGGGCGATATCCGACATGTGCAGTCCGGTCGTCGGCTCGTCCATGACGTAAATACTTCCCTTTTTATGCAGTTCGCTGGCCTGCTTGATCTTGGACGGGTTTATACTGTGCTTCCCCCTCTTTCCCCTTTGTAATGAATAATAAGCAAAAATCATGCAAAAGCAAGTTGCCGTAAATAGTCTGGAAAGTAAAGAAAATCTCCCCAAATGAATGGGGAGATTTTCAGATATGATTAGTTAGTAATGGATGATTTCGGATATAACGTTGTTCCCCAAATCGAAACGTTAATATTGCTAGTTAACGGAACGTTATATTCATCAATAACTGTTCTCCACCATTCCCAAGCAAGACCTGTGCATTCTCTTGCAAAAATTCTT
>NZ_JAJNBZ010000074.1 GCF_021369635.1 Paenibacillus profundus | reverse complement strand
TCATCGCGCTTGCTAGCTGTTCCGTTGGTTCTAAACAAGCCACGAATGCCTACAAGCTTCACTTAAAGCAATTACTCGATGAGTACGACCTTGCTTGCCTGCAGCTCAAAACGGTTGAAATGGAGATCATCGCCGTGTTGGATCGTATTCCCTTTGCCAAGTCTATGCTTGCTGTCAAAGGGATTAGCGCCATTTCACTGGCCGGTATTCTTGGTGAGGCAGGAGATTTAAGCGGCTTTGTTCACGGCAATGCACTGTTGCGACATGCTGGACTCAACCTTGCGGAAGCAAGCTCAGGAAAATGGACTGGACAGATGAAAATTAGTAAACGAGGACGATCTCGCCTCCGCCGTTTCATCTTCATGATGACCATGAGTTTAGTCGCGAACAATCCGGAATTCAAAGCCATGCACGCGTTCAATGTACAGGTAAAAAAGATGAAGAAAATGAGGTCTCTTATGAAGCTATGTGGTAAATTAGCTCGAATACTCGTTGGAATGGCTCGGAGCCGTGAAGCCTACAAACCTCATAAAACAATACCAATTCAACTAGCAGCTTAAGCAATATCCTACCGTTTCGTCGTACGAATTTTGGCTTATTCGCGGGATTTCAAAAAGAAAGCACAGAGTACCGGATGTATTCAACCAAAGGGCACCGACCCGTACCGTTAGCTAGACCGGCCTCCACCCCTTGGACAGGTGTAACGAAGGAATGAGAGGGCATAGACCCGTTGAGACATGGGAGTGATAACCTCCAGGGGCGGCGTGGAGAATGCGTGCAGTATATGGAAGGATATGGGGTTGCGACCTCCCCCTCTATTTCCTCGCGCCTTCATGTTATCCTGGTCTTCTATGGTCTTCCATTTACTATCTTTCTGGATTTCTGGCAAGGGTGAAATCCTGCGAATAAGCGAGCATTCGTGAGAAAACTAAATCGTACCAAGGGAGTTGAATTAACGATTGGGATTACGGTCAATAAACTCCTCGATTTCATCTGCTAACCTGAAAACAAGGTGGAAATAATGTTTTTCTGTCATAGTACCTTTAGTTCTCCACTTTTGCATTTCTTTATAGTGGAAATCATAAAAATATCCCACTAAATCACTACGCGATATTCCCTGTTTCTTTACCATATCCGCAATAGAAAGCCCCTTTTTCTAATATTCTTAATATTCATCAAGACCCATTCCCAAAAAATTAGATATTGCATCATAATCGTATTTGACATGGTAAACTATAATGTAAACTTCAGTATAGTGATGGTGATTTAATTGTCTATCGTTTTACAAGCTACACAGGGTTTGTTATTGTCCACAAATCAAAAAAAATGCGAAAGCAAATGGCGAAACGACTATTCTTATAAGCTTATCTATTCTATAAAAGGATCTATGTATTACCAGACTGAGAGAAGCGACATTTTCTTATCTAAAAATGAATTTATTCTTTTTAACCCGAATGATATGCATAAACAAATTTCAGTAGATGATCATAAATTTTTAATTGAGCTTGATCCACGATTTTTTAATCAACTGACGGCTGATATTTCATCTATTAAAGATGGTATTTCTTTCGCTCTTACTGCTCAAAAACATCCATTAATCCAGCAATGGGTCCATTTTATAAATGATTATGTACAAATAGAAGAAGTAAACGAAAGTCATTCATTAGAGTTATTTTTAGACCATAGCTTCACTCAGTTAACATTAATTATACTTAAAGTTATGGTTGGTACACATTCGTCTGACATTAACATACAACCATTTAAAGAAATTCACCCTGCACTATACAAATCGATGAACGTTATAAAAGAAGACTTCCAACATGCTTGGAGCCTAGATGAAATGGCAGGGGTTTTAGATATAAGCAAATTTCAATTTGCCCATCTTTTTAAGGAGTACATTGGAATTTCCCCCTTTTCGTGGCTTCAATTATATCGCATTATCAGAAGTCAAGAAATGCTTATCAATACCAAGAAAACTATTGCAGATATTTCATATAGTTGTGGGTTTTCTACTATCTCTGTTTATAATCAATTATTTAAACGTCTCTACGGAATCACGCCCAGTTTTTTTCGAGGGAAATACACGAAATAAATAGACAAATGAGCCGATAACCATCATACTTCCGCAAAAAACAAAAATATACCGAATTTCTACAAGAGAGGATAGTGCGCCAAACAAGCTCAACGAAAGCACATTAGAACCATATAAGAGAACTGCATTAAAACTAAACGCTCTGCCTAATTTATTTATTGGTATCAATGTTTGAATAAGATAAACCCGTGCTAAACCAGAAATAGGAAGTCCAATAGCTGCGATTAGTATACCAATAAAATAGGTTGACAGATGAGTTGCAAATCCTAATACAAGTATACCAACACCCCATACAATAGAACCGATTAGATAAATCGTGAGGGTCAGCTTTTTCCAAAGAAAAGGGATGACGATATTGACTGTAATCACACCAGCACCATACCACCCCATTAGAAGACTGTAAAGTTGCTCACCATTATTTTTGGTTTCTATTAGTTGTAACAATAATCCGACCTGCCATACCCAAGTATTAAAGAACACAATCAAAAAAGTTACAAACAACAATGTTCTGATAGTATATTCACCTTTTATCCAGTTAAGGAAATCTTTTATAGAACTAAAAATACTGTCAGTTGTATTCAACAGGTTATCCGTAGTATCGTTATTTTCATTCCAATGAAGTTTTAAGATGAAAAATACACTGACTAAATACGTTAAGGCATCAATTGTGAAGAAATGAATTATTTGTCCTGAATTTAACAGACCAATACTAAATATTGGTCCAAGCATTTGTACACCTCTTGTCACAATATCAAATAAGCTATTTGCAACTGTTCGATCTTCTATAGAAGTAATGAGAGGCAATACAGCTCTGTAAGCTGGATTATAAAAACATCCTAGACTTTGAATTATGAAACTCACAACTATTAAATGCCAAAAACCTAAAAGATTGATTTGATAAATAAAGACCAATGAAAGAATAATAGGTACTCGTATGATGTCTATCAACAGTAATAAACGTTTTTTGTTTACTGAGTCAGCAATTACTCCACCAGCTAGTCCGAATAAAAGGTATGGAGTAGCTTGTGTAATAGCCATAACTGTGGTCAGAATGCTGGATTGTGTTAGTTCATAAGATAAAAAAAGGAAAGCAAGTCCTGTAATAACATTTCCTAATTGGGAAATCCCTGCTCCCGCCAAATAATACAATATCATTCGATTTTTCAGTACACTTCTATACACTGTCATCACCTCATTTAAAAGTTACAGTGTATCCTTCTTTTTTTCTATCTTCATCTTGCTGCATTTTCTTTCAATATTTACTTACCTCAGCTATAAAATATTGTCCGCGAGCATTCCCAGTTTCCCGAAGGAGTCAGGGAGAAGGCGTTCTCCTTCGCCATGAACGATGGTACAGTGAAGCGTTATCCGTCGCGGGATATGCGATGACCCTTCTCGCATGTCTGCAAGCGGTTCGAGGTCAGCGGAAAGTCGTAATTGAGGGAGATCCTGAGCATGCATTGACCAAGCAAATCATTGCCGCCGTTTAACAGGCGTACGCGCCGGATACGGCGATCGTCTATAAGCTGGATAATAAGATCGAACCTGCTGCATACGTATGCGCAGATTATGCTTGCCAGGCACCGGTCCATGATGTGGAGTCGCTATTGAAACAATTGAAGAGCACGTAATCGCCACAATGCGGCTGATAGGGAAGGATGCCTCTCGTATAAATAAACGGAGGCATTTTGGTGATTTCAGATAGTTGTTTCATTGACAAAATATAACTGTAACACTACTATAGGAAATAGATCTTTCAGAGAAAGATTACTTCACTTCTGTACCTACTTTCCAACTACCACATCATGTTGCTTCACCTTTACGCTTCCATTGCTTTTCATTTTTACAATTCTATCCTTTTATGATTTGTTGCTGCTTTTCATTGGCTGTCATGCTGTATCTTGTTCATCGTTGACAAGTAGTAAGTTCACATCTAATAGAGTGGGAGGAATCAAAAATGGAAAACACGAAAATTCCAGATCATATTGAGAGTAATCAACAGCAGTGGGACGAAGAGTACAAATCTAACGTGTGGGATTATTTAGCGGATATCACGGAATACGCTAGATACTCAGTTGTGTACGGTTACATAAGAAAGTTTATTGCAGAAGAGGGCATTCTGGATATGGGGTGCGGTACTGGAATATTGTACGATATGCTTCTGGACAGCGAGAAAGAAGGATATGCGGGCGTAGACCTTTCTCAGGAAGCGATCAAAATGGCATCGGCTAAAACGTCAAAAAACATTTTCCACTGCGGGGACATTAATCAATATGTTCCTCAAAAGCGATATGATGTCATCGTTTTTAACGAATCACTGCATTATGTGCCCAACACGCCAAGCAAACTTCTTGACTATTCCAATTATTTGACTCCTAACGGCGTTATCGTGTCTTCCTTGTATTCCCATAAAAACACCCAAGATGCTGCCTACACTATTATTGAAAATAAGATCGAAGAGATGGAACAATGCGGACTATTCGACGTACTGGACAAGGTGAGCGTATTTAATCACAACGCCGGACTGAAATGGTACATCCATCTTTTAAAGAAAAAGAATGTATAGGTGTCTGAACCAGAAAAGGTCTAGCACTGAAAAGGGGCAAGATTCGAGTTGCTTCTTGCAAGACTTCGTGAGCAGCAGCGGACTTTTAGAACAAATTTTATAGGGTTACAGGATAGATAAAGAAGAGCCGTCTCTAAGTTCAATAAGGACTTTGATATGCTCCCATCATAGTAGACAGTAGGAAAAACAAAAGCTTCTACTGCTAC
>NZ_JAJNBZ010000073.1 GCF_021369635.1 Paenibacillus profundus | reverse complement strand
CCCAATACTCGCCCGAATAGCGGAACATATTCGGCACCTGCTCTTCTTCCGTCAGGGGATTGCCCCAGATGTCATATGTGTAGCGATTAAGCAAGTTGCCTTGGGCATCGCGGATTTCCGTGACGTCCCCGTGGCCGTTGGTAAAGTAATATTGCAGCCCGTTCTGTCCAGGAACTTGGCGGGCCAGCAGCCAAGCATTTATCTGCCTACAAAGGAAATCAAAAAAAATATTGTAGCAGTATTGCTTGGGTTATATGTGGTATTGGTCGAATGATCGGTTGATTCGGCACTGGGTAGCCCAAAAAAAAGAACCATAAGAAGTTTGTACTCATGGTTCAAAATTATCTTTAATAACCTACCTTTTGACTTCTATATCCTTGCACCATATTTCCAAACCCATAGGGGGCATAGTTATTTTGCAAGAGTAGAATTTCTGACTCCCTGATTCGACCTCCCCTACTTCCACATCATGTAGGAAGTAAGGCATTTGTGCACGAGTTAAATTTTTTACTGGTACTTCTTTCTCATATCCAACGCTATGTTCAAATAACGTTCTGAAGCAACCACTAAATTTATAAGTTACATTCCCGTCCGAATCCTCGTACTCCAATGTAACTTCATCAGCAAAGTGATCACAGCTCAACTTTAATACCCATGCATCCCAGTAATGAAGGGAATCAATTTTCTGTTGGATTTTTTGTGCATTCAAATAGTATCCACCTCACTTCTTATATGGGATATGCGCATCTGGACTTTTAGGACTAACCACATTTCCATAGATGTCTAACGGGTTCTTATTTACATCATATAGGTGCACATGGTCATATTTCGTTACTTTATCAGGAGGATCAATTCTCATCCGTATTGTACCATTTGCATCTTTCACATGGACAAAACCATTATTCTCGGTATGCGTCCAACCTTTTGGCAAGCCATCGAGTATTTCTTTTTTTGACATATTCGGAATATTAGCTGGATTGACTTTACCAAAAGCATTACCCGTGCCCTTATTAAACTTCAAGCCTTTATCCAAAACTGATTTATAGAATTGCTCTGCACTTTTCGGTATTTCTATCTTAGCTCCGGCAAGTCCGCGACTCACATTCGCCGGGCGCGAGTACCCCCCTCCACCTCCGACTCTTGGGGCACTAACGGAAGAGGACATTCTCCCTCCAGACATTGCGCGTCACGACCGCCGCAATTGTGCGTCCATATCTTCAAGTCCGTTACGAAATAATTGTGTATGCCTTGGACTCTGAAATTATATACCGTGATCCGCTCTTTCTTGACGTCAATGTCCTCGATGGGCACTTCTTGGTCATCGAGATCGACCAGTTTGTCCCCTTTCTTCAGATCACGTGCTTCGACCCAACCTTCGCCTTCTACCCAGAATGGATGCTCTGCAGTTGTAATGATGGTGGTTCCATTCACTTTTACATGATAGGTTTCATCCGTTTCCCTTTGGAACAATTCCTCTACAGGGTTGTAACCCAGTTCCCCGGTTTCCTCATTTCTCGTTTGGACTTTATCTCCCACTTGAATCTCTTCAATCGGTTTTAGTCCTTGTTCCGTTTTCACTTTCGTTCCGGCTGAAAAACAGAGTAAGGAGCCCGCGCATAAATCCCAAGCGCTGTTCCCGGTCGGATCGATCTTCGTCAGCGGGTTATTCTCTACATACGTATACGGGTTCAGACTGAGCGGATTCGTCAGTTCCCCTTCAAACGGATCCTCCGTTATGAACCGCCCGATACTTGGATCATACCATCTGGCCCGCAGGTACTGCAGGTTCGTCGTATTGTCCCAATACTCGCCCGAATAGCGGAACATATTCGGCACCTGCTCTTCTTCCGTCAGCGGATTGCCCCAGATGTCATATGTGTAGCGATTAAGCAAGTTGCCTTGGGCATCGCGGATTTCCGTGACGTCCCCGTGGCCGTTCGTGAAGTAATATTGCAGCCCGCTCTGTCCCGGCACTTGGCGGGCCAGCAGCTTGCCACTCGCATCGTGCACATAAGCCGTCGCTATGGCAACGGTTCCGTCCGGGTTCACGGTGCCTTCCCCCACGATGAGCGCCCGGTCGTCGTAATAGTAGCGGGTGGTCACGCCGTCTTCGGTACGTTCGACAATGAGGCCATCCCCGTTGTAGCGATAGGAGACCGTTTTTCCTTTTTCTATCTTCACTTGCGTCAATCGGTTCCGGCTATCGTACGTATAACTTGCGCCTTGGATATCCGGCACCTTATCGCTCTTTAACGTGCTCCGGTTATCTCTGACATCATACGTGTACTTTTCATTGAACTGGCTCGATGTCTTGATCCGGTTAAACGGGTCGTACGTAAACTGGAACGATGGGCCATTGTCCATCTTGCCCGTTATGTTCCGGTTGTTGTCATAGGTATACCCATACTGGGCGAATGGAGCCTCGCCTTGCTTCTGCTGAATGCCAGTCAAGTTCAATCCGTCATACGCAAATGATTCATTCAGGCCTATTGAGACTGCAATTGGGATACGCGGTTATACGAGCTATCGTACGTGTAAGTAAATTGGCCGAGCTGTCCCCCTGCTACATCTATCACATCCACTTTCCTAGGAATAGATAGGATTGGATTCAGTTGTGTCTGGGCCGTTAAGCGATACGGTCCTGCAGTAATGGTTTGTTCCTTTCGTAACCCACGTTTATCATAGTCGAAATGAAAAGGCGGTCTTATCCGGATACGTGATGGATGCCAATTCTCCTGACGGGTAATACGTATAGCTTGTCGTACCCGTTTGATCGCTCGTGATTCAACCGCTGCACGATGGTACCCTGATCATTCTTCGATTGAACTTGCTTCAGTCCTCTGGTGTTCGTATCGCATTGATATTCGGCATGCAAATTCATGCCCGGGACGGTGGACAATCGGATGCAATCATTACGTGAGTTATATAGATAGTTCATTCGACACTGGGTAGTTTCCGAAAAAAGAAACCACGCGGAGTATAGACTCGCATGTGGTATCAATATTATTCAACTCTACCAAATGAAATAACGTGTATTTCTAATTTTAGGTTTAGTTTAGATAGTAGTGTAATTACTCTTGGTGTCAATTCAAATCCTAGCTGTCCATAATCAGTATTCAAAAACAGATTAATAAATGCTTCGTCGCATGAATCAATAATTGATTGTATTTTCACTATATCTAATTTACTTAGTAATTGTTCTAGTGCATCAGAAGGTGCGTTATTTTCTTGGATTTTTTCTTTATACAACCAAGCATTATGTTTTGCTCGTTCATTCAATGCTTTGCTAACCAACTGATCTTTGGTTATAACGGTTGTTGCACTCAGATTTATAATTTGATTTATTTCTAATTCAGAATACTTGCAGTTAATAAAACTTAAAGTGCA
This sequence comes from Paenibacillus profundus, assembly GCF_021369635.1. Lineage (GTDB taxonomy): Bacteria > Bacillota > Bacilli > Paenibacillales > Paenibacillaceae > Paenibacillus_B > Paenibacillus_B profundus. The sequence continues at coordinate 1,667 of NZ_JAJNBZ010000073.1, read as the reverse complement.
ACTTCCTTTTAACGACAAAATATCATCTCCTAATTATTTCAATGAATCCTTTACTCCCTTAGCTAAATCCAGTAATTGTTTATACGTAAAATTTTCATTTGCCTTCATTCCGAGCTGAGCTTTCACCGCATGAATATACTCAGTAGATTTCAGTCTACTCCAATTTTATTTGCAGCATCGTTAACCATTTTTATATCTTTTTTAGCTTTGCAAGTCCAATTTAAGCAGATATTCTGACGTCTGGTCTACGCTCTTTTTGCCCATTGTTTTTACTGCTAATTTAGCAACACCCTTATAAGCCAGAGCAAATGTTCCGTCAAATACATAAAACAACGGGTCATCCAAAAGCGGTACTTCTTTTACATTTCCAAATAATAATTCATTATACATATCTTGAGTCAGGGAAGTGTACACCATTCCTTCTTTGAAATAATTTATTCTGTCCACCGTAGATTCATATTTTAGCCTAATGAAATTCGATGCATCATGAGCAGATTGCATCATAAGTAAGTTTTTTCTTTTTGTCCAATAGAAAAGACAGATTGATATCTATTCATTGCCTCTCTATCTCCTAGAGAATACACGACACCAATTTCGGTATGCATGTGTCCAGTAGGATCTAGATATTTCAATGGATTATTCGTTACATAAGTATATAAATTTAAGCTCAGCGGATTCTTGAAATCCCCTCATACGTATCCTCGTTAATGAACCGTCCAATACTAGGATTCAAGTTTAGAGGATTATGGTTTAATGGTTGTATGCTGGGTTCATTCAGCACTAGATAGGTTTCCTCAAAAAGAAACCTTGAAAGGCAAGAGCCAATCAAGGTCTATACAAATTATTCACCTAGTAAATCAAATTTTTCATTATTGATCGAAAGATACCTCGCTTCAACCAGCAGGATAGAATCTCCAATTTCCATACAAATGTTAGGAGATGAAGAATATTGACTTAGAAAATCATCACCTAGAATGTGAATATTTGTTGCACTCATAAGTTCAAAGGATACTAAGTCGATATATTCCCAATTATATAGCTTCTTTCTTTCCTTTCCCATACCATTAACCCATGAAAATGCACATACTTCTTCTAGCATTACGTTGAAATATGTAATCTCCTCTCCATAAACTCTTCTTACTCCTAATGCTAATGTATGATTCTCAAAGTCAAATTTATACGAAATTATCTCACAACCCCAGAGCAGTGAAATTAATTCCTCTAAGTTACTCATTCTATTATCCCCTTATTTATTCAACTGATTAATAATTCGAGCAACATCATTATAGGTGTTCTCACCTATTAAAATATGGGTTTCTTTAATGTCGGTACTAAACTCACCTTTAATGTTTACAGTAGGTTTACCCTTAACGGATAATCTCCAATAATTATCATTCATTTTGCTTGAATTCATAACTCTTAATGTAACTTCCGAAGACTTATTATTATAAGTTATTGGAATATTTACCGTCCATCCGTCACCTTTTGCAGTTTTAGTAGTTCCACCAAAATCTTTTGCTATTTTTTCAGCAAGTGCTTTATTAGTCTCAGGTGTAGGATTGAACTTAACATTACCTGGCACCTTATTAGACTTCAATCCTTTATCCAAAATTGATTTATAGAATTGCTCTGCATTTTTCGGTATTTCTATCTTAGCTCCGGCAGGT
>NZ_JAJNBZ010000072.1 GCF_021369635.1 Paenibacillus profundus | reverse complement strand
GGGCAACTGCCAGTTGAATGGCGGTTAAGGCTTTTTCACATTCTTCAAACGGATGACCAGAACAAGCTTATTTTTGTTACATAATTTGGTTAATCAACAGGCGTGCAGTTTTATATTAGTTTAAATAATTACCATGCTTTAGACGATGTCAAAGCATGGTTTTTGTATATAACTTAAAAATGTTTATGTGAACATGTCTCTGCCGGAAATGTCTGCCACGTTCTGAAACCACTGGATCCATTACATCGTTTTTTATAAGGGTTTGATAGAAATAGGTAAATGACTGAGGTGACTGTTGTGTGTACAGGCATTGCAATTTACGATACGGAAGGAATAACTCCATCCGAGGCTTTAGACATTGGATTGTCTTTTTTTGAGGCAATCGGCGTAAGCGTAAACGGAGGGAGCTATTATGAGCTCCTAGACCAAGGCGACCACGAAGGAGATCATGATCTGTTCGAAGTCTCCTCGGACCAGTTAAGAGAGAAGGTTACCAAAGGCGAATGCGATGCTTTCTGGATCTACTATTCTAGAAGAGGATCGGTGCCCTGGCATACCGCTTTCAGTCGGCAAACTGGAGAATACGGAAGCTTTCCGCATTTGACTGCTCTTTGCGAATTCCCACTCGAAGAAGTATATCTTCCGCTGACACTATGGCTTAAAAACTTGGCGAAGCGGTTCCCCAGGTTTTCATACGGGTTTCTTTATGCGGCTGATAAGATGACAGACGCCTTTTATTATGCGGCAGGAAATAATGGGGTCACCTTGTTTCCGTATGAAAATGGTTTTGCCTTCAACAAAGAAACGCCGGGCTTATATGAAGGGAAAGGTCGATATTCCGGCGAGATGCTCCGAATGGTCTATCCCTGCAATCTGGTGAACAGCCGACATCTGCAAATCGAGATCAACGGCGTGAAGCTAAAGGAGTGGATCACGGGAAGCCACGAGCATGGCCAGCTTACGGATATCGGGAATGATCTTTGGCTCTGGGAAGTGGAGATGGAGCATCTTGAGAGAATTAATCAAGTTTGCGGAGAAGCCGGATTACTGGTGGCTTGGAAGCCCCCGACCCCGAAGAAACCGCTTAGAAGATTGCCCTGACAAGCGGCCCACAAGCCAATATGGTATACCTTAGGAGATGGAGCTGGATGAATCGGGTGACTCTAGTGATTCCGATGAACTCGATAAATCCGGTGGAATCTCGTAAATTTGTCAATAGTAGTACAAAAAAGGCCTTATTCTAACCATAAGGCCTTTTTTGACATATAATAGTGGAGATTTATGCTGCTATATACGAGTGAAAGCATCAAATGGACCATTAATCCGGGTGGTGTAGAATAATAGACACATAAAACTCCGCTTATTTGCGACAAAGAGAGGGTACATATGGATAAACAGTCGTACGCAAGGTATTTACTTCATCTTATGGATGAAGAAGTAGATTCCGAAGATGCAGTCATCGAAGAAGATGCGCTATATGGATATTTTCAAATGTATATGCCTAGCGGAAAAGGGGTCGAAGCTACCTTTGAGCCACTTAAAGACGGAGACGCCTATTTGCAGCAGATTGTACGGATCTATGAGATGCTGGATCCAGAGGATTTTGGCGGAGAAACGGTGCCAGGCTATTTCAACAGCAAAACTAAAGAGGTGCCTGAAGATGTGTTGAAAGGGCATGGTGAACAGCTTATTAAAGGGCTGAAGGAATTGCTGGATGAGTTTGCTGAATGGGATGGTACGGCGGAAGCTGCGGCATACCTGTCTGGAATCGAAGAAGTTCAACTCCTGCCGCATGGGAAAATAGACACCATCCGGCAATCCTACGATCCCGATGTTTATGAGGCGCTGTTTGAAGTTGTGAGTGAGCACAAGGATTACGATGAACCGATTGAGATGCTGGATGAGGCCTATTACTCGATTGCTTGCGATTATTGGATCTCTTATTATTTGCAGTGGCACCGCTATGGACTAAAGGGTGACCCATTCGCACCGTATTTCGAGCTGTATAGACTCGGATATTCGGCACTCTTCTCAGAGCATAAGCTATATATCGGCTCATGATCAGAAGGTGGCAAAGTATTCTTTGACCAATAGCAGATACAACGGACGTATAGGCTGCTGAGGTAATGTGGCGGTAAATAAGCGCTGTATGGAGTAAACCAAGGTTATAATAACAGGCAACTACCTTATGTTGATGTGTAATAACGAGAGACTAATAGAGTTGAAAAAGGTGGTATTCCGTTGATAACAGCGAATGAAATCTTTTCAATCATCCGAACTGACAGCTTCTTTGAAAATGTCTTCCATAAAGAAGTGGATTGGGACGCGGAATTAGATGCTAGGGATAAAGCTGAATTTGACATGGCGTGGAATTCTAGCTACGAAGAATTGAATGAAATAGACTCCTCTGAAAGTAAGGTAATCAGAGATATTAGGGAATTTGCATTCAAGCAAACGTTTCGGATAACGCAGAATTCAGAGCTAGCGGGCCTATGGGATTCCTACCTTCAAGGCAAATTTCCAAAATGAATCTATAAATGAACGTCCAATGTAATGGAGGTGGAGTAGGCGTGACGGAACGTATTCCATGCAAAACGGAAGGCTGCAGCGCGACGATCCTGCCGACCACGGCGGCCAAAACAGGCGGTACCTGCATGCCCTGCCATCAGGAGCAGGAACGTCAAAAACGGCAAGCGTATATTGAGCAGCACCGCAGAACGGTGAATTTGTATGAAGGCTTGACGGATCCGGTGGACATTCTGAAGGTCATGCATGCACCAAGGAAGTATGACCCGCTGATTCAGTATGTTCCTTACCCGTTAAGCAGAGAGCAGGTATACGTCTCCTTAACGGCTGAAGAGGCGGGAAGAATGCTGAAGTATGCGTTGGAGCTGCTCGCTCGGGCGATGAGAGCGAAGCCGACCATATCTTATTGTCGCTAGTGTGTTACCGGAACGACAATATCGCAGAAGCCCTGCCTGAGCTTATAGAACGCGGCATGTACCATTCCTCCATCCTATTCAAGGATGCGTCACCCGACATTCGGGACCGCCTGCTGCAGCAGGTGGAATGGGACGATGATAACCGCAATCATCTCCTGCTGATATTGATCTGGATTGGTGATTCTGTGGTTGTGGGCCAGTTTCGGGAATGGCGGTTGCATCCACCGAAGTGGGCGGGACAGTTGTTCGTAGGCCCTGAAGTATATGCCCTAGAGGGGGGCTGGGAGCTTACACCGAACGGGGAAAAACGTAATTTGATCCATGACTTAAGCTATGCGATTAGGCCAACAGGTGAACAGCAAAATGGTGCAGTAGAAGCGTCCGCTGCCCATTTCCTGAAAACGAACGACTCCAATTGCCCATGGTGCGAGGGGAAGCTGACTGTCCTGATGGAAGCGGACACTTCTCATCCATCCTTGGCGTATCTTAATCTGCCGATGGAACGCCTGCAAGTGCTGACCTGCGAGCGCTGCGGAAGCTACAGCACGATATACATGGAACTTGACCATCAAGGCGTGCCTGCCTGGAGCCAATTTAACCATAAACCCAATTATTTGCCTAGTTCGGATTACGAGGACATCAGTGTCGAGACCGTGCCCAGATTGACGCTGTCATCCAAGCCGCACTCTCCGTATTATGCTGCAGAGTGGGCCTTGACTCAGCAGGATTCACAGATCGGGGGTCACCCAAGCTGGGTGCAGGATGCCGATTATCCGCTTTGTCCTTGCTGTGCATCATTGTGACGGATTTGACTTGCTATGCACAGGTGGGATTGGATTGACGCTTACTCAGCATGAGAGTGGATGGGAAACTTTATGTCTTTTATTTTTGTTCGATTCAGGCGTTTGTTCAGTTGAGTATGATTGAGTAAAGCACCAACAGTCGCTAGACCAGCGTGTGAAGTTAGAATAAGTTCCTTAGAACGAATAAATTGGATTTTCATATTCGCACCTCAAAGGTGAAGTTTATATTTAGATACATTCCCATACTTTTCTGCACCATTTGAGCGTTTTCCTTCTTATATCTATTGTTTTCAAAGAACTACTTTCACGGATTCAGGCTCTATATACATCAGCTCAGGAGACATTATCAGTGAAGTCTGATGATAATCCGTTCTCGGATCATAAGGAGCTCGATTGGAAGGTTCTCGACTACATGATTAGCTCTGAGATGGCCAAGATGAATGCACAGAGCTTCGTTTCTGTCGCGTCACTCCCTATCCGTAATGCAGATATCAACAAGGTTGGGGGAATGGGGTGCGGAGCCGTTTAAGATGTTAAAGCCAGCAATGAATGCGGGTTGGTCGTTTAGTACTGTGTACAGAGCAAAGTTGTCAGAGAATATGAAAGAGGAAATCAGCAATGCAATGATCAATGCGGTGAAGGAGATCGTGAAGGACAAGAAGTCAGTGGAGGAAGTACTCGCTTCCATGCAAAAGGAATTGCAAGAGAAATTAATGCAGAGCGGGGGAAGGAAATTAAGTAAATATTCATAATTAATTCTTAAATCTTATTCATTGAATGTTAAGTTGAGTACTAGGTATTCAATGGTAGTATAAAAAGAGGGTTCAAATATAAAACAATTAGGAGGATTTATCATGAATTTGAAAAAAGCAATCGTCGCAACACTGGTCGTATCCAGCATGCTGACTACATTGGCAGGCCCGATTCCTGCGGGGGCCCAGGCGGCGCATGAACAGAAACAATCGGATCGCTGGACGATTCAAGTCGATCCGAAGTTTACTGGAAAGCTGAACCAAGCGGTAAAATTATTTGCCGGAAAAGATGTTGAATTGCAGAAGGTGGGCAAGCTTGACTTTAATAATAAGGATTTGGCTCGTCTGGCAGAAGTTCGATCGGTAGATGGAAAATATTTTGTACAATTTTTCTATGATATTGGAATGATCTTGGTGGTAGGCGGCCAAACCGCCACGATCGACCAAATCAGCAAGCAGGATCAAGAAGAAGTCTTAAAGTGGTTGAAAGTAATAGATGCGAAGTATGCAAAGTATGCAAAGAAGACGTACGCCTTTGAACAAGAAGTTGGGGTGAGTAGCTTATTCTCTCGTAATGAAAAAATAAGTAAGGAGAAAAGGTACGAATTGAAAGGAATAGATTTTTCCACTTCCTCAATCGATTTTAATGATGATGGTCATATGATAACTGATCATCTCCGTATTGATTTTGATAAGAAAGAGCTTGATCCGAAATTGCTGCAAACAGTTATAGATGCTGCTAAGACGGCGTTTCAACATAAATTTGAAATGACAAGTGCTCAGCTTGTAGTTGATGTATTCCCAATAACGGGTCAGGGGAAAAATAAAGCAGATGCAGCGTGGGTATTTCATGACGGCAAAGTTACGGTTTATGCAGATCCCAATACAGGAAAAATAAAAGGCATGTACAATGAGCTTGGAATAAGAGTACGAGATAATAAGGGGATTTCAGAAAAAGAGGCGAAAGAAGCGGTTGCCCCGTTAGCGAAGACATTATTTAATATCGACATGAATGGACATAGCGTGAAATGGGATGGAAACGCAAAGGATTATTATTTCACCAGCAAAAATGGCACGAATGTGAGAGCAGCGCTGGATGCTAATAAAAAGGTTGTATACATACGCGCCGGGAAAGCTGCTGCTCCTACGTTCAAAGGTTATGTAGCAGATATGGAAGTTGAAGCCCAATAAACTTCTACCAATTCCCCTTTTAACGGGAAGATAGATTTGGTAACAAAGAAAATGACAGTTCAAATCCAAATCACATAAAAAAGAGTTATCGAATCGCTTAACGCAATTTGATAACTCTTTTTTGTCGTATACCGATGGCCGGACTCGAACCGGCAAGCCTCTCGGCACCGCATTTTGAGTGCG
>NZ_JAJNBZ010000071.1 GCF_021369635.1 Paenibacillus profundus | reverse complement strand
CAAATTCTAAGAAAACGCGAGCATTTAAGAGAAAAGTGATTCTTCATAGAGGGAGACGTTAGAGCAAAAAATACATCGGATAGAGGAGTATGTCGAAGCGGAGAGGATTCGCAGCCAAATCCCGGGCCTGTCATTGGTCATTGTGGAAAAGGGGAGAACGGTGCTGCAAAAAGGCTTCGGCTACGCGGATCTGGATGCGGAGAAACCAGTGACCGGCAATACTTTATTTGAAATAGGTTCAACGACGAAAGCTTTTACAGGGCTGGCCATCCTGCAGTTAGAAAAGGACGGATTGGTAAAACGGACGGATGATGTTAAAAAATATATACCATGGCTGGAACTTGCTTATAAGGGAAAACCCGCAACGATTACCCTCAATGATTTGCTGTATCATACAAGCGGAATACCTGCCGGATCGATTGGATATATACCAGCCAGCGATGCTGGCAATGCGCTGGAATTAACCGTGCGGACTTTGTTGAGCCAGCAGTTGAATCGTGAACCGGGCCGCGCTTTCGAATATGCGACGATCAATTACGATGTTTTGGGACTTGTGATCGAGAAGGTGACGAAGCAGTCCTTTGAGGCTTATATGAAGCAGCAGATTTTGGAGCCGATTGGAATGAAAGATTCGTTCGCCGGTCTTCAGCACAACCCGCCCAGCGAGATGGCAACCGGCTATAGACTCGGGTTCATGAAACCCAGAGCGTACACACCGCCTGTCTATCGCGGCAATACACCAGCAGGTTATATCATAAGCAACGCCAATGATATAGCGAAGTGGATGAACACGCAATTAGGCTATGGAACGAACGATAAGAAACTGATTCAGGACTCGCACGTCCCCGATCAGTCCGTGGCGCCTCTTGGTGACAACAATTACTATGCCAGTGGATGGATCATTGCGGGACAAGACGGAAATGTGATTCTTCATGCTGGGGCAAATCCGACATTTTCATCTTTTATTAGGATGCAGCGCAATGATCAGCTTGGGGTAGCAGTGATGGCGAACATGATGAGCGATGCCGCATCCGTCATTACCCAGGGAGTTATGGAATTATGGAAGGGAGCGGATGCTGGCGCCCCCTATCAAATCGATAGAATGCAAAGGTTGGATAAAGTAGCGTCGGCGATTATCCTTATTGCAGGTGGTCTGATCGCATTGTTTTTATTTTTGACGGGAAGGATGATTAGAAAGCTTGCAAGGCAGCAGCGCAGTTGGACTGCATTGCTTGGCAGACGGCTCATTGGATTTGCATTGCTTCTGATCATGTCTGCAGCTGGCATCGTATTGATTCTGACGCTGCCGCGCATACTGCTCGGTGGAACGCCGTGGGCATTTATAGCAGTGTGGTCTCCGCCGACGATTATGTTAGCTGTATACAGTCTTATTTCCGTGTTCATCAGCTTGTTCGGGTACGGCACCATGCTGTCGTTGACTGCAAAAACAAGGTAAAGAGAAACCCCTGGACATGTCGCGGTTCATTGCGGAACAAATCCAGGGGCCCATTTATGTAAGGAAGTCCAATCAGCCTCTCCCTCACTTCAACCGATGAGTTAACTCGCTTTCCTTCGAGCCATACAATTCGACATGCTTGAAATAGAGCGTATCGCCTTCCTTCAGGTTTCGCTGTATGTTTTAAACTCAACTCGGTTGAATGCTTTGGTTGTAGAAACGGGCATGTACTTTTTGATCCATGGCAACACTTTAGACTGTGACCTAAGTTGATGAATTGAAGCAAAAAGGTTGCTCTAGACCCAAATATATACTATTTGATATGATCAAACAAATATTTGGAAAGGGCGGCAATTATCGATGACCTCCTCTAAAACCGCATTATTATCAGTTCTTAGCAACACGTTTATTGTGATATCCAAATTATTTGTCGGCGTCATTACTGGATCAGTGGCTGTTTTATCTGAAGCTATCCATTCTTCTTTAGATTTAGTGGCCTCACTAATCGCTTTTTTCTCAGTTCGAATGTCTGGCCGTTCTGCAGATGAGAATCATCCATACGGACATGGCAAGATCGAAAATATATCGGGGACAATTGAAACGTTACTAATCTTTGTGGCAGGGATTTGGATTATTTATGAGTGTGTTCAAAAAATAATCAATCCGACACCGATTAACTTCCCATATCTGGGTATATTAGTCATGTTTGTAGGGGCAATTATTAATTATTTGGTATCCAGAAAAGTCGGAAAAGCAGCAGAAGAAAATCATTCAGTAGCCATGAAATCAAATGCATTGCACCTATTAACGGATGTATATACTTCTTTAGGTGTAGGATTCAGTTTATTGTTAGTCAGTATTACTGGCTGGGAGCTATTAGATCCAATCATCGGGATTATGTTAGCCATGTACATTATGAGAGAAGCGCATAAATTGATGAGAGAATCGTTTCCCCCGTTGTTGGACGCAAGTTTGACTGATGAAGAAATGGATCAGATATTGAACGTCATCCATCAATATCGTGAACAGTTTATTGAAATTCATGATTTTCGAACTCGAAGATCAGGACCGCAAGAGTATGTGGATTTCCATATGGTTGTCCCATCTTCCATGAATATCGAAAAAGCGCATCGACTATGTGATGATATTGAACATTCAATAACAGCTCTATTCAAACGCGCACAAGTATTAATACATGTTGAACCAGAACAAGAGAGAACAACAAAATAAAGAGACGATGTACATAGCGAACTTTCTCATTTGCCCCCTTCGTTTTGGTTCACAAGTGTACAACCAATAAAGTTTTTACATGCAAATAATCCAAAGAAAAGGTAAGTGATAATGAATAATGAAGGGAGCTTTCAACTGCTTCAATGTATTTTTCATGGGCAAGCTAATGCAAAATATTCAAAAATGAAGCACCGGATGGTAAAATATCAATTCCATAATGAAGGGCTATCAAAATCCATATATTCCTGAATTTATACCACAAATATCCTAATATAATACCGATAACAAAAGTAGGGAGAATTGTGCCCAGTAGAATGGAAGATAGGTCTCCTGCTATCCCTTCAACTCCACTTGCAAGAAGATAACGAGAGGGGAAATGGAATAATGAAAACAGAATAGCAGACAGGACAATACCTGCAAATGCTCCTATTGCTTTTTCCAAACGGGTTTGTAGTATATATCTATAAAAAATCTCCTCAGGTAAAGCAGCCTGAACTAGGGGGAGAAGTAAACCAAGCAATAGTTTTATCCAAATGAATTCGCCACCCGTTGTCATAACGCTAAATATCTCGCCGAAATACCCACTATTTAATAGAATACCAACCATAAAGCAGCTAAACACAAGAATCCATCTCTTCGGTTCTTGCAGATGAAAGATGCTCCGAATGGAATAACCGAATCTTCTATACATGTATAAGGGCACCAAAAATAAAAAAACGAGTTTAATAAAAAAAACATACCATCCATCTTCCGTAAATCCCTTTGCTCCAAAAATGGGTAAAGGATTGTGCTTTATAACGAGAGAGAATATTGCAACAATGAAAATATACACAACCGCGTACATCGTAAATACAAATAGTTCTTTTCTTTGTTGATGAATGTACATCCTTTTTCCCCCGCCCTAAAGATTACACTATGACTCTGTTTCTCATACGCCTTTTGTCATCATCACATGTAGAAGGAAACAGCAATAAAATTATACTAACTAAATTATGACTACGCTCTTGCCAAGTAAAAAGAGACAAGGCGGAAACCAGCGGCGTGATAGTTGAATTGGTAAACCAAAAGCAGCATTTGAGGGTTAGTTCGCTTGACAACAGTAATCGTCTAGTCATAGCAAATGATAGCTACGACTAGACGAATTGTTATAGGCTGTTAACTTCGTTATATTTTAATTACTCTGCTTTGCCATCAACTGAAGTGACTGCTAGACTGTAGCATTTTCCTTTGACATCAACTCGCGCACTCAAGGTCGGACTCCCTTTTTTAGTAAAGATAAATTGGTTTCTAATATCATACTCTTTATTTTGTTTAACCTCGTAGCCTTTTAAATCAATACCCATTACTTTCTGCGCAATGGGGGCTACCGTCTCTTTGATTTTATTCAGTTTCATATTGTCATAGGCTTTGTTATCTTTGGCAGAAATATCTGTATTCACCTCAATGCTGGTCAGTTTGCCCGTTTTCGCCCCTACCTCAACCGACACGCCGTGCTTCTTATCGTTGTCTGTCAATTTCCATACATTGCGGTTAAAATTCAGGAAGATCTGTTTGTAACGAAGGGCAGTGGATAATGATCGTGAACCACTATCAGAAAAGTTTTGCAATGCTGTTTTTGCCGTCTGCAGGACGGAGCTGTCAATCTGCTCGATCGGATAAGTCACCTTTGCCAATTGAAATCCATCATCACTGATTGTAACTTCCATGTTTCTTTTTTCTCGATGGCGCATTGTAACGCGGGTGTCATATTGACCAGTTGGCTTAAGTTCCCCCGTTTTTTTGTCTTCGTAATAAGTGGGCATTTTATCAATTCCGACATAGAAATTGTTTTTAGCAGTGTCAAGGCTGCTGTCGACATCCGAAAGCATCGTCATCAGCTTTTTCTGCCGGGCATCGTCCAATTTTTCCAAGGGAATTGCGATGTTGGCGCCAGTTATTTCCCCTTTATTATTTATAACAATCGAGTTGCCGTTGCGTGAATTGGCTTTCTCGGTGTCAGTGAATTCAATCGCCCATCCAATCATTTTTTTTCCATCTAAGTCCTTACGTTTTGTAACGCTGTCCACTTCGAGGTCGATGTCCGTACCCACTAATTCCTTAATCTGCTTTTGGACTGTCTCTTGCGTTTTTTTGTCCAATTCCGAAAACCTTATTTGATATTCAGGACTTTTCAGTTCTCCCTTTTTATCACTAATCGTTACCTGTGTACTCTCCTTCGCTGCATATGTAGTTGGTGTCGGAACGGACGCTGCTACGAGCGCTGCTGAACATAGGGATAATAGCAAAATTTTAAATGACTTCAATCGTTATTCCTCCATTACTTGATTTATTATTACGAGCTCCACTTCCTTTCTTCCATCTCTATTCACGTAATAGAGCAGGTAAAAGATGGAACACGCTTTATCAAATAATATAGGCATAACCACTTCTATTGTAAATATCATTCATTAATTCCTAAGCTATTCTTAAGTTTATCAAATACTACTATACGAGCGGTTCACTTATGAAAAGTGTAGAACTTCGGTTCTGCACTTTTTTGTATTATTTAAATCATTTCGACCTTGATTGTAAACTTGACAGAAAAAATGTATGTAAAAAATCGTTTTGGATATTTTAAAGTCATATAAATAGAACGAAATTAAATTGGAGGAATTGACATGATAGAGCACAATGGTACTAACGAAAAAGAGTTGGTTATCACGCGCATGTTCGATGCGCCACGTGAGCTTGTGTTCAAAGCGTGGACCGAGCCTGATCACCTGGAACACTGGTGGGGCCCGAAAGGCTTCAAGATGAATGTCTCAAAGCTAGAGCTCTGTCCGGGTGGCATTTTTCACTACAGTCAGAAATCCCCTGACGGCCATCAAATGTGGGGCAAGTTTGTGTATCGCGACATTGTTGCGCCGGAGAGACTCGTCTTTACTAATTCCTTTTCTGATGAGGAGGGCAATACGGTTCGGGCTCCGTTTAGCCCCACATGGCCCCTGGAAATTCTAAATACGTTGACTTTTGCCGAGCATGAAGGCAAGACGAAGTTGACTATACAGGGAGGCCCGACAAATGCGACGGAGGAGGAGCGCAACACCTTTGAAGCAATGCGAGATAACATACAGCAGGGATTTGCCGGTACCTTCGAACAGCTCGCTGATTACCTGTCTAAGGTTTGAAACCGATACGAATAGACGGTAAGACGGATGAATGGAACCACCGTTCATTAGCTGTTTGAAGATGAGTCCACGTTGATGGATAAAGGCTTTAGAGTAAATTGTGAAATATGTTAATTCAGTAGAGAAGGTCGATTCCTTAGAATAGGGAAATCGGCCTTCTTTTCTCTAAATAGTTGTAGCGAAGGAACTTTAACTTTTTCATAACCTCTTATTTTTTGCTGCCATATAAAATAGACAACAGAACGATGAAAAGCGAGGAGCAGGATGAAGAATGGCGGATCGTCTGGGATACGAAAGGCCTCGGTTACAGAAATTAGCTAAGAAAGCCCTTGCCTTTAGGCTTGGGATGAATTGTCCTA
>NZ_JAJNBZ010000070.1 GCF_021369635.1 Paenibacillus profundus | reverse complement strand
CGGAAGCACCAACTAGCTAAGAATCCCACGGCTTTAGCCGTGTGGAGTGTCAAAAACGCCTATACGGAGCCCTTGAACACGAGAGATTCAACAAAACTGAATGGTTCAACTAACGGGACACAATAGTTCAATCAATGATAACAGGGCAAGCCATCGCGGCACTGCCCTGTTTTGCTAAGCTAACGGGCACTCATGTTGAACAAGCAAATTCTGACGGAGGTGGCGGCATACCCCCTTAGCACTACAATATACTTGAACCGGCAATATAACCGGCCGTCTAACCAGTTTCACCGCACCAACTCGATCATCGACTTGCATCATCGGGGTATACAATATGGAGTGAAGCTGTGACCAGGCGAAGGAGCATTTTGGGAATACCAGCTACATCAACTGATTCTATGAATCAATAAAGACCGTATCATATGGGGAACTCTGTTTTAGGGCAGTTGATAAAAGGCTTGCCTTGCTGATTAGCTCTCGAAAAGATTGCGTAAAAAAGTCAGAAATGAGATTGTCGTTTGCAATTCCGACCGATGCGGATACCTTAACGTTTTGAATAGTGGTGGGTTGGGATATCGCATGCCCTAAACGCGTCGCATCGTTCTCATTGCGGCATGTAATTACAACAAATTCATCTCCCGCATATCTACATAGATAATCCCTTTCATCTGTTGCCGCCCGCAGGCGATTGGAATACTCGACAAGAATATCGTCCCCTACTGGATGTCCGTACAATTTGTTAATTTCGCCGTAGTTATCGAGATCGATAAAGAGCAGATGGAAGCTTTGGCGTTGATCCAGTAAATCCTCGCCGATTTGTTGGATATAGGGTGCGCGGTACAAACCAGTTAACGGATCTACGATTTGATTCAGTTTGATTTGAAGCGTTTCTCGAGTCACGATTCCGACGACTTGCTCTTCATGGATGACAGGCAAGCGTTCTATATGATGTTGTTCCATTGTTACCAAAGCATCCCAAGCAAAATCGTCAGGCAAAATGCTGACCGGGTTAGGGGTCATAGCGTCCGCCACAATCCGATTGGGATGGGAAGAACGGATATCCCGAGACGTAATGATCCCTACCGTTTTTCCATTTTCCAAGACGATAAGCGAGCCGATTTTAAGTTCATTCATCATGTCGGAAACGTGCTGGACACTTCGTTCTGATGAAACTGTATAAACCGGGGTTGACATGAAATCTGCCACCTTCATTACAACTCCACCTCCCGCTGAACGGATATCGATATTTTCAACTCGGAACGAAGAACCATGTTGTCGCTGATCGACCGATCCGCTTCTTCCAGAATGATTTGCATCAACACGCGTTCATCCAACATTTGGAGAAGAGAGTCTCGAATTAATATCGCTTCAATCTTGGCATGCTCCAACTTAATGATTGAAAATTGTTCCGGTGAGAGTGCCTGTGCCATTCGCTTTACCGCTTCCGGACCAATCGGCGCTTTTTTCCCGATGATTAATAAATCCTGCATTGGCGGAATTTCAAATTCAGATATTTTTAAAGAGAGCGTTGCTTTTCTGGAATAGAAAAAATTATCCTGCACTTTGATTTCTCCTTCATGTTCGGGTAAGACTGCACATCGTCGGGACTTCCTTTGGTAGAAAAGGAAATAATAAGCCGCCCCGATTGGGAGCAGCTTTGAGCTTGGAAGCAATAAATTTGGGAAACCCAGCTACCAGTGAACACTCCTGAGGTCTGACTGAAGACCTACATAAAATATGCTACTCTTCCTACAGATTCCCGTTAGTTACGACACAATCCTTCTTAATACCCGAATATTCGCCAAATAACGACCAACTCCTTCCGAACATGTGTTCATATAATCGAACTTTTACTGAAAAAAACCTTCGTAGAAAACGGAGGGGTTCACCGGAACGGAAAACGTCTACTTCGAATTGTGCTGCTCGAGCCGATAGGATCATAGCACTATACCGTTGAAGATATCGAAGCACACCTGCATTTGTGATACGTAACATGACAAAGAAGTTCTTTAATTTTGAGTGCTCAAACATACATAACACCGTCCATAAATACGGACTATACATTTTAGACGTTGTATGAGATATCAATAACACCATTCTTCCAGCCATTTCGCATATTCCTTCACTGTAATACATGTTCTAAATAGTGTATCTCTAAAATTCAAAAACCGCACATCCTGATTTTCATTCTCTTCATCCTCAAGTGTGAACAGATAATCTCTTAATTTGGTGCAAATGTGATCGAAGGCATGCAGACGTTAGAAACTTGATCCTGTACAATTGTAACAACTGAAAGTATTCATATGTAATATTTATTTATCAATAGGAGTGAACATCGGTGTTGAATACAGAGCAATTTTTGTTAGAACTATCGAAGCGAGTACCTCTGGAAATTATAGCTGATGGAGCAAATGAGGAGGACTTCAAACCAATCGAAACGGTTGCGGGATACGTACTTCCTGAGAGCTTCAAGATGTTATATGCTCTGCACAATGGTGAGAAGTCAGGAGAGCATCTATTGATGCTTGGTTTCTACTGGATGTCCCTGCAAGATATACTGTATGAGATGAAAGGTCAATTAGAGATTGCAGAGGAATATGAATTCGATACGATCTCTTACCAGAAAGAATATATTCAAGAAGTAACTTGGAGCCCCGGCTGGATTCCGTTCGCTGCTGATGGGACAGGCAATTATATTGCGCTCGATCTAACTCCGGGTGTACACGGCAAGGTTGGGCAGATCATAAGCTGTGGTCGTGACGAAAATGAAATGTGTGTAATTAGCGATTCACTAGAAGCTTTCTATGCATTCGTCATCGAGCAGTTCGATGCAGGCCGTTGTAGTTATGAGAAGGAACGAAGCTTTGTTCTCTGGAAGAATGGCCATCTGTTCGATGAGCTGAAAGAGATTCTCCTTCTTTCAACCCATGCCGAAGATAACAATTTCGAGAATTGGTGGAGCAGCTTGAATGATCAGTGGCAGCATGAGATTACTCGCTTATTTGGAAAAACACCAACTACTTTCGCTCAAGTGGAAGCCGTACGCTTTTTCTTTGTATGCGATGAAGATATCACCGATCTGACCCCCCTCTCAAAGTTCAAAAATTTGCGGGAATTGTGCCTGCTTCGTCAACAGATTGATGATCTAACCCCGATCTTATCATTAACGGATCTAAAAAAGGTAAGCCTGGCGCAAATGCCAGTTACGGATATCTCCATCTTCTCATCGCTCCCTGCTTTACAGGAGCTAGGACTATACAAAACTCGCGTGACCAATATCGAGGCTCTGCCTGAGTTCCCGGCTCTCAAAAAGGTGTGGCTGGAAGGACTAGTGCTGGACTCCATTGAGCCCCTTGTTCGTTGCAAGAAGCTTCAAGAGCTGTCTTTGTCTAACATTCCAGAGTCAGCCTATGGGTATCTAACTGAAATGAAGAAGCTAAAAAATCTGGAGGTATATGGAAGAGTGCAGAACATTGATTTCATTGCCAATATGAAAAAGCTAGTGTCACTGAGGCTAGAGCAGGTAGAGGACGGACGCTATGAGGTGTTGACGGCGCTTTCGAAGCTTAATCATATGACATGTACGTATCAAGTGTTTCATGAGACTCATCATCTGCTCGAACAGAAGCTGCATTACACACTGTTAGGTGAGAGTACAGAGGCTGAGATGGAAGCATATACGGAGTATGTGATGGGAGAACGATGATATGCTGTGATAAGATGCCTATCAGCATCGGAGCGAAAATAGGCTATGATACTAAAATAATTAGTAGAGATATCTACATATATTGAGTAAGCAGGACAAGAGCCCCGCCATTGCGGGGTTCTTTTTTGAGTTCTTTTTTGTATGCCCTTATCTGAGGAGACCATCCACGAAGGCGGTAAAACCGAGTCGTAAACCTGTAGTGTATAATGAAAAAAGTCATTTCAGTGAGGGCTGATTATTTTATATATGGCTTTTCAATGAACAAGGAGAGGGTTTTGTGCCGCTTTCATTCGAGGAGTCTATGGATTTGCGCAGCTAAGCGTTTAGGAGGAAGAGCATGTATCGCATTTTTATTGTGGAAGACGACGAGAAAATAGCCGCAGTGCTAAAAAGAACGATGGAGAAGTACGGATTCGAGGCTTCATGCGCCTCGCAATTTCGCGATCTGATGATAGAACTGAAGGCCTATGAGCCGCATTTGGTGCTGCTTGATATTAACTTGCCGTATTTCGACGGCTACTATTGGTGCAGGCAGATCCGGTCATGCTCCAGCATGCCGATTATCTTCATATCGGCGCGGGAGGGAGAGATGGATCAGGTGATGGCGATTGAGAATGGCGGCGATGATTACATTACCAAGCCGATTCCGTTGGATCTGTTAACCGCCAAGGTAAAAAGCGTGCTAAGAAGAGTATATGGCGATTACGCCGTTGCGACTGGACTGGCTTCAACGCCTGAGATTGAACTGAACGTGCATGGCTTACGGCTGAATCTCAGCCGTAATGAGCTGACATGGCATCAACAGAAGATCGAACTGACAAAGAACGAACAGCTATTGGCTGAATGCTTCCTGAACCACCAAGGCAAGACGGTCTCTCGGGATCAGCTTCTGGAAGCGCTGTGGGACGATGTGCAGTTCGTTGATGATAATACGTTGACCGTGAATGTGACGAGGCTTCGCAAGAAGCTGGAAGAGCTCGGACTCCCCAAGGCGATTGCGACGGTTCGAGGTGTGGGATATAAGCTGATCCTCGATGCAGACAGAGAGGAGCCGAATGCATGAAGAGCTCCTCGGCCATTTTATTTTTGCGTGATCGGCTCTCCTATCTGATTCTATGCGGAATCATTATCGGACTTGGTGCCGGATTGATGATGTTGGAGCATGCACATTACCCGCAAATGATAAATACGGGCACGATAAGCTATTTTGTGGTGCTTGCGCTGTTATTTACCTGTCTGTGGCTGGTCATTAAGTATATTCGCCAGAAAGCTTATTACAAGGAATTGAAGCATGCGATCGAAATGACCGGCGACTTGCACGCCACCACAACCGTTCAGTCCATCGTGACGATGGAGCAGCAGCTTGTCGCGCGTGTATTGGAGCAGCAGCATAGCGCATATCTCAACGAGCTCGGAACGTATCGCCGCCAGCAGGAGCTGCATAATCATTTCGTGCTGCAATGGGTTCATCAGATGAAAACACCTGTGTCGGTTATCGATATGCTCGTGCAGGAAGCGCTGCAGCAGCTTCCCCTGACCAAGGACGAGCAGAAGCGGTTCATGGTCAGCATGCAGGATGAGGCTGACCGTATGACACGAAGCTTGGAGATGCTGCTGTATACAGCGCGTCTCGACAAATTCGAGATGGATCTTCATATTCGGAGCATACCCATACACGACTTGATTCGTTCCGTGATCAATGCGCACAAGCGTCTCTGTATCCGTCATTCCATCTTTCCGCAGATGGAGGGTGAAGCTTGGGCGCAAACGGATGAGAAGTGGATGAGAGTCGTTCTGAATCAGTTCGTCAGCAATGCGATTAAATATAGTAAAAGCAAACCGGGCGCAAAGAAGCTTGTTTTCCGCGTTGAGCCGAATGGAGACGGCAGCGGCAAGCTGAGCGTGACGGACGAGGGATGCGGAATCGCACCCTACGAAATGCCGCGCATCTTCGATCCGTTCTTCACCGGAGAGAATGGACGAACTGCGGGGGAATCGACGGGGATGGGGTTATATTTGGCAAAGCAAATATGCAACCGGCTGGGGCACGTTTTGTCGGCCGAATCGGAGCTGGGTGCGGGCACAACGATGACGGTCACTTTTAATCCGGGCGGCATTCATATTCTCGGCAGCAAGGCGGATATGGACAAGCGGGCAAAGTGACAATTTTGTAAGATTTGCAGGCAGCCTGTTGTCATGAAAATCGATGGGTTCGATGTTCACCCTGATCTATACTTGCGTTGTTGAGATTGATAAATAATGGACACAGGGGGGACCAAATTATGATTGTACCGCAGGCAAATAGGATTGGCATGGATGCCGGGAGGGAATGCCGATGACGCTTCGCACGCTGGCGTTCAGCAACATTCGCGGCAACTTGCGATCGTACAGCGCTTTTTTTATGAGCAGCGTATTTTCTGTCATGATTTTTTACATCTACACCGCATTTTTGATTCATCCCGACGTGGCGAACGGTCATATGGTGGCAGCTGGAAAAATTACGCAAGGGATGATGTTCTGCCAATATATTATTGTCATTTTCTCGTTTTTATTTGTGCTCTATTCCAATTCGGCTTTTCTGAAAACGAGACAGCAGGAATTCGGCCTGCTCTCGCTATTCGGGATGAGCCGCATGCAGCTTCGAACACTAATCCTTTATGAAAATGGGGCGATTGCGTTGTTGTCCATCGGGGCAGGCATTGGTCTGGGGATTGCGTTCAGCAAGCTGTTCTATATGGCGCTTGAAGTGCTGCTTCATATGAACGAACCTATCGCATTTGCCGTTCCGCTGAAGGCGCTGTGGATCACGGCAGGCGGCTTCTTTCTCTTGTTCGGGGCAATATCAGCGTGGACGGCATGGAGGGTGGGACGTACCGGCATCATGGATATGCTCAAGGCCTCCAAAGAACCGGGAAGCCCTCCCGTCTTCTCGCGGTGGCTAGCCATGCTTGCGGTCATCTGCTTGGGCGCCGCTTATGGCATGGCATTAATCATGAACGGCGCGAACTTCGTTCTGTTGGCACCGTCTGTCATGGTGACGGTGACGATTGGCACCTATCTGTTGTTCACGCAGTTCAGCATCATGCTGCTGCGGTTCGTTCAGAGCAATCATCGCCTGTACTACAGAAGAACGAATCTGATTATCGTCGCCCAGCTTAGTTATAAGATGAAGAACAACGCCAGAATGCTCTTTATTGTCTCCATGCTGAGCGCAGTTATTGTGACGGCTTCGGGAGCCGTTTATATGATGGGACGAGCAGTGTTTGACGGTTATAAGACGCAATACGAAGATGCGCAGAGCTTGATGGCCTTGACGATGTTTATTGGCATGTTCATTAGTTTGCTCTTCTTCATTGCAGCGGGCAGCCTCATTTATTTTAAGCTGTTCACAGAGCTGCGGGAGGATCGGGCGCAGTGCGAAGCGCTGTCCCGAATTGGCCTGACAGAGGATGAAATTCAACACATCGTTGTTATGCAAATGAGTATGTTATTTTTCGTGCCATGCATTGTCGGTATCGTCCATGCCCTAATCGCGATGAAAGTGCTGGATAAGCTTATGATGCTGTCCAATTGGAGCTATTCGTTCATCGTAATCGGCGTTTATTTGCTTATGCAAACGATTTACTTTCTAATTACCTGCCACGATTATGTGAATAGCCTGCTGCGCGGAATTGATAGGCAAAGAAAGAGGAGAGTAACATGAGAACTTCAAGGAAATATCCAAGAAGATACACTTTAATCACAGCTTGCATGCTCCTGCTTGTATGCGTGTTGGCGGCAAATGGAATGGCAGCTTATGCGCAAGCGGGTGATCGTGCCGGTACTATCGGAAACGGGCAGCATTCCTATAATGAAGAAATATGAGATTTGAGAAACAAAAAGACTC
>NZ_JAJNBZ010000006.1 GCF_021369635.1 Paenibacillus profundus | reverse complement strand
GGTCTGCCCAGTTACATCAAGGCATATCTGTCGATTTCATGCTGCGAAAGTTGAGTTATTAACCTCCGAATAAAAAGTGGGAAAAAAGAGCCGGACACGTCTTATCGTGTCCGGCCTGTATGCATGATTGCTTCTCGCGAGGGCTACCTATTATACATAGGTATCAAGGATATAATATAGAAATGATTTTAATCTTTATGCGAAATAGTTCCGCCACGTATTGTGGGTGGTTAAAAAGGAAAACGCCGGAAATTGTCGAAAGAAAGTATAGGATTAAATAATCGTATATTATCGGTCAAATTTTTAACAAAAATACTCGTGGTGATTAGATTAACCTAAATCGGGCTGAATACACCAGAATCCCAGATAATTAGACAAAGTCATATTTTAACAATCTTGGAATACTTACTGATGTAAAGTTTAGTGTAAGAAGTAATGTTTGTATTAGATGTTTATAGACGTGCGGCGAGTTATTTTGGTAAAACCAATCCTAAAAATGACTTGTAAGTATGTAGACGACATTGCTATACGTGTATACTGAATCTAAAATACAAGCTCCTATGAAATGTGCCTAAGATAGATTGTGAAATTTGAAGGGGAAGGGAATTCGGAATGAAATGTCCATTTTGCTCAAAAGAAATTGATCTTTTAAGTGAAGAAATTGTTGCTGATTGTCCTCAATGCATGTTCTTTTTTTATTTAAAGCATACCCTGCGAATAATGTTTATTGCGTATTCAGATGTTGAAAATAATCAGGAAACATACTTTCATAACTTACACAGGGATATCTACGATCCGTTTATTGTACAATATCAAGATAGTATTACACCTAGAGAAGGTGCAATATCTATGGGTGAATATATAATAAGTCAAATTAAAAACTTAGTTAAGGGATACCCAAAGGAAGACCTTCTTTTTATGGTTGCAACATTAAGAGAAGCAGCGACTTGGAATATTTTCGAAGATAACATTTGGGCATCCTCACATTTAAGATCAATAGGTCATATTCTAACAAATTTAGTTGAGTCGTTTAACGAAGAGTTATTTGGTATTGACTCAATAATGTACGAGAATGATTTTGTAAGTATTTTGATTTTGACAGAAGAACTAGGGAAAATAGTGAGTAACGTATTTCATTCTAAAGTTTTCGGATGGGATAATAACTTATCGGATATGATAAAGACAAGGATTGAAAATGAAAAGTTGGATTGGTTCCATAGTTATTATGAAGTCAAAGAATTGCTCAAGCCTGAAGAAATAGAATTTGATGACGAGCAGATTAACTACTATTTACAGAATCGAAAAATGACCACATCTCAAATAAAAAAAGAAGTAAACGGAGAGTTACATAAATTATTTGGTTTTTCTACGCTTGATCTAAAAAAATTCAGAGATAAATGTATTAGAGTAGCTGAGAAGAACGGACAAATACTAGAATTCACATCTAGAATTCAAGGAATGGCAATGAAGGTTTGCTTTGTATTTATTGAACAACTATCGTCAATTGAAGTTGATAAAGAAATAATTGAGAATATACGAAAAAATATAACTTATATACCCACATATAGAAAGGGAAATCCCCTAATAGAATTATTAGACCCGTATATGGATTACAAGTTTTTATTTGAATATGAAAATTTAATAGCGTTTGGAGTATTAGATTCTGGAAATAGCATCAGTATTTTTGATAATTTATCAGTTACTGACCATTACATTCAGGATATTTTTGGTGAAAGGGCAACTACTCCGTTTAAAAAAGCGCAAGAAAAAATTGCATCATTAATGGCTTATAAGATTGCATATCACTTTGATAAAATAAATGATTACTATGTCCCAAAAATTCATAACGGAATACCAAATATTAATATAAAAATTATTCAAGGAAATGGTGTAAGGAAAAGAATAGTGGATGTTCATAACCAAGATTTAGGTGATGTTGACGTC
The DNA here is from genome assembly GCF_021369635.1 of Paenibacillus profundus. Classification (GTDB taxonomy): domain Bacteria; phylum Bacillota; class Bacilli; order Paenibacillales; family Paenibacillaceae; genus Paenibacillus_B; species Paenibacillus_B profundus. Next base: position 265,960 of record NZ_JAJNBZ010000006.1, on the reverse strand, counting down.
ATCGTGGTAGACATAATAAACAAGAAAATATTTAATATCGAAATTAAATACTATAAACCCTCAACTGGTTTTATAGAGATTTTAAAAAAGGATAAGAAAATTTTTGAGGATATAACGAAGATAAAAAAACGATCTCAATGGATTAAAGAAAACACTGACACCTTAATAACAGCTTGGGAACTACCACTTTATGAATATTTAATTGAGACAATAGTTGTTACTGCAAGACCGAACTATTTCGGCAAAGAATTAGAAAAACAAGAACAAGTTATTTACAAAACATTTGATGAAATATTAAGGACGAAAGATCGTATGTAGATTAGGATCGGACTAATATGATAAGCATACCCTTACCTATACTATAAGGCCAAAAGCTCGATTTAGGTGTGAAATGTCAATTTACTTGCTGAACCGAAGCATGTGCACCCCAAAATATACCATAGTTTTCAATTCGCACTATTGTCGATTATTGGAAAATGATGTATGCTCACACGTAGAGGGATATTAATGAAACAGTCAATGGCATGGAGATAGTTTCTAAATTTCTGTTGTTGGCTGACAGGGGCAGGATGCCTCTATACAGGACAGTTATCCATGATATGTGCGGACCTCGTTGCCTTGTCTATAATTGCAGGATTAACTCTGATCAGATTCTTCAGCATAATGTTGATGTCTGTTCCAAACAACAAGGAGGGGATGCGTATGAGTACTAAACTCTTTTTGTCGGCATTGCTTGAGACGTTGTGGGCTATGGTGGTCAGCGCAACTGCAGGATCTGTCCTGTCCCTGTGAGCCAACAACTTCTTTTACATTGATGTGAATAGTTCGAAACAATAAGTTAGATGTGACATTAGTCGCTCGAATGTACTGTCTATATTAGAAGGTATCTTTAGACTATTTAGGGTTTTAACATTAACGTTATTGCTATGATGAAAAAATGGTAGGAGCGATTTGATTGAATAAAAAGATAGGCCGAAATGACCAATGCCCATGTGGTAGTGGAAAAAAATATAAGATTTGTTGCTTGGGCAAAAACGACGATGAGGAATTTTCTAATCCAATTAATTTTCTAAATAACTATAAAACTCTAAAAAAAGAGTCTAGAATAAAACAGTGCTTGCATCCAGATAACGCATCTTGCTCTGAAAAAATAATTGGTGCTCATTCTTTACAAAACAATAAATTACTTAAGCGTATATCAAGCAATGGTAATGTTTATATGCCCTGTCCCAAAGCAGATAATCCATTTGCTCCTGTTACAAAATGGGGACGTAAAGAAGCGACAGTATTTACTGGTTTTTGCGGCCATCACGATAAATCTATATTTCAACCAATTGAAGATGGCGTTTTCGATAAAAGTGATTTACATATTTTCTTATATACATATCGATGTTTTGCAGTTGAATATCATAAGAAGCAAGAAGTTATTAATTTTCAGAAGAATATATTTAAAAGGAAGCCATCATTAATGGAAATGTCTATGGATGATGACCCATTTGGTGGAATGCATATGGCAGTTGATGATTTTCAACCAGTAAAACAAATATTTGATGATGCATTACTTACTGGTAAGTATGACGTTTTATCCAGCGTTGTATGGGAATTTCCAATAACTATTAATTTTGCAGCTACAGGGTTTGAAGCACCAAGTACTGATCTCAAAGGTAAGAAAATTCAAAATCTTTTAGATGTAGAAACACTGGCAAAACACATTTTTATATCAGTCTTTTCCGAGGAAAACAAAACGTATTGTATCGTTTCTTGGCTTAAAAGTAATGATGATCTTTTCAAAGAGTATCGCCAGCAACTCGAAGAATTGAATATACAGCAAAGAAAAAACTATATCAATAACACACTCCCAATCATCAGTGAGAATATTACATTAAACCCAGACTCTTGGGATAAATGGGATCAGTATAAGAAAGATGAATTTGGATCTCTTATTTGGGGAATGTCGGAAATATCTGAGCTAAGTGGGCTTACTTATAATCGATTAGAAGCCCCCATATTTGATCTATTTGAACTGTAATATTTCTTCATAACCTCAAACTCGGTTAATGTCACTTTAAATTAAGGGTTGATTACTGGAAAATGCAATACATTGTATTCTTTTCATGGCAATCAGATTTGCCGAATAACAAAAATAGAACCTTTATTGAGAGTTGTTTATTAATGCTTGGATAGATAATAATCATGGAGAATTTTTTTGATGAATCAAGGCTGGAGGTATATAAATCTCCTGCTCAAATGGATGTTAAACGTTCCATTAACACTGAGTTAAAATAAAGAATGTTAGCAAATAGACCTCCTGTTATCAATAGGCGACATTGAGTTCTCAATCACTGGTCACATTTTGGTCTCACTTCTTTAATTTTGAATGCTTCGGTTTGCTCAAGTGTAGAATAGTAAAACTCAAAAAAACCTTGTCCCCCGAGGCTTTCCCCCGACTATTCCTTAACGTACAAAACCCCATCTCTCCATTGGCAGCGATGAGATTAGGGGTTCGATCTCCCTTGGCTCCACCATATAACCTTGTAGCACCGGGATTTTCCGGTGCTTTTTAATTCTTTGTGGGCTTTTAAAATGGTTGAAAAACCTTCGTGGTCACACATCTAATTAGCTAGTATCCAAAAAAGGAAAATGGAGGAATGCGTCGAATTATAGTTCTAAAGATTGTATTAATCAAAATGTATTAGGAAAGATTGACTAATTTTATGTAATAATCCTATACGATTTAAGAATTTGGGTTAAGTGACATATCGGCATTCCGTTTTTATCAAGGTCACCTGATTTGTCAAATATTTTAAACCTTTTCAATAGTCTTCCTGAATGCAGAATACTAAAAAGCGCTAATTACAATGAATTGGAGTTGAAACTATGAAAATTAGTAGGATAAAGGTAAACAATTATAGGCTACTTAAGAAATTCGAACTCGATTTAGAGAGAGAATTGTCAGTAATTATAGGTAAAAATAATAGTGGTAAAACTTCCTTGCTTTCAATTCTGGATAAATTTATTGGAAAGAGAGCAGCTACAAATGCATTTTCGTATGATGATTTTAATATAGATTTCCAAAAAGAAATTCAAAAATTAGTTGAAAATGAAACGAGTGATGTAGTTGAAGACTTAAATATCGGAATATCACTAACTATTTTTATTGAATACGATGAGTCCGATAACTTAGCAAATATCAGCAAGTTAATGATGGATCTTGATCCTAAAAATAATACTGTTGTCATTAGATTTGAGTATGTCTTACTAAAAGAGGATCTATTAAAAATAAGATCTGATTATAAAAAATATTCCAATAAAACTATTACTGAATTTTTAAAAGATAACCACAAGAAATACTTTAAAATATTTAAGAAAGCCTTAAGATATGATCGTAATACTTCGGCTGAATGTGATAATGAATTTATTGATTTAGGGAAGGAAAATGTACTTCTTGAAAAAATAATTAATTTTAAGTTGATCAGTGCCAAAAGAAATGTTACCAATAACGATTCGGATAGAACTTTATCAGTTTTATCTTCGAAATATTATGAGAAGAAAGACGACAAAGAGAATAAATCTGAAAAAATTCAAGATTTCAAAGATACTTTAAGTGACACTGATGCTCATTTGGATAAAATTTATGAGGGATTATTTGCAGACGTAATTGGTAAAGTTAAAAAATTCGGTGGGATAAAAGAAGGGGAATCAGTAATAAAAATTGCTTCTGCTTTGCAACATAGAGAGCTTTTAAAAGGTAATACAACCGTCATGTATGATCATAACGCTGAACATTCCTTGCCAGAAAATTATAATGGGCTGGGTTACTTAAATTTGATAGCTATAATATTTGAGATTGAAATACTACTAAGTGAGTTCAGAATGGAGTCAAAAGAAAATGAAGCACCGGCTGATATTAATTTACTCTTTATTGAAGAGCCAGAAGCTCATACTCACCCTCAAATGCAGTATGTATTTATAAAGAATATTAAAGAAATTTTAAGGGAGGCTAGTATAGCGGGAGGTGGGAAATCCTTCAATTTACAAACAGCGATCACTACTCATTCAAGTCATATAACATCGGAAAGTGATTTCAATGATATAAAGTATTTTTATAAATCAAGTAATAATCAGGTGAGTTCTAAAAATTTAAAAGATCTCCAAAAAGAATATGGAGAGGATGAAGAAAAATATTTTAAGTTTTTGAAACAATATTTGACATTGTATCGTGCTGAATTATTCTTTGCAGATAAGGCAATATTCATTGAAGGTGACACAGAAAGGATTTTGTTACCAGCAATGATGAAAAAAATAGACCAGGAATATAAGGATAACCCTCTGCTTTCTCAGAATATTTCCATTGTGGAGGTTGGAGCTTACTCGCAAGTATTCGAAAAGTTTATTAACTTTATAGGGTTGAAATCTATAATAATTACTGATATTGATTCGGTTAAAAAAGTAGATGGTAATGGAAAAAGAAAAGAAGAGATAGCTAAATGTAGAGTTAAAGAAGCAAACACAACAACAAATTCTTCTTTGAAGTACTTTTTCGCTGCTTCTTATGATTATTATAAAGAATATGCAAATAAGGAAACGGCTGTTACTACAGAGTTAGAAAAGTTTGTTCCAAGCCAAACAAATGATCTTGATTTCTATTTGAGTTTAAATAAGACTGATAAAATTCTCCGTAAAGATGCCGAACTAAAACAGTGGGTGCCAGATGAAAATGGAAATATGTTGGTGATATATCAAATAAGTGACAAAGATTCAAATGGAAAAGAATACTGTGCCAGAAGCTTTGAAGATTCTTTCTTTCATTTAAACAGGCAGTTTATTATCGACAATAAAGAACACTTTAAAAGTTTGAAGAAGATAAAGCACTTTGAAGAAGAAGATAAAGACTCTTATTTTTTGGCTGAAAATTGTGTAGGCAAAAAACCCAATTTTGCAATGGAGATTTTGCTCAATAGTAAAGAAGAAAATGGCTTAGAGTTTTCTAATTGGGAGATTCCATTATACATAAAGGAAGGATTACTATGGCTGAAGAACAATTAGAAATTGAAGTTAGAGAAATATTTCAATGTATTAATAATAAGAAAAATTTCCTTTTAAGTGGTGGAGCTGGTTCAGGAAAAACTTATTCCTTAGTTCAATTTATACGGAAAGCACTTAATGATAATCCAATAGCTAAAGTTTCTTGTGTAACTTATACGAATGCAGCAGTGAAAGAAATTGAAGAAAGAGTGAACCATCCCAATTTACGAGTATCTACTATTCATGATTTTTTATGGGATAATATTAAAAACTATCAACGTGATTTAAAAAAAGAGCTAATTGGTCTCATAAATGATGAGAAATCAAATATAGTAAGTCCTGATGGTATAGTTGACATGACATATTTTGATGATTTAGAGGATGGAATTCAGTATAAAGAGTACAATCGTATAAAAGAAGGAATTGTTTCTCATGACGAAGTACTTGTTTTAGCAAATGTGATGTTTAAGAATCATTCATTACTGTGCGACATTTTAAAAGATAAATACCAGTTTATTTTTATTGATGAGTACCAAGATACAAGTCCTTTAGTTGTAGAAATATTCCTGGAGCATTTAGTAAAAAGTAAGAAGGAAAATATAATTGGTTTTTTTGGAGATTCAATGCAATCTATTTATGACGATGGTATTGGAGATTTGAAGACGTATATTGAAAATGGTTTGATCACTGAAATCCAAAAGAAACAAAATAGGAGAAATCCTGAATTAGTGATAAAATTAGCCAATAAATTTAGATTTGATGACTTGGTACAGGAACCATCCATGGATCCGAAAGCTCCAAATATGGTAAATGGAGTAGTTAAGCAGGGTAATATAAAATTTCTATACTCTGAAAATGCAAACTTAGAGGAAATAAAACAGACGGAATATTTTACTGGGTGGAATTTTAAAGATTCGAAGCAAACAAAAGAATTATATCTAACACACAACCTAATAGCAGATAAAGCAGGATTTCCTAGTTTGATGAATATTTATGATAAGGATCCTATAATTCGTTTGAAAAATGATATTAGAGCCAAAATCAAGAAAGATAACATTGTAATTGATGAGAGCAAGTCATTTGGTCAGATAGTAGATTTTGTGGCACTAAAAACTAGAAAACAGTTGAGAAAAGATCTTATAACTCAGGATTTAGAGTTAAATGCACTTTATAATCTATTAAAAGATAAGCCTTATTCAGACGTTAAGAATATTTTCTTGAACAAAGAGGCGTTAATTGACGATAAAAAACAAGATGAAGAAGATGAAAGTAAAAACGGATCAAAAAGAGATCCTTTAATCAAGCATCTTTTTAAAATTCAGTCTATTGTTCATCTATACAAAGAAAAAAAATACAATGAGTTTATTCGTAAAACAGAGTATTCTATAACTTCAATAGGAAAGAAGAAAGAAATCAATGCAATCATTTCAGAAATTGATAATTTTTCGAATAAAACAATTGAGGAAGTTATTGACTATTCCGATTCTAAACTAATTTGTAGAAAAGATGACAAATACAATAGGTTTATTCAAGAGAATGACTATGTATTTAGAAGAGTTAAGGAAGTGAAATATAGCGAATTTCAAAATTTATTTTATTATTTAGAAGGATATACGCCATTTTCTACACAGCACAAAATTAAGGGTGCTGAGTTTGAGAATGTATTAGTAATATTAGATAATGGCAAGTGGAATAATTTCAATTTCGAGTACTTATTTAGTGATAGGTCAGATAAAGAATCGGTGTATAATAGAACCAAAAAAATATTTTACGTGTGTTGCACGAGAGCTAAGGATAACTTAGTCTTATTCTTTCATGATCCTGATGAAACTATTGTTAGCCAAGCGAAAAAATGGTTTGGAGAAGAAAACGTGAAAAAAATATAATTAAGTATAGATATTCAAAATTCATTTATTTTATATCTAAATTAATGATTATCTTAAACAGTATGGGTCTGGTCACATTTTTGGTCACACTTTTTCATTTCCGAGCGCCGCGGTACACTCGAACGTAGAAACACGAAATTTAAAAAGCCTTGTTCCTCAAGGCTTTCATCCGCTTTATCCCTAACATATAGAACCCCATCCCTCCACTGGCAGCGATTAGGTCATGAGATTGTTCTACCAAAAGTCCGCCAGATTGGTAACCAAAATAGCAGAGATGGGCTGTTAAGCTCATTATCGAAAACTCATGTCCAACAGACATGGGTTTTCTTTTTGTTTTAGGGAAGCTTTAATAAAGTTGGAGAAGTGCCGATTTTATGGTGGCATGAAAAAAAGCAAGTCATTTCAAATTATTTAATAAAGTATAACTACAAAGTCTAAGATCCAAGAAGTTAGAAAGTGTCTCACTGCGGCATCGCCTAATACCGGATTCACACTACGGCCTTGCTCCGGACTGAAGTATTTGAAGTGGATTCGGTGTAGAAACAATCTCCTTCGCTATGTTCTCGCAAACCTAACGATAGGAGGAATAGGGGATGCTGGCAAGTGTCTCTTTTTGCTTTCTACTTGAGCATTTTTACGATGCAATGTTCGGCACGTTTATTATGCAATAAACAAGTAATAAACCCTTTATATGAAGCTGAAGGGATTTATGTATTGATGGTAGGTGGAATTGGTTTTAATAATTACTTTAGTATTCTAGAAAAACTAGGCATATCATGTGTCATAAAAACTGACAATGATCTTCGTGGATCAAGTGGCGGCAAGTTTAGTGTACTTGGCTTTTCACGTTGTAATAGATACATTGGTGAAAAGATACTACCGACATCTAGAATTGATAACAGCACAGTGAATGCAAAGAGAGAACTTTATAATGCCAATATAATTAAACCTGATATGATTCGTGAAGAATATGGTATTTATCTTTCTAAATGTGAACAATTTTATAATTATTGAAGAGGAGTTCCAAAAGTTATTGAATATATTACGATAACCTATTGTAGGGAGCTGGCTCAATCCTTATCAATTGGTATTTTCTCCACCTAATTGGGTAAAACACCTCAAAGCAAGCATTCCTTTTCCCTAATCCCACAACGAAAAGAGGTGATGCCCCATGACAACGAATCACATACCCAATAGATTAATCGCTGAGAAATCGCCTTACCTGCTCCAGCACACCCATAATCCAGTTAACTGGTACGCGTGGAGCGAGGAAGCTTTTAACGAAGAGAAAATAAGCCTATTTTCTTATCTATTAGGTATAGCTGACGTTGATGATACATACGTACATGTCATTGATGGGATGTTTGTGTGAATCAATTATTATGGCATAAGCTAGAATATGCCAAGATAACGGCTATTGCATGGAACTCTTTTCTTAGGAAGCGAGTGGATATAAGGGGGAGGTGCGAATATCTTTTTGCCACTCTCACGAAAATGATGTTCTATAATAGATATTTATCGTAAGCTGGACTAATGCTAAAATCCATATTTTGTCGGGAACTTTTGCGGCTCTTGTTTACGTTAATTTTGATTACCGATGCCTAAATGAATGCTAATATTAGCTGAATTCTAACCAATGGGGTATCGTGGTATGAGTAAGATTATATTGACTAAAGGAGATATAAAAGCCTTATGAATCTATTCGTCGTCGGGGATGTACATGGCTGTCTTCATACGTTTACAGGGCTTCTTGACCGACATTGGAATCCTGATAAGGAGCGACTCGTCCAACTAGGGGATTTAATCGACCGTGGAAACGATACGCCGGGAACGCTACTTTTGGCTAAGGAACTGAGAAAGAGGTATGGCGCGAACGCGGTTTTTCTCAAGGGCAACCATGAATACGAGTTTTCACAGCATATAGAGAATGGCCCTAACGAATATTGGCTTCCGCAATGTGGCTTTGAAACGCTGGATCAGCTTAGGTCCGCTAACATGGAGCTGCAGGAGGTATCAGAATGGATTAATGAGCTTCCGCTCGTTTGGGAGAACGAGCATGTACTGATAAGTCATGCTGGTATTGCAGATCAGGCAGAGTTCCCATTTGAAGAAGGAAATGAGTTAGGCGTGCTTTGGAATCGCACACCGTTGAAAAATATTGGCAGACTTCAAATTATCGGTCACACCCCATGCAAGTCTGGCCGTCCTGAGTATGAGGAGGCGTCTCATTCGTGGAATATTGATACCGGAGCCTATCGGAAAGTAGCAATGAGTGCTATTCGAGTCACCTCGCTAGGTGAAGTGCTCGAGATTGTTCAGTTTAATGTCGATCCAAGAGATGTGAGTGAAAACGATTAAGATCACGTAATGACTATGCTTACTGCACTAACGCTTCAAAGTCGACACGAAAAGACACCAAAGTTGGTTCAACCGGGTGATCAGAGCGTAAATCATATTGCCGATGTACGTCCTCTTTAAGCTGAAATCTGAAGACAGCAATCAATAGTCGTGCGGGCGTCTTTTTGACCCTAATACCCGATTCATGGTTGTTAACGAGGCAGATTGCCGACATTGAATATTATACATGGGTGGAGTTCTATAATAAGATTATTCATTCTGCTCAAGCAAACAATTTAAATATTTTAAATTAATTTCAAAAAGAACAAGATTTTCGAGGTATTCGCTTCATCCTCCAAAGCTGACTTAAGTTCCTGAATCGTCTCCGTGAACAGCCTGAGTCGTGACCAGCTTATTCTCCTTGATGAATGCTCGTAGTTGCTCTTTTGTCCATAGTACCGTTCTCCCCAACCTTTCCTACTACTTTCATTTTAGTAGGTTTTGGAGTATGCACTAACTATTTTACAGACTCATTTTTTATTTCTTGGGATTTCCTCACCCTTTTGGGTAAAATAACGCTAAGCTTTATTTTACCTAAATTTCTACAACGAAAAGAGGTGATGCCCCATGACAACGAACCGCAAGCCCAATAGATTAATCGCCGTGAAATCGCCCTATTTGCTTCAACATGCTTATAATCCAGTGAACTGGTACGCGTGGAGTGAAGAAGCGTTTGATGAAGCGAGACGAGAAAATAAGCCTATTTTCTTATCTGTTGGGTATAGCTGACGTTGGTGACCTACACGTACCTGTCATTGGTGCCATGTTATGGCTCATGAGTCGTTCGAAGATGAAGAGGTCGCTGCCATTCTGAATGAGCATTATGTGTCCGTCAAAGTGGACCGCGAGGAGCGACCTGACGTCGACCATATTTATATGGCGGTATGTCAGGCGATGAGCGGTCAGGGAGGGTGGCCGCTCACTATTATAATGACGCCGGATAAGAAGCCTTTCTTTGCAGGCACCTATTATCCGAAGCAGCGCAAATACGGCCGTTACGGCTTGATGGACATCCTGCCGCAGATTGCCAAGCAATGGGAGGAGGACGACGAGCGGGTAGCGGACATTGGCGAACAGATTGTCAAGGAAATCGAGAAGCAGATGCTTTCCAACCTGTCAGGTGAGGTGTCGGAGGCAACACTTGACAAAGCTTACGCTCATTATGAACAGACGTTTGATGCGGAAAATGGCGGGTTCGGTGGCGCTCCTAAGTTTCCGACATCGCACAATTTGTCTTTCCTGCTACGCTACTATTACCGTACAGGGAAGGAAAGAGCGCTCCAAATGGTGGAGAAGTCGCTTCAATCCATGTATCGCGGCGGGATGTATGATCATGTAGGATTCGGTTTTTGCAGATACTCGGTTGATGAGAAATGGCTCGTTCCTCATTTTGAGAAAATGCTGTACGATAATGCGTTGCTGTCATGGAGCTATCTCGAGGCATTCCAGCTGACAGGGAAGCCGGAGTATGCCCAGGCCGCCGAGCAAATTTTCACGTATGTAATGAGGGATATGACGCATCCGGACGGAGGCTTCTATTCCGCGGAAGATGCCGATTCGGAAGGGCATGAGGGCAAATTCTATGTGTGGGAACCTGATGAAGTCATCGAGGTATTAGGTGCTGAAGACGGAGAGCTATACTGCGATCTGTATGATATCACCATAGAAGGAAACTTCGAAGGTCACAATATTCCGAATTTGATCGGGCAAGATCTTGAAGCCTTTGCTAAAGCAAGAGACTTGAACCCTGAACAGCTGCGTGAACGGATGGAAGTGTGCCGTGCCAAGCTATTTGATTATCGGAAGCATAGAGTGCATCCTGGGAAAGACGACAAAATTTTGACGTCCTGGAACGGGCTGATGATTATGGCGATGGCGAAAGGGTACCGAACGCTGGGGCGGGAGGAGTACTTGCAGGCGGCTCGCAAAGCCGCGGATTTCATCATAGTCAACCTGAGGCAAGCGGATGGGCGGCTGCTAGCCCGGTATCGGGACGGCGAAGCTGCTTTCTCTGGTTACGTGGATGATTATGCTTTCCTTGTATGGGGTTTCATTGATTTGTATGAGGCGTCCTTCGAACTAGATTACTTGCAACTTGCACTTGAACTGAATCAGCAGATGCTTGATCTGTTCTGGGACGAGGGCAACGGTGGACTTTACTTTTATGGCCATGACAGCGAGGAGTTATTTACACGCAATAAAGAGATTTACGACGGTGCGCAGCCTTCAGGCAACTCGGTAGCGGCGATGAACTTGCTGAAGTTGGCGAAGCTGACCGGTGATGCGCGTCTGGCACAGATAGCAGAACGGCAGCTGGAAGCATTTGCAGGCGCCGTGGATCAGTATCCGACAGGTCATTCCATGTTTCTCATCGCTTTGGATTATGCTTACAGTCCTCCGTGTGAAATTGTTATTTGCGGCGATCCGAATGATGAAGCAACCGCACAAATGATTGCTGTGGCAAGCAACGGCTTTCAACCTCATGCTACAGTACTGTTGGTACCGGACGGGGAGGAGGGGGATCGAGTCAGGGAAATGATTCCGCTCGTTCAGGAGAAAGTTCAGCTTGGCGGAAAGCCAACGGCTTATGTATGCGAGAACTTCTCATGTCAGTCGCCGACCAATGAGGTTGGGGAGCTGCAGGACAAGCTGCAGTCTTTGTAGTTGAGTCGGTGTCGGCTGAAACATGCGAAATAGTCCCTGTTCTGATGCTAATGCACCAGAGCAGGGACTTGTCCGTTAGAGGCGGTTTGTCTATATTGTTTACGGTTACGTTTTGATAATTATCCTCTCAATCCCGAGTTATTTCTCGTAGATACATTCCGAGATTGCGATCTACAACCGTCTCCCGGATCATCACCGGATTGTACTATAACAACCAAGAGGATGAACAGAACAAGGGTAGTGGTCGTGTTATCATTTTATGTGGAAATTAGTCCGTTCTGAGTGAACAGTTCCAGAATAGCTTGGAGATTCTTATTGCAACTCTCTCCTTTCTATTTTCAGAGATTCATAGAGAGACATCCTCTCTACAATTCTATTCTATGAAAATAATAAGGAATTGCCTCAGCTATGCATCACTGTCCGCAAGAAAATGGTATTTCATATGATAGTCTTCTATGATGCTAATAAAAATTGCTATATAAGTGGAACTAAAGAAAGATCACATTTCCAGCTAATAACGATACGCTGTCAAGTACTTCTCTCCATTCTCCCTCTCGTTCAGAAGGGGCATCCCACCATAGGGTGAAGTTGACTTTGGTGCACATGTCTCTCCAGTAACATTGCTTCTCGGACGATGCAGCAACATCACCCTTAGATCACACCGCCTAGCGCCTGAGATATATGGGAATCGTTGTTACTTAGCGAAGGGGAGAGTGATCGGAAGCGCCGAACGGAGAGAGTATCGCCCCTCCAGTGTTTGAGATAAGCAGCGAAGTTGTATTAAACTCTAATGAAGAAATTCAATAGTTCAACTTATATAGAATAAGAATTTACATAGTAGAATCTCGTTTAAAAAATCGAACGATTATTCAAAAATGAACCAATATATAACATACAGAGGGAAGAGGTGATGAAATAAATAAGGAGATCACACCATACTTTCCTTATCCCTATAAAAAACCTTCAAATGCAACTCAAACAGGCATTGCTGTATTTTACGGATTGGAGCCATTAGAGCAAGCCAAGATGGAGGAGATGGTTAAGGAAGCAGAACATACCGGGCAGAATGTCATCGTCAGAGATTTAAGAAAAAGCAATCAAGCAGTTGGAATCAAGGTAGAATATGTGTGGCATAACATTGAACTTGAAATAACGATACTCACGACGACGAAGAGCCGCATTCACGTCCCGGATATGGAGCAGCATCTCATTGAAGCGCAAAAAAAGCACGAATCCGATACTGCCGGATTCGTGCTTTTGGTTTTGTAAAGGTCAAACCCATCCGAAAGCCCGAACGAGCTGGGCCGTAACGAACGTAACTGCAATGGCAATACCCAACGGGATGACCGCGGACAGAATGGTCCATTTCGTACTTTTCGTTTCTTTATAAATGTTGTATAAAGTCGTTCCGCAAGGGTAATGGAGTAAGGAGAACAACATCATATTTAATGCCGTTAACCAAGTCCATCCATGCTGCAGGAAGATTTCCTTAATGTTATCCAATCCGTCAGCATCGACCATTGCACCGGAAGACATATAGCCCATCAATAATATTGGCAGCACGACTTCATTGGCGGGAAGACCGAGAATAAAGGCCATAATGATAAATCCGTCGAGTCCGATCGCATGGGCGAACGGATCGAAGAAGGCAGCCATATGATTAAGAATACTGTCTCCGCCGACGAACACATTGCCTAAAATCCAGGTGATTACCCCGGCTGGAGCGGCGACGATAATGGCGCGCATCAAGACGTTTAACGATTTTTCTTTCGAAGAAAGCAGAATCGTCTTCCAAATTTGTGGACGTCGGTATGGGGGCAGTTCCAATGTGTAATGCGTCGGAACGCCGCGTAATGCCGTTTTAGATAATACCCATGACACAGTGAGGGTAACGACGATGCCGATCATCACCATGCCCATTACGACAGACGCAGTGGCTAAGGTTTGCAAGCCGCTGGCTACTCCGGCAGCCATGAACAACGACGATAGCAAAATTAAGGTCGGCCACCGGCCGTTGCATGGAACGAAATTGTTCGTCAGTATAGCGAGCATGCGCTCACGCGGTGACTCGATAATGCGTGTCGACAGAATTGCAGCGGCATTGCAGCCGAAGCCCATCGACATCGTTAATGCTTGTTTGCCGTGACCGCCAGATTTCTTGAACAACCGATCCATATTGAAGGCTACCCGCGGCAAATATCCGAAATTCTCGAGCAGCGCGAAGACCGGAAAGAAGATAGCCATCGGTGGCAGCATGACGCTGACGACCCAGGAGGTCCCACGAAAGAATCCGAGAACGAGCACACCGTGCAGCCAATCTGGAGCATGCAGCGCTTGGAATCCAGCAGTAATATATCCCTCCACTATAGCAAAAAATCTGAATATCATCTGAGAGGGAACGTTGGCGCCTGCAATCGTAATCCAGAATACGGCACCTAATATCGCCAACATAATCGGGAAGCCCCAAATCGGTGAAGTCACAATCTTATCCAACCGATAAGTGCTCTGCAGCTTTTTTTTGTCTTCATAATGAACGGATTCAGCACAAATGTCCCGTGTCGTCCGGTAAATATCGCTTACGATCCCGTCACGGACAGTCTCTCCATCAGCAAGGGTTCTGGCCTTGCTCAGAAGCGTGTCTAACGGATCTGACGCATTAGTGGCAAGCGGTTCTGCCATAACTTGCAACCTCCCTCACAGAATCCGGAGTCACCTCATTCATCCGTTTCTTTAACGAGGATAACAAGCTCTCATCTCCATCCAACAAGCGAAGCGCAATCCATCTCGTTGGATATTGACTGCCGAGATTCTCTCGAATGGACGGTTCTAGCTCTGCAAGCTTCCGTTCGATCTCATCGCTATATTGGATATGGATCGGATGCGGATTGATTTGTCCCGAGGCGACCAGCTTCACTTGCTTCAGGAGCTTATCGATTCCGATTCGGTTGCGGGCGGAAATCGCCACGGTCGGAACGCCGAGACGCTGCTCGATCTTCTGCAGGTCAATGCGAACGCCCAGCCGCTTCGCTTCATCGATCAAGTTGATGCAGACCACAGCGCGATTAGTCATTTCCAGAACTTGAAGTGCCAAGTTTAGATTCCGTTCGAGAGAGGTGGCATCAAGAACGACAATGGTGACATCAGGTTTTTCAAAAATAATGTAGTCCCTGGCCACTTCTTCATCAGTAGAGTTGGAATATAAGGAATAAGTGCCTGGCAAATCGATCATCCGGAAGGTCGTCTTATCATAACTGAATTCACCTTCGGCCATCATTACCGTCTTGCCGGCCCAGTTCCCGGTATGCTGCCTTAGTCCGGTCAATGTGTTGAATAACGTACTCTTTCCCGTATTCGGGTTACCCGCCAAGGCAACGGTGTATCGACTCATGATGTTTCACCTCCGATTATGTCTCCGAAAATTAGCGAGCTTTCCTCTTTACGAAGTGCAATCGTTGTATTATTAACCCGAAATGCGATGGGGTCGCCAAGCGGACTTTTTTGCAACACTTCCACGACATTTCCGGGAACAAATCCGAGATCCAGCAATCTTCTGCGCAGCACGCCCTGAACTTCAATCCGATTCAGCCGTATATGGGTTCCTGACTTGGCATTCGACAATGGCACGCTTGTTGTAGGCATAGTGATGTCTCTCCTTTTTCTATGCAGCGAATGTTTCCTAAGGACAAATTCATTGTTACAACATAATAAGGTTTGTTATATATATGCTACATAATTAGTATAGGTCAACAATATTTCTATGACAACAAAAAATTTCCCTAGGGCAAAAAGACCGTTTTACCGCCGCTGGATGGTCTTTGCTAGACTTACGCTCCCTTCGTAAAGTACGGCCAGATGGGCAGTAGGAAAGAAGGAATTTAAGGAAGGGATGTTGAATTTAACATCGTTATTGGATAGGAGGCGTAGTCTGCATGTATGCAATGTGCAAATGCTACGGGCGGGAAAGGAGCCGATAGGGCATGAATGAATTTAAGAATGTTTTTGCTGAACTGAAGCTGTTGTTGCAGGCTTACGAGGAATCGCTTGTGGTCAAGCAAGACACGTTCAGTACTTATTATGTAAACACGAAAAAGCATCCGTTAAAGCCTAGTGAAGAGGGATTCTTTGGCTCCGCCCAAATCAAAGAAAAATTATGTAAGCTTTCATTTGTTTCCTATATATGTGTTTCCTGAATTGTTGAATGACCATGATGTAATGAAAGGAGGTGTTACATTTGAATGGATATAACACGTTAACGGAACGGTTGCAGATACGATTTCCCGTCATTCAAGCAGGAATGGCGGGCGGGGCAACGACGCCGGCTCTTGTGGCGGCAGTATCCAATGCGGGCGGGCTCGGAACGCTCGGGGCCGGGTACATGTCTCCGCAGCATATTAAGGAAGCGATTCAAAAAATAAAGTCGCTAACAGACAAGCCGTTCGCCGTAAATTTGTTTGTTCCAGAAGCGCAGGTGGATGTTCCTTGCGTGCAGGAGCCAATTCAGACACAGCTCGCTTCCATTCGGAAACGGCTGCATATGGCAGGGGGGCAAGAGGCAGGGGCTAGTGAAGCCGTCTTTGATTACGATGCCTACCAGCGGTCTTTTGAAGAGCAGCTGTCGGTCGTAATTCAAGAGAAAGTACCGGTGTTCAGCTTTACGTTCGGCGTTCCTTCGCCGGAAATGATGCATCAGTTGAAAAGTAATGGAATCGTCGTCATCGGCACGGCCACCCATGTTAAGGAAGCACAAATTCTGGTAGCGGCTGGCGTTGATCTCGTCGTCGCGCAGGGAAGCGAAGCAGGCGGACACCGGGGCACCTTCCACGGAGCCTGTGAAGATTCATTAGTCGGCACAATTGCTCTCGTACCGCTCATTGCGGATCATGTATCTGTGCCCGTCATTGCAGCCGGCGGCATTATGGACGGGCGGGGCATGGCTGCTGCCATGGCGTTGGGTGCGCAGGGCGTCCAATTGGGCACCGCGTTTCTTGCCTGTGAAGAAAGCGGTGCTCATGAGGCCTATAAAGCAGCGGTACTGTCTTCTAATGAACGAAGCACTATCGTTACACGAACGTTTTCGGGAAAGCTGGCAAGAGGCATCGTGAACGACTTCATCCGTCAGCTACAGCCTCATGCCGAGCATGTGCCGCCCTATCCAATAATGAATCAGTTGACCAGAGATATTCGGCAGGAGGCAGCGAGACAATCCAATCCCGAATACTTGTCGCTATGGGCAGGACAGGCAGCGAGACTCGGCCGTCAGACAACTGCACATGATATTGTTGAGAAGCTGATTCATCGCTGGCAAGAGGTTGTGCATCAGATGAAATAAGGGAGATTTGTGAAAATAATTGATCGATTGTTGTAATCTTTGCAAAATCAGCCCATATCCTTCATAATGACAAAAGAGATATTTTATTAACAACGATGAATCGTGAAGGAGCAAGAGAATGAGTGCTTACATTGGGGAAAGATATGAACTTTGCAAGGTCATTCTACATTTAGCAGACGGAGTCTTATATGAAGCGATAGATCTATCCTTGAAGAGAGATGTGTTTATTTATCTTGTCGAAAATACGGGAACGGGGAAAGCCGAAGAAAGCAAGCGCGCTTTCGGTAAGGTGTCTCACTTTTCGAATAATCGTTTCTTCCACATGCTTAATGCAGGAACATCTGGGCAAAATTTCTTTGTCGTATTCTCTGCCTATACAGGAATGCCGCTCGTGCGATATATTCAGCACCATGCTTTAAGCTCACAGAAGATGCTGTCGATGGTGTACGAACTGGGTAAGAGCATCCAGGACGCGATGGAGGAACAGATTAGCCGGTTCCCGATTACTGTAGAGAACTTATGGATTACTGAAGACAATCAGATTATGATAATGAACTATTGGACGGAAGCCGAGCCGGGGCAATTCGGAACGATGGGATTATGCTATTTAATGTATCAATTAAGTACGCTGCATTTGAACGTTCCGGCGAACTACGACACGTATGAGAGCCGTTTGACAGCCGCCTTGAAGGATTTGGCGCCTGCTCAGAAGGAAGCGGTTCTAGGTCTCGTCCGACGCGTATATTCAGGGGATTCGTCCATGTTCTCTTTCATGGTAACCTTGCGCGAGATTATGGATCAGCCGAATGGTCCTGTCCTGTCGCGGATGCAGCCGACTTCAGCGGCTGCGGCACCTGTCTCGAATCTACAAGATGATGACGAGTCAGATGATGATGATTACGACGACTATGAGACGGAAGAAGAAGCTAATAGTCCATTTGCGAATGCAGAATCGGGATCGGACAAAGTCGGGCGCAGTAAAATGCTGCTCGTTGTTGCCTGTGCCGCGGTCTTCGTCTGTGTTCTCGGCGGCGCCGTGCTCTGGGCCAACTCCATATCGAAGTCGAATGAGACGGCAGCTATAACGGATAACAATCCTCCTGCAGAGACGAGCGAGAATACGGATTCCACTCCGGCGACGAACGGGGACGATGCAACGGAAACACCGTCCGATGAAGGCCAAGCAACTAATAACGAAAATAGCGATAGCTCGAATCAGCCTGAAGCATCGACTGATGACAGAACATCGACGGATAACAGCGGGTCGAAGAATGGCGGACAATCTACCGATTCATCTTCCGGAACGGGCTCTGGCGACAAGACAACCGGCACGAAGCCGGACAATTCAGGCGCTGCTGCGAATCCGGATGCCGGTTCAGGAACGGATACAGGCACGGATGCCAATCCAGACACGACTCCGGGAACGACTCCTGAGACTACTCCGGGTACGACACCAGATACGATGACGCCAGGAACAACGCCTGATGGAGGCGAGACGGGTACAGCGACGGATTCCTCGGGAGAGCCGGTTGTTGAGGGTCAGGTGCCGAGTTTGGTCGGTCTGACGAAGGAAGAAGCGGAGAAGGCGGTGCTCGCGGCCGGCCTTCGGTATAGCTTCGTCCTTGAGAACAACGAGGAGCAAGCACCAGGTCAGGTGTTCAAGCAAGAGCCTGAAGCAGGCGCTGCAGCAAAGAAAGGCGACCGTGTCAATTTCTATATCAGCCGTGAGAAAAAATAATAAGGCATGGTGAAGAAGGACTGACTTTGCAAGACGATGGATTGCAAGCCAGTTCCTTTTTTTGTCTTGCTTTAGCGTTGTTGCAATGCTTTAAGCTGCCTCTCATTGCGTCCATTGGATAACGTGCAGTAGAATCTACTCATTTCAACACAATAGCGCCACTTGATTGGAAATCTTCCAATCAAATGATGCTCAATTATAGCCTCAGTACGAGTTGAACGAAAATCTGTTGGACTCTTTCCAATGAAACAGCTTGTCATCGCATCTCATACCTCAAACTAATGGATGAAATCCAACAGAACTAAAGTACGTCATCTACAATTTGAAAAGGAAAGGATAGGTTGAATTGATTACGATTCGTCCTGGCGGCAATGCTGCCGAGTTGGTTGAATTTATTGCAGATCTCAATAAGGAAGAGACACATCATGTAGGGTATTGCGGGACGGAGAAGGAAGAAATCGAATCCGCCTTGCATGATACTTTTGACAGCATTGGCAAAACATTCTGGACAGCTTATCGAGCTGGAGAAATAATCGGGACGATCGGCTTCGACATCGATGAGGAGGAACGGGCAGCTGAGATGTGGGGGCCGTTCACACGAGCGGAAGATTGGTTGGATGTGGCTAAAGAGCTGTGGCATCAATCTGTAGCTGTGGTGAAGGAGCAGGTGAACGCGATATTGGGATTTTATGATGCGAATCATCGGCATGCCGCCGAATTCATGAGCCGTGTCGGGGGGCAGAACAGAGGAGAGCACCTCATTCTTCTCGCCACGCCATCTCTATTATCTGAACATTCCGCAGCCGGGGTGGATATTCAAGAGATTCAAGCAGACATGTACGAGCCATTTGTCCATCTCCACCAGGCTTGCTTCCCATCGGCTTATTATGACGGAGGCACCATCCTGAACAGACGCAACACCGATCATAGAGTGTTCGTCTGTACGACAGCGGATCGAAAGCTGCAAGGATATGTTTATGTGGAAGCCAATCCGGAATTCCAGGAAGGGAATATCGAATTTATTGCGGTCTCGCCGGAATATCGTCACCATGGCATGGGGGAAGCACTGTTGAGACACGCCCTACAATTTCTTTTTAAGGACAAGGGGATTCAAGAAATCTCGCTATGTGTCGATATGCATAATGAGAAGGCGATTCATCTGTATAAAAAAGCCGGGTTTACTGAGAGACGTGTACTCTCTCATTACCGTATCGAGCTGCACTCATAACCATTGAAGAAGAGGCTGCTCCTCAACGGTTGTATAATCTTGAAGTATACTAGAATCCTTGTCTCGCCCGATTGTGAACAGAGTCTTCTTACAACCAAGTAACGATTGTATGGATGGACGGGTAGGGTCAAGGATGTTCCCTGGCCAGAATGCAGACCGATACTATTCAAGTAAAGAGGGTGATACGGATGGATAATCATTCCATCGCAACCGAAGCATTGTCGTCTTATGCAGTACAATCGCCAATCATCGAGTTTATTCGTCACAATGAGAATTTGACGTATAAGATCACTGACGGAGTCAGTGGGTTGTCCTATCTGCTGCGGATTCATAAGCCTGTCCATGACGAGCTTCATGGACTGCAGCATTCCGAGGCTGGACTGAATGGGGAGATGCAGCTGCTGCAAGCGCTGGGAGAGAACTCCGCATTGAACGTTCAGGAGCCTGTCCGTAATCGTGAGGGAGAATTTGTTACCCGGGTTGCTTGCGGGGACACCTATATCCAGTGCACGGTATTGCAGTGGCTGGAGGGACGGGATTCTCAGCTAGACGATTTCTCGTCGAGGGATAATGTCCTTCAGTACGGACAGCAGGTCGGCATGTTGCACCGCTATACGAGCGGCTATGCATCAGATCTCGCTTGTGATAGACCTGCCTACGCCAGCATCGATGAGAACAGAGCCATGCTGGAGCGGCTGAAGTTCGGCCGTGAGCACGGTATATTTACTTCAGTGGATTACGACACAGTGAGCGAAGCATTCGCAATGATCAATTCCCGTCTCCAGACCTATGAGCGCAGTCCCGACACATGGGGGATTATCCATGCCGATATCAATAGAGGCAACGTCATTCTGACTGAACGGGGATTCACCATCATTGATTATTGCCTGTACGGACAAGGCTATTTTTTGTATGATGGGGCCGCCGGCGCACTGAGTGTTCCTTCCCGGGCACGGGATGACTTCATGGAGGGGTATGCATCGGAGTATTCTGCCCCCCGAAGCGGTACGCTGGAACTGCTCGAAGGGTTCATGCTGCTGCACATCCTCGGCTACTATTCGTTTCATATGATGAACAGCGCGGTTCATCCAAAGATGCGGGAGAAGATGCCGGTATTTTGCCAAAACACCCTGACTCCATTTTTAAGGGAGCGGCCGATATTTTATGAATTGTAATGGAGTTAGTCGCTTCCGATTCACAGAAAGAACCTTGACCGCAGAGGTCAAGGTTTCTTTTTTTTATTCCATATAACTAGATATGTGATTATTTATCGTGTTGGATGGGATGAACGGTGTTCTTATTGGAGGTATGGCGAATACGTTCAAGTTGCTGGCGGACTAGACCCTGCTGACGATAACAATGGACGTTTTCAAAAGAAACTAAGCAACCTTAGCCCGGCACAATACCGAACTAAGGTTGTTTAATCGAGGCTTTTTAGTGCTGTCCGCTTGACAGGGAAAGTTCACATTCCAATCAAAGGTGCAGCCTCTTATTTATTAATTACATGCGCAATTCAAGACCGGCTTGCGTGCAGCTTGCGTCTCGTCAAGTCTTCTAACGTCTGTATTGTGTGGCGCATTGAGCAGCAGCTCCGGATTCTGTTCTGCCTCCTGCGCGATTTGAATCATCGTGTCGATGAACGAGTCGAGAGTTTCTTTGCTTTCCGTCTCAGTTGGCTCGATCATCATACATTCCTCGACGTTCAGCGGGAAGTAGATGGTTGGAGGATGGAAGCCGAAGTCGAGAAGACGTTTGGCGACATCCAGCGTGCGGACACCGTATTGCTTCAGCCCTCTGCCTGACATGACGAATTCGTGCTTACACACGCCAGGGTAAGGGATTTCGTAATAAGGCGCCAGTCTATGCATCATATAGTTCGCATTAAGCACGGCACATTCAGACACTTGGCGCAACCCTTCCGGCCCATATGTGCGGATATACGCGTAGGCGCGAACGAGAATGCCGAAGTTGCCGTAATATGCTTTAACGCGGCCGATGGATTCGGGCCTGTCGTAGTTTAATCCATACGTTCCATCCTCTTTCTTGGCCACGATTGGCTTCGGCAGGAACGGAATGAGCTTGCTCTTCACGCCGACAGGTCCTGAACCCGGACCGCCGCCGCCATGCGGAGTGCTCATCGTCTTGTGCAGGTTCAAGTGCACGACGTCGAAGCCCATGTCTCCCGGGCGGGTAATGCCCATAATCGCGTTCGAGTTCGCGCCGTCGTAGTAAATAAGGCCGCCTGCTTCATGGACGATCTCGGCAATCTCGACAATATGCTCTTCGAATAAGCCGAGCGTGCTCGGATTCGTCAGCATAAGCGCGGCTGTATCGGGACCGACGACAGCACGGAGCGCATCAAGGTCAACCAGTCCTTTGTCGTCGGACTGAATCGTAATCGTCTCGAGGCCGGCAACCGTTGCGCTGGCTGGGTTCGTACCATGCGAGGAATCTGGCACGATGACCTTCGTCCGGGTCTCGCCACGGCTCTCGTGGTAGGCGCGAATCATCATCAAGCCCGTCCATTCGCCATGGGCGCCTGCCGCAGGCTGAAGCGTCACTTGGTCCATACCTGTTAACGTGGCGAGATCGTTCTGAAGCGTATATAACAGCTCCAATGCTCCCTGGATGCTCTGTTCCGGCTGATACGGGTGAATCTTCGCGAAGCCGGTGAAGCGGGCTACATCTTCGTTAATCTTCGGATTGTACTTCATCGTGCAGGAACCAAGCGGATAAAAGCCATTATCGATGCCGAAATTACGGCGCGAAAGCTCCGTATAATGGCGGATTACATCAACCTCGTACACTTCAGGCAGCTCGGCAGGTTGACTGCGGAGCATAGATTCGGGAATCAGTTCTCCGAGATTGACCTCGGGAACATCGAGCTCAGGCAAAGAATAGGCGACACGTCCGGGTTTGCTGAGTTCGAAGATGAGCTTTTTGTCCGGTTTCATAGACATGCCTCCAATCGGTTCACAAATTGATCGATTTCGGATTTCGTTCTTCGCTCGGTAACGGCGACGAGCATATGACCTTGCAGTTCAGGATAGGCTATGCCCAGGTCGTATCCACCGATATAACCGTTATCCAGCAGTTTTGCTTGAACGTCATCTATATTTGCGCCATCAGGCAGCTTAACGACAAACTCATTGAAGAAAGGCGCGTCAAAAGCGAGCGCGAGCTCGGATTGTTGTGCGAATACGCCAGCGGCGTAATGAGCCTTCTGCACATTCAGGTTCGCGACTTGCTGAACTCCTGTCTTGCCCATTGTCGACAAATAAACGGATGCACACAGCGCAAGCAGCGCCTGATTGGAGCAAATGTTGGACGTTGCCTTCTCGCGCCGGATGTGCTGCTCTCGGGCTTGCAGCGTCAAGACGAATCCGCGTTTGCCATCGATATCCTTCGTCTGTCCGACGATCCGTCCCGGCATCCGTCGCATGAGCGGTTCTGCCACTGCGAAGAAGCCGCATGTCGGGCCGCCAAGTGAAGCGGAAATGCCGAACGGCTGCGCATCGCCGACCACGACGTCCGCGCCCAGCTTGCCCGGCGTTTCCAGCAGCCCCAAGGTGATCGGGTTGGTGCTGACGACGAGCAATCCTTTCTTGCTGTGAATGATCGGCTCGATAGCACGCAAATCCTCAATGCAGCCGAAGAAGTTCGGCGATTGAACGATGACGGCTGCGGTGTCCTCCGACACAAGAGCTTGCAGCTCCTCCAGATCGGTGACGCCGTCCTTGTAATCGACTTCCACGACATCGAGATTCAGACCGCGCGCAGTCGTGCGCACGATTTGGCGGGCTTCCGGATGGACAGCGCGCGAGATGATGAGTTCCTTGCGCTTCGTCGCTCCGCTGGCCAGTGCGCCTGCTTCTGCCAGAGCAGTAGCACCGTCGTACATGCTGGCATTGGCCACAGCCATACCAGTCAATTCACAAATGTACGATTGAAACTCGAAGATGGCCTGCAGTTCACCTTGGCTAATTTCAGGCTGATACGGGGTGTACGCCGTGTAGAATTCAGAACGGGACACCACGTGATTGATAACGACAGGCACATGATGATCATAGAGACCGGCGCCCAAGAAGCTGGTATATCGTTCAAAGTCGGCGTTCTTATCCGCCAATTCCTTCATATGCTTCAGCAGGGCTGCTTCGTCAAGCGCCTCGGACATCGGCAGAACGCCCGGATAGCGAACGGAAGCAGGGATATCTTGAAATAGTTCCTCAATGGAGGAGATGCCGATGACCTTCATCATGTCGGCTTGGTCCTGTGCCGTCATCGGGATATAGCGATGCTTCATAGTTGGATTCGCTCCTTCTGTTTAGTTCGTCGCTCTTTTGTAGAATGGGGCTTTGATGACACGGGCCTTCAGCTGCTTCCCGCGAATTTCGACCATTACTTCCGTATCCAGCTCACTGTAAGCGGCATCAATTAAGGCAAGGCCTAGATTGCGCTTGAGTGTAGGGGACTGCGTTCCCGTCGTTACCTCGCCAACAGGATTCTCGTTGATTAATACAGGATAGTGGGAGCGTGGAATGCCCTTGTCTATCATTTCAATTCCGACAAGCTTGCGGCGAGGCCCATCAGCCTTCTGGCTGGCGAGTGCTTCCCGTCCGATGAAGTCTCCCTTATCCAGCTTGACGAAGAAACCAAGTCCTGCTTCAAGCGGCGAAATGTCGGCCGATATTTCTTGCCCATATAGCGGAAGCTTCGCTTCGAACCGCAGCGTATCACGCGCTCCCAACCCAGCAGGTACAAGCCCGTGCGCTTCGCCTGCTCTCATTAGCTCTGTCCATACCTGAGGCGCGTCTTCTGCTGCTACATACAGCTCAAATCCGTCTTCCCCGGTATACCCGGTACGGGAAATCAAGGCGCGCACGCCGCAGATGGCAGCGTCCGTCACAAATTGAAAAGGCTTCAGCTCAGCCAGCGGCGCGTCCGTAACATGAGCCGCGATCGCTTGCGCATTAGGACCTTGCAGCGCGAGCAATGCCGTGCTGTCAGACTTATTCTCTAGGACGACGTCGGCAGGGAGATGTTCTTGAAGCCATGCGAAGTCCTTGTCAATGTTGGAAGCATTGACCACCAGCATGTAATGATTTGCAGCCAGCCGATAAATGAGAATATCGTCGACGACGCCTCCGTTCGGATTGCATAAGAGGGAATACTGTGCTCTCCCGTCGACGAGACGGGTGACATCGTTCGTCGTCACGTGCTGCAGAAAGGCTTCTGCCGAAGAACCGCTTACCATAAATTCGCCCATATGGGAGACGTCGAACAAGCCTGCCTGAGTGCGGACGGCTTCGTGTTCCTTCTGAATGCCGCTGAATTGCACCGGCAGTTCCCATCCGCCGAAGTCGATGCAGCGAGCGCCGGGATAGTCGGCGTATAACGGGAATATCGGTGTTCTTTTTAACTGTGACATGACTTCACCTCGATCGTCTTATTAGTTAGGTATTGATAAAATAAAAAGACAGGCAGAAGAAAGCCAGCATGCCTGCGCCTACTGTATTCCTTCCGCTCTGTCCTTTGTACCTGAGAGTTACCTCGCGCATTCGCATACGCGAACGTTCCGAGTTTCCCCTTGGGTGACTCTAGTGAAAGAGTTCTCTCCAGAGATGCGTCCGGTAAAAGTCCTTTTGCCTGAGAGATTCACCCGTATGGGCTTACTCCTTCGGCGTTACCTGAGTGCGGTAATCTCTCCCCTTACCATCATTCGCGTGTGCAGTTGTTATACCTACATTATTACTTGATGCTTCCACACATTGTCAATCCATTTTTTGCGGATTGAAAAAAATGTTGTCCGAAATATTGACATATATCGAAGGCTGAACTACGCTATAGATGCGTGTTTTTGAACAACCTAGATTGATGTAAAATGCAACCTTGTTAAATTCATACAATGCGGATGAAGATGATTGGGAGAGACCGACACGGGGTTCCTTGTGCCGGCACCGAAGGAGCAAGCTGCCAACCTGCCGATTGGCAATTAATCTCTCAGGTACATGTACCGTCATCTGACGCAGCTCTGGAGAGCGCATTAGCCACCCAAGGGGTAAATTCGATCGTGTCCATACCGGCAGGATCGAGCACAAACTCTCAGGTACCGAGGACAGAGAAGAGGGCGAATAAGGCCTTTTCTTGTCTTTTTTTTACATGCGTATCTACACTACCAACTACAATTATGATGAAGAAATGAGGCGTTAGCATGAGTGAAGTGAAAGAGAATTTATTGTACAGCGAAGAACATGAGTGGGCTTTCGTCGTCGATGAACGCACCGTACGCATCGGAATTTCCGATCATGCACAGGCTCAATTGGGAGATATCGTATTTATTGAATTTCCTGAAATCGGTTCCACGCTTTCTGCGGGTGACAGCATGGGTTCAATTGAATCGGTAAAGACGGTATCGGAGCTGTATTGTCCTGTCAGCGGAAAGATTACGAAGGTGAACACCGGGCTGGAGGATGCGCCGGAACAGGTGAACAGCGCGCCTTACGACGGTGGTTGGCTTGCCGAACTCGAGATCGAAGGCAGCATGGAGGAAGCGCTCAAGCATTTGTTAAGCGCGGAGAAATATCAGGAGCTTATCGATTAAGCACAAGCAGCGAGATAGCAAGCGACACCTCCCAGTAATCGCGTTATGCGATCAGTGGGGGGTGTTTTTGCATTCGCAAGAAAGGATATAGAGCGTGGTGTCTGGAATCATATATAAGAACTACTACGGTCGAAGCAAGTCCCATTGGAAAATATAGAGCAGGGTGTACGGATTGGGCGGCTAACGGCATATAGACTGTATTCTGTACAGTGAATTTGGCTACATCTCTGACCAAAAATTCGAAGTTAGTAAAGAAGAAATACTGAACAAGGTTACGATTAACATAAGCTTAAAAAACTTAGAAATACCATATATTAAGAAAGAAATGAACGAGGAAGACGATCACGAACGATACAGTGATTTGAGATTGAAGGAATTGACTTATCATTTTACACTTATAATGATGTTGATGCTGGTGAAGTTGCTCTATTTATGAAGAAAAAATTGTTATAATTGAAAAGAGGACATACTGTGTTAAGGCAGCTGGTAAACTTTGAGATAGCGTATGCGAAAGTATATTCCAAGTGTTTTGCGGAAGACCATCTGATTCGATTTTGGGATGATGAGAATACGGATATGATACTCAAGGCGAAAAACAGAGCTGTTAAGAGGATGAAGTAACCGGAGTGATGCTTGAGGAGAATTCGATTGAACAGACAAACTAGACTGCATTCAAGCATACCAATATACAAGCGACGACCTTCAAATTATAGACACCAAAACGGGAGACTTGTTACATATAGGCATGACTAAACAAGAAATTACGGAGCTGTACGGCAAAGAGGACAAAATCCAGTTTAACCTGTACCAATATGGCGGATTGCGCATCGCTTATCGAGATGATGTCGTGGTCCAATTTTTCCTATCCATTAATGATAATCAATCGAATCGATTTCAAACGTATAGAGAAATTGGTTTAGGAGATTCATTAGAACAACTTCTGGCTAATTATGGTGAGAAGCATGCTAATCTTTCTGATTCCTATGGTGCTACAAGAATAACGTATATCGTAAAGAAGAACGGAAATGAATTAGAAACGGTAGATTTCAATGATCCCGCTTTGAAGACGGGGGATAAGAAAAGTCTATACTTTATCGATTTTGCCTGTGACGCTGAGGTAACGGTAATTAATATAGGTGATTTAGAGAGTATACAGAATATGCAATGATGAACCAGAGAATTATAGGGATGTGTTATTGTGGACAATTTGCAATTAGTCAGTCTGACATTACAATGGTATTCGACCGTCTGAGCGACGCAAAGGCTATGCCACAAAGCTGTTAGCGCTATCTATGGAAAAAGCTCTGGATTGAAGACTAATCAGCGGGCAGGAACATCGCAACATCAGTTTTTTGCGGCGGAGGGTAATGGATGGAATATATAATGAAAAAACGAAAAGCAGCGAGGACTGAGGCAGCGAGGTCTTAGAGAACATGAATTCCAGTTAAAGAAAGGTCAAATAAATATGTACAAGTTTGAACGAAAAATGATTGAGTTTATTGCTGCGAATCAACTGAATGCCGAGCATTTGGTGTTGGAGCAGTCTTGTCACTCGGTGAAAGACGCGGCTATTGCTGTAAACGGATCGGAAGATCAGTTCGTCAAAAACATTTGCATGATAGATAACGCAGACAGATTAATTGTTGCGATCGTACATGGAAAGGACCGGGCAAGCACTTCGAGAGTAAGCAAAGCGCTCGACATCGATCGACCGAGGCTGGCTGAAGAAGCGGAGGTGCTGGAGAGAACAGGCTATCCTGCAGGTGGAGTGCCCTCCTTTGGATATGATGCATTGTTTTTGATCGACCCTAAAGTAACCGAGTTGGAATGTATCTATACAGGCGGTGGATCGCCTAACTCATTAGTTCGCATCGAAGTCGAAGAAATGTTGAACATGAATGCTGGAAAGATTGCTAGAATAAGAAAATAAAGGGGTAGGCTGCTGTGAAGGGACCAATGACGTTAGTGGATCAGGATTTTGTCATCGAGCAAGTACAAGAGAAGTTCAATTGTACCGTATTGAAGTGCGAAGGGCGCCCGGTTTTAGAATATGGAACGGATGCAGAATTGGATCAGATAGGTGAGTATGTGAGAGCAGAGTTCGATAAAGAGCTTTTGGACGTTTTCTTCGCGGCTATTGAAAGCGTAAAGCCAGAATAATGCATATCGTGTTTAAAGTGGCCGTTTTTTAACATCATCTATGAGGGGGGAATTGCAATGTCGGATGTGCCGAGGCACATCGTAGCCGTCGTCTTCCGTGCACACCATGTCCGCGGCGATATCGTCAAGCAGGACAGTGAAATAAAGGCAGCGCGCTTTATCGAATTATCCGAAGCGAATATTGATGATTTTGTGAAGCGGCCCCATTTTAAATCACGAATCTTGGACGCCATGCAGGGCCGCTACATTCCATACGAAGTATGGGAGACGAAGCCGTATACCCTGCTTGAGAGAATCGAACCTGGAAAGACATTATAGCAACTTACGTGGCGTTAGAATGCTCAATTGTAGTGAAACTTTGAATAAACAGGAGGAAGGGTCTAATGTGGGCCACAAATGCAGCGTGGGTATGGGCGTTGAGCTACACAATTTTAGGCATCAGTTTAGCGGCAAGCGTGTATAGTATATGCAGAAGGCGATTAACGCTGATGTCGTGGATTCATGTCGCCGTTCTCATCAGCGGCTTCATTGTTTTTTTCTTGAATTCGCTCGGAAGAAGCGAAGGCATGACAGAACTGGAATACTTGGTTAACCAGTTGTTCCTAGGCTCATTATGGGCAATTTATGTAGTGTGTGGCTATTTGTATACCATCGTGTGGTGGTGTTGCTTCGTCTCCTCGTATAGCAGGAAATGATAGTATTCGAATCTTGTATCTATGTCCAAGTTCATTTTTTTAACTTGGAGCGGGGACAGGGAGTTGGAACCGATCTGGCCAAGAACAAGCCTTTTTCAGCCTTGAGGAATGGCTCATGGATGTTATGCAATCGGATGTGGAAGCATATAATGATTAAATATAACTCCTCCATTTCGCAAGCCTTCCCTTTAAAGGGGAGGCCTTTTCGTTATGACGTCTTGATGCTTGGTGAAGCGGTAACCTTCGACGATCGAGCAAGCCCCATTGGAATATATACAGCAGAATGTACGGATTGGGCGGCTAAATGGCAATTGACTGTACTTTGTGCAGTGGATTTGGACATGCCTCAGCAAATGCTGCTGAATGAGTGCCAAAGCATTGGATAAACTCCAATGAAACCCGTTGTAAAGAGGTGTACGCTGCTGTTCTACTGTACGAAATCCAATGCAGGATGCAGCGAGGGATATGGTCACGCCAGCGTCGTGTTTATAGGAACAGTGGTGAGCAAAGACGACATCCAATGATCAAATTTTGCTGCGTGGTTATGAAGGGGACGAATATTGTTGGGATCGAATAATCAGAATTATTACATCGCTGCGGCTCGGGAAAAAAACGGCATGCTCCTTTATTTGAGCTGATTCTGTCATTCAGGCGGCTTTCAGCTTGCGCTCAGGTTTTTTTCATATCGGTGTTGTATAATGGTGCCACTAGACATCGGGGGCGGAGGATACTTATGCAGCAGTTGAAGGGAATTAAAGTATTGCTTGTGGATGACGAACCGAATATATTGCAATTTCTGGAGCTTGGGCTTGTGAACGAAGGGTTCGAGGTAAGGACGAGTCAAGATGGAATCGCGGCCATTACGCTGATGAAAGAATTTCAACCCCATGTCGTCATTCTGGACGTCATGATGCCAGGGATGGACGGCTTTGAAGTATGCGGTATGCTCAAAAAGATGGATCAAGTGGCAGTCATCATGCTGACAGCCAGAGATGAAGTCGACGATCGCATTAGAGGTCTTACGCTCGGAGCGGACGATTACATGGTGAAGCCGTTCAGCTTCGCAGAGCTGTTGGCCCGCATCCATGCAAGAATCCGGAACCAATTTCCGCATCTTGTAGGTGAGGTCAACCTCGGGCCATTTCGCATCGATGATCGACGCAAGGAAATCAGCATGGACAACCGTGTGTTGGAGCTATCGCCAACCGAGTATGAGCTGTTAAAGTTTATGCTGAGCAATCACGGGCTTGTGGTGAGCAAGTTGGTTATTTTGGACAAGGTGTGGGGGTACGACTTCGGTGGTGACGAGAATATCGTGGAAGTCTATATCCGTTCGCTGCGGGAGAAATTGCACGATCGCGAGCATCGCTTGATTCGAACGCTACGGGGCGTCGGGTATCGGGTGGATCTTACATGATCCGGTTAAGCAAGGATGGGAGCAAGAGACGCCAACTGTTCGGCTCATTGCGTTGGCAGCTACTGTCAAGATCGCTGCTCATTTTGGCTGTTCTGCTCGTTCTGATCGGATTGTTCCAATATGTGTTCATGCGTCAATTTACGTATCAAAACAAGGCGGAAAGTCTGCGGAATCAGGCTATGTCCATTCCTCCGGAAACGTGGCGGCAGGCCGGCGTGCCTGTTCCTAATAAAGGGTATCGGGGAGGCTGGAAGGCAGGCCGCGGATGGAGTCAGGATGGAGGAACGCCTCCCGTTGTATTTATGCCGGGAGTCTCGATCGCGTTCATCGATAAGAACGGCAGCTACTCCGTTCTGTCAGAATGGAAGAGCGCGGGAGCGGCTCCGCGTCTATCAGATGAGGAATATAACAGTTTGCTGCAATCGAATCCTGCCCCGCGAAGGGAAGGGCTGGGGTATCAAGTGGTCCGCAATGCTGAAGGTGAGGAGCAAATCGTGGTGCTGCACCCCATTCAGATAAGTGGGATGGTGAAAGGAATCGTACAGATTAGTGCGGGTACGGGCCCGATGAAAGACGAGCTGGGACGACAGCTGCTCATTTTTATCGTGCTTGCAGTGTTCGCGCTGCTAGCTGGATTATTGACCTTTTTGCCTGTGCTAAAAAGAACGCTGCATCCGTTGTCGAACATGGTACATGCCGTGGAGAACGTCAATGCGGGCAATCTGGATGAACGGTTCAATACGATTCAGGGTCAACAAGAAATCGATCGGCTAGCGGTATCGTTCAATCG
This sequence comes from Paenibacillus profundus, assembly GCF_021369635.1. Taxonomy (GTDB): domain Bacteria; phylum Bacillota; class Bacilli; order Paenibacillales; family Paenibacillaceae; genus Paenibacillus_B; species Paenibacillus_B profundus. The sequence goes on along the minus strand of NZ_JAJNBZ010000006.1, from coordinate 234,030 downwards.
CATGCTGGAGCGGCTGCGGGCGTCATTTGAAGCGGAGAAGGAAGCGAAAGAACAGATGCGTCAATTCGTAGCAGACGCGTCTCATGAGCTTCGGACTCCGCTGACCTCGATCCATGGCTTCTTGGAGGTGTTGCTGCGCGGCGCATCCCAACAGCCCGAGCAGCTTGAAAAAGCATTGCACAGCATGTATGGTGAATCAGAGCGTCTTAATCATCTGGTACGGGATTTGCTGCTGCTCGCCAAGCTTGATCGGACACCTGACATTGCACTGACGGAAGGCGCATTGGATAAGTTGATTCAAGACATGGAGCCACAGCTGCGTTTATTAGCTGGCAGCCGACATGTTGAATTCGAACTATCCGATCATGTGATGTGCCGGTTCGATACCGACAAGATGAAGCAGGTTATTCTCAATCTGTTCTACAATGCCGTACAGCATACAGAGCCAGAATCGGGGATCATTACGCTGGCGCTAACACGAACAAGTGATACGGTACAGCTCACGGTGAAGGATAACGGGATCGGCATCGACGACAAGCATATCTCTTATGTGTTCGATCGTTTCTATCGGAAAGATTATTCCCGTACGCGGAAGAACGGAGGAGCAGGACTAGGGCTGTCCATCTCCAAATCGATTGTAGAGTCACATGGCGGGATCATACACGTGGAGAGCGAGGCAGGCAAAGGGGCTGCGTTTATGATTATGCTTCCTTTATCCCCCAATTAACATAAGAAATACATCTATACAAATGGTGTGGCTTGTATTAATCTATTGGTGACTGGAGGATAAATCAACCATTTAGGGAGGAAGAATCATTGGAATCTTCAACCGGTACACAGCTCCATATTAATAATGCCGTGCAACAAATTGTAGCTGACAACGCATGCGTGTCTGGGTCCAGCTTCACGAATGTCGCAGCGGAGAATCTTACCCTTGACAACGTGACATTGGCAGGCACCAAAATTATGGATGCCAATTTAAGCGACTTGGAAATTGACGGCGCGCAAATCGGGGGAGCTTACATTCACAACATCGGCATGCCTCGAGAAGGACACCCCGCTTATGAACCTGGTGCCGAGCAGCGGCCGGTTCGATTTGAGATGTGTCATTTGAACAATAGCACCTTTGACAACTGCCAACTAGTGAATGTCGAGCTTCGGAACTGCAACATTTCGGGCTTGAAGATTAACGGGATTGACATTGAAGCACTACTGAATATGCATAGCAATCCATCATAATGCCCTTTTTGTTCACCACCTAACAATAGGTGGTGATTTTTGATTTTTAACTTGTAGTCGTTGCGGACTAGGTGTGTCCCGTTTGCGATATAGATGGTCTATTGAGGAGGGGAGCAGCGTTGACGAATGAAACATCCCCAAGCGAAGATTATTTTGGGAGAATGAACAGGCAAGCGCAACGCGGGAAGAGCGTATTGAGAACAATCATCTTTTCGAATTGTCTCCTGTTGACTATCTTTATTTATCTGAACTTCAAGTATGGAGCTTCGCCGCAATCCGTCATCGGTTCGATTAATACGATTGTCATTTGTGTATTGCTATATATGGGAAAAGAATGGGCAAAGTGGCTATTTGTATGTATGAGCTTTTTCCAAGCAGGGATGATTGCCTATCTATTTTTTACGTATCAAATAAGTATTCGCATGAACATTCCATCTATGTATTGGATTGTTCTCACACTGACGCTTATCTTGAGCGTCATCAGTTCATTGATCATGCTGATCTCAAAAGGTGTCGGCGAATATTTATATATTCAAAGCACGAAATATTGAAACATTCCTTGTTCAGGTTAAAATAATCCGTCCAGGGGCAGACACCCCTCAATGAGAATGATAATATTTCTCAATGAGGAGGGGTAGAGATGAGTCAACGTTTACCGGGATTCCCTTCAATGATTCATTCCGTGTTCGTCTATTACGGAATGAATGGCGCAAGCAGAAGGAGCAGCCAGCAGGTCAAGCATACCCTTATACAAGAAGCATATAACCTTGGTTGTATACATGAGGTACGGATACAAGAAATCCCTTGTTCGCGAACTAATATTCAAGGATGCGCCGTCAGAATAGAGCCTGAAGGGACGTTCTATCATCAGGTGACGCCGGAGATGGCAATCGATATTATGCAGCGGCTCATGGCGGGACGTAGCAGTGAACGAGCGGAGGATGACGAGGACGAATTCCCGTGTCCGCCGGTCATTTTAGATTTTTGGGATTTCAGCAGCACGCTTTCGCTATTATTGAAATATTGGAATAAATGAGCAAGTCGTAAGATGGGTGGAGAATTGACCGTTTCCTAATCAAGAAGGGCGGTCTTTTTGCCTTCTTCACCTATCGGACTAGAGAGCGCGGACATGCCAATTGAAAAAGGATTGGAACATTAAAACAAACAAAAAATTACCCATAAAATGGAATGGTATGTTACACTTTGTGTGAATTGTTTCACAAAAAAGGAGGGGATTAGTCAATGAAAGCCGTAATTATATATTCAAGGGGTAAAGCGTGGATAGATGGTAAACCTCATTGAAGTTGCTAAAAATGACCCTGCTGTGTTAGAAGAAAAGGTTGAGTATGAAGTACATCCTTGGGAACCATTAGAAGGATTGTTTATAAAATGTTAGTGATTTTTGTTGAAATAGGTGCTTTTAGTTGAAGAAGTAAACAAAAAGGGCCAGCAGACGGGCAATGTCATTAAGTTTAGCTCAAAGACAAGAGCCGAAAACATAGGAATCTGAAACGGCATGGGAAAAGACCCTGTGCCGTTTCTTTTTTTGTATCCAAGCAAGGAAAAAAGCGTACAGCAAATAAAGCGGAGGGAAGATCCGCTTAAAAAAGTGTTCATATGAAACGAATTATGCTACTCTATAGACGAAGCTAACAACTGATTTGTAGCGTATTTTGCGTGTATTCTGCTGCCCTGGGCGAATGGGTCGAATCGGCAAAATGTTTTTGCGAATCAGCGCTTCAACATCGGGCGGGGGTTCATTGTGCCGTGAGCGCAGGAAATGTCTACAAACGTGAACGGCAACCGTGAAGTTGACTTGGTATGGGTGCCGTTTATCCATTTGGGAAATGACGACGTGTGAGGTCATCATTTCAGCGAAATTGTACATGATCATTCTTGCGAAAATCTCTTGGGTGATGGACTCTCGTCTCTTTGCGTGAAAATTCGTCAGACCGACAGTGTACTTTAATGCCCTGAAAGAGGTTTCAATGCCCCATCGCCTGTTATAAATCGACTTGATTTCATCGGGTGGGAAATCAGCGGCAGAAAGATTCGTAATGACGGTCTCATAAGCGCCATGAGGCAGGGCGAAACGAACAACCCGAAAGGAAATCGGGTAAAACAAGTTCTCATGCAAATCCAAAAAATCAAATGTAGACGTGGAAGGAACGAACTTGTAAATCTCGGGATTAGCCTTGACCTCTTTGGTTTGTTTTTTGGTGAGTGTCAGATGAACGTCCCTATCAAACTCTCCGCTAGCAGGCAAACGCAAGCCCGAAAGAATACCATTGGAATCCAAATCCTTTACCCGCATGACATAGTTCCACCCTTTGCGTTCAAGATGCGCGAAATTGTTGTAACTTCATAACCTCTATCGGCAATAACCATGGTTTTGCCCTTTATGGGAGAACGGTCAACCATAGCAGCCAGCGCCCTTCCCTCGTTGCACAACCTTCGTGGTTGAACAATGGCATCCACGTACAGTCTGTTGCACAAGTCATAGGGAGCGTTCAAATGCAGAAGGTTATAGCCTTTCGTGTCGGTTGACTTTGAAAATAGGTGTCCGTGTCCGCAGAGTCGGTTGCAATATGCAAATCCGAACCGTCAACGGCAAGTAATCGATACCCCCGGTAGTCCTTGACATCCGTATACGATTGCGTAAATGCGTGAAACAAGAATTCGACAGCAGATGGAAGGATTTTATTCCTCTTCTGGACAAAAGAGGAAGTGGTTGCGGTGTTTACGTTATAACCTTGGGATTCCAGGAGTTCCTTATATATGCTGTTGCCCCCATGGAGATCAGGAGTTGCATAACCGTTTCAAAGGGCAGCTTTTTCTTTCGGGTAAAATCTTTTTCAGGGTTTTTGACATAAGGTGCTGGTGCGGCTGCCATTTCTCGTATGAGGGATGTCAGCGTTTCTTTTAGCGAATTCGCGTACTCATTCATGGACGTGGCCTCCTCGTGTTTCAAGGATCTTCGCCACACATATCCATCTACCTGTTAAGTCTTGATTTTCTTTTGAAACAAAAAAAGAGCGGGCTATCTTTTCGATAACCTGCTCTTGTGCTTGATTATGGTTTCCGCGCCTTAACTTAATGACATTGCCTTGTAGGGCGCATTTTTTCGCACCATATAATCGGCCTCCATATGGTTAAACTTGTGTATTACAAGGGGCGTGACTCTTGGTGGCAATACCATACACATATTAGAAACATATAGCTAAATCTACCATTAGTCAAGAAGGAATAATCCAAATTTCAGTGGTTACCGCAAACATTTTCCTTTTTCACATTTCTCATGCAGATCCGTTCACCTATTAGCGTATTTGCTAACGAGCGAATGGTAATGGTATACTGGGAACAGAAGAGATATATAACAACGTCCCAATTGGACTACATTGTTCGGCTTCTGGATACACTAAAAAAGAGACTACGATCCTGCCAGATCGTAGCCCCTTTAACAAAGAGCCGGTGGGCAACCACGGCGAGCATATTCACATTACAGCGAAAAGCCACCGATCAGGATGCCAACCTAATCTTGGTGGTTTTTTCGCTTGTTATACGCTGCTTGAATCGCTTGATACAAAGCATACACGCCAGCTGCGATGCTGACGGGGTCTTCTCAACCGCAACTGGACACCTAACAAGAATGTCGCGGCTATCACCTCCCTTGCGAAAGGCTTCGCTGCGGCCCCACTGAACTCAGTTGTCTATTCTATTAGACCATCAATACCCATACTCCTTCATTCATAAATATTGTATAATATTGAAATGTTTTGTCGAAACGGAAATATATAGTATGAATATATGATGCTATGTGATACTATAAAAATGTGAAAAAAATTTAAAAGAAAAGGAGCGTTACAAAACATGAAGATTGCCACGAATAACAAGTGGGCTAAGGGTTTAATTTCTTTGGTTGTATTTTCTATGTTTGTTACCTTAGGTCTTTCTCCAGGGTCGGTTGCTTCTGCAGCTGAAATCCAAGATCCTGAGATGGAAAAATACCAAAGCGTTTCTCAGGATTCTTTTCAACGTATTCTAAATGATATATACAATATTCCAGATGAAGTCTTGAATTCAAATGATGCATCGACTATTAATAATTATTTTATAAGTATAGGTAGCCAAGTAAGAGTGACAGATTCCGACAATTATGAAGAGTTGTACGAAACTGCTGGAGCTTGGGAATGTGGAATAGCTATTGCGGGTTTAGTTGTGACCACTGCCATACCAATCGCTAAGATTGTGAAAATAGGCAAATTAGTTAAAAGTTTGGGTGGCGTTGTTGAAGCGGCTAAAACAATTTGGGGAGCTTCGTTTGCAAGTGAGAAATGGAAAGCTTTAGGATCAGCTGCTAAAGATTTGGTTGCTGAATTGGCAGGAATCACAGCTGTTAGCAAAGCTTGCTTTTGATTTAGGATAAATTTATAGTCTTCACAATTAAGAGCACTTTGGACCAAGCTGGGGGAGATCTTTTCCCACAATTTGCTCCACAAGTGCTCTATTCTTACTTAATTTTGAGGAAAATAGGAGGAGCCTTATGGACAACTCAATTTATTTAATAATATTCTTGCTATTAGCACTTATTTTTTCTGTCATTACCAATTTTTATAATTATAAGAAGTTGAACTCATTAGAGGAAGCACTATATGAGTCATATAGAAATAACAGTGAAGTTAAATCTTTTATTGAAAAGGATTTAAAGGGAGAATCAGAAGTAGAATCAATAAAAAGAGTCAGAACTAAGTATGGTTTATCTATTGGATATGCAAAAAAAATAATTGATTTATATAGAAGAAGCGAGTGAAGGGGTACCGCCGACATAAAACCCACGCTAAGAAGTTTTGTATCTGTTAGTCATGCAGTCCCGTTGTCAGAAAAAATAAAGTTTTAGACTAACGCGTGGTACAATCAATGTGCAGCTGCTATGCGTTCCTGGTACGCTGGCCAGTGATGCACAGTGTGCACCACAAAAAAAACAAAAAAGACCCCGAAAGGGCAATGTCATTTAGTTAAGGCGCAGGGCCGAAAATCAAGAATAAGAGCAGGTTATCAAAAAGATAGCTCGCTCTTTTTTTTGCACGAAAAAAAGGACTTGACAAGTAGGTGGAAGTGTGTGGCGAAGCCCCTTGAAAAAACGAGGAGGTTACGCCAATGGATGAGTACGCAAATTCGCTAAAAAAACGCTGACATCCCTAATACGAGAAATGTCAGCCGCACCGGCACCTTATGTCAAAAACCCTGAAAAGGATTTTACCCGAAAGAAGAAGCTGCCCTTTGAAACGGTTATGCAACTCTTGATTTCAATGGGGGGCAACAGCATATATAAGGAACTCTTGGAATCGCAGGGCTATGACGTAAACACCGCAACCACTTCTGCTTTTGTCCAACAGAGAAATAAAATCCTGCCGTCAGCTGTGGAATTCTTGTTTCACGAATTTACGCAATCGTATACGGATATCAAGCACTACCGAGGGTATCGATTACTTGCTGTTGACGATTCAGATTTGCATATCGCAACTGACTCTGTGGATACGGACACCTATTTTCAAAGTCAACCGAACACCAAAGGCTATAACCTTCTGCATTTGAACACAAAGGGTGGAACTACGTCATACGGGTAAAGGATTTGGATTCCAATGGTATTCTTTCGGGCTTGCGTTTGCCTGCTAGCGGAGAAATTTGATATGGACATTTATCTGACACTCACCAAAAAAACAAACCAAAGAGGTCAAGGCTCATCCCGAGATTTACAGGTTCGTCCCTTCCACTTCTACATTTGATTTTTTGGATTTGCATGGGAACTTGTTTTATCCGATTTCCTTTCGGGTTGTTCGTTTCGTCCTGCCGAATGGCGCTTATGAAACCGTCGTTACGAATCTTTCTGCCGCTGATTTCCCACCCGATGAAATCAAGTCCATTTACAGCATGCGGTGGGGCATTGAAACCTCTTTCAGGGCATTAAAATACACCGTCGGTCTGATGAATTTTCACGCAAAGAAGCAAGAGTCCATCACCCAAGAGATTTTCGCAAGAATGATCATGTACAATTTCGCTGAAATGATAACCTCACACGTCGTCATTTCCCAAATGGATACACGGTACCCATACTAAGTCAACTTCACGGTCGCCGTTCACGTTTTCAGACATTTCCTGCGCTCAAGGGGCGATGAACCCCCGCCCGATGTTGAAGCGCTGATTCGCAAAAACATTTTGCCGATTCGACCCATTCGCCCAGGGCAGAAGAATACGCGCAAAATCCGCTGGAGATCAGCTGTTAGCTTCGTCTACAGAGTAGCATAATTCCGTTCATATGGACATTTTTTTAAGCGGATATTCCATCCGCTTCAGATTGAAGACAAACTCCCGCGAAATACTGCAGACGCGGGAGTTCTTTATGTTTTTTATCCATATTTCAAATACGAAATTGAATTTATCAGATGGGCGACCGGTTTTCCAGAGCCAGGTCGCCATTTTTTTGAGGTTCATGGCAGCAAAAACAAGCATCGCTTGCATGGAGACTCTTTTTAATCCTCGTAAGGTCGTCCACCGCATACCATGCTTCTCCTTTAAGTCAGCAAAAACGCGTTCTATCGTCTCTTTTCGCTCCGCATAAATCTGTTTGTTTTCTTCTGTATGGCGGAGGTGATCCGCCTCTTTAACATATTCAGCCCAAACATGTCGACTGATACGCTTCACTGCATCTTTACTCTCTGTACATTGTGTCCGGAAAGGACAGGCTTGCCAGATTGTCGGATTTGAGCGATACATTTTATAACCGTCACGGTTCGTTGTTTCGTAAGACAGTACCGCATTTGCCGGACATAGGTAGCAGTCATAGTGCTCATCGTAAACGTTCTCATGCTTTTTAAAGAAGCCATCTTTAGTATGGGGACGTGTATTACGGCAGGACGGGACGAATCTCTTGTTCATGCAGAGTCTTGCAGATGGCTGGCGTCTTGTAACCCGCATCCGCGGCAACCGCTCGCGGAGCCGGAACTACGCGAGTAACCTCGTTCAGGACATCTTCAAAGACTTGGCTGTCGTGGACATTTCCAGGCGTTACTTTGACCCCGAGTACAAACCCGTTTCGATCACACGCGGTGTGGAAGCTGTAGGCGAAAACACGCTCTTTCTCGCCCTTCACGAACAAACCACTCCGGGTCAGTCGTGCTAACTTTCACCTCCTTCTGCGTTACTTCCGACTTTTTTTCAAATGGTTTTTTTCCATGTGCAACTCGATCCTTATTGATCTCTTCATCAAGCTGGTCCTGGTATTCTCGACTCTGCTCCTGAACGATCTCTTTTACATATTTGTTTTTGTTCGCGCTAGCTTTAAAGAGCACGTCAGGCTCAATGAAACCATGACGAACAGCTTCTTCGAGGATGTGATTAAAAATCCCCTCAAACAGTCCAGTATCCCGAAAACGGCGCACATAATTCTTGCCCAGCGTCGAGAAATGAGGAATGGGCTGACTGAAGTCATATCCAATAAACCAACGGTACGCCACATTGGTTTCAATTTCTTTAATCGTCTGACGCATGGAGCGAATACCAAAAAGGCATTGAATGAGCGCAATCTTCGTAAGAACAACCGGATCGATGCTAGGGCGGCCGTTATCTTTACAGTAGACATCTCGAACCAAGTCGTAGATGAAGCTAAAGTCGATGGCGTATTTGATTTTGCGGACCAAATGATCCTTAGGTACAAGCTCATCCAAGGAGACCATGGAGATTTGTGAACGTCCTTCGTAACCCGTTTTTCGCAACATATCCACACTCCCGCACTATTATTACCTATATTATATCATATTAATGCGGTGAATGATTGAAGTGTTTTCAATAAAATAAGACTAGCGACAGGGCTGTACGCTTTTTTCCTTGCCTGCACCAAAAAACAAACGGCACAGGGCTTTTTCCCATGCCGTTTCGGATTTCATTTTTATTCCAAGTTTTGTCTTTGAGCTTAACTAAATGACATTGAGCAGACGGTTCCTTTTTTCTTTTGATGAATTATTAACATTATTGACTACTTAATCGAAAAAATCGAAGGTCAGGTTCTGTGTTGGGATATAATAACAATTGCGGATGTTTTATGATACAATCAAGAAAAAGATAACGGAGGGAGAGGCAATGAGCATTGGTATTGTTGGAACATCATTAATTATGTTGTCCTTTCTACTGGTTTACAGTCTAATCATTGTATTTGGGGTTGCGTTCTTATTTAGGAAAAGCCCCGCAGTAAGGAATTATGTTCTCTTAGGAATAGCGTCCATTGGACTTCTGATGTCATATTATTATTCTTTATTTGGCTCTGTGGATACAAGCACTCAGTCAAAACTTTTAACGGTTGCATTTATTGTGCTTATCTATAGGCAAAGAAAACTAAAAAGAACGAACAAATAGAAGAACGGCGGAAAATTGACATGCATCATAATAGCAGTCTAAATACGTTGTCATTATAGAGACGTATCTAGGCTGCTTTGTTCGTTTCGCAAAATTTCATAAAGTGAAGGAAAATGGCTCCGAACTAAAGGAAGCCGTTGTGCTGCCTGGCCAGTACGCTGTATTTCGACATATCGGCCCTTCCGCAGGGCTCCCGTTCATGTACCAATATATTTATGGCACTTGGTTGGCCCAATCAGGCTATGAGTTAGCCTATACCTATGACTTTGAGCGCTATAATCACCGCTCTCTGGGCGCGGCGCATCCTCATTCAGAGCTTGATAATTTCATACCGATTACATGCTGATGGTATCCGCCCTTGCCATATTGGCCACCCGAACTTGAATGGGGATGATGACAGCGGCAGCACATTAGAGCTCCTGTATAAATCGTATTGACAAAGCGGCAAGGCAGGAGTATTGTTTAAGCATGTTCAATTTGAACAATCGTTCAAAACAATTGTTCAAAAAATATACTCCTATGCTGCTTGGATCTAAGAGAAGATAAGGTCAGGAGGGCTTCAATGAAACAGGATGAAAAAGATGTAAAAATGAAAATTTTGGATGCAGCGAAGGTGTTGTTTGCCCGCAAAGGCTTCGAGGGAACGACCGTGCGGCAAATTTGCGACGAGGCTGGAGTGGCGTTGGCGCTGGTGTCGTATCATTTCGGGGGCAAAGAGAATGTATTCTATGCCTTGTTTGATGCATTCGCACCAGACTTTTTGAATACCGAATACGAATTGGAAAATCCCGAGAAGGATTTGCGCGCCTTTATCGGCGAGTTCGTGCGCTTGCGTATGGCGGAGCCGGAGCTTATCAACTTGCTGCAGCAGGAAATCATCATGCAGAGTCCCAGAATGGAAAAGCTGCAGCGATACTTGTTCGCGCTATGGATGCAGCTTCGCCGTATTTTGGAAGCAGGAAGGGAAAAAGGCTGCTTTGACTTTGAATCAATGAAACATACGTTGCACTTTATCATCGGTTCGTTGATTTTTACTAGAATAGCTCCATCTATAGATGACATATTCGAGTCGGCGGATATGCAAGGCAAAGAGGAAAGTGTAGAGGCTGTAGCCGCTTATACGACCCGCTTTATAGTGAACGGCTTGAAGTGAGGGAACGAATGGTTACAACAAGATATATTGAAATGGGGGACAAAAAATGAGCAGCTCCATTCTTATTTTGTTTCTGTTTGCAATCACTATACATAATTTAGAAGAAGCCGTTTGGTTAATACGACAGTCATTAAAAGCAACTAAAGTAAAAATGCATGCCCCTGTTAAACAGGATCAGTTTTTATTCGGATTATTTGTAGTTACTGCATTAGCGTATTTGATAACCGTTTTATATATTTTTTATCCTTCGAATGTGATATTGAAGTATGCTTACTTCGGGTTTTTGGGTTCAATGATATTTAATATTATTTTCCCTCATTTGATTTCGACGATTATTGAACGGTGTTATTCACCTGGATTGTTGACAGGAATAGGTGTCATTATTCCTACGAATCTATTAATTTTAAAAGCTGGTTTTGATACAAATACGATAACAGTAACAAATTTTATAGTGGGTACGATATGTGTAGGAGTGATTTTATTATCAACCATCCCTTTATATTTTAAAATAGGAAAAAAACTGATTACATATTAAAGTATTTGAATATTAATGTAGTTAAATATAAGTGCGTGTTCAAAAAGGTCGGTTTTCAGCACCGAGAAGGTTGCAGGAACTCGAAGCGTATGCTTCCGAAGCGAGTTTTGCTTTGCAAAACTTGTAAGGAGCAGCGCAGTGTAGACGGGACTACATGAGCAGCTGAAATGTTTCCGCAGGAAACATACTTCGAAAGCATACGCTGTTCGAGAGTGAATGCAAGATTCGATGCCGAGTTACTTCCTGAGTGACTTCGTGATCAAAAGCGGACTTTTTGAACAACCTCTATAAGTGCGATTAAATAAAAATCAGTTTACATTTGGGCAGTCCCATGTATAATCGGAAACAAAGAAGCGGCGTTTACGGTGTTGTCGACCGGAAATAACACCGCTTTTTTTGTTGATGATTGGGGGCAGGTGCAAATGGCATGAAAGTATGGCGCAAACGAACTCCTATGTATGTGTATCAAAAGATGATCATCGTGTTTCTCATCCTCGTCATGCCCATCTACGGTATAAGTCTCGTCTTTAATTGGACAAGCATGAACCATCTTCGCGATGAAGCCGAGCGTTCTTTGGCGAAAAATGTTTCCTTTTATACGAACCAATTGAATGAACAAATCTCTTTTATCCGCAATTTGCAATTGCAGCTCATCCACAACTCCGATCTGCAAAGTCTTGCATTCTATGCAGGCAATATATCAGGCTACGAAGAAGTCGCTTTAGTCAACCGCATCCATGAGAGTCTGACGACGATACAAAATGCAAGCGATTATGTGGTGAATGCGGGCACTTACATCAAGTCCTACAAGCATACCCTTTCCACCGAAATGGGGACGAGCAAGCTGCCGAACCCGGAACACAACATGGTTCAAGCCTTAATCGAGCAAGCTGGAGAGCAGCCAATCTATGCGTGGAACGATCGCATCTTGTTCATCATGACAGGGAACCGAGGCAGCATCGTTTCATATTTGGAGCTGTCAAAAGAGAAGCTGGCGGAGACGATATCGCAAATTACAGGCTCGTATCAAAGAGCAGGTGTATTTATGATTGATGATGCATCGCGAATCGTCGTGCAATCACAGTCTGATCTGGCGGACGTGACGGCGCTCATGAAGGGACTTCCCAAGCTGGAAGAAGCTTGGCGGGGAGCAAATTACAGCTGAAATCAACAAATGGGTGGAGAACAACTCCACACTGTAACCGAGTAATACGAGCAATCGTGACCGTATAGGAGGCATCATAGGATGAAATCATCGTTTACAGTATGAAAGAGATGCGGCGAGAATGGCCTCTGCACCTGATGCTCATTCCTGGGGTCATCGTAACGCTCATATACAGCTATGGACCGATGTTCGGTCTCGTCATGGCATTTCAGAAATTCGAGCCGATACTCGGCTTTTTCAAGTCGAAGTTCGTAGGCTGGGACAACTTCACGTACGTATTCAATCTCCCTGATTTCTATCAAGTGCTGTGGAATACACTCGTTATTGCCATATTGAAGATCGTGTTCGGTCTTATTATCCCGCTCATTTTGGCGCTGCTGTTGAACGAGCTGCGGCTTAAATGGTTTATGAAGACGGTGCAGACGAGTATCTTTCTTCCTTTCTTTCTCTCGTGGACGGTGCTTGGCGGGGTTATCTTTGAACTGTTCTCGTTGCAGGGGCACTTTGTACGTATCGTTCGTGCAGCCTCCTTGTAAAGGCTCGTAACGGATATGGTACGCATCCTTCCAGAGGTCGATCTCGTTAATCAGCTGTTTGACAGACTTGGGCATAGGGAACCCTCCATCGGTTAAATAAGTATGGATCGCGGTGTTCTATTCTTATGCTGCAGGAGCTTGCATCATGAATGTAGTATAGCTTAGGACAGACCAGTAAACTAATTAGTGTGTGCATTTGTCATAATATATATTATGTAAACTATTATTGCGATTACTGACCCAGTAATAGAAAATAATTGTTCTAAGTGAAATTGAAAAGTACGTTTTTGTAGTGTGTTCGTATTTCCCACATCGTGTGTAGATTGCTGTTTGTTCCGTTTTTTCCTGGAATTACTCAAAAATCAACTTTAATAGAGTTCAAAATACCTATTTAAATAATTTGATATAAGACTATAGTAGTATAAATGAAGATTATGTTATATACTGGATTTGTAATTACATATTATAACTTTCGTTTTATATTCTAGGAGGAGATAAGATGAGGTTAAACAAATTCGGTTGGTTGTGCTTATTGTTGACGTTGATCGCAAGCTTGATGCACGCCGCGCCCGCGAACGCCGCGGCAAGCAAATATTCGGGCGGCCTGCTGGACGGAGTCGCGCTGCCAACGGGAAGCGCCATAGGACAGCCGGTAGGCAATGCGGTGACGCAGCTGACAGACAACAATCCAGCGACTTTATATGAGGTGAATCGAAGCAAGCTCGTCTGGCACACGTTCTCCACGCCGACGGAAATTTCAGCCGTCATTGTTAATAAGTATACCGGCCACGAAGCATTAATCGAGTTTTACGATGCAAACCATAATTTACTGCTTACCTACAAGCCTGTGGTCAATGACGGCGTAGAATCGCTGCCCGATCCGGTCAGTAATGTGACGACGGTGGTACTGAAGACGTCAGGCTCCTTCTCCACGGTTGCAGAGTGGAACGTATTCACTACACCTTCGGTCGCGCCTTCTGTACCAACGATCAATTGGATCCAAGCCGGCGATAAGACGGTAACGCTCGAATGGGGCTCGACGGGGGCGAAAGCGTATCATGTCAAGCGGGCAACGTCACCCGGCGGACCGTACGCTTTGCTAGCTTCCAATATGAAGGGCACGGCTTATACGGACAAGGCCGTAAGCAACGGCGTTATGTATTACTATGTTGTAAGCGCCGTCAACGAAGCAGGAGAGAGCAGCCATTCTGGCGAGAGGAGCATTAAGCCGGATGCCACCAAATATACGGGCGGGCTGCTGGACGGGCTTACGTTGAAAGCGGGAGCGTCTTTAGCTAATCCGACGGAAAACGTGCGGCTGCTGACAGACAACAATCCGTCGACTGCATATGAGGTGAATCGAAGCAAGTTCGTCTGGCACACGTTCTCCGCGCCGACGGAAATTTCAGCCGTCATTGTTAATAAGTACACCGGCCATGAAGCAATGATCGAGTTTTACGATGCGAACAACAATTTGCTGCTTACCCACAAGCCTGTGGTCAATGACGGCGTAGAATCGCTGCCCAATCCGGTCAGTAATGTGACGACGGTAGTACTGAAGACGTCAGGCTCCTTCTCCACGGTTGCAGAGTGGAACGTATTCACTACACCTTCGGTCGCGCCTTCTGTACCAACCATCAATTGGATCCAAGCCGGCGATAAGACGGTAACGCTCGAATGGGGCTCGACGGGGGCGAAAGCGTACCATGTCAAGCGGGCAACGTCACCCGGCGGACCGTACGCTTTGCTGGCTCCCAATGTGAAGGGCACGGCTTATACGGACAAGGCCGTAAGCAACGGCGTTATGTATTACTATGTCGTAAGCGCCGTCAACGAAGCAGGAGAGAGCGGCCATTCTGGCGAGAGGAGCATTAAGCCGGATGCCACCAAATATACGGGCGGGTTGCTGGACGGGCTTACGTTGAAAGCCGGAGCGTCTTTGGCTAATCCGACGGAAAATGTGCGGCTGCTGACAGACAACAATCCGTCGACTGCATATGAGGTGAATAGAAATAAGATCGTCTGGCACACGTTCTCCGCACCGGCAGAAATATCAGGCGTCATT
Organism: Paenibacillus profundus; assembly: GCF_021369635.1. Taxonomy (GTDB): domain Bacteria; phylum Bacillota; class Bacilli; order Paenibacillales; family Paenibacillaceae; genus Paenibacillus_B; species Paenibacillus_B profundus. The sequence goes on along the minus strand of NZ_JAJNBZ010000006.1, from coordinate 218,928 downwards.
GTCAATAAGTATACCGGCCATGATGCAGTGGTCGAGTTTTACGACGCGAACCACAATTTACTGCTTTCCTATAAGCCAGTCACCAACGACAGTGTCGAATCGCTGCCTGCACCTATTGCAGACGTGGCAACGGTGGTACTGAAGACGACAGGCTCCTTTTCGACGGTGGCGGAGTGGAACGTATTTGGCAAAGTAACTGCTGAGCCACCTGCAGAGAACATTCTTTTGACTGGAACTGCAGGGGATGCGAGAGCGATGTTGAGTTGGAATATGGTACATGCTGCAACCGGATACAATGTGAAACGTTCCGATACCACAGGCGGTTCCTATACGACAATTGCGACCGTTACTTCGAGCACTTATTCATATATCGATACCAATGTCGTTAACGGGAAGATTTATTATTATGTCGTGACGGCTTTGCACGAAGCAGGGGAGAGCGCGAATTCGAACGAAGTTGCCGTCATGCCGAAGGCCGGAGACAATCCGGGCCCGGAACCTGGTGAACCGGGAACACCGGGAGAACGGGCTCTGCTCCGGATTACGCTGGTAAACGGGGCGGACAAAGAATACGACTTATCTATGACGGAAGTGAGTGCTTTCATCAGTTGGTATGAAGGTCGTGCCGCTGGAACGGGGCCAATCACGTTCTCTATCGATAAGCACGGCAACAATAAAGGTCCGTTCAAGCAACGAAAAGATGTCATTATCTACGATAAAATTATTACCTTTGAAATTAACTCGTACGATAAAGGCGCCAACGGCAGCCTAAATCCTGCCGAATCGCATTAATGAACGAAGCCGCGGCTGAAAATGCCGCGGCTTTCCTTTTGTTGTTTGGAAACACCTTCGTAATACTATTCATAAAGAATCGACATTTCAAAAATCCAATGCAGGAAACGCCTCCAATTGACTTGATATTGTTAGTTGCTCCTTCTTTATACTTCTCCATCGTTAAATCATCTTTTATTTTCAGTCATTTCTCAGAATATGCTCAGCTAACATTCAGTTTATTCTAATGTGCAATTCAGGTAAGGAGCCTAAACTTGGTGTTGTAAGCAGGAAACAAAAATAAACCGAAAAGGTGGAAGACAACTATGAAACCAATTAGCAAAAAAATTGCTACAGGCACAATGATCGCGGCTTTTGTTCTCGGAGTCGGAGCTGTTCAAAATTATGCGCTCGCCGAGTCAGCATCGGATGCAACTAACAGCACCTCCGTTCAACAACTGAAAGCAGACCGGAATGCGCAGGATGGCAAAGGACGCGGCGGCTTCGGCGAAAAAGGCGGGCGTCATGGCAATGTGGTAAAAGAAACGGCTACGATACTCAATGTCGATGAAGCTTCCATCACGGCTAGTCTCAAAGAAGGCAAAACGTTAGTGGAAGTTGCCGAAGCGAGCGGGTTAAGCAAAGAGGACTACCTGCAAAAGCTTATTGCTGCCGAGACTGAAACCATTAACGCCGAGGTGACCGGAGGCAAGGTGACACAGGAACAAGCGGACAAAATTTTGTCTAGTCTGTCTGAGCGGCTGACGAAGCAAATTGAAGGTACGGGTCCTGTTGGCGGACGTGAAGGAAAACGTGGCGGTCATGGCGGTATGGGATTCGGCAACCCTGAAGTGTTGACACAAATTCTGGGTATTACTCAAGAAAAACTGAGAACTGAACTGGAAGCTGATAAATCGATTCTTGATATTGCAACAGCCAAAGGTATCAGCGAGGATGACCTTATCAGCAAACTCAAGGATGGTATGACCGATTCAATCAAGAAATTCGTGGAAAGCAAAGGTGGTGTTGGTGTTAAGCATAAGGCCCCAGGTGGAGATACCTCTGCAAATGCGGCTGCTTCAGCTACGAATTAATGAAGAGACGCTGCCCGTTGCCGGGCGGCGTTTTCATTTTATTGACAAATGAATGAGCGATAGTTAAGTTTAAATGGACGATATAGCGACAAGTAGAGAGACCGTAAAGGAAGAACTGTATATAATCGATCAAGTGGAACAAACGAACAATTTGTTGAAAACAGCTTTAGGTTGTGGCCATATTAGCGTTGTCATTTAGAAAACTATTTTAGGAGCAAGAGAAGTGATGAAGCAAACAGTTATATGGAAGCGGTTGAACGGCTTTGGGATGGAGTACTGCAATATTTCCTTTGAAACGTCATTAACTATAGAAGGCAAAGTAATAAGTGGCGAAAACAATGAAAAGTCTTTTATTGACTATACAGTCAAGTGCGATCAAGAGGGAAACACCAGTGAAGTGATTCTGAGCGTCCAGAATGAAAACAGCAGTCAAACGCTGCAAGTGCTGCGGGACAATAACAACCGCTGGACTTTGAACGGGAACGAGATACAAAAGCTATCGGGACTTAAAGATATTGATATCGGCGTAACGCCTTCAACTAATGTATTGCCAATTAAGCGCCTAAATTTAGCGGTAGGAGAGTCGGCTACGGTTACGGCAGCTTGGATTCGTTTTCCGCACTTAGAAATTCAGCCTCTTGAGCAATCATACGAACGAATTAATAATAACACGTATATTTATAAGTCAATCAAAAGCGGATATACAGCTCGCCTAGAAGTGGATTCGAATGGAGTAGTAGTAGAATATGAAAAAGAATGGTTGAGAATTTAAATAAAAGCCGCTCAATCCCTTACATTGGGATGAGCGGCTTTTGCATATTTGGGACTGCCCTAGAAAGGATAGGCACAAAGGATCGAATCCTGCGCATTTTTTACAAAAATGAAGGTGTTTTGTTCAATCCGCGAAGACCGAAGGATGGCGCTTCAGCCACTTCGCCGAGCCTTGCAAAATTGCTGGAGTCGGAATCTAAGCAGGATGTTCGTCAATGGCAGCGTTTATGGCGGACGAGTCTGCCGGATTTTTCTACAAGTTTTCCAGCAAATAAAAACAAATATCTGGGAGGAAGATGGATAATGATGAGTGAGTTCAAAATGAAACGCATATATGATCCCGAAGTCACCGACGGTGTCCGCGTGTTGGTGGATCGAGTATGGCTAGGGGGATAGACGCGGGTAAATAATCAGCTGCACTAATAATATACAAGTCTTTTCTTTGTTTACAAAAAAAACAAGTTAGAGTATGATATCCCTGTTTAATCGATTTCATTTTTTGGTCGTGTTTTGTTCACTTAGAAAGGGAGTGAGGCAATAAGTTCAAATTAAGCTATCATATAATGTGAACAGATTGCATACCTCTGGTATTTCTTTGACTATGAATCCTGATCAACAACGCGCCAGTCCACAACATTCAAATCCACTACTATAACAGACTCTCTTAAACGCGAAATTATAGTTTATGTAAACGGGCAAGGCATAACATTAAAATGTGCTACCATCTTCTTGGTAAAGATTTTCATTTTACTTTGTGAGGAAAGAGGGAATGGAATGCAGGTTAATCGCGCTTTGCAAAAGAAGTGTTATCGAACGCTCCCCATGTTATTAGCGTTTATGCTGTTATTCTCCAATATGGCCTTTGCAAGCGAGACGAAAGAACAGGCAGTGGCGGCTAGCACAGAGATTGTGGCGAAATGGGAATTCAAGAACATGAAGAACGATCCCGGCGTGTTCTACGCTGCATCTGGACTGTATAAAGATTCCTCTACGCTTGTTCAAGAGGTTGGGGGGAACTCCAGAAAGGGCTTTACGTTTGAAGAAAGCGAGAAAAGCATCCGTTACCAAGGCTGGGACAATGGAAAAGACAAAAAAGCTTGGGTTGCCACTCTCTCGACAAAGGGCTTGGAGCATATTACTTTAGCTTCGCAACAGAAGTCGTCAAGCACAGGGCCTCGTGATTTTAAGGTTCAAATCAGCACAGACTTGGCCAATTGGAAGGATGTTAACAACGGCGCGCTAGTGCTTGGCACGGACTACAAAGCTGCCGGCTCATTGTCGGATGCTGCGCTCCCAAGCGATGCCAATGACCAGGAACGGCTATATATCCGCTGGGTCGTGAACTCAAATGCAAGAGTATCAGGAAGTGGCTCGATAGGCGAGACAGGTTCAAGCAGAATAAAGGATGTCATTGTCAAAGGCATGCAAAAAACGAACACTTCCCAGAAAGCGCCCCAATTATTAAATATGACGCTCAATGGAAATCCCAAAACAAGCACGGCATTTGCATGGTACACGCCGAAAGACATCACAGGCACGAAGCTGCAGGTTGTTGAAGCCTCCGAGGTGGTGAACGGTATATTTCCTGAAGCCAAAGCGGTTACATATACCGGGAGTTCCACGATTATCGAGACTTTCATGGTAAAAAGCGATCGGGCTTCAAAGAAAAAGACAAAGTTTGCGAGCCATAAGGTCATAGCCAATAATCTCAAGCCGGGTACGGCATACAAATACCGTGCAGGCAACGGGGATGCGGATGGATGGAGCCCTATCGGTTCGTTCACCACCGATCAAGCGGGCAATGAGGGTTTCCATTTTATTGTAGGCTCGGATTCGCAAGCCTCCAGCAAATCCACATTCGAGCTGTGGCAAGACACGTTCCGCAGAGCGATCAATCACATTGGCGATCCGAAGTTCTTTATTTTAACCGGGGACTTAGTGGATAATGGCGATTTGGAATCCCAATGGCAGTGGTTTCTAGGCATTCCGCAAAGTGAATTTGCCAATGTTCCTTTCGTGCCCGTACTTGGCGGTCATGAAGTGAAAGATTACGACGGTGATGAGACAACAGAAAATAACAATTTTTACAACCACTTTAACTTGCCCAAAGACGTAGTTCAAGGCACTCATGATGGATCCGTGTATGCTTTTGAATATGGAGACGCGCTCTTTATGCAATTTAACTCCCAGTTCGAGGGCGGACTCAATAAGAAAGGTGAATTGGAGTGGGCGGATCCTGAATTCAATGCCCAATTGGACTGGATGAGGAATCAAGTTGCGAAGACTGACAAAAATTGGAAAATTGTGTCATTCCACAAAGGGCCTTATTCGGCAGGAGATAATGCAGGACAGTGGGAAGATGGCCGCATCCAGTTTTACAAAAAATACTTGATACCCGTATTCGATGAAATGGGCATTGATATGGTGTTCGAAGCGCATGACCATATGTACATGAGATCCTATCAAATGCTGAACGATAAGCCCATCAAAAATGTTGTAAAAGATAAAGATGGCCATGTTGTTGATCCGAAAGGCACCGTGTATCTGATGACTAACTCCGTGGGCGGAAAGTTCTACGAGAAATATCCAGGGTATGATGATTATTTTGCGGCCATTAACGCTCAACCTTTCAAAAAAATGTTCACGGACGTTTCTATCTCCAAAGACGTTCTGAAATTTACCTCTTATACCGCGGCCAAGGCCGAGGGCTTAAAGAAATACGACGAGTACAGCATCAAGAGAACGGACGATAAGCCTGCCAAGGTCGAGCAGGTTAAAATCAAAGTCGAGAACGGAAAAGCGGTTATTTCCTGGAACGCTCCTTCCGGCGCCTCGGAGCCTGTCAGAGGATTCAGAATTTATGAGCAAGGTGAAAAGGTGGGCAAAAATTGGAGTCTGTACATCCCGGCAGTCGCAGGTCAAGCCGAGTATAAATATACATTGAAGAACGTTGATTCAAGCAAAAGCTATCATTTTGTCATCAAAGCGGCCGGAGTGAGAAACAATTCGGAGTCTGTCCATGTCAGCAATGCCGCCATGGGGCCGGCGCATATAGAGACACCTGCAGAAATCCCTCACGCGCAATAAGGAGCGTATCCAGCAACACAGAAAACAACCTTAGCCGCCTGTAAGGCGCTAAGGTTGTTTTCATTGAAAGTTATCTTTTTTGCAACTGCATATTCTCCAGGCCAAAATCCTCGATGTCAACCGAGACGTCCACCGTTATGGGAGCTTCAGCGAAAATGCGCTTCCATTGCGGCTTTACCTTGGCCCATACTTGCGGATGATGAATGCGCAGCTCGTTGCTGCAGCCGATGATGTCGGTCTGGTACTTGCGCTGAATCAGGTCCAGCGTTTTTTGCGTCATCAGGCGGATTTCGCGTTCGACGTCTCGGCGGGAATCCTGCAGCAGCCGTTCGATATCCAGCTTGTTCTCCGTTATCTGCAAGGGACGCCAGTCCTCCGAGATGCGTCCGCGGGATCTGATCTGAACCCGGAAGGAAATCTGATCGCCGTTCACGACCGGGATGATGCGGGAAGTCATCTTTTTGACTTCGTATACGAAAGATGGTTTGCCCTCGAACTCCGGAATCCGTACGAGTCCGCCGGTTTTTTTACCGTGCAGCCAAGCAAGCCCCTGCATTTCCAATGCTCCCATATAACCAGTAAACCGTTTGGTGGCGCCGTCTATAACGGCACCGCTATGGAACATTAGCTTGCCGTTGTATACATTCAGGCTTTGAAGCACGAAGCTCGTGCCGTTCGTCAATTTCTCCATCGTCTTCTGCAGCGTCAATAGCGGAAGCACCCGCGTGGAGCGGAATTGATTGTCCGCGATGCTCATAATGGTGTCCGTAGGGATGTCGTTCCCTTTTACCGAGAACACGGATTTCGCATCGCTTTCCGTAAGGAAAATAACGCAGCTCTCCCGGTAACCTTCGTCACGGTAGAACATATTGAGCAGCCTGATTAAATCGACTTTTTCAGCCAGCTGGCGGCTAATTAAGATGACTTTGGCGTGCTCTGCGAAGATGGGATTCGTCTCGAGGGCGATGCGCCGCGTCAATTCGTGCATGGTATCCCCAGTCACTGTAATGTTCGTGAACGGCTTCACCGTGGACGAGCCGGACGGCATGCCGGACGCAATCTTCGGAATAATGATTTCGAAGGTCACCTGCAGGCGGTCCGGGTTCTGGGGCAGATTGCCGTTGTTCCTTCCGACTGCTCCTTCCTCGGTCATCAGCTCCGGAGGAGCTTGATCCAGAGCGACCCCGCTCGTGATGGACAATTGGTTGATCATGCGGGCATCCCAGCAACCGGGCAGCACGAGCGAGGCGAGCAGCAGACATGACCAGCGTGCGAGGTGCCGACGCAGCTTAAGCTTGCAATTAGGCTTCATGTTGCGATCGCCTCCGAATCCAATTCATTACCATGCAGAGCGCAGGCACGACCCCGATAGTGAAGAGAAATAAATATTCCACATACCGGAACAAAGACAGAATGGCGAATGTGCTGCGAGGCAGCATGGCCAGTATATAGATGACGGGCAGCACAGCAAACGCGCCTCCATATGGCCGCCGCACTCCGAACACCTTCAGCGATGAGACGAGCAAATAGTGAAACAACATGAACGCTGTATAAATCTGCATAATCCATATCGCCATCAGGAACGAATCGAACCGTTCGAACAAGATGCCGGTGTACTCAAACGAACGGATAAGCGAAATCAACGGCCAAGTGACCGTCTTCGTCGCTTCGGTCGACAGCCCTCCGATGACGGCTATATAACTGAATGAATAGACCGCGACCACGATGATGATGCCATACCACACCGCCCGGTAAGCTTTTTTGGGATGTTTCATGCGGCCGGGAAGGATATACATAATCTCAAACCCCAGAAAATTCATGGCGGACGGCCAGATGCCCTTCAAGACGGGGTATACACCTTCCCCGAGCACCGGACGTAAATTGTTGGCATCGAAGCTCTTCATACTCAGCGCAAAACAGAAGAACAGCACCAGCACCGTCAGCGGCAGCAGCAGACCGCACATGCGGGAAATGGCTCCGATCCCTCCGAAGACAAGGTAGGCCGACACGCACATCATCGTAATGATGATGACGGATTTGGGCGTTTGCTCCAGCAAGAACATATCGACCACTTCCGCGAGCACGCGAACTTCGTAAGCAGCAATGCAGACGAAGTACACGATCATGACACCGACAATCAGCCGGCTCAACCAGACGCCGAACAGCGTCGGGCTGTAGTCGAAAAACGTTTGTCCCGGATACCGGGACCCAATCTTCACCAGCCACGACGCGAAGGCAATTACGATGAGGCCCCCGATCATGATCGGAACCCAACCGTCTGGCGTATCCATCGCGACGGCGAGGAGGCGTGGCAGCGTAAGAATACCCGTGCCGAGTATGGCATTCGCCAGAATGACGGCGACTTGGGTTGGCGATAGGTCATCAGGATTGAGATTGGCGGCCGGACCCATCCCTATCTCCTCCTTTCTTCGCGATGTCAGTTTCCCGCTGCTGGTCTTGCGGCTTCAGCATGCGCGGCCGAAGCACCAGCTTGAACAATGGCAGCCTTAACAGAAAGTCCTGCCAGTCGTTAGACCGGAACGGCACGGCCGGCGAGACGTAAGGCAAGCCGAAGCTCTTCAGCTTGACGACATGCGTCAGCAGCATGAGGATGAAAAGGATGATGCCGTACAGCCCCAGGGTGGCTGCGCAGAACATCACGATGAAACGCAGCATCCGAATGGCAACGCCCGCCTCATACTGTGGAATGGCGAAGGACGTAATCGCCGTCAAGGCAACGACGATGACCATAAGCGGGCTGACAAGGTGGGCTTCCACCGCCGCCGTCCCGATGACGAGTCCGCCGACCAGCCCGACGGCTTGCCCGACTGGTTTTGGCAGGCGCAGGCCCGCCTCGCGCAAAATTTCGATCGCTATTTCCATCATCAGCGCTTCGACCAAGGGCGGGAACGGTACCCCTTCGCGCGTGCCTGACATCGAGATGGCAAGCTTCGTCGGGATAAGACCTTGATGGAACGAGATGAAGGCGATGTACAGCGCAGGCCCGAACAAGGATACGAAGGCTGATACATAACGCAGCACGCGGAGAAGCGATCCCGGGATCCAGCGGGTGTAGTAATCCTCTGGCGTCTGCAGCAGCATGTTGAAGGTGACGGGCGCGATGAGCGCGAACGGCGACCCGTCCAGCATGATGGCGACCCGTCCTTCCAATAGTCCGGCAATGACCCGGTCGGGTCGTTCCGTAGTTTGCAGCTGTGGGAAAGGGGACATATAGTTGTCCTCGATCAACTGCTCGATATAGCCCGATTCGGGCAAGTCGTCAACGTCAATCTGGCTGATTCTCCGCTTCACTTCTTCGACGAGTTCGGGTTGAGCGATGTCCTGAACGTAGAAGAGGGACACTTTCTTCCGGTTGCGCTGGCCGAGCTCGAAGCCGATTACTTTGAAGTTCGGATCGTTCGTCCGGTCGCGGAGGATAACGGTGTTGGCGCGCAGCGACTCGATGAAGCCAAGGCGCGGACCGCGTACGAGCGCCTCGGTCGAGGGTTCGTCGATAGCGCGCAGCAGCTTCGTCTTAGCGCCGATAAGAATGGCGTGGTCGGATCCGTCTACGAGCAAGACGGCGGAACCAACCAGCATTGCCGAGATGGACCGAGTCAGGCTGGCCGTGTCTTCGAGCTCGCTCATCGGAATCCATTCGAGACGGAGTCGACGGACGAATCGATTCGGATCCATCCGGTCTGTAACTCCATCAGAAGACAGTCTCATGAGCGGTTTCAAAACAAATTCGTCCAGCAGCTGCTTGTCGGTCGCGCAGTCCATGTACAGCAGCATGGCTTTCATGTGCTGTCCGAATTGAAATGGACGCAGGTACAAGTCTGTATTGTCCCCGATCTGCTTGCAGATTGCATCCACATTTTGGTTCAGCGATCGGTGCAGCATTGCTTCATCCTCTGTCTTCTCCGGCGGCTGCCGCAGCTGAGAGCACAGTGTCGGCTGGGCCGAGGCTTTCGGTTTGGATTTTAACGATTTCCACCGTTTCATGAATTGCTCGTTCGTGCCGAGCCAGTGGAATAGCCTGTAGACAAGATAGGGAGCTAGGAAGCTGAACCCAGCCGCCAGCCATATGTCCCATGTTGGAATTTTCAATAACGATAGATCTCTCATTATCATCACCATATTGTGTAGAATGCGCATTCCAGTATGGAATATACAGCGAGTCTCACTGTGTTTATCCTTAATTGGAAGCCCATGTATCGATCCGCTCAAGATAATGCTGCCGACTAGATGTCATCATTCTGGAAAATTGTACAGGTTTTTTGAACTATAATTATAATTTGTCGAATTTCTCCGATCTATAATAGAGTAACAACATGAGCCTCAGCCACTTTAACAAGGGGAAGGAGACCAGCTAATGAATAAGATAAAGAAATGGGCCTCTTTGTTGCTTGCCGCGGTCTTGATGTTGTCAACCGTGCAAGTATCATATGCCGAAGGAGGTGAGGCTCGAGAGATGAAAAACTTAGCGCCGCACAGCACATATTCGTATTCCGAAGCGCCGCACCAAGAGCATCAAGATAACGGGAACAGATTGACGGATGGAAAGTTTGGAGATCTGAACGCGTTCTGGGATTCTGCTTGGGTCGCATTTTTAGGTGGAAAAACGCGTGAGATTACGTTTGATCTGGGTGAGAACAAATCGGTAGGACGCATTAAAACGCATTTTTTGTATGAAGGCCCTGCTGCAATTTACAGTCCGAATATACTCTCTTACTATGTGTCGGAAGACGGACAGAACTGGGCGCCTGTGAAGCATATGGCTTCTCCGGAACCGATCTGGGCAGATAAGACTGCTACTGGCGTTGATTACGTATGGGATGGTAAAGTGGACGGTGTTCCTCATCCTTCCCGCAACGCGAGTAAAGCGTATGCTCGTTACGTGAAAGTAGCAATAACGACTACGGTGTGGGTATTCTTAGACGAAGTTGAGATCTATGGCGTTGATGGGAAGACAAATGATGCTTTTAATTTGAAACCGGTTACACCTGGTTATTTGAAGCCAGGTCGTGATACGGCGGACATTCGTGATTTGTTGTTATTGTACAACGGCAAATATGAAAATGACCGCGGCGACTGGAAGAAAGACAATATCATCCCATACGTCAGCTATGTCGACGAGCAGGGCAATTCGACGGACTGGATGTATGACGGGGTGCTGTATTTGGGGCTGAAAACAGATGATGATCAGCGTGACTTCGGCAGCACTGCCTTATTAAGCGATTGGAACTGGTACTTAGATAAGACGTTCAAAGCGGATGGTGACATGGCTAACTTAAACGAAGCAGTTAAAGAAGCCGGAGCCAAGCTCAATGATTCCAATCATAAAGTGAAAGTCGTATTGATGATTCCGTATGCAGGCGAAAAGATTTCTGACTTTGGCGATGTGGACGGCGACGGCGTGTCCGAAAATTTCAATGCTGCCGAAGTTGGCGAAGAAGCAGCTTTTGCTAACCGTACGAAGGCGATTCAATGGTATATGAATCAAGTGAAAGAACGTTGGTTGCAAGGTCACTATGATCGACTGGATTTGGTTGGCATGTACTGGTTGGCCGAAGACGTAGAGCATGGAAGAGAATCCGTTGATATGAATCTGCTTAGCTATTCACGTGACTTGGTGCACCAAGCAGGCAAGAAATTTTTCTGGATTCCGTTCTTCTCTGCGAACATGAACTTTGCAGGAAGAGCTCTCGGATTCGATGCAACCGTACTGCAACCGAACCACTATTTCGACGGAACGCAGGCAGCACGAGTTGATGATGCTGCTTACTTGGCGAGACATCACGGACTTGGGGTTGAAATGGAAACAGATGAACGGATGAATCATGATCCGGAATTCCGTAAGCGGTATCTTGAATATCTGAACAGCGGTGTGGATAACGGATTCATGACAGGGGCCTTCAAGGCATACTATCAGGGCGTGGACGGACTCTTGGAAAGCGCCCGCAGCACCGATCCGCGCGCACGCGAATTGTACGATTGGATGTACCAATTCATTAAAGGAACCTATCAGAAGCAACCTGTCACGTAGTGCTCTACTAGGCGCCAGCCGACAATTTAAACCGAGCGAAGTGGACGGATCCTCCGTCCGCTTCGCTCGGTTTCTTTATACGAATCAATCTCTCCTGTGGGCACATTGTAATTGCCTCATACCGAAATATACATAACAGTGAAGATAGATTAGGCGTGCCATCATTAATTCTGTTAAATACTAAGCTTTGCGTGCCAAGATGAGCTCATGTAAGTAACATTTTCTCACTTTACCATCATAATCGTTATCAATAAGAGTCCCTATGCATTCAAAAAGACGCTGTCGAGTCAATGGTTCAAGAGTTCGGTGATCGGAATACGTTGCTAATAAATCGAGATATTGTTGACGATTATAGGTTTCCTCCGTGACATACCTTCGTATGACAGGCTGCTCATACAATCCGCACTGTACAAGCTCTTCTGTGTCGGGATACATATCCTCCATGCGGGGAAGTTGGAGCTGTTCTGAGTGTGGCTTATATTGTTCATAGCATAACTGCACTTGGTCAAAGAAGGACTGATCGCCACCCGCGATATGATGATATTTTACGATTGCCAGATGCCCTCTGTCTTTCAGTACAGAAGCTGTCTTCTGGAACCGGATGTCCGGATCAAGCCAATGAAATGCAGTTGCGGAAAGGACCAGATCGAACGGCTCTGCCGGAGGCTGCCAATCTTCGAAGGAGGCAAGCTGAATATCGACATTGGAGAAAGCGGCTAGCTTATGCCGTGCGACTGCTGCCATATCGTGTCCAAGTTCGACCCCGATGATGCGATAGCCTCGTTCTGCAAGCGGAAGCGTGGCGATTCCCGTGCCCGAACCGATTTCCAAAATGCGTGCAGCGGAAGGCAGTTGCGTAAGCTTGTGCAATTCGTCAAATAGGGAGTCTGGATAATGATTCCCGGCTTTATCGTATAGCTCAGCGACTTCATTGAAAGTTGCTCGTTTTTCGGTAACCATGTGAACCTCCTCGAAGAAACCATTTGATATATTCATATCAATTTTAAGTCTTGCTCTCTGTGAATGGAAGCAAGGTTAACTTTTAAACGTTATTTTCCGATATTCAGGTAAGAGCTATATTATTTAGAGTAATTATCATGTGCAAAAAGGAAGTGTGAGTATGCGTATTCATTCTGGTGGAAGCCATACGTTTACCGCTCAACGAGCGAATTCCAATGCGAACAAAGAGTTGTTTAGTTCTGTGCTTATGGAAAAAGAGGCGGAGAAGACAGAGGATAAGCAAGGTGAGGAGAAAAAAGGGAAGTTAGTTACTTGTAGGGAAGGGGCTTATGTGCGGCAATATATCATTAGGCCGGACGGCACCAAAATTTTGTTAAGTGAAGCAAAGCAAGCCGAGGACGAATCCATAAGTGCCGGTAACGATCTGCACCGCCTTTCCGGTAAACAATATGCAAATGAAGATGGAATGACTCAGAATACGAAGGATGTTATCAACTTGCTGAATATGCAGGCAGGGGCAGGAATGCAGATGCAATTCAAGGTTTTATCGAGTATAGAAGAAGAAAAAGCATAAATATTGCAAATGTTTTACATGCGGCCTTCGAGATGTATAATCTTGAGGGCTTATTCTTTGTATATAATAGAATGTAATGCCATAGGTTAAGGGAGACAGTTTAGGATGAGTTTCATTTTAGAAACAGAAAGACTCTATTTAAGATATTTCGAAGCAGACGATGCTTCCGCCTTACACGATATATTTTCGGATGCGGAATCGATGAGATTTTATCCAGCTCCATTTACAATGGAACAAACACATGCTTGGATTTCTCGCAATCAAGGGAGGTATAAAGCGGATGGCTTTGGATTATGGGCGGTGTGTTTAAAAGATACGGATGAAGTGATAGGAGATTGTGGACTTATAACACAAATCATTAACGGGGCAGCTGAAGTGGAAATTGGATATCATATCAATAAAAGATACTGGTCGAAAGGATTTGCTACCGAAGCAGCGTTAAAATGTAAAGAATACGGGTTCCAACAATTAAAGAAAAACAAACTGGTAAGCATTATCGCTCCAAACAATATTCAATCCATCAGAGTAGCAGAAAAAATAGGATTTACATTTGAAAGAGAAGAACATATTTTTAATAAGAAGCATTTGATTTATTCAGGAATAGGGTGCCAGTCTTGAGCTGGGCTTGACTAAATGTCTTGAGAAAATAAAGTATTAGACTGGAAATAAAGTATTAGCCGTATTAATTATAGTATCGTAAATAGAGGAACGGTTAGTTAATGCTGATGGATCTGTGTCGTTTCGCAAAGTTGAGAATCCCTATTTCTTGACTGAAAACGTTTGGAGTGTAGATGTGATAGGTTTTATAACTAATTTTCATGATCAGCGAAAAAAATATAATCGATCTAATAAAAACATTCGGTTCGAGTTTTATAGCCCATTTGTTAATCTTGAAATGAAGTATGTTGTGTTCCATAAGTTATTTAATGAGGATTGGTCTTTTTCAAGCTTATTCGGAACTAATTTCACGAACATAAACCAGCTCACAAGATTTCTTAATGAAAAACACCCTCGACTAGGATCACTACTTGATTTGGACATTGGTAAGTCAGATCGGGAATGGTTATTCTGGTTAGAGAAACAGAACATCCGCACACATACAATAAGGGAACATGATGTGTACGGAGAACAAATAATCAAATGTTCAATTGCACATTTTTTAAGACATATGCGCTTTTCTATATCACAACTAATCGATGCTCGCGAGGAATGGGACAAAGACCGTTGGGACATTCGAATTTTGTATGATACATATAAGATAAATTATAATATGTCGAAATCTCAATATTTTATTGACTTCTCGAAAATTAAGAACAGCGGCTTTAATTAAAAATTCAATTGAGAACAGTAATGAAGACAACAATCCAGAAAGATATATTTTCATAAGAATTCGTGGTCCAAGGAAAGGTAGACCTTATTCTCAATTATGGGTTGGAGAGAAATTGAACAGCTTGGTAAAGAATGTGAATATCACAGATGAATGCGGTAACGTATTCTACTTTAAAACTCATCAATTTCGTCACACCTATGCAATTAAGATGCTAAACGGCGGTGCAGATATATTAACCGTCCAGGAGTTATTGGCCCATGCATCTCCAGAGATGACAATGAGCTATGCAAAACTTCTGGACAACACTAAACGCAAGGCGTTTGAAGCCGTTGTCAAACAAGGCGTCGCGCAGGGCACGAAAGCAGTATTTTTTGTATGAAGCAGCCACCAAAGTATTAAAGGCAGCGCAGATCGGCGGCAGGCTCCCGAACATCGCCGCCCTGCAAGCGGAATACAAAAGGCTTCAAGAGGAAAAGCTGTATACCGACTATGGGAAACTGAAAAAGCAGGTAAAGGAATACGACGTTATCAAGCGGAACATTGATGGGATTTTGCGACAGCCAAGAGAAGCCGAACGGCAAAAGGAAACTGAACCATAAGCACAAAAAAAGAACGGGGCGCGGCGGTCATTCATAGACCAACCGCACCCCGTTTTTACTATGGGTGTGTCACGCAGCAGAACGATGATTTTGAGGGAAAAGGTATAAAACCCTTGCTCCTCTCAAAACGCGCCCGGAAACCAGCACTATACAAGGGCATATGCGCCCCTATTGCGTAACATCCCGCTGTTTCTGCTTGCGCTCGGCTGTTGTTGATACTGAATTTCTTTCAAATATCTCTCATTGAATAAAAAAATCTGATATACTATTGATAATTGAGGTACTGTGTTGTACGATGTATATGCAGGAGGTGGGTGTGAAAGGCGGAACAGATATGACGAATATATGAAAAACAAACCAGTTAACAGAGTATTTTAAGGAAAAGAATTAATTTCTGGGATGCGAAAAAAAGAGGAATTTACCGCTTGTTAGGACAGAATGGCGTTGGTAAAACAACAATTATGAAGATGATTACAAACTTACAATATTAATAGAGAAGAGGAATGCCTTATGAAAATACGTAGTCAAATTACATTTGCAAGTCTGGCCCTTTTAATAACTGGAAGTTCCCTGCTATACACATCGCCAACCTCAATTGTAAAAGCAGAGCCCACTCAAAATGTATCTAGTTCGTTACAAACAACCACTCAACGAGATCATAATTCCGTCAAGCAAGCAATGCGGGATACATTGCAACTTGGATTCCCAGGGATACTTGCTAAAACTTCTGAGGGTGGAAAAACGTGGGGTTATGCCGCTGGGGTAGCGAATCTGAGCACCAAGAAACCAATGGAAACAGATTTTCGATTTCGCATTGGCAGCGTGACGAAGACGTTCACCGCAACGGTTGTACTTCAATTAGCTGGAGAGAACCGCTTAAATCTAGACGACTCCATCGAAAAATGGTTGCCTGGTGTCATTCAAGGAAACGGATATAATGGTAAACAGATTACCATCCGGCAGATATTGAACCATACAAGTGGTATCGCTGAATACTCAAGGTCAAAAGACGCTGATTTTATGGATACAAAAAAATCGTATACGGCTGATGAAATAGTGAAGATGGGGATTTCTCTGCCCCCAGACTTTGTCCCAGGAAAGGGCTGGTCTTATTCAAACACGGGATACGTATTACTGGGTATTCTTATTGAAAAAGTAACCGGAAACAGCTACGCAGAAGAGATTGAAAATCGGATTATTGAACCGCTTGAATTGTCGGATACATTCCTACCTGGCAATTCAAGCGTTATTCCAGGCACCAAGCATGCTCGGGGATATTCCCAACCAGACGAAGCAAGTGAGATAAAAGACGTTACTTATTATAATCCAAGTGCAGGTAGCTCGGCTGGAGATATGATTTCTACTGCTGATAACTTAAATAAATTCTTCTCTTCCTTGCTCGGTGGCAAATTACTGAAGGAACAGCAACTAAAACAAATGCTTACTACAGTTCCTACAGGAAGAGCAGGAATCGATGGATATGGTCTTGGAATCTTTGAAACTAAGCTTCCAAACGGTGTCTCGATATGGGGACACACAGGTGGCATTCTAGGGTTTTCTACTATTGCTGGAGGTACACTTGGAGGCAAGCATACGTTGGTCGTCAGTTTGAACAGTTTGGGTAGAGATAACAGTCCTAATCCTTTTAAAAATATTTTACTTGCTGAATTTAGCAAATAGGAAAAAAGGAAAACGGAAAATACGGATAAATTTTGTCATAGTTTTTATAGTTAAAAATATACCTTTCTGGTTCAAAAGCCCCAACTTACTTTTAAAAATAAATTTGGGGCTTTTTGGAATTATGGCGGCAACTTTTTAAACCTTACCCTCTCAAAACGCGCCCGGAAAACCCGCGCAATACAAGGGGTTTTTGCGCCCCTATTGCGTAACATTGCCCGCTGTTTCTGCTTGCGTTCGGCGGTTGTTGGTACGGAATTTACTATTGATAAATATAGTACTGTGTTGTACGATATATATGCAGGAGGTACAATACATGAATGTAGATGATTGGAAATCACAAATTAAGCGAGGAACACTCGATTTTTGTATTCTATTGCTAATAAAGCAACGACCATATTATGGGTATGAAATCATAAGTAAGTTAGAGCAGTATCCTATTGTTGCTGCAAAAGAAAATACAATTTATCCACTGCTTAGAAGATTATTGAAAGAAGAATATATTTCTTCATCTTGGCAAGAAAGTACAGAAGGCTTGCCACCGAGAAAATATTATACCCTTACAGAAAAAGGAAACGAGTACTTAAACGCGATGTCCTTAGAATGGGATAATTTATTAACAGCTATATCAGAAATTAAAGGAGAGTTAAACTTTGGATAAAATTATGAATGACTATCTTGTAAAAATTGAAAAGTATTTGAAATCTATGTCCGATTCCGAGCGTATTGACATTGTAAAAGAAATCAAAAGCGTAATGCTTGAATTGCAAAATAATGGTGTATCTTCTGAGCAAATCATCGAACGGTTAGGAAACCCAAAAGAATTAGCGAAAGCATACTTAGGTGAAGCCATTTCAAAGAACAGTAAATTTAGTTGGCGTAAATTCGGCGAAATATTTGCATTTTGTAGCAGCTTTGCAGGCGTCAGCGGTATGTTACTTTTGCCGTTCATCAGTACTCTTTCCATTGCTTTAATGATTGGCGGAGTTATTACGCCGATAGGCGGAATTGTTAAATTTTTCGGGTATCTTATGGGATATGATATTGCCGGAATAACAATCGAAATGGGAGCATTTACACCAAGCCCAATGCAGTTCTTGCCAATTTCTATTGTGATTGGTGTGTTAATGTTTTGGCTCGGGAAAGTCTTATGGAAGCTTACTATTAAATATATACACACAATTAGTCAGAAAAAGAAAACAGTGTAATAATATAAAGAACGGGGCGCGGGGGTCATTCATAGACCAACCGTACCCCGTTTTTACTATGGGTGTGTCACGCAGTAAAGCCCTTACCCCTACAAAACGAGAGCGGAAACCTGCGCTATACAGGGGCTTATGCACCCCTATCGCGTAACAATGCCCGTTGTTGTCCTTGAGGCAACCGGACATTCCATCGAAATCTGGTAGGGTATCTTAAACGCAGTGGATGGATTCATTACATCGTCAACCCCCTGCAAGTGAAACGATCGAAAGGCACACAGCTTCGTAAGGTGAAAACAGATGCAGCAGATGCTTGGCATTTGGCTGAGATGAATTACCGAGGGGACGTTAAAGCACACCGTAGCCATCGGAGTTCGCGACTGGAGATGAGCCGGGTTACCGGGTCGTGCGGCTATCACAATTGGGCAAAAGAGCATTTCAAAATGGAGATTAGCTTTGTGTTTATGTATATTTAGTGGTCAAACTGTACTCTGTACTTTGTGTTTAGGTTATGTTCTCGATGAACCAGTAGAAGTCCGGATCATTGAGCTAACGGGACACGATAGTTGAATTACACACATTGATGAGCAGGCTGCGGCAGCCTGCTCATTTTATGTGCGCCCAGCATGGGGTGGGCGCTATCTCTAGGGTTCAAGTCCCGAACGGTGAAGGCAGTAGTAGCCGTAGCTTAAGACAAGGGTGTCGACCGCGAGGTCGAATCTGAAGGAAGTCGGCGGCAAATCTCCGGTCTGAGGAACACGAACTTCATATAAGGCTAGCGTATGTTGGATGAGGTTGCATAACAAACCAAAGTCCTTACTGCCAAAGGCATACGAGAGTAAATGAAGCAGATAGATGGAGAGGAAGATAGCGCTCTTACCTGGGGAGATCTGTATGAATGCAGAGTAACTCTGTAAATCTGCTTGTGAAAGCAGACTGAACATACAGAAGTCAGCAGAGGTCATAGTACGACAGTTGTGACGACAATGGTCGGAAGGGCCGAACATGTTATAGGAATTGAACGACTTGGATTTCGAATGTAAGTGATAAAGGCAGACAATCTCCTGTTTTTTTTTCGGAGACCTATCTGGAGAAAGTAGCGGTGAATACGCGAGGGTATTCAGAAGGGCTGAGCTTACAGCGGCATGAACAGAAGAACAATTCACGCAAGGAGTATATCAACGAATGATAGAACTACTATTGTCAGGGGAGAACTTGCTGACAGCGCTAAAACGCGTTGAGGCGAACAAAGGGAGCCATGGCGTAGATGGAATGACCGTAAAGGAGTTACGAGTCCACATTCTACAAAATTGGCGAACCATTCGTCAAAGCTTGAAACAGGGAACCTATGAGCCAAGTCCAGTCCGTCGGGTCGAAATCCCGAAACCGAACGGCGGAACTCTGTTATTAGGTATACCAACCGTGACAGACCGATTTATTCAACAAGCGATTATGCAGGTATTGACTCCTGTATTCGACCCTACGTTTTCCGAACATAGCTATGGATTTCGTCCACAAAGGCGAGGGCATGGCGCAGTAAGGAAGGCGAAACAATTCATGCAAGAAGGATACCGGATCGTGGTAGACATTGATCTGGAGAAATTCTTTGACCTGGTTCACCATGACCGACTGATGGCGAGACTGGCAGAGCGAATAACGGATAAGATGCTGTTAAAGCTAATTCGAAAGTACCTACAATCGGGGATACTCCAAGATGGACTCGTACAACTGAGCCGAGAAGGAACCCCGCAAGGAGGCCCGCTGAGTCCGCTACTGTCCAATATTGTACTAGACGAGTTGGATAAGGAATTGGAACAGAGAAGCTTAAAATTTGTGAGGTACGCAGATGACTGCAATATCTACGTAAAGACATGGAAGGCAGGAAACCGAGTAAAGCATTCGATAACGCAGTTCATTGAGAAGAAGCTAAAGCTAAAGGTGAACCAAGCGAAAAGTGCGGTAGACCGTCCATGGAAACGAAAGTTTCTCGGATTCAGTTTTAGTGCGGATAAAGCAAACCCGAAGGTAAGGATATCCCAGACATCTTTGCAGCGAGTAAAAGCAAAGATAAAGGAACTCACCGCGCGGAAAAGTCCAATCTCAATGAAAGAGCGGATAAGAGAACTGAATCAGTATCTGACGGGGTGGTGCGGATACTACGCGTTAGCTGATACACCATCTATCTTTCGTGCACTCGATTCATGGATACGTAGAAGATTGCGAATGTGCATCTGGAAACAGTGGAAACTGCCAAGGACTAGGGTTAGGAACCTGATAGCATTAGGTATTCCGAAAGGGAAAGCATGGGAATGGGGGAATACGCGGAAGAAATATTGGCGTAGTGCGTACAGTCCAATTCTCAGTCGTACATTGAGTAACGAATACTGGTTAAAGCAAGGGCTGAGAAGTCTAATGTATAGATATAATCTTCTGCGGAATATAACATGAACCGCCGTATACCGAACGGTACGTACGGTGGTGTGAGAGGACGGGGGTTAGGCACCCCCTCCTACTCGATTAAGCTACGGGCAGGATTGTGTAGCACCAAAACAGGTCAAGATCGGGCAAGTTTCTATCAAATAATTGGATGGATAAAGGAAGTTGAACATGTTAGAGAGGATATATAGTTCTGACACACCGCAGACAACAGTGACAGGAAGTAGGTAACCGACTCCCTGTAACATCTATTCTCAGAATGAACCACTTTCTCGACAAGCTCGCAGAAGTCGGATCTACGGTCCGATTTCTTCCTTCAAATTCGTATTATTTTTGATACTGCTGCTGAACCGCCTCTGGTAGCTCCTCGAAGGTAACCTCTTCCCAGTACGTGACGCCCCGAATCAACGTGTTATATAGCTGAACATAAGCGCCTTCTCTCAATTGCTTTCCGGCCGAAAAACCAAGCTTCTTCTCCTTTCCTTTCTCGTTATATGAAGTCAGCTCATAGTTGTAACGCCCGTTCTCATCTTGAACACCGAGGCCGGTTATCATCGTATAATAGATCGTTTTTCCCGCAGAATTTTCAGGCGTCAGCTTCTCCGAGTTGAAGAAGAACATCAATAGGCATGCCCCAACCACGAGTATGAGCCCCAGCACAAGCAATATTTTTTTCATGATAAATTCCTCCTAACGCAATCAGGATGAGACAATATCGTTGTTCTTCAACCGGCGAATAGACATCGACGCAAAAATAATGATGAAAGCCAAATTGATCATCCAAAACAGAAAGTTCTGCATGTCAGTCAACTTATCCTGACTCATCACACGCATGCCAATATTGAGCAATGAGAACGGGAAAAACATTCCCAACTTGGCAATATACATGCCCAGACCGATAAAGACCGCGCACAGACTAATGCCGATAGGCGTAGCAAAGCTGCGGATCCGCAGCGAAAGTCCCAATTGAAGAGCGCTAATGGACATACAAGCATACCATCCGCGTATCGTCCAACCTATAGTCTCTACAGGGAAAGGCCCAGGTAAGGAGAACAAGGTACCTGCAAGCCAGTAGAGTCCCATGAACAGCGCTTGCGCGAACAAGATTAAAATGCTAACGACAATCAATTTGGCAAGAAATACACTGGCAACTGATACAGGAGAGGTCATAACCATATTCCAATTTCGGTTTAAATGCTCTAGTCTACATATATAGGAACAACAGATGGCAATCAGAATAGGCAGGAAAAACACACCGTAAAATAGGCTGACCTGGGTCCACAGGCTGTACCAACCATTTTGCAGGGCACCCTGGTTAAAATAATAATTCGCACATCCAATCAACAGACTTATAATTGGAAGTACAGCGATTACAAGACCAATCCGGGAATGACGCAGTTTGAGCCATTCAGCAGAAATACTTCGTTTCATTAACTTCCCTCCTCAGATTTCCTGCCGGCTTACATGGATGTTCCCGGCGATATAGAACAGGACGGTCATAATCAACGCACCCAGTACAATTCCAAAACTTTCTGGCTGTACCGTATAGGTGTTCGCAGCGTATAGATAAGTAACCGGGCTGAGATCCAAATAGTAAGACCAAATAAAAATATGTCTAAAAGCAGCCGGAAATAATCCGGCGGTCATTCCGATGAAGCCGCCCAGCATGCCCAAGCACAGCGCAAAGGCCTGATTTTTAATAGCAAAAGAAATCCATTGTTGAAGTGCTGTGACAGCGAGAGTCGTCAGTAGAGTACCCCCAATGAACCGAATCAGTAAATCGATAGGAAGCGTACCGGGAAAATCCTTTATGACTCCGAACACGATGATGAATAAGGCCTGTACAAAGATGCCATACAGAAGCAGACTATTGATGCAAATATACTTCGCTGCGTAGAGATGCCCGCGCCCCACATTGGTAGCAACAAGCATTTTCCAGGTCGTTCCCTTATGCTCCATATCGCAAATACGTGAGACAACAACGGCCGAAATAATCGGCATAAAAAAGCCATTCATGGAGGATATACTAAAAATAATAGATTCCCAAACGGCGTGATCCGGATTGCTCGCAATGGACCGGCTAATGGACATAAAAGCCCATAGCATCTCTACGACAAGAAATAAGATAATCATGATCCATATTTTTTTGCGGCGGATTTTGAAATATTCCAGTCCTAATATTTTGATCACAAGCTCCGCTCCTTTCCTGTCAATTCCAGGAAAATATCCTCCAGACTTTTCTTCTGCTCCTCGATCCGAGTGACAGCGATTTGATGCTCAACAAGCAATCTGTTCATTTCCGCCACTTCCGTATCCTGAAGATTGCTAAGCTCAAGCCGGCTGCCACTTTGTGTTGGACTGTATCCTTTAGTGAATAGTAACTGCTCCGCTTTGGCATTGTCCCCTGTTTTCATAAAAATGGCGTTTCTATTTTTTTGCCGCAGGCTTGCCATACTGCCCTGGTACAACAGATTCCCTTCGCTGATAATGCCTACTGAGGTAGCGATCTGTTCGATCTCCGAGAGAAGGTGGCTGGAGAGCAATATCGTTATTCCATAGCGTTCGGGTAATGATTTGATGAGCTCCCGAATTTCACCAATGCCTGCGGGATCAAGTCCGTTCGTCGGTTCATCGAGGATCAACAGCTTGGGGAAGGCTAGCAGGGCCATTGCGATTCCCAGCCGTTGCTTCATTCCTAGCGAATATTGTTCAGTTTTTTTGTTTTTCTGATTTTCCAGCCGTACAATACGAAGCGCCTCATGTACGTTTTTATCTGGCACGTTCCGCAGGCGCTGCATGACCTTCATATTCTCAAGCCCTGTCAAATGTCCGTAGTAAGAGGGAGATTCAATCAGTGATCCAGTACGTTGCAGAATGGATGGCCGATGTTTGCTCAGGCTTTCCCCGAAAATTTGGATTGTCCCTTCAGTAGGCTTGATGAGTCCGAGCAGCATTTTTAGCGTAGTTGTTTTCCCCGCTCCGTTTGGACCCAGAAACCCATAGATTTCTCCCTCCTGCACATGTAAATCAACCTTATTCACACTGTTAATTGCCCCGTACGTTTTGGACAGATTTTGCGTTTGCACAATAGCTAATGCACTCATAAGAAAGTCAGCTCCATTCAAGTCATTTTAAATATTTCCCCTCTGTTTCAACAGTAAGGAATCCACCTTTCCTTAATCTTTAGAAGACCTTACGCCAACCTTAAATAGAATCTGAAAAACATGGTTTATCCCCTTGTTCATGTATAATAAATT
The DNA here is from genome assembly GCF_021369635.1 of Paenibacillus profundus. GTDB lineage: Bacteria > Bacillota > Bacilli > Paenibacillales > Paenibacillaceae > Paenibacillus_B > Paenibacillus_B profundus. The sequence goes on along the minus strand of NZ_JAJNBZ010000006.1, from coordinate 195,121 downwards.
CAGGGTGGTGCAGCATGGAGAATTTAAAAGACAAAAAAATATTAATTGTAGATGATGAACCGGAAATCAGAACTATGATAGAAAGATTTTTAAGAAAAGAGGGCTTTTTCCGCATTTACACAGCAGCCGACTGTGCTTCAGCTCTGTCGATCTGCCGCACAGGCAAGCCGGATTTCGCGATTCTCGATGTCATGCTGCCTGATGGCGACGGATTCTCGCTTCTGTCTTCCATTAGACAGTTCTCGGAAACTCCGATTCTTTTTCTCTCCGCACGGGGTGAGGATGAAGACCGATTGCTTGGACTAGGTTTGGGGGCAGATGATTACATTGTGAAACCGTTCCTACCGCGGGAGCTGGTATTACGGCTTATGGCAATACTGAAGCGGGTCTACTCCTCTCCCATGGTGGAGCGTTTGTCTGCTTTTCGATTGGGAGAACAGAGCATTGATCTGGATAGCGCTGTTGTGCACAGGAATCAGAAAGAGCTGCCATTGACGGCAAAGGAACATGCGATTCTTGTAAAGTTGTACGAAAACCAGAATCGAATTGTCACAAGTGATGCCTTATGCCAGGCTGTTTGGGGAGACGACAGCTATGGTTACGAAAATACATTGATGGTCCATATCAGGCGGGTACGAGAAAAAATCGAGCTCGATCCCTCCAAACCGATCCATCTTCTCACCGTCAGGGGACTGGGATATAAGTTGCTGGTGAAGGAGATACGTTAGTGGAGGGAATTATTCGCATATTACGCCGGTTTGTCGCCACGACCATCTTTATCTCGATATTTCTGCTTATTTTTAATTTCGTACTACTGGGCACGCTGGTGTTCACAGAAAACTACCAGCACCCGTCCCCAGAAGGCATGATTAAGCAAGTGGCCCAAGGCTTGGAGAAGCAGGACGACAGCTTTCAACTGGACGAGCAGGCTACCGAGCTTCTGAAGCAGAATCATGCCTGGGCCATGCTTCTCGGTGATAAAGGTCATGTGAGATGGGACTACCATCTACCTAATGATGTTCCTAAATCCTACAATCTAGTCGATGTAGCCAAGTTCTCGCGGTATTACCTTATGGATTATCCGGTTTATACGTCAGAACATACGGATGGCCTGATGGTGGTAGGGTATCCCAAGGAAAGCCACTGGAAGTATCAATTGGATTTTCTTCCAGATTGGATAAGCTCGTTGCCTCTGCGGATTGTACTACTGCTACTTTGTAATTTAGCGTTGGCTCTGCTGATATCTATTGTCATTGGCACGCGTCTCATAAGAAAGATACGCCCTCTGGTGGACGGAGTTCACAATCTAGCCAGGGAGCAAGCGATTCAGTTGGACGCCAAAGGTATATTCGGTGATTTAGCCCAGAGCATTAATTCCGCGTCAGCTATACTTCAGAGAAAGACAGCCGCGCTGCAAGATCGGGATGAAGCACGCTCCAACTGGATTGCCGGGATTTCTCATGATATTCGGACGCCTCTCTCGCTCGTTCTCGGTTATGCAAGTGAAATGGAGGATCATTCGGACTTGCCAGAGGAGCAGAGGCATCAGGCCGGTATTATCCGGCGCCAAGGCGAGAAGTTACGCTCACTTGTAAGTGACCTGAATCTGGTCTCCATGCTCGAGTATGAAATGCAGCCTTTGCATTTGAAGCACATCCGGTTATCGGTTTTAGCTAGACAGGTTGTCACGGAATTTTTAAATAACGGATTGGATGACCGATATGATATTGAATTGAAACTGGCCGATGAAGCGGTTCAGATCCATGGGGATGAGAAATTACTGCTACGTGCAATCAGTAATCTTGTCCAGAACAGTGTGCGTCATAACTCGCAGGGATGCAAAATCATAATAGAAGCCTCTCTATCCAAGGACCGCTCCCAGTATCTCTTTATCGTAAGGGACAATGGACGGGGAATCCCACAGGAGCAATTGGCGGAGATTACCGAATTGTACTTTTCAACAAGGAGAAAGCGCCCCATCGAGCAAGGTCACGGCCTGGGGCTTCCGATGGTGGCAAGGATTGCGAAGGCGCATCACGGTCGTCTCGTTCTTGCAAGTGGTGTGGACCAAAGAGGTCTAACAGCGGTTATGGAATTCCCTGTGCAGTAACAGAACGAAAAATTAGACAATGAGAACATTTGATTACATATGGTTATGGTTAATCTTTAAACTAATTTAGATATCATTCCAAACACGTGAGGTGCGCTTTGAACTTAATACAAACGATCTTCCTCAAGGAAAGTATTTCTGTATTGCAGAAATCCGTAGGTAGTTGAACTAACGGAGAACGTTAGTTCAATAAAACAGCGGCAGTCTAATACTTTATTTTCTCGGCACACTAAAGGGATTGATAAATGATGAAATATGAAATCATAAACTGGTTAAGGGAAATATATGATGACTTGGCATACATATTTTCAAGCCAACAGTATTTAAATGAATTAATAATATTGCAAAGCGAATTCCCAAACATAGATATGAATAGTGATATCGAATTTGTTGAAAAAATAATCAATTGTTAGTCAGGGATTGGTAAGAGGCGCATAAATTTGTATGCGCCTGCTCGGATTACGTGTGACAGCGTACAGCTCACTCTTTGATTGCACCGCAAGCAATGCGATCTCCGGAGTTGCCTGTAGGATCCGTGATATAATCATCGGCTTTGTCATGAATGATCAATGATGTTCCGCCGGGTCTTAGTAGCGAATTGGGCTTGCCTTTTTCTAGAGTTACCGTCGTGGTTGTAATATTTGCCCGCACTTTGCCGTCGGCACCGACTTCAATGTTCGGCAAATCTCCAGCGTGGAACCCTTTAGGATTTTCAAAGCCATGCTGCTTGTGTTTCGGATTCAAATGCGCTTCTGCCGTTTTGAAATCTGGTGTATCGCATCGGCCGACAGCGTGAAAGTGAGTGCCATGTATTCCCGGGGGCAGGTTGTGCGCCTCGATAAGAATCTGTACTTTATCGCCGATTTGACTGAGTCGAGCCGTTCCGATATCAGCGCCCTTGCTGTTGATGATGTTGACCGTCACGTTAGGAGTTTTCTCTTCAGCAAAGGCTTCGTTGGTGCCGCAGGCGCTTAATATAAGGCCGCTTGCCAACAAGCATGTAATAGCAAGTTTGTTCATCTTGTCCTCCTTGATGTTTGCATATTTCTGTATTAGTGTGCTCCATTTTTATACAAAGAAAACTATAGCTAGCACATTTCTATACAAAAGCTCACCATTAGTCATTCGGTTTTGTACATGGGACGACGCGATTGCTGGAAGCCCCTTATATGTATGGATAAGATTGAATAACAGAAACATGGAGGACTATTTATAAAATGAGACCGTTGCCCGGTGTGGATACCGGACAATGGCCTCTGCTGAATTTCCTAAGAGGGTGTGCACCAAGTGGAACTGATTTTCAGTAATTAGATGAATGAACGGCTTATAATGACCAATAAAATAAAGAGCACCAGGATTACACCAGTAGATGTGAAGAGTCCGGCACAAGAACCACAGGATGGAGCGAAACCCATTTTCTATTCCTCCTTATTTTACAGATGATGTATTGTATGGCGGGTGATGGATATGCGTATAGACAAGTGCCATTAGACAAGCACATATATATTTTTGACTATGGAAAAGGATGCGGATGCGGATTGAGTTGTGCAAGCGTCAGTGGTAGCTTCGCATACCCAAGTTCAACAGGTACATTAAGAACTCTCTCCAGCCCTGTCAAGCGGGAAAGGTGATGTCCGAACGACATCGGGATCATTCCCGGAATGAGCACTTTTACGCAATGCAGCCCGTTGCGCAGCGTTTCTAACGACGTCTGATCTACCACAATCACATCGAGGCTCAGCCTGCGGAATGCTTGGAGCATCTCATTAACATCATCGGTCAGATCCCGATGTCCCGGCTTCCGCTTATATTCCTCATCAAACGATCGCAATGGACGACGTTCGTCCAACAAAAAATGCAAACGTTCCTCTGCTTGTGGTAAACCGTATAGCAGGGAATGATCCCCCATTTGCTGTACCAAGGATGGATCGTAGAACATTTGAACGCACTCTTCGTGGCGTTCCCTGAAAGTCTCCTTCAGCGGCAACATCATACCTGCTAATTCATGAATCGCGCTTTTTGCGGCCCGTATCGGATCCAAATGGGCTCCTGTCGCGCAGATAAGGTTCATTTCTTCAAATTTTGTGCTCTTCGCCAACGCCCATATGCTCGGAATTCCATTCTCCATCGTCGTGTTGAACAAGTGCAACTCATATCCGGTTACGGCCTGCAGCCGTTCGATCATAAGCCTTAGCTCCCGATCATTAGCTGAAGCAGGATCGAGGCGGGGGACAGGGAGCTTCGCATACCAGGTCATCAGGAATGAATCGCGTTCCACCACTTCCAAGATGCCATAGAATACCGCCTCTTCCAAACTTCCGCCCAACGCGCACCCGTTAGAGGTTTCGTAGACAAAACCGCCTTGCTCGCCCAAGCTGTAGTATCCGAGCAGCTCTGGAACAAGGATTGGACGTTCCTGCATGAACGAATAGCCCCACACCCAGTCGATTGGTTGGTCGGGATCGAATGGTTCAAACGGGAAATCCTGTTGTCCATATTGCTTCTGCGAGTAAACTCCTGCCTTGACCGGATCGAGCGCCTGACTCGCAAGATTGCGGAAGCTGTCTCGAATCACGGTTCGTTTCCCGCGGGGAGCCAGACCGCAGCTCCGCTCCAAGCCCTCCAAAATTGCAGTCAGCTCGCTCTCCGCATACGAATGGGCACGGCCTCCTGTGACCTCGTCTCCTGTAAAGAACAATGGCAAATTCACGACTGAGCCTGCAAACGGTGACAAAAGGTCGTGCTTTTTATCATTAAAAATTCCAGTCCGGCCATCCACATAATCCTGAATTAAAACTTCTTTCAGCTCGTCGAGCGGACGGGAACGGTAGTTCTCACAGCTTATTTTGGGACGCGGATGCAGCGAAATTCGGGCCGCTTCTAGCGAGTCGTCGGGCAACTGTCCGCACACGGGACATAACGGGTTCGGCAGAAAAGTGTGAAGAGAGGTCGCTAAAGTTATCAGATTGATCAAATATATTCGTTCTTCCGTATGTGCCCTGCTGCCCTGAAGAATTCTCTGCGCCTCTGCCGCGATCAGAAGAGCCATTTGACGAAGTCCTGTTATTGACGCATAAGGGTTAGGGGCTCTTTCTCCAGGCGTCAGCAGATTGTTCAAAAGCTGCTCTAGTCTCTCCTCGGAGTCACGTCCCGCCAAGAGGCGGCGGTGTTCAGCGCATTGGGAACAGCCCGGCGTACTCGGGCGAACGCAAGGTCCCACTACACCCTCGTCGAATGACACAAACGCGCATAGCCATGGGATGTCCCCCTGTTGGAGCGCTCCTTCGGCTTCAAGAAAGATGGAGGAGTCTGAGTCGTCGTCAAGAATCAGAATCAATTCGACTGACTTCGGAACATTTGCTCCGACATCAGATAGACAGACAATCGTATACATTTCTAATAGTTCTTCACATGCAAGCTCCGCCAACATGCCCTTGCCTACAACTGCTACGACGGGATTCATGGCGATACCTCCTCGTGCATCAGCACGCCGAACACTTCTATTGGAGCTCCTGTTACAAAAGGTTCCAGTTCCAAATCGAACACGATAAGCCGCTTGCGGTTCCGTTCCAGTATTTGCAGGGCGGACCCTAGAACTTCGACATGTGATGCGCATGAACTGGCAGGGACGACTAGATGAAGCGGAATCCTGTCTGTTTCCATAATGAGAGGGGTGTTCAAGCTGTTCGCCGCCTGATCAATCACTTCATTTTGGGCCAGCTGCAGTGCTTGCTGCAAAGCCCGCCGCAGCGCCGCTGTCGTATTCAAGCCTGTGCTTCCATGCCAACGATCATTTGCATGAACCCATACGGCAGGGAAGCCGCATATATTCTCTTCCAAGCCGATCGCTGGCATTCCCTGCAGCGTGGTCAGAGCCTGCAAATAAAAAAGGCAACGTTCATCTTCCACCTCATGTAAATGCACTGGAACGATGGAAAGGGTACGCTTTGCTTGCCGCTTGCCCAGTTCATCGTTCAGACACTTTTGCAATCCGCGACAGACGCCTTCCGCGAACGTTTCCCCTGCTCCGACGCCGATGTATTCCTTCGTTTCTATTTCATTCCACTCTATTCCGTGAGGCGGGGGAAGCGCCGAAATAAGCGAGCCAGCCATTCGTGCCGCATAAGCTTCTATTCCAGCTAGAGCAGCTTCCCGCCGGGCCTCTTCGTGCGTGATTCCGGAACAGACGATATCCGGCAGCAGCTCGGCCGGTCCATGAGTTGCCGGATCGGCGGGCTGCACGCGGCACTGCGCGAGCGGGAGCTGCTTCAAGTCGCCTTCTTCCCAGATATGGAAAATGCCTGAGCTCGCTGATGTCAGACGCTTGAAGTAGGGGAACCATATATCCGGCTCGCTTCTGCCCGAAGTCTGCCTCAGCCTGAGCTCGCAATGTTGAACCCATTTAGCCGCCGCGCGTCCGGTCACGAGCGGATGGGGGAAATAAGAATGCCAGGATCCTTCCCATGTTTCCAGATCAAGCAGATAGAATGGATGCTTCCTTTCTAATTCAGTCACTCCCGTAACCTTCTTGAACCATTCAAAGACGATCACATTTGCCAACAGCGCACCGGCAGTGGGGGAGAATCCAGGCAGAGGATGACTGTCATAGCCTAACGCAGACCGATGTATGCGCCGCCACGCAGACTCCCAACAACCTTCGGAGTCCGGATGGACCAATGGACCTGCCAGCCCCTTCCGTCCAATGCATAGGGCAGGGAGCAGGGTTTTCTTCTCCTCCCTGCAAGCCGCATGGATAGCCCGGAGCTCCTCGATATCGCCTTTCTGCGATACATATAAAATCGAATCAAACGGACGGATGGCTTCCCGCCAATAGCTTTGCCCCTCTTTAGGCAAGCTTATCTCATCTATCGATGCTCCAGAATCCGATCGGCGGGCGCGGTCTTGCAACTTCATTAAACGCTGCTGATCGGTCGCCGCCGCGTCCGTGACCAATACATGGAATCTGGACAAGCCGGAATCGAACAACGCCGTTGCGAGCGAGAGCAAGAAGGGACCGGAGCCGATGGCCAACACTTTGGATTGACGGTAGGACTCAAATAGGGGAGCGCCCGGCTTGCCGAAGCTATTTAAAAATTGGAGCTGTGCAGCGTATTTTCTGAGAACATTTTGTGATAATGAGGAGGGGGGGGCTTCGCTCATTCCTTGTCCTAAGGAGTTTTGTTCCACAGCTACTACTCCTTTAAAATGTAATTGGCTTAAAAAAATATACTTTCAGGTTATGACGCTAAATCCGCTTTTGTTCCGTAAAAAACCATAACCAGGATGACACACGCAACCAGCGTGTGAAAATATTGCTCTCTTTGTGATATTATTCATATAGAAGGGCGGATTTTACCATGACCTAGAAACGTGAGGTAATTATATGATTCATGTTGCAGGAGCTATAGATGAACAGGGAAGATGTAAACATTATCATAAAGAAATCGATGTAGTAGCTATAAAGTTTAAGTGCTGCGACACGTATTATGGATGTTATTTCTGTCATGAGGAAGCGGCTGATCACAAATCAAAGGTATGGCTAAAAGCGGAGTGGGATACAAAGGCTATCCTTTGCGGAAATTGTTATACGAAATTAACCATCAAAGAATATTTAAACTGTCATTATAGATGTCCATTATGTCATTTTCAGTTTAATCCAGGATGCTCGAACCATAATCACCTATATTTTGAATAGCTGCGATTATAGGTCGTCGTATTGACATCATAAAAGGGCGCAATTATAATGGTCATAGCAACTATCGTCTTGTTTACTAAAATGGAGGCTAACCTTGGAATTAGAAAAGTATATCGGCGTCATGGTTCACCGGGCTGATTTAAAACTGAACAATTATTATCAAAAAGTAGTGAATCCCTTCGATATTACCGTTGATCAATGGGAAATTCTTGTGGTTCTGTGGGAGCAGGAGGGCATTACGCAAAAAGAGCTTGCGGAAAGACTGTATAAGGATCAAACGAATATTGCGCGGATGCTGTTCAAGCTGGAGAAAAAGGGCTTTATCCACCGTGTCATTCATGAGACGGATAGAAGATCCTTGCGTGTGTATTTAACTTCCAAAGGAAGAGAAATCGAGGACGAAATTCTGGCCCCATCGATTGAAGCCTATAAGAAAACGATTGAAGGATTAACCGAAGAGGAAGTTGAAACTTTCAGAAGGACGCTTTCCATCATGTATAACAATGTAAAGGATCTTTAGCTCGATTTGCTTGCCGGGATCCTTCATTTTATGGACAAATAGTTGCCATGACTATTATCATCATAGCAAATAAATATAAAGGAAGCAGTTTCCGTATTATAGTTGGAACGAAGGAGGGATTGGAAACAAGGAACATACATTTTTTTATCATAATACTTGCTATAGCAATTACGGTTGTGACAAGTATAGGAGGTGCGCGATGACAACGAATTCGAAAAAGGTTGGGATTTTTGACGCTCCATACCGGGCGTTGACAATCGGTATTATTTTGGTCGTTACTACCGTGGCATTTGAAGGGCTGGCCATTACGACGATTGCTCCCAAATTGGCGCAAAATTTAGATGGCATCCATCTTTATGGCTGGATATTTACTGCCTTTCTGTTGTCTCAAATTATCGGTACGATGATTATGGGGCAGCAAATTGGCAAGCGGGGTGTCGCTCCATCCTTTATTGCATCCATTTTTATTTTTGTTATAGGCATCATTATTGCAGCGACTTCGGTGAACATGCACATGCTTATTGCAGGGAGAGCGTTTCAAGGATTTGGTGCAGGTGCCATTATAACTTGTGTGTACTATAGCATTACATTACGTTATCCTGATGCGTTGCGAACAAAAATTCTTGCTGCTTTTTCCAGCGCTTATATTTTGCCTGCTTTAATTGGTCCTTATTTGGCAGGACTTATCGCTGAATTTGCATCGTGGAGATTTGTGTTTTGGTGTGTGCTCCCTTTCATTGTTCTAGCTGTATTCTTAACGCTTCCTTCATTTCGTAAATTACAAAAAGCTGAGGGCACATCAGCTGCACAAGGTGGTCACAAAGAAGTATACGCTATATTACTAGCTCTCGGCACGGGGGTGCTGCTCACCGGCTTAGGCTCTATATCCGATTGGAAGGGAATGGCGCTATCGGCAGCAGGAGTTATTGTTATGATTCAGCCGCTGAGGAAGCTGCTTCCAGCAGGGACCTTTTTCGTTCGAAAAGGCTTGCCGGCCACTATTATGTCCAGAGGGTTCTATGTTGCCTGCTACGTCGCAACGGAAAGCTACGTCGTCCTGGCTCTAACCGAGGTGAAAGGCTTCTCGGCAGACCTTGCCGGCTTGATCGTAGCCGCAGGAGCATTAAGTTGGTCCACTGCCGCTTGGCTGCAATCCAAGCTTGATGAACGAGACTATGGCAAGGGCAGAAAAAAGCGGGTCATTATCGGTGTTGGTGTGATGATCGTCGGGGTAGCGTTAGTCATCACCGTAATCGGGTTACCAAGCGGTGGAATCGTATGGGCGGTCATTTCGCAAATATTCACTGGGTTCGGCATAGGGTTGGCCAATCCTACAACGGGAGCCATTGCACTACAGCATGCCGAGCCGGGCCAAGAAGGAGAGGTGTCCGCCAATCTTCAATTCGTTGATGCGTTTGGCCCCGGATTAAGCATTGGTGTAGGCGGTGCTCTCATAGCCATTAGCGAAACGCTTGAGTGGGGAATATTTACAGGTGTTATGCTGGCATTAACCGCTCAATTGCTTTTTATACTGTTAAGCTTTGTTGCTTCCTTCCGTATAACAGTCAAGGATAACTAACGATTATTGGATGGCCGCAGCCGAACTAGCTTAACAAGCCTTTCATGTAGACGGTATAAGAAAATGGGGAGCAGCAGATGACGGGGATGGAACGATGACTGTTCTGTCCTCTTTTGCTGGAATTTTGCTGAAATGCTCGATTCCTATTTGTATAATGAAATGAAGGCAGCTTCATCACTTAATGGGAGAAAGTATGGGTTGCATTGTTGTCTTCGTGGGTGTTTGAATGCTCGCAGACTCATGCCATTGGATTTCATACAGCAGATTGGTGAAGAGGAGCAGCGGCGAGAGGACGCCATTGGATTTAGTACAGTGGAATGGACCTGCATACAGCTGTGTAGCTGGAGAAGGGCCGATTTGATTGGATGTTTTCCAGTAGAACGCCCCATTTTGGCTTAAATAGAGCATTTCTGTTGGATGATTTCCAATGGACGAAGTGTAAACGTAATATTAGGTTGCCCGAACAGCCAAGGGCCGGCGACGGACAGGCTCTCGCGCAAAAGAGGTAGGCCGGGGGTTGGATTTATGGAAAGCGGGCTCGCCCCATGGGGGAGATATAGTTGCGAAATATACTTCATTAATAGAGACTTTCCATGAAATGTTTTGATGTAAAATATTTCATGGAATAGACGGTGGCTTTGTGTTGTATTGCTAGTCGGGGTAGTACCAGCGTAGCTGACACCACCCGCAAAGTAGCAGAAGTTATATGGGAAACTTGTTAATAAACTCGTTATATTCAAATTGTGTATCCGTGATAGCTAACTTTGAATAGCAAACGCAGCTCAAAGCTTTCCAGCTTATAGTAATGATGTTCGCTTCTAGAACAAAAAAAGCAACAGGACATAAGTGTCTGATGCTTTTTTTTTTGCTTTAAGACCTTATGTTATTGCAAAAAAATCCGGGATTTTGTGCAACAGTCCAGCACTTCGACCGCCGTATTCAGGCAAATTCAGCCGTGAGCGGCGATTTTGATTCCGTGGAACATCACAAAAAGCAGATAAATTCCCACTTTTTCAATTTTCCGTTTTCTTCGATTTTCTCTGAATTACTATACAAGGCGAAGGTCGCCACATATCAATCATCTTACATAAGTTAAATAATATCCATTTCCTGTATCTTCTATAGTAGAATGTTGATCATGAATTATCGAGAAATGAGAGAAGGTGTCTTATTGGATGGTAAAGATATTGTCCATAGGTGAACTCATCCACACGTACAGATTCCACTAGTACTGATTTTTTCACTGGCAAGTTCTGCGTTTGCTGAAGAAGGAAAAAATGTTTTAACGTTCGAGGAACAATTGAAGGCTATTGAAAAAAGTATGACAGCGATATTGAAGTACTTTTCAACATACTCTTTTGCGAGTGAATAATTCCCTTGCTTTTGCAGCGCTTGATGACCGCTAATGGAACATATGCTTAGAGTAGAACGTTTTCTCAACAGGACTAACCAAATGGTCAGCGCTTTTTTTGAAAAATTTCTTTAAGTAAACTAAAGAATTTTATTATTACTTTAGAAGAACCTTGAAAGAAGTCACTTAAAAATTTTTGGACTAGGAACCGTACCAAACTAAAGAATAGTGAAAAAAATATTATAAACAATAATAGTTTTATTCCTGTTTCAATTGGATCCATTTAGAAAGCACCTCCTATTCAATTGTCATTCTATACTTTAACATATACATTTAAGCAATACTTGGTAAAAAAGAGTATGTCGCTTGGAAGAAGGATTCTTCATATGTGTGAATGGCTGAACGGATCAAACGCTCAATGCGGTCCGGCGTGGGAGGTACGATTTTTAATTCATGGAATCGACGGTAAACGCGTTCCTTTAAACGCTCAAATTCATGATCGTGATGCAGAAAATGTTGGCATAGCCATTCTGCCATCCTCTATCGTATCCTCGCGGAACCCGAAGAACTCTCGGATCTGTGTTCGGTGGTAGGTGATTGAACGACCGGTCCAATCGTACTGAACATATAATTCTGGCTCAGAGAAGATTTGTTTTGCAATGTACGCGATCACCGCTTTGGGAACTTCGTACTTATGAGTTGGGAAACGGGCTTCATTTTGAAAAAACTTGAGTAACACGGCAAATCCAATCCTGGTTTCCCCGGTCTTGTTCTCGATCAACCTCATCTCGTTCGGTAGGATCGTAAAATGCTCGATTAATTCGTCCAGTTCCCAATTCCGTTTCATGTTATCCCCTCCAAAGTAAAGTTCCTATAACAGTGAGTATCGGAACTTAGTACTTGGAATAAGTATATCCAAGCTGTATATTTTAGACAATATGAGTCTTCAATTGCTCGAAATTCCGTATACAAAAACAAATTCGGAACTTATTATATTAATGGGGACTACACTAACCGGCAGAATAGTTCAACTAAACAACAAATAGCAGTTTTTTTCTTTTGCATATTTTGTACAACAACTGCAAAGCAGCAGTTTATTTTTCTGCTAGACTTTTATATGGAAGGAGGACCATTAGTGGATTGGCTTGATCGAATGAATGCAGCAATTGACTATATTGAGGACAACCTGACTGGGGAAATTGATTATATGCAAGCTGCAAAAGCAGCTTGTTGCCCTAATTATCATTTCCAACGAATGTTTGCGTTTATATCAGATGTGACGCTTTCTGATTATATCAGAAGAAGACGGCTGACACTTGCTGCTTTTGAGCTGCAACAAAGCAACAAAAGTGTGATTGAAATTGCACAAACATATGGTTATAAATCTCATGCTTCATTTACGCGAGCATTTCGTGAACTGCATGGGACTTCACCAACATCAACTCGTAAATCAGGGGTAAAAATGAAGGCTTATCCACGTATGTCTTTCCACATTTCGATTGCGGGGAGAACAGAAATGAACTACAGAATTGAAAAAAATCCTGGGTTTTCAGCTGCGGGCTTCAAAAATTGTGTGAATACTGATCATGCGTTCAATTCCATACCTAAGATCTGGCAAGAAGCACGAATGAACGGCATTGGTGACAAATTACTTGGTTTAATGGGTGAAAACTCAGAAAAAGTACCTAATGGCATATTGGGCATTTTATCAGGAGGTGACTGGGGTAAAAATGATACTTTCTTCTATTACTTGGCGGTACCATCTGAAAAAGAAACTCCTGCGGATATGGAAAAGCTAACATTCCCTGAAAGCCAATGGGTTGTATTCGAAGCCCAAAATCCTGCCGACCTCGTAAACGCTTGGAAGTGTTTATATACGGATTGGGTTCCTACATCAGATTATGCACTGGCAGACTTGCCAGCAGTTGAATGCTTTTATCCTCCAGGACACTATCCTCAAAATGAACTATGGGTTCCTATTACTGCGAAAGGAAGATGACAATGGCTAAATTGAAAAAAATTGAATTTGTTGATTTTGGTCCGTACAAGATGGTTGGAAAAGAAATTAGAACCAAGATTGAAAAATTTAATCCTATTTTTCCATCAAAATATCCAACGATTCCATCGTTGTGGAAACAATGCTTTTCCGACGGCACATTTGATACGCTTGCAAACATGACTGAATATTGTCCTACCGAAACGCCGAATGGTTATGAGGGGTACGTAAGAGATTTCAACAAAGAGGATGAAACATTTACATACGTTGCAGGTTTTTTAATGAAAGTTAATACACCTGTGCCTGATGGGTATGCAGCATATTACATACCAGCTTGTACCATTGCAAAAACTTGGATTGAGGGCGAAGAGCATAATATATACCCGAATGCACATCAACTGACAATGGAAGCCATTCATCAAAATGGATATGAAGTGGATTGGCAAAATTACTTTTCATGCGAAGTTTATACGGATCAAAGATTTGGAGTGCCCCAAAAACGTGGACAGAAGGTACTGATACTTGATTTTTATATACCGATTAAGCAAGAGTAGCTACACTAACAAAGACGTTAGTTTAACAAACAGGCTGCAAACATTTATCACTCATAAAAGGAACTCTCCAGACGCGGAGGGTTCTTACATTTTTATCCATGTGTTTGCGAGTGGTGTCAGCTACGCTGGTATTACCCCTGGTAAGAGAGTTTCATAATCAAGCTGATAAATCGTTGCAGGATATCGAGGACTTTCTATATCAACATATGGGGAAGAACAAACTTGATCAAGGGGAGTATGAAGAAGCGCTGGCGCACTTTTATAAGGCGTTAGAAATCAGGCTTGTGAAAAATAATTCGGAGTTAATCGAGTCAACGCAGCTGGCAATTGATGCCACATTAAAAATGCATAACGAGTAGCCGCAGGGGGTTCAGATGATCATCGTAATCTATATGGTTCGGTATGCCGAGTCTCCCTATACAGAAGGGAATGAACGTACCCGTGGATGAACTGCAAAGGGAAAAGCAGATGCGGAGTGAGGTAGAGGTTGCGATTGGAACTCACGGCAACGTGATGACGTTAATGATGAATTATTTTGATTCCACATATGGGTTGGATTTTTTGGTTCACACTAGTAAACCGGACATCTATCGAATGGAAATCGTGAATAATCAATTGAAAGAAGTAAAGCGACTATGGAAAGAGTAGATCTCATTCAGTAAAACTCAATGGCTAATTTTGATCTTTTGTAGTTCTTTGTGAAAGGTTTTTTTCTGGTACTCCAAAATATAAACATCCAGCTCTTGGCTTAGCAATACAACTTCTTTGTCCGTGAAATTATTCTTCTCGCTAACTGCAAGGACAAGTCGCTGTCTAAGATTTAGTATCATCCTTGACAGCTCATTATCGTCTAATTTGTCGTACAGGTACACCTTTTGTCACCTCGCATTTTCAGTACATTGATGACAGGCACCAATTCGTTGTTGTTTTAGTTGTACCAATTGTAATATATGTTGTATAAAATCCAGTATATAGATAATCATGTAACTTTCGACTTTATTCTACAAGGATCATCAAAAAAAGAGTACCCAGTTAGGTACTCCCTGCTACCATCCATGATCCCCCAAATTATCGCTTAACGTCACCAGCATGTCTACAATAAAAACAGTCGATAAGAATAAAGCACTGTACAATAAATTGTTGATACGACGTTTCACGCCCATCCCTCCAGTTAGGTATCGTGGCTAACACTACGATTGTAATATTTTGATAATTTATTTAAAATATCGATGCTCATTACCTTGTTATCACGTATATGAAGGTTTATGATGCAATTCATACATTCTCTTTCTTTTAGAGTATCGTTAACTATTGTATATTGATGAGCACTTTCTAAATAGCTTGTTATACCTTTTTCAAAATCGCCGCCAGCTACGTAAAAATCTCCTTTTAATTTAAAAAACTGTGCCAATCTCGATTGCTTGTACGGTGTAGAATACGGAACAGATACTACCCTTTCCTCCATTTCCAACAGTTTATGGATAGCAGACAAGTTCCCTTGATCAAGATACAGCGTTAAAAGTTGATTAATTACATGGAGTTGTGAGTTTTCTCCGCAAGTATTTAGTGCTAACTGAAGTTGTGATATTGCGAGGAGAACGTCTCCTTTTTTCGCATGTAATGCAGCTTCCAATAACAGGACGTTTTCTTTTACGTGCGGGTGGTTGAACTTACTATACTGAACCGAGTATTTTTCTGATAGGTCATAGTTACCTAGGTAGTAGTGAGAGTCTCGAAGTATTCCGGTAGAGTTAACCTTAAATAAGCTGTCTGATGGGTCTTCTTCTAAGACCGTGTTACACAATTCAATGCTGTCTTCGAACAGTCTGAGGTTAAAAGCATGAACGCCAAGCTTATAATACAATGATATACGTTCTTCTTTGGATAGAAAATTCACATAATGAATGATGTGCTTTCCACTATCATACGTAGCTTTAAGCTTAGTAAAATCGTCTCGTTCGATTAAGTAGGCTGCGTACAGTCCTTTTGCTAGAAAGAGCATCATGCCGTGGTTACGCGAGTAATGAATCAGCAGCCTGTACAACGATAATCTGATTGGCTTGTCTTCGATTGCATCGGCCAGCGTATAAAGACGCTCAACAAGAATATAGCTGTCTTCGCTAGGGGATTCCAAAAATTTCAAGGCAACCTTGTTAATAAGTTCAATATTGCCTGACTGAATGACAGTTTGCAAAATGGTTTGCAGGGAATCGGCCCTTTTATCAATCTCTATGTAACGTTCGACGATGTCCTCGAAGGGTATTCCTAATGCAGACGCTAGTGGATGTACGGTCTCAAATTCGGGTCTCTTGACATCTCCGTTTTCAATCCTTGATATCGTACCTTTATGACTGCCTGTAATGTCTGATAACTGAGATAACGTCATGCCAGACTCACGCCTATACTGGTGAATCAACTCCCCGATAGTCTGAATCTGAATTACATCACTCACACATACCCGCACCTTCCTTTTGAATCTCAAATAATTGACCACCTATATTTTACCATGCTGTTTATGGATTGTAAACGCAACGTCTAGGCATGCAAGTAAATCATGCCCTTCTGAACGGGAGGGAGAGTGAAGAAAAGTAGTTGGCAGCTCATCATTATTGGCTGGAATATGCACTTTCTTTAGTTCAACCCGCCTATTGTTTTGATTGTACAAAATCCAATGAAGAGGGGACTGGACCCTACCAGGGCAGAACTGCGGACTCATTTAAGCAGCTGCCGTAACTCTGATGTCATTTGTTCGACTAACTCAGGTCTCCCATGGAACTGAGCCGGGGTATTCTGAAAAAGTTGGATCCGCCAATTCCCCTCGTCTATAACGGCAACTAGTGTTTGATGCGTGTTGACATTAGGATCGAGCTCTGATTGTCCACGCGGCACCATACCTGCTATAGCTCGTACGATGGCGATTTCAGAGCCTAGAACACGCACACTTTTCACTTTGCTTACAAATATAGCAGTTGGGTGGTTTTCAAATATGGGCTTGAGGTGCGTGAAGATCTCATCGCGTCCAATCTCCTGACTCCCATCAAAACCGATAATCTCGCCCTCCTCTGCGAACAGCTCAGCCATTGCGCGGGCACTGCGATTGTTCCAAGCATCTATTAGTTGTTGGTAGAGTGCGCGGACTTCGTTCGATACAGAAAATTCCATAATTTATGTCTCCTAACAGATTTCTTACTATTATAACCAGGCTTTCTGTTAAACAAAACCTTAAGTTTCTCTGTGACCTTTCCCGGGGTTCCTCGATACAGAAGCATAATGGCATCTGCCATGAAAATGTTCATATGGGGGAGTTTCTTTGGAAGATCTAACTCCTTCGATGATACGTTATAATGTTAGGTAAGCGCTATCAATAATGTCTTGACATGGTATAAATTTGATATTAGTATGAAAATGCGGGTGATTGGATGGACCAATTTTATCGTAAGTCACGCATGAAAGGTAATGAACAATGACGATTAAAAAAATTAAGTACCACCGTGTATATGAAGATGTCATTGAGCAAATCGAGAACTTAATTCTCGAGGGGAATCTTGCTCCTGGAGATGTATTGCCGACAGAGAGGGAGCTCGCCCAAGCATTTGGCATCAGCCGCGGGACATTGCGAGAGGCTTTCCGTATTTTGGAGCGGGAAGGATTAATCGAGACGCGTCCCGGAGGCGGTCGATTCCTGAACAAGAACCTTAACGAGGCAGAAGATAAGAAGCGGATAATGGAGAATATTGAGCGGGCTACGATTATCGAACTGTTGGAGGCGAGGGAAATCTTCGAGACCGGCATCGTCGAACTGGCAGCCGAGCGGGCGACCGATCAAGATATACGAGAGATTGAAATCGCATTCGAAAAATGGGGCAAGATTGACCGCGACTCAGATGATCCCGTGAATCCGGATCAAGCTTTTCATCTCTCGATCGCCAAGGCAACGCATAATGTAGTACTCGTGAACCTAATTGATCTTCATATCGATCTGTTGCAGAAAACACTTGTGAAGACCGTAGAGATACCAGGCCGGAAGGACGAAGTATATAAAGAACATTATAACATTATGCAAGCGATTAAGGAGAAGAACCCACTGAAAGCAAAAGAAGCTTTGCTGCATCATTTACATCAAGTGAAGCAGAACATTCTGTTGAACAGGGTGGAATCAAATGGATGAGAAGCATCCTTTTGATTATTAAATTGGGCCACCCAATTACCCACATATCAATGTTATTCAAATGTATTAACAATGAATGTAAGTGTAATCATGTAAGCGGTTGCACAGTGAAGCAAGCAGAAACACAATTTACTCGCTAGTGATGGTGGAGGGCACATAATGATAAAAGAAGAATTCAAAATCTTGGCTCCATGCGGGATGCTAGGCTATGGTTTTCCGAAAGCTTCATTTATGAAAGGAATGGCGCACAGTCCTGATGCCATTGTGGTCGACGCCGGCTCTACCGATGCCGGGCCTCACAAATTAGGCGCAGGTACGGCAATTGTCAGCAAGCAAGCCTGTAAGAAGGATTTGGAGATCATCATTACAGAGGGGATTAAAGCCGGTATCCCAATTATTATCGGATCAGCCGGGGGCAGCGGCGCAAAAGTACATGTGGAATGGACCCAAGCGATCGTTATGGAAATTTTGCGAGAGCGCAGCCTCCATGGCATAAAAATAGCGACGATTTGGGCGGATATCCCCCACGAGGTGGTGGGTGCGAAGCTTGATGCAGGCCAATGTGAACCTCTAGGCTTAACGGTCGCGCCTTTAACCAAAGACCGGCTGGAGGCTACCACTCACATCGTCGCGCAAATGGGGCATGAACCGATCATTGCGGCATTGCAAGCGGAAGCGGATATTACGATCTGCGGACGTGCCTATGATCCGTCGCCATTCGCTGCGGTCGCCATGCATCATGGCTTTGACAGTGCGCTTGCTTATCACTTGGGGAAGATTTTAGAGTGTGCTGCGCTTTCCGCTGAACCAGGCACGACGAAGGATTGCATGCTCGGTATTTTGCGACAGGATTCATTTGTTGTCAAACCGCTGGATGAGATTCGCAAGTGCACTGCCGTATCTGTTGCCGCACATACGTTCTACGAGAAGGATCATCCTTATATTTTGCATGGGCCGGGAATGGTCTTGGACCTGCAGCATTGTGTCTTCACTGAGCTTGGCGATGGCAGTGTGGAAGTGCGCGGCAGCCAGATATCCGAGACACCTGTATATAAGATCAAGTTGGAAGGCGCCATGAAAGTGGCTTGCCGCACCTTTGTCATTGCTGGTGTTCGCGATCCGTTGCTCATTGCGCGGATCGAAGAAGTAGAGGAGTTGGTTAAGCAGCAGGTCTACGAATATTACAATGAAATTCCGGCGGAAGATTATAAGATTCATTTTATCAATTATGGTCTGAATGGCGTGCTGGGGGAGCTGGAACCACAGCGGAAGCCAGCTCACGAGCTCGGCGTTGTGTTCGAAGTCGTCGCCAAAACGCAAGAGTTGGCGAACGCGATCTGCAGCTCGGTAAGATCCACCTTCTTGCATTATGGTTATGAGGGAAGAAAATCGACGGCCGGAAATCTCGCGTTTCCATTCGCCCCGAGCGATATACCGTTCGGCGATGTGTACGAGTTCTCGGTTTATCATTTGATGGAAGTTGCCGACGGATTAGAGATGTTCCAGAACGAATATGTAGAGGTGTAATCATGAAGTTATATGATGCTGCGGCCGTGTTCCGAAGCAAAAATAGCGGACCATTCGCAATCACGGTAGATGTTCTTTTTACGGATTCCTTATTCTATTACAAAATGAAGCATTCTGGACAAATAAACAAAGAAGTGGTGTCCAAGCTGTACAATGTTGAACCTGAGCTCATTACGCATATCGTCTTTTTTGACCAGGCGCTCGGCTTTAAAATTACGTTTGCAAGAAAGGTTTCGTCAGGGACTTTTTTGGATCGGGATGTATATGGAGCGCAGCAGCATGCGCCGCTCATGGAATTGGAAGTCAACTAAGAAACCGCCAGGAGGCGAATGGAATGAAAGCGGATTCGAAACTGAGGAGAATTTGGGCTGATAAAGTGCTCTATCTCTTGCTGCTGCCTTGTATGGCTTATTTTATCATATTTCATGTATGGCCCATTATTGGGATGAAGCTAGCATTCTACGACTTTCGCATTATTGGCGACAATGTATTCGTCGGGCTCAAATATTTCCGCGAATTATTCAGCACCCCGATATTTTTGAATGTGCTGGGCAATACGCTCATCATTAGCGCCATGAAGCTGTTTATTATATTTCCGATTCCGATTCTGTTCGCGTTGATGCTGGGTGAATTCAGGAACGGCCGGTTTCGCAAAGCGGTGCAAGTCGTCTCTTATATGCCGCACTTTCTATCGTGGGTCGTCATTGCGGGAATTTGGTTTGAATTTTTGTCCCCGTCCACAGGAGCTATCAATGAATTGATTAAGGCGCTCGGGTTCCCAGCTCAAGACTTTTTGACAAATAAAGAAAGCATCCGCTGGGTGCTGATTGCAAGTGAGGCTTGGCGCAGCGTCGGGTGGGATTCGATCATATACCTTGCCGCGATTATGGGGATCAGCCCCAGCCTTTATGAAGCTGCCTATGTCGATGGAGGGAGCCGGTGGCATATCGTTACGCGAATCGTGCTTCCGCACCTGTTCATTCCGATGGTAACCATCTTCATTCTCAACGTCGGGTTCATTATGAATGCCGGACTCGACCAAGTACTGAACTTTACCAATGATTCTGTCAACAGCAAGATCGATATTATCGATACTTACGTCTATCGGGTCGGTCTCGTCAACGGGCAGTATTCATTCGCTACGGCAGCCAATTTGTTCAAAAGTGTTATAGGAGTCATACTTGTGCTGTCCACTCATTTCATGGCGAAAAAACTGACTTCTAAAGGCGCCTGGTAAGGAGGAATGTCATGTTCCGAAGAAAAGTTACCCTATCCAAAGTGATGATCGGATTCATTCTTTCAGCGCTCACCCTGTCCATGTTCGTGCCGATCATGAACTTGATTGCCAGAGCTCTGTCAAATCCGGACAAAGTTCATTTGCTCCATGGCTACGAGATATGGCCGAGAGGTTTCTCGCTCATTCATTTTCAAGTCGTACTCAGTAATTCGCTAGTCAGCAAGGCGCTATTAAACTCGTTGTTTATTACCGTCGCAGGCACATGCTTAAGCATTTTCTTCACGACCATTGCAGCATATGTATTGACGCGTAAAATTGTCGGCAAAACTCCGCTCATGATTTTTCTCATCATTATCATGATCTTCGAACCGGGGATTGTGCAGGAATATATGGTGATCAAGGATTTGCATTTGCTCGACAGCTTATGGTCGATGGTCCTGTACCGGATGATTAACGTCTATTACTTGATCATTATGATGCGCTTCCTTGAGGAGATCCCCGTGTCTTTAATTGAAGCAGCCAAAATTGACGGTGCCGGGCATATGACCATGTTCATGAAGATCGTAATGCCGCTCGCTCGCATACCTTTGCTAACAATAGGGATGTTCTATGCTGTCGCCAAATGGAACGAGTTTTTCAAATCCAGTATTTTTCTGTCTAGCCGCGACAATACGGTACTGCAAGTGCTGCTTAGACAATTCGTCGTGGAGAGAGATAGCTCGGCTTTAATCGGCACAGCCGACCTATTGAAGAATAACAATATTGCGCAGCTCGATTTTTCGTCATTGAAAGCGGCTACAATCGTCATTGCTATCATTCCGTTTCTAATGCTCTATCCCATTATTCTGAAGCATTATACCAGCGGAGTAATGGAAGGCGGAGTTAAGGAATAACTCACATTTGGGGAGGAAATAAGATGCGAAAAATGATCATCCTGTTGCTTGCGAGCTTCATGGTATTGACTACAGCTTGCAGCTCCAGCGAGACGAAAGCTCCGGGAAGCTCGGCGCAGGCATCGACAGAGCAGGGGCCTGTTACGATATCGATCGTTGGCAAAGATTTACCGCCTGATGCCCGAGTAATCAAAGGAATTGAGGAAGGCATGAAAGCGGAGGGCAAAAATATTAAGCTCGAGGTAGTTCCAGTGCAAAGCGGCACCTATTCGGAAAAGCTGGGCTTATTACTGCAAAGCGGCAATATACCCGATCTGATATATTTCCAAGGCGGAGACTATCCATTTGCCATTACCCAACAGATTCTGGAGGACTTAACCCCTTATATTGAACAATCAACTGGTGTGAAGGCTGCAATGAACTCTTTCAATGAAGAAAGAATAAAAAATTATCCATATTTAGTGTGGTTGTCGCCGACGAACAGCCAGATACCGGTTATGCGTCAGGATTGGTTCGACAAAACTGAATCAGGCAAAGAACTGCTGGCTAATCCGACGACGTACAACTACTACAACTTCTTTAAAGAGGTGAAAGAGAAGAACGGCGCCCAGTTTGCTTATACGACAGCGGGCAGCCTCGAAGAGCTGGATGTCATGTTCGGCCAAGCTTTCGGATTAACCTCAACATGGATAAAAGGTGCTGATGGCAAATATGTCTTTGGCAAAACGTCATCCTTTGAAAAAGAAAAATTAGAGTTCTATGCGAAGCTGTATCGCGAAGGTTTGCTGGATTCAGAGTTTCTGACCAAAAAATGGGATACGAAAGAGAAGGCTTTCTATGATGGCCAAGCAGCAATCATCGCAGGGACTCAAGGCAAAGTGATTGACTTGTACAATAACAAATCAATATCTCAGAATGGAGCGTCTGCGACGGTGATGCCACTGCCGCCTGCTCAAGGCAAAGCTCAAGGCTATACGCCGATTGATGTCAGCAAGGAAAGCCGCGGCTTCGCTATTAGCAAACTCTCTGAAAATAAAGAACTGGCATTCGCCGTATTGGAATATTTGGCGAGTCCGAAGGGACAAATGCTTGATAAGCTGGGCTTTGAAGGCGAAGAATATGAAATCGTAAATAATCAAATCAAGTTGACGGAAAAATTTGCGGAGTGGTATCCGATATTCGTTGCGTCCACCGTCAATTTCAAGCCGGATCAAGCATTCGATCCTGCGACGCCTTACTTATCTGAACCAGCAATCAAATCGCTGGAAATGATTGATTCAATGTCGGGCAAAGACAATGGCTTTATTATTCCAGCTGAACTGGCAGGTAAATGGGACGCATGCAATGAGTTGTACAGAGAGTTTGCCGCCAATATGGTTATGGGCAATAAAACAAGTGCGGATTTCGATGCATTTGTGCAAGCTTGGAGCGATGCAGGCGGCAAAGAGATTACGGATTACGCCAATCAGACCATTAAATAGGTCCGCTTTTGATCACGGAGTGATTCAACGGTGCTGAAAAGCGAACTTTTTGAAACTGTGATTAAGATTAATAGGTTGATCAAATAAACGGTGGAGCGGGGCGCTGCCTCGCTCTCCGAGCAGGGGGAGGGCAACGGATGATTTCTTTTGCTGATCGAGTGAAAGGGGTAATCTTTGGTACGGCATTTGGCGACGCGATGGGTGCTGTTGTAGAGAAAATGACGTACAGCCAAATTAAAGAAAAATATGATCGCATTGAAACGACGCAGACAAAGTGGTGGAAAGCGGACTGGCCGGAAACCGCGAGACTGGGCAGAATGAGAGGCCAGGGCATCATCACCGATGATACGTTGATGACGCTTGCCTTAATGAATGTGTATATTACCGAACGCCGTCATCTGGATGCCTACGATATGGCGAATGAATTTGTGAAAGAAATTGCCTTTCGCCAGCGGTATATCCCGGAATTTGGCCGTGAAGCGCTCATAGTGGACCGATTGTTTTATCCCGAGAAGCATATCTTCAATCGGCATGTATTAGCAAATTGCGAGCCCCGGGAAGGCGGATATGGCAATATGGTCAATTGTGGAGCGGCCATGTACATTTCCCCAATCGGCATCGCAAATGCTTGCAATCCCAAGGGGGCCTACGATGAAGCGATCCTATTCGCATCCGGTCATCAAATCAGCTATGGGCTGGAAGCGGCAGGTGTGATGGCTTGCTGTGTGGCCAAAGCGCTGGAGCCGGGAGCAACGGTGCAAGACATCGTCAATACGGCATTGCATTATGCCAAAGATGGTACGAAACGCGCGATTCATGACATTTGTGAGAAGGCGATCACCTTGCAGCCATGTAAAGAGGACCGGGAGCAGGTGGTTCATGCTTTGCATGAAGTGATCGCACACTATTCGCCTATGGGGGATGATGTGAATCGAAGCATGGACAAAGTAGGGATACCGTCAAATCATTATACGCCCAGCCGTTTGTTCGCAATTGAAGAGCTTCCGCTTGCGCTTGCGTATATCGTTGTGCATGACGGCAATTTCTTGGAAGCGGTGAAGGATGGCGTGAGCTCGGGGCGCGATACGGATTCGATTGGAGTCATGATCGGCGCCATTTTGGGAGCGATGCAGGGCGTAAACGCGATACCTGCTGCAGAGATTGCGATATTGGAAGATGTTAACAAGCAAAATATGGAGAAGCATTGCAACCAATTCATTGAAGCAGCGATAGCTATTATTCAGGAAGATATTCAATTCAATAAACAGAGACAACAGCAGATTTGCTCAATAACTTAAAATGCGTGTTCAAAAAAGTCGCTTTTCAGCACCGAGAAGGTGCTTCGTGATCAAAAGGGCCACTTTTTGAACAACCTCTTAAAGGCGGTGACAGGTATGATACCTTCGAATTATGTGGAGAAAATTTACGCTGGCTATTTAGGGATGAACATTGGGATAAGACTCGGTGCGCCGGTGGAGCCGACGATCTGGACTTATGAAAGAATACAGAATACGTATGGCGATATTACAGGTTATATTAAGGAATTCAAAAATTTCGCTGCCGATGATGATGCGAACGGGCCGTACTACTTCCTGCGAGCGCTCTATGACGATGCCGTCGATCGCGACATTACGCCGAACGATGTCGCGCGCGCTTGGTTGAACTATGCGCGTGAAGGCATCGGTATGTTCTGGTGGGGCGGTTATGGTGTCAGTACCGAACATACGGCATATATTCATTTGAAAAAAGGGATTGAAGCTCCGCAGTCCGGTTCGATTGAACAAAACGGGCTCATTATTGCCGAACAGATTGGCGGGCAAATTTTCATCGACACGTGGGGCCTTGTGAATCCATGCAACCCTAAGAAAGCTGCTGACTTCGGCGAAGCGGCGGCAAGGGTATCGCATGACGGCGAAGGCGTGTTAGGCGCCAGATTTTTTTGCGCGGCTATTTCAAAAGCTTTTGAAACAGCGGATATTAATGAGATTATCGAAGCGGGTCTCAGACAAATACCTAATGATTCCCTTTATGCGCAAGTGGCGCGAGCGGTGCTCGATTTTCACATTCAGCACCCGGATGATTTCAGGGCGTGCCGCGCCATGCTCGAACGGGATTGGGGCTATGATAAATATAAAGGAGTATGCCATATTATTCCTAATGCGGGCGTATGTGTGTTGGCGATGATCTATGGTCAGGGCGACTTTAACCGAACGGTTGAAATCGCTACGATGTGCGGCTGGGATACGGATTGCAATGCTGGCAATGTCGGAACCGTATTGGGGGTAGCTTGCGGTCTGTCCGGGATTGGCGAACACTATCGCAAGCCAATCAATGATTCGATTGTCATGTCGGGCATTTCCGGATATTTGAACATCTTGGACATTCCTACTTATGCGAAAGAACTGGCCATTCTAGGGTATCGCTTGGCGCAAGAACAATGTCCGCAAGAACTCATTGACAGTTTTAAGGAAGATGAAATTTATTTTGATTTTGAACTGCCTGGCTCTACGCATAATATACGCGTGTCGGATCCGTTCTTTTGCCGCACCAAGCATTCTACGGAGCGGGCATATCAAGGAACGGGCTCGCTGGAAGTGGTGTTCGATCGTATGACTCGTGGCGAACATTCGAAAGTGTTCTATAAACCATTCTATACGCGGGACGATTTCAACGATGAGCGATATTCACCTACGTTCGCGCCAAAAGCCTATTCGGGACAGAAGGTATCGATGAAGATTAACCTCGACCAATGGGGCGGCAATGCACCGATGACGATTGCGCCATATGTACGCTTGGCGACGAGTAAGAAGGAATTGGTGCAAGGGTACCAGAAGCTTGTGAATGAGCAATGGATTGATGTGGAATTCGAAATTCCTGATTCCGAAGGAGAGCTGATCGATGAAGTCGGCATCGTATTGGAGTCGGATTCTACACGCAAGCCGAAGAGTTTAGGGCGCATTTTTATCGATGAATTCAAAATATTCGGCAAAGCTGCCTACACGATCGACTTTCACAAGCAAGCGACGAATTTTGGCTGTGTCACCCCTTTCGCACATAATCACGGGGCTTGGAGTCTTGTGGATGGAAGCATGTATCTGATGACGGCTGAACCTAGTGAAGCGTATACAGGCAATTATTTTGCCAAAGATTATTCGGTTTCGGTTACGCTGAATCCGCAAAGCGGTCATTCACATATGGTGGCTATTCGTGCGCAAGGTGCTATGCGCGGTTATCATGTGGGATTCGATGGCACAGATGAAGTTGCGTTATACATCAATAATTTCGGTTATACGAAGTTAGCAAGCTGCAGTTATCCATGGCAGCTCAATCAAGACTATGAATTTAAGGTGACGGCACGCGGCAATGCGATCACGCTGTGCATCAACGGGGAACCGATTCTGCGGCATACGGACAACACGTGGGGCTACGGCATGTATGGCGTGAGCACTCTTGGCGCAGCTAGAACCTATTATAATCATTTTAAAATAACAGAGATCTAAAATTTGACGGTGCATTGAACAGAGGTGAACCATGAAAATTATTGTCATTGGCAGTGCAAATATGGATATGGTCATGCGGACGAGCCGGATTCCTGAAATAGGGGAGACGATGACGGGGGATGGATTCTTTGTTTTCACCTGGCGGCAAGGGGGCCAATCAAGCGGTTGCTTGCGCAAAAATGGGGGCCGATACGTGGCTTATGGGAAAAGTCGGTCAAGATATATTCGGACAATCGCTGATCGATAGCCTTGCCGGTTTTGGCGTTCGTACCGATTTCATTGCCCGCGAGCCGAACATTACGACGGGTGTTGCCGCCATAACGGTATGCGATGGAAATAACAGCATTATTCTGCATGGCGGTGCCAATAGCGAAATGACACCTGCTTATATCCGCAGCTTCGCGCAGGAGCTGCTGTCCGCGTCAGCCGTTATGCTGCAGTTGGAAATTCCGATGGAAACGGTGTACGAAGCGATTCGTCTGCTGAAAGGAAAAGTGCCTATCTTCCTCAACCCCGCGCCTGCCGTCCCGATCGACGACGAGATATTGCGGGGAGTAGATTATTTTACACCGAACGAGATCGAATGCCGTATGTACACGAACGTGGATGTCCAATGCAAGGACGATGCTTTTGCCGCGTTGAATCAGCTGCGGGACAAAGGAGTTCGTTATCCGCTCATTACCCTTGGCGAGAAGGGAATCGTGTATTATAACGGGACCGAGAACAGGTACAAAGAAGCTCACAAGGTACGGCCCGTTGATACCACAGCAGCCGGAGATACGTTCTCCGGTACGTTAGCGGCGATGATCACGGCGGGCAAAAGGTTGGACGAGGCTGTAGATATCGCGCAGCATGCCTCATCCATCACGGTAACTCGTCTGGGAGCGCAGGATGCCATCCCTACGCTTGCGGAGCTTACATGATGAAGGATTAGTAGTAGAGGAACTGGCACGTAATCAATGCCAGTTCTTTTTTTTACATAATAAGCCGATAAGGGATTTTACAGTGACAAGCTGTGTTGGTCGGATGTTTGAGGCCTTACATCCATATTCAACTGCCCAAACTTCTCCTCATCGTTATGTATAAGAGTTCTAATTCTTTCCTCGCCATTAATCGTTCCTTTGTTCATTACGATCCCATCAGGAGAGAGTATATATGCGAACGGAAACGTACTCGTTCCATACAAACGCATTTCGTGCAAATCAAGCTGGTGTATTGGCGTTTCTAGTTTGTACTTGTTTTGTTTTTTCACCACTTCCTCAATCGGGGCTATTATAATCGTAATAACCTGATAAGCGGAAAAAGTTTTTGCAATCTGATTTATGTTTGGATACAGCTCTTCACAGCCATCACAGCCATATACGCTTACTAGCAATATCGTTCCCTCATAGGCTGGTTGCTTTAAATGAATGATTTCATTTGAGGTAGAAGGCATTTCCAGACGAGGGAATACATCACCGATTTCTAAACTGCTATGTTGAGGAGCATTAGCCACCGCTTGATTTATGGATACAGCCTCATAACTTTTTCGAAAAATATAAGTCACAAAATAAAGAAGAGCGATAATAAGAACCCATAGAACGGCGATTGATAATTGCACAAATACGGACATGTCTTTTCCCATCCCATCTATACGATTTTTTTGTAATCGATAAATGACTTGCTTAAGGCAGTAAATGCAATAACAGCAATACTTATTAACATCGCAATTAGAATCTCGAATCCGTCTGTGCTTTTGATGGAGGCATCTCCCCAATAAAGTGCTATCGTAATCAAAAAGAGGAGCGCAATCCGGTAAACGGTTTTCCTTCCTAATTGATTGGGCATCAGATCTCCAAAACAGTTGCAGGTGATGGTCATCTTAGAACGGACGGTTCGCCATACCGCCCAGCAGTATCCTGCTATCAGGATCATATTTAATAACAATCCCCATCGATGCACGGCATCCCAAAACATCAGAATTCCTGCTGCGAATTCAAGGCCAACAATAAATAAAACCCCAATGAAAGGATTTCTAACAAAAATGCCAAGCTGAAGCAACGTTCTTTTAAAAGATGGAATCGATAGTAGTTTTAAACATGCGGCTGCAATCATGATTGTTGCCAAGAACACTCTCATAAAAATGAACAAAGTCATATAATACCTCCTTGATCTGGTATACATATATGAACCTCTCTAATCCATATAACACATGAAAAGACGAAATAATCACATGATGGCTTCGCTCCACTCCTGTTCTAGCCGCTCCCTCATTTCCTTTCTGGCGCGATACAAGGTTTGCCTGACGACTCCTTCGGTGACATGAAGCTTTGCCGCTATCTCTTTATATGTAAGCTGTTCGATGATTTGAAGATACAGAGCCTGTTTATATTTTGGCTTCAACGTGTTCAGCTTGCTCATAATGGTGTGGAATGTGCACCTTCTCATCACTTCCATATCCGTCATATTATGATTATCAACGATTTCAGTTGTTAGATCATCGATATTTATACATTGATATTGGCGGCGGTTTTTTCGTACATAATTTAAGGTTACGTTTCGAGTTAATGTGAAAATCCATGACATAAGCTGTTTGTCGTTTACATATTTGGGCGGTTTGCGAATGGCGCGAATAAAAGCCTCTTGTATAATATCTTCCGTTGAATAATGGTTGCGAACAAAAGAAAACACCATTTTGTAGTTTATATAGAGAAAATGATCATATATATTTTTTTGCAGCTCATCATCCAGGCTATTAAAATCTTTGCTGAAACAAAC
Source organism: Paenibacillus profundus (assembly GCF_021369635.1). GTDB lineage: Bacteria > Bacillota > Bacilli > Paenibacillales > Paenibacillaceae > Paenibacillus_B > Paenibacillus_B profundus. The sequence goes on along the minus strand of NZ_JAJNBZ010000006.1, from coordinate 165,753 downwards.
ATATAACTCTTTAACAAGCATATTTGTCCTCAAAAACTTCACCCCACTTTAATTAAAAGGCTAGAAGAGTAAGGGTAGGCTTTCAATGTTTGCTGAAAGAATTGTAAAAGATGATTTCAGTTTTATCGAAAAATGCGGTAATAGTAGTAACCCCCTCCTTTTTTTGATGTTAATTATTGGTGTTTTATATAAGTATAATCCATTTTGGACTAAAGTAAATACTTATATGTCTAAATATAGGAAAATTTCTTTTCTTTTCTTTTCATATAAAATATTGTGATTATTTTGATTGTTGTTGTGTTTAACATTATAGAGTGTCATCAAGAGGGTCCCGCAAACAACAAAAAAAGGAGGATAAAAAACTTATGATACCAGTTATTTCTGCAACTCGAACGACTTGTACGTATTACACGAATTGCAAGGTTGATCCGTCGGATTCTGCTTACGTTTATTGTGATTGGAAAACATATACCTGTTGTGGCTGCGGTGAAGATCCTAAAAACTCCGGTGGTGTTTTAACTCAGGCGGGTTCTAACCGTTTTCGCAATAACGGTGTCAATAAAGAATGTTGGTCCGGAAGCTGCTAATTGCTGACACATTAGCGTCTTACTATCTTTACTAATTAACTAAAGTTGTTTTGCGGGAAGACAACCGTGATCGCTGATAGACAGCTGCTGTCTGTCAGCGATCTCTACTAAAACAGGTTATAGGTGCATACATGAAAAAACTGATGCATTTCTCAGAGGCTGTTAAAAACATATTTATATTTTTGAGTTATTTTTGGAAATTAGTTTGGTTCAGAATCGTCCTGATGCTGGGAAGCAAATTAGTACACGCTCTTATTCCTAGCGTACAGCTGCTTATTACGAAAGAGCTGGTAGATTCCATCAATCATATTTTTCAAAATAATGGGCAGTCGGATGTATATATCGTTTATTATTATCTGGCAGCTCAGACCGGATTGCTTTTACTTGACAAAATGATTACCACGGCTGAACTAATCAACAACGCGAAAATGCAGCAGCAAATTAACTATGAAGTGGAAAGAAGAATAGTCGGCAAAACTTCCGTCATTTCACTTTCGTATTTTGAGAACAGCAAGTTTTACGACCATTTGATGCGGGCATCATCGGGCCAAAGCCAACGGGTGGTCGAGATGCTGAATGGCCCGTTAAGCATGCTCCAATATATAATTACATTTACAACGGTAGTGGGAGTGTTGACAACATTTCACTGGCTAGCAGGCGTAACGGTTCTTCTACTGGCCGCATTACCGCTTGTTATAAATGCGTATATTGGCAAAATGAGATATAGCCTGCTTAAAGAAGCAACGCCGTTGTCCAGACGCGTGCAATATTATTTGAATTTGTTAAAAGGCCGCGACACTGCCAAAGAAATCCGGTTGTTTCAGCTGCAAGACCATCTCATTCAATGTTGGAAACAGTTGTTTGAGTCTTATGCGAAGAAGATGTTGTCTTTTGAAATAAAAACAAATGCATATCGTTTCGGAATTGACGGTATAAGCGCTATTCTCATCAGCCTTAATTTAGCTTTTATTATTTGGATGGGGACCAAGCAAAAACTTAGCATCGGCGAATATATGGCCATTTCACAGGCTTTTATGATGATACAAGGCGTTGTCCTCAGCATCGCTCTTTCCATCTCATCCCTATACGAAAATAGTTTACAGCTTCGAGACTTAATTGACTTTTTAGAATATCCACTTGAAATAAAGCCCGAGGATGAGCCGCAAGGAACAGAGGTTGCGTTTCCTGCGATGAGTGACAAGGGGATAAAGGTAGATAATTTGCAATTTTCCTACGAGGAAAACGGGCCGATCATACTTGATCAAATATCGTTTCAAATCGAACCGGGCCAAAAAGTCGCGATTGTCGGCAATAATGGAGCCGGAAAAAGCACGTTAGTGAAATGTTTGCTCGGATTGTACCGATCTTACAAGGGCAGCATCACGTATGAGGATGTCGATTTGAAGCATATTCCGGCGCAAGAGCTGATGCAGCATATTAGCGCTGTATTTCAGGATTTTGCCAAGTATGAGTTAACCGCGCGCGAGAATATCGGCTTTGGCAGAGTTGAGCATTTGGAAATGGATGATAAAATGATTGCAGCCTCTATGAAAGGGGACTCTCATTCTTTTATTTCCAAGCTGCCGTGCGCTTATGATACGAACTTGGGACGAAGCTTCTACGGGGGGACCGAATTGTCCGGGGGGCAATGGCAAAAAATTGCGATCAGCCGCGCCTTCTTTCGCGATGCCGACATTATTATATTGGATGAGCCTGCCGCTTCGTTAGACCCGATGGCAGAAGCGAATCTGTACAAGACGTTTGCGGAATTATCTGTCGGCAAAACAACCATTATGATATCGCATCGATTAAATAGCTGTGTCAATGCGGATCTTATATTAGTGATGAAGAGCGGCCGTATTATTGAGCAAGGAACTCATGCCGAGCTTATGCGTTTAAACGGGGAGTATGCGGATATGTTCAATATTCAAGCGGAAGGATTTCAATTCGCAGCAGTGAATTAACTTTCATGCAATTTGGTAAAAGACTTCGTTCCTTAGAGAGGTCTCTTTGCAGAATAGTTAATCTACTGCTCTGTCTGGTAAAATGAGTGGACTATCCTAAGATCCCATCGCGGGCCTCATTCGATAGTTAATGGCCAACGGGTGTGCCGCACAAGCTAGAAGAGAAGATTACACATACCATTTGTGTTGTCCGAGATGATGAACATGCTCCCTTCAAAATACTGACACCCTGTGGGGTTTGTCAGGAGAGGCTGTTTTATTGGGGGGGGGAGCCATTCATACGGTGGACGGAACAGTGCAGACAATATCATCATTTTCCGAATCAGTATGTCGTTCTGAGTGAAATGTGCGCAGATGCGTGCTTGGTTCTAGATACACGATCAGACAGTGTGTACAATGTTGATTTTGAGGGCGGAGACGAAAAGCTGATAGCAGGTAAGTTAGAAGCGGATTGGACCAGTTTCTATGAATTTCTTATGTACTATTTTGACTTGAAATAGGGTGCAAGACCAGCATATCAATTAATGTTCTAACACAAGGAAACCTCCAGCCTGCTGTATAGCGGTGCTGGAGGTTTTCACATTTCAATCGAATAACTTATGTGGTTATTTCCGTTGTTTTGTCTGCTTTATTCTTTCTAGTGAACAGCCGCTTGATCCAGTTCGAAAAATCGTCCAGATACGTATACATGACTGGCACCAGCAGCAATGTAAAGATGGTCGAGCAAGACAAGCCGAATATAACGACGACGGCAAGAGGAGCCTGCATTTCTGCGCCTTCGCCGATGCCGAGCGCGAGCGGCAGCAATCCGAGCACGGTCGTCAAGGTTGTCATGAAAATCGGACGAATCCGGCTTGGCGCCCCTTGCATGATTGCCTCTGTCCGCTCGAGTCCGCTTCTGCGCATGATGTTGATGTAATCAACCAGAATAATCGCGTTGTTCACTACGATACCCGCTAGCATAATGACTCCGATTAAGGCGGTTACGCTTAACGGAGTTTTGGTGATGAACAAGCCCAGCACGACACCCGTGAAGGTCGTCGGCATGGCGAACATAATAATGAACGGATAGAGCAAGGACTCGAATTGAACCGCCATCACGACATAGACCAGGAAAATAGAGAAGATGAGAGCGATGCCGAGATCGACAAAGGACTTCATCATATCCTCGGTTTGGCCGCCCATTGAGTAGGAATACCCCTCCGGAAAGTTCATTGTCATCAGCGCTTGTTCAATTTCGGTGGAGATGCTGCCCAAATCTCTTCCCGAAATATCGGCGGTAACGTTGATTTGCCGCTGTTGATTTTCACGCTGAATCATGACAGGTCCTTGAAGCTGGTTAAATTCAGCCACGTCGGACAGCGGAACCAATCTGCCGCTCTGCGATTGAATCGTTAACGTGTTTAGCGCCGCAATGCTTGAACGGCTCTCTTCAGGCATGATGACTCGCACATCATATTCATTGCCGCCCTCCCGGTATTGCGTTGCCAACTGCCCGTTAATCGCAAGCGAAATTTCATTCATGATTTGCTGGTAGGTCAATCCATATTTAGCGGCCAAGCTCCGGTCGATAGTAATATTCAACTCGGCATTTCCTTCCGCCGCAGATGATTCTGCATTATAGACGCCATCGATCTCGGAAATGAGCCACACGACCTGATTGGCGACCTCCTCCAGCACATCTTGCTCTTGCCCGTTTAATTTGATTTGGATCGGTGCCCCCGCTCCGAACCCGGATTCCATCGCAGAAACGGTAATCTCCGCTCCGGCTAATTCTCCGGCCGCTTCCGTTAATTGCCGCATCATCTCGGCCGTTGTAATCTCCCGTTCGGTTGCGCGAACCAGCTGAATCATAAATGTCGCTGAATTGGCGCTTCCTCCGAACGGGCCGCCACCTCCACCGATCGATTCCGACGCGGTGTCGATTACCTTCTCATATGGCTTTAGTAGTAAGGATACTTTGTCAGCTATTTTTTTGGTTTCCTCTAGATTCGTGCCGCTTGGCGTCTGAACGGTGATTTGGATTTGGCCCTGATCGCCGCCCGGCATAAACTCCATACCAATGAATGGAACGAGGAAGAAACTCCCGATTAACAACACAAACGTGCCGAATACCGTCGTTTTGCGGTGTCCGAGCACCCAACGCAATATTTTTTTGTAGAACGTAATAAAAAGACCAAAAAAGCGGGTATACCAGCCCTTCTTCTCTGCCTTTTCCTTCTTCTTCGCGGATACCAGCTTGGAAGACAGCATCGGAATGAGCGTTATCGCCACGACGAGAGAAGCAATAAGGGAGAAGCAGACCGTTAAAGCCAGCGGCCGGAATATATCCGACGTAATTCCTTGCACGAACACGATCGGCAAGAACACGACCAACGTCGTCATGGTGGACGCGATTACGGCGGAAGCCAGCTCGGAAGCGCCTTTGACCGCGGCTTCTTTCATAGACATTCCTTTTTGCCGAAACGTGAAAATATTTTCCAAGATGACAATGGAGTTGTCTACCATCATCCCGATTCCGAGCGCAAGGCCGCCCATGGAAATGACATTGAGCGTTTGCCCTGTAAAATGCATGAGTGTAAACGTAGAAATGATGGCGATCGGCATCGATATGCCGATAACAAACGTTGAGCGGACGCTGCGCAAAAATAAAATCAAAATCAATATCGCCAGCGCGCCGCCGCTGAGCATATTGCTGACGACACTATCCATCGATTGACGGATAAAAATGGAGGTGTCCGATACCATCTTTAGCTCGATTCCTTGCGGCAGCTTCGCTTCCAGCTTGTCCATTGCCTTGTAAATATGATCCGCTACCGCTACCGTGTTCGCGTCTGATTGTCTCTGCACCGACAACACTAGCGCAGGGCTGCCGTTAACCAGCGTAAGCGAATTTTGCTTCTTGAATGTATCGGTGACCTGAGCCACGTCGCTCACTTGAATCTGCCCGCCGTTAGGCAAATGGATCAAGGTTTGTTGAATTTCATCTACAGAAGAAAATTCGCCTTTGATGCGGATTTGAAGCTCCTGCACACCCTTCGGGACGCTTCCTGCCGCCGCGGATTTGTTCTCCATATTGAGCGCCTGCACAACCTGCGAAGGCGTAATGCCGTAGCGGGCCAGATTGGCGCGGTCCAGCTCAACGAGAATTTCCCGTGTTTTTCCGCCCTGGACGGAGACGGAGGCGACACCGTTTTCCCGTTCAAAGAAGGGGATAATGCTGTTGTCGGCAATCTCCTGCAGCTTCTCTGGCTGAGCTCCCGTCAATCCCAGAGTTATGATGGGCATTTGGTTCGGGTCAAAGCGGAGCACGGTCGGATCGTTGGCGGCTTCAGGCAACATCCTTTTGATTTGATCGACTTTTTCCCGCACGTCAATTAAGGCGTTATCCATATTGGTGCCGGTTTTAAAATTCAGCATGACTAGGGATGAATTCGCTTGCGATTGCGAGGAGACCGTATTAATCCCTTGGATGGTGCTTAAGGAGGATTCCAGCGGCCGCGAGATTAGTTTCTCGATTTCCTCGGGCGCCGCGCCTTGATAAGAAGTCGCAACGACGGCAATCGGCAGATCGATTTTCGGAAACAAGTCGATCGCGAGGCTGCGCAAGCTGATCAAGCCGAGCGCAATAATGGCGAGCACGATCATGATGACGCCGATTGGACGCTTAACGGAGATATCAATGATTTTCACGTTATCGCGCCCCCTCGATAATCTTCACTTTGTTGCCATCGCTTAACGTGAACTGACCTTTCACGACGACTTGATCGTTTTTATGGAAATCGCCTTTCACAGCAGACATTTTCGTCTGTGACTCCAATACCTCGACAGCTTTTTCAACTGCGCGGCCGTCCTTCACTATGTATATATGTGTCGCTCCGTTTTTCTCCACAATGGATTCGGTAGGGATGAGAAGAGCGTCTTTCAGCAGCTCCTGATCGACAATGAATTTCGCAACCATTCCCGGCTTAATCACATCGTCCTTATTGTCCGCCTGCGCTTCCAATGTATAGAAGCCGGATTCGTTGGTTATAGGAGAAAGGTAGGTAATCTTGGAGGAAAAAGATTTTCCCAGATCAGGAATTTCCACCTTCGCTTCCTTCCTGTCCTGCAGCAGCAGCATTTGGTTGGCGCTGACATTGGCAGTTAACGTAACCGGATTGGTGGACACGATGGTAAACAGCGGGGAAGTTGACGTGACGAATCCCCCTTCTTCGGCGGCGACGCGAATGACTTGCCCGCTAATCGGAGCCTTCAGATAGGCGTCATCTATCCGGTTCTGGGCTTGTTTCACCCGCAGCCGGGCTTGCTCGACGCTTCGCTTCGCTTGATCCAGTTCCATTTCTGCCGGTGCAGCGTTATGCGTGTTTTTATATTGATCCTGAGCCTGCTCTAAGGCGAACTGTTCCAATTGCAGTTGGATTTCCAAGTCCTCTGCGTTGATGCTGCCCAGAGAAGCTCCTTTATTGATGTAATCCCCCTTTTTCACATTTAGTTTGCTCAGCTCGCCGTTGAGTTTTGGAATGACGTCGATGGTTTTGTTCGGATTGGCTGTTCCGATAATTTCATTCTGCAAGCTAAGAGCTCCAATCTCAATCGGAGCGACTTGAACAGGAGTTTCTTTTTCCTGTGCTCCTTGCAGCGGTTGTTCTGATTGCGGGGTGCAACCTGTTAATACGACACTCAGCGTTAACGCAAGCACGCTAGCGCACAGCCAATGTTTTTTCAAGATTTATACCACTCCTTTTGCGATGTATAGGTTGTCTCTATCTAGGAACGTCGTTCCAAAATAAAGAAAGCTAATAATTATACGTGCTTAATTTAACACAGTTTCACGAATAAAGGTACAATATGGCAGCATTTTGCTAGAAAAAAATAACGAATGAGAGGCTGGAATGCTAGTTGCATAACTTCATTCTTGAAAAGGTTCAAAGCTCGGAGCGTGTTCCGGCCTTTTATTGTAATAAGCTTGTAGGCGAGAGGGTAATAGAAGAATGGGATCGACGCGGCGAATAAAAGGCTTTGTGAGGCATTCCTCAGCTTTGTGACAGAGCAGCGTAATCCTGTGAAATCTATGGAATTCATATGCGAAAGAGAGCAGCAATATATGGTGAACTACACTGTTTTTGGCGGTCGAAGCTAGCCCTATGATACTAGCCCATTGGAAAACGTACAGTGGAATGTACCGAGCAGACGGGTAAGCGATATGCAGACTGTATTTTGTACAGCGGATAGGTTGTTTTCAGCGTATGCGGCGGAAATAATGTCAAAGCATTGGACAGAATCCAATGAAACCTGCCGTTATAAAGGTAAACGTGTTTTTCCACTGTATAGAATCCAATGTAGGAGGGGATAAAGGGGGATGATATAAAGATTTGCTTCTATGACTATTCGCAATTCTGCATCCTAGACGCCTCGTATACGGGTACCCACCATTTCCACGGCCTCTTTGCGCGTCAAATGTAGAAACATCCACATTTCGATGCTCGTCGAAGTTACTGCATCTTATACTGGGATAGCCAACATTTACTGTTACCTTATTACTTCGATGTTGGGCAAATGCGAGAAATTTGTTGCACCACAACTGGAGGTAAAGAGGAATGGACATTTTTGAGACTGACATTGCGCCTGCGCGTCCGTACAACTTTGGGTTGGCTTTGGCCTATCTTCGTTCGTCTACTGCTGCTATATTGGAACGAATTGATCAGCAGCGGTTTTCCCGAGCGTTAACCATTGCAGGCTCGGATGTGCTCGTTCAGATCACAAGCATGGGACCAATAGACCATACGATGCTGCATCTACAATTAACGGGGGAAAAAATCAGTAAGGAAATCGCAGAAAAAGCTGTTTCATGGGTGAAACGGACGTTTACGCTAGATACAGATCCGTTATCTTTTCACAAGCTGTACGCTCATGACCCGATACTTGGACGCCTCATACACAACTATCGCGGTCTGCGTCCGGTGCTTGTCGCGGATCCTTATGAAGCGCTCATCTGGGCCATTATCGGACAACAGGTTCATGTGCGATTTGCGCGTAAGCTGAAGCTCGCTTTTGTGGAATTGTGCGGTCGAAAGATTGCGTATGACAGAACGGAATACGGGGTTTTTCCGCAGCCCGGAGACGTTGCAATGCTTAAGGAAGAATCACTGCGAGACATTCAAATGAGTCATCAAAAGGCGAGAACCATTATAACCGTGTCTGAAGCGGTTGCAGGCGGTGATTTGAACCTGCCGGAGCTGCGTAACGTTGATTATAGCCTTGCGTGCAAGACTTTGATGCAATACAAGGGTGTGGGCAGGTGGACGGCAGAGTCTGTCCTTATGCGTGGACTTGGGTTTCCAGACGCAATCCCGGCGGCCGATGTGGGGCTGCAGTCCATTATCGGCCGAACCTATGGGATCGGAAAAAAGGCTACGGAGGAGCAGGTGCGGCAACTGGCGGAACGATGGGCATCGTGGAGGGGATGGGCGGCCTTTCTCTGGTGGTTTCAGCTTCAAGCAGAGGAACTTGCGAAGGTAAATTCCAAGTGACAGGATAGGTTCGAAAAAACGGGATTTTATTAGGTTTGACGTATTTCGCAATCCAATTTATGCTATAAACAAATTGAGAAAATTTGTTAGAACTTCATAAGGAGAGACCCATGAAAAGACAGCTTGTCGATCTAAGCCATACGATTGAAGAAGGGTTAGTTACATACAAAGGATTGCCTGCCCCGCATATATGCGATTATTTGAGCAGAGAAGCCTCTAAAGAGCTCTACGAAGAAGGAACGGAGTTTCAAATCGGTAAAATCGAAATGGTATCGAATACAGGAACATATATTGATACCTCGTTTCATCGATATTCCGAGGGCAAGGACATTTCCGGTAAGGGCTTTTGCAGAAGTGAATGGCAAGTATAGAGAAAAGAGGAATGATGACGCGATGTCATATACCATTCATGTAATGAATCAGCATAAATCTGATATAATAGCGAATTGGCATTATGATGGAATCTATTCCTTTTATGATATGGAGGCGGACAAAGACGATCTGGAAGAATTCATCAGTGCCGAAGAGCGGGGAAATAAATATTTGAGTGTCTTCGAACATGATCAATTAATCGGCTTTTTCTGCTTCCATCGAACGGATGCCGATACAGTGGACATTGGGTTGTGAATGAAGCCGCATGTAACGGGAAAAGGAATGGGGCTAGGTTTTATGCAATTTGGCATTGAGTTTGCTAAAGAGAAATATTGTCCTAAAACGCTGACGCTTGCCGTCGCTGCTTTCAATGAAAGAGCGATCAAGGTTTACAAAAAAGCGGGATTTGCAGCCTTGAATACATTTATGCAGGCAACCAACGGGGGGCGGTTTGAATTTTTGAAAATGAAATATATTATACCGTCGACAAAGTAAGAACTCATATGCGACACACTGCCCAACTATTAGATCGCAGAACAGCTTGTCCCTAGAAGAAGGACAAGCTGTTCTTCCTTAATCTGACTGGCTAACTTACTTTTCCGCGACAATGGAGAACATGGGCGTCGTCCTGTTCAGCACTTTTTCGCTTTCTGTGTAGATAGCTTCGTCAAATCCCCAATTGCAGACAATCTCCTTATAACCGATTTTCTCCAGTGATTGCACATCCCAATCAGGACGATGCTCAAAGGTAAGCGGAAGCTTACTCGTAATTTCATCGCCTTCGCGCTCGAGGCTTTCTTCCAGCTCAATGCCATAACCCATCCTTCTCGCGGTTTCGGAATCTTCCATATACTGCTTGCGCTGCTCTTCATCTACAAGATGTTTATTCCAATTCGCATCAAATATAACGATTTTTCCGCCCGGACGCAGCAGTCTGTGCCATGAATCGTATGTTGCGAAAGGCTGCGGCAGTGTCCAGGTTACATTGCGGCTTATAATGACGTCGAAGCTGGCTTCCTGGAAAGGGAGAACGCCAATATCTCCTTGTATAAACCGAGCGCCAGCCCCCGCTCGGAAGGCGTTGAATTGCGCCTGCTTGAGCATGAGCGGCGATGAATCGACAGCCGTAACCGTATGATTCATACCGCTCAACAGAATCGCAAAAAAACCGGGTCCGGTACCGACATCCAGCACATCAAGCCCCGATCCGCTGCCGATATGCTGCTCAATTATGGCCCTCCATGCCGGCGCTTTAAAGCTGTTAAGCTCATCCAAAACGATATCATTATAAACCTCGGCGCTTTCATCCCAATATTGTTGAGAACGGTTTTTCGTTTCCATCATACCCTCCTTGATCTTGTCTATTTTATATTGACAGTTTTGCAAACGCGCTCCTATAATAGTAAACATTACGATTAAGGAGGGCAAGCTTTTTTTCATCACACGGAAAAAATAATATAAGTTGAATTAGAGAAAGATCACATTTCCAGTCAGTATCGATACGCTGCCAGGTCCTTCTCACCACTCTCCCTCTCGTTCAGAAGGCGCATCTTTCGTATGGGTGATTGACCTTTGCTGTGCATGCCTCTAGTAACATGGCTTCTCGGATGATGCAGCAGCATCACCGTCAGATTACACTACCTAGCGCCTGAGTCATGCGGGAATCGTGGCTACTGACAGAAGGGGAGAGTGAGCGGAAACGCCAAATGGGGAGAGTATCGCCTCTCCAATATTTTGAGAAAAGTAACGAAGCCGTATCAAAACTTTATTCAAGTAATTCAATATCGCGGGGAGAAGAGAGATTGTGAGAATAAAAAATGCTGTAAGATACAAAGCACCCATAGAAATGCTCAAACCATGGTTTATTCTGATGCTGGCGGTTATCGTCATTGCCGGTTGTGCAAAAGAATCCTCCGAGGCTGCTCCATCCGAAGCCAAACAGATTACCGTCGCAAGCAGTACGGATAGTGGAATCAACCGACTGGATGCAGCTTCTTATGAAGGAATGATGCAAGCTTACCCGTTAATTTACGATTCTCTGGTTGAGTATGGAGAAAAAGGGGAGATCCAACCCGCTTTAGCTGAGTCTTGGGATATTTCGCCGGATGGCAAAGAGTATACGTTTCATTTACGTAAGGATGTCCAATTTTCTGACGGAACGCCTTTTAATGCAGAAGCAGTAAAGTTCTCCGTGGATCGTTGGGCGAATAAGCCTGAGCATGATTGGCTGTTGACCTCGAAAAATCTAAAATCGGTCGAAGTGATAGATGAGTTTACCGTTAAGCTTACGTTTACGAAGCATTATTATATGACACTTGCGGAACTTTCCTACCCTAGGCCGTTTCGAATCATGAGTCCGACTTCCGTCGAACCGGCCGGCGATCCGGAGGGCAAATTTGTTAAGGCGATCGGCACAGCAGCGTGGGTACAGGCAGAATATATACAAGATGTACAAACTGTTTTTACGCCTAATTCTACCTATTGGGGCGATAAGTCCGGAATTGACAAGCTCACGTTCAAGGTGGTTCCGGATTCCCAATCGCGTGTCCTAGCCGCCCAGAACGGCACTATTGATATTGCGGGAGGCGAAGTTAGTAAAATTCCGTTGGAAAGCTTATCATTACTGAAAAATGGAGAGAAGACGAAGCTGGCCACTCAAAAGGGCACCGCTTCTTACTTCCTTGTTGTTAATGATGCAAATAAGGCAATTGCCGATAAAAAGGTGCGTCAAGCGATTAATTATGCTGTTGATAAGCAGTCTATCGCACGAGACTTGTTTGACGGTACGGGCAGTCCAGCTACCGGCATACTTCCGACAACTAATGCCTACGTCTCCGAGGATAATAATAAAGGTTACTCATATAATCCGGGGATGGCCAAGCAGCTCCTTAACGAGGCTGGCTGGAAGGATGCAAATGGGGATGGAACGGTTGAAAAAGAAGGAGAAAATCTTGTATTTTCACTTGTTCTGCAAACCGAGGAGTATCCTGAGTGGAAACCGTTGGCTGAAGCTGTTCAGGACCAATTGTCCAAAGTTGGCATTCAAGTAGAGCTCAAGGTTCTGGAGCAGGCTTCGTATTACGATGCTTTGTGGAAGAACAAAGATTACGATTTGCTCATCTACCGGACGTATGCCGATGCCTTCAATCCACTTAGCTTCCTGATGGCGCTTTTTTACAAAACAAATGAGGCTCCAGCGGTCGCTTTCGGCACGGAGCAGTTAAGCAGCTTGATTGACCGCGCGGCCGCGACTCTTACTGACGAAGAACGGTTTAAAGCTTACAATGATATTTTTCAATTGATGAATGAAGAAGCAATGAGTGTGCCGTTGTTTTACCCCGACGACTTGTTTGTAGTGAACAATCGTATCTCTGACGTACAGTTAGGAGCGACTACATTCAGACCGATTGTATGGGAAAAGCTTCGGTTGGATGAACAACGGTGAATAAAGCTCTGCTTAAGCGACTGATCTGGACAATTCCCACCCTGCTAGGCGTGACTGTTGTAACATTTGCGCTCGTTCAATTAATGCCTGGAGATCCGACGGATATATCGCTGAGAAGCAAGGGGATTATTCCTGACGCCGTCAGCATAGCGGAAATACGGCGCCAGATGGGGCTTGATCAACCACTGATTGCGCAGTATGGAGCATGGCTGAATGAAATTTTTCATTTACGTCTGGGACTATCGTTTCAAAGCGGGCTGCCGGTTACGAAGGAACTCGCATTGCGGTTGCCAGCGACCTTGAGACTGATGGGCGCCTCCTTCGCTGTCGCGTGTATTCTTGCGGTTCCAGCCGGCATCGTATCGGCATGGTATAAGCAGCAGCACCTCGACCATGCCGTTCGTTTCCTATCTATTTTGGGCGCATCGCTGCCGCACTTCTGGATAGGAGCCATGCTTATTTATTTGTTCTGTATCCGCACTAACCTGCTCCCCATGATGGGTGACGGAGGAATTATGAATTATATAATGCCGTCCATAACGATGGCGGCGGGCATGGCGGCCGTATATGCTCGTATGTTGCGAGCTGGGATGCTGGAGGCGATAGCAGATCCCCATTATAAAGCGGCCCGGGCTAGGGGAATCAAGCAAAGCCGTTTGATCGTTCAGCATGCGATTCGACCGGCATTGCTGCCGTTTATAACGGTAATCGGGAATAGCTTTGGTTATTTTTGGGGTTCCTCGATTATTGTTGAAGCGATTTTCTCATGGCCAGGGGTAGGCAGATTGATGATTGATGCTATTTTTAACCGCGATTATCCGGTCATTCAGGCAATTACACTGCTGACAGCCGCTTGCGTTATCGTGGTGAATTTGGCAGTAGATCTCATTTATTATTGGCTTGACCCGAGAATTCGGGCAGAAGGCGGTCGTTATGAGGAACTTTAACATACAGCGTATCAGAAAAATGGCGGGAGCAATCGGAAATCCGCTAGGGAATAAGATTGCCAGCTCCGGCTTGTATATCCTGTTAATGGTCATTGTGGTCGGTATTCTGGCACCCATGATTGCGCCTCACGATCCGCTTGCGGTCAATCTGACTGCGAAGCTGCTGCCGCCTAGCTTGGAATACCCGCTTGGGACCGATCAAATGGGAAGATGCGTTTTTTCAAGAATCATTAGCGGAACCATGGCCTCACTCGTCATGCCGTTGACTGCGATGGCACTTATTCTTCTCATCGGCATGCCCCTTGGCGTTATTGCTGGTTACTATGGGGGCGTGTTCGATCGGATCATCATGGTCGTGGTGAATACGATGCTCTCCTTCCCGAATTTACTGCTGGCCATTGTACTAACGGGATTTCTTGGGCCGGGAACGTTGCATATTTTACTCGCGGTCGTCGCCGTGTGGTGGGCGAAGTATACGAGAATTGTGAGAGGGATGACGTTGTCATTGAAGGAGAAGCCCTATGTCAAAGCCAGCCGCGGCTGTGGCTCGTCGGACGTCTGGCTGATGTTCCGGCATATTGTGCCCGGTACGGTGCCAACCGTGCTTGTATTCTCCGCGTTGGATGTCGGCCGAATGATTCTTGCGATTTCCGGTCTGGCCTTCCTCGGTCTCGGTGTTGCGCCTCCATCCCCGGAGTGGGGCGCGATGCTCAGCGATGGTCGGCATTATTTGCAAACCGCGCCACGACTGCTTTTGTCTCCCGGTCTGGCCATCTTGCTCGTGATGGCGGCATGCAATCTGCTCGGTGAAGGTTTAAGAGATGCGTTGGATGTCAAAAGGTAACCGCTATCGGCGTTTTGGAGGATGGATATGACGATAAGAGAAAACGATGCCAACACCTTGCTGCGAGTAAATCAATTGAATGTTATATACGAAAATCGGCGCGGGATGGTGCATGCAGTTAAGGATGCCAGCTTTGAAATGGGAAGCGGTCGTGTACTGTGTATTGTGGGAGAAAGCGGCAGCGGCAAGAGTGCTATAGCGCTCTCCCTGCTAAAGTTGATCGACCCACCGGGCAAGATTACGAACGGTCAGGTTCTTCTGGATGGGGAAGACTTGCTCTCGCTGTCAGAACAACAGTTAACCCGCATCCGCGGCAAGCAGATGGGGATGATTTTTCAGAATCCATCGCGCAGCTTGAACCCCGTCATCAAGATTGGCGTTCAGTGTGCGGAGACTATCCGCAGTCATGAGAAACTATCAAGAGTGGAGGCGGATGAGCGTACATTGGACTGCTTGCGGGAAGTCGGTTTTGCCCGTCCACAGGAAACGATGAATCGATTCCCGTACCAGTTAAGCGGTGGAATGCTGCAGCGTGTCATGATCGCCATGGCGCTGAGCTTAAAGCCAAGGCTGCTAATCGCCGATGAGCCGACGACCGCTCTTGATGTTACCGTTCAGGCACAAGTTATGTCCAGGCTGCTGCAATTGAAGAAACGTTGGAACACCTCTATTCTGCTCATTACACATGATCTCAGTATAGCGGCTCAAATGGCTGATGAGGTGGCAGTTATACATGCGGGAATTATAGTCGAACATCGAAAAACATTGGATCTTTTTCAAGATCCGCATCATCCATACACAAAAAAATTACTGCGCAATGTTAGGGGAGAGAGTAATAAGGAGATGACATACGAATGGAATTGCTGCAAGTGAACGGATTGTTAAAACATTACGGGACACCCACTCTAACGGAGTCGATAAATCTAAGCCTGAAGCAGAAGCGCCGACGCTCGTCTCCTCCCGCTCTTGATGGCGTCTCGTTTACTATAGGCAAAGGTGAAGCATTCGGGCTCGTCGGAGAAAGTGGCAGCGGGAAGAGCACACTAGCTAGATTGATTTGTCGGATGGACACGCCTACAGCTGGGCAACTGCTGTGGAATGGGGAAGACATCACGGAACTGCGAGGCAAACGGTTGAAAGGCTTCAGGCAGCATATTCAGATGATCTTTCAGGATCCGGTATCCAGTCTGAGCCCTTATCAAACGGTAGAGCAAGCCATTCGAGAGCCGCTCCGAAATTTTGGTCTAGGCTCTCGCTCCGAGCGCGATATCCTGGTTCAAGAGCTTATCAAGGATGTCGGCTTGGATCCAAAGCTAGCGTCACGCTATCCGAGCGAATTAAGCGGAGGCCAGAATCAGAGGGTCAATATAGCCAGGGCACTGGTCTGTAAGCCCTCGTTAGTTGTGTGCGACGAACCGCTGTCCAGTCTCGACGCCCCCATGCAGACACAAATTCTAACGTTACTGGCAAGACTGCGGGATCAGCGTGCTTTATCCTATCTGTTTATTTCCCACGATCTGCTCGCTGTCCAATCATTGTGCGACCGGATTGCTGTCATGTATAGAGGAGCCATTGTCGAAATATTCGACAGCTCCCAAATGTCCGTCATCCATCATCATCCGTATACGAAGCTGCTGCTTTCCTCCATACTTATTGCGAACCCTCTCAAACGCCATCAATGGAAAGAAACGGAGACAGAGAAGGACGACAAAGCAACATCTGAGGAGGGCGGTTGCAGTTTTTATAACCGTTGTCCATTCGGCACACCGTTGTGCAGGGAAGTCAAACCGCAGTTAAAGCTGAGGGAACGGGGGCATTATGCCGCCTGCCACGAGCTTGACGACACGAGCGATTTATAATGCGCAGAGAGCGCTGCATCAGTAATTTTTTACGTACGGCAGCCCCTCATTAGAAAACATACAGTGTGCTATTTTTTGTCACAATTACTTATGGATTCGAGTCTATAATAAATATGATACAAGTTGAAATGGAGAAGGTGCCGAAGGAATGAATAAAAACGATGTGCGATTGGAAATGACAAGTGATGAGGAAGAGTTGGAGCAAGTAAGGAATCATTTATACTCGTATAATATGAAGAGTGTGGATGCGGATTTCGAGCCAATTAATTTGGTTCTGAAAGCACCAAACAATGAGATTGTCGGCGGTTTGCTAAGCTATAGATACGGACAAAGTATCTTTATCGAGATTTTATGTGTTGATGAAAGATTACGCGGCAGCGGACTCGGAACGAATCTGCTGAAAAAAATAGAAGAGATAGCCGCACAACGTGCAGTAGACACGATACATTTGGATACGTTTGGTTTTCAAGCGCCGGGTTTCTATCTGAGAAACGGATATGAGCAGTTTGGGGAACTTAAAGATGTGCCCGTAAAAAACCAAAACAGATACTTTCTGAAAAAGCAAATAAATAAATGCAGATAAAGCGCCGGGGGAGGCAGTGAGCTTGTCTTCATTGTCTTCCCCTCATATATGACAAGAACAAAATGACATAAAATAGCGCTTTCAAATTTCTTCTTTACAGATGCGAGGGAAAGAAGTAATATAAAAACAACAAAGTTGTATACAAGTATACTTGTAGTCTTTTAAGAGGAGTGAAGACAGCATGAAGTTAGGCATGATTGGTCTTGGCAAGATGGGATATAATCTGGTTGAAAATATGCTTCGTCATCAGCACGAGGTAGTCGTATATGATGTGAATACAGAGCCAAGGCAGCAATTGGCAGGGCAGGGGGCAGTACCTGCGGATTCTATCGAGGAGCTGGTTTCGAACTTGGCATCCCCTAAAGTGGTGTGGATGATGGTGCCTGCAGGCGAGATCGTGGATGGTGTAATCGACACGCTCATTTCGCTCCTGTCACAAGGGGATATCGTTATTGACGGGGGCAATTCTCATTATAAACAATCGTTGGCGCGGGGCGAGAAGCTGCACGCACATGGGATTCATTTCTTCGATGTCGGGACATCGGGCGGAACCGAGGGCGCGGCACAGGGCGGCTGCTTTATGATTGGCGGGAATCAGGAAGCTTTTGCATCGATTGAGCCTTTGTTCCGAGATATCGCCGTTAAACAAGGATATTTGTACGCCGGTAAGAGCGGCAGCGGTCATTTTCTGAAAATGATTCACAATGGCATTGAGTATGGCATGATGCAGTCGATCGCTGAAGGGTTTGAACTGCTGGACAAGAGCAATTTTGATTATAACTATGAAGATGTGGCGCGTGTATGGTCGAATGGTTCCGTTATTCGCAGTTGGTTAATGGAGCTGACGCAAAATGCATTCTCGAAAGATCCGAAGCTAGAAGGGATTTGCGGTGTCATGCAGAGCTCCGGCGAAGGGAAATGGACCGTGGAGACGGCCTTGGATTTGCAAGCGAGCGCACCGGTCATCGCGATGTCCTTGTTCATGAGATATCGTTCACTTGAAGCCGATACGTTCCATGGCAAGATCGTCGCTGCGCTGCGGAATGAATTTGGCGGTCATGGGGTAGTTAAGAACAACTGAGGGCGCAACAACTCCTCATCCTGATGGAATCGTCAAGAGAATGTGATAGAATGAGTCTAAATGTCACCTTAACGGGCGAACTACCATTCATTAGGAGAGTTGAACCTTTATGCATTATCCATCCGCATGGCTGCAGGGAATTTCCCTTGGGGAATCGATTGCTTGTAAATTACGATTGCAAATTATAAATGGAACGATCAAACCGGGTGAGGTCATCTCTGAAAATCGAGTGGCCGCCGACTTCGGCACGAGCAGATCTCCGGTGAGGGAAGCGTTGAAAACGCTATCGAACGAAGGTCTGATCCGGTTAGAACGGATGGGCGCGGTAGTCTTGGGTTTGAGCTCAAAGGATATCGAGGAATTGTATGATGTCCGCTTTCTCATCGAAAGCTTTGTTCAGCAGCGTCTGGCCCATGGCAACCAAGAAAGGTTAATTTCGAAATGCAATCAAATTATCGATAAAATGGAATTAGCAGTCAAATATAACGATGTTGTCGATTTCGCCTATCAGGATTTTTCCTTTCATGAAGCGATTGTGGCAGCGGCGGAACATAAAAGAATTTTTCATCTATGGACAAGCATCCGCCACATCGTCATGACGGTCATGTTGATTACAACCGAAGAGGTATTTTCCAAGGGAGAGCAGAAGCTCAGCTCTGTCATTAATAAGCATCGTACGATTGTGAAAGGGTTGGAATCCAAGAATGCCGACACGATACAGAACGTAGTTCGGGAATATTTTGCGGATTCGCGCCAGACACTGCATACGAGCTTGCCTCAATTTTAAGGAAAACGAGAGGAGAATTTTCTTTTCGCTTAAAGTTGTCGACAAGTATACAATATGTGGAATGGAAATACTAAGGGGAATTATAGAAGAGTCAGAATCGCAGGGAGGATTTATATATGAGCAGTATTTTTGGTCTCAGTCACAATGTAACGTTGCTCATTTGGACATTGATTGCAATTGTATTTCTGGTTGTGTTTATTGCTAAATATAAATGGAATCCTTTTGTCACACTGCTCCTTTCAGCTTTGATGCTGGGATTGCTTGCAGGGATGAAGCCGCTTGATGTGGTGAGCTCGATTACAGGCGGTCTAGGCGGTACACTCGGGACAATCGCGATCGTCATCGCTCTCGGAACGATGCTTGGCAAGATGATGGCAGAATCCGGAGGCGCGGAGCAAATCGCTTCTACCTTGGTAGATAAGTTCGGAGAGAAGCGAGTTCATTGGGCGATGATGATCGTTGGCTTTATCGTAGGGATTCCGGTGTTCTTCGAAGTGGGTCTTATCCTCTTGATTCCAATCGTGTTCACTGTGGCACGTAAAACAAAAATGCCGCTCTTGCAAATTGGGATTCCTATTTTAGCTGGACTTTCGACGGTGCATGGACTTGTCCCGCCGCATCCGGCACCGATGATTGCGATTGATGCCTATCAGGCGGATCTAGGGAAAACGATTCTGTATTCTCTTTTGATTGGCTTGCCAACCGCAATTATTGCCGGTCCTTTATTCGGCAAGTTCATTGGTAAGCGCATTCAGGTGGAACCACCGGCCAAATTGGCTGAGCAATTTGCGCTGCAGAGCGATCGTAAGCTTCCGGGCTTTGGCATCACCTTGTTTACGATTTTGCTGCCGGTCATCTTAATGCTAGTTGGTTCGGTGGCAGATATCGCGGATCCAGAAGCAACTAGCAGCATCACTGTATTTTGCGAATTTATCGGGCACGAAATTATAGCGCTGTTGATTGCGGTTGTATTCTCGTTCTTCTCACTCGGTTTTGCGAGAGGATTTACGAAAGAAGAAGTATCCCGCTTTACAAGTGAGTGCTTAGCGCCCACTGCCACGATTATTCTCATCATTGGCGGGGGCGGAGCCTTCAAGCAAGTGTTGATTAATAGCGGTGTAGGGGGAGCGATTGCCGAAATTGCGACACAAGCCAATGTGAATATTATTTTGTTCGCCTGGTTTGTAGCTGCATTGATTCGGGTCGCCACTGGATCTGCAACCGTGGCCATGACGACAGCCGCAGGAATTGTGGCACCTGTCCTTGCGCTGAATCCTGGTGCGAATGTAGAGCTTGTCGTGTTAGCGACAGGTGCAGGCTCGATTGTGCTGTCCCATGTCAATGATGCTGGCTTCTGGATGGTGAAGGAGTTCTTCAATATGTCCGTGCCTCAGACATTGAAGTCATGGACGGTGATGGAGACGCTGCTATCAGTTGTAGGATTGGTTTTTATACTTCTCCTCAGTACAGTAGTGTAAGTGAATCAGGATTATGGCAAGCAGGATTTCGAGAAAGAAGGTTTACCAATGAGCATGAAAAAGTACATGATCGGTATCGATATCGGAACAACGAGCACCAAGGCTGTTCTGTTCGAAGAGAACGGACAGGTCGTAGCCAAGGGGAGCGAGGGGTATCCTTTATATACGCCTAATTCGACGATTGCGGAGCAGGATCCAGAGCATATCTTCCAAGCGGTCATCCAATCGGTCAAGCAAGTGATGGCGCACAGCGAAGTTCGGCGTGAGGACATCCTGTTCGTCGCATTCAGTTCGGCGATGCACAGCGTCATTGCTGTTAATGCCGCAGGCAAACCGCTTACACCATGCATGACGTGGGCGGATAACCGCAGCAGCGAATATGCCACGCGGTTGAAGCGGGACATGAACGGGCATGAGCTATACCTGCGGACAGGGACGCCGATTCATCCGATGTCCCCAATTACGAAATTGATGTGGATGCGCGATGAGGAGCCTGAGATTTTTCAAAAGACTAATAAATTCATCTCGGTTAAAGAGTATGTGTTCGCCAAGCTCTTCAACGAGTACGTGGTGGATTACTCGATCGCTTCAGCGACCGGCATGTTGAATTTAAGGGATCTGGATTGGGATGAAGAGGCGCTGCGAATTGCCGGGATTACCCGTAATCAGCTGTCTAAGCTCGTCCCGACGACGCATCAGGTACAGGGGTTGGATGCGTCATATGCAGAAGAGATGGGCTTGGCGGCGTCCACGCCGTTCATAGTGGGAGCGAGTGACGGCGTCCTCTCCAATTTGGGAGTGAATGCGATCGAACCCGGCGTGGTCGCGGCTACCATTGGCACGAGCGGAGCGGTTCGCACGGTTGTGGATCGTCCGGTCACGGACCCGAAAGGAAGAATTTTTTGTTACGCCTTGACCGATAAGCATTGGGTGATCGGTGGTCCCGTCAACAACGGGGGCATACTGTTCCGTTGGGTGCGGGATGAGTTCGCGGCCGCGGAAGTGGAAACAGCCAAGCGTCTTGGGGTGGACTCCTATGATTTGTTGACGAAAATTGCAGAGCAGGTAAGACCGGGCGCAGATGGATTGCTCTTTCACCCGTATTTGACCGGCGAACGCGCGCCGCTGTGGAATGCGGATGCGCGCGGTTCCTTCTTCGGACTGACGATGCACCATCGGAAAGAGCATATGATTCGCGCCGTGCTGGAAGGAGTCATTTTTAACCTGTACACGGTGCTGTTGGCAATGGAAGAGCAGATCGGACGGCCGCGCAAAATTCACGCCACAGGCGGCTTCGCCCGCTCGGCATTATGGCGCCAAATGATGGCGGATATTTTCGACCAGGAAGTCGTTGTACCTGAAAGCTACGAAAGCTCCTGTCTGGGCGCTGTCGTGCTCGGCCTATACGCGATTGGCCGCAGTGATTCGCTGCATATCGTGTCCGATATGGTGGGGGCGACTCACGAGCATAAGCCGATCAAGGAAAACGCAGAATTGTACCACGAGCTTCTGCCCATCTATATTTCGATCTCGCGCAAGCTGGAAGAGGAGTATGAGGCGATCGCGCAATTCCAACGGAAGCTGTTTGAAGAGTAACCTATATTTGAGGGAAGACCCTGAATGACGAATTTGTCGTGATTCAGGGTCTTATTTCTTTCTTCATCCTTTCGAGTTGTTAAGATAGTTGTTGAAAGAGGAGAATTCCACAATTTCACGAATACATAAAATGACATATGTTGTTCGAGCCGATCGAGTGCTGCATATCCAAATTGTTTATAGGGAGAGTTAGGTATGGAATTTCATGAACTGCAAGGTGAACGCATCAAGCTGATTCCGCTCGAATTCGATCATATCCCGAATTTGTACGAATACTCTGAGCATCCTGAAATATGGACGCACTATCCGGCGAAAATTCGGACCTTGGAAGACAGTTGAACGCCGGTCACGCCACCTGACCGCGAGCTAATGTATTGGGGGGGGAATACAATTATAAATAGAGAACAAGTCACTTCATTTCTACATCATCTTCATACAAAGGAGTTTCTGTTTGCAGACGAATTCCGCATTCAAGCATACATCGACCCGGCGAGCGAAGTTTCATCTTATTTTATATCGTTGAACAGGGGATATGTTAACACCAATATAGAAGGCTTTATATTACTTCTAGAAAGACTTGAGTATATAGAAGAAGAGTGGGAATGGGATAAGACTCTTGTGGAACATAACAGAATCAATGTCCTTTATAAGGCAGTATATTATGTGATGAAAAACGGACTTTTCGAAGAAATAAGCGGAACAACCGCTGTAAAAAAGATGAATGAAATGAATGCAGATATTGAGTTCGAGCATGAAATTGCTAATGATTCCAACAATGTTGTTATTTTTGATGACTGGAATTTGTTTCAACTATTAGGGCATAACGAGGAAATTGTTTATCTTTATATATGGTACACGACGGCCTGAACAACTTTCACCGCCCTAGACCCACCGGACTCCTCCATTTCTCTAACGAAATGGGGGAGTTCTTTATCATTATGCGTAATGGAATAGCTCCCCGAAGTTTAATAATGTTAAATATAATTGCAGCGCTAATGGCTTAAGGCTTTAACTTTGCCAAACTATCAATATACATTGACATAAAAAGACAATCGTAGTATATTGCAACAAACTAACATCTGCACATGAAATATGTGGAATTGAGGAAGGTAAGGAGCGCTCGAACATGATCAGTAAAAAATATGGTGTCAATAATTAGTGTCAATAATTATTAAATATTATAATTATATGAATAATATTGTATTTGATAGATTATTTGTTATACTATTAGCAATTCAATAACTCTGCTTCTTAAGTATCTGCATTTGGCAATAGCCAAAACTAGGTAGGAGGAATAAGAGTGTATCGAAATTTGCTGGAAGTGTTGGAAAAAATGGCGCATCAGCACCCGGATAGAAAAGCGTTTGTATATTTAAAAGACGGGGAAGTGGAGAGCGACAGCTGCACATATCGCGAATTGTGCCGCCAATCCCAAAAACTTGCCGCCTATTTTCAGCTTCTGAATTTGGAAGGCGAGAGAATCATGATTCTGCTGCCCAGCGGGATTGATTACATCATTGCTTTTTTCGGATGTATGTATGCAAAATCACTTCCGGTACCGGTCTACCCTCCCAGTAAATCACGAAATGCGGAGCGGATCGCATCGATCTATAACGATGCCAAGCCAGCTCTGGTAATTGTGCAATCCCTTCAAGATCCCGAAAAACTTCCTGAGATGATGCGTAACGTCCACTCGATCAAGCTTGATGAGATATTACAGAGCGATTACGAATATAAGCCGCAGATCGACACGATTTTCTCTGATCATATTGCTTTTCTCCAATATACGTCCGGCTCGACCAGTGCCCCCAAAGGGGTAATGGTGAGTCACCTCAACTTACTTCACAATTTAGAGATGATGAAACAACGGTTTCAACACTCGGATCACACCATTATGGCAACTTGGCTGCCAATGTATCATGATATGGGCCTTATTGGAGTTGTTTTGCAAAATATTTACAATGGCGGATGCTGTTATATCATGTCACCTTTGGATTTTGTGCAAAAACCGATCAGGTGGCTGCGGACGATCAGCAAATATGGAGTCACTTTCAGTGGTGGCCCCGACTTCGCCTATCGGCTGTGCGTCCAAAAAATATCGGTTGAAGATAAAAGCGATTTGAATTTGAGCCATTGGGCGAACGCCTTTAATGGGGCTGAACCAGTGCGAGCGGACACGATCCGGGAGTTTTGCAATGCTTTTCGGGAATGCGGTTTTCGTGAAGAGGCTATGCTGCCCAGTTACGGCTTGGCTGAAGGAACACTATGCGTAACGGTTGGGGAAAGAGAAGCTCCTCCTAAGTTTTTACATATTGATGAGAAGGCTCTGCAAAGCAACGATATTGTCATTGAAGATTGTTCGCCCAATACATCGCGTGCACAAGTCGGATGCGGGCAAATTTTATCGTATCAGCAAATTAAAATCGTAGACCCGCTCACAATGATCGAATGTGCGGCAGGGAAAGCGGGCGAGATTTGGATTAAAGGCGATAGTGTCGCCAAAGGGTATTGGGGAGCTCCAGAAGGCAGTAGAGAAATGTTTGCCGCTTGCCTGTCAGATACGGGGGAAGGCCCTTTTTTGCGGACAGGCGATCTTGGCTTTATCTGCGATGGAGAATTGTACATTACCGGGCGGTTGAAAGATTTGATCATTATTCGCGGGCAAAATTATTATCCCCATGATATCGAGGAAATTGCTGCAAGTTGTCATTCGGAAATCAATGTCGCCAGTACAGCCGCTTTCTCAATTGACGTACAAGGCAGTGAGGAGCTTGTCGTGCTGTGCGAAATGAATAGGGAATTCAAACATATCGTTCAACGGCAACAGCTCGACATGGAAATGTGTCTGAAAGAGATAACCCGTCATATTAAAGCAGAAATTATCGAAAAATTCCAGCTTCATACCTACGATATCAAAATTGTTAAACCTCTAAATATTCCGAAAACATCCAGCAACAAGATTCAACGCCGCAAATGCAAAGACATGTATCTGAACGGAAGTTTAATCGTGTGGGGTGATTGAATGAGCGGGGAACAGAGCAGCCGTTACAACGACATTTGCAGGTGGTTCGTACAGAAAATCAGCGCTGTGAAGCAGCTTTCGCCAAGTGAAATAGAAGCGTCGGTTCCGTTTTCATATTACGGACTCGATTCCAAGGAATTGGTGTCTTTGTCTGGAGAATTGGAGAGCTTTGTCAGTCATGCTGTCGATCCGACCTTGTTCTGGGACTATCCATCTATTCATTCCGTGGCCCAATATTATTCTTCCCGTGGTGAAGACAAACGTGGCTATATCCGGTCTGGAGGTTCTATGCAGGAGCATGCGGATGGTGTTGCGGTAATCGGGATGGGATGCCGGTTCCCAAAAGCAAAAAACATCTCCGAATATTGGCGAAATTTGCACAGCGGATTGGACTGCATTTCGGAAATACCAGTAGAGCGTTCGGCCCATTTTGCACAGGACGGAATGCGTTACGCCGGACTTGTGGACGATATCGATCGGTTTGACAATGAGGCTTTTTACATATCTCCGCGTGAAGCGGAGCAGATGGACCCCCAGCAGCGGATGCTGTTGGAAGTGGTATGGGAAGCGATTGAGGATGCGGGACTGACGAACGAACGTTTAAGCGGCTCGAGGACAGGGGTTTTTGCGGGGATTTCCAGCAACGATTACGGCTACAGCAAGCTATCGGATTTCGGGCAGAGCAGTATTTACAGAGTAACGGGAAATTCCAAATGCATTGCTGCCAACAGAATTTCTTACATATGGAACTTGCGTGGTCCCAGCCTGGCTGTGGATACAGCGTGTTCTTCTTCGCTGGTCGCCATTCATCTGGCTTGCCAAAGCCTGAGAACAGGTGAATCTGACATGGCCATCGCCAGCGGAGTGAATGTGATATTAAACCCAGGAATAAGCAAGGCCTTCTTCGAGGCGGGTATGCTCTCGGCAGACGGCAGATGCAAAACGTTTGATTCCCGGGCGGACGGTTACGTTCGCGGGGAAGGAGCGGGTGCCGTCATATTGAAGCCGCTGTCCGACGCTCTTCGTGACCAAGATAAGATATACGCCGTTATACGGGGCAGCGCTATCAATCAGGATGGTTTGAGCAATGGATTGACCGCTCCCAATTTACAGGCTCAGGAAGAGGTGCTGAAGGAGGCATACCGTATTGCCGGTGTTCACGCGGAACATATAGACTACATCGAGGCGCACGGGACGGGCACCGCTTTGGGAGATCCGATTGAAGTCCAGGCTATAGGGCGGGTGCTGTCAACCAATCGTTCCATGCTGGATAAGTGTTATATTGGTTCCGTAAAGACCAATTTTGGACATTTGGAGGCGGCGGCTGGAATTGCTGGTTTTATAAAAACAGTGCTTTGCTTAAAAAACAGGGAGTGGGTGCCCAATTTGCATTTTGAGCAAATCAACCCATATATCCCGTTCCAAGACCTGCCGCTTCAAGTGGTGAGGCAGTCAACGACACGGCCGGCAGGCGGCAGACCCGCTTTGGCCGGAGTAAGCTCCTTTGGCTTCGGAGGAACGAATGCCCATGTCGTGCTTCAACAATATGTCCCTGTAGGGACGGTTCCACAGAAGAGGGAAGACCCGAAGCTGTATTTCTTGCCTCTGTCAGCCAACACCGAGAGTGCTTTGGCCCGATTGGCAGCCGACACGAAGCAATATTTGCATGAACATCCCGATATGCCGCTGACCGATATTTGCTATACAGCTCAACGAAGAAGGACGCATCGTGCATGGCGCGGGGCCGCTATCGGCAGCAATCGTACGGAGCTCATCGGGGAGTTGGAACGACTCGACGCACGCTGCGGAACCATCGATGTGTCCAAAATGGTGTTCGTCTTCTCGGGTCAAGGCAACCAATGGCCAGGCATGGGGCGATATTTCCTTGAACATGAAGGCGAGTTTAAACGCGTTTTTTTAGAATGCGATGCGTTATGGGACAACTATGCGGGATGGTCTCTCTGGGACGAGATTCACCGTGACCAAGTTGATGACTGGTCTGATCGTACCGATGCGGCGCAGCCGCTGGTCTTCGCCGTTCAGGTATCCCTCGCAGCCTTGTGGAAAAGCTGGGGAGTTGAGCCGAAGGCCGTGATCGGACACAGCTTGGGTGAGATTGCCGCGCATTATACGGCAGGCGTGCTCAGCTTGGAAGACGCGCTGCTGATTGTATATTGGCGCAGTAAGCTTATGCAGACGACCCAAGGACAGGGAGCCATGGCACTCGTCCGTATTCCACTTGCTGATATTGAACAGCGGCTGGCGGACAACAGCTATTCGAGCCTGTGTATAGCTGCCGTTAATGGACCAGCGTCTATCGTGCTCTCCGGAGACAAATATGAAGTGGAACGCTTTATTCAGAATCTGCCCGATACAGTCAAAACCTACCCGCTTTCAAGCTCGTTCGCTTTTCACAGCAGACAAATGGAGCCTTTATGCGATCGGTTCCATTCCGAAGTCAAATCAATTCGACATCGATTGGCACATCTGCGTATTTATTCGACGGTGACAGGCCAGGTAGAGAACGGTCTGCGAATTCATGCGGATCATTGGTTGGACAATATGCGTAAGCCTGTTTTGTTTGCGGATGCGCTGGTCAAGGCGAAGCAGGACGGGTACGAAGCATTTGTGGAGGTTGGACCGCATCCAGTGCTAATTCAAAATGTAGAGGAATGCTTTGAGGATTGCAGGGCGAAGCTCGCGCTGTTCTCCATGCGCAAGGGTGACGACGGGGAGTCCATGCTGCAGGCCGCTGTCAAGCTGTATCAGCACGGTGTGGAGTTGAAATGGGGGAACATGGGATCTAAAGGTGAGTGCGTCTCCATTCCGACCTATCCCTGGGAGAAAAAAAGATTCTGGATCGACGATTCGGATGCGCCTCTTCAGGGGACGATTGCAGCGCCTCCCGTTACGGAAGATAGCCTGACCGGCCACCATGCCGCACTGTCCGTACAGTCAATCATTCAGGTTGCTCACGAGCGCGAACAGGCTCTGCCGCTGTTGGAACAGCATTTACAGACCCTCTTTGCAAGCATATTGAAGATAACTCCGGCTGCGGACTTATCCATGGACCAACCCTTGGTCATGCTTGGTATGGATTCCATTATGGCCCTGCAGCTTAAGCACAAAATCGAGCAGGAGTTCCAAGTATCTTTGCCGCTCGTTCATTTTCTGGAAGGAACAACAACGCGGCAGGCTGCGCTAAAAATGAGTGAGATTTTGCAGGATACCCGATGTCAGGATGCTGGGGAACATTCGCAGATAGACGATTTACTAGCATCGGATGATATGGAGCGCGATGTGAGCGAACTGTCCGACGAAGACATGGATCGATTATTGCTGCTTTTAACGCAAAAAGGATCTGAATGATTACGATTTCAGGAAGTCAATGACAGGAGAATGAAGATGAAGAATGATTCGATTGTCGTCGCTGGCTTATCCCGCGCGGAAAAAGAAAAGCTGATCCAACAGCTGCTGCAGCAGCGCTCGGAGAAGCGAGATACTATGGTATCGTATGGGCAAAAAGCGCTTTGGTTGCTGCAGCATGTCAATCCAGACAATTGTGCCTACCACATTCAAGCGGCATGGGATATTTTATCACCGGTAGATGAGCGCAAGCTGCAAGCAACGTTTCAGAGCCTGTCCGATACATATAGTTCACTTCGCACCACATTTATGATGGAAAACGGAGACATTAAGCGGATTGTCAAGCCGGATTGCGAAGTCGATTTTCGGGTGCACCGTCTGGACGAATGGGGACCAGAGGCGGAAGCCATGTTCGCCAGACATCTGAAGATGCCATTCTCATTAAATGAAGGACCGCTGTTCCGTGTCAACTTGTACTGCGCTCCCAAGCGTCCACCCCGCCTTCTTCTGTCTCTGCATCATATTATTACAGATGCATGGTCCATCGTTATTCTTCTGCGTGATTTCATGGACCGTTACCAGCAGGAAATCTCGGAGGGACACCCATATATCGAAGAGAGAAGCTATAGTGCGTTTGTGGAATGGCAGGACCGTTATTTGAAAAGCGCTCGTGCAGAGCATGACTGGTTATATTGGAAAAAAACGTTGGCGGGCCCGCTGCCTGTCTGTTCGCTTATTGCGGACAACCCCGGGGCGATGATAGAAGGCAATCGGGGAAGCAGCTGCACCTTCAGATTCAGCGAATCCTTGTCGCAGGAAATCATTCAATTAAGCAGAAAGCTCGGCATTACGTTAAATTCGTTGCTGCTGGCCTCTTTCGCCGCACTCCTGTATCGGTACACGGAGCAGGAAGAACTCGTGATCGGCACGTTTGCTTCCGGCAGGAGCGAAGCCGGGTTGGAACGCATATTCGGCTATTTTGTGAATACCGTTGCCATACGTCTCGAGTGCTCAGGGGATCTCTCATTTCAGCAATTATCGGATGAGGTCAAACGGAAGGTGCTCGAATCCATGGAGCACCAGGACTATCCATTTCCTCTGGTTGTTGAACGATTGCAGCCAGAGCGCGATGCAAGGGTTTCACCTATTTTTCAGGTTGCCTTTGTCATGGAGCGAGCACAGAGCTCGGAGGGGCGTCGATCCCCGCTGTTCATCAGCAACGATCAAGATCGGGTAGAGCTGGGATCCATGATTCTGCAGCCTGTTCCGCTTGAGACGGCGGATACTCAGTTCGAGCTCGTTCTTATGATGGAAGAGACGGAAACATTCATTCACGGTTCTTTTATGTACAGGTCGAAGCTGTTTAGCGACAGCTTTATGGCAACGATGGCTCGGCTGTTTACGGATTTGTTGGAGCACATTGTACGGAATCCGCAGGAACGGATTGGAAATTTGAGGTTCTATCAAACCCCATATGGACAGAAGGAACAGCACGTGCTGCCAACGGCGGCAGAACCGCATATTTGTCTGCATCATCTGCTTGAATATCAAGGAGAGTACCGACCGGAAGCGGCCGCCATTACTTTTCTGCACGAAACGGTAAGCTATCGTCAATTGGATCAAAGAGCCAACCAAATTGCTCGGTTGTTAGCCCGAAGAGGCGTGAAAAAAGGAGATTTTGCAGGGGTCTGCTTGGAGCGTTCTCCTGATATGGTTGCGGCGGTGTTCGCCGTATTAAAGCTAGGTGCGGTCTTCATTCCCATTGATCCCGCCTATCCGCCGCAGCGCAAAGCGTATATGGTGGAGCTGGTCAACATGGCGGCGATTATCAGCGCCTCGACAGTGGATCCCCATTCGTTCGGGGATAGAGTCGAACTCGTGTTGCTAGACCTGAACGAAGAAGAAATCGCTTGTCAAAGTGTGCAGCCTGTAAAGGAAAACATCGGCATTCACGATCTGGCTTATGTCATTTTCACTTCAGGCTCCACAGGCAAACCGAAGGCTGTGCTTGTCGAACACCGTGGCATCTGGAACATGGCCGAGGCGCAGAGAAGATACTTTGACTTAAATGACACAAGTAAAATACTTCAATTCGCTTCGTTCAGCTTCGATGCGTGGATTTTCGAAATCGTCATGGCTTTCCGCAGTGGGGGGACGCTGTGTATGGCTGCTGCAGAAACGCTGCTGCCCGGCAAACCGATGGTGCGATGGATGAAGGAACAACGGATCTCACATGCGGTGCTCCCGCCGTCTGTCCTTTCCCTTATACCGGATGTGAACCTGCCGGATTTGCAAGTCGTCATTTCAGCCGGTGAAGCGTGCACCAGAGAGATCGTGGCACGATGGGCTCCCGGCCGCCGATTTTTCAACGCTTATGGACCTTCGGAAGCTACCGTCTGGGTTACCGTAAAGGAGTGCTTCGCTCAGGAGTCTGTCATTGATCTGGGGGAAGCGATTCCCAATGTAGAGATACACGTGTTCAACGAGTACTTGCAGCATCCTCTCCCGGGCGCCATAGGAGAACTCCATGTCGGGGGTGTGGGCCTAGCCCGGGGGTACTACAATAATGCGGAAATGACGGAAGCGAAATTCATTGCTTATCCAGACGCGGAACAGCCTCAGGCAAAGCGTTTGTACAAAACAGGGGATTTGGTCAGATGCCTGTCTGACGGAAGCCTGCAGTTTGTAGGCAGAAAAGACGATCAGGTCAAGATCAGAGGGGTCCGGATTCACCTGGGTGAAATCGAGCATCATTTGTCGGAGCACGCGGGAATTGCGGGCAATGCCGTCCTTGTCACGGGGGCCTTGCCCGAGCATGCGGCGCTTGCCGCTTTTATTGTCCTGCAACCACACGTTTTGTGGGATGAAACGGGTGTAAGGAACTTTTTGAAAGAACGGATGCCGGGCCATTATATCCCTTCCCGATTTATTGTCATCGGCAACATGCCTTTGACGCCCAATGGAAAAGTGGACCGCAAAGCATTGCAGGCTTCTCTGGAACACCATGCGCACGATGCTGTGGAAGAGAGAAGCTATAGCAACAATTTTGTCGAAGAAATATTGATGGAAATGTGGAAACGTCTGTTGGCCAAAAAACAGGTGCGGGTTGACGATCAATTTTTCGAAGCCGGCGGGCACTCATTACTGGCGACCCAGCTCATATCCAACATTCACGACGTGTTTTCGATTGAATTGCCGATTCACACCGTTTTTGCCAAGCCGATGCTGCGTGAGATGGCGCATGAGATCCGACTGTTGCAGGAGGATGCGGGAACCGGCGCGGCCCAGCAAGAAATCATCCCCTTGAATCGCACCGGTGACTATCGTGTTCCTTTAACGAGCGCGCAGCAGAGAATGTGGTTCCTGCAAAAGCTTGACGAAGCCCAGACCGCTTATTTGATTCCGGGCGTCTTGTCACTGGAAGGACCTGTGGATATGGACGCGCTGCAGCTGTCTTTACAGGAAATTATTCGCAGACACGATTCCCTCCGGGCCTCTATTCATTTGGAGAACGGAAGTCCCGTTGCTGCCATCAGAGCTGATGTGACGTTCCAGCTAGAGGTTAAGGATTGCACGGAGGAAGACGCATGGCAATGGATGCATGCGGAATGCTGCCGCCCGATTTATTTCTCGAACGACTTATATCGAATTACGCTGCTGCATACCGGTGACAACCGCCATTACTTGGTGATGGTTCTGCATCACATCATGACGGACGGCTGGTCCATGGGCATCATCATGAACGAACTGCGGCAGTTATACGCAGGCCAGGTTGAGAAGAAGCGTGTGGAGCTGCCATATCCGCCGCTGGCGTATTCCGATTACGCACTTTGGGAACAAAGCTGGTTGGACAGCGATTCGTACCAGCAGCAGCTTCGATATTGGACAGGGATGCTGCGTAAACCAATCCCGCCGTTAACTCTGCCGTCCGATTATCCAAGATCGCCAGTGCAAAGCTATCGCGGCAAGCGTATTTGCTTGCAGCTCCCGCAGGCGTTGAGCGAACCGTTAATGGCACTGGGACAGCGGCACAACTGTACGCTGTTTATGACGTTAATCGCCATTTTCAATCTGCTGTTATATCGCTTGAGCGGAGCGTCCGATATTGCGGTCGGCGTGCCAATTGCGGGTCGAAATCAGCAGAATCTGGACAAAGTCGTGGGGCTGTTTGTCAATACGCTGCTCCTGCGTACCGATCTATCCGGCGAGCCCGACTTTACCCGCTTGCTGATGCAGATTCGTGAAACGGCCATAGGCGCGTACGCGCATCAGGACATGCCTTTTGAGAAGCTTGTGGAAACGTTGCGGCCGGACCGCGATCTCAGCCGTTCATCCATGTTCCAGGTCATGTTCAACATGCTCAATATCCCGCCGGTTACGGCAGAGTTCAGCGGATTGACAGTGCAGATCGTAGACATGGACGAGCATGATTCCAAATGCGATATAACTCTATATGCGCAGGAGAATGCGGATGGCATTCATTTGGAAATGGTGTATGCAGCCGATCTGTTCCGGGAGGAAAGGGCCGCGGAAATGCTGGCTCAATTCCAATGCCTATGCCATCAAGTCGTAGAAAATCCGGAACGGTCCATCGAGCAATATTCACTCCTAACAGAGAATTCCAATGCGCTTCTGCCCGATCCGGCCCTGCGGTTAAAACATGCAGACGACGATCTATTAAAACCGATTCATGTCTTGTTTGCGGACATGGCGGAACGATGTCCGGAGGCCGCCGCCGTAATTGACCGGGACGAAGCCGTATATACGTACCGCGATCTGGATCGATTAAGCGATGAACTGGCTTCGAACTTGATTCAGCATACGCAAGAAAAACGCGGGGTTATTGCCGTATGCGGGGAACGAAGCGTCTCCTTGATCGTCGCCTTGCTGGCCGTGCTTAAGAGCGGGTCCGTATTTATTGTATTGGATCCGGCGCATCCATCCGGGCGTTTGGCAGAGATGATCAAGGTTTCTTCGGCGAATGGTATTGTATTCCTCGACACCGGGAACGCGCAGCCAACCAGCCTATACGATGATTTAACGAATCTGGTTTCTTTTACTATGCATTACGATGGCACTGCCGGTTGTACGAATACGAATTATTCATCTTCAGAGAAGCTGGCACAGATCGGCATCTCCCTGCACGACACAGCTTATATTTTGTTCACTTCGGGCACGACGGCCGTTCCGAAAGGAATTCCATGCACGCATGAACCGCTCTCGAATTTTATTCGCTGGTATGTGAATGAATTTCGGCTTGATTCGCAGGACCGATTCAGCATGTTTTCCGGTCTGGGACACGATCCATTATTAAGGGATATTTTCGTTCCTTTGTCCATCGGAGCCGCGGTCTGTATTCCAGATGGAAGCAAGCTGGTCATTCCCAGCTATATTAACCAATGGATGGCACGCCACAAGATTACCGTCTCGCATTTAACGCCGGCGATGGGCATGGTCATAGCAGGATGGAGCGGGCATGAACGGAACGGATGTGTGCTCGGCGATTGGCGGTACGCCTTGTTTGGCGGGGATGTGTTGGTGCCATCCCACATTGAAAATATGCGTGCTATCGCACCGCGAATCCGCTGTTTTAATTGTTACGGAGCGACGGAAACGCCGCAAATTATGGGGATATATGCCATACCAGCGCCTCTGGGGCCATTTATCCCGATTGGGAAAGGAAGAGAAGGAGCACAGCTTCTCGTAATGGACTCCGAGCTTAGGCAGAAGGGGATTGGGGAAACAGGAGAAATATGCATCCGCTCGCCTTATTTGGCTTCTGGCTATCTTACAGCAGCGGACGCGGACGGCAATCCATCCTCTTTTGTGCAAAATCCTTATACCTCTGCAGAAGACGATTATATATACAGAACGAGTGACCTAGGCAGGTATATGCCGGACGGCAACGTTGAATTCATCGCCAGACAAGGAGATATCGTCAAGGTTCGCGGATATCGGATTCAACTGCGTGAAATTCAGCAGGTCATATTGCAGCATCCATCTGTAACCGATTGCTTCATGCTGTGCCAAGTCCATCAGGACAACCGGATTATCGCGTATGTGGTGCCGGCCCAACAACCGTTTCATCCTTCCGGTCTGCAGCTGCACCTGAGAGAAAAGTTGCCGGATTACATGCTGCCTGCGGTATATATGGAATTGGCACAAATTCCGCTGACCCGCAACGGGAAAATAGATGTTGAAAGGTTGCCGGAACCGGATGCGTTCAACTACAGAGATGAGCAGCAAGCAACTGCCATGCCGGAAACGGCGCTGCAGCAGAAGCTTGCGGAGGTGTGGCAACACCATTTGAATGTAAAAGAAGTAGGGATTCACGATAACTTTTTCGAAGCAGGCGGACATTCACTATTGTTAATTCGCGTCCAACAGCATCTTGAAGAAGCTTTACAGCGTCAAATCCATGTTGTCGATTTGTTTAAGTATCCGACGATTTACTTGTTGGCCCGTTATTTGGAGGGAAGCGGCGAAGCGGAGGAGGAGCGTCATACAACCGCACACAGGAAAAGCAAGCAGCGGGCGGCACAGCAGGCACAAAAATCACGGCGAAAGGGTGAGCGAAAGTGACGGTGAGCGAAACGGAGAACACGATTGCCATTATCGGGATGAGCGGGAGGTTTCCCGGGGCCGGCCATGTGGGGCAGTTTTGGGACAACCTGAAGCACGGCCAAGAATCGATCACTTTTTTCACTGACGATATGCTGCGGGAGGCTGGCGTAAGGGAGGATAAGCTTCACGCTCCGAATTATGTGAAAGCTGCCCCTGTATTAACCGATATCGACAAGTTTGATTACCCTTTTTTTGGAATGAGCAAGCGGGAGGCAGACATGCTGGATCCGCAGCACCGCCTGCTGTTGATGTGTGCATGGGAAGCGCTTGAGGATGCGGGATACGTAGCTGATTCATATGAAGGACTGATCAGCTTGTTTGCCGGATGCGGGTTTAACAATTATTTAGTGAATGAAATTTTATCACGCAAGGACGATTTTTCTGAGGAAGAGCTGCAAATGGTGCTGCAGACCAACAGCAACGATTATTTAAGCACGAGAATCTCTTACAAGCTGAATTTACGCGGGACAAGCGTCACTCTTCAGACCGCTTGCTCCACTTCGCTGGTTGCCGTTCACTATGCCTGTCAAAGCTTGCTGATGTACCAGTCGGATCTGGCCTTGGCAGGCGGCGCCTCGCTGCGTATTCCGGCATTGGAAGGCTATATGTACCAAGAAGGGGGGATTTTCTCCCCTGACGGGCACTGCAGAGCGTTCGACGCAGAAGCTAAAGGGACGATATTCGGCAGCGGAGCGGGAATCGTGGCGCTGAAGCGTCTGGAGGACGCCCTGGAACATCGCGATCATATCTATGCCCTGATAAAAGGCAGCGCCGCTAACAATGACGGTTCGTCCAAGGTGGGTTATACCGCCCCAAGCGTTGAAGGTCAGCGGCGCGTCGTAACGGAAGCAATGATGATGGCGGAAGCAGACCCGCGGACGATCGGTTACATCGAGGCGCACGGAACAGGGACGGTATTGGGCGATCCCATCGAGATTGCGGCACTGCAGGAAGCATTCGGAGATACCGGCGACAAGCAATACTGCGCGATTGGCTCCGTCAAGACGAATATCGGCCATCTGAACGCGGCCTCGGGCATTGCGGGGCTGATCAAGTCGGTGTTGATGCTGTATAACAAGCAGATTCCCCCGAGCCTGCATTATCATAGGCCCAATCCGGCCATCGATTTTAAGGAGAGTCCTTTTTATGTCAACACAGCTTTGACGGACTGGGCCGCAGCGGCTCACCCCCGTCGCGCCGGGGTAAGCTCATTCGGGATCGGCGGCACAAATGCGCATCTCATCTTGGAGGAGGCGCCAACATCGCCGAAGGCGGGATCACGGATGGAGCAGGTGCTCCTGTTGTCTGCGCGCACGGATACGGCGCTCGATTCGATGGCCGCGGCTTTGCACCGGCACCTGCAACTGCATCCGGAATTGGCAATGGAGGATGTCGCGTATACGCTTCAAGTCGGCAGACAAGCATTTCCGTACCGCTATGCTGCGTTATCCGGCGTTGACGGCGGACTGAAATTAATTGGAAAGAACAAAACGGATAAAGGCAAGGCGAAGATTATATTTATGTTCCCTGGTCAAGGAAGCCAGTACATCAACATGGCGGCCGGGTTATATGAACACATCCCCTTGTTCCGCCGCTGGGCGGACAAGTGCTTTGCCGAACTGAATAAACATCTCCGCACGGACTTGGCGCCTATTCTGTTCGGAGCGCCGGAGGGCGGAGCCAATGCAGCGTTGCTGGATCAGACCGCCATCGCTCAGCCGCTTCTCTTTGTTGTAGAATATGCGCTTGCCCGCTGCTTAATGGACTGGGGTCTGGAGCCGCATGCGATGATCGGCCACAGCCTCGGCGAATATGTCGCCGCATGCATCGCAGGCGTTATATCGCTGGAGGATGCTTTGGCAATTATCGTGAAGAGAGGAGAGCTCATGCAGCAGAGCCCCGGTGGAGCCATGTTGGCTGTCTCGGCCCCTTTCGGAGAGATCGGGGGCTTCACGGATGAAGGCATTCATCTGTCTGCCGTTAACAATCCCGGTTCCTGTACGGTCGCCGGTGACGGCGAAGCGATTCTCCGATTGGCGGCGCGATTGGAGACGGCCGGAATCGGGCATAAGCTTCTGCCTGTATCGCATGCGTTTCACAGTCCGCTAATGGCACCCGTCTTGGGGCCATTCGAGCAG
The DNA here is from genome assembly GCF_021369635.1 of Paenibacillus profundus. GTDB lineage: Bacteria > Bacillota > Bacilli > Paenibacillales > Paenibacillaceae > Paenibacillus_B > Paenibacillus_B profundus. The sequence goes on along the minus strand of NZ_JAJNBZ010000006.1, from coordinate 128,527 downwards.
GTGATGCAGAAGTACAAGCTGCATGCTCCCCACATTCCTTACATATCCAATGTAACTGGAGATTACATGACAGAAGCGCAAGTGAAGAACCCTCGTTATTGGAGCGATCATATCAGAGAGACCGTCAACTTCAGCGCAGGAATCGAAACATTGCGGCAGAGCGGAAATCTGATGTGGCTGGAGGTGGGGCCCGGAAAAGCGTTGACCCAGCTTGTTCACCAGCATGGCATCGAATCGCTCAAGGGAAATGTGCTCAACATGATGAGGCACGGCAAAGAAGACGAGTCCGATGTTTCTGCCTTGTTGAAGGGCTTGTCTGCATGCTGGTTATCCGGGGCGGATATCCAATGGGAGAAGCTTCATCCTGCGCTGCCTGGACGTGTATCGCTGCCAACGTATCCGTTTGAGGGAAGACGGTGCTGGATAGACGGCAAGCAGGACAGCGAATGGGTTGAAGAACAAGGGCTTGCCACTGCGGCAGGCGATTCGGAAGTTGTGCGGTCATCAGCGGACAGGGCGCATCTGTCGACAGCATATGTTCCACCTGCTGATGGCTTGCAGGGAAATCTGGTGGACATATGGGAGCAGGTTCTAGGGATTCGACCAATCGGCATCAAGGATGACTTTTTCGAATTGGGAGGCCATTCTTTGCTGGCGACACAACTCATTTCCAGGCTGCGGAATCTGATCCCAGAAATTGAAATTCAGTTCGACCGGATTTTCAATTACCCGACCATTGAGGGGATTGCGGAGCAAATAGAGATGCAAATGATTGAGCATTTGGAAAGCAACTTCCATTAACAAAATTCGGCGGAACGGTGGGTATCTATGTCGAAAAAAAACGAATTGGAAACACGACGTTCACATTTATCGGACAAGCAGCGTTTGCTTTTGGAGCAATGGAAGCAAGGAACCAATCGAAAAAAACAGTGGATTTCCCCCAGAAAAGAAGAGGACGGATTGTTGCTGTCCCCGGCTCAGAGAAGACTATGGTTTTTGGACCAGCTGCTGGCAGACAAGTCTGCGTACAACATGTATTTTGCCGTGCGGCTAACAGGAACGGTTGATTTGCAGGCGGCACGCAGCTCATTTCAATTCATCATCGACCGGCATGAATCGCTGCGCATCAACTTCACCAATGTGAATGGCAGTCCACAGATCAAGCGAATGGAGCGCTTTTCGCTCGATCTGCCAGTGGAAGACGTAAGTGGATTACAGGCTCATGAAGCTGAAGAAGCTGCGAACGTCCTCATTCAACGTGCGATCTCGGAGCCGTTTGATTTGGAACGCGAGCCGTTATTGCGTGCCCGGTTCATCCGGCTGAAGGACCAAGAGCATATTTTAATGCTATGCATGCACCACATCATTTCGGACGGATGGTCCATGGGCTTGTTGGTGAAGGAATGGATGACATGCTACACATCGTATTTGGCTGGTGCTGCTCCGGTTTTGACTCCTTTGCCGATACAGTATGGGGATTTCGCGTACTGGCAGTCGGAGCAGTTGAGTTCAGGGAAGTGGGACGGGCATTTGAGCTACTGGAAGGGGAAATTGAATCAATGCCCCAGCGTTGCCTTGCTGCCAGACAGAAAAATAACAGAGTCGGCCGGAAATCGAGGCGGAGAAGTGCTGTTTGACCTTCCTGATGAATGGGTTCAACTGCTCAAATCTTTTTGCGCAAAAACAGAAACGACTTTGTTCATGGTGCTATTAACCATGTTTGGAGGTCTGCTGTACCGATATACCCATGAACAAACCATGGTGATAGGGACACCAATTGCCAACCGCAATTACACCGAAATAGAAGGGGTCATCGGCTATTTCGTTAATTTATTGCCGCTGCGCTTGGATATAAGCGGGGAGATGTCGTTTCATGACTTGCTGCATCAGGTGGTGAAAGCGGCGACAGAAGCATATGATCATCAAGATTTTCCTTTTGATCGGGTAATCGAAGAATTGCAGCCGGACCGCCAAGGCTGGTCGATCCCATTAGTTCGAAATATGTTTGTGTTCCAAAACACCCCGGCTGTTGAAATTCAGCTTCCGCACGTTCGAGCAGAAATGCTGAAATTGCACAATCGCACGTCAAAATCGGATGTGCTGCTGTCCATGACGGAGATGCAAGGGGCAATTACCGGGCGCATTGAATATAACGCAGATTTATTTGTTCCGCAGACGATGCGGAATTTTGCCAATCACTTCATCGAATTCATAAGATCGGCACTTACATACCCGGATCGGCCTATTGGCCTGTTGAACTTATTGCAACAGGACGAACAGGCGGATATCATACAGCGTTCGGGCAGGATGGCAGTTCAGGAAAAAGATCCGGAATGTTTACAGCAGCAATTTGAAAGAATTGCCGCCCAATTTCCCGAACATACGGCGCTGAAATGGAACGACGAGATATGGACCTACAGCGAGCTTAATGATCATGCGAACCGACTTGCTTGTCATTTGAGGCAATCAGGGGCGTCACATGGGCAATTTGTCGGTCTATGCATGAACAGATCCCCCTATTTGATTGCAAGTATATTGGCGGTTCTTAAGGCCGGCTGTGCCTATGTTCCCATCGATCCGGCGTATCCCGAAGAAAGAATTCGCTGGATGGTAAGCGATTCTGGATGTTCGCTGCTGCTGGTGGATGACGATACGCACGAACTGCTCTCCGAAGCGTCCTGTACGCGGATTCAAGTTACGGCAGAGGAACTGGAGATAGCCAAATATTCAGCAGAGAATTTGAATACTCAAACAAGTGAAACCGATGTGGCTTATATGATTTATACGTCGGGTTCAACCGGGCTTCCGAAGGGAGTGCTCGTTGAACATGGAAGCGTGAGCCGCCTATTCATTTCGACGCAACGATTATTCGAATTTCACGATCAAGACGTATGGACACTATATCACTCGTGCGCCTTTGATTTTTCAGTCTGGGAAATATGGGGAGCTCTACTGCATGGAGGCCGGCTCGTTATCGTGCCGTTCGACGTCACGCGTTCGTTTGAAGACTTCTACCGGCTCCTGGTCCGGGAACAGGTTACCGTGCTCAATCAGACGCCGTCCGCCTTCAAGCAATTGATGCATATTGAACAGCATCCGGGGATGGCAGGAAGCACCGATCTGTCATTGCGATACATTATTTTCGGTGGCGAAGCGCTGGAACTGCAGTCGCTGCGTCCTTGGTTCGACATTCACGGTGACCGGCATCCCCAATTGATCAATATGTACGGCATCACTGAAATAACGGTTCATGCCACTTACAGGCCCTTATCCATAGCTGATCTGGAAGCAAGATCGGGAAGTGTAATCGGTATGCCGCTGCCGGATCTGCAGGCGTACATTCTGGACGAACACCAGCAGCCGGTTCCCGTTGGAGTCGCGGGTGAACTGTACATTGGCGGACGAGGAGTGGCACGCGGCTATTGGAAGCGTGAGGAGTTGAACAAGGAAAGGTTTATCGCGAATCCGTTTGCAGGGGCGGGAAGTCAGTCCGGGCGTCTGTACTGCTCTGGAGACTTGGCCAGGTGGACGGCAGCGGGAGAGATCGAATATTTGGGACGCCGGGATGAGCAAGTGAAGATTCGCGGCTTCCGCATCGAGCTCGGAGAAATCGAGGGAGTGGTCGGGGAGCACGAACTTGTCTCCCAAAACGTAGCGGTAGTCGACCGGAACGAACATGGAGATCCCAAAATCACTTGTTATCTGATCCCTCAAAAAAACCGGCTGCATACGATCGGTCCATTGGTGCAGATGACACACGATATGGTTGACAGATGGGAAACGGTCTTTGACAGTTACTACACCAAGGGGAATGAACATGACGATAAAACGTTTCATATTGTCGGTTGGAACGACACTTTTACAGGCCAACCCATACCTGCGGTTGAGATGGAAGAATGGACGAATGAAACGGTTAAAAGGATTTTGAAATACAAGCCAAAGAGGGTGTTGGAAATTGGCTGCGGCACCGGGCTTCTGCTTTTCCGTGTCGCCCCATTTTGCGAATCCTATATTGGCACCGATTTATCCGAGAAGGCGATCGAATATGTGGACAGTCATTTGCATGTGTTGGGTGATGCCCGGGACAGGGTGGAACTGTACAAATGCAACGCTCACGAGCTTCCCGACCTGGAACAGGTCGATATGATTATTTTGAACTCGGTGGTGCAGTATTTCCCTGATTTGTCCTATCTGCATACGGTGCTGCAGCATAGTGCCGGAAGAGTGAAGCCGGGCGGCTGCATTTTTATGGGAGACATTTGCGGCTTCATGTTCAGGGAGGCGTTTCATTCCTCTGTTGTGTTGAATGGTGTGGACGATCAGACCACAATGTCGGAGTTCAGCCGATTGGTGCAGCGTAAAATGAAGCAACATAGCGAGCTGATGCTGGACAGCGGATATTTCCTTGAATTGCAGCAGCGTTTGCCTGAGATCAAAGCGGTGGAAGTGCTGTATAAAAAAGGAGCCTTCCACAACGAGATGAGCAAATTCCGCTTCGATTCGGTGCTGCATATCGGGGAGAAGGCGGTGTGGGAACCGGAAGCCAGCTACGACTGGAGTCCCGGCGTCGAGACATTGTTGAATGGAGGCGAGCTGTGTAGACAACATCCGCAAGCATGCTTCCTTATTAAAGGAATACCGAACTCCCGCGTTGTGGAAGAGTGGAGCTTCCTGCGCTGGTGCCGTCAAGCCAATCCCAAAGACAAAATTGCGGATTACCGTAAACGGAGTCAACAGGGAGGAGATTCTCCGAAGGGAATAGAGCCTGAGGCGATGGTTCAGTGGGGGGGACATAGCCACAATGTGGAAATGCTCCTTTCAGAGGCGGTGCATGAGGGCTGTCTGGACGTTATTTTTACACCTAATATCGGGGGAGATAAGATTGTGCCCTTTCCTAACATGGATGCCAAGAAGGCGGGGCAGCAGCTGTCAAGCGTTCCATTACAGCAGGAGGTGGAAAATAAGCTTGTTGCCATCATTCGTGATGAGATCCAAAAACGGCTTCCCGATTATATGATTCCTGCTCAATTTGTGGTGCTGGAACAGTTTCCGTTAACGGCGAACGGCAAGATTGAACGCGGGAAATTACGTGAGCTCAAACCAAACAGGTCATGGGCGGGTCAAACACCAGAACATGACCAGCTTCCGCACACGGTTACGGAAAAAGCGCTGCAAGACATGTGGCTGAGCTTGCTGGATGTGGATCAGGTTGGGATGGAAGATCACTTCTTCGAAATCGGCGGCCATTCGCTGTTGATCAGTCAAATGATGTTTCAGATTAAAAAACAATTTCAGGTGCATATCCCGTTGATGCAGTTGATGCTGGAACCGACGATCAAAAGCATAGCCCGGCAAATAGACAGATCAATGGCGCAAGAAGCACCTGACGTCCAGTTGGATTTGGCAAGCAAAGTAGTGTTGGATCCGGCGATTCAGGGAGCTGGCGTCCCGCTGGCGCCGCAGACAGAATGCAGCCAGTCCGTGTTGCTGACCGGAGGCACGGGATTCTTCGGGGCTTTCTTACTGCACGAGCTTTTGCAGAAACCAGATACACAAGTATACTGCCTTGTTCGTGCCGATAACCGAGAGGCGGGAATGCAAAAATTAATAAGCGGAATGAAGAAATATTTGCTGTGGAAAGATGACCTGATTCACCGAATCACAGTCATTACCGGAGACTTGGGCACCGAGCGGCTTGGCTTGGATGAGGCAACCTACAACTTTTTGACGAAGCAAATTACGTCCATTTACCATAACGGAGCCACCGTGAATTTCGCCTATCCCTATTCGGCCTTGGAGGCGGCCAATGTCAAGGGCTGCGAATCGATTCTGAGATTGGCTGCGGCCGGCAGCTTGAAACCGGTTCACTATATTTCCACTTTATATGTTTTCTCAGAAGAAGATGCCAAAAACAAGAAAATCATCCTGGAGGATGATGTCCCTATCTACTTCGAAACATTAAAATTGGGCTATACGCAAAGCAAATGGGTAGCGGAAGGATTAATGAGGGAAGGGAGAAACCGAGGACTCCCCATCAATATTTACCGTCTTGGCAGAATTTCGGGGGACAGCCGTACCGGAGTGTGCCAGGATAGCGATTTTTTTTGGAAGATAGTCCGGTTCTGTCTCCAACTGGGTGCCTTTCCGGATATTGATTTCCGGTTCAACCTGATTCCGGCTGATTTTGCCGGTACAATCATTGTCCAACTCGCACACGATCCCCTTTATGGGAACCAAACGTTTCACGTCATGAATGATCACGATTGTTCGTTCAAGGAAATCGTCGGTATGTTGTTGAAGCTGGGATATTCATTTGAACAGCTGCCTTGGGACAACTGGAAAAGAGCTGTGTCTGATCTATCGGAGACCGGCACTCCGGAACAAGTGGATATTTCTGTGCTGCCATTTATCGAGGAGCTGTCCATGATTGAAGGAGAAGCACCTATATTTAGCGCGAACAACACGTTTGCCTTCCTGAAAAATATGAACATAGATTGCCCGCAGATGGATGAGAAGAGATTGAAAACCTATATCGAGTATTTTGTCGACAGCGGTTATTTTGAATCTATTACCATATAAAGGGGTGGATGTAAATGAATAAACTGATGATGGATGAATGGAAAATGAAGCGTTTAATGGACCGGATGAAGGGGCAAATGGATATCAGCTGGTCAAAGGAAGAGCAGGTCTTAGACCAGTTCGGCGTCAAGGACGGCGATTCCATCTTGGAGGTCGGCAGCGGACCTGGGTTCATATCAGAGCGACTCCTGCAAAAGTATCCTGCTAGCCGCATCACTTCCATCGAGATTGAAGAGTATTTTGTTCAATACGCACAGCACAACATAACCCCCGAGCAGAAAGACCGCATCAGCATCATGCAGGACGATATTTTGGATCATCGCCTGTCTCTTGGGCAATTTGACGTTGCTATCGCCAGGCTTGTCTTTCAACATTTACCCGATCCCATCTTAGCCGCACAGAACATCTTCGACTTATTAAAACCAGGCGGGAAACTAATTGTTTTGGATGTGGACGATGCCATTTGGGGCATTATCGATCCCGTCATACCGGAACTGCAATATATACTGAATCAGCATGCCAAGGAACAATCTTCGCAAGGGGGCAACCGATTTATTGGACGTCAACTGTGGCATATTTTGCAGACAAACGGCTACGCGGATCTTGATCTGAAGCTGATAGCAGCGCACAGCGATGAGATAGGCATCCGATCATTCCTGCCGCAGGTGGATGCCGAAGAAATGAGAACGATGGTAGACAATGGCTTTGCTACGGAAGAAGAAGTGGCTGCGGTGGAAAAAGGTGTGGCAGCATTTCTGGGCACTGCCCATCCATATGCATTGCTGATCATGATGGCGGTCTGCGGATCCAAACCCAATTAATAGAGAAGGAGCGTGCCTCCATGGGAAAGAATGACGCAAAAAATATGATGATCCGTATCCTCTTCTGGTCGGCGGTTATCTATAATTTGGCGGTATGGGTCGATCTCGTGTCCATGCTCAATTACTGGGGCTTCTACTATACCTCTACGCCAGTGCAGCTGGGCGTGTTAGTTATGAGCTTTTCAGGATCGATGGCCTTAGCGACCGCTTTGGGAACCGGCCGTATTCAGAAGCGGAATGAACTTGTCATGATGACGGCCGCTGTGGGAAGCGGAGTGATCATGATACTCCATCTGTCCAATCAGTCTTTTATGACGGCGATTCTATTGATTCTCCTCAAAGGGGTGTTCATCGGGTGCTACGTCAACGGACAAAATGCGCTGCTGCAAAGAATGTGCTCTCCGCAACGATATGCCGCTATCGATAACAGGTTTGAACGCTTTGCGGCGATCATCAAGTTCGCAGGTCCTCTGGCGGCCGGACTAAGCGTCATGCTGTGGCAGCCGCAGGTCACGTTGTGGATAGCGGCACTTATTTACGTAATTGCCGCCATACCTATTGTGTACCTGTTCAGACGTGAAGAGGTGGGGGTGCCGCAAAGTGACGAACCCTTCCATGAAACAGCAGATGAATTGAAAAAGAATGCGGCCTTGGATTTGTCTACAGGCGCATATCTGACGTTAGGGTTAGTTATACTTGCATCGATGTCTTTCTTCGTAACGGTCGGCGATTCTCAATTGGTTGTGTTGTTCCGGGATATTTTCCTATGGAATAATGCCGCTATCGTTGCTTTTGTAATGGCTGCCGCTGGCGTGGGCACCTTTTTGATTCGCATGTGGTTCGAATCCGAATCGTCTACCAACACGACACCCTTTAAGTTACTCAGCTTTTCTTCGCTCGGACTGTCGCTCGTTTTCTTAGTTGTGACCTGGGCTATGAACCGTCAAATTGACGTGATTTGGTTTCTGGCACTATTTTTTATCGGAGGCGTTTGCTGGCAAATCGGTTTTTCCCTCTACTTGAAAAAGATGAATCAAATGGCTTCTGCTGGAGGAATGATGAATAAGTTCGGTACGGTAATGGCGCTCACCTATATTTTGGGCCCCCTCTTCGGAGGAGCAGGTGTAGCCTGGTTGGGAATTAACACGACGTACTTTTTATCGGGATTGTGCATGCTGGGCTTTTGTCTAGTGGTCAGTGTAATTTACTTGTCCATTCATGTGAAGCTGAGGAAAGCAGAACAGAGTCCCTCCCATTCACTGAAAGCGGCCAAATGAGGTCAGGGGGATAGTGATCTGTTCGTGTTGACGAGCGTGGCTCTTATTGTCCTTCACTTGACAGATAGCAAGGCGAAGCACGCGGCATTTGATGGCTTTGAAGGGAGCTGACGAGATGGATTTGATTACAGTCAATGATGTAAGCAAAACGTATGGAGAAAAGGAAAGTCAAGTACATGCGTTGAATCGGATTACGCTGCAAATCAAAAAAAATGACTTTGTGGCTCTGCTCGGGCCGAGCGGCTCAGGAAAATCGACATTGCTTAACGTAATCTCCGGGTTGGAGCGGGCGGATGCGGGGGAAATCTACTTCGCAAAAGAAAATATTACCCGTTATAAAGACAAGCAGCTGGTCCAATTTCGCCGTCAGTATACGGGGTATATTTTTCAGCAATACCACCTGATTCCCAACTTGACGGTTCAGGAAAATATCGAAATTGGGAAGTATTTGAATGCCGACAGTCTTGATTTGGATGAAATAACTAAGGAACTGAACATCCAGCACCTGAAAAAGCGGTTTCCATATGAATTGTCCGGAGGCCAGCAGCAGCGGGTGGCCATTGCCAGAGCGCTGATCAAGAAGCCCGAAATATTATTCTGTGACGAGGCAACCGGCGCATTGGATGAAGAGAACGGGAAGCAAGTGCTGAGCTACTTGCAGCATCTGCAGCGGAAATACGGTCTTACGATTGTGTTTGTCACGCACCATGTCGGAATCGCAAAAATGGCCCGGCACATCATCAAGTTGAATAGTGGCCGGCTGGTTGATCAGATTATGAACGACCAGCCGCTTACGGCCGAGGAAATCAGTTGGGGATAACGTCTTTGCTAAGGGATGTGTTGTCATGAGAAACGTATTGAAATTTGTTCGTCGGGACATGGTGAAGAATCAGTTGCAGGTATGGCTTGTATTGCTCTTGATTGCAGCCACGTCCTTTATCTTTTTCTTTATCAAATATGCTTCGGATGGAATAAATACAGAATACGAGCGATTTGCAGAAACGCAACAACAGGAGCATTTTGCATTCCGCCCCAATCTGGCCGTTTTTATAAACGGAGACACACAGCAGCAAATTATTAGCGGGTCCTCTATTCCCAGTCGCGAGCTTGAACAATTGGGCTTTGAAAACCTGCTGCAAACATACAACCTAAAGCTGCCCGACGAAGAACACCAAGCGCTCTCCCGATTGAGCGGCGAATATCAGTTCCATTATGACGAGGTGAAGTACAAAGAGATTAAGGAGCAAGGGGTCTTATACCGATGGATCGGGGATACAGGCAAGCGAACCGTCAATCAGATCTATCTTGCCGAAGGAAGACTGCCTGCAAGCAGCGGGGAAATAGCTATTACATCGAATGCGGTTGGAATGCAGACCTTGCAGGTTGGGGACGAGTTGACGATTCGCGGGCACTCTTACGAAATTGTAGGGCGCTTTATATTGCCCGACCAGATCCGCCAAAACACGGCTGACGGGGAACGCCCCTTATATGTGCTTGCTAATCCGGAGCAGTATGCGCTGATTGACGACATCGAAGCTCATTATTACAGCGGACGATTCCAAAATGGAACGTATAGCGGGGACGTCGTCCGCAAAATGACCGAAGACGCTCGGTTTGCTTTCTTTCTCCCCGTCCAAGATAATCCCGAGGCGACGGAGCTTATCAAGGGCATTGCATCCAACGCTGGGATGTCGATGATATTTTTGATTACGTTAACGTTGTTGTGCACGGGCGTATTTCTTATTTTTCTGAACCGCCGCCTGCGGCTGCAGCAAAAAGCCTGGGGCTGCCTGATAGCTATGGGATATCCGCGTGCGCTGCTAATCAATGTTTATGTAATCAACAATGTGCTGCTATGTGTAATAGGAGTTATTCTAGGCTTGGCGGCAGCTTATTTTTCTGCTGATTTGCTTATTCAGCAGTTTCAATCTCAATATGTGCTGCCTGCGTTCCCGAAGGAGCTGGGTGTCAATTCTTTGTTAATGGGAGTGCTTGTCATTGTCATCTGTTTCAATGCGGCCGCGTATTGGATGCTGCATCGATTTATGAACAACGACACGGTGACGATGTTATTGGCAAGGCAGAAGAACGAGCATGTTAACTTCCTGACGAGATGGGTAAGCCGCCTAACGGTTGGATTGCCTTTTATCCAGCGCGTTAAACTGCAGATGTCTGCCAGAAGCATAAAAATGATCGTTCTGTTAGGAATTACGGTATGTTTGTCATCCATATTGTTCATTCTCGGCATATCCCTGAATCAGTCAAGCTCAAATGCTGTTGAGCATCGTTTTAAAGGTGTCCATTACAAATACGATATTCAATATTCAGAGGCCAGACTTGCTCAACACAATGAAGACCGCAACGATTATTACTTGCAGAAAGACAAGCGGTTGTCTTGGGACGGCAGCAGCGGCATCCGCGAAGGGGCGAAAGTCAATGTGCTCGCTTTTGACGGGGATAGCAAGTGGCTGACATTGGTAGACGAGAATGGAAAGGAGATTAATTCTAAGCTGAAGGAAGGGGCAATTGTGCATTCCTCCAAGGCTCAATTGTTTGGTTTGCAGGCAGGCACATCCGTACAGGTTCTCATTGGCGACAAGGAAGTTAAAATCCCGATTGCCGCATTCTGTTCGAATGGAGACCCAGCCGCCTTCTATATAGATAAGGCACAGTTGACGAACGCTCTCGGCATTTCACCCGATATTTATAACGGCACGTTCACCAATTCACCGGACCCTGATCCCCAACAGTCCGGCAGGTATACAATGAGTTCTGCTGAGAGCATGCGCAAGGAAATGACGGAACAGGCGTCTTCTTCACAGCTAAGCGCCGTATTGAATCAGATTTTAGGCTGTGTCATTGCCGTCATTATGATTTGGCTCATTACGTTAATTACGGTAGAGGAAAACAAAAAAAATATGGCCGTTCTCCATATGATCGGGTATACACAGCGCGAGATCGGAAGCATGCTGTTGAATGTTTATACCGTTATCGTGGTCATATCCTATATTGTGTTTACGCCGCTTGCCCTATTTTTCGTGAATTATATTCTCAAAATGGTTTCGGTCAGCACCAACGATTTTATTCCTCTCATCTATAACGTATTTACATTTGTTTTGGTATTGGCCATTATTTTGATTATTTATTATGCTGTGCTTTTTATTGCCAGACGTTTTTACTCCCAACCGTCTTATGCAGTGCCGATCGCCGCTCCTAAGCCTCCTAAGCGGGTCGATATGTGAGTTGGGAAAAAGAACTTCTCTAACTTTTGGAAAATGGTAGAATAAGAAGCGGAACATCAGTACTATTATCTCGAAAAATTACATATGGGAGGGGAGTGCGATCGATGCTAGTTCAATCCACAATTGAACAGTTTGTTGAGGGCTGGGTAATATGCAGAAGAGTGCCAAATACTCGAATTCATAAAGAGAGCGCATTTATTCATGTGCAATTTGGCGAGCATGTAGGGGGCCGGACGGATGAGATTTTTATAAATGAAGCTGCGCCTGAGACATTGAAACAAGTGGAGCAGTATATGAACGAGCAGCAGAAGTATTGGCTCACGGTTTTTTCAGAGGGTGAACCGCTTAACCTGTCCCAATATCTGTATAGAGTCAGCGAAACGTTGATGGTGAATAAGTTAATAGAACCGTTAGATCAAATTACGGCAGCCGCAGGAACCGAAGTGAAGCTAATTGATGACGAGGCTGAGGCATTGGAGCTAAATGCTTATTTCAATGCTGCCATCGCCGATCCAAGACGAATCAAGGATACGGATATAGAGGATTATGCGGTTTACGTTAACGGGAAACCTGCAGGAAATGGAAGAATCTCGTTTAACCCGGCGGAAGGTGTGGCTTGCATGGATAACATATATGTGGATGCTGCGTACCGAGGAAATGGGTTAGGTAAAGTGCTATGCTCGACTCTTCTGCACAGAGCGCAGCCACTATCCAAAAGCTGCATTCTTGCTTCAAGCGATATGGGTTATCCCCTGTATAAAAAGCTGGGCTTTGAACCGATTTGCAATATGCATGTGTATGAACAAGCAGGAAGCTGAACGAGCTTATACGAGGAAGGGGAGAGAACGATCCATCTCAATGATATGGAAATGCCTCAGATTTCGTAAAAATGACTCGGTACCGCAGTGATTGGCTTGGACATTTTTCAGCTCACATGTGGGCAAAGAGTGGACAGTTATCGAGGCTCACTGATTAGTTAGGCCGTAATCTGAAGGCAGCAGATGTTGTATGGTGAACGACATGGATGGTTTGCAGCGGGTTTGCGTGGCGACGTGGAACTCGCTGTTTTCTTCTCTGCGGACCGCAGTCAAGATCGGAGTCCGAAGTATGCGCCATTGGAAATGATACAGTCAAATCCACCGACTCGGTGTCTAAACGGCATGTAGACTGGAAATTGTCCAATGAATCCAGCTGGTTTTGAGCCATGGGTGTGGATGCAGTGTCAAACTATTGGATGAACTCCAACGAAACCGACGGCAAGGTGACATGCGACGCTGTTTCATTGGAGAAAATCCAATGGATGAAACCATTTTATATTGGAGCCGCTGGAGATCATCTTTATTGGGATGGTCTGCTTTTGCATGCATGGAAGTTCGGTGAAACGTGTTGCAGCTCGGCAGGCGTGCGTGACCAGATTGAACTGACGCAGATGTATGAAGGCGGTTTCGCACGATCTTTTTGGATAAAGTTCAAGTTGAGAGAGAAAAAGAGCAGTGGATACTGTACTTTTGATATGATAATGATTATCATTATTGTGATGATTTAATCTGTTGCATTGATAGATCGAAGGGAGATGAACAGTTGAGCAATACATAAGCCTCGATTTTGTACAAAAAAACACTCGTATTTGTCCATTGCTATTTATGTGCGGATTAGCATACAATCTATTTTGTGAGATTGAGAATCAATATCAGTAATTAGTAGTATGGCATATATGGTTTTAGAAAGGGGCGAACGTCATTTATTACAACGCAACGGGCATGCCCCGTCACGATATCATCGTCTGAGAACGGCGATAAGATCCATATTTCATAGATAATAAAGGTGGCCTGTATGAGTCAAACTGCAAATTCCATTAAAGAAGTGGCAGCATCGCCAACTGTCCAATTTCGGTCTCGTCCGTGGGCGGCCACGCTGATTCTCGTTGGCGGTCTAATTGCGCTGGTGTTCGGAATCGGTTTGTCCGTTTCGTTCGGGGCGGCAGATATTAAACTCTCCGTCGTATGGGAAGCGATCTTTCGCTTTAATCCTGAAATGACGCAGCATCAGATTATTCAAGAACTTCGTCTTCCACGTGTGCTTGGCGGAGCGATGGTCGGAGCCTGCTTCGCCGTCGCCGGAGCGATTATGCAAGGAATGACCCGCAATCCGCTGGCTGATTCCGGATTGTTAGGTTTAAATGCAGGAGCTGGTTTCATGCTGGCGGTATGCTTTGCTTTCTTCCCCGGTATGCCGTTTATGTACCTGATTATGTATTCCTTCTTAGGTGCAGGGGTAGGTGCAGGGTTAGTGTACGGCATCGGCTCGCTTGCCAAAGGGGGATTGACGCCGGTTCGTCTGGTGCTGGCGGGTGCAGCATTAAGTGCGCTGCTATCTGCGCTAAGCGAGGGGATCGCTCTCTATTTCCGCATCGGACAGGATTTGGCATTCTGGTATGCGGGAGGCGTGGCAGGAACAAAATGGTTCCAGCTTAAGATTATGTTCCCGTGGATTGCCGCTGCAATCGTGGGAGCGATTGCATTGTCCCGCTCGATTACGATGCTCAGCCTTGGTGAGGACATTGCCAAGGGACTCGGACAGCGAACGAAGCTAGTCAAGCTGGCGGGCATGATCATTGTGCTCGTGTTGGCTGGTGCGGCAGTATCTGTTGTCGGCGCGGTCGGCTTTGTCGGATTGATCATTCCCCACTTGACCCGGTATTTGGTCGGTGTAGATTACCGCTGGATTATTCCGTGTTCGGCGGTGCTCGGCAGCTTGCTTGTTGTCTTCGCCGATCTGGCGGCAAGGATGGTTAACCCGCCCTATGAGACGCCTATCGGTGCACTCATTGCGCTTATCGGTGTTCCGTTCTTCCTTTACCTGGCGCGTAAAGAAAGGAGAGAACTGTAATTATGGAGAGTGTATCAATCACATTAAGCGAACGCCGCAGAAAAAAACGAGGTATTGCCGTCCTTATTATATTAAGTATTTTAATTTGCATAGCATTTATTATGAGTATGAACACCGGATACATCCGGCTGTCTCCGATGGACTTAATCCGAACGCTATTCGGCGCAGGCACGGACAAACAGAATTTGATTTTGTTCGATTTCCGGTTGCCGCGAATTGTAATTTCTGTGCTCATCGGCGCCGGGCTGGCGGTATCTGGCTGCGTGATGCAAGGGATATCCCGCAATGCGCTGGCTGACCCCGGTATATTGGGTATCAATGCAGGAGCGGGATTGACGGTCATGTTGTTCATTTCTTTCTACCCGACTACAGCGGCCGCTCCCGTATTTTTGCTGCCGGTGCTAGCTTTGGTCGGCGCGGGGCTGACTGCCGCACTGATCTATTCGCTTTCGTACAAGCGGCATGAAGGTTTGTCGCCCACACGATTATTGCTTACCGGTATCGCGGTTGCGGCAGGGATTAGCGCGGCGATGATCGTGCTGACGCTCAAGCTGAGTCCGGATAAATATCAATTTGTGGCGACGTGGCTCGCAGGCAGCATTTGGGGCACGAATTGGAAGTTTGTGCTCGCTTTGCTCCCATGGATCGTCGTGCTGCTGCCCTTTGTATTCTACAAGGCACGCGTGATGAATGTACTCAACTTGGGCGATCAGACGGCGACCGGCCTTGGCGCCCCTGTTGAGAGAGAGCGGCTCGTGCTGATCGCCGCGGCGGTTGGCCTCGCAGGCGCTTGCGTCGCAGTGAGCGGCGGCATTGGCTTCGTCGGCCTCATTGGACCGCACTTGGCGCGCCGTCTTGTCGGTCCGAAGCATCAGATGCTGCTTCCTGCAGCCGCTCTAGCCGGCTCGCTCTTGGTCATTACGGCTGATACGCTGGGCCGCTGGATTTTGCAACCATCAGAAATACCAACAGGTATCGTGGTCGCGGTCATCGGTGCACCGTACTTCCTCTACTTGCTCGCTCGGTCCAAAGCATAAACAGTAAGACTAGGGAACTGTATCATTTAAACAGAAAGAGAGGTTGCTCCAATGCTACGACGATTTTTTGCGTATTATCAACCTTATAAAGGGTTGTTCATATTGGATTTCTCCTGCGCGATTATCGCTGCGCTGCTGGAGCTCGCGTTTCCACTCGCCGTGAATCGCGTGGTGGACGATCTGTTGCCGAGCGGCAACTGGAAATGGATTTTATGGGGCTGTCTCGCCCTGCTCGGGATTTATGTCATCTGCTCGGCCTTGCACTATGTGGTGACCTATTGGGGACACAAGTTGGGCATCAACATCGAAAGCGATATGCGCAAGAAGCTGTTCGATCATGTTCAGAAGCTGTCCTTCCGCTTCTTCGACAATAACAAGACCGGGCATCTTGTGTCCCGCATGACGAATGATTTGATGGACATTGGCGAAATCGCCCATCACGGCCCAGAGGATTTGTTCATTGCCATCATGACGCTGGCTGGGGCATTCGGCATCATGCTCGGCATTAATTGGGAGCTCGCCGTGCTGACCTTTATCATCATCCCGCTCATGATTTACTTGTCTCTGTACTTCAGCCGGAAGATGTCGCGTGCCTTTAAGCGCATGTTCTCGGACATTGCCGATTACAACGCCCGTGTGGAGAACAATGTAAGCGGCATCCGCGTCGTGCAGGCATTCTCGAACGAGAAGTATGAAATTGCCCGCTTTACGGAGAACAACGAACGGTTTCGGCTGACGAAGCTGCTCACGTACCGCATTATGGCTTGGAATTCATCGCTCAGCTACATATTAATGAAGCTGGTGTCATTGTTCGTGCTCGTATGCGGCACTTGGTTCGTCATTCAGAAGAACATGACATACGGAGAATTTATCGCTTTTGTGATGCTGTCGAACGTGTTCCTGGGACCGATTCAGCAGATTAATTCGGTAATCGAGATGTATCCAAAGGGAATCGCCGGATTTAAACGCTATTTGGAGCTGCTGGAAACCGCCCCAGATGTGGCAGATGCGCCAGACGCGCAAGCAGTCGAGCATTTGAACGGCAACATTTCCTTCAATGACGTCACGTTCGGTTACGAGAACAAAGACAAGGTGCTGCATGGCGTCGACCTGACGATCTGCGTAGGTGAAACGGTTGCGCTAGTAGGGCCTTCGGGTGCAGGCAAGACAACATTATGCAGCTTGCTGCCGCGCTTCTATGAAGTCGATGCGGGAAGCATTACGATCGACGGCATCGATATCCGGAAGATGACGTTAGAGTCGTTGCGCAGCCAGATCGGTATTGTGCAGCAGGATGTGTTCCTGTTCGATGGCACGATTCGGGAAAATATCGCTTATGGCCAGTTGACGGCCAGCGAAGAAGAGATTTGGGAAGCCGCGCGGCGGGCCCAGCTTGAGGAACTCATTTTGTCGCAGCCGGAAGGGCTGGACACGATGATCGGCGAACGCGGAGTCAAGCTGTCCGGTGGTCAGAAGCAGCGGTTGTCCATTGCGCGCATGTTCCTGAAGAACCCCCCGATCCTCATTCTCGATGAAGCGACATCAGCGCTTGATACAGAGACAGAGGCGGCGATTCAGCAGTCGCTGGCCGAATTGTCGGAAGGCCGCACCACGCTGGTCATCGCGCACCGGTTGGCGACGATTAAGAACGCCGACCGCATCGTAGTAGTGGCAGAGCAAGGTATTGCCGAACAGGGCGATCATCATCAGTTGCTTGCTGCAGGAGGAGCATACAGCCGTTTGCACCGGGCGCAGTTTGGCGCATAGTGTGTCAGCTGCACATGATTAAGCGAATAACAAGCAATTCGTTAGGAAGAACGTGCTTCGACTAGATCAAGAATAACGGAGACTTGGAGGCAAGACCATGACCGAACAACTGGAACTCTATGATGCGACGATTATCGGCGGGGGACCTGCAGGGATGTACACCGCGTTCTATAGCGGCATGCGCGATTTGAAGACAAAGCTGATTGAGGCGAAGACGGAGCTCGGCGGACGCATGCTGATTTACCCTGAAAAGATGATTTGGGATGTCGGCGGAGTGACGCCGATATTATGTGAAAATCTAATCGCCCAGTTGGAGCAGCAGGCGAAAACGTTCGACCCGACCATTGTGCTGGGCCAACAGATTACGGAGATGGAGCGGCTCGAGGATGGAACGTTTATGTTGACCGCGGCGACGGGTGAGCGGCATCATACGCGCACGATCATTTTAGCCATAGGGTACGGCATTCTTACGATGCAGAAGTTGGAGATCGAAGGAGCCGATCGCTACGAAGTAACGAATCTGCACTACACCGTGCAGGAGCTGGAGGTATTCCGGGGCAAGCGGGTACTCATCTCCGGCGGCGGCAACTCGGCGGTGGATTGGGCGAACGAGCTGGAGCCGATTGCCTCGCAAGTGATGGTCGTGCATCGCCGCGATCAATTTGGCGGACACGAGAAGAATGTCGTGAAGATGATGGAATCGTCTGTGGACGTGCGGACGCTGTACGCTGTCAATCAACTTCACAGCAACAATGGGGATACGATTGAGGAGGTTACCATTTCTAACGTCGAGACGGGAGAAACGGAACGCTTCGAGGTTGACGCGGTTATCGTCAATCATGGTTTGAGATGTGATTACGGCCCGCTTGCCGAATGGGGTCTGGAGATGAAGGACGATGTAGCGGTGGTGGACGGAAAGCTGGCAACGAACATTCCAGGTGTCTTCGCCGCGGGAGACTTCGTTACTTATGACAGCAAGGTCCGCTTGATCGCAGGCGCGTTTACAGATGGCGCGCTAGCGCTCAACAGCGCCAAGCTATATCTGGATCCGGAAGCGCCTAAGGTGGCGTATGTATCCTCGCATAATATTCGATTTAAAGAAAAAAACAAACAGCTCGGCTTGGATGACGACGATTACCGTGCCGGCAGATAACGCCGACAGATAATAAGGAAGGAGCAGTGCCATGCAAACCACAAAAGAACGGCTGCATACGTCGGAGCTTGATATTGCCTATGGGGAAACAGAAATTGTGAGTAACCTGAATTTGTCGGTCCCGCACGGGAAGATTACGGCACTTGTTGGCGCAAACGGCTCGGGGAAATCGACGATTCTGAAAACGATGGCGCGCATAATGCGCCCGAAAGCGGGCGGCGTACTGCTCGATGGAGAGTCCATCCACACCAAATCCACGAAAGAAGTAGCCAAGCAGTTGGCTATCCTGCCGCAAAACCCGACCGCGCCTGACGGACTTACCGTGTCGGAGCTGGTTGCTTATGGCCGCTTTCCGCATCAAAAAGGGTTCGGAACGATGACGGCAGACGACAAGAACATTGTCCGCTGGGCGATTGAAGTGACAGGCATGGTGGAATTCCAAGACCGGGCGGTCGATCAGTTGTCCGGCGGACAAAGGCAGCGGGCGTGGATTGCCATGGCGCTTGCTCAGCAGACGGATATTTTATTTCTAGATGAGCCTACGACCTTCTTGGATATGGCTCACCAGCTCGAGGTGCTGCATTTGCTGCAGAAGCTGAACGAAGAGGAAGGCCGCACCGTAGTGATGGTCGTGCACGATCTGAACCATGCTTCACGCTATGCGCAGCACATGGTTGCGATTAAGTCAGGCACCGTCATCAGGGAAGGAACGCCTGCGGAAGTGATGACCAGAAGTGTGCTGCGCGAGGTGTTCACCATCGAAGCGGACATTGTGCCCGATCCGCGAACCGGAGTGCCGCTGTGCTTGCCATACGAATTGGCATCGCTTGCTGCCGCGGGCGCCTGATGTGAAGGGAGGGATAAGACATGGATGCACAATCGCTGTTCGCGATTAGGCAAATTATCCGGAAGTGGCACAGGTATATGAACTGCAAAACGTTCGGAACGAAATATGTGCTGCTGGAGCTGATCGAGGAGCAGGGAACGATCTTCGTAGCTGATCTGGCCAATCGTCTATCTCTGTCCCAAGCATCGGTTGAAGAAGCGCTTCATGGGCTGATCATTAGCGGATTGATTCAGCGGGTTCCAGACAGTGAGATTGCGGTAAAGCTCACGATGACCGGGACCAAATTGGCATCCTCCGCGCGGGATGAGAGACAGAAATGGGCGCAACGTTATTTTACCAACGAATCCGTGCAGGAATTTCAGCTGCTGTATGAATTGCTTCATCACGTGATATGCGAATTGGACTCAGATAACGCGGTGCAACGGCGTAAGCATTATCCCGCAGCTCGTGTGGATCGAGCATAAGCCATCCAAAATGATGCCCCAAAAGAAAAGGCAGCAGGCCTTTTTCTTTTGGGGCATCGTGTTTGCTTGGCGCAGCTTTCTAAGCTGGACTAGCTATCATCCGATATACTCGATGATATTCATCAGGTCTGAATTAATTGGCAGCACCCTATGCACTGCTGTTCCGCAGCAGGCGGGGCAGCATATCAAGCAGCCTCTCTCTTGTCAAGGCATCGCCCGAGTTCCATTTCGCCGCATTCAACACATACGCGTGACCGTTCCGGACTGCAGGCAGGCCGTGCCAGAGGGAACTGTCCATCATATTCTTCGCCGCCTGCCTGGATGCTGGATCGTCGGAGAGCAGCATGAAAATCCGGTCTCCGGCATACGCAGACAACCGTTCAGGTGAAATTTCCATAAACCCATGACTCGCATCCAATATTTTCTGGATTTTGTCTCCTGGCTTGAAGCCGAGAGGATGATATAGTGCCGAAGATAGTCCGGCGGTTCCCATGACAAACAAGCGATGGCCATGCTCGTATATAAAGACCGTTGCCGTCTCACCCGGATAAATGTCGGCCCGCAGCTGTTGCCACATGGCACTTGCTTGGGCATTGTACATGTCCAACCATTGCTTGGCCTCGCGTTGTCTGCCAAGCAAATTGCCGAGCGTAAGCAGGCGTTGGTCGAGCGGCGCGAATGAATCGAACGTGACGGTAGGCGCAATTCGAGCGATTTTGTCGTATTTCATTTCGTCCGTGTCCGCAACGATTATTAAATCGGGTTCAAGCGTAAATGACTTTTCTGAATCGATGGGGAAGCCGACATCTTGCACATTGTGCACTTGGTCTTCATACACCGTGCCATGCATCCAGGTAAACGCTCCCCCGATCGCTTCCACGCCAAGTGCGAGCAGGTCACCGAACGTTTCGCCATGATAAATGACGCGCTTGGGCAGGGCAGGGATCTCCACCTCGTGGCCTGTCCAGTCTGTGACTCGGGTTCTGCCGCGCATGAACCGGGCGTATTGCTTGGGCGTAATGCCCGTCGTCTGCCGGAAACGGCGGTTGAAATAATATTCATCTGTAAAACCGACCCGATGAGCGATCTCCCGCAAGGGCTCGTTCGAGCTGAGCAGCAATTCTTTGGAGCGCTTAATGCGTAATTCCGTTAAATAGTCGAGTGGTTTTTTACCCGTCAATTCTTGAAAGATCGGAGTGAAGCGCCAATAAGGTACATTGGCTAGCTGGGCAAGCTGCTTGACGGTGATGTTCTTCATGAAATTGTTCTGCATGTATTGGATGGTGCTCTCCACCGATTGCGTCGGATTGAACAAATGCTCCGAATGCAGGTTATGTTCGAACACAAACCCCATCAACTCCTGAAAACGCATATGCTGCTTATACCATTCGAGCTCGCATCTGCCATGCTTCTCACTATATAGCTCCTCTATAAGATGCATCAGGCGGGAGAAGGGGTATGCAGTTATTTCACGCCGACCGGGCAAAAGGTCTTCCATATATGTCTTATGCTTCTGCTTCCCGACTTGGATGACGGTGAACTTCACTTGATAGTAGCTGAGCGTGCTGTCGCATCCGCTTTCGATCTGCAGGGATGCCCCGGGCGGAACGAGATAGCTTTTTTCGGGTGAAAAGCGGAAATGATTGTTGTCTATATGTAAACAGCCGGTACCATTGGTGAACACCAAAATCGTATGATGCTCAGTCGTTATGCTTTCGGATTTACCCGCACTAGGACGGATGATGAATTGGATGTCCGCCAAATGAAACAGCAAGGAGCGGAGCGGGGCGGATGCCGGTTGACGGTTAGCGATCTTAGATCATCTCCTTTCAATGGTGAGAATCATTATCAATTAATGATATTGTATTAAAATCAAAGAAGCTTTTCAACTAAAGTTGAAAGCTTCTTGAAAGTTCTATTCCGTGGGCGGGAAGCAAGCCCTACTTCTTCAGCATCTTCGGCAGATCCTCCAGCAGCCGCTCCCTTGTGGTCGCGTCGCTGCTCGATTTGAGAATGTCAATGGAGTAGACGTGCCCTTGCTTCACAGCAGGGAGATCAAGCCAGATCTTGTTCTTCATCAATTCTTCGGTCGAGCGTTGGGGCTCTTCCTCCACGGGATTCAAAATAAAGATGCGGTCTCCGGCAAATTCCGGTAACAGCTCCATGGAGATTTGCTTGAATCCTGTATTGGTGTCCAGCAGTTCCTGAATGGTGGCTGCAGGCTTGAAGCCGTTCGGATGATACAGCACCTGTGACAGTCCCGTAGCTGCCATCACGAACAACCGGTCACCGGGATAATAAGTAAGAACGGTAGCTGTTTCACCCGGCATTACCCCGGCAGCTTGGAGTTCTTTCCACATCGATTCGGCTTTGGCGTTATAATTGGCGAGCCATTGTTCCGCTTCCTGTTTTTTGCCAAGTATATCTCCCAGCCTAGACAATCGTGTCTCTAATGGATCGAACGTGTTGAACATTAACGTAGGAGCGATTTTGGAGAGCTGTTCGTACTCCTTCTCATCCACATTTCCCATAATAATCAAGTCAGGATGCACCTCTAATGTTTTTTCCAGATTGATCGGAAAGCCGAGATCTTCGACATTTTTCATCTGATCTTCATATACATGGCCTTTAATCCAATTCGCAGCTCCGCCTACGGCAGTGACGCCAAGCGGCAGTAAATCGCCGATCGTTTCTCCCCAAAAGATAACCTGCTGCGGCGAAACGGGAATGTCCACTTCATGACCTTTATAGTCTGTATATTTGCGTGTGTCTAACGCGGATTGCTTGTCACCATCCGCCGCTTGTTGCGAAGCAGGGGAAGTGCCGTTCGAAGCGGCTTGTTCGCTTTTTGCCTCCGACTTGCTGCTTGGTTCAGTTGAGGTGCTGCCGCACGCTGCTAATAATGCCCCCATTAATGCGACCGTGCATAGAGCAATGATGGCTTTTCTGGCCTGTTTCATGAGTTCCGTCCTCCATTAGCGATATACATTTAATAGATAATGATTCTCATTATCGACAAAACTATAATATATGATTGTTGAAGGTTACTCAATGGACAAATTCAACGCCTTTATTTTGATTTGTGCAAAAAGAAAGCCGAAGAACATGCAACTGAATCTATGAAAATAGGGGTGGTCCCATCTACAATTGATTTTAAAAACAATTAGCATCCTGCATTAATATTATCTTAGAGAAATAGAAGGGATGATAGAGTGAAATCAGCGATTTTGTTGTACCCGGATTTCAGCGAATACGAAATCAGCATTACGCTTTCTGTGTTGATGCAATCCAACAAGGAAAAGCACTTCATCGGTTTGAATGATACAGTCGTGATGGGGGAATCCGGTTTACGCTGTGTTCCAGACGCTATTATTGCGGACTTCGATACGAATCAATATGATAGTCTCATCATCCCCGGGTGCATGGACTTTCGGCATATGACAGAGGCGGAGGAACTGTTTGTAATGATACGTCGCTTTTACGATCAGGGTCATCTCATAGCTGCGATATCTAGCGCCCTGTATCTATTGGCGAGGTCAGGAATATTAACGGGAAAGAATTATACGGTTGGATTGACGCGGGAACAAAGAGAGTTTCTTGGCGTATTTGACGAGACTCATTATGAGGACAAGAAGGTCGTGCAAGCTGGCAATATAATCCCCGTCCTTCTGTCAACTTCCTCAATGTTCATTTCAACTGCTTTATCACTACCAGCATCACTTTCACCAAGCCGAGTATAAGCAAATTTACATATGCAACGATTTGCGCCAGACAAACATTCTGCCGATATCCTGAAATCCGGCATCTATATAGTGTCCCTTTTGCTGCCGTTCAAGTGTTATACAATAGTTAGAAAGGAGGGGCAAATCAATGGACTCCGTCGAAGAGTGGGTTATGAAGGTGAAAGCGGGCGAAATCGATGAATATGTGCATATCGTTAAGACATATCAGGAGCCGATATACCGATATTGCAGCCGCTTGCTCGGAAGCAAGCATGAGGCAGAAGATGCAGTTCAGGACATTCTGGTAAAGGCATACGAAAAAATAGAACTTTATAAACCAACCGTGAATTTTTCCTCTTGGCTGTACAAAATCGCGTATCACCATTGTCTAAACCTAATTCGCAAACGCGGCAATCAACATAAATTCAAGTGGTGGTTCAAGCAGGATACAATTGCAGAGAGCGCCGAACAGACATTGACGAACACGCTGTTCGGAGAACCGCTGGCTTCGGCTTTGGCGAGCTTGTCCGCAGAAGAGCGCAGTTTGCTTGTTCTGAGGGTGTTTGAGGAGAAATCATTTGCTGAAATTGGAGAGATTTTGGGAAAAGGCGCGGAAGCGGCAAAGAAGAAATACGGCCGGGTCAAGCTGAAATTGAAGAAGCTGATGGAAGACAGGGAGGTGAACGAGACATGCGTAAATCCAGACAAACTCTTGAAGATGTGAAGATAAAAGATTATCTAATTGACGATGGACAAGAGAGTAGCGATGTAAGCCAACGTGTCATGGAACGGATACATGCCCTTCATGAGCTGCGTAATGGAAAAAGACCGGTTCGATATCGGAAAAAGGCAGTCGTCGTCATCATCTGTATTATTATCGCGCTTACTTCAATTACAGGATATGCAGCTTCCCGGTATGTTCAAATTATGAATCAAAAAGGCGAGATTATCGTGGAAACGAAGGAAATTAGGGAGGATCCGTATGCGCCGCACACAAAGAAATGGAGAGAACTGCTTTCCGCGTATACGGAACGCGTGCAGGAACAGCTAAAGCCGGGGGAACTGGTCGCATATTACGTCCATGACAAAACGATTAATGCCTACGATACTGCGAATAAGGTAAAGACCGAATTCAAACCGATTGTGCATGCCAGCTATGCGGCATTCGCGAATCAGCTTGAGAAAATGTCAGGTCCGCAGTTTATGGAACCGAAATACTTGCCAGAAGGGTTCGCATTTGAGTCAGGCAACGTATTTCCTAGCGCAACGGAAGGGGAGGCGAGCTGGGCTCATCTTAAAAAGCTGGAGCCTGAATTTATACGTGAAGCTGAAACCACGGCCAGCGGGGCCAAATTATTTATCAAGCCGTTAATATGGAATAAAGCGGGCAGCGCGACTGTGCGCTATACGAATGGAACGGATACGCTTATCATGAATGCGTACGAGCGGAAAAACTCAAACTCCCCGGTAAAGACGATGCATCCCAATGGCGTCACAGCGGAGAAGCTGACGGTAAGCGGCCAGGACATGATTTATATGGAGCCGTCAGCGGATGCTGCGGGAAGTGTCCGGTACAAGCACAAACTAGAATGGCTCGACGTGCAGGCAGAGGTGTATTATTCGATATTTGACAATTCAGAGAGTGAACTGTCCAAATCTGAATTCATTCGTATAGTGAAGAGCATGATTGCGAAGTAATCACAACTCATTTACGAAGCGGGATCTGCTCGAATTGGCAGAGAACCTGATGCAGCACATATGGAACTGCGCTCCAATTCATCCGAATCCGCGCCATAAAGATGGCAGAATAGTTGAATATGTGGAACATAAGTGCCAACAAGTTGTTTCATTTAGCACAGACCCCGGATCGAAATCGATCCGGGGTTTCTTCGTTTTGCCAAGAAGCTCAAGAGTGTCCCTTTTACGCAGGTTGAGGTGTTATACATAGCGGGATGAGATTTTAGATTAAGAACTGGCCCATATGGCCGAAAGGAGCACTAAATTATGAATAAAATGGCGAAAATGACGATTGGCAGTGCGGTCTTCACACTGGTGTTCAGCTACATGACAGGTTATGCAGGTGCAGCAGGTGAACAGAGCAAACACGCATATAGCGCAACTTTTCATGCGGCAAAGTCCAAAACATCGAATCCTGCAGCCAAGAAAAGCGCCGCGCAGCAGAAAAAAGAAGCGTTGGCCATCTTCCACGCCGAGGGGAAGAAACCGGGCGACCTGTTCGTCCTGTATGATGGATCCGATGGTACGCTATCCTTTAATTACCTTTCACTGAAGAGTTCAAAACTTGATGATTACGCGCAACAATCGGCTAAGTATAAAGCACCTGTGCTTCAGCAGCCGGAAGCATTGCCGGAGGGATATGAATACCATTCGAGTGAAATTACGCCTCCATTTCCGCAATTTCTTAGCGAACCGTATCAGAAGATGTTAAAGGAATTGAAGGCGGAAGCGAAAGGGAAAATGTATTATGCTAAAAAATTGAAATGGAGCGAGGCTGGCGAGTCACAACTAATCTTTTTCAAAGACTCGGACATTATCCGAATCAGCGCCAAAAAATTGCAACCGATAGCAATCGAATCGACGCGAGTAGCAGGAAAAGGAGAGACGATTGAAAAGTTGAGCGTGAAGGGGATTGACGCCATGTATATTACCGGTTCCGATGTGCTCTATTCGACGATGCTCCAATGGGAAGACGCGGAAAAAAAGTTGCAATACCAAATTTCCCTCTACAAAAATAGTCCGCTGACGAAGGAAGATCTCATCGCGATAGCGGAAAGCATCATGCAGGGGTAAGCTGTCTACGATCTTACACGTTCATTCCGACACTGGCTGAGGCCAGTGTCGATCTGCCGAGAGACCCTTATGGTCATTTCACTTTTATTACCAGTGATTGATCTACTTCTTGAATTGAACTTCGACCTGATATGGCTAATTGCAGCTCAGTTTCTGCAACGAGATGTTTAATGACTTCTTGTACCCCTGTTTCCCCCGCAACAGCTAAGGCGTATGCATAGGGTCGACCGATGAGAACGGCAGTAGCACCTAGAGCGATGGCTTTGAGGATGTCGGCTCCTCTACGAATCCCACTATCCATTAAAATTGGAATTTTACCTTGTATGGACTCGCTTATCGAAGGTAGGGAATCTAAAGTAGCAACCGCACCATCGAGTTGCCGTCCCCCGTGGTTCGAAACGATGATACCATCGACGCCATGCTCTAAGGCCATTATGGCATCGTCCGGATGTGTAATTCCTTTTATAAGTAAAGGCAATCGGGTTTGTTCGCGAATAAAGTCCAGTTTTCTCCAAGTGAAGCAGGTATTATTGCCTTCTTCTAATGCCTTCAAGGCAGCTGCTTTAATGTTTTTGTCCGGCGCCTCTTTAAGGCTCGAGCAAAATACGGGATCTGAAAAATAATTCCCCATTCCGTGTCCAGTAAGAAATGGTAAGTACGCGTTACGTAAATCCGTCTCCCGCCATCCAAGAAGGGTGGAATCCACCGTTACAACAATTGCTGTAAACCCGGAAGCTTCCGCGCGTTTTATAAAACTTTTCGTAAGATCATGATCCTTTGGGGGATAGAGTTGAAACCATCGTACGCTATCTCCCATTGCCTCCGCTACCTTTTCTAAAGGCACACTCGAAACATTGCTAAGTACATAAGGGATCCCCAGTTTAGCTGAAGCCTTGGCAGGGGCCAGTTCTCCGTCGGGGTGAAGAATCGTGTTTACCCCAATCGGTGCTAATAGGATAGGAAAGGGTATTTTATTGCCAAACAGTGATATTGAAAGATCGCGTTCGGTAATATCGCAGCAAACCCTTGGCCTAATTTTGTATTTCTGAAAAGCTTCAACATTACCACGTTCTGTGTCACCCGCTCCTGCGGCTCCATGTACGTAACCAAAGGGAGCTGCGGCTAGAACCTTCTTTGCTTGATTCTCCCACTGATCAAATGATACCGGTAAGAGCTTCGCAGCTTCGTCCCCGCTTTGATATATGTTCATCTGTAAATCTTCGCTATGAATAGTCAAAATGCGTACCTCCATGGTTTTTTAAAGAGTTGCAGCTATAAGTATTAAAAAAGAGCAGCTTCGTTCTGATAACACATAGTGGAGCATTCATACTCATTTTATAAATTCCCTAAGTCATCGAGGTTTATCCAATACTCGCCATCGGGCGAATGGAGGAAGAATTCGCGCGATTGGAGCAGATGAGCCAGTTCCGCGACAAGCTCACACCGGCTGATGCCGGTGTTTTTTTGCGTGTTTATGGAACAAGGATAAAATCGCATTTGGAAATGGGAAGGCAATTTCGTATAATGTCAATATGCGTTAAGATAGGCAAGCGCACAATTTAGATTGCTACATATAATATTGACATGCGAATTCGTTCATAGGGGGTCACAATGAGCAGCTATCATTTGATTGGGATAAAGGGCAGCGGTATGAGTGCGTTGGCACAGGTGCTGCATGATCTTGGACATGTGATTCAAGGGGAAGACATTGATACGGTAATTTTCACACAAACGCCTCTGGAAGCGCGGAATATCCCGATGTACTCCTTTGGAAGCGCGCCGTTATCGACAGAGATGATTGTCATCGCTTCGAACGCGTACGGTGATGATCATCCGAGCGTAGTGCGCTGCAAAAGCTTGGGCCTTCCCATACATCGATACCACCATTTTCTCGGTGAGTGGATGAAGAGCTATACGAGCATTGCAATTACCGGATCGCACGGCAAGACGACAACGACCGGAATGATGGTTCATGCGTTGCGTTCTATCGAGGCTACATGCAGCTTGATTGGAGACGCGACAGGTAGAGGTGAAGCGGATGCGCGATTTTTCATTTTCGAAAGCTGCGAATACAAACGGCATTTTCTCGCGTATCGGCCGGAAATTGCCGTCATTACGAATATAGATTTCGATCATCCGGATTATTTTTCCGATGTGGATGATGTGCGGCATGCTTTTGAAGAGATGGCTGCCTACGTCGGCAATCAATTGGTCGTATGCGGCGATGATGTGCAAGTGCGGCTGTTGCGTACGGGGAACAAAATGCTGTATTACGGCTTCGCTGAGCATAACGAATTAAGAGCGGCTGGACTCGCCATAGTCAGCGGCGGAGTCGCATTCGATGTATACTGGCGCGATGCCAAGCTTGACCGGTTTACGATCCCGGTGTATGGCCGGCATAATGTGCTCAATGCTTTGGCGGTCATCGGTGTCAGTCTGGTGTTGGGGTTGGATCTGAATGAAATCAAACGGCAAATGGCTACGTTTACTGGCGTAAAGCGCCGCTTCACCGAGACCGAGTGGAAGAGCAATGTCGTCATCGATGACTACGCGCACCATCCGTCCGAAATACGGGCGACGCTCGAAGCGGCCCGGAGCAAGTATCCCGGCAGGAGGATTGTCAGTGTGTTCCAGCCGCATACGTTCAGCCGGCTGGAACGGCTGCTCGACGATTTTGCCCACTCCTTACGCGACGCCGACGATGTGTTTCTATGTCAAATCTTCGGCTCCGCCCGGGAACGAGCAGGCAGTGTTTCGATTGAGCATTTGCGCGAACGAATCCCGAATGCGCAGCTCATCTCGGAAAACACTGTGAACAGCTTAGGCACCTATGAAGATGCGGTGCTTGTCTTTATGGGCGCGGGAGATATCCAGAAATATCAGCAACGCTTGGTGCGGTTATAAAGAAAAGGGCGGAACCGATAGGGTTCTGCCCTTTATCTTTATTATATGATGAAAGGATTTGATTACACCGCAGCCAACCGGGCAATGCGTTCGTTGACATTTCCTTGGATCACGCCGCCGTGATAGCAGATGACTGTGTCAATCTCGAACTGCGTCAGTTTTTTTAATGAGCTTATCGCGGTGTCCATATCGAGTGAATACTGCGGATTGGGCCCATGCAATTCACCGTCGGCAATGACCATGGCGTCTCCGGCGATAAGGGTTTTGCTCGATTGATGATATAGACTGATATGTCCGGGAGTGTGCCCCGGCGTGTCGATGACGATGATTCCGCCGCAGGAGGGGAGTTCCTCACCGTCTGCCAGCGTCCTGTCAACTTGAGCCTGCGGCGGGTTGGCCAGCATGGCTTTGAAAGCGGTGCGCAGCTGTTCGGGCAGATCGGGCGGAAGCATCGCGTCAGCTTGTTCAACGGCCTCCGCTGTAAGCTTCAGCAGCCTCTTGTCACCTTGAATATACGGTCGCTCGACTTCACTGGCCAACACTTCGATCTTTCGGGGCGATTCCTTCAGTATCGAAGACAAGCTTCCGATATGATCCAAGTCTTGATGGGTTAAGATGACTGTGTCAAGCTTATCCAAGGCGACGTTGGTCTGCTCCATGGCTTCGCGAATGAGCGGCAATTGACCGGGATAGCAAGCATCTACTAAAATCGCGGTGTCCTTGTCCCACAGCAGAGTAGGGTAAATGGTGTCCTTCTTTCCCATTATGATTGCCGAAATTTCAAGCGTGGCAATTCCGTTGGCGATAATCATGCACATTCCTCCGTTATGAGTTGAAATGGGTGGTTTGCAGAGTAAGTATTCCATATCATAAACACTTTCGGAGTTTTGATCAATACCAAACATTTTATCATATCATATTTATTTTATTTTGTCAAGTGATGGTTTTGGTTGGATGTTTTCCAATGGGGCCACGGTAAATCGCCTGACTACGGCTTATGCTCCATAACGAATGAAAGTGAAATAGCTAGCACGTGTTTAACGGATTATGCGAACAATGGAAAATGCAAGGTTGGGATCGAGGTTCTCCGTGCAATGATATAAGTATTCTAGCTCTTGCTTTCACTCTCCCATTTGTTCAGAAATGTTAGTGGCGGTAGAATAGGATGATCTTTTGTGATTATAGTCAGTCATTAAGCAATCCTTTCTAATGTCATTCTTACACATTCAAATGCGATCAAACAGGAAAAAATAACTTTCTTATTCTGAAGTGAAGGGAGAGTGACGTAAAGAGCGTGATAGCCAACGTTGTACTGAAGTGAGGGGAGAATGGAGCAAAGAGAGTGAACAGAGAACGTGAACGGGATGTTCTGAGGAAGTGGGAGAGTGAAGCAAAGGGGATGAACGTTAACATGATAATGGAAAATAAAACATTTAAATAGCAGTAATAGGAATTAAAAGGCGCTAATTAATGTGGATAGTTGCCCCCGGGCGCTGATATTTGCGTCTCTAAACAGAAATTGCGTATAATAATGATTATACGCAATTATTTTCGAGTGACTTGAAGGGAAGGAGAATGCAGCATGAGCCTTACCCGGCATGATTTAACTGCGCTATATGAAGAACCTCTCGAAGCTTTCCGTTTATGGATGATAAACGCGGGGTATACCTCCTATACGAAGAAAAATTATATGGGTGATGTCAGTCATTTTCTACGGACGATAGAAGGAAAACCGGTAGAACAGGTAACGAAGCTGCAGGTGCTCGCTTTTCTGGCTCAAGTGAAGTCGTCTGGCGTAAGTGATGCGACGCGAAACCGGAAGCATTGCGCGATAACGAGCTTTTATAGAGCGTTGAATGATCTGGAGATCACTACGGTTAATCCGGCTGCCGGTGTGAAGAAGTCGAAGACGGAGACGAATCGGGCCCCGGTCTATTTGGAGCCGAATCAAGTTCAGCAGTTCCTGTCGCGAGCGGATGGCAAATACCGCAATCGCAACTTGGCTGTTCTGATGCTGATGTCCTATGCGGGACTGCGGGTCGGCGAAGTGCATCGGCTTAATATGGCGGATTACCATGCAGAGCGCCATACCATTGAAGTATTGGGAAAAGGGCGCAAGTGGCGCACGATTCCATTGCCGCTGGCCGTCTCGAATCAGCTGCAGCTAGCGCTGCAAGAGCGGTTAACGCCGTGGCGGGCTGGAGAAGATGCGTTTTTCATTTCGCAAAAAGGCCGCAGGCTGTCCATTCGCAACATTCAATATATTGCTGAACAAGCATTCGATAGTCTGCAAAGAGAGGAAGGGCGGATGCGTGCAGGAAGAGGCCGTTCGTATTCCTGTCATAAATTAAGACACTCCTTCGCGACACTGCTATTGCGAAGCGGGGCGGACATTCGCACAGTTCAGGAAATGCTCGGGCACGCGTCCATTCAGACGACTACCGTCTATACTCATGTCTCGGATAAGCAAAAAGAAGAAGCGATTCAGCGACTTCAACCGTATATCTTGGAAGAGGATGTTGATATTTTGAATAGTAATGAAACGTAATATAGTTACATAAAATATATTATGTTAACTAAATGCAATGATTTCCTATTTTATACCTGAAAATGCGGCTTGGCACGTATAACAAGCTTACCCTCATAACAGACTAGTTCTATACATGGTAAAAAGGAGGGGTTCAATGAATGCGATAAAATTGAGGTTACAAGCGCTTTTGAAACATAAGCGGCTCGTCCAAACGCTAAAAATCGCCTTTCCTATAGCCGTCATCATATTTGTATTTTTTCAAGGGAAGAAGGAATTATCCCGGTTTTCTCTCAAAGAATCGTTGCATGCGATCCGTCTCATCTCCAGCGATTATTTTACAGGACTGATCGTGCTGGGCGGAATGGCCGTCGCTACGATGTTCTTCTATGATGTCCTGCTCTTGCGCTCGATTAAGGTGCCGGTCAGTCTTGGCAAAACCTTCCGTATCTCATGGATATCAAATACGTTTAACGGGATCGTGGGATTTGGCGGAATCGCGGGCGTTGGCATACGGACGATACTGTATCGGGAATTCACTGGAGACGCCAACCGGCTGCTCATAGCGATCGCATGGATGGCCCCTTCCATGATCAGCGGGTTATCGCTGCTCGGTATTCTGGTTATATGCGGTGTCTTCCCGGCATCTGTTCTACTTGCAGCCAAAGGCTGGCTGTGGATCGTACTGATTGCTGTTGCCTTGTTTTTCCCGGCTTATTTGGCATTTTCCCGTTGGAAGGGCAGAACAAATGCGAGTGCTAAGCTTACGTTTGGCTATACGATCGTGTCCTTTATTGAATGGCTGGCTGCAGGCTCGGTTGCCTATGTCATTCTGTTTCTGCTCAAAGCCGATATAACTTATTTCGAAGTCATTGGTATTTTTACCGTCAGTGCCATCGCCGGACTGATCAGCATGGTGCCTGGCGGCTTCGGAACGTTCGACATTACATACTTAGTAGGCTTGCAGGCACTTGGTGTAGCGGATAGCACCGTGTTTACGGCGCTGCTCCTATATCGGATCGTGTATTATTTTATCCCGTTTGCAGTAGGATTAATATTTGCGGCATTTGAATTCGGCGGAGTGGCGGTCAAGAAGTTCGAGGATCATCCGACACTAGCATCTTACATTGAGTCGGGAAGCATCATCTGGTTTATCCAGCGATCGCTGTGGAACTCGCTCTCATCTTGGTCTGTCGTCATTCTCATGTTCATGACTTCGATCTTTCTGGCAACCTATACGCTGTCTGAGCCGTATTGGGATCAGTCTGCGTTCATCCTGCCCTTTTTCCACGGGGATATTTACCCCATCGTCAATGGCATCGTGCTAGGGACCAGCTTGCTGATGCTGCTGATGTTAAAGGGATTATTTGAGCGGACGATAAGGGCGTATGTCATTACATCAGTCGCTCTCGGGCTATGTACACTGCTAACGTTCCTCATTGGGACAAGCATTCGACATACGCTGTGGCTGGCCGGGATGCTGCTGTTTCTTATTTTACTGCGGCCGCAGTTTACCCGATATCGTTATCCGGTAACGAAGAGCATGATTATTTTTACGACTTTGTTTATGAGCATTCTCCTGCTATTTTATACGTTGGTAGGATTTATTCTTGCGGAATATACCGCGGAAGCGGGCGCTGCCGCATACACGTTAACTTATTCTCAATTTACAACTACTTTATTAACGGGGTTAACTGCAGCCTTCCTATTGTATACGATCGGTTACATCGTGTTTGAGCGGCATTTGCGTGAGCCACTCGGACGCAATTGGCGCACCGATGACGATCCGTTATTGAGCGGTGGGAACGCTTGGATGTATCGGGTCATTCCTAATAAACGCATATTCGCCGTGCATGGGGAACAGATCAGGTTCCCGTTCATTATCAAGGGCCGCCGTGTCATTATGCTCGGCATGCCGGTGCTGAACTGCACGCCATCGAAAGAGCATGATGCTCTGTTTGCTTTATATGAGCAAGCCGATCGATATGGCCTTGATATTGTCTTTCATCAAGTCGGAATGCATGGCATGCCGCTGCTTCACGATTATGGCAATGATTTTATCAAGATTGGCGAGACTGCGCGTTATGAGCTGACGGAGCCGAAGAATGGACCACCTCTTCACCGGTATGAGGTGCTTCATTATCCACTCGATCCTTATTTAGTGAATGAAGTCATTCATACCGTTAACCATTGGGACGGGCAGCCGCCTGGATATGGTCCGACGCTGAAGCAGCTGTTGACTGTAGGAGATGAGGCGCTGCGTCTTGTTCTCCTGCACTCGGATGTCGAGCGCTGCATCGGCTATGCTGTGTTACGGTGGAAGAGAAGCGAACAGACGATGACGATCGAAGATATACGAACGAAATATGCATTCGATCATCCGGAACAAGAGCATGTGCTGAAGCAGCTGCAAGACATTCTTGTCTGGTTAGGACAGCATCATCACTGCAATAAGCTTGTTTCCAGCCTTATTCCATTGTCTCACGTGGAAACGTACCGGGCTCCGTATCTCTGGTCAGAGCGCACGGCGATCGCCATGTTCCGTCAAATGCGCGACCTGTATCCGCTGAGCAATCAGCGCCGGTTGTGGGAGAAGCTGTTCGATGTATCGTGGGAGCCGCAATATATTGCCTTTCGCAAGCAGCGTCATATGAATTGGACCGTATGGCGCGTAACTCGGACGATGAGCCGGATTCGCTGGTGGAGAGAGAAAGATCACAGTAATTCGTTAAAAATCGTGAAAATGAATGAAAATAGATGAAAAGGGTTGGGGACGGTTCCCGGCCCTTTTTCACGTAAAAAACCGCTTACAACACGGGTTTCCTCCCGTAATCTCCTGTGGGACACGATATCTTCTTCTGATACAATAAGGGTGGTCTTAGGAACGGTGTTCATCCAAGTCAATACATCAGAAGGTGGTTCCTTATGCTTGGTTTTGCAATCTTGCTTAGTTTTAACATTTTGGGGGTATGGCTGCACAATTTGCTGCATCTGCCGTTACCGGGCAACGTGCTCGGTCTCGTCTTATTTCTTATCGCGCTCGGCATGAAATGGATAAAGTTAGAGTGGGTTGAGCATTCGGCTCAATTTTTGCTTGATCATATGCTATTGTTCTTCATCCCTTACGTGGTTGGGATTGTTGCTTTCATGCCTGTTCTGGAAGCGCATTGGGTCAGCATTTCTGCCGGAATCGTAGGGAGCACGCTCATCGTGCTGTGGGTTACCGGATTTGTAGCGTCTAAGCTGCAGAAGTTCACAGTCGAAGAGCAAGCCCCGAAGAGAAAGGAGGATGCAGCATGAATGTGCTAGCTTGGACACAGCAGCCGCTATTCGGTATTGCGGCTACGATTGTCGTATATGCTGTGTCACGGATATTGCACGTCCGCTTCAAATGGATGCATCCCATCCTGTTTTGCTCCATCGTGTTGATTGGATTTTTGACAATCGCCAACGTTCCATTGGATCATTACAAGGTAGGGGCGGACATATTGTCGCTCGTGCTCGGGCCTGCGACTATCGCATTGGGCGTGCCGATTTATAAATATCGTCATCTAGTAAAGAAGCAGTTCAAAGCAATCTGCTTGTCCATTACGTGCGGTTCTCTCGTCGGCATCGTCAGTGTCGCCGCGATTATGCTAAGTCTGGACGGAGCGCGTGAGGTCGTGCTCAGCATGCTGCCGAAGTCGGTCAGCTCGCCTATCGCCGTCGAAATATCGAAGTCGCTCGGGGCCATGCCAGAATTGTCTGCTGTCTTTACCGTATTCACCGGGGTCGTCGGGAGTTTGTTCGGAACCGCATTTTTGCGGATGACGGGGATTCGCGATGAGGTGTCGCTCGGCATTGCGCTGGGAACGGCGGCGCATGGCTTCGGCACGGCGAAGAGCTTGGCTGATTCCGAGAAGCAGGGGACATTCAGCGGCTTGGCAATGGGTCTCGCAGGACTGATTACGTCCATATTGTTTACGCCCATTTATATGTTTTTCATGTAGTGAAGGCAGGGAATCCTGTCTTTTTTGCATTGGAAAAAAAACGAAACTTATTGCGCTTTACATACGTTTTACTCTATGAAAGGGGTTGAAACTGTGAAAGCAACGTTATGGGCATGGGGAATTCTGTTAGGCTTGAGTCTACCTTCTATAGCCGGTGCGGCAGGCGCATATACTGCTGAGGAAGCCTATAAAGATCCTCGTAGCGGAGCGATCTATTATAATCTTACACGCGATGGGAACGACAAATATGACAGGCGTGTCATTGTCCGCACACCAGATGGCGAATGGAAGAAATGGGATGAAAGAATCAAGTCGATGCAAACCGATCCGAACTGGAAACAATTGCGCTTGGACACGACCTATCTTGACAGCTATGACATGGCGATGCAGTATTCGTATGATCCATTGGACCGGGAGGTCGTAAAGGGCAGAGTGTTCGAACTGTCTCCGAACGGTAAATGGGGATTGAATGAACGCGCATATTATACGAAAGATGAACAAGGCAGCAGCCACAAAAATTATGGCTATCTCCTGAAAAACAATCAGACTGGCGAGACGAAAGAATGGCTGCGGACGTCATATATGACTGGCGCAACTTGGGTATATGACAATCGAATCGTGTACAGTTACATGAATGACAAGGCTAAACAGGAAGAAATTATCGCATACAATCCGGAAACGGATAAAACGGAGCGGATTGCATTAGGGAACTTTCGCAGCAGCAATCCTGATAAGGGCTATATTATTTATACGCTGAATAAACCGGATCGTCCGCTTTATTTGTATGACATAAAAACGAAGAAGTCGCAGCCGCTCAAGAGCTGGGAAGAGGCAGAAACATTTTTGCCTAAGAATGAACAGCTGCGGGACGCAACGTCCGATCTGCCGCAGGATTTTGACTTGGATGCCATTCCGGAAGAATCCATTCCTGTCAAGCTGCGCACGGATTATGTCATTCAACTGGACGATCGGGAAGTACGGTTGCCGCTGGTGTTCTCTGTGCAAGGAAAGCAGCTCATACCCGTCAAGCAGCTGGTGGATGAACTGGGCTGGAAGCTGACGAAGCTGCAGTCGAAGGAGCTGGAGTTCCGCTACACGCTTGCCAACGGGAGCAGCAGCATCGAGATGAACCCAAGCAACACACGGCTTGATGGCGGTACGCTCTACATGACGGCTGAGCAAATCAAGCAGCTTGGCTACAAAGAGGTAAGCATTGTCCATCAGCCCGAATGATGAATTCAGATAACAAAAAGTTGGAAAGCACTCCGCTATGAGGAGTGCTTTTTGATATTTTTGTAACAAGCAACCATACATCCGGGACTAGAGTCATGGTACAATGGATTGGAAAATGCTGCCGAACGGTGGCGAAATAGATAACTTTTTGGAGGGGTAAACTTGAAGAAGAGACAGAGCATTTGGAAGTGGATGCTTGTCGCGGCACTGCTGCTGTCGTGTATCGGCAATGCCGGACAGGCTGTCGCAGACAAAGCAGCGGGAAGCACGATTACTATGCACCAGTTCAGTGTGCTGGAGTGGAATGGGAAACGGACGTACGTCGGTAGAGATTTATACCTGCTTGATGACAACGTGATGTATTTGTCTCCCAAGGCATTCAGTGAAGTGTTCGGGATGAAATACAACTATGACAAAGGCAAGAAGCTGTTGACTTTGACAGACGACCAGCATGCATATGAACTAACGGTCGGTTTGAAGCAAGCGAAGGCAGATGGAGAAGCGATGACGATGAAGCATGCGCTGGAATCGATTGATGGCAAAATCGGTGTTCCGCTAAGCTTTGGCGCCTCCATCCGTCAGGCGCAATTGAAGTCTGTAGACTATTTCGAAGGCATGTATACCGACCCTATTGCTGCCGAAGATTCATTGCGCGCAGCGTATGAGAAGGTGAGCGGTACGTACGACAAAGCATATTCCGCCTATGAGAAAGCCTACAATGCCTACGAAAGCGCCGTCGATCAAAATCTGTACTATGTCCAAGGCGATATTGCAGGCTTCGATCCGATCCATATGATGGGCACGAGTGAAGCGCAGAGCAGCCACGTGATGGCAGAATTGTTCAACCAGACAAACATTGTCGTACAGAATCCGGACAAATCCAAAATCTCGAACAACCGTTATTCCGGCTATCATTATTTCGTGAAGACAGGGACGGGTCACAATTTTTTGGGCGAGCCCGTAAGCATTTATTATTTCGGCGCGCCGAGCGCCTCCAGTCAGAAGAACATCAACGCGAAGAAGAGCGCGCTTGCAAAAGCGGAAGCGGCGCTGCGCACACAGAACAAGCCG
Organism: Paenibacillus profundus; assembly: GCF_021369635.1. Lineage (GTDB taxonomy): Bacteria > Bacillota > Bacilli > Paenibacillales > Paenibacillaceae > Paenibacillus_B > Paenibacillus_B profundus. Next base: position 90,194 of record NZ_JAJNBZ010000006.1, on the reverse strand, counting down.
CACGATACTGCCGTCAACAATTGGGTGCAGGCCGTGAAGAGCCACTACAAGAAGAAGGGCGCAAGCAATCCGAAAGTACTCGGACAGATGGCTACGCACTTGTATGTTCTCTATTTGGATACCGGTGCTTATAAATTCGATGACGAAGCTAAAGCGATTGCCAAATCTCTTGAAAAATCCAGCCAACATACATACTGGCTCGTCCGTGCCGTCTTCGATGAAGGCGACTTCCGCGAGCGGTTCGAATATTTCTATAAGCAGAACAAAGGCGAAGCAATGAGCCTAATCTATAAGCCAGAGCAGTTCAAAGCTGGCGCCGAAATGCTGTACAACATGAAGATGTATGACGATGCACTCGCAATGGCCAATGAGGCCAAGCAGGGCGGGCAGAAGGTAGACAAGCTGCTCGAGAAACTGAAGGTTCAGCTGGCTAAGGCTAGCGAGGACAAGGCGAAGCAGGATGCAGATGCAGCCTTGGCGGCTAAGGTTGCGGCTGAAATGCCCGCATATACAGCATGGGAGAGCGAGTACAAGGCGCTGCTGGCCCAATTCAAGACAGACTATACGAAGAAGTATGGCAACCTTGAAACGTTGCAGAGCTTGACCTTCGAGCAATCCGATGCGCAGGCGCAAGAGATTAAGACGAAGTACAGCGATCCGTTGGCGAAGCTGAAAAAGGATATGGGCACCTTCCAATATGTCGATATCCAAGCTGCCAAAGACAGCATCAGCAGCTTCGAACAGACGATCGGTTACGTCTCCTCGGGCGCGCCAGAGGTGAATTTGAGTTTATCCAAGCAAACGCTCCACAATGCGCTGATCAATATGGGATTGACCAGCGCCATGTAGCTGGCGCGGGCTGCGGCAGGGGAAACCTTGACCGCAGCCTTTTTTTTGACCGAGCGCGGTAACGAACATAGGAAAGCTGCCCTCGTTAGAGCATGTTCCAGTCAGCATATGTCCGAGCAGCGCATGACGCAACAATAATGCGCGTTTATTGACGGCACTGCCATTGGTCACTATTTGGTGTCCAATAATTCTGCAATGATGTCGTCTGAGAATCGTTTCTTGATTTCCTTGGCAGGGTTTCCGCCGACTACGGTGTTTGGCTGCGATAATCGCGCCATCCTCGATCGTTACGCCGGCATGATGGTTGCATCCATACCGATCCACTAGTGTTCGAAGAAAATAAAAACTTAGACTGTAGTTGTTGATTTGACGCGGAGATGGAGAACCGTCAGCTGTTGAGAAATAAGTATTAGACTGAACCCCGTAAAGACGCAGCCACAGTCTGAGACTTGTAAATAAAGTCTTAGACTGCGGCCGCTGCAATGATTAAACTATCATTCCCCGTTAACAGGAAATCCTCGATAGGAATTCGCGAGCAACATTGAGAAAAGCAAGGATTGCCGGTGAAATCCATTTTTCTCTATGCCAGGCCATCTGTGTCGCTACTCTAAGCTCTGACATCTCCCAAGGAAGGACAACGAGTTCTCCTCTTTCCAGCTCACCCGATACGGCCAATTGAGGAAGAAATGCAATTCCAATGCTGGAGATTGCGCATTGTTTTATTGCTTCAGCACTTGAAAATTCCAAATTCATATGTAATCTATCGATTCCTTCCCGAGCTAAAGCCTGATCAAAAAAGGTTCTGTACGTACAGCCTTTTTCGTTCAGAAGCAGAAGTTCTCCACGTAAATCTTCCAAATGAATTTCACTTTTTTCGTGAGGGGATGGTTCGGTGCTACGTAGAGTCTAAATGGTTCTTCCAATAAGAGCTCAATTAAAAGTCCCGATGAATAAATGGGTTGGTCAAGTATGAACACAACATCATTTCTACCGTCGTACAGACTCTGTTTCAAATCCTCGTTGGGTGTCGCTTTGAAAAGCTAGCGCTGAGTATACCCATCCACCATGATGATTAAGAAAACAAAGAGAGAGTTGACTGACTTCTTTTCGTTTGAAAATACCTCGATTACTTTAAAGTGCTTATGTCACTTTAAAGTGCGTACTTCCCATGTATGGTTAGTTGATGCAAAATAATGTTGTACAAAGAATAGTACAGAAGGAGCTGAAACACTATGAATATTGAATCTACAACAACACGCAAAGTCGCCTTGGTCGTGGGTGCAAATGGTGTTATAGGTCGCAACCTCATCGATCACCTCATCACTCTCCCTGATTGGGACGTGATCGGCGTATCGCGTCGCGGTGGAGAATCTAGCAACCGTGTTCGATATGTAGCTGCGGATCTACTCAATATAGACGAGCTTCACGAGAAGTTAAGCGATTTAACTGAGGTAACACACATTTTTTATGCTGCTTACCAAGACCGTCCAACTTGGGCTGAACTTGTTCCACCGAATCTCGCCATGTTAGTGAATATCATAGAAGTGATCGAACCAATCGCGTCGGGCTTGAAACATGTCAGTCTGATGCAGGGATACAAGGTATACGGCGCACATCTCGGCCCGTTCAAAACTCCTGCTCGTGAGACAGACGCCAACCACATGCCTCCTGAGTTCAATATTGATCAGCAAGATTTCTTAGAACAACGGCAAAAAGGTAAGGCTTGGACTTGGTCGGCACTCCGTCCTTCTGTAGTCTGCGGCTTCTCGCTTGGAAATCCGATGAACCTCGCAATGGTCATAGCGATTTACGCTTCAATTTCGAAGGAACTTGGAATACCTTTGCGGTTTCCAGGTAAGCCGGGAGCTTACAACAGCCTCTTGGAGATGACAGACGCTGGGCTTCTCGCAAAGGCAACAGTATGGGCGGCGACCGACGAGCGCTGTGCGAATCAGGCATTCAACATTACGAATGGCGATCTGTTTCGTTGGAATGAGTTATGGCCGAAGATCGCTCAATACTTTGGCATGGAAACAGCGCCCCCGTTGCAGATGTCTCTGGACGTTGTCATGGCGGACAAGGAGCAGCTTTGGAACAAAATGGTTGAGAAGCATGGGCTTGCTCGGAATTCCTATAAAGATGTATCCTCTTGGCTATTCGGCGATTTCGTGTTTGCATGGGATTACGATTTTTTTGCGGACGGAACTAAGGCTCGTCGTTTAGGCTTTCACGAATTCGTCGATACCGAAGCAATGTTCATGAACATCTTCGACGACTTCCGCAAGCGTAAAGTTATCCCATAAACTACCGTATAAAATAAGAAAGCCGACCTTGTATATTGGGTCGGTTTCTTAACTGTTATTTAGTCTGTAAGCATTGAATTAACCAGAACGGTAGCCTTTCCCTCGTGCTTTCTCTCTATATGCGAATCCCCCCAACGGCACATCAGATGTAGGAGTTCCTTTAGACTCCATCCGTAGTCTGTCAACTCATACTCAACTCTCGGTGGTACCTGATTATAGGAAATGCGTAAGATGACGCCCTCTTCTTCAAGCTCCCGAAGGTGCTGCGTTAACATCTTTTGAGTAATTGCGGGAATCAAGCTCTTAAATTCATTATTACGTTTCTTACCAAATGTCAGATGAAAGAGAATAACAGGTTTCCATTTCCCACCAATCACCTCTAAAGTTGCCTCTACTGCAGTGTTGTAAATTTTTTCAGTCTTTTTCACACAACTTGCCCCTTTTCGAATGTTTCGACACAGGTCATTAGTAACTCCTGATGAATTGGAACAATTAAATGGCCCTATTAAACATTATAACTACAACTAAAATATTACGCTATCCTGCCCATTTGTTGAATAAGGTAACAGACATTTCCTCAAATCTTTTGATAGACCTCTGCATAGGAAAACTTAAGTTGTACTCGCAACTCTTTATTTTCTTCTTCGAGCCTCTTCATCTTTCGTTTTAGCGAGGCAATGATGGCGTCCTTGTTGTTTTCATCCATCTCACGCTTGATTTGTTTTGGTGTCGGCACTTGAGCTTGCTGTTGACGTAGCGATTCAATGCGTCCTCATATCTCAGGATTGTTATAGAGCGTTGCTTTGCTAACGCCAGCATCAACTGCCACACTATTAAAGTTAATGTTCTCCTTAGCTTTTATTAGCCGTCTATTTGCCTCATGAACCTGCTTTAAATGCGCTCTGCGATCGTAATTAGACATGTTTTAGTGCTTGGTCCGGAAGTGTCCAAGGGGATTAGGGGGCTTAATAGATCTATTGTACAAAATCCAATGGATAGAGCAGTGCGCGACACAGACACAGCTGGAAACGGTCAATAGTACATCGCGCTAAAAAGTAGATAGCCGTTTCATGCTTTCGATAAAGGCAGATTGAGAATGGCAGGTATGTTCTCCTCAAAATTTAGATAAACTAACGTATGTGATTTAATTCACATACGTTAGCACAAATTCATGATATAGTTAAGCCATAAAGAAGAGGGAGTGAGAATAATGAGAACATTCAAAACGTTTGAAACCAATACAGATACAGTAACCCGCAACTACCTCCACCTTTGCTATATGTGTGATGATAAGCATCAATGCACAACCGAAGAAACGTGCCGTCAATGCTGGGCAGACCAAGGCCTTGCTCCAGAACAGTGTAAAGAAGAAACTCGTGATTTGCTGAACGCTTACTACGCATAAGAAAAACTACATTTAGCTTACAAAACATTGTGAAAATAATAACTTACCATGGTTCCTTTTACCTCCTGATGATAACAATTAAAACCTCCGGTTGCTGCCGGAGGTTTTGTCGTATGTAGCGATATATACATGAAAAATATAGTGTTGGCAAACGGTCTTTGTTATGATGATCATTGGAGAGATTGGAGAGGGGAATTTTTTAATGCCTCTGACGTTGGTCGTATTTCACCAAAGCACCGACATCGGAATGTTGAATCGAGATCTGTTGGATATGTTGGACCAGCACCACGCTGAGGTATTGCACGGGATAACGGATCTGGATTTTGCTTTTCTTGAATCTGAATTGCGCACGTAGCACGCTGCAGCAAGCTGTCTTTAAGCGCAGTTGCTTGATAAACGTAATGAAAGCTGACGCTGGAATCATACAGGCGTCAGCTTTCTATTTGGAGGTTACACGCTGTTGTCCTTTACCGCCACAGCGGGCTTCGCCGGAGCAAAACGTCTGCCCGACAAGCTGGTCGCAATCATGCCGATGATGACGATAATCATGCCGACCATCGACCATCCTTGCGGGAACGTACCGCTCAGTAGGAGAACTTCACCCAAGACCGTAAATATCATGGTTCCGGATTGGGTGGATTCGACTGCGGCCAACAGCACCGTGTTATGCTTCGCCATATCAGTGGCCAGGAAGAATAGCAAGCTGGCGATGACACCGGAGCAAATCGCGAGCAGCAGCGCCTGAACCATTTGCGAACCTGTCGGCCAACCGACGGTGGCTGTGCCGTAAGCGCCGAGCAGCAACGCAATTGGCAGGCTGCTGAGCGCCATACCTAGCGTGCGCTGGAAGGTGTCCAACTTGCCGTGACACAGTTCCATCATTTTGCGGTTGCCGAGCGGATACAGAAATGCGGCGATGAGCACCGGAATAAATCCGGATAGCAGCTCAGCCGTCGTTATTTGTCCCGCTTCCGTCACTTGCATCAGGATGACACCGATTAATATAATGACAGATATCCGCAAGCTTTTGTAGGGGATAGCTTGACGCACTTTCCGTGGACCTTCCTCCGAAGGAACGGTGACGAAGAACAGCGGAGACAGCAAGGCTCCTGCCAGTATCGTAATCTGCCACGTTCCGGAAGTGAGCCAGGATGGAGCGTAGACGGCCGCGAAGCTTAACAACGAATAAAAGCCGACCCCGCCAAGGGTGCCCCATAGCAGCCATTGAAACGGATGCTTGCGCATTTCGCGGAACAAGCCTGGCAAATTGCCGCGGAAGGCGACAATAGCAATGAGAAAGGGAAGCGCGAGCAGGAAGCGGAGCGATGCGGTCCAAGCCCAGCTCGTTCCTGACAGGTTCATGGCGCGGTTGATAATGAAGGTCGCCGAGAAGAACAGCGACGATAATATGCCGACAAGTATGGCTCTCACAACATTCACCTCGTTGATAATCATTTTCAATTGTGTACAGTTAAGTATGATATACTATAATTTATAAAAAGTAAATTAAAATATATTTAGTTGTTTACTCGTAAAGGATGGGATGCGCTCATGAAGCCTGTTCAAGAAGATGAAACGAAGATGCTGATGCAGTCGGTCGGCTGCAATTTGCGCAAGCTGAGGAAAGACCGGAAGCTCAGCCTGGAAGAACTCGCGTCGCTAACCGGCGTGAGTAAATTGACGCTTGGGAACATCGAGCGCGGGGAAACGAATCCGACCATCGGAATGATGTGGAAAATTTCGAAGCAGCTGTCAATTCCGTTAATGGCGCTGCTGAAGCCGGAAAATGCCGTATCGATATCACGGGCCGGTCAAGGACCGAAATATGACAGCGACAATCCAGGCTGGACGCTGGAGCCCATGTTCAGCGATGTCAGGGAGAAGCTGGAGATGCACCGCGCGTACGTACAGCCGCATACCGTATACATCCCGGAAAGCCATCATGCCGGTACGATGGAAATCCTCACGGTAATGACGGGAACTATCGAATTGACGATCGGGGATGAATCGTATACGCTGAATACGTTCGATTCCATTCAATTCTCGGCTACGGAATCGCACCAGTACAAGAACGTCAGCAATGAAGAGACGGTATTGCATTTGACTATGTGTTACCCTTGAAATATATAAAGACTTGAACGGGATAGCAACAAAAGGGGGAGAAGGATGAATGTGCGGAAGCGTCTTCTGATCGAGGTGTATTATGACGGCTGGTGCCCGTTATGCAAAGGCATTCGCCGGCGTTTGGAGCGCTGGGACTGGCTCGGATGCCTGCGATTCTATTCCATCCGCAATCCGGAAGAAATCCAGCATGTGTCCGTATCTCCTCAAGAACTTGAAGCACGGATGCATGTGCGAACCGTTCATGACGGCTGCATGCAGTCCGGTATCGCAGCGGTTCATATGCTGTGCACACGCGTACCGCTCCTCATGCCCATCAGCCCGTTCGTCTGGCTCGGCATGAAGTCAGGCATTGGAGACAAGCTGTACGATTGGATTGCCACCCGGCGCAGCATCGTGCCATCTGGAGCTTGCGATGATCAAGGATGTTCGATTCATCAAGACCATTTGGATAAAAAGAACTGATTCTAACCGTCAAATCCTGATGATCTAAGGTGTCATTGCGAAGGGAAGCATAAGAAAAATAGGTATTTTGCTCGATTGGTTCCTTTCTTCTCTACAAGGTAAGATGATAGAAAGCGGTTGATAGAAGGGATGCATGATGACAAAACGAGGATACGCAGCTACATCCAAACGTAATGTCAGGCGGACTGCCAAGCGGGGCGTCAGCGGCTGGTTCATCTTTTTCCTCATTGCCGACCTGTTGGTCTTTGGCGGCTTCGGATTGATGTACAGCGAATCCAAAGGCTGGGAGAATGCGCTGGAGCAAGCGCAAGAGGTGCAGGCGCTTGGACCCGATACGAGAGGCATCGTAGCGGTGACGGGTCCGCTGCAGTCCGTCTTGCCGGCGCGTGATGAGCATTTGGCCGATGATTATGCGCTCTTGGTGAAGCAGGAACGCGAATGGTCCTGCAATTCCAGAAAATGCGCCTATACGATCCGATACATATCTACGGTTGGAAGTACGGAAGGATTGACGATAAACGGAATTCCGTTAATGTCATCCGTGTATCGTCTGACGGACCAGCTAATAATACTCGGGGAAGAGGTCTTGAGCCAGAGCGGACAGACCGTGAAAGATAGACAGGTTCTCATTTTGGAGCCAAAGGGGAAGGCCTTGTCTTACGAAGGCGTAGCTTGGGGTCAGCAGGTTACCGTCGTCGGTGAGGCGAAGGAAGGGAAGCTGGTGCCGATGCAGTTCCCGAACGGCTCGGATGCGGTCACCTTTGCCGGAATGACCCCGCATCACCCAAGCGAGGAAGTTGAAATGCCGAAGGCAGGATATGTCGTCGGCGATTCACTGGAGGCTGTGCGCCAACATGAAGCAGGGATGCAGCATACATTGGCCTGGGTGGCCTTGTTCGCGGCCGTCTTGTTCGTGCCAGCGACCTTGTTCACGGCCCCGTGGCCTGATCGTTCCCGCAGACGCAGGGGGTAACGGACGTCTCGCGCGGAGCGCTTGTAGAAATTATTCCTGTCTTTTCCTGCGCGAGTATGCTATAATCCGATCAACTTGAATGGAAGGGAGTGAGAATGAACGATGATGAAGTTAATGATTTGCAATGCTGACTTATCGTTTCGTTGCCCCTCACTTTCCTGTACGGATGCGTAACCTGCACCAATTATGGGTGTATTGAGCCATGGCGATAAGAGCCATGGCTTTTTTGCGCTTTTTTATGGATATAGCTGTCATGGTCGGGGGAGCGGACGCAATAATCATTAACTTCGAGTTTGGTAAAGCAAGACGATAAATCAAACCGAGGTGATGTCAAATGATGAAGTTGAGCACGATGAAGAAAATGGTGGCGACGTTGAATGAAAACTGGCAAAGTCCGCTGGGGGAGAAAATAATGGAGCTGTGGGAGCACGATCCCGGCTCGCTCTATTATGTCCGCTCAAGCGCGAATTCTGTCTTTTCATTCACGAGACAGGGCGTGCGGCGTTATCTTCGATTCAATGATGAATGCGAAAGAATACGAGCGTCGATCGAAGCGGAAATGGACGTGCTGTTATATTTACGAGAGCAGTCTATCCGTGCAGGTCAACCGGTGAAATCCCGGAATGGCCGTTACGTGGAAGAAGTGCCGACACAGTGGGGAACGTTCCATGCGACGGTGTTCGAAGCGGTAGAAGGGAACCAAATCGATGATGAGCAGCTTACGGAGGAGCAATTCGTTGCGTGGGGCCGGGGGCTTGGCCGTCTGCACCACATCTTCAAGCAAATGCCTAAAGAGACATCGGAGCGCCGTCCAGACTGGCGGAATCACCTTGAATCCGTCAGAGATACAGTGCCGGCGGAAGAAGAGGCGATTCATCGGGAACTGGGATTGGTTCTACACTGGGCGGAGAGCTTGGAGCAAACGGAGGATACGTATGGGCTGATACATTATGATTTTGATATGGATAACCAGCATTGGGTTGGGGATGATGTGGGCGTATTTGATTTCGACGAATGTGCCCGTTATTGGTATGCGGCCGATATTGCATTTACCCTAAAGGATTTGTGGCTGGAAGGTACCGAGGGCGCGCATCCAGGAATTCAGCAGTTTGTGCGCGGATATGCGCTAGAAACATCTGTTGATCCACTGCTGCCGGAGCAAATTCCGTGGTTTATCCGCATGTATGAACTTATTCTCTATGCAGACCTGTACCGCAGTGTTGATATTGATCCAACCAGCGATCATCCCGAATGGTTAATGGGATTAAACTGTATAGCGGACGCGTCGGTGCGGTAAATTATAGGCGGCTGCTCAGGATTCACGATTTGAATGATAGCGGAGGTTGATTGCATGAAAGCGAAAATCGTGCCTTACTTAATGTTCAACGGTCAGGCGGAAGAAGCGATGAAAAACTACATTTCCCTGTTCGGAGGCGGTGAGATTGTTACCGTTTCCCGATATGGGGAGGCGAAGAGCAATGTGGAATGGATCATTTCTGATGCCGACGCTGATAAGCTGATTCATGCCGAATTCACGTTAGCCGGACAAACGATGTATTGCGCAGACAGCTTAGGTTGTCCGTCCGATAAAGCAGATGGGCACAAGGTGGCGTTGACCGTGTCGTGTGAGTCCGAAGAGGAAATCAATCGCTTGTACGAGCAGTTGTCACTGGGCGGCCAAGTGTTCATGCCGTTGCAGGACACATTTTGGAAATCGAAATTCGCAGTGCTTAAAGATCGGTATGGCATCCGCTGGCAGTTGGATTTCCCGAATCGATAATACAAGAGCACGGAGGAAGATATGTAGAAGGCGAAGCGGATGCTTCGCCTTTCCTGTCAACCGCGTCGCACCGACTCATACCCTTGCCCGCTGCGACTGCGGGCAGGGTGCCTCGGCCTTGAAGGGAAGGCATACGAAAGAGACGAGCGGCGGGAAATCACGAGCTACCAATAGCGGGAGCCGTCCCAACGATAATGGCGGAGCAACTCTTCATCGACCTCAAGCCCGATTCCGATCCCTGACGGAATGCGGACCATGCCTTGCTCGGCCTGAAGCGGCACGAGAGCATTGAACGGATTATCCATCACATCCCATTCGACAGGCTCGATGGAATCTTGCTCCATCTTGCTCCATGGCTTCAGGCAAGCTTGCGCATATAAGGCATAACAGCGTGCAAGCGCCCCGTCATAAGTGTGCGGCGAGACGCGCACTCCGGCGAATCGCGCCAGCTGCAGGATCCCGCGATATTCATCCAGATCGCCGACATGAACCGGATCTGGCTGAATAATATCGAAGGCTTGCTGCTGCACGGCGTTCATGAATATTCTCGCCTCCGCCACATTCTCGCCTCCACTTATCGGAAGGCCCAGCTTTTGCCTGCAATAGAGATATTGTTCCCACTGATGCATCGGCAGAGGCTCCTCAAACCACATCCAATTGTCCCACTGTCCGATGAGTGGCTGCCAAGCGCATGCCGCTGCCGCGTCGTAGCTCTGATTGGCATCGAGCGCGAGTGCGATGTGTCCGCCGAAGCGGGATTGAAGGGAATGAATATGCCGCATGTCATCGGCGAGCGGCTTCCCGCCCACCTTCACTTTCATATGCGTAAAGCCTTGAGCGAGCGCTTCCTCAATCCGCCGGAGCGAAACGTTCTCCCACGTGTCATCTTCCGTATACGTTTGAAATGAGGCATACACAGGAACTTGTTCGCGCAACGGTCCGCCCCATAACCCGCATATCGATTGTCCCGTTCTGCGGGCGGCGATGTCCGTAAGCGCCATGCTGACGGCTGAAGCCGGGCGGGTATGCCAACTGCCGATCGTCTGAACGATTTTTGACCGCAATCGGGCGTCTTGGCCGAGAAGGTAGGGAATAATCTGCTCCCGGAAGGCGCACTCCAAGGCAGGCAGCCACCCCGAGCACTCTCCCCATCCGGTTATACCGGATACTGTCACCAAGCGGACAAGATAGGTGGAGCGGTATGCTTTCGGCCCGTTGGCGTCACCGTATGGCTTCGGATTCCGGTACAGCAGCGGGAACGTGTCTATATGTGTAATTCGCAGTGGGCTCACCTCTACATTTCATGCAATTGTTTTGCTGCATCTTTCTGATTAACGAACCTTTATCTAGTATGCAAAGCCGTGGCTGTTACTATGAACCGGCTTATCATATTTGCACAGACCGGAGATCCGTTTTTTCATCGTGACGGATACGGGTAGAAGAGAAAGGAAATATTAGGTGTAACGATGATATGAAAAGAGGGAAGCAGCATGGAGTGGGCGTCTTGGTCGCTGGACCGTGTCCTTATCTTGTTCGTCAGCCTTGCTTTTTTGATGATTGGCATTCAGGTGACGTTATATCACTACCGGCAAAATTTCCACCATGCGGCCATGTGGGTGCCGGTAATCGCAACACCCGTTTTTTTCGTTGCAGGCCTCTTGCTTTCGTTCAACAACGCGAGTTGGATAAGGGGGTTGTTCCAAGTGCTCATGTGGATAGGGGCAGTTGCCGGTCTAGCCGGATTCTACTTTCATGTGAGCGGCGTGGGCAAGCGTGTCGGAGGATGGGCGTTCCGGAATTTTCTCATCGGGCCTCCCGTTGTGCTGCCGCTGATGATAACGGCAATGAGCGCCTTGGGCTTGGTAGCCTTGTATTGGACCGTCTAAGGATAATCATGGTGAAGACAGGGGGTTAAAGCTATGGCTAAAAAGAGTCATTATCCTTCGTTCGATGTGATGAAGGAACGGGACGAATGGGATTCACATACGCAGGACATCGTAACCGAGCGGTTGCGCGAAGATACAACCTGTCAGTCGTTGCAGGAATTAGAGCTCGCGACACTTGGCGCAGTCTGCAGGTTGCTCGTCGACGATGATCGCGATAATGTCATTTTATACATATTGGTGCACTTTGATCAGATTATAACGAGTAAAACAGGGGAGGGACAGCGCAAAACCGGAGTGCCGGAAGAAAAGACACTCATACGGGAAGGTCTTCAACTATTGGATAATAAGGCCCGGAACGAACATGGGACGCCGTTCGACCAATTGGAGGGGGCAGAGCAATCTGAGATTTTGGAGCGGTTAAGCCAGGGCAAGCTTCAGATCTCACCGGAATGGACTGCTCTTAAGCAGAAAGGGCTGTTCAAGAAGCTACTTGGCACGGCAATCGATGCGTACTGCTCTCATCCGGACATATGGTCCGAGATTGGGTACGCGGGTCCGGCATATCCGCGAGGATATGTCCGGGGCGATATCGGTCAGCTCGACCCATGGGAGGCGAAGACGGAGGCATGATTACACGGAAGTATGCCAATGAAGAGGCCGATGTCGTCATCGTCGGCGCCGGAGCGGCTGGCGCCGTGTTGGCCAAGGAATTGAGCGAAGCGGGCCTGCGCGTCGTCGTGCTGGAGGCGGGGCCTTTCCGCGATCCGCAGTCCGACTTCGCAAGTGACGAGCTCACCATGAAGAACTTAGGCTGGCAGGACACACGCATCGTGGACGGGAACAATCCGCTGAAGATGGGACACAACAACTCCGGCCGGGGCGTAGGCGGTGGAACGGTCCATTTTACGGCCGTCTTCCTGCGGTTTCACGAATCGGATTTTCGTGTGAAATCGGTAGACGGCGTGGGCGAGAACTGGCCGATAACATACCAGGATCTAGAGCCATATTATTTGCGCAACGAACAGGAAATTGCTGTATCCGGGCCAAAGCATTTCCCATGGGGCAGCTATCACGGCCCATACCCGTATCCGGAGCGCGAGCCGCTCAGTCCGAACGCTTATACATTTATGCAGGGGTGTGAGAAGCTGGGCATCCTCTCTTCCGTGCCGCCGCTTGCCATCCTGTCCGCACCGTTCGAAGGCCGTCCTCCATGTATCAACCGCGGCTTTTGCAATCAAGGATGCATGCCGAATTCGAAGTTTAGTACGTTAATTGTTCATATTCCAAAAGCGATGCAGGCGGGCGCGGAAGTGTTGGCGGATTGCATGGTGACCCAGGTGCTCATGAAGCCCGACGGCAAGGCTTCCGGAGTGGAGTTCATGCACAAAGGGAAGAAGTATAAGCAGCGGGCGAAGGTCGTCATCTTGTCCGCATACGCAGTTGAGACGCCGCGCTTGCTGCTCCATTCGGCGAATGCGCAATTCCCTGATGGGCTGGCTAACAGCAGCGGATGGGTAGGCAAGGCCATCATGCCGCATTCCAGTCATGATGTGTACGCCAAATTCGATCGTGACATTCGGCTGTATAAAGGCACTCCTGTGCTCGCGACTACCCAGGATTTCTACGAGACCGATCGGGAACGTGGATTCGTGCGAGGCTATTCGCTGCATGCGCACGGGGCCCGTCCCGTCAGCTTCGGACAAGCGATCAGCCAATCGCAGTCAGGTCCGCTCTGGGGCAAAAGGCTGCGGGAGGAAATGCTCGATTACAACTATTACGCCCGTGCAACCATGGTCGGCGAGGTGCTTCCGAATCCGGACAACCGGGTCTCGCTGGCCGAGGAGAAGGACGAGTATGGGCTGCCCCGGGCGAAAGTAACGTTCAGCTACGGTGAGAATGATCGCAAGCTCATCGATCATGCGGTGGTAACGATGAGCTCCATCTTGGAGGCGGCGGGTGGTCATGTCCGGTTTGTTGTCCCCGATACGGCGCATTTGATGGGCGGTTGCCGCATGGGCAACGATGCCCGTTCATCGGTCGTCAACTCTTATGGACAGAGTCACGACATTCCGAACCTGTTCATATGCGATGCGAGCATCTTCGTCACGTCTGGTGGAGCGAATCCGACGAACACGGTCATGGCATTGGCACTTCGGACCGCAGATTATATCAAGGAACAGGCCAAGCGCAGAGAACTGTAAACGCACGAGCGGGAAATAGGCAGACATGATGAATTGGCATGGGAAATATAGTTGACACAGTTTGGGAGAGAACATAAAATAAAATGGATTCAATCATACACATGCAAAGCGAAAGGAGGCGGAACTCATGTTGATGGAGAATGCGAACGTTCCATTTAACCTACTCATATATTCCGTCTCGAATAGCGCGCGAGCAGCGGGAAGCATTGCATTCTCCCGCTAGACACGTTGGCATGTTACAGGTTTGTTGCCGTAATGAACGACTGCAGGGGACGGATTCCTGCGGTCTTTTTGATCTGGATCGGCGTATGCCGTGAAATAACAGCCGCAGGGATGTTCCTGCGGCTATTTGTGCGCCCGTGGACGACGGGTAAAGGAGAGAGAAGAAGGATGAAAAACACCAAGTTGATTATTGTTGAAGGTGTAGCAGGTTCGGGCAAGACGACGACAGCGCAGCACATCTATGACAAGCTTCGGGAGCGGGGGGTTGTGGCTGAGCTGTATTTGGAAGGCAACACGGATCATCCAGCGGATTACGAATATACCGCCTGTCTGAATAAAAATCAGTTCAATGAACTGCTTCACCTATATCCGGGTGAGCGGGATACGATCTTGGCCTGTACAGATAACCAGGATGGGGATTATTTGTTCTGCTATGGCCGCATGTATGTGATGGAAGGAGGGGAGCAGGCCGTTCCATCCAAGCGGGATGCGATGAATGCGATCATCCAGCATGTGCGTCCGTATGATATATATGACGGCCTTCCAATCGAGAAGTACCGCGAGCTGCTGCTTAGACGGTGGGGGCAATTCGGAGCATGCGCCGCCGCAGAGGAGAAGGTGTATATTTTCGAATGCTGCTTCCTGCAAAATACACTGTGCGCCATGCTCGTGCGGCATCATGCAGCACGCCGGGACACCCTGTCGTTCATACAGGACTTGGCCGACCGGGTACGAAAGCTTGAGCCTGTGCTGTTCTACTATGATCAGTCAGATATACGGGACACGCTGGAACGTGCGGCGATTACCCGGTCATCATCATGGTATGAAGGCTTCCTGAATTATCACACATCACAAGGCTACGGATTAGCGCATGGCTTGACGGGACTGGAAGGCTGCCTTGAGGTGCTGCGTGAACGCAAAAGCATCGAGAAAGAGGTATTGAAGCTTCTCCCTTGGAAACATTTCATTCTGGATAACTCAGGCTACGATTGGGAGACGTGTTTGGAGCAAGTAGATCGATTTTTAGAAAATAAATTAACGTAATATTTATTATGTAAACTTATATTGGAATCACAACTTCAATATAAGTTGAATTGAAATCAACCGAGTGATTGATCGGGTACAATGAACTGATGAAAGCTTGAATATATCAATGATCCCATTCAAGATTTCAGTTATGAAATTGCTCCGGAAGTCAATTATGGATATCATTCTGGAAGCCGTTCTGGATGTCAATCTGGCCTAATAGGAGCCGCCGCTTTTGTTTTGTTGCAATTGTCACCAAAAGTTCAAATTTAATTCGTTTTCATGCAACAATTGCTATCGACAGTTCGTGCATTCAGCTATATTCTAGGTTAGGCAAGTCTATGATAATTGTTAATGAATGACATACATGAATTCGATTACTTCGAGGAGTGATTCAGCATGAATGAGAATTCAAGGATTTTTAAAGCTGTGGATGAATATAGCCTGACCCGCATTATTCAACACGTATTTGACCGTGATACGGTCGTGGCGGAGGCGAAGCTGCGGGAAGGCGGACTGTTCAATACGACGTATCTCGTCACTACAAAGTGTCCTGACCAGAATGTAATCATCCGCTTTGCTCCGTCCCGGCAAGAGCTGTTGTTCCAATTCGAGCGCGAAATGATGGCGAAGGAACCGTGGATTTACGAGCAGTTGCGCCGGGTCGGTATTCCCGTGCCGCGTATTCTGGCATTTGACGATTCGTATCGCATCATCCCGCGCAGCTACGTCGTACTAGAGTATGTGGCTGGCATTCCGCTTCACGAAGCGAAAATGTCGGATATGGATCGCAGCACGATCCAAGAACGCCTCGGGAAAGCTACAGCGGCTATGCACAGCATCACGGCGGACTATTACGGCTGGCCTCAGCCGGATCATCCTGAACGGGCGTATCGCACATGGTGGGACTTCATTGCAGCCTTCACCGATGAGATCGCGGAGAAGACGACCCGGTTCGAAGTGTTTGACGAGATGATGATGCAAACGTATTACGACTTTTTCCGTGAACATAAGCATGTGTTCGAGTTGGCAGAAACGCCGCGTTTTGTGCATAACGATCTGTGGGAACCAAATGTGTTGGTACGGGAAGAGAACGGTACATGGGACATCGCCGCTGTTATCGATGCGGACCGCGCGTTGTTCGGCGATCGGGAATACGAATTTGCGTTATGGGGCAACAACCCGCACTTTATGAGAGGTTATGGCCGTACGTTGGACGATTCGCATGAAGCGAACATCCGCCGGACTTCGTACATGTTCCTGCTGCAACTGATGAACGCCTATTTCCATAAGGTGCAGAACAACAATGAAGCGCAGTATCTTCATGAAAAAGCGCTCGCTGAAGCTACTTTCGAGCAGCTTCGGCATATGACTGAGCTAGCGCACGTATAAGGGCGAATTCAAAAATGTACTTACATCATTAACAAAAACAACAAGGGAAGCACCCGGCAAATGCATCGATAAGATGTGCATGTGCGCGGTATGCTTCCCTTGTTTGCTTGAATGGTCCCGTTTACTCCTTCGCCTCGGCGAGCGAACGGTTAATTTTTTGGCACAACGCCGTAAATTGCTCCAGTTCTTCCTCGTTCAACGTCAGCTTGATGCTGTCCATCACTTCATTCCGGGATGTCGCGGCCGCACGCAGAAAACCTCGGCCTTCTTCCGTTACCGCATGATGATAATATCTCCGGTCCGTTTCATCCCGCGTCTGCGATATCATGTTCTTGTCGATGAGCTTCTTCGTCAGCTTCGAGATGCCCGGAAGCGAGGCGTGAAATGCTTCCGCCAATTCACGGGCCGTTTTCGGCCCATGCTTGTCTAAGTAATCGATAATATTGAATTGAGCGGATGTGATGCCTTGAATATTGAATTTGTTATGATGTGATACCACCTTGCATTGAAAAGAAGTGAATTCCTTCTCGAAAGAGTTGAAATCGTTCAATGGCAATGTTCCTTTCTGTCTACACGCAAGCATCCCCGGCTCATTATGGATGATCCTAGAGTAATCCGGAGCAACCTAGAATTATTATTGGGGCATGCTTGATGTTCTATCGACGGCTATAAATAGCGCTTCAATATCGAACCCGAATGCATTCGCAAGGTTTGCGGCGTACCTTCCGCAATGACTTCACCGCCTTCATTTCCACCCTTCGGTCCAAGCTCGATAATCCAATCAGCCTGGCGAATGAGCTGGAGATGATGCTCGATGACGATGACCGTATTTCCTTTGTCCACTAGACGGTCCAGCACGTTCATCAGCTTGCCTGTATCGCTGTCATGCAGGCCAATTGAAGGCTCATCCAAAATGTATAGCGTGTGATTTCGTCTCGTTCCAGCCAGCTCGGAAGCCAGCTTCACTCGTTGGGCTTCACCGCCGGAGAAGGTGTTGGCCGGTTGTCCGAGCGGTAAATAGCCCAAGCCGATATCAATCAAGCAGTCCAATATTCGTACAATGTCTGGAATACCTTGAAAAAGTTCTTGCGCCTCCGCAATGCTCATGTCCAGCACGTCGGCAATATGCCGGCCGCGATACGTTATGCCTAAGATTGTCTCATTATATCGCTTGCCTTGGCAAGTGGGGCATGTCAGATAACGGGCGGGCATGAAGTGCATTTGAAGCTTCAATTGGCCGGTTCCTTTGCACGCCTCGCATCGTCCTCCAGCCACGTTGAAGGAGAAGTCCGACGCCTTCAGCTTCATGCCTTCGCGCTTCGCCAGCTGCCGATAATGCTCGCGGATATGATCGAACACTTTTGTATAGGTCGCCGCGTTCGATCGTGCCATTTTGCCCATCGCATGCTGATCGACGACGATGGTATGCTGGATCTGATCCGATCCAGGCAGCGTATGCAGTCGATCGAGCAGTTCCTGCAGGATGAGCGTGGACTTCCCAGAGCCAGATACGCCGGTAATTGCCGTCAGCACGCCGATCGGAATGTCGACGGAGATCCGTTTCAAGTTATGCGTGCACGCTTCGGTGAGGGTAATGGCATGATTCCATCGGCGCACGTCTCGCTTCAAGGCGAGTCCGTCTTCACGCAGACACTTGGCCGTTATCGACGCCGGATGCTGCAGCAGATCAGCAACCGTACCCTGGAATACGACTTGGCCACCGTGTTCGCCAGCAGCCGGACCGATGTCCACAACGTAATCGGATTGCTTGATCACATCGAGATCGTGCTCGACCACGATAATCGTATTGCCTAAATCCCGCAGCTTTTTCATGGCGGCCACTAGCGAATCCGTGTCCTGCGGATGCAGTCCGGCCGTCGGCTCGTCCAACACGCACACCATGCCTGTCAAATTCGAGTTCAGCAGGGATGACAGTCTCATCCGCTGCGCTTCGCCACCGGACAAGGTGGAGAAGCCGCGGTCTAGTGTCAAATACCCCAGACCTGTATCGACCAAGCTTTGCGCCCGATCCGTCAACTCCGCCAATATCGGCTGTACCGCTTCGACATAACGCGATTCCAGCGCGTGCGGCAGTTCGTTCAGCCACGCCAGTAGATCCCGAATCGATATACGCAGCAAATGGTGTATCGGCGTGCCATTCACTGTCACTTCCAAGCTGGACGGCTTCAACCGCGTGCCCTGACATGCCGGACAAGCGGCCGGGCGCAAAAATGAGGCGAACTCCTCGTCCGCATCCTCACCGGCTTCCTCGTAATAGCGCCGCATCAAGCTGTTGATGGCTCCTTCATACTTGCCTTCCTTCATATTAGAAGGGGCGGGGGCATCGGGCCGAAGCGCTCGAAGCCGCGGATCGTCTGTTCCGTACTGCAGAAGATGGCGGACGATTTCGGGCAGCTCGCCGATCGGGCGTTTTAGATCTTCTTCACCGAAAGGCAAATTGTAATATTTAGCCGCTCGCACCAGCAGCGGACCGAAGTGCCAAATGAACCCTTTTTTCCATACTTGAATGCCGCCTTCTTGAATAGACAGATCCGGGCGGAGTATGGCATCGATAACCGGTTCGACCTGTTCACCCAAGCCCATGCAGGCCGGACAGGCGCCTTGTTCGGTATTAAATGAGAAATGGGCCATCGTAATGTTCTCGACAGGTGAGCCGCATGTTGGACATGGGTAGCATTCCAAGCCAGTTGCAGCATCTTCGGCAGGCGATCTCGGCGCCGAGCGTAGATCCGCATAGGCGATAGTGCCGTGACAGTTCGGGCAAGGCCGCTCGCCGATGGCCGTATACAGTAAACGGAGATACGTGTAAGCTTCGCTATACGTCCCGACTGTTGATCGCGGACTGTAGTTATGATGATGCTGATTCACGCTGATAATGGGTGAGAGCCCGAGTATATCATCGTAATCGGGCCGTTCTACATTGTCTGGAACCCTTCCGGTTGCGCGGATGAATTTGCGTTCGCCTTCCTGACAGAGGATGTTGAACATCAAGGTTGATTTCCCGGAGCCGGACACGCCGGTCACGACGGTTAATTGATTGCGGGGGAAGCGGACCTCGATATTTTTTAAATTGTGTTCTCTGGCACCTGTAATTATAATCCAGTCTTGATTGCCAGTCATAGCATTCACCTTCTTGAACATGATTTGATATAGTTGAACAGGTTAACTATTATCTTGGGTAACTAATATACTGCTCGGAGGGATTTCTGTCAACTTTTACGGCAGGGAAAATACAAAGAGGCCTGCCCTGTATCAGCACAACTGATTTAGGACAGGCCTATTCGTTCGAGATGTTGAAAGAATCATACAAAATAAGCAGGAGCTTAGTCGTTCGCCGCATAAGGCGCCTGCTGGTAGTGAAAATTCGGGCTCATCTCGCCGTTGTCGTAGCTTCGGTGGAAGATTGGCGTCGCCGCCGGCGATAAAGGCGGAATCAACCAGGTCCAGTCGCCCGTTAGCGGACGGTCCGCCTGACGTTCCTGCTCTTCGAAGCGCATGAACTGTTGCGCGGCCGTATGATGATCGACGATGCTGACGCCAGCTTCTTTGAAAGAATGCAGCACGGCGACATTGAGCTCGACGAGCGCCTTGTCTTTCCATAGCGTCGCGTTCGAAACCGTCGACAGCCCCATGCGCTCGGCCACGGCTGGCAGCATATGATAGCGCGTGTCATCCGCGAGATTGCGCGCGCCGATCTCTGTACCCATATACCAGCCGTTGAAGGGTGCCGCGTTATAGGAGATGCCGCCGATGTCAAGACGCATGTCCGAAATGATCGGAACGGCGTACCATTTGAGTTCCAGCTCTTCGAACCACGCAAATTCCGGATGTGTCAATGACACTTCCATTACGCTGGCGGGAGGCAGCTCGTACCATTGTGGCGGATTATTCCCGGTCTGTACGACTAGCGGCAGCACGTCGAAGGGAGTTCCAGTCCCTTGCCAACCGAATGATTGGCACAGCTTCGTGAACGGCACAGAATGCGGATCCCCGACCACGCCTTGTTCTGTCACATACCCTGCGTAGCGAATGAGCTGATGATTCCAGATGCGAACTCGGTCACGGCCTTGTTCCGTAGCGGGAAAGACCGTTATCGTCGGCCGGATCCGGCCCTCGTTCGTGGCGAACTCGATATGCCTTAGCAGAGCAGCATGGATGTCCTCCTCGGTCTCGGCATACCGGGCGTCGAACACATGCAGGGACGGCCAGAAGAGGCGGCCGATACAGCGGTTGCTGTTGCGCCAAGCCATCTTCGCCCCGTGCGCCAGCTCTTCCGCCGTGTGCGAATAAGTGCTCGTTGCTTCTATCTCACGGGCGACTTCTTGTAATCTGTCCGCGAGGCTGCTATCATCTATTCCCAACTCATGGTAGCATTGCCGTAAGAACTCCGATGCCGCTGTCCACAGCGTATGATTATATTGTATCGTCATGTGAATGATGTCCTCTCTCCGATTGCTGTCTTCTCAGATTAACATACGAACGATACCGCAGGTATGTCCGCTAACGAACTTTTTATGAACCCCCTGAATTGGTGACACACAAGATGTCACCAATCCCATGTTATAATCGACGTAATGAATCGATGATACAGATTGGGAGGACAAGCAGTGAAGCGTGCAGATCGATTGATGGCTATCATCATGGCCTTGCAGCAGCGCCCAGAGACCGCCCAATCGTTGGCGGATAAGTTCGAGGTGTCGAAGCGCACCATTCTGCGCGACATGGAGGCGCTATGTGAGATGGGGGTGCCCCTATATTCCTCTACCGGTCCGTCTGGGGGATTCCGGCTTATGGATGGGTATATGTTGCCCCCATTGCAATTCAATTCGATGGAAGCGCTCACGGTGCTGTTTGCGCTGCGAGGGATGACCCAATTGCCGGACTCGCCTTTTAATGAAGAACGGTGGACCGTGATGGACAAAATTAAGCACGTGCTGCCGCAGGAGACGAGGTCTCAAATCGCACCGTTATTGGAAAAAATGGAATTAGCCGTGCCAAAAAGGAAGTATCGCACACCATTTTTGTCCGCCCTTCTGGATTATGTCTCAGTATCAGCCTGGGTGCGTGCGTTCTATCGCTCGCAGAATCATCAGCGCTGGTTAACTTTGCTGCCGCAGCGTATTTATGCGGCCCACGGCTTCTGGTACTGCGAAGCGTATTCGACCGTGCACCGGGAGTCGAGATCGTTCCGCATCGACCGCTTCGAGAAGCTTATGCCGCTCGGGGACGAAGCAGAGTTGGCTGCAGCAATATTGTGCTACAAGCTATCGGAACGCGATGCGCTTGATGGACGGGAGGCAGGTTCGAGCAGAAACGTGCCAGCGACGATCCATATCCGTGCCCGCTTGACGTATCGTGGCTTGCTTCAAGTCGAACAGGACGAACACATTGGGGAATGTGTGAGGGCGGTAGGTGAGGACATCTGGGAGGTGTCCTTTGATTGCCCGCAAGCGGAATGGGAATGGGCAGTCCGATTTTTCTATCAATTAGGGCTGGAAGCGGAAGTCCTGGAGCCGGCGGTGCTGAGAATGGAAATACGCCGGATTGCTGAACAGATGTGTAATCGATATGATGCTGAAGAAAAAGGAGGGAATGGCCATTGAAGGACATTATCGTACATACTTACGATGAGGCAGTAGAGGTGATGCAGGAAGTGGGCATATTGCCGCTGGCGAAATTAATACCGGACCATCCGTCGCTTAGTGGAATCACTAAGGAGGAGCAGTGGCACTCCGATACCGAGTTCGATCCTTGGCGGTGGAGAGTGCGCTTCCCAGGCGATGGGACAGCTGCATACGGGAAATTCCTGAAGAAGAAAGCCGTCTTCATTGCCCGCGACCTTGTTCCGCTCGTGTATGCGATCTTGGGCAGCGCTCGTTCCGGCCAGGAACGATACGAGGACGGGCTGCTGTCGAAGGCGGCATGTGAGCTGCTTGCCATCATTGATGCGCAGCAGGGGAAATTAATGGCTGGAATAGCACATCGTATGAGACGATGCCTCATTGGATGGAGCAGACGAGGATCGAAGCCGCTGCGATTCCGATAGCAGAAGCGAAGGAGCGGCTGCATGGACGCTTGTCCCAGAGCAGCAGCGCAGAGGCGATGGCGTATATGGGGAAAATATTCGGCTGGTAATGCATGAGTACAAAGCGGCTGAATACCTGACGTATTTAAGCGGAATGATGCGCACAGTTACATGGAAAGTCAAAAGGAAAGAGTACTTTTTAGAGCAAAACCAATTCAATTAATGACATTAATTATTAAGGAGGTTTAATATGAATAACGTTAATGAAGTGTTGGAGAACGCAAGACAGTTCATATACCACAATGCAAGACTGCTCGATCGGATGCGGTTCGAATATTTCTTTGGACAAGGCACGAAGGAGAGTGTCTTGGCCGTCCTCCGTGCTTATCAGAACGTAGATGGAGGCTTCGGCAATGCGCTTGAGCCAGACATCCGCTGCCCTCACAGCCAGCCGGTGCCGACGGAAGTCGCGCTGACCATCCTGGATGAGATCGATGGATATAATCGCGAGATCGTTTCGGGGATTGCACGCTTTATGGAATCGGCCACCGTGGAGGAGACTGGCGGCATTCCACGCTCGTTCTGCAGTGTGAATGATTACCCCCATGCGCCGTGGTGGACGACGGAACGGGACGATGCGGCATCCATGAATCCGACCGGTCGGATGATGGGCTTTCTATTGAAGCAGGATGCGGTCCCTTTTATTTCGCATGAGACGTGGTTCCGCAAGACAGAGCAGTTCGTATGGGAGCGGATTGAGAAGGTCGACACAAGTGATTTTCATGACGTCACTCAGTGCATTACCTTCCTGGAAAATCATCGAGACCGTGAACGGGCCGGCGCTTATTTGGCGAAGGTTGACGAATGGTTGTCCCATCCAGGCACGATTGAGCTCGATCCGCATGCCCAAGGTTATGTGCACAAAGTGCTCGACTGGGCACCGTCACGGGATAGCTATGCGGGACGGTTCATAGGTGAAGCGGATCTGGATCGGCATCTGACCGCGCTGCTGCAAGACCAGAGCGAAGACGGCGGGTGGCCGATCAACTGGCCGGCCGTCAGCTTCGCATGCGAGCTGGAGTGGCGGGGATTTATTACCGTGGAGCGCTTAAAGACCCTGCGCTCGTATGGACGGCTCTAAACCGCGTGATGTGCTTTACAAATTCAGTACTTTTCGCGCCAAAATCGGAAAATACGACGCTGAACTGCAAAAACACACGCAACTATATACATTTCCCTCGATTTGCGCGATTTCCGGGGAAATCAACTGCATCATTTCAGCGCGTTGGACCGTCCGACGGCGTTTTGCTCACGAGATGTGCGTCTGAAGTTGAGAACAAGTCGCGTTGAGTTAGGGTATGCGGTCTCACCGCATACCCATGTCGGCGCGTTTATCTGTATCATTTAAGTTGAATCAAACTGTCTTTGCGTTCGAGCTAAGCCAAGTCGAAGTATATATCATTGGACATTCATAGAGA
Organism: Paenibacillus profundus; assembly: GCF_021369635.1. GTDB lineage: Bacteria > Bacillota > Bacilli > Paenibacillales > Paenibacillaceae > Paenibacillus_B > Paenibacillus_B profundus. Next base: position 66,047 of record NZ_JAJNBZ010000006.1, on the reverse strand, counting down.
ATATAGAAACGAGAGGGTACATATTTGAGCAACATGCACCGCATCTTATGGTTTGATCAGCAGGTCAGATCGATGAACTATCCGAATAGCAGAAAGCTCGCACAGCAATTCGAAATCTCGACGAGACAGGCAAACCGGGATATCGAGTATTTGATGAATTCGCTGGGAGCTCCTTTGTATTATTCGGCAAAAAGCCGCGGATACGAGTACGAGGATACGGCATATATTTTGCCCAGTCTGTATATTACCGAAGAGGAGAAGAAGGTTATCTCTTTTTTGGCTTACCGTTACGAGCAGCATCAATATGGCGACTTCGATGACGGTGTGAAAAATGAGAAGCTGCAAAAGCAGGTATCCCGATTATTCCGTCGTTTATCGAACACCGACAGTACGGAGCACTCCATTCCTTCCTTTGCAATTGAGTCAGCGATCGTTGACACCGCCTATACGTTGAGGCTGTCTTTGGCGCAGTCCCGCAAAGTGGCTATCGTATATAATCATGCGGAGCACGGGGAAATCAGAGGCACGATTCATCCGTATCAAATGTATTTTAAGTATTATGCTGACTATATATCGGCTTATTGTGAGGAAACGAGGCAAACGGAAATCTATCGTCTTGACCGGATGGTGGGCACACGAATGCTGCAGGAGCGCTTTGAAAAGATGCATCACGACGCGTTGAACGAACATATTGATGCCAGTCAAGTGCGCCCGTTTGTCGCCGTGTTGGAATGTTCTGGACAACTGAATGGCGAGGAGTGGGGCAGCTATAACGTCAAGCCTCTTGGAAACGGTCAATACGCAATTGAGTTTATACATATCGATCCCTTTATTGATCAACTTCTCTCTGTGCGGGGATGGACGGCGATCCACAAGCCAAAATGGTTAAAAGAGAAAGTGAAGCGGCGGTTGATGCAATTATTGACTGATTTGGAGACGCAATGAAGTGGTACGACATTTTATGTCGTACCATTCTTTGTATAATCGGATTATCGCGATGAAAGATTAGGGGGCGGCCGCTCTTGAGTTGGAACAAGCTCGAAGGTATCGATTTTAAAAGAGAGTACAGAAGCTATATCGATGCGCTGCATGCAATATTGACTGCGGCGGGACGGTTTGCGGGCACGAAATCCATGCTGTCCGGCATGACTGGCATGGCATTCAAGTTTATCATTCATGAATATTTATCCGAAAGCTCGATGACGGCGTATGGGTATTGGGGCAAAGAGCACGGCGAAGCGGCCGAGCGGCTGGGCTGGGCGAATGTGTCGCCAGCAGGCTATATTAGGCACCCGACGTTCCCATTGGCCCAGAAGCAGGCCGAACGTTCTATTAAGTTGTCGATCGACCGTGGTCTGGGCGTGGTGTTCTGGCTGCCCGAATTCGCAGTCATCCACGGCTATGATGATGAGGATGAAGTGTATTTTTACCGAGACGGTTGGTCGCAGGACGAGCAAGTCATGCTATACGACAATTTCGGAGTTGCGGGAAATGGCACTCCGTTCTGGTTCTATCAACTGTTGTTGGATAAATGGGACAGGCCCGAAGCAGACATTTATAGGGAGTCACTGCGCGCAGCGGTATCGGAGTGGGAAACGCCGCATAAAACGGCACCCGATCAAGCGTTTGCCTCGGGCAGACTGGCATACGATTATCTTATTCAGGCATTGGAATCACGCCGATACAGTGCGAGCGGGGGAACGTATATCCTAAAGTCCTACGCTGGAATCAAGCGCGATATCGTCGCTTACCTGGAAGCTATCCAAGCCGAATTGGGCCTGACCGAAGCGGTGCTTCAAGCGTATCGGGAAGTAGACGCCGTATATCGGCATATTTGCCGCTTCATTCGTGCCGACGAGGGGACTGCTGCCCTCGATCAAGCATCGTTTCCTGCACTGTTGAAGAGTGTCCGCGAGGCGAAGGAGCTTGAGGAGAAGGCAGTTCATGAATTAAAAGCGTGTATTGGCTGCGAAGATAGGTTGCCGGGAGAACTTGATATTGCGCTCTGGGGTATTGCTTCCCCGAGATAGCAGCGTCTTATAGCAAGAGGTTCGCATGCGGGGGAGGAGAGAAGAAGGTGTCCGTCATCAAGCTGTCTCCGTTCAAGGTTGAACCGGAGACGAATACGTTCATCGATCAATTTCATGCTGTGCTGCACGCTGCCGGGCTGACCACGTATCCGAAATACGCGTTGGCATGCATGTCCGCGCTCGCGTTCCGCTTCAGCGTTCACCGGCAATTGTCTGCCGTGTCCATATTCGCCTATGATTGGTGTGCGCAGCATTACTTGGCTGCTGATTTCGTCGGCGTATACTCAGAGACGTATGCGGGCTATGCCGACCACCCGCTCGTGCCGATTTATCGTCAGCATGTGGTGAAGGAAGCAATGCATTCCATTGACCAAGGGGTAGGCGTCGTCGTATGGCAGGATCAATTCATGTCCTTGTACGGGTATGACGATGACAACAGGCTGTTCTATGCGGTCGATTCGGCGGGGAAATCCAATCAATCCATTTCATTCGACACGCTGGGACAAGGGCAATCGCCGCTTAGTTTCTGTCAATTATTCGGTGCAGAACGCATTGCGTTCGATATTCGGGACTTGGTCAAGGAATCCTTTGTACAGGCAATTTATCAATGGGAACATCATGACACTGCACTATGTGCGGATCAATTCGCTTGCGGAGAACACGCGTATGACGTCTTGATCGAGGCGTTTCGCGAAGGCGAGTTCGATTGGGACGGGGCTGCCCGGACGATTCGGATGTACGGTGTGTTCAAACGCTATATTGCGCAGTATGTTCAGTCGATGCAGCCAGAAATGGCGGGATTGGAGCTTGTGGCAAGCTATTATGCGCAGGTATGCCGCATGTATGAGGACATCAATCGGCTGCTCGCGTTATGTCTTGCCGACGAACCAACAACAATGCCGATCCGGCTGGAAATAGCCCGCTGTTTTCAGGAAGCCAAGGATGCAGAGCAGGCAGCCATATGCCAGATGAAGCAAGTCGTTCATGATGTAAGGCTTTCACGAGGTGTCACTCCGGAACGAAGATAGAAGATAGAAGATAAATAAACGAAATGAATAAAGAGGAGATATCGAACAAAATGGCAAAGACCAAACGAGGAAAAGTATTATGGAATATGCCGAGTCACGGCAGAGGGACTTGTCCCGTGTGCGGAAGCACTCGAATCAAGCTGCTGTATACGCAAACCAAATCGGACGGAACATCCATTCAGGTATGTAAAAAGTGCGTGAAAGCAACTCAGGAAAGAGTAGACGATGCTTAGCTAGATAGTCTTATAGCCGATACGAAGCGGATGGTTCGATTGATTGATAGAGCCACAGTCAGCTAGTCGTAATTGATGCGCCTGTTTTTCAACCATAATCACACAGAGAAGGGCCTTGATTCTACACACTTTAGACTCAAGGCCCTTTTTTAGCAAGTTAACGCAGTTGTAAGCAGACTTATGCTTAGAAAATGATCCCCGATTCTATCTGAACAAGACTAAAATCTGATTCGGTCCCGTCCGCTTCATTACCCGATATCCCTGCTCGGCAGCGGTAGCAATCCCTTCGTTGTCAGGCTTGCAATAACCGTTGACTTGGCAGGTGCCGTCATCGCGGACGAGCAGTTTCCCATTCAGACCGACGGCTGCCCACTCAGGCTTCTCGAGGCGGGATGCGCATTTCTGGCTTTGTACCCAATCCGGATTCAATATCGGTCTTGATTCTGTGCGTTCCGGTTCGATGACGCGTTCTTCCCTTGTAATAGAAGGAATGACGACATCGTGATATTGAATTCGATTCCACTCGTCATAGAGGAATTTGCTGCAACTTGTATCTGCCGCATCTCCCAGTATTCCATAATTGAAGCTGGTAATACCCAAGATATAATTATCACTGGTGTCAGCCTTTCGGATTTTATCGCCGTCGAGAGTTACAAAATATCCTACATCAATGGTCTGTCCATCTGTAGTCTCGAACATTTCGGCATAATTGCAGGCTCCGGCAATGGGGCTGAAGAAGGAGCCGGTAACGCTGTTGTCAAAGCGTGCACTGCCATCGCCGGATATTTTCGCCACGATGCCATTCGGGTCGTATGGAATTGCTCCGTTGGCCAGAAACCAGGCGTTTTCTTCGTTTGCGGCACCATTTATCCCCATGATATGAGCTCTCGCAAATTCGTTGGTGGTGGTGCTGTTGCCTTCTGCATGAGAGGAAGCTCCGCTTGCTACCGTACTCGTATTCTGAGCGTGAGCCTCAAGTCCGCTTGCCTCGGATTTGTACCCCTCGACATGGGTATTTGTCCCGCTGGCGATGGTCTCTTCACCTTCTGCATGAGCATTTATCCCTGTTTTCGTCGTTTGTGTTTGATACCCCTCAGCATGAGAGTAGTCTCCATCTGCTAATGTTCTGCCTCCTTCGGCATGGGACGCCCCTCCGTAAGCTTTTGTATAATAACCTTCGGCATGGTCGGCAGTAAAGCTTGCGCTTGTGTATAAACCTTCTGTATGGGAGCCGTAGCCGCTTGCTACAGTGCCTATTCCTTCGGCATGGCTGGCTTGCCAATATGCTTCGGTCTGTATGCCCTCGGCATGACAAGCTTCCCCGCTTGCCAGAGTTCCAAAACCTTCCGCGTGACAGCCAGAACCGAATGTACGGGTATTTTGTCCTTCCGTATGAGTAGCTGATCCCTCAGCTACTGTGCTAAATCCCTCGGCATGAGAACCAGATCCTTTAGCGAAACATGTATATCCTTCGGCATGAGCGGCAAGCCCACTCGCATAGGAACCACGTCCTTCGACATGTGCGCTTTCCCCATCTGCCGATGAACCTGATCCTTCGGCATGAGAACTTTTCCCCCTCGCGGAAGTAAATTCCCCTTCCGCATGGGAATAATCGCCGCTTGCTTCCGTCTGGTTGCCTTCGGCATGTGAAGCTCTCCCGCTGGCAATCGTTTCTTCACCTTCGGCATGAGCATTCATGCCGTTCACAGTGGTCTGCGTTTTAAAGCCTTCAACGTGTGAATTTTCTCCTGCCGCCGTTGTTTGCGAGCCTTCCGCGTGAGAAGCATTGCCGCTCGCGTTCGTCTGAAATCCTTCCGCATGTGTCGCGAATCCATTTGCCGTTGTCATTGAACCCTCGGCATGAGATGCGTCGCCTCCAGCAATGGTATTTGCCCCTTCCGCATGAGACACGAACCCGCTTGCTGTCGTTGTTGAGCCCTCTGCGTGAGAGGCGTCTCCGCTTGCCGTAGTTAGAGCTCCTTCGGCATGGGACACGAATCCGCGTGCCTTCGTTGTTGATCCTTCTGCATGAGAAGCGTCGCCAAAGGCGGTTGCGCTTGCTCCTTCCGCATGGGATGCAAATCCTTTTGCCGTCGTATTGGAACCTTCTGCATCGGAACAAGCTCCGCTCGGCTGTTGATTACATGACATAGGAGCTAACCTCCCAATATAAGAAATAATAATATCTACTATAAAATATGATAGATTCTTTCTCGCAGAAACGGCGAATCAAATAGTAAAACAACCCTTAATATGTTTCGGGTGTGCTTATCCATCCATTTATACAAAGCATGTCATGTAACGAAGAGCTTGTTCCTGCACTTTCTTTCACCTTAGAAAATGGCAGCAGCGAAGCTCATGGAGCCCTTAGGCATCCGTTTAAGCTTCACTCAATCGCTGGTAACGGCATTTATTGTTGTGCGGCCACCCTTAATAATTATCGATATTAAATAAACGTTTAACTGCATAAAATAAATTGTTTTTTCATAAGGACATTATCATCGTTACGCCCATATACAAAGCGATGAGCCAGATCGTTAGCGCCGAGATTTTGTTCAATCCGCTCATCCACTTGCCGGAATGGTCCAACGTCCGGAGAAGCCGGCCAGCAATGGCTAAGCCGATAAACCACAACCACGACACGCCAATCGTCGCCCCGATGAAGGCCCACTTGTCCGTCCCGGTGTATTGAAGTGAATTCGTGCCGATAACGCCGACAGTATCCAGCAGGGCGTGCGGGTTCAAGAGTGACACCGACAATGCGAAGAGTACCTGCCTTTTGACGGATAGCTGCCCATGTTCGCTCTGATCCGTCGCGACCTCAGCTTTCCACAGGCTCCATCCCATGTAGAGCAAAAAGATGAACCCGGCGACATAGAGCAGGCTTTTTAACCACGTCCATTGCAATATAAGCAGGGATACGCCGCCTACCGCCAACGAAATGAGCAGCGTATCACAGAGCGCGGCCGTTATGATGACCGGAACCACCTTGACGAAGCGCGGCTGAATCGCTCCTTGGTTGAAAATAAACACATTTTGAACACCTAACGGAAGAATTAACCCGAAGGCGAGCAATACACCGTGCACAAAAGCTTCTGTCATTCTAATTCCTCTTTCTCCATGCTGTACTGAATCAACGCGTTGTTCAGCATCAAGGATATATGATCTGCAGCGGATTGTCCCCAACCATTTGGTTGTATAGCAGCCCAACCAAACATTATAATTGGAAGACGATAAGGGTACGGGAGAGTGTTGCCTCGTGGATAAGATCGATTGGAAGCCAGATCCGTCTTCATCGATTCCGTTATACCAACAGATTGAAGGGTTCATGAAAGAAAAGATAACGAGCGGGGAATGGACGGTGGGCATGAAGCTGCCTTCTCAGCGTGCCTTGGCAGCGGCTTTTCAAGTGAATCGAAGCACACTGATTATGGCTTTGGAACACTTGACATCACAAGGATATATCGCAGGGAAAAGCGGGGGCGGAACGACAATCATTCATCACCAGCCGGAACGTCAGTGGGAGTCACCGCCGCCGCCGAATTGGAATGCATATGTGGAGGACGGTGTTCACTATCCGAATCTGCCGACGATCCAGACGATTAACCGAATGGAATTCGATCCGACGATGATTCGACTCGGGACGGGTGAATTGTCCCCAGAGCTGCTGCCGCAGGAACAGGTTCGACTGTTGTTTGCTGAACTGGCACGGCAACATATGCCTCTCGGCTATGAAGAAGCGTTGGGCACCTATGCGCTTCGTTCGCAAGTGAGCGCCCATCTGCAGAGGGTAGGCATTTCCGCGCCGCCGTCCACTATTTTGATTGTGTCCGGCTCGTTGCAGGCTTTCCAGCTTATCTCTGCCGGTCTGTTGGAAAAAGGCTCGACAATGCTGCTTGAAAAGCCATCTTATTTATATTCGATTCACGCCTTTCAATCCGCGGGGATGAAGCTCATTGGCTTGCCGATGGACGAGTCCGGGCTGCAAGTGTCCCATGTCGAGCGGTTCAAACGGCAATATGACGCTTCGCTGCTCTATACGATTCCTACCTTTCATAATCCGACAGGGACGGTCATGAGCGATAAGAGAAGACGGGATCTGTTGGAGACGAGCCTACGCATCGGCTTGCCGATTCTCGAAGACGGCGCATACGAAGAGCTATGGTTCGGCCACGAAGCTCCGCCGCCACCGCTGCGCGCTCTGGACACGCAGGGGCAAGTATTGTACGTCGGCACGATGTCCAAGATTGTTAGTCCCGGCTTGCGTATCGGATGGGTCGTCGGACCACAGCCGGTTATCGAACGGTTGGCCGATATTAAAATGCAGACCGATTACGGCTCCAGTTCCTTGTCGCAGGCTGCCGCCGCGGAATGGTTCGGGGCGGGATGGCATGCGGAGCATTGCCGAACCATCCGCAGACAGTTGAAGGAGAGGCGCGATTGCATGCTGCAACTGCTAGACGCGCATTGGTCTAATCTCGCCACCTGGAGCACGCCGCAAGGCGGCTTCTACATTTGGGTCACGTTGCACGCCAACATTTCCATGGCTGCACTGTTCGAACATGCGCTCAAGCGGGGCATTCTCATTAATCCGGGTTATATTTATGATCGTTCAGCCAAGAAGCAACTGCGATTGTCATTTGCCTATGCCGGGCTCGATGAGATGGAACGGGCCATGATAGAGCTGTCCATATTGATACGCCACATTCACTGTCTTTCCGTATGATGGGTGTCGCCGCATTTACGCAACAAAAATGTTGTCCTGATTGAACGAACCTAAGCGTTCATTCGTACTATGGATGATTTGATTTATGATATAGGATAGAGAGATCGACAGAGGGGGAACGACAATGATCATCGTGACGACAGAACACGTGCCGCAGCATAACATCGTCGAAGTGAAAGGGACCGTATTCGGACTGACGGTGCGGGCGCGCGGAATCGGCAAGGACATTGCTGCCGCTTTTAAAGGGCTGGTCGGAGGCGAGATTAAGCAGTACACGGAATTACTGGAGGATGCGCGCCGGCAGTCGCTCGATCGAATGGTTGCCAATGCGCAGGCGATGGGGGCTAACGCCATTATTATGATGAGGTTCGATTCCGGCGAAGTGGGCAGTAACATGAGTGAAATCGTGGCTTACGGCACAGCCGTCGTCGTGGAGAAAGAGAAGATGCCGCGATGATGAAGTTCATCCTCATCTATGGCGCGATTCAATTGATCGTCTTCGTCGGGCTGTTGATCGCATCCGCGAAAAAGGATAGGCGGCTTGACGACAGGCAGGGCACGGTGGTGCCTTCCGGCTTTATTTCTACTGGGGAAGTGTCGTATGACCCAACAACCGGAGATTTGATCACCGTATATTTCCATCCGCAGACGGGAAAGCGGTTCTACAAGCTGGGCAAGGAATAGGACGGTGAGCAGAGGGGATGGCCCAAGTTCCATTCCTTTCTGTGCTGTTCAACCTTTTATCCTAGTTAAACCTATTGAATGGAGAGGGGAAGTGTGTCTGGAATGAACAGTCAATAATGATTAATGGAACGAAAGGTCAATAATTTTCTTCGTACCCCGGAACAATCCTGCGCATTTTCCATTAAAATGTTGGTGGTATTCCGAATTCAACAAAATGAATCATTTTTCGCTATGTACAGCAAATTTGAAATATTATAAACTTATATCTGCCACGAATGGTGAAATATTATTTCAGACCTCAAGAGACGACCTGCATAATTTCCTATTATGAAGGAGGGAATGATGTATTGTTTCCGACAAGGCACACCGCCCGTAAAATGATGGTCTCGATGTTGGCACTCCTCATGCTGTTCAGCACTTTTGCAAGCGCTTTCGCATTAACTTCCCCTGATGAAACCGAGACACCACCGTCCCAACCATGGATTATCGAACAACCTCAAGCAGACGCAATTGCATCTATCGGTACCCGCGCAGCATTGCTCGAAGATTTTGAGCAGATTCAGGACATCGCCGTGTCGTCCGTACGAGCGGTGCCGGGTTCCGTCACATTGGTACCGTCGTCACGCCCGCAGCCGGTCCGGCATGGTCTTCATTCCGCCAAGCTGCCGTATGACTTTACGGGCACGGAAGGCACCTCGGCTGCTTATATGAATTTCAAGGATGTTTCCGGCGCTGCCGGAAGGCCAATTGACGGTTATCCGAAGACAATTGGTATCTGGGTATATGGTGACGGCAACGACCATTGGCTGCGCGCACATCTTCAGGATGCCAGCGGCGCCAAGCCGACAGTCGACTTCACCGCGAGTGGAGGGTTGAACTGGAACGGCTGGCGCTATATAACAGCTAACATCCCGTCCAATCTTACTGAACCGCTCAGGCTGAACCAGATCTATCTTGTGGAGACGAGCGACCGCAATAAAAATGGAGGTGCGCTTTACTTTGATGAACTGCGCGTGTTTTACGGTGATACGGATGTGTATGAGCTGACGCTGAATGGTTTGACGCCGATGCAAGTCGGTGAGACGAAGCGCGTCAATGTGCTGGCAACGTACAGCGGCAGCAAGGAACCCATCGATGTGACGAGTGACGCACAGCTTGCGAGCAGCGATCCCGCTGTCGCTCAAGTGAACTTGGACGGTTCAGTCACGGCGCTCAAGGAAGGCACAGCGCACATTACCGCTCGATATCGTCAAGCTTCCACAGCAGAATATGAACTGGCTGTGGGTGTTGAGGCGCCGGTTATCGATAAGCTTGATTTCTATGGCTTGCCGAATCTGCCTGTTGGCCAGACGAATCAGACCGAAGCGTTCGCTAATTATTACGGTGTACCGCAACCAGTGAAGATGCTGAATGGCGTGGTATACGACAGCAGCCAAGCGAACGTGGCCTCCATCGATGCGAATGGACTGGTTACCGCACTTCAGCAAGGCACGACCGTAGTGCGGGCCGTATATGGCTCTCTCTCGTCAACGTATGAGCTGACCATCGAGCCCGCGCTGCCAAAATTACAGCGCATTGAACTGAGCGGCTTGCATTCGATGACGGTGGGAGATACGCTTCAAGGCAAGGTATTGGCGACCTATGAGAACCAGACCGAACCAATTGAAGTATCATCCGGCGTAGCCTATAAGAGCGGCAATACGCAAGTGGCCGTCATTGACGCGAACGGTTTCATTACCGCATTGAAAGTAGGGGTGAGCGTCATTACGGCAACGTATGAGGGAAAGTCAGCTGCTGTCACGCTTGTCGTAAATGCGGAGACTACAGCACCGAAACGCCAATTGCGAGCGGCGTGGATTGCCTCGGTCGAAAATATTGACTGGCCGAAGAAAGGCGTTGTCACTATAAGTGAACAGAAAAAATATTATGTTAACTTAATTGGCGATTTGCAAGCAAGCGGCATGAACGCCGTCGTCATGCAAATCAAGCCAACCGCAGATGCGTTCTATCCTTCCGAGTATGCGCCATGGTCGGAGTGGCTAACCGGCGTGCAGGGGAAGGACCCGGGCTATGACCCGCTTGCCTTCATGATTGAAGAAACACACAAGCGTAACATGGAGTTCCACGCCTGGTTCAATCCATATCGCGTTAGCATGAAGGCAGACCTGAGCCGGCTGGTGGAGGATCACCCGGCACGGCTGCATCCGGATTGGGTCATAAGTTACGGCGGCAAGCTGTATTTCAATCCCGGCATCCCGGAGGCGAAGCAATTCGTCACGGACAGCATCATGGAAGTTGTACGCAAGTATGATATCGATGCCGTCCATTTCGACGATTATTTCTATCCGTATAAAGTATCGGGCGTCGAATTTCCAGATGGTGAAGCATATCGGAAATACGGAGCGGGCTTCAGCGACATAGCGGACTGGCGCCGTGACAATGTGAATTCGTTCATTCGGCGACTTTCCTCTGAAATCAAGCAGGTGAAGCCATATGTGAAATTCGGCATCAGCCCGTTCGGCGTATGGCGCAACATGTCGACGGATCCGGCAGGTTCGGATACGGCGGCTGGCGTACAGACGTACGACGATCTGTTTGCGGATACCCGCTTATGGATACAGGAAGGCTGGATTGATTACATTGCGCCGCAGATTTATTGGAGCTTCGGCTTTACACCAGCTGCGTTCGAAAAGCTCGTCGATTGGTGGAGCAAAGAGGTGACAGGGACGCATACGCAGCTCTACATTGGCCACGCCGATTACAAAATTAATGCCAACGACGACCCGGTGTGGAAAAATCCGAACGAACTGCCGAATCAGCTGAAATATATACTGAATTACGATGCGGTAAAGGGCAGTATGCATTTTAGCGCGACAAGCGTACTGGACAATCCGCTCGGGCTGCGCGATCGGCTCATACAAGACAGCTACCGCTTCCAAGCGCTTGTTCCCGTGATGCCTTGGCTTGATGCGAAGGCTCCGGCAGCGCCGCGATGGACGGCCGCTCATGTGACGGATAGGGGAATTCATCTCGCATGGCAGGACAACAAGGACAGTGATGCGGGGTATTATGTGCTCTATCGGACGGTAGGCAGCTCGACTCCGAATGTGAACGATCCGAGTCAGATCATACTGACGGTGCGCAAGAGCGGCGGTCCTCTCCTGTTTACGGATACAAGCGCGGTGACAGGCGAGACATACACGTATGCCGTAACGGCAGTCGATCGCCTTCATAATGAGAGTGTGCCGAGTGATCCGATAATCGTATTGAATCGGGCTATCGTCAGTATTGAATTGAGCGGCGAAGCGGAGATGAAGGCAGGAGAACAGCAAAGCCTTCAAGTCATCGGCATCGACGGCAGCGGCAATCGCATTCCGTTGGCGGCCGGAGTGACGTTCACCTCCGATAACGAGCGGGTCACTCAAGTTGACGGAAGCAGCGGGATTGTGACGGCGAAGCAAGCGGGGAAGGCGGTAATTACGGCCCGCTACGGCCCGTTCCTGAAGGCATCGCTTGATATTGAGGTGGCTTCCAAGGTCAAGCAGCCGAGGCGCATCGAGATCGGGAAGCTGAAGCCGATGAAGGCGGGGACTTCGGCAACGCTGCAGATTACCGCTTACTACGCGGACGGCACGAAGCAAGTCGTCAGCTCGGGCGTGCAATGGTACAGCACGGATTCGAAGGTGGCTGCGATCGACCGCGACAGCGGCAAGCTCCGTGCGATCGCGAAAGGAAAAGCGACGATCATCGCTGGATACGAGGGTAAGACGGCAACGGAACGGCTTGTCGTGACGCCTTTTAAACATAACTAGTCAGGTCTATATCCACTTGACTTCTTTATAGTTATTAAGACGCCGGTCATTCTGATGATCGGCGTCTCTTAGTTATTGATTGTGGCTTCAGAGATTTTAAATTTTTGTGGATAGATTTCGTTGGAAAATATACAGTGGAATGCTGCGTAATCGAGCGGTAATGATCGATTGGTTGGATAGCATCCAATCTAATCTGTTGTTCGTGCTGTAAGCAACTGCTTCAAGTGGATTCTGCTGTATGCAATCCAATGAAACGTTACGTTCAGCTTTAAATGACTCATTTCTATTGTACGAAATCCAATGGAACCGAACCTGTTTCATCGTGGTGAACTTTTGTTGCGATTGAATCCATTATAATATTACTGTTTACAAAACAACTAAGACGGGTAATAACCTCTATGCCTTGCTATAACAGACAGGGCATTTTTGTAGAATGACAGGATTGCGAGAGGGAGGTTGTTACGTTATGAACGCACAGAGCAACATGTACGAATTGAAAGCAGAGAGAAGAACTGATTTCAAGCGTTCCGCCCTTCGGGGCTTGCGGCAACAAGGACGTATTCCAGCAGTCGTCTACGGTTCGAGCATGGACAGCATACCGGTACATGTCGATTCGAAGGAAATCGGAAAATTGGCGCGCAGAGGTAGAACAGAAACGTTTCACTTGAAGATTGAGGGGATGAAGCCGATTCAGACCTTAATCAAAGAAATGGAACAGAAAAATGGAGCCTGGATTCATGTCGACTTTCAACAGGTATCGGACAACAAGCCGATTCGTGTACGCGTTCCGATAGAATATCAAGGAACTCCAGCCGGTACGAAGAAAGGCGGAATTATACAGAGCCAGGAAACGGGATTGGAAATCGAAGGTCTTCCTTCCGATTTGCCTTCTGTTTTTGAAGTGGATATTTCCCATTTGAATGTGGGGGACAAGCTCTTGGCGCATGAAGTAGCGCTGCCTGACGATATTCAGCTCATTTCGAACAAGGATGAATTGCTTGTATCCATCATCGTACCACGCGGTGTTGATACGGGCGATGGGGCTGTCGATGCAGCGGACGAGCAACCATCCTGATTCATGTAAATATAGGAAGCCTGTTGAGATTCTTTCAGCAGGCTTCTTTTGGTTTTAAGGAGACTCTCATCCTTTATAAATTGATGCCTTTGCCCATTCTCCCGTTCCTTCAGAAACTCTCATAGTCCCATCATCCGAACACTGGGAGTACAATTTCTAAAACCAACAATTATCTGGATACCGCGAGTGAGGAAGTTAAAAGAAATGTCGCCCGAGTAATGTGAGTGAGAAAGGTAAAAGCAGCAGTCGTCCAAACACTGCGAGTGCGGAAGGTAAAAGCCACAGTCATCCAACATTGCGCGCAGGAAACGTATGAGCAACAGTTAGCGAGACATTATAAGCATAACTCGCAGAGCAACAGTAATCGGAACATAGCAAGCATGATACGGAAAATTACAGCCTAATGACGTTTTCTGATGATATGGGATAGTGGAGCAAAAGGCAACATGACAGTACTTCTCGCCCTAGACACACCAATGTAATTATAAAATGGACGGTATCTGTGCGTATGCGTACATGGTAAGAGGATAGTTATTCCATACTAAGACGAGGAGGGTTAGCACATGTCGAATGAAGGATATAGACACTTATATATATGTTGCATGGTAGTTATCACGATGATTGCGGGCTGCGGTTCAATAGCGGAAGCGCCTGTTCCGAACACATCTTCAACCGGATCAGCGAGCCTATCATCAACTGAATCAAGCACATCATCAGCTGCATCATTATCCAGATCACCGAGCACTTTATCCACCGCATCTTCAACTGAATCATCGAATGCATTGTCAGTTAAGCCCGAATCGGGGAAACTGCTCGCCGTTGCTTCAGAAGGGCCGAAGACGAAACGGGCAGCGGACATGCAGCCCACTCCAATCAGTCATGACGGCATGGCCATTCTTGTCAATAAACAGCATGCGCTGCCGGAAGAATATGAGCCAGATGATTTGGTGGACCCGAAGGTGAGATTTATTTTCCGCGAAAAATCAGAGAAACGTCTCATGCGTCGAGAAGCGGCGCGGGCATTGGAACGAATGTTCGCTGATGCGGAGAAGGACAGCATCTTTTTGGCGGGCGTCTCAGCATATCGTTCTCAAGCGGCGCAATCGTGGATTTATCGTCAATATGTGAAAAAGCACGGCAAAGAGCAAGCAATGTCCTATAGCGCCGAGCCTGGACACAGCGAGCATAAGACGGGGCTTGCGATCGACGTATCTGGGAGCGATGGGAAGTGTGCGGTACAAGATTGCTTTGCCGGCTCCGCAGAAGCCGAATGGATCGCTCGACATGCACCTGAGTACGGATTCATACTGCGCTATCCGAAAGGCAAAGAAATGGTTACGGGCTATCAATATGAGCCTTGGCACTTGCGGTATGTCGGTGTGGAGCGAGCAGCGGAGATGGCGGAACGCAAGCTGACGCTGGAGGAATATGTATACGCGTCCACGACTGCATTGACGGAAAATAAATCTGAACAATAAGAAAGAGAGCCACCTATGGGCTTGACAGTCAAGGCCATAGGTGGCTCGAACTTTACTTGCCCGATCCTAGATTAAAAAGGAACGGCTAATGATGACCAACAAAATGAAGAGTACAAGGATGACACCTGTACTTGTAAAACCGCAACCAAAACCGCCTCTAACGTCGGACATCTGCTCATAACCCCTTTCGTGTGGAGAAATTGAATTACCGTATATTTGTATGTACTTGATATCGACCTTGATTGGACACTTGCGGGGTTTTGTCTGCAAAAACTATATTTGCGCCATAATTCCATTCCCAATGCGATGATCTTTATGAAGATAGGCTTTCTGATGAAAGTCGAAGGGGCAGGCCGATGATTCTAGAGGCCTGCCCCTTCTATTGCTACTACCCATGCGTTAACATGGCTTAAAACCCCTTATACTGTGGTTCTTCCGCTTCTAACTGCTGCACTCGTCCTTCTACCTGCTGAATAACTTGCTGGGTTTGTTGGGCGGCGTTGGTGTACATATTTTTAGCTTCCTGATTTTGTGTGCCTAAGGCAAACTGCTCAAGGTCGGCTTGGACGCCTTTCAACGAAGCCAAACAGGTTTTTACTTGAGATCCTACTGTCATGGTTTCACCACCTTTATCATCGAATCACAAATAATAAGTTGTCCGAAAGTTTCCGGAAACATACTCTCCGGTTGCGTTTCATTCCACGCAACATAAAATCCGCTTGTTAGACAAATAATTACTTATAGCAATTTCATTCGTTCAAAGGGGATGACATTTATGCCGCAATGGCTGGAAATTACATTAAGAACGTTGGTCGCCGTGGTCACTCTATTTGTATTGACCAAGCTTCTCGGAAAGAGGCAGGTCTCTCAGTTATCGGTATTCGAATACATAACGGGTATCACGATCGGGAGTCTTGCCGCCTATGTCTCTTTGGATTTGGAAGCAAACTGGTATTTGGGGTTGGTGTCATTGGTGGTGTGGGTTGCCGTATCGCTGGGCATCGAATTTCTGCAGCTTAAGAGCAAGACGATGAGAAACATTATTGACGGGAAGTCTACCGTGCTCATCAAAGACGGTAAAATTTTAGAGGATAATCTGAAGAAAGAGCGCATCACTTCCGACGAATTGTTGGAATTGTTGCGCAAGAAAAATGTTTTCAGTACGGCTGACGTGGAATTCGCCATCATGGAAACGAGCGGTGAAGTGAACGTGATGCCGAAGCTGGAACACACGCCACTCACGCCGAGTCATCTCGGGATTAAAGTCGCACCGGAGAAAGAACCTTTGGCGCTCGTCATGGACGGTCAAGTGTTGGAGAAGCCGTTAATCGCGCTCGGAAGAGACGAGACTTGGCTGGAAGAAGAGCTGGCTAAGCTGGGTGTCACAGATACGAAGGACGTCTATTTGGCTCAAATCGACAGTTACGGGAAGCTGTATGTGGACCTGATGAACGATCAAATCAAGGTGACGATGCCACAGACAGAGGCCGAAGCGCTCGCCAAATTGAAAAAATGTGAAGCTGACTTGGAATTGTTCAGTCTGTCGACTCAAAATGAAGAGGCAAAATCGATGTATGAGCAATGTTCAAAAACGCTGCAAACTATCATTACAGACCTTAGACCTTACTTGATTCGATAGCAGAGAGAGGCTCAAATATTAAAATTATATACTGCACACATTTTGCATGAAGGGGTGCTGGCATGCTTAAAGGACAGCAAACGTGGAAGTTTCAACATCCGCCCGTCATTATCGGGACGTCGGCTATCGTCGGCCCGGAAGAGGGACAGGGGCCGCTCGCGACCGATTTTGATCTGATACATGAACAGCTGGATTTGCAGGAGCAAACATGGGAAAAGGCGGAACGTAAGCTATTGGAACAAGCGACGCACATGGCCATCACGAAGGCGAACCTGACCGCCAATCATATCGATTACTTCATCGGCGGAGATTTGCTCAATCAGATCATTAGCAACAGCTTTGCCGCTCGTTCCCTCAATATGCCCTTTATCGGAGTATTTGGCGCTTGCTCTACATCGATGGAGTCGCTCGCGCTTGCTGCGCTTCTCATCGACTCAGGCAATGCGGATTACGCGCTGGCAGCCACCTGCAGCCACAACTGCACGGTGGAGAAACAATTCCGATATCCTACGGAATATGGAGCACAGAAGCCGCCGACTGCGCAGTTTACAGTGACCGGAGCGGGAGCCGCCGTCATCTCAAGCCGGGGAACGGGCCCGAGAGTGACCTCGGCGACGATTGGCAAAGTGATGGACATGGGCTTGAAAGACCCGTTCAATATGGGGGGAGCGATGGCGCCGGCTGCTGCGGATACGATTCGCACCCATTTGCATGACACGGGGCGGAAGCCTGAGGATTACGACCTAATCGTTACAGGCGACTTGGCGTCCGTCGGTCATCCGATTGTGAAAGATTTATTGAAGAAAACAAAAATATATATCGACAACACGACATTTAACGATTGCGGGCTGATGGTGTTCGATATCGAGAAGCAAGCCGTGCAGGCCGGTGGAAGTGGAAGCGCATGCTCCGCCGTGGTGACGTATGGACACATTTTGAAACGGATGAACAAGGGGGAGCTGAAGCGGGTGTTGATCGTTGCGACAGGAGCCTTGTTATCGCCGCTCTCTTACCAGCAAGGGGAGAGCATTCCTTGCATCGCGCATGCTGTGTCGATTGAGATGGATTAGCAAGAGACGAGTACGATCATCACGAAATCCGCCTAATCTAGGCGATAAAAGGGGGAATACGATGAACCGGGGACGCTGGATATTGATCGTGCTGTTGCTGTTCATAAGCATTGTGCCGTCTGCCTGCCAAAAAGGGGAGATACAGCAAGGTGCACAGCCCCGCATCAAGTCGGTTCAGCCCACCTCATCAACCAAACGTGTCATCCTCGTCATCCTCGATTCGATGATGGATAAACCGCTGCAGGAAGCGATTCGGAACGGACAGGCTCCGGCATTGAAGTTCCTGATGGAACGAGGGCATTATAAGCCCGATGCGGTCAGCTCGTTCCCAACGATGTCCGTGACGATCGACAGCACGATACTAACCGGATCCGGTCCGGATGGGCATCACGTGCCCGGTCTCGTCTGGTACAACTCACGAGAAGGCAGACTAGTCAGCTATGGGACTGCGCTGTGGGAGACGTTGAAGCTGGGTGTGGGCGATGTGTTCAAAAACAGCTTGTACCGGTTGAACAACGTTCACCTGAATAAGCAAGTCAAGACGATACATGAAGAGTTGGCCGCAAGAGGAATAGAGACGGCGTCTATCAACGGAATGGTGTATCGGGGAACGACAGAACATCGTCTGAAGGTGCCAGCCGCGTTCGCGGACAGCACCTCATTGCCACGGGACCTGAAAACGTTAGCGCCGAAATGGTTCTCTCTGGGCGTTCTGTCCAGACTGAAGCCGGACGATGTGCGGAATACTCATGCATGGCAAAGCTATGGTCTGAACGATGAATTCTCGGCTGACGAGCTCATCTATTTGATTGAGCAAGATCGTCTTCCGTCATTTACCCTCGTTTATTTGCCGAACAATGATCATGATGTTCACCGTAAAGGGCCAGCGGAGACGCGTGGCATCGAACGGGCGGACAAGCAACTGCAGCGGGTATTTCAAGCGTTCGGTTCTTGGGATGCGGCCATGAAAGACAACGTGTGGATCATTGCCGGAGACAGCGGCCAGACCTATATCGAACGGGAACGCGAGCGTTCCATCATCGATTTGAGGCAGGTGCTGAATTCGTATCGCATCGCCGCATTGAGCAAGCCCGTCACGAAGCAGGATCAGATCGTGCTCGCCGTGAATGAACGGATGGCCTATGTGTATATCAACGATTCGAAAGTAGCAAAAGCAGAAGCAGTCCGCCGCTTGCAGCAAGAGAAACGGATTGATGTGATTGCATGGATGGAAGGCGGAGACATTCTTGTTCGATCCGGACGTAACGAACAAGAACTAACTTATCGGCCGAATGGAAACGTTCGTGACAGATACGGGCAAACATGGAACATACGAGGTGATATAGGGCTCCTTGACATGTCACTGCGGAAATCGGATAAGAGGCTAGAGTACGGCGATTATCCCGATGCGCTCATGCGGCTTCATAGCGCGCTTTCTTCGCACGAAGGCAATTTCGTCATCGTCACAGCCGCGCCGGGCAGTGAATTCATTGGAGAGAGCTCTCCAACTCATAGCGGCGGCGCCGGACATGGTTCGCTACATAAGCAGGATTCACACGTTCCGCTCCTCATCAGCGGCTCAGAGACTCGTCCGGATATATTCCGACTTGTGGATGTGAAACGATGGATCATGAACGAACTAGGTCATTAACCAACTATTACAATCGCACATATAATACGTTACTGATCTGAGTAGAAGGATGTGTAACGTAATGGAAATACCGGTTACCGGGTTCGTCGTTCATTCGGAAGATGGGTCCGGACATCATTCGCACGGTTTGTATATCACGTCATGGAACGGAAGACCTGTCCATACCCATAAGTTTGCAGGGCAGACGTCGGTTGATGTCGGTCATCGTCATCAATATGCCGGTACGACAGCGCCTGCGCCGAGCGGAGTCCCTCACATGCACGAATACTACACTGTTACTTCGTTCGATGATGGCCATACTCATATTATCCAGGGAGTGACCGGCCCAGCCGTCCCGCTTTCAGGTGGAGGACACTACCATTTGTTCGAGGGTGTCACGACGGTTAACGGCATGATTCCGCATAGTCATGCCTACAGCGGGCGCACAGGCAACGAAGAGTAAATGAAAATCGGGTGGTCCGGGCAGGAGTGTTCCTGCCTTTTTCATTTTTCACGTGCAGCGTGTACAATGGATTCATCAAGATGGGAATAGAGAGGAATGGAACTGCATTGATTCGTACACTCGCGCTGACGAAGGACGCCACACTGCTGCATAATTTGCCGCTCGAACGATTGAGAGCTGCGGATATCGAATGGTATTGGGTTGATTTCGATAGTCCAAGCCATGAAGAAGCAGCCTTATTGGACCGTGTTTTTCATTTTCATCCGTTAGCGATTGAAGACTGTCTTCACTTTCTGCAGCGCCCGAAGATGGATTATTACGGAGATTACAATTTTTTTGTGCTTCATGCTTTAAACCAACGGACTTTGGATGCGGAAGAAGTTGATTTATTTGTCGGGGGCAACTATGTTGTCTCCTTTCACCTGCAGCAATCGGAGGAGCTTGAAGAGGTGTGGGAGAAAATATCAGTGAATGAAGCGATATGGGCAAAAGGGCCCGTCTATATCGCCTATCTCGTCATGGATAAACTGGTGGATCAATATTTCCCTGCCGTGTATCTGATCGAAGAAGCTGTCGATAAGCTGGATGACAATCTGAAGAGAGCGAACGGGAATCGATTGATGGACGAACTGTTCGACATCCGCGGAGATTTGCTGAAGCTTCGGCGGACGATAAATACGATGCGTGATTTACTGTACCGTATTTTGAATTCTGAGCGGCTGGCTGCTTTTAAAGAGCACCATGTCTATTTTGTCGACATTCACGATCATTTGCTGCGTCTGTCTGAATTGATCGAATCCAATCGGGAAATGACGGCAGATATACGTGACAGTTACACTTCTTTTAACTCCAATCGGATGAATAGCATCATGATGACGCTCACGATTATTTCTTCCATTTTTATTCCGTTAACGTTTATCGCTGGTGTATACGGGATGAACTTTGAATTCATGCCAGAGCTGAAATCACATTACGGATACTTTATCGTATTGATAGTGATGGTTCTAATCGGTGTGGGGATGTACTTGTGGTTTCGGAGAAAAGGCTGGTTCAAAGTGTAATGCCCAAATAGACTATTAATAGAAATAATACGATTAAATATTAATGGCATTAATATATTGAAAGTGTGCTAGAAGGCGGAGTGGAGTATAAAGAAGGAAAAACGTCTTCGGTTGAAAGCATCAAGGTGCTCGTTCCGAGAACGATTGAGGTGACAACGACGAAGGTAAACGCGTTGGCATTCGCTAACGCTGCTTTTGACAAACGCAAAAAAAGCGACTTTGATGATGTTCTTCGCATTTGGATTAACGCCAGTCAAATTCAATAAGTCTATTACACTGCATATGCTCAGCCGATTTGGCTGGGCATTTTTTATTCGTTTGTGTGCCCTGAAAAGCCGCGGCAATACGGTGTCATCCCACAAATTAATAACCATATAATGTATATCAAGTGTGGTGATTACAGGCGGATTCTTATGCATGAAATTCATTCTTTTAGAATAAATATAGGATTTACAAATGAAAAATTTTAAAGTAGTATTATGGATAATTTGATACCTCATTTTGGTAATGAACTTCATAGAATCTCACTCGCCCAATGTTCTATTAATATGCCCTGCATCTATGTTACGAACGTTATGTATATCAGCTATACCCATCCTATGTACATAATTTATTTAACATAAGAAAGATTATTTTTTCGTAGGGGGAGAATCTATTGAAAAAGAAATTCAGTACCATCATGTGCTTGCTGCTGTCATTGACATTAGTCCTGTCCGCATGCGGCGGCGGAAGCAATGCGGGATCCGGCGACAAGCCGAATGATCAAGCAGCCGAACAGTCAAAGGATGAAGGCAATGACAAGGAGCAAGGCGCGGATAGCGAAATTATCTCTGAAGGCGTTATCAAAGCTTCGGACCCGGCAAAATCTCCGGAAGCCGCAACAAACCGCAAAGATATGATTATCGTTGGAATGACCGCTCCGTCCGGCATCATCAATCCAATTTTTGCGGAGAACGTGTATGACAATTATATGACCTCCGCAGTGTTTAATTCCTTGCTCAAAATAAACCAGGACGGCACGTATTCCGAAGATTTGGCGGAAAGCTACGAAGTTTCGGAAGACAAGCTGAGATATACATTCAAGCTCAAAGACGGGGTCAAGTTCAGCGACGGCACGCCGTTAACCGCTGAAGACGTGGCCTTCTCCATCACGCTGCTGCACGACAAATCCTACGACGGTCCTACCGACGTCATTGCCCATGCCCGTATCAAAGGCGGTCAGGAATATAAAAACGGCAAAGCAACCTCAATTGAAGGCATCAAAGTTATTGACCCGAAAACGATTGAAATAACGACAACCGAAATCAGCGCATTGGCATTTTCCACCATCGGTGGTGTAGGTGTCATGCCAAAAGCATATTATGGAAAAGATTATAAGCAAGGCAGCCTCGGCTATATGAGAGATCTGTTCACTTTGCCGCTCGGTTCCGGCCCCTACAAGCTGGTTAAGTTCGTAGCCGGACAGGAAGCGGTGTTCGCAGCGAATGAGCTGTATTTCGAAGGCAAGCCAAAGATCGAAAATATGATTTACAAATTTACAACAGAAGAAACAAACGTCCAACTGCTGCAAACGGGCGAGACGGACATGGACGATATTAGCGTAAACAAAGATCAGGTGGAACAATTGAAAGAAATGGGCTTCCTCGATATTACGCTGTTCCCTACTAACGGATATGGATATATTACGTTTAACCATAACCGCGATCAATTCAAAGATAAGAGAGTCCGTCAAGCGTTGGCATACGGCTTGAACCGTCAAGAAATCGTTGATGCCATCTATCAAGGCTATGCGGAAGTCATCGATGTACCGCAGTCCAAAGTATCTTGGTCTTATACAGATGAAGTGACACATTATAACTTTGACCTTGATAAAGCAAAGCAATTGCTGGATGAAGCCGGCTGGAAGGTCGGAGCGGACGGCCTTCGTGAGAAGGGCGGCAAGAAATTCAAAATCAACTTCACGGCGACGACGCCAAATCCGGTCAATGACGCCATCATTCCGGTCGCGCAAGCCAATTACAAAGAACTCGGCATCGAGTTCAACGCTGAAATGATGGACTTCAATGCCGTCGTCGAAAAGCGGAAAAAGGGCGATTTCGACATGCTGTTCATGGCATGGCAATTGACGCCGGATCCGCAATCCGGCGAAAACGTGTTCAAGACGGGCGGCTCGCAGAACGAGGTCGGTTATTCCAACCCGAAAGTCGACGAATTGTTCACGAAAGCAGGCAAGGAAATTGACGTCGAGAAACGCAAACCAATCTTCAAAGAGCTGTATCAAGAACTGAATGAAGATTTGCCTTACATTTTCATGTATCAGCGTCGCGATATGTTCGGTACGAACGCACGCATTCAAGGTTTTGACATGTCTCCATACCGCAACTTTACGTATGATCTCGCCAAGATTCAAATTCAATAGCAATGTAAATGAAGAGAACTCTCTCTCGACTTTGTCGGAGGGTTCTCTTTTTGTGCGATCGTGATGTGCTGGCGGAAAGATGGTAAGATAGTACAGTGAAATCGTCAGAGATAGGGGGAAACCAACTTGAAGTGGATGAAGTCCTTGTGTCTGCTGCTGCTTACGTTATTTGTGCTGGCCGGCTGCAGTCCTTCCGTTGCGCCTATATCGGACACGCAGCCATTAACCGGGTTTCAGGAGGTAGCGGACTATATCAAGGCCCATCAGGCGCTGCCGGAAAGCTTCATTACGAAGAAGGAAGCCGAAGCGCTCGGGTGGCAAGCGAAGAAAGGCAATTTGCATGAGGTGGCCCCGGGGAAGAGCATCGGCGGAGATGTGTTCCGCAATCGGGAAGGGAAGCTGCCGAAGAAGAAGGGCCGGGTCTGGTACGAAGCCGACATCAACTATGAGTCTGGCTTTCGGGGGAAGGACCGCATTTTATATTCCAGTGACGGCCTCATATATAAGACAGAAAATCATTATGAGACGTTTGAACCGATGAATTGAATGAAGAGCGGCAGAGAGGAAGGTTGGGAATGCGCACCATTATTTTGGATGGCCATCACTATGAGACCCGCGATCAGCTGCACGACGCATTGAAGGAGAAGCTGGAGCTTCCGGATTATTACGGCTGCAATCTTGATGCGTTGTGGGACTGTCTGACCGGGTGGATTGAGCTTCCGCTTATGATTCAATGGACTCACTTCGAACAGAGCGAGATCCATCTGGGAGACTATAGCCACCAACTGTTGGATCTGTTCCGTGAGGCGGAGGAAGAATTAGAAGGGTTTCAACTGCTCGTAGAATAATAGGCTGTGTCCCGTAAAGCGGGGTATTTGTTCGTCGAAACCGACGAGCGAATACCCTATTTTTTGTTTATAATGGTTATAAATAAAAAAGATCGCAGACGGAGGGAGCGAATATGGGCAGCGAGATTGCCATTGATGAACTTCAGGCCTTCAAGATGATAGCTGAAACGATTAACCGTTCGACGGAGCTTCCGGCGTTATTGAATAATGTATTGCGCACTTTGGTGGAAATTACGGGGCTCAAAGCCGGATGGATTTTTCTCATTGAGGAGAAGTCAGATTATACGCTGGCGGCTGATTACCAGCTTCCGCCGGCGCTGGATGCGGATGGCAAGTATCATATGAAGCAAGGCTCGTGCTGGTGCATTGACCGGTACCGGAAGGGAAAGATTCTGCAAGCGGACAATACGCTCAATTGCAAACGGTTAGAGGATGCCGTGAAATATCGGTGGGGCGATACCGAAGGCATTACGCATCATGCCACCATCCCGCTTCACGCAGGAGAACGGCTATACGGAATTCTGAATGTGGCTGCGCCCGGCAAGGAACAGTTCCATGCCAAAGAATTGATGCTGCTGCAGTCGGTCGCCTATCAGATCGGAACCGCAATCGAACGAACTTTGCTCTATCAATCCCGCCTGAAGCGGGCTGAGCTATTGAATCGGTTGAGCGGTTTGTCGCTTAGTCTGGGAGGCGTGGTCGATGTGAAGCAGATTCCGGAAATCGTCGTACGCGCCGTCGGGGAGCACCTAGGGTGTCCGGCTGCAGCCGTATATATTGCGGAGGGCGGCAAGCTGTCCCGGCATATCAAGTTGGAGAACGGAAAGATGTCGCGGCGGGTCCAGCGTTCGGGCTCAACGGCATTGGGGCCAATCTGGACCGCATATGCAGAGAGCAAGCCTCATGTCTGGAACGAGTTCCATGACCGTTCTGATGAGCGCCCCAGCTCATACCGGTATATGGCTTCGCAAGCAGCCGTACCCGTCCTCCTGCGGGATAAGCCAATTGGCGTCATCCACGCGGGCAGTACGGAACAGAAGCATATCGATGCCGTGATGATGGAAATGCTTCAGTTGGTGGCTGAGCATATGTCCCGCGCCTATGAGACAGCACAGTATCATGAACAGCAGCTCCATTTGCTTATGTGGCAGGAACGCAACCGATTGGCCCGGGATTTGCACGATTCGGTATCCCAGAAGCTGTTCGCCCTGCAATTGACGGCGCGAGGGATGGAGAGCTTGATGTCGGTTCCAGCCTCCTCACCCGGCTTCCAAGGGGAGTCCATTATGTCCGTTCTGACGGAAATGCAAGAGCTGACGAAGGATGCGGTATGCGAGATGCGTTCGCTCATCTGGCAGCTGCGCCCCGCCGGGTTGGAGGAGGGCCTTCTTACGGGGCTGATCCGGTACGGCAAGACGCAGGGCGTGCTGGTGATCGCTCACTCCGAGATCATGCTGGAGTTGCCCCGCTATTTGGAGGAGACGTTATTCCGCATCGGGCAAGAAGCGCTTAATAATGTGCGCAAGCATGCACGGACGAACACGGCACATATGCGTCTATATATGGAAGGCGGGCAGGTTGCGCTAGAAATTACGGATGAAGGGGCTGGCATCGTCGCGTCCGAGCTGCAGCAGAGCGCAGGGGTAGGCATTACCGGCATGCGCGAGCGGGCGGAAGCGTACGGAGGCATGTTCAGTATGGAGAGCGGCTCCCGCCAGGGGACCCTTATACGGGTTATGCTGCCTTTGAAGAAGGAAGGGAATCGATATGGCGATTAAGGTATTGCTAGTGGATGATCATACGGTGGTGCTGCGCGGGCTCCGCTTCTTCTTAAGGATGCAGCGAGATATCGAGGTGATCGGCGAAGCGTTGAATGGGATTGATGCAATACGAATGTCGGAAACGTTGAAGCCGGATGTCGTCGTCATGGATTTGATGCTGCCTCAGATGAATGGAATCGAAGCGACACGGCACATCCGGCAGCATCTTCCGGACACGAAAGTGCTTGTATTGACGTCTTATTTCGATAAAGATCACGTCGTTCCGGCCATTCAAGCCGGAGCCAACGGCTATTTAATGAAGGATATTATGCCGGATGAGCTCGTGCAGGCCATCGTCGGCGTGCATCAAGGTCAAGTTCAGCTTCATCCGGGAGTGACCGAGCAGTTGATGTCGCACTTGGCCTGTCGTCCGGAGCCGGAGGACAACGAACCTAATCTGGAGTCGCTCACGCATCGGGAGAAGGAAGTGCTGCGCCTGATCTCGCTGGGCAAGAGCAACAAGGAGATCGCCGCTGATATCCATATCACGGAGAAGACCGTCAAGACGCATGTAAGTAATTTGCTTGGCAAGCTGGGAATGTCCGCCCGCACGCAAGCGGCGATATTTGCAGTGAAAAAGGGCTTAGCAGAATAGTTCAACTACAACTAAAGTCGTAGAAAAGTCCGATCAAAGATCGGGCTTTTTTGGTATGCCGGTGTCCGTCTGCCCGCCGACGCGAACCCGCTCCGGAACCTGTTATGCTAACGTTACAGGACGAAATGCAATTCCGCTGTAATACCATAACCCGGCATAATCCGCTCTAGGAAATTGAACGCAAGGGAGAAAGTCAAATGAATCAAGTATTGTTCGTGAAAGCCAATTGCCGTTCCGTTGAACAGTCCGTCAGCGTAAAACTGTATCATGCGTTTTTGGAATGCTACCAGAAAACAAACCCGTCTGATCGCATCACTGAGCTGGATTTATATGTCGAGGAACTGCCTTACTATAACAATGACATGATGAACGGCATGTACAAGCTCCGGAAGGACGAAATACTGTCGCCAACGGAACGAAATAACGTCAACCTAATCATGCGCTATCTAAACCAATTCGTCGCGGCGGATAAGGTCATATTCGCTTTCCCGATGTGGAATACGACGGTTCCGACTGTGCTGCACACGTATATGGATTACTTGAATCAGCCGGGAACGACGTACCGTTATACACCGAACGGAGCGATAGGGCTCATGCATAACAAGAAGGTCGCCCTTTTGCATGCGCGAGGAGGCGTCTATTCCAGTGGTCCGGCCGTTGAAGAGGAGATGGCGGTGCGCTTCATGAAGCATAATCTGAAGCTGTTCGGTATCGATGATATCGTCACCGTTATCGTCGAAGGACATAATCAATATCCAGAGCAGCAGCAACGCATCATTGAAATGGGCATCGAGGCGGCATCGAAAGCAGCAATCACTTTTTAGAGATCAGGGAGCGCGCATAGAAGGGGGGCGCACGAAGCTGAAAATAATGATGGTAGAGCCTAACCCGAGAGCATGGATATGGCTGTGGAAATACAGGGACATGTTGATTGGGAACAATCCAATCCTTGCGTCGGCCGAAATCGATGTGCTGTATCTTCATCAGCGTCATATGTAAGTCGAGCAAGAAGAGCATGAGGAGTACCTTCCGAATGCGGTCGGTGCTCCTGAACATCCATTTCATATTAAAGAGGAGGACATTGCCATGAAAATACAAGAAATCAGGTTGCATACGAGCGACTTGCAGAATATCAAGAGGTTCTATTCCCAAGTGCTAGGACTGCCAATTATGCATGAACACGGGGGAGGCATCACGTTTCAAGCAGGTGCCTCACAGCTTACCTTCGTACACAATAACGAGGCTGAGGCTGGACGTCCGTTTTATCATTTCGCATTCAACATAACTGAGAGTAAAATAGAGCAATGCGTGGAATGGCTGAAACGGAAACAGGCGGCTATCAACTGTATAGAAGGGAAAGATATTCAGCACTTATCGCACTGGAATGCGCATGCCGTATATCTCTATGACCCCGCAGGCAACCTTATCGAATTCATTGCGCGGCATAATGGTCAGGACAGAGAAGCAGGCGAATCCGCTTCGTTCGGTGTGCCGGACATTCAATGCATCAGTGAGATCGGCCTGCCGGTCGAGGATGTGCCAGAAGCGGCAGCAGTCCTGAAGGAGCGCTATGGGGCTGACGTGTACATAGCGGCTTATCCGCTCTTTGCGCCACTAGGCAATGAGGAAGGGCTGTTGATTCTATGTTCTACGCAGCGGAAATGGTTCGGCACCGACAAGTACGCAGCGATCCATCCGATAGAAATTGTGTTGCGCGACTCTGTCCGCAATGATGCTCAGTTTCTGCAATATCCGTATCGGATGATTAGACAAGATTGAAAAATGGAACCGGAATAGAAGCAAAACAGCCTTTGATCGCGAGGATCAAAGGCTGTCTGTACGATTACAAGAATACGAAATAGATAACAGCGGCCAACACGAGGCGGTACACCGCGAACGGAACCAGCTTCACCTTGTTAATCAGCTTCAGGAAGAAGCGGATCGAGATTAATGCGAAGATGAAGGCGCTGATGAATCCGATAATGAAGAACGGCAGCGCATCAACGGTGAAATCCTTCCAATGCTTCAGCAGCGACAAGCCGCTCGCGCCCGCCATGACCGGTACGGCCATAATGAAGGTGAAGTCGGCTGCCGCGCGGTGGCTCATGCCTAATAGAACGCCTCCCGAAATGGTCGATCCGGAGCGGGAAAATCCCGGCCACAGGCCCAAACATTGAAACAGACCGATACCTAATGCTTGCTTGTACGTGATCTGGTCGACCGTCTTCGCGGATGGCTTGCTCGGGCGGAACCAGTCCGCCGCTAACATCAAAATGGCTCCGAGCACCAGACCGATGAGCACCGTCTGGATAGAGAACAAATATTCATCGATATAGTTTTCGAAGAGGAGCCCGAGGACTGCCGCCGGAATCAACCCGACGATAACCTGCGTCAGCTTCAGCCGGCGTCCTCTGCCAAGTTCCGGGTGTACCGGCCCTTTCTTCAAGCCCAAGAGATGCATGAATCGATCCCAGAACACGACGACGACCGCCAGGATGGAGCCCAATTGGATGACAACCTTAAAGGTGTTCGCAATCGAAGGAGTGAATAGTTCCTTGGAGTGCAGCAAAAAATCATCCACTAAGATCATGTGTCCAGTCGAAGAGACCGGAGCAAATTCAGTCAAGCCTTCTACAAGTCCCAGTATAAAGCCGACAAACATTTCCCACCAATTCAAAATTTCACTCTCCCATTTCCAGCCTGTCCTTCTAACTTAGAGATATAACATTTGTATTATATAGGTTTTTGAACGGAGATGGTAGCCGTTGGACTAACAGTCTAACATCGAATACAAAATAATGGAATAAAAATAATATCATTACAATATTATGAATCAGGAAATTGTTTGGAGCATGTGCAAAATAGGAGGTTGATGGGTTGAAAAGAGTTATGTCACTTGTTTTATTTGTTGCTTTATTACTCACCATGTTTGTTGGCACCCCGGTCCAAGCACAGAACGAGGACTACGACACGGATTTAACTTATGAAAGTAATCCGGAAGTTACATCCAATCTCGATGAAATTAAAGAAAAGATTTCGGAGCTCCAAAGGCGAGGTTACATAGGAGATGAAAGTAGTCTGAATGAAATCAATCTTCCGGGTCAGCAGCAGGCCAGCTACGACAATGTAGAATTATTGGCGGAAACCTACGTCCTTGTCGGTTTAGATACGGATACAAATAAGACGATTGATATTGATCAACTTATTTTAGACAATGGTCCCGCGGATACAGAAAAACCATTAAATCTGGTATTTTATACATTGAAAATTACAGATTTTATAGGAAATCCAAATACAACCGAAGCCGATTTTGTCCATTCTGCCGCTGTAACTTCAGCATTAGGCTGTTGTAGTTTTCCGAAAGATTATACAATAAATAGCTCCGTATACCAAAGTACTGACGGTACTATTTATGCTGAATTTGCTAAAAAAATTGAAACTGTGAAAATTCGTGAGGATGTTAATATAGTCACCAGAATCAATACCACATTTTACTGGAAGTCTGACGCCACAGCTTATGCTAATTTTAAAGACGCTTCGAATCTGGCGGCTTCTGGAACTGAAGGCCCTTTCCTCTTAAATAAAAAGGGTGTAAAGTATCCTGAATATACCGATAATAATTCAAAGCTGGTGCTAACAAAACCTGCTTCTACAACTTGGACGAAGGGGAACATAGGTTGCGGTTTAACGCCGACAGAGAGAATAAAGTACAGAGACTATTATGACACTAGTTATGGCAGTATAACATGGGTAGATAATCTAGGCAGGGTTAAGTATGAAATTCATCACATTAGACCGTGTAATTATGGCGGCACCAATATTTATGATAATCTTATACCGTTACCCTATGATTTTCACCGAAAAGTAGTGACACCTTGGTGGTCGTCATATTAATATGAGGACGAGAGTGAAAACACTAAAATCACGCCCTATCATCACAACATTTGGAGGATTATATGTCGATTGGAAGTATTTGTGGATCATTAAAAGACAGACTATGTGAAAACAGCACTCTAAAAGTGCAGCATGCGGGCGGAGAATTATATATGACCTATTTCTCCTGGAGGCAGCCTGCTAATAAAGATAAAATCAATACTTTGCAAGAGAATAGCGGGTGGAGGCTTCCTAGAGATTTTATAGAGTTTTTGTTAGTTTCAGATGGAGCTTCTTTATTTTGCAATAAAATGGATGAAAGCAGAGTAGAACTTTACAGTGTAAATGAAATAAATGAATACTACGAAGATTATGCCAAAGGAGACGGATATTTGAGAACATATCCGCCCGAATGGGTGATGATTGGGGAATATAGCGGATATGGGGAATATTTTTTTATTGATAGCAAAAAAGTTAAGGATGGCGAGAACCGCTGTATGATTAACGTTTCAGTAGGCAATATCATCTCAATGGAAATTGATTTTACTACTTGGCTTGATCGATTAATTGTTGCTCAAGGAGAACGTTTCTGGCTATGGAACGAGAGCAAGTACATAGATATATAAACCAATTTAACTGTATATGAGAGTTATCATCTGTGTTATTTTTCAGGGTTCGCTTATAGAACTTATAAAGTGCCCTTGGTGTGTATTCACTAATTGTTTAGGAGGAACGCAGAAATGAGAAAAAAGCTATTTGTATTACTGATGGTTTTTGCTGTATTTTTCTCCTTAGGAACAAGTGTTTTTGCTAAAGAATTCAATTTCGACCTCAAAGATGGTAATTTTTTTGGAGTACTAACTTCGAGCGGCGATTATGACAAACTGAACTTTAACCCTTATGAAATTATCGGAAAAACCCTTTATTTCCAATTACATGGCCCTTCAACTTCTGTATATAAAGTTCAATTATACGAGGGTAGTTCTAGTAAAAAAACGCTCGACCAAGGGGATATAGGTATCTATTCCAATTTTATCGCCGGAAAAAACTATTATTTCAGAATATCCACTAAAAAATTCGATAAAAACTCCAACGACCGTGATTATAAACTGAGTGTATGGTACTATAATACGAATAATCAGAAAGTATACATTACGAAGTAATAATTTAGCACCAAGGGTGCTTTATGAGTTCTGAAAACAGCGATCCCGTTTATTATAATAGCTCTTTTATGCAAATGGTCTCAACCGTGCTTAATCGCACGGTTTTTTTTATGCGATTATATCTGTCGAGCTGAAAAAGGAGTTATTCTCTAACGGCTGTAACTCATTCATTGACCACGTAGGTTTAGAGGAGATGCGCAGCCACATATGAGGAAGCACAGCAGGCTTATACTTCTGGAGCGAGTCATGTTACGCATTGTTTTGTCGCGCGCGCCCGATTCATCATAATATGGCAAGAGATAAGACGTATTTCTCTCATGTCAATGTCAATATGCAGATTGCGCGGAACCTGAGGTTGAATCGTCTCTATGAGATGCTGGTGATGTCATTTGACTCGCTGGCATTTCTTTTTTTTTAAAATATTTTTTCGTATATGATGTAAGATAATCGACCGCCCTTTCGTATAAGTAGTGGAACTTCAATATGCAGCAGAAGGATCGGGGATGAATTGATGAATCGGATGTCACATGATTGAATGAGAAAATAGATAGAGACAGATTGAATCAGCAATGATACATTAATTCGCACTATAGACAGAGATGGAGGATGCGAGTGGTGAACGAAGATCAGGAGTGGGTGTCTCAAGTATTGGCCGGTCATACGTACAGTTACGCCCACCTTGTAAACAAATATAAAGGAAGGCTAAGCGCGCTGCTCGTCAGCATGGGCAATTCGCAGGCCGATGCGGAAGACATCGCACAGACTGCGTTCGTCAACGCCTATAAGCACCTGAAGAAGTATGATCCGGAGCGCTCATTCTCGGCTTGGCTCTACCGGATTGCCGTCAATCTGAGCGTGTCGCAATGGCGCACACAGAAGAACAGGCAGTGGACGGAGCTTCAGGAGACGCTCGTAGCCGTAGAGCCGACGCCGGAGGATATAGTGCTGCAGGAAGAGAAGAGACAGCAAGTGAATGAGGCGATGAATCGCTTGACGGCTCCATATCGGACCGTGCTATTCATGCGTTACAATATGGACATGAGCTACAAGGAAATCGCCGACGCGTTGAGCGTGCCAGTGACGACGGTACAGGTACATCTGCACCGAGCGAAAAAGAAAATGAGAGACATGCTCGTTCAAGAGGGGGGATTCGCTTGAATTGCACGGACTTTCATCGGCTGATGGATGAGGAACGCCCGCTTACGAAGAGGGAGCTGGCCACTGTGGAGCAGCACGCCGATTCATGCTTGTCATGCGCCGCGTTGTTGGAGTCGGATGATGAGGCGAATGAGTGGGACATCGGGCAAGACATGCCGGAAGCCGCGTTATCCGAAGGGTTCACGGATAACGTCATGCAAGAAATTCTCGCCTTGGAAGATGCGTCACAACGCCGGAGAAGGAGACATAAGCGCGTCGGGCTGATTGCGGCCGGCATAGCATTCACCGTCACTGTTGGCGCGGCGGCTTCGCCGACATTCGCGGAAATGTTGAAGTCGCTGTTCGGGTATGGATATTATGTAAATGTGGATCATGCGGCAGAAATGGGGTTCTCGGAACGGGTGGAGGGCAGCGACACCGATCAACGAATCACGTTGTCCATTCACGAAATTCTTCCCGATTCGCCGCGCGTATACGTTGCCTATCAAATTATGAGAGACGGCAAGGTGTACGAACCTATGCTCCAGATAGATGGCAAACGCAACAGGCTATACGTGACGGATGAAGACGGTAATGAATATGAAGTTGACTCGATCGGTGGCGGCACGTCGGATACGACCATTTCGTATATCAATTTTAAGCTGCCGTACGGGCTAGAACATAAACAACTGACCCTTCATATGGATATCCTTGAAGTGGGCGGAAGGCGAGAAGGGGTTCCCTTTATCGAAGGTCTGGATAAGGAGCCGAACCCGAAGGTAGAAGGGCATTGGCAAGTAAGCGTTCCGTTCTCGTTCGCGAAAAGCACGGAAGCGACAATCCGAATTCCAATCGATCGTTCCTATACGACTCCGCAAGGCTTGAGCATCAATGTGCGCAATCTGGTCTTGACGCCGACGAAGACGCAACTAGGGCTGTCCCACCAATTGACAGAGGAAGCGGAACAGCGAAAATACCGGGTGAAGCCGCTGTTTTGGAACGAGTTGCAGAAGGATGAGCGCAACATGTACGAATTGAACCAACGCACCTTCATGTGGCAGCTTGTGGACGAGTCGGGCGCGGTCGTCAACGATACAAGCACGTCAAGCGCGCAGCTCGGCCGTTGGCCGCAAGGTCAAAAGCTGACGTTCCGCCTTGATTACGAGGAGCATAACGAACTGTCGGATCTGTCGTTGACGTTCCGTCCGGCCGACGTACGCAAGGGGCCTGTCAAGCTGAAAGCGGGCGGAACGGAATTCATGTTGAGCTCGTTCAAGCTGGAACCGGATCTGCGCGATCCAAGCCAAACCAACGCCGTCATGGTTATCGAAGGAGTAATGCCGGCGCCGCTCTATCGCGTTGCCCATTGGGTTCTCGCGCAAGGCTCGGAATTGAAAGCGAACTTTATTTCCGTCGGGACGAAGACCAACGAGTACGAAATTAGAGAAGCGGTAAGAAATACGGGCAAGATTCCACTGAAGTATGAACTAAGAATTAAAGGCTATGAAGCGGAGTGGGAGAACGAGGAGTTGCAGCTTCTCGCTCCTGTCATTACGACACGGTATTACTACGAGGACGACGCGTGGTCGTTCCCTATTGAAGTTCCGCCTTCGTCTGGAATGAAACAAGAAGAGGGAAAGTAATATTTTGTACCGATATAACATACTGTGAATGACGCACCGGCAGTACGGCACTGCCGGTGTTTTTGGTGTTATCATTCAGGTGTGGACAAGATTCACTGTATCTTTATGGATGGGTGCGTAGTTATAATGGAATTACTTAATTTTGGAGGTGTTCAGATTATGCGGCAATGCTACAACGTAATCGCAAATCAACGAACGGAGATTAGAAAAAAACGAGCGGTAGAACGGCACGCGCGTATGCGCGCATGCAGGTATTAAGGAAGCTGCGTATGCCTCATGTGACGTGCCGTCTGCCGGAAAGGCGGAACTGATTGAGATGAACTTACGCGCGTCACAAGTGTATATGATTATGATGTCTATGACGGCCCTTGCCATCTCCACGATGTCTACGACCTATGGGATTTATTTAATCGGGGAGCTTGGGTTGAACCCGTTCCAGCTTGTCATGATGGGAACGGTAATGGAGTGTACCGCACTCATCTTCGAAGGTGTCACCGGCGTCGTCGCCGATACGTACAGCCGTCGGTTATCGGTCATCATCGGTATGTTCGTGCTTGGCGCCGGATTTGTGTTGGAAGGCAGCGTGCAATGGATCGGCGCGCTGACCCCGTTCATTTCGGTGTTTATGTGGATTTTGGTTGCGGAATTTGTAAGCGGCTTCGGCTGGACCTTCATCAGCGGGGCGGATATGGCCTGGATCGTCGATGAAGTCGGTGAGAAGAACGTCGGGCATTTGTTCATGCGGGCGAAGCGGGTATCGTTGATCGCGACCTTGCTTGGTATCGCACTGAGTGTCGGGCTGTCTACGGTGGCGCCCAATCTCCCGTTTGTGGCCGCGGGTCTGTTCTATTTGGGACTTGGCGTTTTTTTGATGTTATTCATGAAGGAGACGAAGTTTGTCCGTCCGGAGCGTACCGCTCATTCCACGCACTGGCATGAGATGAAGACGACTTGGGTGACGGGCGCGAAGGTCGTGCGCCGTCATCCGGTGCTGCTGATGATCGTTGCCGTCACGCTGTTCAGCGGCGCGGCGTCCGAAGGTTACGACCGGCTGTGGGAGGCGCATCTCATTACCGATATCGGATTCCCGCAAGGCGTGCTGTCTTCCATGGCGATGTGGTTCGGCCTCATCTCCGTCCTGACAACGATCATCGGAATGTTGGCCGTTCGTGCCACGGAGAAGCGGCTGGATATGAGCAACGAGCGATCGGTCTTCTATGGCATGTTCGTGCTCACTGCGGCACATATCGCCGCCATCCTGTCGTTCGCCTTCTCGCCGAGCTTCGCCTGGGCGCTCGGATCGCTGCTTGCGATCGGTGTGATTCGCACGCTCAAAGAACCGATATATAATACTTGGCTGAACATGAACATTGAGAACAAGTCCCGCGCCACCGTCTTGTCGATGATTAGTCAGTCGGACGCGCTCGGCCAAGCGGCAGGCGGTCCGTTGGTCGGTTGGGTAGGGAACCGCATCTCCGTCCGGGCTTCGCTCGTGGTCGCGGCTGTGCTGCTGTCGCCGATTCTGGCCGTGTTCGCCCGGGTGCTGCGCAAGCGGTAAACATCAAAAAGGCAGGCGCTCGTAACGAGCGCCTGCCTTTTCTTTCATTAATGAATGCTGTTCTTCTGGAAGTTGCCGCCGAGCACGTCGGATACACTCTCAATCGCGATGAACGCCTTCTCATCGATCTCTTGCACAACCGCTTTCAGCTTGGCCAACTCCAGACGCGTGACGACGCAGTATATAATCTGCGTATCCTCCTTGCTGTAGCCG
Organism: Paenibacillus profundus; assembly: GCF_021369635.1. Taxonomy (GTDB): domain Bacteria; phylum Bacillota; class Bacilli; order Paenibacillales; family Paenibacillaceae; genus Paenibacillus_B; species Paenibacillus_B profundus. Next base: position 29,849 of record NZ_JAJNBZ010000006.1, on the reverse strand, counting down.
CCTCTGCCGTAGAGGAACGTCGTGCTGCGTCCCAGACGATCCAGAATCGCTTGCGATACTTCTTCGTATTCGGAAGATATAATCGTAACCGATTTGGATTCATTCAAGCCCTCAACGACAACGTCCATGACCTTGGAGGCAATGTAGAACGTGAAAATGGAGTACATCGCCGAATCCCAACCGAACACGAATCCTGCGACGATGAAGATAAATACGTTGATGAACAAAATAATTTGCCCGACAGGCACACGGGTCTTCTTCGAGAAGAGAATGGCCACAATTTCAGTTCCGTCAAGCGAACCGCCGAAGCGAAGCACGAGACCGACACCAAGACCAAGGATCAAGCCGCCGAACAGGACGGCCAATATTTTCTCATTCGTAAATGCATCGGCATGATGCAGCCACAAGGTCGTTCCCGACATGACCACGATACCGTACAAGGTGGAAAAGGCAAAGGTCTTGCCGATCTGCTTGTATCCGATGATGAGGAACGGGAGATTGATGATAAAAATGAATAGCCCGAGGGGCAGATTTGTCACTTTGGAGATGACGATGGAAATACCTGTAATTCCGCCGTCGATAACATTGTTCGGCACGAGGAATAATTCAAGCGCGACCCCCATTAATACAGCGCCTGCGGTAATAAAAATAAACCTCTTCAAGAAATCCAGGATAGTTAACTTCTTATGTGTTCTGGCCATACGATAAAATCCTTTCTTTATTAGTATGTATGAAGCTCACTTTTCGCAAAAAGTAGTTCTATAATAGCATTTCCCTATTTACAGTACAAACAGTCTTTTCATTATAAACGGTGCAATCGTGCTGCTAGTGTTTTGTCAACGCATTGCTGTGGCTGATTCTGATCGTTGTTCATAGGATGCTTTGCAACATGGTCGCGTACTATATTAAGCGCAGAATGAACCTTTTCCAGATTGGAATCCAAGTATGGATAGGGTGCTTGTATAAAAAGAGGGGGGTTATGTCTTGGTTCATTCGGTTCGAACTACGAAAAAAATAGGATCAAGGGGCTGGAGTTCCTTCGCGTTGGCGATTATCATCCTGCTGCTCATTTCGCTCACTCTATGGTGGGAGAGCCCACCGGCAACGAAAGGGGCAGATGCCGAGGGACATGAATTTTCAGCGGAGAGAGCATTCAAGCATGTTGAAGTGATCGCACAGCACCCTCACCCCGTCGGTTCAGCGGAAAATGAGAAAGTGAGGCAATATTTGCTGCAGCAGATGGAAGAGCTCGGACTGAATCCTAAGGTTGACATTTACCCATGGACCATAAAACGGAATGACATTACGGAATCATTCGATTTGCACAACATCATAGGCGTCCTGAAAGGTTCGCAGGGAGGTAAAGTGCTTATGCTGACCGCGCACTATGACTCGACTCCCTTTGGTCCGGGAGCGAACGATGACGCTGTCGGCGTCGCCGCTTTGCTGGAAACGGCACGTGCCCTGCAGGCAGGGCCGCAGCTTGCCAACGATGTGTGGTTCGTGTTGACGGATGGCGAGGAGCCGGGATTGCTTGGTGCGACAGCGTTCTGGAATGAGGGGAATTACCGTGAAACTATCGGACTCGTGGCCAACTTCGAAGCGCGAGGCTCGAAAGGACCGGCTATCATGTTCCAGACGAGCAACGACAACGGTACGCTCATTTCCGAGTTTGCCTCATTCGCTCCTGCACCGGTCAGCAATTCGCTGGTCGGGGAGATTTATAAGACGATGCCGAATGACACTGATTTGACGGTGTCGCTGAAGGCAGGCATCCCTGGATTGAACTTCGCCCATGCGGATGGGTGGGATAAGTATCATAGCCCGCTGGATACGCCTGAATATGTATCTCTAGCCACGCTGCAGCACCACGGGGATAATGCGCTGGCTGCCGCCAAGCATTTTGGAAATGTGGATTTGAGTGATGTGGCGTCCGCTAATCGGGTCTATTTCAATTGGTTCGGTATACTGATTCATTATCCACAGTCAATGGTGCTGCCATTGACGCTGCTACTATGCGCGATGTGGGTATTTTCGCTCATTTTCTATATCCGTAAAGAGACGGTCTCGCTCAAAGGGGTCGCATCCGGTCTGCTGGCCATAGTGGCGGGCATCCTATTGTCGCTGGCTGCAGCCTATATTTATTACAAGGTCATTGATGTATTAGGAATATTGAAACCGGAGCAGGGAAGCCCTGCGCCAGCAGTCAATCCAACGTTCTATAATATCGGGATAGTGCTGCTGGCCTTATTCGTGTACCTTATAGTTACGCGATTTTTTAAGCGTAGAGTGAACGAGATGGAAATGGTTCTGTCAGGCATGCTGTTCTTTATCCTGCTGCTCGTCGGCACGACCTGGTTCCTTCCGGGAGCGAGCTATTTGTTCGCCTTGCCGCTCTGTGTTCATGCTATCGTTGTCGGATGCGCAATGAGACGGAAACATCCGGCGGGCATGTTGAATCGGGCGTGGGCCATTATTTTATGCGCTATATTGCCGATTACGCTGTTTACGAGTCTGTTTCATCTCCTGTTTACGGCGATGCCGCTTTCCAGTAATATCGTATGTGCGGCGTTATGTTCGATTCTCTTTGCGCTCCTGCACCCAATGATGTTGAGGTTCATATCTGTTAGGCCACCAGAGCATCGTGCCGACTATTCAATAATATCTGGTTGATGAGGATGACACCGCGAACAATTCGGCAAAGAAGAAGCCCATGATATTGTTTCGTGGGCTTTTTTTGATGAACTGTTCCTGGGAGGTCATATCGAAACTGCTTTTTGCACACACTCACCCTGTTTGATTTCCCCTTTTGTTCACTCTCCCAATACCTCAGATCGCATATGATATGAGGTAAAGCAGAGATTCAGCCGAGAGATGAAAACCCGTATGACTACAGTCTTGTTTTTCTGAGGCAGCGGAAGAGTGAGGCAAAGGATGTTTTGATGAACCATCCCTTAGAGGAACAAACAGATGTGAACTATCTGGACAGGATTTTCAGCATATTGCGATGGTTCTTTGGTGAATGAGAACTAAATCCGATCCTCTTGCATCTAAGAGACGAAAACCAATTTAGATACAGGAGGAACAATACATGAAATCGTACAAAAAGATGATTACGGCGTTGGCCGTATCCAGCATGATGCTTGCGTCGATGGGATCGGTATGGACGGTGGCGGTGGGCAAAGAAACGAAGGAGCAGAAGGAGAAGACGATTGCCGATCTGGATGCCAATTTGCTCAAGACAGCGCAGACAACGATGCGCCAGTTGGCAGGCAAGGATATTGAGCTGGATAGCGCATCGGAATATAACGGTACATGGTTCATTTATCCCAAAGAAGGGAAAGAGAAGGGCCAAGTCGTCATAGAGGAAAAGACGGGCAAGGTAACAAGCGCCGGGGTCGAGCTGTCATTCGAGGAATTGAATGCCGATATGAAGAAGCACGCATTGGATGCGCTGACGAAAATAGAAGCATCGAAAAAGTTCACCTTCGATCGTGTTTCACGCAGTATTTCGAACTTTGGGAAGAGCTCGTATGACGGTATCGTCTTGACTTTTATAAACGGCAAGGACGCGAGTGTCCAGTTCGATAATGAAAAGCTGACAGCCGCTGCAGTCAAGTACGATCCAAGTACCGTGGATGCGAAGGTCCGCCAGGCTGCCGAACGTGCGGTCAAAGATTTAATCCATGGGATACTGCCTTTCTGACGTACGAACCATACTATTTGAAGCTCCAGGAGACAGATAGTTCTGAAACATGGAAGCAGTACGGCTTGGATATCCATACACCGGAGACGAAGGCCATCCCATTGACCGGAGAGCAGCTGTACGAACACTACCAAGATGTTGGCGGTCTGACGTGGAGTCCGGAGCTCGGAATGATAGTCGATAATTACGACCGATGGAATGCGAATGACAAGAAGCCTGTTTATGATATTGCAGTTATTGCACCTAAACTGGAGGAATACGCGATCTCGATTCGGCGTTTCATGGATCCGGTCACGATCAATCAGAAGATAGAGTTTACAATCCCGCCTACTGGAGCGGGTGATGAACAGGAAGGGACGTTGCTGGAACCGAAACATGCGAAGACAGTGGCCGATTTGGACGTTTCAACCGTCGAACAAGCGCGGCGTGAGATGAGAGAAGTGGCCGGGCATGACATCGAATTGTACGGTGTTGAAGAATACAAGGGAGCGGCTTATCATAACGTCACCGTATACAGCAAGGACCACAAGAGCCGCGTAGCTCTCGATCTGAATAAAGGAACAGCTGATGTGCATGTGTCCATGTCCTATGACGAGCTTCCTTCTGACTTGAAACGCATCCTAGAAACGGAAACCCGCATGAACGGCGATCAACTGGCAGCGGAAGTGAAGAAGCTCACCCGGACCAAGTCCGCGAATGAACGGCTCATCCGCACGTCGCTGGAAGGCGACATGACCATGACATTGGAAGATAATCGGATTGAGAGCATGTTTGTCACTGTGCCTATGAATCAAGTGGATGCCAAAGCGTTGGCGGTAGCAGAGCAAGCTGTCCGGGATCTGAAGGGCAAGCATGTGCCGCTCGTCAAAGCTGAACATCACCTGTATGCTCGGAATGGGCAGTCTGTAAACGAATATGTCTTTAGGGACCAGAAGGAAGATTTGAGAATCGAAGTTGGATTCCGCTCGGGTCGACTCTTATCTGTTAATACGTCAGAAGAATTGGAGGCAGGAACGGATGCAACGGAAGGCATCTTCCGCAAATTCACCGACGAGCAGGTGCTTGAGGCTGCCGCTCCATACGTGCAGAAGCTGTTCGACATTGATCTGAACGGTTACAAAGTGGAGCGGGAGAAGGGAACCTGTTATTACACCTTTACGAAGGAAGACGGCCCGGCGATACAAGCTTCCATGAACCGTCACTTCAAATTCTATGACTTGGAGATATTGACGGAGAACGGAGCCATTGAATAAGTAAAGCAATACACGATTCGTATAGAGAGACCCAACTGCACGTGGCAGTCAGGGTCTCTCTTTTGCTTAGCCGATGAATTGTTCGACGAAGTAGCGCGGCTGCAGGGATTCACCTGTCGCTTTCACGAGCTTTTCATCCCATCTCCATGTCGCGCCGCTGGCGAAAAAATGTTCCTTTAAATAATCGCCTGCTTGGTGTGTGAACATATTTTGCGAGATGTTGGTTTTTATAGAATGGAGCAGCTGGGACGCCGTTAATTCACCCAAAATATAATTTTGATAGCTGACGGGTGCAAGCGCAAAATGCATTTTCGCCGCCCAATCCGGATAGTGCGTATGCTCAGGCGCATTTAAATGCTGAATATGTCCTGCCAACTGCCACCAGCGTTCGTTGACGTGCTGTAGCGGTTGCTCATACAACTCGCGTTCAAACATCGTAAAGGTTAAGTACCAGCGCATGCTCACTAGCATCTGGCGGCGCATCGTCTCCTGCAACGAGGATAGATGCGGGCTAAGCGCAGCACTGCCGGGCTGCACGAAGCGCTCAATCCATTCCGGATGCATTGTCATTCTTCCGAACAGCATTGCAATGGCTTCCGTCGTCAACGTATGGGCAGGCCGGCGGAGAAGAAACGGGAGCGCCGAATCGATATATTTCTCATAAGCCGCATGCCCGAACTCATGCAGCATGACGCTCATCCAGAACTCATTCACATCGATGCTCATCATTACGCGCGGCTTGCCTTCTCGTCCCATATCCGTGCAATAACCGTAAGGATATTTGTTCTCGCGCGGATATAAATCGCTGCTGCTCATGACGTCACTGATATCGAGTCCCATGCTCCGGAAAGTTTCTTCCGTTATACGCTCCATGCTCCGGCCTTGCAAATAAGTGTTCAAATTCCAGTCGCCTACCGAAGGAGCGCTCTGGAAGAAGGAATCCGAATAATGCCAAGGCTGGATCGATTTCGCATCTATCCCGAACCGGCGCGCGATGCCTTCGTCAATCTCCTTCTTGACGAGGCGATAGGGCTCTTCGCTTCGGGCGAGCAGATCATGAAAGATGGCGAACGTGTCGTCCAAATCCAACTCCTGCAGTTCATAGTTCATTCGATAATAGTTATCGTAACCGAGCGCACGCGCCTCTTCATTGCGCTGTTGTATTAATTGCAGCACGCCAGTCTCGACCTGTTTTCCGATCTGCTTGCTGGCCAACCAGGCCCGCTTGCGTTCAGCTTGATCGCTGCTCGTCTCCAATATCGTCCGGATGTCGTTGTTCGATACTGTTTTGCCGTCCAAGGTCGGACGGTATGTGTTAAAGACTTGCACAAGCTCCTTCGTCATTCTCGTCGAACGCGCCGATAGCTCCGGATCCTGTTGATAGCTCGCCATCAAATTGTATAGAACAGTCAACTGGCGTTGCTGGAGCAGGGAAAGTTGATTATCGCTTCTATATTTCTTGATCTTCTCAAACCGGCGGGGATCGGAGAGGTAGCGTTTCCATTCATTTTGTGCCGCTTCAAGCCGATCGTTCCACTCTTTTTCTCCAGTAGAGGTTGCCATCCAGCCTGCATGACTTACCTGTACATATACCTGCTGCGCATTTTCATTTTCGTTCTGTAAAAAGGCTGCCACATCCATGATGTTGTCTCCTTGCAAAATGGATTTGCTTCGTCTAATAGTGAACATTCCTATATATACCATAACAAAAACATAGGAAATAGTCATGTAGAAGCTTCATGATAAATACCAATGGCTACTAGTCGGTTACGAAGGTAGCGTCCCAACGGAATCAACCATTCGGTTGATTTTGTATGTCGCAACAGAGAATTTCGGTCAAGAGACAGTAGTAGGGAATTTATAGATGAACTATACGATGGGGTAGTATCAGCAAAGTTGATACTACCCACAAACATATAACATTCGTGATGTTACAAAGTTAAAATGGTTGATTCGATTTTTCCTTCTACATCTGCAAGCAACTCAAGCGTTTCAGCAACTTCAGCCCACTTTTTTGACATGGCTAACGTTTGGCATGTGCCAAACAATCGAGCTTGTTGTTCCTTTAATTTTTTCAGTTCTTCATGACGGCCGCTAAAAAATAGTGAAAAATCTAGCGCCCGCCGTGCTCCGAGCGGAAAAGCAAAATGAATGAAATGTCCGATTTCTCCATCGACAAAACGTTCATTTCTGATTTGTTCAGCCTTGAAGCGAATTGCGTTCCTGCCCGTTAAATGATTTCCCTGCAAGGCAAATTTGTGTTGATCGTCGTAGCTCGATCTGAATAATTGGATTGCTTTATCGTAAATGTCATCTAATGATGGATTCGATATTCGTTTCGGCGACACCCAACAACGATAAGACCCCTGACTGCATGTGATTTGTTCAGCTTTCCATGCTAATTCCAACTGTTCAAACGGTAACCACACAAAAGGATAACCCGCTGGATCATGCAGTAATACCTCTTTTTCATTCATATTTAATGCAAGAACATAATGATCGCATCCACCGAGATATTGATGATTCGGCATATAAGTCAAATAGCCCATATCAAAAGGTCCCAACATAACGGGTGATTTGGAGAGATCCTTCCTTAATTCCTCCAATGGAATTTGCTCCTTTTCCCCGCACACCTTTTCAATAACATGAAAGCCTAATATCTCAAATGCGCGATTAATGCCTTGATCCGGGCTGCTGGCGCCATTATCGAAAAAGATCATGTTATTTTGTGAAAGGGAAGCCCCCAATGCAAAACCGGTAAGAACTTCAATCAATGTTGGGGAAATATTTTCTCCGATCGTTGACAGCAGCATTGAAGCTGAGTTTGCATAACAATAAGCACCATTTCCTTGATATATCGTCATATAATCAACCCTCTCGAATTATTTAATGAATATCTACTTTTAACAAATCTTCAGTTATCGGCAACAACAGGTGACATCAGTGGATGCTCCTTTCCGCTATTTCCATTCTCCCTTCGTCTGTATTATTTCAGAGCTGAGAAAGTATGCAGGTGTTCAGCCTGTATTATTATTGACGCCAAATAAAACTAATGTCTGACAAAAAGCGTTAAGAAAATTTTCGGATATTGGATCCGAGCATTGATAGGAAACAATGTAGTCCATTTGGCTGATCAATAATGAAATATTGCAATAGTTTTCAGAAAATTTTATAAATAGTCACTATTTAACTGCATTAAGCTATAAAAAACATGTCTGATTTTGTCGATAATTATTAAGCTACTATAGAGAGGAGAGTAAACCATGAAGTTTAGATTTAGAGACTTAAATACTTCTATTAAAATCTTTATACTTGTTGGGGTCGGCATTGCTTTATTAGTGCTGAGCACATTTACTTCGTACCAATCGATGAATGAAATTAACCACAAGAACGACACCATTTACGGACACAATCTGATGTCGATTATGTGGCTAAAGCAAATTATGGTCAACAATCGTTCCGTTGACGCCGCGCTTTTCGAGTTGATGGCGAGCAGCGATGACAGCAGAAACAGTCTACTGCAAACGACAATCGAAGGGTTTAAAAACGAAAGTGATACTTTGCTGAAGAACTATAAGTCGGTTTTGCAGACGGAACAGGAACAGAAGCTGATTACGGAGTACGACAAATTGTTGAAACCGTACCGCGACAGTTATATTCAGTCGATTCAATTGGGGCTTGCGAACAAGAACGCAGAAGCGTATGACTACTATGTCGAAAATGTGCGAGGTATTCGCCTTAAAGTGCAAAAGGTGTTGACCGAGCTAGTCAAATGGAACGAAGATCTGGCGGAACAGCAAGCGAAGGAAGCGACACAATTAACGCATGCTTCAACGACAACCAGCGTTATTATAGGTGTCGTATCGCTCCTTCTCTGCGTCATCGTAGGCTACTTCATTATCAACATCATCGTGAAGCCGCTTAGACAAATGCAAGGTCTGATGGAAAGGGCGGAGCAGGGCGATCTTACCGTCCGCGGCACCTATGAATCGAAAGACGAAATAGGGGTGCTGATGAAAGACTTCAACAAGATGATGGATGGGTTGTCATCGATTATGAGAACGGTGCACGAACGAGCGGAAGTGCTGCTTCACAATTCGCGCCTGGTAGCCGACAACGCGAATGAAACGACGCAAGCGACTGAACAAATTGCCGCGTCCATGGAGCAAGTAGCGTCTGGATCGAAGCTGCAGCAGAGTGCATCGGAGGAAAACGCGATCGCTCTCGAAGAGTTTGCGCGAGGCATTCAATCGATCGTTGATAATACGTCAAGCGTTGCGGAATTGTCTAGTCATTCCGCTGTTCAAGCTGAGCAAGGCAACGCAACCTTGGTAGACGCTATGGCACAGATGAAATCGATTAGTCAATCGGTGAAGACGACCGAGACGGCCGTTGAACAATTGAATGAACGCTCCTTGCAAATTGAGAAAATAATCGATGTGATTACAAATATTGCCGGGCAGACGAATCTGCTCGCGTTGAATGCTTCGATTGAAGCGGCAAGAGCAGGGGAAAGCGGCAGAGGGTTTGCCGTAGTCGCCGGAGAGGTTCGCAAATTAGCCGAACAATCTGGTGATTCTGCCCAAAAAATCGCCGAATTAATCGGAGAAATACAGCAAAGCACGCAAGAAACGGTCAGTTCCATGGCATATGTCCGTCAAGATGTAGCATCCGGTATGGAGGTCGTGGAAAAAGCAGGCCAAATGTTTGAGCATATTATGGCGCTCGTGCAGCAAGTTACTGGACAAGTGCAAGAGTCATCTGCGGCTACGGAAGAAATGTCAGCGGGTACCGAGGAAGTCACGGCTTCTGTGGATGAAATGGCAAAGATCGCTGCTGAGACGTCACGTACGGTACAAACGGTGGTGGCCGCATCGGAAGAACAGTTTGCTTCAATCGAGACGATTACCGCGTCCATCGACCAATTGAAGGCATTGGCAGAGGAATTGCAAGTGATAGTCAATCGCTTTAAACTATAATCGAATATAAGAATTCATTTTCGGTCCGAGTAGAGAACCGGCCGGCTGTTAACAAAGACAGCCGGCCGCCTTTTTATATTGGATGCTAAACAAAACAAGAAACAAAAGAGGGTAAAGTCTTATTTCAATCATCATTAATTACATTGAGAAATAAATCACATATTGAATGATGGTAGCTTAACACGGAATCCAGACTGAAGTTGATGTTAAGCAGCTCGACATGAGCGATGTTACAAATTGAATATAATTCACAAATCCGACAGCCAAATAAACGTAATCAGCAAAAATATGCGTGAAACACATTTTAAAAGCAGCATAACAATTGGACAAATGAAACATGTAATATACAAAACGCAACAAACAAAACGTAACAGACAAATAAATTAATTCTGTATAAGCAATGATGAATAAAAACCAAATTAATGAATATGTTTGATGCGAAGTGCGATTTAACCAGATCCGCTTATTTTCGATCATACTGTTTCACAAAACCCGTATTTTGTACATATGTATAAAAGTTTTATCAAACCCTTGTCCCGCCTATCCTTTGTGTAGCGACAAGAACATACTTTAATTATAGACAAGAACTTGCTTGAATATTTTTCATAAATAACATTCATAAATAATCCTTACCTACTTTTTATTTGATATACAAGCAAAAATGCAAAAACGGTTGAACTACGCAAAAGTCAGACCGTTTTTGCATTTGCTTTCTTTCTCTTCTTTTCAAACGGACAAATACATGGTGACTGTTTGCGAATCCATTTGTTTTCCCAAACATGAAACTCAATGTTCTCGCCTGATTGAAAAAAACCGAATAACGGCAAATTATTATAACCAAACGGGATCTTAAAATAAAAATAGACTTTTCCTTTCTCCCGATACCTTTTCTTTGAAGCAAAATCAAGCCAGTTCATAAAATGGTTAAACAACAACCAGTATAATAAGTGATTTGTTACCCACTTTGTAGCTGTTGTGCTCAAATATCGTTTATTTTTTTCATGGAAAAATAAACTCTTTTCCCATTCATGTGTTAGCTTTTGGAAAATAGGAATATCCTCAACTGATATTGTTTCAAGACGAGCATAATCATGAAATGATTTTTTACGATTATACACCTTTAAGATATTAGAGTGATTACTGAGCCCTTCAATACATACTCGCCAATTTATATAGGCATACGCATACGGACATATCTCTTTCTGTTTGAATAATTTTTTTATGCACGATGAATGATCCTTTAATATTGTTTTACGTAATCTAGAGCATAGCGCATTGTAAGTATTAACAGTACTGTTGTAAATATCAGCATCTATCTCTCTATCAATTATCTTCATAGAACGTACATCTGCTACTTTTTCGGCGCGACTATACTCTTCTTTTCGATTTCCGTGTAAAAATAAGTTGCTGTGAGATACGGTAATTCGATGATTAATATGCGTATCAATTGTGAAAGACTTATCAATTTGATTTAGGCATATCTCAAGAAATTTCTCATAAGATGCAACATTCTCGTTGTGTATGAAATGCATTTCCTTTAATCTAAAAATCTCATCTTCCGTCAGTGATAATAATTTTAATAATGTTGGAGATACTATTTTTGGTTTATGAATTTTCCACACTAGCTGAAATGGATAAGAAGCATTAAAAATTTTAGCTCCACATTCGCAGCTATAAGGATTAAATTTATCATTCAATACATAACGGAACCTTCCATTGCATATTTGACACGCTTCATATAGTTTTGCTCTGGGGTGAAAGGGACAATTATGAATAAAAGTGAGTTGATGATATATACTATGATAACCCTTACGAATACATATTTTGCAATATGCAAGATTACTGCGTAAAAGATTTATTGAGGGAAAGCATCTATTCACCAATGCTAGTATGTTGTACGCATTTTTTTTGACAGGTACTTTTAAGATCTGCTCTATCTTATCATCTTGAAGGCGCTCCATCCTCACAACATTACAATTTTTCTCTGATAAGGCAAGATGTTTGATGGCTAACAATTCATCAGTTCCAAATGTTTTCAAGAAATCTTTGGTTCCAATGTTATTTGCATATTTAAACTTTTCAAAAATGCTCCAAGGAGATTCATAATCTTTTACCCACTGTAAATTCCATGTGTAGAAGTTAATATCTAAAGGCTTATCGTGTAGAAGAGTGATTTTCGAAGTCATTCGGCCACCCCTTGGTTCATTTCAGCTAATATATAACCCGAGTTTTTGATGGCATCTTTCCACTGGGTCTTGCTAAGTTGCTCAAGGTCAGCTCCGTTTCTTCCATAGCGTCGTAATACATATTCGACTGTAAGAGTCAGATATTGCATAGGAATTTCTAGAGCCTTGTACAGGCCCGATTCCGTTCTAGCAGACAAGAAACAATCATAAAGATCAGCTGCGCAATCTTCCAGGCGGAACCCATTTGCAAATGCTGTTGGAAAGAAATATCTTGTAAAGGACCATCCACAACCCACTGGATAGTCGGAAAATTGATCGTAACCTGCCAAGCACGTTTGCATGTCATCAAGTGTTTTAAGCCCAATGAATTTATAATCATCAATCATGAATCGCCCAACAAGCTGTAGCTTTTTTGCTTGTTGAAACGCACTCCTTTGATGAATCAACTCTTTTTGTCCAACCAATACTGCTGTCAGACTGATCCCGAGACTATCTAACTCATTATTAATATCCATGAGCCATCCATATTGCAATTCAACAAGCCTCTGCGCATCATCCAGAAAAAAGATAACTTGATGTTGTCCAGAAGACTCTACACATTCTTGTAAAAACCTTATTACTCGATCCTTTTTTGCGAGGCCTTTCCAGAGGAAGGAAATGCATGCTTAATATCTTTTAACACATCTTCGAAAAATACACCTTCATTGGGAAGCTTATACTGACGACACCTTAGACTATACATTGGAATATTCCGATCGAATTCAGACGGTAATACATGAACTAGATAATTTATTGCACGCGTTTTTCCAAGTCGTGGTCTTCCATAGACAATACCACCTGGTACCCTGTTGTTCACCCACCTCGTAACCGTCGTCTTTAACAATTCAATCTGGTTTGTCTGCAACAAATAACGTCCGGTTTCAATTGGATGTGATTGGGGATGTACAAAAGGTCGATTATCTTCAACTATCTGCTCTGTTTGTGATTTCGCACGCTCTGCCATCCTATACCTCTTCTAAAATGTAATCGTCTTGAAGTTCTTCGTTATCCGATTAACTCTCTGTGAGTCTTTTATATTCGACGAATCAGGTTTAAGTACTGGAACATTAACTTCGCCTAAATTAGACTCTCCTATTGTCTCTGTGTGCTTTCTAATTCTTCGTTGTTGCTCCGCTAATCTGTTGCGACTTGATCTTTTGCTAACAGATTGTGTTTCCAAGTAACGATGAAAACAATCGATCGGATCATCTTCTGAAGTGAAATGAATTAGACCTCGCTTTCTCAAAGCGTTTATTTGACGACGCATTTCTAGTGAATGAGGAGTAATTCCCCATTTACCCGTTCCTGTCAGAGCGCCAAACTCGCTTCCATCAGGTAAAAAAGTATTGATTACCCTTAAATCATCCACGTTAACCAGAAGATCTAACTTCGTACCTATTAGACCTGGACTTCTCGAAAGCACATCATTTCTATAATCAACACCTTCAAAATGAATAAATGGACGTCGACCGTCTTTTACACTCCCGTTTATTTTACGCTGAATTTTCATTGAAAGGAAAATAGTCTCTCCTCTTTGCTCTTCAGGCATAACACGAGGTAAAAGGCCTCTATTTATCCTTTGCCTCAACACTTCAAGTGGAGTTAAATTATTGATACCCTCATTTACAGTACCATTGTAATCAGATATCAGGACATCCGTTAATTCCTCGAGGTGTTCGAAAGAAATAGCATACTTAATCGCTTTTTCCTTGGGATTATCTCTTCTTGGATCTCTTGGATGGCTTCCAGTTGTATTAATCATGCGATGATATCCATTCTCGGCTAAAACACCAAAAAATCGTTCGATGTAGCCTCTCCGGACAGGTAGTGCGACGGGGCCTGCATTCGTCGAGCTGCCTATAACATTGACTAATCGATCAGTAACGAGTTTTGATAAGTTTGCTTTACCATTGTCATACAGTAATTCATCCCAAAGACCCCATTTCATTTCGGGAATACATTCACTTGGAAATCCTCCTCGTTCTTTGTGATGTAAACCTGGAATCGTAAGTTTCTTTTTTTCTTTAGGAACAACCGCATTGCGTATACACTGCATTACATCAACAGCCGAATACTCAATACTTGTGCTTAGATGGTAGCCAATTACTGCTCTGCTCGCAACATCAAGAATGACAAGTAGCCAAATTCGTTCCAGCTCTCTTGTGATCTCGTCGCCTTCAGGAGTTCGAAATGTAATTGAAAAGATACCATCAATACAATGACCGTCAAATTGAACACGTTCCAGTGGACGCACTATAGAAATATGATGCTCTGAGCCACTTCCGGTTGAACTGGCAATTCTTGCGGCGGATTCTCCATAACGTCCAGCAGCTTGAACAAAGCTCTTATTATCAAGCTTCTTTAGATACCGTTCTAATGAACGCTTTGCAAGTGTTTCTGTATTGAATGGATAACTGGCTTCTGATATACCTATTCTTCTGCATTCTTCCAGAAATTTTTTGTGGATGTGCTTTGCTTTCATTTTTGGATCGGTGATCAAACGTTTATTATTTTGAAAATAGTATTTTTCAATGATATCTTTAAGACTAGAATGTGTTTTGAGAAGTTGAGTAAACATACCAGAGTAATTGCTATTCTTTTGAGATATTCGAGTATAGCCTCGTATTCTTTTGTTAGGGATCAGTCCTCGATATCCTAACATAACACCGTTTTCATCATTCATCGTAATACATCGCCGGACTAGTCTCCTTAACGACTCGAAATCGATGCCAGTCTCTGTACGAATTAATTTAATTGGCTGGTTATTCATATACATATCAATAGCTTTTTTTCTTTTGAGGAAAACCTCTTTATCATTCTCATTAAGGTTGTCAATCAGTACAATTGCCCACTCTTTAACATCTAAAGCTTCCGGCGGGAGTGCCTCACTTTCAGTTATCTTTCGTCTTGACATTCAACCACACCTCCAGAGAAGATCCAATGATGCAATTTGATATATTTGCTTCAACTTGTCCTGTATATATGAGGTTACAAACAATCTCGCGAATACGCTGAGGAGTGAGATTAATGAATTCAGTTTCAATTTCCCCAAGGGTTATTCTTTTCATATTAATAAACGTAATAAGCCTGTGACTATCTACCTCATTGTAAGCTCCCCGATTCCTCGTATACGAAATGATTTGCTTGAGATTTGACAGGTACAATGGATTGCCTCGTATCATTTTATCTGTTCTAATTTCGTAATATTTATTGTTAGCTCGACACCAATCTTGTTGCGCCCCTGTTTGTCTGATATTTCTTGAAGATTTTGGATTAATGGGATCGAGATCCCTCTCATATTTAACTTCGATGAATTTTTCCGTTCCATCCACATACTGTATCCACATATCAAATACTGAATTAACAATTTCACCATTAATAAGATGTTGAATTTTAAGAGGCTGCTCACAAAATGTCTTTACATTAGGGTCTGACTCTACAAGAACCCAATGATCGTATTCTAAGTCACTAAATAACTGAACTCTTCGTTTTATTTTTGAACTAAGCGCAGTCCAATAGTTACTACCATATTTTGTACTCCTAGTTCCTGATATAGGTGTATACATTTATTCCCCCCCCATGACGATTATCAATTTAGTATTGCCAATTATATAAATAAAAAAATCCACCACTAATAGATATAGAGGTGGATTTTGAGGAGTATCTGTTAGTTAGATACCTCTAAAATAAAATATCATGTTTTATATAGGTATTGTATACCATGACTATTCATTAGTAAATTCAATATCCCATCCCTTTTCTCGAAACAATTCAATTTCTTCATCAGTAATAAAATTTATGTCCATTCCAAAGGCAAAAAGATGAGTTGGTCTACTCATAGCTACATATAACAAATTTCTTTGGACCCAGTAATCAGAGATATTTTCTCTCTCTTCGCAAAAATAAGATTTTAATAATGTTGTGTGTATTTTTGAGTGTTTATCGTTCTCAGAATCGATAAGAAGCACAGATCTATGCGTTTCGCCTTTAGCTGAGTGAATGGTGCTAAATACGTGAAAGTCATCTATCTTTTCTATAGATGTTTTTTTGCCTATTTGTTCAATGATTGCAGCTATATTTTGAAACACACGTGCTCGTGTTGTTATTTTCTGTCCCTCCTTTTCCTCAATTAGATTATTTAAATGATTCACGATTTGCTCTACTTCCAACTTACGTGATTTGATGCTTCTAACCAAGTAAATTTTCAAATTTTTGTAATCAGGGTGTTCATTCAGCCAATCAGGAAGCTTAAGATCATGTTTCTTTGCCAGAGAAATATTGTTCAACAATACGTCATGAAGTTGGCTTAGTATCTGCTTAGTATATGATTCAGAGGATTTCGCTTTAAATCCTGGACTAATTCTTGTCGCTAAATTTTTTTGAAATTCATCAATAGTATTGTTTTGAATTGCTAATATCGAATCTTTTTTCTTGACTGAAGCAAAATCTTCATCAGATAAATACTTGTTAAAAATTTTTTTATAGTGAGGGATTAAGTTTTCTTTAGTTTTGTATATCAATAACAGGGGATTGAAGGATTGTCTGTTATCTAAGCATTTAATGTTTACATCATGAATGATGTGAGAAAGTTGCTTACCAATCTGGTTTCCAAATCTATTACAGATGTTTAACTCAAAAACGTTCAATTCATCTACAACGGGCATTTCACCATCAAAGTCCAATGTTTGATTAGGATCACCTATAAACTGCAAGACATTATCCGGATATTTAAATATGCGATTTACAAGTTCAATACTACTAGAGTTTGTATCTTGAAACTCATCAATGAAGATATATCGAAATCTCTTTCTTAATAATGACAGTGTTTTTTTATCCTCTATCGCAGCTGTAGAAAAAAGAAATATATCTTCAAAAGAAAAAAAACCTAATTTCTTTAGATTCCATTTTAGGTTAAACATATGCTTGCCATGTCGATCAAACTTATCCCATTCAGTGGTATTTTCGAGAAAAAAATTATTACTAGATTTATCAAACATTAGTTTGCTTTTACTTGTCTTTTGGACTGCAATATTCCGGGGAGCGTCTTTCCAGTTTTTGAAATATACATTTCTTTCAGCAAGTTCATTAAGCAAAGAAGTATAATCTTCCTCTTTACCAAAACGTATGCGTTTTGGATTTAAGACTTTTTTGATGTATGGTGTGGCCAAATAAGTATTGAAAAATTGATGTATTGTACCTATAAAATGAGGATGCTTCATCTTTGATTGTCCAACATTTCTCAAAATCCGATTTATTTCTTCAACAGCAACATTTGTCTTGGTTATAATACAGATCCCTTCTCTTTGATTAGTTCTCATAGAATTAAGCAAAAGAAGAACTATTTTTGCAGAGAGAGCTGTTGTTTTACCAGCACCAGGCCCGGCAATAATATACTTTGACTCAACCAATTCAATGAATTCTCTTTGTTTTGGGTTAAATGTTTTACCGCTCAGTGTGGCTGCTTCTACCATTTTAAAATCTTGTTCAGTGAAAAACATCGTTATTCTCCTCCCGTGACGTGAAGGATAGCATCATATATATATTTTAATTGTGAATCATTCTTCAGTTTAGAACTAATCTCTGATTTTCTGGTGATTAGCTTATATGCAAGCATTTGGGCAACTGCTGGCTTTGATATTTCTTTATCTAACATAAATTTGTAGATTGCAACTGCTCTTTTTTCTTTACAGTCTATATTACTCCATTCTGTTTTCTTTTTAGTTTTATAGCTTTTTAATTCATAATGGACATCTAGTATTGCATCTTGCAGAAACTCTGATAAATCACTCTCTGCAATTGCATATTCTAGAGTCCAAGGTGAACATATAAACACCTTTGTATTTTCAATGTTGTTAAAATAATTGGCATTTAAGAATTTAATTTTTTGTTCGATAATTTGTTTGTTGTATAGATTGTTCAATTTCTCCAGAATAATTATTAACTTTTCTGACGTAGAGGTATCAATTTCAACACTCTCTTGCTTTATTTTTTTTATCAGTTGATCAATCGTGATGTATGATCCAACAAGTTTCCCAGTGAAATCTTTATCAAAAAGGTTTGTAATTTGACTCTCAGTTTGGGGAGTTACTTCAAAATAAGATATATAACCTTCATTAAAGTAAGAAATAGGTTTCAAATCTAAATCAGTCACAATAGAAACCGGAAAATTCAAAAGTTTCTCATCTGTTCTTAAAAAAATCGAAGCATATCGCTTAAACGCTAAATTGCCCACATTAACAATTGATACACCATAATCATGTAATGGCTTTCCAATTGCTTCTGCAAATGCAGGTATCAATAAGTTTTCTGCGTCACCTTCAACAAAGATTATACCCCTTGCGAAAAACATATTGGATTTTGTTGCATCTAGAAAACGTTCTAAAAATTTATAATCATCAGAATTAAGACGTGTTTGACCCGACTGCATTGAGTATGCCCAGTTGTTGTAAATTAAAATTATATGTTCTAGAGAAATTGATGAAGCAAGTATAGGGCTATGAGATGTTAAAATGTACTGAATACCGTCTTCTTTGCTTTTCCTTTCAAAATATTTGATTAATCTTAATTGAGATTGAGGATGAATGTGGGCTTCTATCTCTTCAACTAATGCCAATTGTGGCCCTAATTTATTTTCGCTTAGCAATAAGAGCTCTGCAGCCATAAACAAGAGATTTGAACTTCCCAAACCTGGACCTACCTCACCTAAATTGAGCTCTAATTTCTTTACAAACTCGTCAAATTTCATGTGCTTCGGTTGTATTACTGGTTGTCTCGCACGGGTTTTATCGAAAAAAGACTGTATTACACTATCCATTTGCTTTAGAACAGGCTTATCTATCTTTTCTTGAACTTCTAAAAAAGCTTTAGTTAATATTTCCTCAATTTCTATTTTAGCTGCTCCATCATTCTGTTGAAAAACACTTAAACTTCTTAAGATTTGAGCAAACCTGGATCTATTACCAGGACTTAATTCTGCTTCAGCATCGCGAAGTGGTTTTAAATAAGTCACTGATAATAGATGTCTCACATTGTCACTAATTAAACTTTCTTTATCTTCCTCTCCACCCAAAAGAGACTTGATAACTCTGGTCTTACCATTAAGATCTTTAATAATTTCGGCTTCGAGCAATATTCTTAGTACTGACTCATTCTCGGAAAAGTGAATCCACTCATATAAAAAAGCTTCCTCATCTTCTGACATTTCACGAAAAATATATTCTATTTTAATTGGAACAGAAGTATCAAAAAAATCCGATTCTAATATCCAGTTAGTATCTTGGCTGTTGGTATTTAATCCAACTTTAATTGCATCTATTATTGCTGTTTTACCAGAATCATTCTCGCCGACGAGAACGTTTAAATGTTTATT
The DNA here is from genome assembly GCF_021369635.1 of Paenibacillus profundus. Classification (GTDB taxonomy): domain Bacteria; phylum Bacillota; class Bacilli; order Paenibacillales; family Paenibacillaceae; genus Paenibacillus_B; species Paenibacillus_B profundus. The sequence continues at coordinate 10,317 of NZ_JAJNBZ010000006.1, read as the reverse complement.
GAAAGAAACTTCAATACTTGGATCTCCATTTTTTAGTAATTCAAACTTTCTCCAATTCCAAATTCTTATTTTGTCTAAATACATATTATTCTCCTAGTATCATAAGATTTTTGAACTCCTAACTATTAAATCTTACTGAATTAATTAAACTAAGTATAACCCAGACTGAAAATGAAATTTGTCGAATTGTGTTGAATCACTTGGATTCACAACTTAATTATCAGTGAACTATCGATATGTAATTTGTTTTGTACTAAAACAGATCCAAGTACATTTCGAGTGTTATTAAAGCATATTCTTGTCTATAAGTACATGGATCATTGTGTTCTAGTAGTTATGTATTCAAGTATATTCTTGTCAATCTACATCCTTCTATAAGATGTTACATGTCGGAGGACAAGAACATAATCCCTTCTAGGTTTAAGAAAACCATTTCTCTTTTCGTTTAATTGTTCGTAATCGGCATCCGACAGGTCCGTAAGCTTAGTGGGATCCCATCGGATTCCCTCCACATTTTTCAAGTCAAAATAAAGCTGTTTCTCAGGGTCATCCTTAAGCGTATCAAACGCCATCTTCTGAATCAATGCGTCAAAACTCTCTGACTGATGTTGGGTCTGCCATAACAAACCGCCTGCAATCAGCAATACGAGAAGTCCCACAGCCAATAAGAAGGCCAGACGATTTTTCTTAGATACCTGTGGTAAAAGGTTCATAGCTTATATCCCCTTTATATGTGTTTTAGGATTTGATTTCCCTTTGAAAAACTACTCGTTTATTCTGAGTCTGTAGCCCAAACCTCTTACGGTTTGGATATATTGATCGGCATGCCATGAAGACAGCTTCTTCCGAAGATAATGGACATAGAGCTCAACGATGCCAATTCCCGCTTCCGAATCGAGTCCCCAAATTCGGTTATAGATTTGCTCCTTCTTCAACCTTCAATTCTATTTTCCGCATTACAACCACTGACTCGAGGTAAGGTTCACCGCAATTGATCGTCAACTTATTTGCCCTTTAGCTTAATGAAAACGGCAGCCGATTGTCTGGTCGGCTGCCGCGGTATCCTATCAACTCTATTATTTAACTAATCACTGGAAAACGAATCATAACGGTCGTACCACACCCTACCCCGCTGCTAATGTGGACAGAACCTTGATGTTGATCGACGATCCAACGCGCGATCGATAGCCCTAGACCCGCTCCATGATCCCCTCTATTTCTAGAGGAATCTCCCTTGTAAAAGCGATTAAATACGAGTGGCAATTCGTGTTCCGAAATACCCACTCCGTTATCCTTGACGGTTACGAGAACTGACTTCCCCTGCCTAAGACACTCAAGATCGATTTGCCCATCTGCCTGAGTAAATTTAATAGCATTGTCCAACAAAATCATGAACAACTGTATGAGACGATCCTCATCTCCATTCATGAGCAATTCCGAGCCTTCGACATGAAGCTGTAACCGCAACTGCTTGTAATCCATTATCGGCTCTATATTTTTTGCAATCTCTTTAATGATCCCGTCAACTCGCACAGGTTTGCATGAGATGACTTCCTCATGTGAATCGCCTCTTGCCAGAAGAAGCAGCCCGTCTACCATGTTGCTCATTCTTTTGGTTTCTTTCAGAATGGCTGAAATTGGAGCGCTTTCTTCCTCGATCGTATGATCGGGATGGCGTAACAATATTTGTGTTTGCCCTCGGACGACCGAAAGCGGACTCCTCAACTCGTGAGAGGCATCTGCAACGAATTGCTGCTGCTTGTCCCAAGCCTTCTGAATCGGAATGAGCGCCCGTCTAGCCAATGCGTAACCTGCGATGATAGATATTAACGCGCCGATACCGATTCCGATACTAATACTCCATAATAACCGATTCAAATAATACGCCTCGGCAGAAATTTCCGTATATAACTGAACTGTTTTCAAAGGCGTGTTAGACAGCTCCTCGACTACTGGCAAATTGCCCTGATAGGGTCTGCTTACGAATCGATAGGTTTTCTTATCCACGCGTATTGACTCGGGTCCCATGTGGTTTTGTTTTTCCCGAAGAATCGAACTCAATTCGATAAATGGCCATTTATAATATAAGCTTTGAAGCAAGGTATCGTTGGAATCCCAATAAAATAACATCATAAAACGTTCCGGTTCCTTCGAATCAATGTTAATGACTTGAGCCCCACTACTTAGAGTAATTTGATGCATGTGGTCAATATTAAAAACCAGCTGACGGTCAATGTCGGAATATATCCGATAACGCGCCAGCCCGTATAACGCTCCCCCCAGTATGATGAGCAAGCAAAATACGACCGTGCTGTTCCATATCGTCATTCGTACTAGCGTGCGTTTAATCATATCGGGGTCTGAACTCCTTTTATTTGGCGGACTTGATGTATTGATTCACTTGCTGCTCCAATATCGGAAATGGCATTTTACCGTTTCGAAGAAGAACGGAATGAAAAGTTTTAATGTCGAAACGATCCTTGAGCTCGCTTTCCGCTTTCTCTCGAAGAGATTGAAATTGATCATATCCGATGGCATAGGAAATTGTTTGTCCGGGAAAAGCAATGGCGCTGTCAATCAAGGCACTGAATTCCGTTCTATCCATGCTCACCAGATATTCATAAGCTTGTTCTCTTGTCCATTTCAGCCCATTAATACCCGTGTCGATAACGGTTTCAAGGTAAAAATAAAGCAAATGATTTTGTACCGTCTTCTGATCAAGCAAGCCCATCTCTACGCCTAAAGTTTGCGCATAGATTGCCCATCCTTCTGAGAATCCGGGTAAATTAGTAATTTTACGGGCTAATGGAATTGCCGGTTGGTTGTATTCGATGGAAAAATGAAAATGATGTCCTGGAACGCCTTCATGCATCGCAAACATTTTAGCTTCCTCTTCGAAAAACAGTCTGCCTGGCGGAAAAAAAAATCTTCCATTCCTATCGCCATTAATAGATGGGGGGATATAAAATGCGCCTACATTCGAGACCGGAGCCGGATATAACCGCGCATCCACTGGATTGTTGGGAATAAGCGCTTCTTCAAACCAATCGGACAATTTGGGCTTTATTTCCGACAAACTGCGGTTAACCGTTTGCAGTAATTCATCTCCTGCTACGCGTTGGTTTACAACTGTAGTCTCTTGTGCTTTCTCCGGGACTGGGCTTCTTAGCTCCTTTACGATCTCTTCCGCTTTGCGTTTGGCGATCTCGTGAATTTCCTGAGGACTGAGGTCCGTACCCGTAGTAAGTCTAAGCAGAGCAGAATAATACTCGCCGCCACCCGGCTGACTCCAAACCCCCTGACCCACGGATGCTTGCTTCAGAAGATCGTTTTGGATCAAATCGGCAAGTTTGCCGTAAGAAGGAAGTACATGATCGCTTAAAGTCTGTAGTAACGCCTTTTTCAGTTCCTGTTCTTTGGACGGTTTGAGCTTTATCTCCGATAATTTCTCTACATATGAAGTGTACAAAACCGTTTTTTCCGGTTTTGTGTTCTTCAAATTATCATAACCCATGAGTATTTCCTTCAAAAATTCAGAAGTGGGGATGAATCCTTTCTCTTGTTTGTCCTGAATTCTGTCTATGAAATGTGCGACCTTGTCCGAAAACCCATTCAGCGCAACAATATAATTTTCTGCATCTGCTTGGTTACGAATCGGATAGTTGTTAGCGAAAAACGGCGAGAAATTGATTAGGGAATGATATCCGCCTGTGTTCAAATCCGAATATTTGTTCAATTGTTGTGCCGTGCTTATTTGCCATTTGAAGATATCGTAGGTAAGCTTGTCTTCTGAGGAAAGCTTGGCAGCGTCGTATGCATTCAACTTTTTCAAAAATTCTTCGGTATCATCGTTTATTTGTTGGTAATAGGCATCCGAGTAGTCGGAAAGCTTAGTGGGATCCCATCGAAGACCATTCACTTCTTCCGCACCATAATAAAGCTGAAACTCGGGGTCCTCATTCAGGGTGGCAACCGCCATCTTTTGAATCATGGTGCCGAAGTCCTCTGATTTATGTTGAGCCCGCCATAACAAACCACCTACAGTCAGCAAGACAAGTAATCCTGCTACCAATAAAATAGTCAATCTGGTGTTCTTAAACATCTGTCTTACAAGGTTCATGCATTAATCTCCCCTTTGTAGAGTATAAGAAGAATATATAAGATGAACCTTTGATTTCCCTTTGAAAAACTACTCGTTTATTCTGAGTATGTAGCCCAAACCTCTTACGGTTTGGATATATTGATCGGCATGCCATGAAGACAACTTCTTCCGAAGATAATGGACATAGAGCTCCACGATGCCAATTCCCGCTTCCGAATCGAGTCCCCAAATTCGGTTATAGATTTGCTCCTTCGTCACGATCTGCTCTTTATTCATGAGCAGGTACTCAAGCAGCTCATATTCCTTTTCTGTCAAAGTCAGCTCTTCTCCTGTGACCGTTATTGCTCGATTTCTAACTTGAATAGCAATCGGGCCGTAGCTAATCAGCTCTTCTTGATTAACTTTGCCATAACGGCGCAGCAGCACTTTAGCTCTGACGATCAGCTCTGGAATCTCGAATGGCTTCACCACATAATCATCCGCTCCGATCGTTAACCCCTTTACCCGGTCGTTCAATCCGTCTTTTGCCGTCAGACAAAGAATCGGGGTATCCACTCTTTGCTTCCTCAGCTCTTGGATGAACGTAAATCCATCAACCTTAGGCAGCATAATATCCAAAATAATTAAATCGAACTCGCCGTACAATGCGTGATGCAAGCCCTCTTCTCCGTTATGACACTCCGTAACCTTATGCCCTTCATCCTGCATAACTCTTGCAATTGTATACGATATCCCAATATCGTCCTCTACGATCAACAGCTTCATAAGTTCCTCCATGGATGAACAAATATGGAATAGTGTAACATATTTTAATGGGTTTGTGAGTCCACTGCTGATAAGATTCCCATTTATTCTTACCGGTCTAGCAATCATATGCTTAGTCAGGTTGCCACCGGATTCCCCTCATAACTAATCCAATCGCTCTAGCTTCTTATCCCACAAAGGGTGGATGGGCTGGGGCTGTTTGCAAGATGTTGGCGGTTGTTTGCATACCATCAGAATTGAACTATCGTGTCCCGTTAGCTTAATGAAGAACTGACTTCAATCCTCGAAATACTATGGGAGAATCCAATAAACCAAAGCGTGAATATGGTGTTATACGCTGTTTCACACTCCTTGAAATACGCCGACTGGAATCATTGATCATGGACCAGGGCCTAAAGAAAAGAGAGCCTTTTTATGGGGTGAGCAAAGGGATTGTCTCCGGAGAGGATAAAACTCTTGTTTACCTGGAGCCAAGGATTCGTGCTCATGTGAAAATTAGTTGATGGGTCAGTCTTGTAAGAACATTAGTGTGATCCATCCTTTTGTTGAATTGTGAGAGAATTCTGCTTTCAGGAAATTATTCGATAGGGATATCAACATATCCTGCCTATACAAAAGTAAACAGGTTAATCCCGACTACCTTGTGAGAAGTATGCTTGTTTTAAGTTAAGAATCCATGATGTGTGGGGTAAACCGACTGATTTTTCCCTTAAAATAATTTAATAACTATCTAATCGGCAATGAGACCATGTTCTTGTCCATTATCGGTTAAGGGATCAAGTTCTTGTCCTGGACAAAGGACAAGAACTTGATCCCTTAAAAAAGAAAACCCGCGCTGGGCGCGGGTTCTTATGGGACTATATTCTAGTCCTGTGACAGATGTGACACATTATATACCCCATTCTTTTCGGATGAAAAAATAAGATATGATGTGTCACATCATATAACCCATTACTTTAGTACGTGATTTTAACTTTCTCTCTATTAACATTACTTTGTGGAGTTTTGTTCAATGTCCCTTTCTAGATGCACACAAAAAGGAGCAGCTGCCGTGGCAAACTGCTCCTTTTTCTAGAATTAAGATGTTACACATTTAATCAATAATAAACACAGCCTATATGATTGTGTCTTTCTTGCAGATGGCAATACTTTTTAGTTTTCACTTAAGTTAACTAAATGACTATTCACATATGAAATTGTAGTTTTGATTAAAGGGCGTCCCTTTCAGGATTAAATTTAATGCTTAATTGAATGTTAGATATACCACTATTCAATTTAAAAAAGCTCCTCCTCTTTACCAGGTTTATGCTGTCTATCGATTACTGGTAACTTTTATTATTTTGTCGTCCACTGGTGGTCATAACGTTTTGGTAGTAACACCAAAATACTCATAAACTATATTTTGATTTTAAAAGCGCAACATCTTTTCTCCCATTTTTAAATTCTAAGCTATTTAATACCTTTTGCTCTGTTTCAGGTGTCCAATAAATCTTTAGATTTTCTTTTGCTCGCGTGATTGATGTATATAAAATGTTATTACGAGTGAGCTCTTCGATCTCATTCGTAATAACAATTTTTACAGAGTTATATTCCAAACCCTGTGCTTTATGGATAGATACAGCATACGCAACTTGAAACGGAATGACTGTATCTGATGTCGAATCATCATCCTCATCAGTGCTTTTATATTTATTTACGATAAATCTAATGATAGAATTTCCGTTTTGGGCAGTGCCGATACTCTCTTTCTATTTAGGTCTTGCTTTCGTTGAATCCCATGAGTACATGTAATTTGAATTATTGTACCCCTTCTTTCTTTCAGGGTGCTGGGCCAGCCGTTATCGCTGATGGAGCAGTTTATTTTCGATTTGTTGCAGTCACTTCTGTTTTATTTCCCTAATGGCGTTATTTGGGAGCATCTTACGTGTCACTTTTGGAGTTATTTTGCACCTGTTTTAAGTGCTATTTTGCACTATGAATAAATATAAAAAGTCCAATTTCTCAACATTAAAATTAAGAAATTGGACCAGTTGCTTACTTCACAAACGCGCCCGATTGCGGTGTAAATATCATATTTTTGCTTAGACAGAGTTAACAAAACCGGCTTTCCGAGAGAGCCTATTCCACTACGGCTTCTGTTATTTTCCCATCTAGATTTTTAATCGCCAACATCGAATTATCCTGAATGATTCCTGTATCTACGAAACCAAATGAAGCGTATAATGTTTTAGCTATGACATTACTTGTTCGATAAAAGAGGGTTACATATTCTGCTTCCCCATATGGCATATTTTCAATATCCAACAACATTTTTTCAAAGGCAAGTTTGCCATATCCTTTCCCCTGATAACTCTTTTCAATCATAATATGCCATATAAAATAGCTCTTCTTCCCGTAAAAAACTTCATTTTCAAATGATTCATGATCCAACGTATCGTAAATATACATCAAAAATCCAACCGCAGCTCCATCGGCATAAATGGCAATGGGAGTCGCTGGTATCCCGTCTGCGTTCAACATATGAGCGTCTGCAAAGCTTCTGAGGTTAGTAGTTTGTATAAAGTCTTTCTGGTTTTCTCCAACTTCAAGTGCTATTACTTCGTCTATGTTATCCCCGGTTATTTTTCGTAATTCAATCATTTTTTTATCTCCTCTCCTAAGACAAGCCACTTTCATACATGGCCTAAAACATTCCAAATATCATTTCCATAATTCTCAAAATAGGGTACACAAATTATTCACCAATGCTAACTCTTTTTCTCCTGCGATTTCTAATCCTTGTTCCGCAAAAGATTGCTGAACAAAATTAAAAAGCGCCCTTTAATCAAAATAATAACATGTTAATATCTTACAAGCTAGATATATGTTACAAAACTCGTCCTTTTCTGAACACGCAACTTTTTACTCCCTAAGAGGTTGACAAGAACTATGTATAAAGTGCTTACTAAAGGAGAAGAAGAAAATTATTCCACCGATGCTTACGAGGATATCGACTTAATAATTGTTGATGAAATAGATCGACTAAAAGTGCAAAATTTAGAACAGCTCAGGGATATCTACGATCGTAATGACATTGCGATGATATTAATTGGAATGCCTGGCATTGAAAAACGATTAGCCCGATATCCCCAACAAGCCATTTTGACTTCCCTTAATTCGCTTTTAAAGAAATTTATACATCAATCATTTTTTATTATCATTAAACGTAAATATGTTTTTTCAGCCATTGTCTGAAATACTGCAACTGTTCCTCAGAATGGAAATAGTGTTCTCCATTCTCCATTACTTGCAAATTACAGTTAAAACGTTTATTAAATTCAGATACAACGTCAAACTCACATAAGTTATCTTCTGAACCATAGAGAATTGAAGTTGGATTATTCCAAGCAACAATAGGATGTTCTTTCACATAACAGTAGTAATCCCAATAGAGAGTTTGTCCAATAGGTGTAGAAATTTCTTTTTCTATTTTTAGTCTACTCTCACTTACGTTAAACCATGTCATCATATTATTTATGATACGTTCCATATTTACCACAGGAGAGAGAAACAAACACTGCTTCAACGGCTCATGACTATATTCTAATAGGCTAAAATATGCTCCCATGCTACAAGCAAAAATGCTTATATTATTTGATAACGATTTTGCATAGGTCATAATTGTATTAAGGTCTTGAACACAGTTTTGAACTTTGCAAAGATAAGTATCATCCTTACGGTCACCATGTTGAGGTAAATCAAAACTAAGCACTTGATAACCTACTGCTGTTGCTTCTTCTGCAAATACAATAATCGAGTCATCTGCCTTATTTGACATGTTACCATGCACCACCACAAATAACTTATCTGATTTGTCACCCCACAAAATTGCTGGAATGTTTTCTATTTTAAAATTATTTTTTATCATTACAATTTATCCTCCTAAAATATAAATAATTCGTCATTCCAAATATTACAAATGTATATACCTAAATAAATATTGGCTCTCTTTCTTTAAAATCTGTTATTCTTGTATAAGCATGGGCTACATTGCATTGAACCATAAAGTTCTTGATTTTAACAACTTCTTTGTCAGTTTCAAATAATTGTAGCCATTTAAACCAATACAAATAATTGCTAATATATTTAGTTGCAACACCATTAAACTTATTCATCCACTTTTTTAATTTGCTGTGTACAGCATTAATGTGTTGAATATGGTAAATTCCTTCTTTATGTTTTCCTCTTTGTATACGTTTATGTTCCAATGAACAATCTTTGGCAAACTGAACATAACTCTTATGACTATCAGTACAAAAGATAGAGTTATCCCCTACACGACCGTCATAGAGTCTTTCTATTTCTTGGTGTGTCATTCTACCTCTACATAGTAACTCCATAATTAGATTACCCTGTCTATCAATAGCAGTAGCAATACAAACCTGTTCGTTAGATATACCTCTCTTTTTAATCTGTTTGCCTCTTTCACGAGATTTTCTCGGCATTTTAGAAGGTTTTGTACCTTTGAAACTCTCTGCAAAGAATACTTCATCAGCCTCAATTACTCCCTCAACAGAGCCTACACCAAAAAATGACCTTATACAATCAAGTATTTTGTGTCTCCAAAAGAAACTTGTTGCAATATTAATCTCTACAATTTTAGCACTCTTTCTAATGGAATAACCTGCAATCATACATTTAGCGTATTTAAGCCATTTATCTAATGTTTTCTTGCTTTTGTAAGTGGCAGAGTTTGTGAAGTCAGTAAAAGTCTTATTGCAGGATTTACAAATATATCGTTGCTTCCCTTTATACCTGCCGTTTCTTGATACAGTTTCAGCACTACAATGTGGGCAGATTTTTCCCTTGGCAAATCTAAATTCCTTGACTTCTTGTGTTACTTGACCTACTTGTGTACCTAATACAAGCAGTTCTTCTAAATAGGAAAGCAACTGTTCTTGTTGAGATACTGATAGTTTTTGAATATCTGAAATCAAAGAATTAACACTTGCCATAATAATACCTCCAAACCTGTATGTATATATGGCTTAATTATAGTATGTCTTCTATTTAATATATCAATTTTCAACATCTATTTGAGAGCGTAAAATATCTTGTGTAAATAGATAAATAGCAAAAAGGAAGACCTTTTCTTGTAGAATTAAGTCACCACAACACAATTCACAGAAAAGAGGTCTTCCCTATGAATCATTTTACATCAGATTTAGTCCAAGCTCTAGTTACGAAACAAGATGTGACAGAAGTTTTTCGTGCTCATCTCGAATTGGCTATGAATCGTTTGTTGGAAACCGAATTAACTTCGTTTCTAGATTATGAAAAGTACGACCGTATTGGGGTGAATTCAGGAAACTCACGTAATGGTGGATATACTCGTACACTGCACACGGAGTATGGCGATCTGCATCTCAACATTCCACGAGACCGCAATGGAGAGTTTAAGCAACAGACTG
>NZ_JAJNBZ010000069.1 GCF_021369635.1 Paenibacillus profundus | reverse complement strand
ATTGCTGAAAGTCCTTGTGTAGCAAGGGCTTAGATTACTGCAAAATGCTCATATAAATGATCTGTAAATAAAGTAAATAAGATGAGGTGGTCAGATGGCAAACGAATTAATCAGAGCGTTTCAACTATTAAAAGAAAAGGAATGGGTTGATCTGACGCATACTTTCGGTCCGGAATCTCCTCATTTTTCCGCTTTTGCCGATGCCCAGTTTACTACATTATTCAACCATGATGACGGTTTTTTTGCGCAAAGCTTTACGTTCGCCGGGCAGTACGGAACTCATTTGGATGCTCCCATTCATTTTGTTCGGAACAAACGTTATTTGGATGAGCTCGATTTGAAGGAATTGGTCCTGCCTCTTGTTGTTATCGACAAATCCAAAGAATCGGAAGAAAACAATGACTATTCGCTCAGCGTAGAAGACATTTTGCAATTTGAAGCGGAGCACGGCACAATCGAGGAAGGTTCCTTCGTCGCTCTGCGAACCGATTGGAGCAAGCGTTGGTCGGATAAAGATGCATTCAATAACAAAGATGCGGACGGCAATAACCATGCACCCGGCTGGTCGCTCGCCGCGCTTCAATTCTTATTTCAGGAAAGAAAAATCAAAGCGGTCGGCCATGAAACATTCGATACGGACGCAAGCATCGACTATCAAGAAAACGGCGCCCTATTAGCCGAGTATTACGTTCTCGAGCAAGACGCCTACCAAGTCGAGCTATTAAAGAACTTGGATAAAGTGCCTGCAACAGGCGCCATCATTTTTAACATAGTGCCCAAACCAGACAAAGCGTCTGGATTTCCGGTACGGTCATTTGCCATTTTGCCGTAAGCGATACAAAAAGTACGCCACAGTCACAGCGGCGTGTTTTTCTATTAGCTAAGCCAAATAATCCCCCTATCAAGGATATTTTCAATGAGCGGTAAAGCCACGCATAGAATCCGGGAACTTGAATACAAAGTTATATTTTGCCGCGGTTTTGATTTCCGGGGCCGCTTAACACATGAAAGTCTAATTCTCACTATCTGTAAAGATATTTAGGCCCTGCACTTGAGCCAATAATGTCTCGGTTGAAGAGAGCGACAAATACACAGATGTAATGCCATCTGCTTTTCACTTTTACATACGTTAAGTCGCTTACAACGGCACGTTTGTCTTCTGTTTGTTGAAACTCACGATTCAGTTCATTTGCCTGTTTTGATTCGTTACACGGAGTTCTTTGTGGTTCGAATTGAGCCACGGTGAAGGTCGAAACTAGGCCTTGCTCTTTCATGATACGGCCAATTCGACGTCTTGATAGGGTGAGCCCACGTTAATATGCTCAAGCAGCATCTTCTGCGTAATTCCTTGGATGTCCTTTTCCAATTGGGAAAGCGACATCGGATTTTTGCCGAGCTGCCATAAAATAATGGGCTTCCATTTTCCCTTCGTCACATCATGCGTCAGTTCTAGTGGACAGGTATATTCCGTTCTTAACTTCATCCCGACCCGCTCCCAACACCCAACATATGAATCTGTGTCAAACGCATCAACTCAACTAATCCCAATCCATGTAAGCCTCAATCTCTAGCTTCTCTTTCCGGCATTCGGGACAGGCCAGTACCGTTGCTTCCGGGTACAGTTCTTCCAGCGGTTCGGACGTCAGCGGCTCCGCGCACCGGGGGCAGACATGACGGAGTTCAAACTGATCGGTATCCGATTGAATCTTCAAGTACAAGTCATTATGCAGATAGCCGCACTGATCGCACACGTAAATCACGTCGCAAGTGGTATGTACCGCGCTTTCGTCATTGATAAATGAGGCGGCCCGCTGACGTGCCTCTTCCTTCTTAATTACCGGCAAAAGCGAACTTATATATACATGGCTGAAGCCGATACCTAAAAACACATTACTGTGGTACGTGCAATGTCCGCATTTCAATTTATAAGCTATCCCCATATCAATTCCCGCTTTCCGAAAAGGTTCATTCATGTCAACATAACAAAGGAGATATTCACTTGACCGGGATCTTATACAATTCAATCCCCATCTTGAGCGATTGATTCAACTAACGAATGGCCTCAATTGCCGGCTCAAACGTTTCCTCGATTCCATCTACAAACAGATCGATATGGAATTTCAGCGTCGTCCCAAATTGTCTGCCATTATGCGTTTCCGGAGGAAGCGCGAAGGGCCCCGTTCCAGTATTCCGGCGAGCGTTTGAAGCGCGGCCTCCCGATCGCCGTACGGGAAGAACGGAACGATGCCTTCCATCACTTGCATGAGGCCGTCGGCATACAGATACTTGCGATGAACCTGCAGCCGCCCTGCTTCCTCCGTGTCCAGGCAGGAATGGATCGTCTACTGGGTCCGACGAACATAGCCTCGCAGGGTTGTGAGCTGGTTCATCTTCTTCGCCTCTCCCATTTTGCGAACCAAGGGCGAAGCCCGCAGCATAGATACAGTGTTATCGGATGCATCCGCCTTCTTCGAATATGCAATGCCTTACTTAAATTCCATCTTTAATTTCAATAATTTGTTTAATATGTCTTTGTTCATGCAAGTACAGTGATCTAACCCATTCAATTAATAACATCTCTTTAAAAACTGGGTGTATAAAATGTCTTCTACTTAGCAGTGATGGGTCTTCTACAGTTTTTAATACTTCGTTTAACTTCTCTCTTGAATGATTTAATTTTTCAATTATTTCTTTACCTTCTAAAGCTTCATCGTCCGGTTTAGCAATGTCAGGAGCTTCTATCTTATTACTTCTATCAACTAAAAATTCCCATTGCGGTTTATTCTCGCTAAACGAATCTTCTGTACTCTTTAATCCTTTCTTTATTGCCATGACATATAGTTCTTCTGTCTTGATTAAGTGTTGACATACCTGACTTATAGTCCAACTGTTTGGTTCTTTACGCTTGCTTAATTGATCTCCATTCAATGCATTAACAATTCCAAGTAATTCGTCTCTTGTTTCTTTTAATTTTTGATTGATTTCTTTAAGTTCCATGGACAACTCCCTTTCTTTCATTTTTTGCGGATCTTTTCGATAACGTCCTTGTGTTCACGACATCCATATCATTATCACGTATGACTATCATTCTGAAAACATTGAACGGGTCCCCGCCACCGGTCATCTTGTACATGCTCTTCTAGGTATTTCCCCTTCGTATATTCATCAATAACACTCTTCCAAAACTGATTGGCTTGTATATTTGTTTCTGTTTGTCTAATCTCCCATGCACCAGGAAATCTGTCAAAAAGGCGGAACGCCGCCTGCTTACCATAATTCCTTCTTCTGAACTTCCGCATAATAAAGAAATCACTAATGACATTTGTCTCATTGGCTGTACTCAATTTAACATATTCTTTGGGAACACCTGTTATTACCAAGATGAAACCTGCTATTTCTTCGTCGATCTTAATCAAAAAAGGATGTCGGTATTCATCTAGAGAGCCGTCAGCCCGATGCGTGAGTGCCATGTGATAGGATATTTTGAATCTATCGATCTCAACATATCCTTTTGGCTGTTCATACATCGTTGAACACCACCTGTTCACACTATTCCGTTCGATGTCTGAATAACCATTCAAATTGACTATTTCATTTCTTTTGCTGGAACGTATGATTGATCTCGGATTACGACGGTTTCCGGCCTAAAACATATCAATACATTGCTGTCATCTAAATTCCTAAATCTTGGATCCCATCGTTCTTCATGTGGACCTAAATATCGTGATAGTAATCGATATGCTATCTCATTATCAAATGATTTAACCTCTGCATCACCTCTAAATCCTGCATGTAAAACAAGTCCACGATAAAGATCAAAATTAACAATTCCAATTGCACATTTCGGATTTTTCTGTATTCTCTTTGGAAAACTATCTGTCGAAGTAATTCCAATAATCCATATCCGTTCTCTTTCCCAATGAAACCAAACTGGAGAGTCTCGTGGACCCTCTTCCGACATGGTTGAAAGATGAGCAAATAACGGTTTCTTTAAGAAGTTATCTAAATCAAAACTTCTTCCCCGAAATCTAATTATTCTCATGATTTTCCCTACCTTTGAATAATTAAGAGGCTGGTTTCCCTTATTCACGACGCGACCCGGCCCTTAGATAGCTCCTATCTTAGGCCGGGTCGTGTGTTGTCTGAGTCCTCTTCCATGATTATACATCTGATTACCAAGGGGCGAAAGCCCCGCAGCATGAATACGATGTTGGAGTTCAAGAGAGTTGAGGCGTCTTTATGAGAGAAAGAAGGAATATGAGAGGCGCAGACGAAGAAATATAGATCGAAGTAATCATGTGACCTAGAAGAAGGAGGAACTCATGAATTATCGAGGAAGGTTTACCGGATGCTCTATGCAAAGTCTGAACTAGGAACAACGGCGGTTGTTTGCATAGAGCCTCGTCCATATACGGGCCAAACGGCAGAAATTCCGTGGCCGCAGATGTTTACGAATCTTTTGCGGAAACCGTGTAGCGTCACGCATTCCCAGTTTATTCGCATGCTGCCGGATACCATACAGCAGTATGTCCGAGTGAAGGAACTGGAGCTGCGCAAGGAGAGTTTGCAAGCACTGACCCACTAGTGCGGTGTGTATCATATGGAACAAATACAGGAAGTACCGCAAAAAAAATGGCTCGTTTGAGCGCTATGACCAACTGATGGGGGTGAGCTAGCATGAGACAGAACTCGCGGATTTGTGCCGGCAACTTCGGCTGGCTCATGTGATGGAGTACGTCGCGCTTCAGCAGAACGAACAAGTGAGCATGCTGGTGGAACAACTTCTGACGGCAGAACTCGATGGCCGGCGCCGCGCCAAACTAGGAAAGCTCGTACAGCAGGCGGGGTTCCCGAATATTAAAACGTTTGAAGGCTATGTCAACGACCATATGTGGAGGCAGTCCGGACATGTTTCGAGAGTTAGAATGGCTAGAGCGCAAAGAGAATTTGCTGCTGAGGGCGCTGTAGGAACCGGGAAGACTCATATGGCGACTGCTTTAGGGGTAGAAGCCTGCAGACGAGGCAAAACCGTCAAGTCTACCGGGCTTCCGACCTGGTTGCGATCTTGCAGGAGAAGTTTGCGGCAGGCACAGTGAGCCGGTACCGGGAGAAACTGAGAAAGGTAGACCTACTCATGCTGGATGAAGTCGGATATGTGCCCTTTAGCCAGACGGGGGGGGGGGGGAACTATTGTTTAATATAATTGCGGATGGTTATGAAAGGCAAAGTGTTATTGTGACGTCTAACTTGGAATTTGGCCAGTGGACCTCCATCTGTGGGGACACCAAGCTTATGTCTGCGCTGGTCGATCGCTTGGTGCACCATGCACATGTTCTCTCGTTTACAGGCGAGAGCTTCCGGAACCTCATATCGCTGTATCTAGCATATCGACAGATACAGCGATATGAGGTTCCTTGTCTGCCAGTAGACAAAATATAAAATCCCCTCGAGTATTTTATTTAAATAGGTCTACCTTTGAGGGGATAAAAAAATACATCAAAAAGGCCTGTTTTCATTTAAATTTTTTAGATATTTCCATTAAGAACCAATTCTTTAGAAATTGTTTGCTGATTAAATAAATTCTTATATAACTGATTTGTTTCATATAATTCGTAATGTGAACCACACCCTGATACTTTACCTTCCTGTATAACTACAATACAGTCTGCATCCTTAATAGTTGAAAGACGGTGTGCAATAATTATCGTTGTTCTATCTCTCATTAAATTATTGAAAGCTTCTTGAACGAGTGCCTCAGATTGACTATCTAAATGAGCTGTAGCTTCATCTAATAGTAGTATTTTTGGATCTCTTATGATGGCTCTAGCAATTGCTATTCTTTGTTTTTGTCCACCTGATAAGCGGATACCTTTTTCACCAACCTCCGTATCTAGTCCTTGAGGTAGTGATGAAACAAAAGAGTCTAAGTCTGCACTCTTTAGTGCATCAAAAATGATGGAATCACTTATATCTTTCTTTATGCCATACACTAAATTCTCCTTAACACTACCTTCCATAATAGGGGTATCCTGGCTAACATATGCAATTTTATCTCTCCATTTACTTAATTCATGAGAATATATCGATCTTCCATTATAAAAAATATCCCCACTGTCAACAATATAGAATCGTTCAAGTAATGAAAATAAAGTTGTTTTACCGACTCCACTTTCACCCACAATTGCCGTCTTTTTACCTTCCTTAGCTGTAAAGCTAATATTATTTAATACTTCTCCCTTTTCACTATAAGAAAATACAACATTTGAGAAGGTAATTCCAGCTTCAATGTCTTCTTTGACATTTTCTTTATTGGATACAACAACTTCTTCAAGCTCTTCTACTAATAATGAATTGACACGTTCTGTTGCTCCCATTGCTTTTTGGGCTTGAGTGAAAAATTGAGCCATTAATGTTACGGGAGTCATAATTTGGAATATATAAAACACTATAGCTACTAGAGCTCCTGCTGACAAAGAGCCTCTTGCAACTTGGTAGCCTCCATAACCAAATATGCAAACTAATACCATTAGGAGCGTTGTTGTAATAAGAGGTGATACTACTGCTATTACCTTCCCAGATTCTAAGCCATATTTATACAATCTTCTTGCCCGCTTAGCTCCTTGAACGGCTTCTTCATTTTCAGCAACTGAAAGCTTTACTAAACGAACATCACTTAATACCCTGCTAAGATTTCCTTGAAATAAGGCTGTTTCATTTTGCAAATCTTTGGAAACACCGTACATCTTTTTACCAAGTGGGTTTAGAATCAAAAATGCAGCAGGAAAAACTAGTAGAAAAATAAGCGCCATCTTCCAATCTATTAGAATAAGAATGATAAGAGAACCTGCAATAGTAATTAGACCCGTAAAGAAAGGAATCAAATGGTCTACAAAGAAATTCTTCATTACCATAGTATCATTTGTAATTCTACTCATTATTTCCCCTGAATTATTTGCATCAAAAAATTTAACAGGAAATCTTACTACTCTTCTCCATAAATCTTCTCTTAGGCGGACAATTATTCCTTCACCAATATAAATCATCATATAAAGAGAAATACCAGAAAGTGAAACTTGGAACATAAAAAGAAGTAACAAGCCTAATAAAGTAAAAATATTAAATTCTTCAATAACCAATAAATCGACAAGTTCCATGGAAACTAATGGAATTATTAAAGATATACCCGTTTGAATTATCGATAATACAAATGCTATGAAAAGCAACCACCCAGAAGGTCTGTAATTATCTAGAATACCGATAAACTGTTTTAAAGTGAGTCTTTTCATATTTTTATGTTTATCCTTTTATTTTTATTTTTGAACGACTTATTTAAACACATATTAAATATGTGAAACTTTCATATGCCTTTTAACTTTAGGATTCAGTGTTAGAGCCAGGGGATAAATTATTCCTATTCTTGCAAACACTGAATCCTTAAATGGGGCTTTCTTATCTGATTATTTCTTTTTTAAAACTGCGGCGAAGAACTCGCTATTGTTGACGTATTCTCCACCATTAACATCTGCATATACCTTTTCAAGAGTAAATCCTGCTTCATCCACTTCTTTTTCTAAATCTTCAATACTGAAATTTTGATTCCAATAATTATAATTTACTAACTCACCATCATCAAAAACTAGAATACTTCTTTCCACAGTAACTTTATTAGGATACTTAAGTGCGGCGTATAAAGTTAAATGCCTCTTATCTGAAAATATGCTACCTTCATTAGATAACGTCCACACAATTTTTGGTTCGAACTTTTCATAACTAGTGTCTGATAACACGTCTAATAATACTAATCCTCCCGGTTTTAAGCCACGGTGGATATTGCTAAGTATTTTTTTTCTCTTAGTTGGATTAAACACACCATAAATCTGATAAATTAAAAGGGCTAAATCAAAATCATTTTCTAGCTCAATATTAGTAATATCTTCATTCCTATAATCTATTGATAAATTCTTTTCTTGAGCTTCCCTAATTGCGTAGTCAATGGAATTTTGGTTAAAATCTACACCTACAACATCGTAGCCCCTCATTGCTAATCTTTGTGAATAAAGCCCTGGACCACAACCTAAGTCAATAACCTTTTTATATTTCTCTACTGGTGCAAGGTTATTAACAAAATCAATAGTTTCATCAATAAAACTGCTATCCCTACTACCACCAGGTATATTCTCGTCAAAGTGACCCTTCAAAACAAGATCAGCTCTATCTGGATCAAGCCAGATTTCTTGTGTGCCCTCCTCAAATGGCTCGGGGTTTTTGGCTATTTCTAATAACTTTTCGATATTTATCACCATCTCTTGATTTTTTCATGATTTATGAGTATAATAAGTGAATTCTGGGTGCTTCGCTGAACTCCACTCAACTAAGCACCCCAGAATTATTTTAGTAATTGTTACTTGCTTTGATCAAAAATAAATTCGGCATTGAACTTTTGCATTCAGTTAAATCCTATTTAATTTTTTGAAGATTCATGAATTGCACTTATAAACACTTAGTGTCGACTTTCCTATAGTTATGATTGTGATTGTTGCTTCCGCTGCTTGGCCTTTACCATCAGTGTCATGCGCTAATTTTTGCAATTCCAATACGGCGTTCATTTTCTTCACCTCCTTTAAATAATTTGGCTTTCATTAATTGCATTTATAAACACTTAATGTCGACTTTCCTATAGTGATGATTGTGATTGTTGCTTCCGCTGCTTGGCCTTTACCATCAGTGTCATGCGCTAATTTTTGCAATTCCAATACGGCGTTCATTTTCTTCACCTCCTTTAAATAATTTGGCTTTCATTAATTGCATTTATAAACACTTAATGTCGACTTTCCTATAGTTATGATTGTGATTGTTGCTTCCGCTGCTTGGCCTTTACCATCAGTGTCATGCGCTAATTTTTGCAATTCCAATACGGCGTTCATTTTCTTCACCTCCTTTAAATAATTTGGCTTTCATTAATTGCACTTATAAACACTTAATGTCGACTTTCCTATAGTTAT
>NZ_JAJNBZ010000068.1 GCF_021369635.1 Paenibacillus profundus | reverse complement strand
CCCATACACAGGTTTTATTATTTCACCTGTCTACCGTAAGGGGAGCATATCAAGTAGAAGCCTACCTCTAGTACAGCCCTTGTCCAACAGTAATTCACACAACAACGATTACGGGAGTGCCACATCCTATTCCAACGATATGTTCAAAACGATTACGTTACAACAAATTCCACAGTAACTGGGGTAGCAGGGTCAAGTACATCTCCACCCGGTATTGACAACGTTGTTGTGGTTGCTGTTGAAGTACTAGCTAATTGGAGCACACCATTAATACTAAGGTTGTAGAAGGCAGGTGAGGCAGGGAATGCAGTTGCAGCCGCGCCTGTATCATCTGTAAATGCTGTAGCTGCAATCGCAAATGTGGCCCCCGCTCCCGTACCTGCTCCTATAGTGGATACAAATCTTCTGCCCGCAATAAACGGTTTGATAATTGCCATTTCATTAACATCTCCTATTTACTATTTTAGTGCTGTACAAATCATCAATGATCGGACGACTTGTATGTTATATTAAATGCAAGTACTTTCAGAGATGTCACTATATTTGACATGGTAAAATGATATATTTTCATTTAAAAGCTGGTTGAAACAAAAGGATAAGGATAACTTCCCAACTTTCAGCCCGGTTCACTGCAAAGAAGCCCGGCTCATTTGCAGTGAGCCGGGCTTTGTTCGTATGATGCGCTGATTCGTCCTATTCTTTGTCTTTCTTCGCGAACATGGCAAGGAGGCTATCCGCGAACGGCGGATAAGCAATGCCGTTCTGCGTAATGATCGCCGTAATATGCTCGTGATCCGTCACATCAAAGCACGGGTTATATACGTTGACACCTTCCGGCGCCATCGGTTTTTCATACCATTTGCTCGTTATTTCTTCATCCGGTCTTAATTCGATATGGATATCATCGCCCGTAGCGCACTGCAAATCGACCGTAGACAACGGCGCACAGACGTAGAACGGGATGCCGTAATGCTTCGCCAAAATCGCCACCGCCGACGTCCCGATCTTATTCGCGGTGTCTCCATTAGCAGCTACCCGGTCACAACCGACCAGAACGGCCTGAATCTTGCCTTCTTTCATGACAATGGAAGACATATTGTCGCAGATGAGCGTCACATCGATGCCCGCTTCATGAAGCTCCCACGCCGTCAAGCGCGCGCCTTGCAGCAAAGGTCTCGTCTCATCGGCATACACCTTAAAACGGTATCCTTGCTCTTCTCCCAAATAGATGGGCGCCAGCGCGGTGCCGTATTTTGCCGTAGCGATCGCCCCGGCGTTGCAATGGGTCAGTATGCCCCATCCCGGCTGCAGCAGTGACAAGGCGTATTCGCCAATTTGCTCGCACACTTGCTCATCTTCAGCACGAATCGCTTCCGATTCCTGTCTCAGCGCTTCTTTAATCTCGCTTACACTTTTGCCTTGCTCTTGCATGAAGCGCGCTTCCATCCGATCCAACGCCCAGAACAAGTTTACAGCCGTCGGACGAGACGATCCCAAATACTCTTTTACCCGTTTAAAATCGTCAGCCATTTCTTCATATGTCGCCGCTGCCGAAGCCTTGACGCCCAAATACATGCCGTATCCTGCCGCAATGCCAATGGCCGGAGCTCCGCGCACCTTCAAATGGTAGATCGCGTCCCAAATATCCTTCAATTCTTTCAGTTGCAAAAATACTTTCTCATTGGGCAATAAGGTCTGGTCCAAGATGACCAGCGTGTCGTTCGCATCATCCAAAGTTACCGATTGAATCATTGTGGCAGTCATGTTGTTATCTCCCATCGTCTCATAACCTCCTTATCTGCTGTAAACCTCGCCGGCTGCTGCAATCACCTTAACAAAGTCAGCTCCGCCTTTCATGTTGTGGCGCTCCATAATGAACCGCTTGCCCATGACGATGCACATCTTCTCCGCCCGCGCTCTCGCGGCATGGTCCGCAATGGAGGTGATGTCCTTCACATGAGCGAGGCCCAACGTTCTGCGGCACAACTCTAGCCCTGCAACGCCTGCCGTATCCCGCAAGATCATTTCGAGATAATATTGATCAAAGCCTTTGTAAGCAGCGCATTTGTCCGTTGCGGAAGCAGCCCACGTTTCCAGAAACTTCTCTTTAAATAAATCAATAATATCTTGAATTGTGGAAATGAGCCAGTCTTTTTGCCGTTCCTTCTCCGTCCCTTCCTCCATCACGCTGTCCGCATTGACATAGGCAAAGATAAGATTGGCAATGACATTACCCACATCATAGCCAGCCGGTCCGTAGAAAGCGAATTCAGGATCAATGACTTTGGTCGAATCTGGCTTCACAAAGATGGAACCCGTATGCAAGTCACCATGAATGAGTGACTGGGCGTTGCTCATGAATTCGAACTTCAGCTTCGCCGTCTCCAGGAGCAGCGCTTCGTCCTCCCATAAGTATTCCTTTACAAACGGGAGCAACGGCGCAAACACATCATTCCGCGGACAATCATAGAATGGCTCCGTATATACTAAATCTTCGGTAATTTCACACAAATCCGGATTAATGAAATCTTTGACTTGCTGTTTCTTCGCTTTATGATTCAGGACAACGTCCGTCGTCAGCAGCAGCGTATTGACCATAAAGGTCGAGATATGCTCCGCAAAAAGCGGGAACTGCTTATGCTTCAGCAAAGCGGTGCGCAATATTTCATGGTCGGACAAGTCCTCCATGACGCAGCAGTTCATGACGGCATCATATTTGTATATTTGCGGCACAAGCCCAGGAGCCAGATCATATTCGATTTTCAAAATCTCGCTCTCTATCCGGTTGCGGTCTGGCGATACTTTGAACTCATCCGAGATGCGGGCGACCGGACCGGCCTGCTTAATGATAAGCGACTGCTGCGTATTTTCATCGACGACCCGGAATACGTAATTCAAGTTTCCGTCCCCGATTTCCTTGCATGACAGCACGGCATCCTGAGCAAAGTAATCCAGCTGGCTCATCGCATAATTAATAACATTGCTTTCTTTCATCGTGAAATAATTGTTGAAATCGTTCATCTCTATCTCCTCCTACAACCGTTATTTCTGTTTGTAATAGGTTAAAGCTAGCGCAAATGCAAGTACGGTTCCCTTCACGATGTCCATCGCATAATAAGGAACAGACATCATAACGAGACCGTTCTGCAGTATACCGATGAGAATCGCCCCGACGAATGTTCCGAACGCATTCGGTCTGCCTGCGCCGGCTACGGAAAAACCGATGTATGCCGCCGCAACTGCATCCATCAAATACGGCGCACCCGCATTGACCTCAGCCGTCATGACACGGGATGCCAACATAATGCCGCCAACCGCCGCAAAGCCGGCCGATAGCACATAAGCAAGCACACGATATTTGTTGACAGGAATTCCTGACAGCTTGGCTGCCTCCATATTTCCCCCGATTACATACATGTAACGGCCGTGCTTCGTGTAATTCAGGAAAATATGAACGACGACAACGACGACTAGCATAATGATAATAATCCACGGTACTTGGCCGATTTTCGAGAAGAACGCACTGATTTTCCCTTGAGCGAAGGTGCCATCCGGCATAACCATGTTCTGTGATACCGTCGCCCCTCTCGTATAAGTGAGCGCAACCCCTTGAATGATGAACATCGTCGCCAGAGTCATCAGCATATCCGGAATTTTCATTTTGACAATCATGAAAGAGTTCAGAAGCCCCGCAAGGAGACAGACCGCAACGGCAATAATAATGCCGATGAATGAATTTTGCGAATGCCAGACAAACATGGAGATGACGACAGCGTTAGCCAATGAAGCTACGGAGCCGACCGACAAGTCGAAGCCGCCCACTGACAATGAAATCGTGATCCCGATAGAAATGATCGTAACAATAGATATCGAACGCAAAATGTTAATGATATTAGAAGGCATTAGAAAGCTGCTGGACATCGTGCCGAACACGGCGATTAGAATTAAAATCGTTACAATCGTCCCGTATTTATATAAAAAATCAAAGAAATCGAAAGACTTGGCCGCCTTCACTTGACGCTGTTGACCTGTGCTCATGCTACTTTCCTCCCGTCGAGTAGAACAATAATTCTTCTTCGTTGGTAGCGCTCGTCTGGAGCTCCTTCACGATCTCACCATCGTACAGCACGTATACGCGATCGGTAATGCCGACGATTTCCGACAGCTCGCAGGAAGCATAAATAATGCTTTTCCCCTGCTGCGCCAATTGTGAAATGAGTTTAAAAATGTCTTTTTTCGCCCCGACGTCAACGCCTTTGGTCGGTTCATCGAAAATGTAAACTTCCGCTTCGGTCGTCAGCCATTTTCCAATCGCCACTTTTTGTTGATTTCCGCCCGACAAATTTTTAACTTTTGCCTGTTCGTTCGGTGTCTTGATGCCCAGATCTTGAATGAGCTGCTGAGCCTCTTTTTTTTCTTTACCGAACTGCAGAAATGTGCTGTAAGCGCAAAACTTCGACAGATTGGCAACCGTCAAATTGCTAACAACCGATTCAAGCACGAGTATGCCTTCCTTGCGCCGTTCCTCCGGCACGAGGGCAAGACCTTGCTTCACGGCATCATTACAATTTCGAATGGAAAGCTTCCGCTTCTGAAGCACGCGCTCGCCAGACACGACGCGCGACGCACCGAAGAGCGCTTTGCACAGTTCCGTCTTGCCGGCCCCTACAAGTCCTGCGAGACCGATGATTTCACCTTTCCGTACATAAAAATCGATGTTTCTGAGCTTATCGCTGTCCGACAGGCCTTTCACTTCAAAGTTCGTTTCTCCGATTTCAATCGGCACTTTCGGAAATTGATCATCTAATTTTTTACCGAGCATGTACTCCACAATGTCGTTTTGATTTGTGTCTGCAATCCGCTTTTTAATGACGAATTCTCCATCCCGCATTACCGTAATGTCATCGCATATTTCAAACAACTCTGGCAGACGGTGCGAAATAAAAATGACTCCGACATTATTTTTCTTCAAATCTCTCACAATGCGGAATAGCTCTTCCGTTTCAGCATGGCTGAGTGGAGCGGTCGGCTCATCTAGAATAAGGAATCGGCACTCCTTCGTTATCGCTCGCGCGATCAAAATCATTTGTTTCTCTGCCAGCGTCAGCTCACTGACTAGTTTTTTCGTCGATACCTTTACGTTCATGCGCTCGAGTGTCGCCTTGGCATTGCTGTGTATGCGTTTCCAGTTCATCCATTGCCTTTTCCCCATATCGTTGACCGTATCGTCTAGCATAATATTTTCGCCAACGGTCAAATAAGGAATAAGTGCCGTATCTACTTCCTGATACACGATTTGGATTCCCAAGTCTTTGGCATCTTTCGGCGAACGGATATGCACCGCTTGGCCGTCGATCCATATTGCTCCCGTGTAATGGTTATAAGCTCCAGACAACACCTTCATCAACGTCGACTTACCCGCCCCGTTCGCACCGATGAGAGCATGGGAGGTTCCGCTCTCCGTTGTAAAATCTACGTTGTTTAGCGCTTTCACACCCGGGAACTCGATGGTAACCTGCTTCATATCCAGGCGAATCGCTTGCTGCTCAATCATCTCTCCACCTCCTGTACGGATTCGGGAGGGTAAGCGTTGTCAATTACGTATCTAACGATTGTGCACGCTTGAACGCTTCCCTCCGTCACCTTTCTATTTGGATGTGTACGCTTCCTTAAGCGCTTGCATCCAGCTTTCGTCAAAATCTTTGCTTACTCCCCAGCCCGGGATAATCGTGCTAAGGCTTTCCATGTTCACCGTTTCCCCTGCGGAGTTCAATTGCACTTGCGTAATCATCGTCGGCTTCAAATCAAACTTTTGTGGTGTTTCCTCGCCTGCAATCTTCTTGGCGATAAGACGCATGTTGACGGCACCAATGACTTTCGGATCCACGGCAGCAGTCGCTACCCACGGACTCTTCTCTTCTTGCATCAGCTGCAAATCGGCGTTCGAGACGTCAATGCCGTATATTTTGATTTCGTCTCGGCCTGCTTCCTTCACGGCCCGTGCCGCTCCGATAGCGAATGCGTCCCATGTAGCGAAGATAGCGTCAATTTCACCTTTTCCGTGCTTGGTCAGCATCGCGGATACAGCGTTCTGCGTCTGTACAGATGTGTCGGATGCCGCTACACCGAAGCGTTCTACTTCCTTGATGCCTGTGTTCTTCTTCAAAAAGTCTTGGTACACGCCATTGCGGCTTACCATCGGCGGGAACCCGTCCACCCATAAATACACAATGTTACCGCTTCCATTTAGCTGCTGATTCATGCTTTCCAGCGCTAACTGAGCAAGCTGTGCATCATCTTGCGACGTCAACGTGACACCGTTGAGCGCAGCCAGATCTGGATTAGAGTCAAACGTGACGACAGGAATCCCCTTATCCGTCAACTTCTTGACATCATCCAACGTTGCAGCGTCATCCCCGTGGGAGATAATGACTCCGTCGTATTTCTTCTCCAATGCTTGGGCGATCGCATCGTGGAATTTGGCTGTATCGCCGTTGGCGGAGAACGTGTCCACCGTAAATCCCATCGATTCCCCCTCTTGTTTCGCGCCGGCTAAATATTGTGCCGTATGATCGTCGCCTCCGATTTTGCGGATGACCATCACTTTCACATCTTTGCTGGCGATAGGCTGAGGAAGATTTTCAATTTTGCTTTTATCCACGTTCGGTTTGCTTTGCGAAGAGTCTCCCCCGGTAGAACAGCCGGCAGCGACAAGCATTACGGCCATCAATGTTACGACAAACCTAGTAAAAACTTTGAATTTCATCTCCTGCACCCCTTATAACGTAGTAGATAAATCCGCAGGTCCTATGTAAGAAGTCATAAAACCTGTTGTTGATTAAATACTACCACCTTCATACCCAGATCGCAATGAAAATTTATTGTTTTATATTGTTTTGTGTTGATTAATACATTATTATTTTGATTGTTATTTGTTGCACGCTAAAATCGCGATAAGAATCTGGTTTAACTTGTTCCAAAAACAACATTTTGGATTATAGTTTCCATTGGGTATGGAAAACTTTATGAGGAACCAATTGCGTTAATAAAAAAAGAATGTTATTCTTTTATCAGACCGAACGTTCTGTTTGTTCGAGTAATATGATAAAGGAGTCAACTTATTAAGATGAAAGTGAGTCAACGGAGAACATCGGAGACAAAAAAGCGGATAGCGGCGGTCTCAAAGGAATTATTTTCACAAAAAGGCTACCTTGCGACATCCATAGAAGATATTATCGCCGCATCTGGAAGCAGCAAAGGTAATTTATATCATCATTTTAAAAGCAAGGAAGGGTTGTTTCTTTATTTAATTGAAGAGCAGGTGGACGAATGGATTGAGCATTGGGCCAAAAAAGAACACTTATACGCGACAGCAGCGGAGAAATTGCATGGGTTAGCTGATCATAGTGTCGATGATTTTCAAAATCCGCTTATTCAAGCGGCAGAAGAATTTAGCGGCAGCCAAACAGCAGATCCCGTTATCGTAGAACAGATCGTAGTCGCCACGAACAAACAGCGCGATGTGTTCCAAAGCGTCATCCAGGAAGGCATCGCCAACAGGGAATTCGAGGAATGTGACGGAAAACAAATCACTTATATTTTATTCGCACTCGTTGCCGGTCTAGGCGCGGCACGCTACGAGTTGGAGCTCAATGAGCTTCGCGCGTTGCATCACACGGCGATTTCCGTTTTTTTACATGGTATCGCAAAAAAAGAGAAACAATAAATTTTTTTCACACAAAAACAGACCGGTCGTTCGGTTTGTAAACTATGAAATGGAGTGATTAACATGGAGAAGTCGGTTTACTTAGAACGAATGTCTGGAATCGCGGCTCACATTGAAAAAACGATGCGGGAATTCGAAGTACCCGGACTTGCTGTCGCCGTTATACATAAGCAGGATGTATTGTTCCGTTCCGGATTCGGGTTGAGGGATGTTGCCCGGCAACTGCCGGTAAACACGGAAACGATATTTGCGATTGGCTCTTCAGCCAAATCCTTTACCGCAATGGTGTTGGCGATGCTTGTGCAAGAAGGCAAACTTGAGTGGGATGCGCCGGTGAAGCAGTATTGGCCGGACTTCCGCATGCATGACGCGGTTGCGACAGAACTTATTACATTCCGGGATATCGCTTGTCATCGTTCCGGGATTCCTAACCACCAATTTTTGTTTTATAAGCCCGAACTGACAGACCGGCAATTGCTCGAACGGCTTCGGTATTTAGAGCCCAGTCTGCCTTTTCGTCAAGCATGGCAATATTCCAACGCCATGTTTTTTATTGCGGGCTGCTTGATCGAGTCCATCACAGGAACGCCTTGGGAACAATGGGTGCAGAGCAACATTTTTACGCCGCTTGGCATGAAGAACAGCAATTTTTCTGTTGCGCATACAACGGCAGGAGCCAACTATTCATTGCCGTATGATATTGCAAAGGATGGAATCGCAGAAATTCCGTTTACGGCAGACCGAGCGGGCGCTGCGGGAGACATCAACACATGCGTTGCGGATTTGGCAGCTTGGGTTTCTCTGCAGCTTAATCAGGGAAGCTTTCAAGGCCATCGACTTTTGTCGGAGGAACTGGTCCAGGAATTGCATCAGCCGCAGGTTGTTATAGGCCCAGGTCACCTTCTCCATTTTCCAGAGATGCCCTATTCCGCTTATGGTCTTGGATGGATCATTGACACTTACCGCGGGCATAAGCTTGTCCATCATGGCGGAAAGAATAATGGCTTTACCGCTCATGTATCGTTTATGCCCGCAGATGAGATTGGGATCGTTGTGCTGGCCAACCGGGACAGTTCCTATTTGCCGGATTGCCTCGCGTATACGCTTTATGATCAATTACTAGCCAAGGAGCCTATTGACTGGACGGGAAGATTTAAGCAGGAGGAAGCGAAAATGAGAAAAATGATAGACGACATGAACGCTCCCTCAGAACCTGCGGAGCCTAAGCCCAGTTATGATCCTCTTTTCCCATTCGACGATTACACAGGTCATTACCATCATCCTGCCTATGGCGGCATAACCATTCACCGATTGGGGCAGGAATTGTCTATGGAATATCGTACTCTTATGTCGGGATTGATCCCGCTTGATCAGACTAAGTTCCGCACCGAAGATGGAGCCATGGATGTGACGTTCGCACGGAATGAGGAGGGAGACATTCAGAGCCTTCAACTGCCGTTGGAACCGACCGTCAGCGAGATTGTATTCGTCAAACAACAGAATGAAGGCGACGATTCCTGATTGCAAAATTAGCGTCTTTATAGTACACAATGTCAAGCTGATTAGTTGATAGTATTGGCTCCCGTTGAGGGACTCAGTGTCATTTAAGACTACAGTCCCCCTTTTTATCAAGTTGAATGTCAACTACCTTATTTTCTGCGATGGAAGTAAGTCCCATTGGAAAACGTACAGTAGAATCCATGGAGCGAGCACCTAATTGGCAAGTAGACTGTATTTCGTCCAGTGGATTGGGCTGTGTTTCAGCGATTGCTGCGGGACAGGACCCAAAACACTGGATAAACGAGAATGTCTATTCATTGTGGATGCTTTTGATAAGTGATTTCTTTATAAACAACG
>NZ_JAJNBZ010000067.1 GCF_021369635.1 Paenibacillus profundus | reverse complement strand
TTGCAAGACTTCGTGAGCAGCAGCGGACTTTTAGAACAAATTTTATAGGGTTACAAGATAGATAAAGAAGAGCCGTCTCTAAGTTCAATAAGGACTTTGGAAGACGGCTCTTTGTACATTTCAAGTGTTATCAAGTTGTCGTGATAGCATAAGAAGGAAGTGTGACGATGGATGGACAAGAGATTTCGATTTTTGCAAGAGGAGACTTGTTGGATTTGAATGATAACTACACGCTAAAGCAGGTCAACGCTTGGGACGAAAATAGAACGCAGCCGTTATCTAGCTGCGTTCACGGTTTCTCACTATTTCAGTCCAGTAACATTGTCATGCGTTTCCACTGGACAATCTTTAGTTCTTAGTCAGCAATATTAATTTTCTTCCTGTATGTATCCCTGTCTTCCAGCGTAGTAAGGTTCTCCCGGATCGATGTCGATAACGACGCGATGCGGGGCGGCTAGTGCGTATTGATGCTCGCAACGCCAACGCATGTCTTCGGTGAATCCAATCGTTTCCCCGTCATTGATTATGTCTCCTTGATTAAACAAATAGTATCCGATATTCGCTAAATGTCCGGCAACCTCATCAGGATCAAGATCATAATAATGACACTGAACATCGGGAATACCTAGTGCAGCGAGTCCTATTGAATCCATCAAGCCCTCTGCCCGTCCGCTTCCAGTCCCTTCAACATTATAGAATCGTATATTCATCGCACCATATAACAGGGCACCCTCTTCAATCGCAGCCAAATACGCTTTAGGCTCTACAAGCCTGTCGCTCTCCCGAAAGTAAATCGCATCACAAGGAGCCGCTTCCAGAACCGCTTGGAGTACGCCAGTGAACAGCTGTAATCTTGATTTGGGGTCAAGTCCTGATGCCATCATGTCTACCAGAAGCAGCGAATAGTTGCATTCGTGTAGAGTCTGAGCAGCTTCCTGCCAATGCCAGGATTGCTGAATAGCCGTTTCGTAGTCCGAAGCCGGACGATTGTCCATGTTCATCAAGCTGGTCTGGGCAGGCATTTCTCCTTCCGCATATTGAACCATGTAGTTTAAATGAAAGAAATGAATCATGTTATCCTTATCAACTTCGTCCGCTTCCCAAACAGCTAGCCCTGCGGCATCCGTTTCCTGTTGTTCTGGCTGTTCTATTTTACCGGTGTAACGCTCCACTTTCTCATATAGAAAATTTCGATCCAGCTCTGGCTGCCGCTTGTATTTTAGTTCAACCGCATAGACCCGCGCAAACCCAAAGTCTCTCTCTTCCTCACGTACATCCTTCATATTTGGTCTTGTCTCCTTCGTGAATTCATTATTATAGTCGGCCACATGCCGTCTTTCCTTCATTCAGATAGAATACGCGATGTTCAATATGATAAGCAGGCTCATCTATCCCCACAAAAAAATATAGCATGCCGCTAGTCGGAAGCAGCGACGATTCGTCATGCTTCGCCAAATCTTTCAGATTGAGTTGCAACAAAAGAGTCATAGGCGTTATATCGATGGATCTATTATATAGTATCCTAGCAGGCTCTTCTAGAGATGAACACTATGGAACGGAGATTGAGTATGCGGTATACTGAAGCACAAATCAAACAACTTGAAGTAAATCCTAATGAGCGATGCGTACTTCCTCAGGAAATTCTTAGCCATCTGGGAATAATACCAATTAAGGTACAGCATCTTGAACTTTTGTGTTTATTTCAATATGTCCCCTTGAACAAGGGAGGGAGGATATTATGAATTCTAAATATATAGCGGGAATATCCTTAATTGTGATGGCCGCAGGCTTCGTGGTTACACTCATGCTGCCTGATTATTTATGGATACTGCTTCTGCAGGGCGGCTTCGAAGCAGGTCTTGTGGGCGGGATCGCTGACTGGTTCGCAGTTACGGCGCTCTTTCGACATCCGATGGGTATTCCCATTCCCCATACCTCATTGCTCTTAAAGAATAAAGATCGGATTGTTCAATCTTTCGTATCTGCTATAGAGACGGAGCTCTTGAACAAAGAGAGCATTGAGAAGAAGCTTCGCGGATGGAATCTTGTGGAGCGGGTAACTGCGGTTGCTACGCAGGCCGTTCAGAAGAAGAAGGCTCGCAGACAAGTGCTGGATCGTGCGATACATCTTGTTGAAAGGCTTCCTGTAGAGAAGCTTGCTCCCGTCGTTAAGTCAGGGTTAGCTTCTTATGTACGGGAAATAGAGCTTCATCAAGCATTTGACCAGCTTGCCACCTATCTCATCAAGGAGAGTTATGATGAGAAAGCGCTCGACTACGTGCTCGAAGAGGCGGAGTCATGGGCTCGACGTCTAGAGACGAAGCGCATGCTTGGCAGATTGGCGAATGAGAAGCTGGCGGAAGTGAAGCTTGGCGGACTGAAGGGCTTTGCATTTCAAGCCTTCGCAGGCTTCATGGATGAGGATAAGCTCGGCCAATTGCTGCAAGGCATGATTACTTCATCCCTGCAAGACTGGAAGGATGACGATAATGAATCCCGCGCAATGATTATCCGTGAGATTCGTGTGCAGGTCTTCCAGCTTGCTATGCATGAGGAGAAGGTGGGGCGACTAAAGACCTGGCTGCTCGAGCATATCCAGCATGAACGTTTTGACGAGACGATTAAGGAACGTTTGGAAGAGATCCGCACGATGGCGCTTCATGCCTTAGCCCGTGAACGCGACACGGGGGGCCGAATCGTTCTTCAAGTTTACCGTGCTGCCGCTCAACAGTTGAAGGCGAATCCGGAATGGATCCATGAGATCGAGAATCGAGTCAGTCAAGCTGTCGTCGCTGTCGTTGAGAAGAACCATTATCGTATCGGTCAGCTGGTAACAGAAAATATAAATCAAATGGACGATAAAGCGCTAATTGAGATGCTCGAAGGCAAGATCGGCAAGGATTTGCAGTGGATTCGCGTCAATGGCGCCTTGTGCGGATTTGTCATCGGATTGCTTCTAGCGGCAATTCAGCTGTTCCTTTAAATCAAGATAGAGTCTGTCGATAGCGGCAGGCTCTTTTGTTCTGCAGGTTGCAGAAACAATCTCCCATTTGTGATGTATCGTGCAAATCGTGAACAAAAGTGCATAAATCAAGGCGATATCAAGATAATAAGACCAACTGGAACGTCTTTATTAATGCACATGCGATGGTTACGCTTATTTGGTGAAAAAGCAAGCCTGTATGGACATTATGGACGTATCCTTTGTTTTTACCAGAACACTTGTGACAGGAGTAACATACATTTCTGAACCTCGACTAATATGTAAGTAAGCTTAGTATGAGTAAAGTGAGGCAGCAATCGATATGGCTAGTAAAGTAAAACGGTTATTGATCGGAAAACCAATGAAGAGTGCAGAGCTTGAAGGAGAGAAGCTTGGCAGATTAAAGGCGTTGGCGGTATTATCCTCTGATGCTTTATCGTCTGTCGCTTACGGTACCGAGCAAATTCTGATTGTTCTGCTTGCCGTAGGGACAGTGGCCTTCTGGTACTCCATTCCGATCTCGATTGCCGTGCTTGCCTTATTATTGATTCTGGTCTCATCTTATCGTCAGACGATCTTTGCCTATCCTACAGGAGGAGGCGCTTATATTGTTGCTAAAAATAATCTCGGAGTATCAACGGGACTGCTTGCGGGCGGTTCGCTCCTCATTGACTACATCCTGACCGTGGCAGTAAGCTCATCGGCAGGAACAGATGCGATTACCTCTGCTTTTCCTGCGCTTCATAATTACAAGGTCTTGATTGCAATCTTGATGATTACGTTTCTGACCATCATGAATCTAAGAGGGGTTACGGAATCGGCATCGGTGCTTGCGATTCCTATCTATTTATTTGTGATTGCGATCTTTATCCTGATCTTGTCGGGTGTGGTCAAGTACATTACGGGTGGGGCAGTGGCTGCTGCACCGGATATGGAAGCAGCCTCGACGAATATTAGCCTATTCCTGTTGCTGAAGGCCTTTAGCTCAGGCTGTTCGGCGTTGACAGGGGTAGAGGCCATGTCGAATGCGGTTCCGAACTTCAGGGAGCCATCGGAGAAAAATGCTGCCGCTACGCTTGCGATGATGGGTGGGATTCTCGGCGTTATGTTCCTTGGGATAAGCCTCTTAGCCGCCTAATTCCGCTTTATGCGATTGGGGTATTTATCCCATTTACGCTGTCCCAGCTTGGGATGATGATAAGATGGATGAAGCTGAAGCCACCGGGCTGGTCATGGAAATTCGCGGTGAATACCGTGGGTATGCTTACTACGCTCATGATTACAATGATCTTCCTGATTACAAAGTTCAGTCAGGTGTGGATGGTCTTTATCTTCCTGCCAACCGTGATGTACATCTTTCATAAGATTCATAAGCATTATCTCATTACGGCAGATGAGCTTCGCATTGATATTCATACCGAGAAGCCGAAGGCCAAGGGAAGTACTATCATTG
This sequence comes from Paenibacillus profundus, assembly GCF_021369635.1. Taxonomy (GTDB): domain Bacteria; phylum Bacillota; class Bacilli; order Paenibacillales; family Paenibacillaceae; genus Paenibacillus_B; species Paenibacillus_B profundus. The sequence continues at coordinate 5,835 of NZ_JAJNBZ010000067.1, read as the reverse complement.
TCCCGGTGGCCGGCATAACGCGAGTCGTCATGCATTCCCTTAGTTATGCCAAGTCGATGACGGATCATGTGGTTGCCGTCTATGTGGGCTTCAATGATGAGGATATCAAGCTAATGGAGAAGAAGTGGGCGGAATGGGATCCTGGGGTCCGACTAATTGTACATCGTTCAAGCTATCGCAATGTGATTCGTCCGTTAGTGAAGTTCGTGGATACCGTCGAATGGAAGCAATCGGAGAACGATCATGTTACGATCTTGATTCCTCAGTTCATACCGCGCCATTGGTGGGAGAACATCTTGCACAATCAGACGAGTATTATGCTGCGTGCCTATTTCATCAATCGCAAGGATGTCGTGATTACGACCGTCCCTTATCATTTTCAGCAATAATGGGGGATGCATGAAGGACATTCGGACAAGTTGCTGAAGAAGCAATACTAAAATTATAAAAACAAAGAACCGCCGTGGATTTAAACTTTGGCAGACGGCTCTTCGCGTATGGCTAGCGCTGATAAATTTGCCGATAACGGGCAGGAGTTATGCGTTCGAATTTCTTGAACGTCTTAATAAAATAGCTAGGTTCGCTAAATCCCAATTCGTTGCTAATTTGAGAGATAGACAGGTCGGTCGTCTCTAAAATTTGTTTGGCCCATTCCATTTTCAACCGCGGAATGAACACAGAAAAGTTCTCTCCAGTCTCCTTCGTAAAAATGCGGCTGAAGTAACTGGGGCTCACATGGCAAAGCGCGGCCATGTCCGCTAATTTCACGTTCTCGCTTTTATGAGTGTAGATATAATCGAATGCTGGTTGAAGAATGGCGTTGGCAGATATCTTTGACTGATTGGACATTTTACTGATTTGACTATCGATCAGTGTATTTTCCAATTCGTTCTTTATCGATTGAATGCTGCGGTACGAATGCTCGGCAAGAGAATCGATAACAGGCTTATTGCTCGTTAACGCTTGCCGGTACATATCGATCGTTGCATTTTTATTGATCGCTTCTTCCACGATATAATTGCACAAATGATACAGCATTTCCGAGATTGTCGTGACTTCGTCATAAGACAATACCGGGAGAGAAGTATATTCTTGTTCCAGACCTAGGAACTTTTTATTGGCATCGGCATTGGAGGGACGAGTGACGATTTGTTCAAGTTCCATCGGATTGTCACGCAGCTTGACCTGTCCTGCCATGATGGCCCCCATATACTGATTATGAACAATAATCGGGATGGCGATATCGACAATATTGTAATGGCATAGATAGATATAAGGCTTGTTCAACCGAACAGCCTCCAGGCCGCCTCTCGCGTCGCACTTCTGGCAGTATTGCGATAGCGCCTCGTCTTTGCGAATCGCCTGACAGAAGCTTTGACAGTGACTGTGCTTCGTAACAGGCACACCTTTATAGTCGGTTGTAATAACGGCCATTTTTGTAACCAAAGAGAGTGAGTCCTGCAGCTTCTGCCATTTCTCCATATCAATGATGCTTTCCAAATTAAAACGTGAGTTCACGATGACCCATTCTCCTTTTGTCCGCTTCGCATCATTATAGCATAATAATCGGATAGAAAGACAAGATAATACCATTTTCGCGGTTTAGGATAAGATAATACGATGAGATAGCGCTTTATTTTGCAGGAATAGTTCAATGATCTTGTACTCGGCCGCCACTATAATGGAGATACAATAACACAGAGGAGGATTACGCACATGAGAAAAGCGTTTATAAGTCCATCAAAATATGTACAAGGTGAAGATGAACTATTCAATCTGGGTTATTTCATCAAGACATTCGGAGAATCGGCTCTTCTGATCGCTCATGCCGATGATGTACAACGTGTGAAGCAGAAGCTCGAATATACAATGGAAAAATACGGTGTTACAATAGTTGAGAGCGGTTTCAGTGGAGAGTGCTCTCGTCAAGAAGTAAAGCGATTGCAGCAGCTTGCGATTGAACATAACTGTTCTTGCACTATTGGACTAGGCGGAGGCAAAGCTATCGATACCGCGAAATGCGTAGCAGAGGGCGATGCGTTGATCATCGTACCGACCATTGCAGCGACGGATGCACCGACAAGCCATTCCGCGGTTCTTTACTCGCCGGAGGGCGAGTTTGACGACTACGCGTACTTCAAACAAAGCCCAAGTGTTGTAATGATTGATACAACTGTTATTGCCAATGCGCCTACACGCTTCCTGGTCGCGGGGATGGGTGATGCGCTGTCCACCTACTTTGAAGCGAGAGCAACCGCAAATTCTTATTCGAATGTGAATGCAGGGTTGCCATGCGGCGCTAACGGGGGCGTAAGTCCAGCTAAAGGGACAAAAGCGGCTCTTGCCCTTGCCAAGCTGTGCTATGAGACGTTGCTGGAGGACGGAGCTAAAGCGAAAACATCCTGTGATGCGAACTTGGTTACGCCAGCGCTTGAAAATATTATTGAAACAAATATCCTGTTGTCCGGCTTAGGCTTTGAGAGCGGCGGTCTGGCAGCTGCGCATGCTATTCATAATGGCTTGACTTCTCTGGAAGGCACCCACTCGTATTATCATGGCGAGAAAGTGGCCTTTACGACATTGGTACAGTTGGTTCTGGAAAATGCAAGCACAGCAGAAATCAATGAAGTGTTGCAGTTCTGCGTGAGCGTAGGCCTTCCGGTGTGTCTGGCCGATATCGGCGTAACGAGTGTGACGAACGACGAATTGCGGAATGTGGCCCAAAAAGCTTGCATACCAGAAGAATCGATTCATTCCATGCCTTTCCCGGTTAATGAAGAGATGGTAGTGGCGGCGATCCGAGTAGCGGACCACATCGGACAGCAATATAAACAAAAGGGTGAGTAATTGTGAAAAAGATCATCAATAAGCCGGAGACGCTGGTCAGAGAAATGTGCAACGGCATGGTGCTTGCACATCCTGAGCTGGAGTTTAACAGCAAATATAAGATCATTAAGAAAAGAGATATGAATCAAGACAAGGTAACTTTGATCAGCGGCGGAGGAAGCGGCCATGAGCCCGCTCATGCCGGATTTGTCGGCCAAGGGATGCTGGATGTGGCGGTCTGCGGAGACGTATTTGCATCCCCATCCCAGATTCAAATTTACCAAGCGATCAAAGCTTCCGCCAGTAAAAAGGGAACGCTGCTCATTATTAAAAATTACAGCGGCGACATAATGAATTTCAAGAATGCGGCACATTTAGCCGGGGAAGACGGAATCGTTGTTGACTATGTCAAAGTGGACGACGACATTGCGGTAGAAGACAGTCTATATACGGTCGGCAGAAGAGGCGTGGCAGGAACTGTACTTGTTCATAAGATTGCCGGCGCAGCCGCTGAAGAGGGAAAAGAGTTAGCTGAAGTGAAGGAAATTGCCCAAAAAGCGATAGATAACACACGAAGCATTGGCTTTGCCCTTACTTCGTGCACCGTTCCGGCCAAAGGAACTCCGACATTTGAGCTAAAAGATAATGAAATCGAATATGGCGTGGGCATTCACGGTGAACCAGGCATTCGCAGAGAACAGAATGTATCTGCCGATGAGCTGGCGAAGAAAATGGTCACGGATTTGTTCCGCGATATGAAAATAAGCGGCAGCTCTCAACCAGAAATAGCTGTGTTAATTAACGGGTTCGGCGGAACACCACTGCAAGAATTGTATTTGTTGGCGAACGCGGTTGTTCAGGAAATCCGTAACCACAACGTTCCCATCTTTAAAGTATTTGTCGGCAACTACATGACAAGTATAGACATGGCAGGCGCTTCCGTGTCCATGATCAGATTAGATGAACAATTAAAACATTATCTGGAAGCTAGTTGCGATACGCCAGCGCTTCAAGTGACAGGGCCGTTCAGCCCGCTGCGTATTGAAGAAGCACCAGTGGAGTCGCCAGAGAATCAAGCCGTATCCTATCGATGTGAGACAGATCAGCAATATGCCAAGATCGAACGGAATACCTTCTCGTTACACAATCTGATCTATCTGACGGACAAGATGAGCGAGATTATTATTGAAAATGAAGTTCCTTTCTGCGAACTGGACTCGTATGCAGGCGACGGCGACTTTGGCATGAGTGTCGCAAAGGGCTTTAAGCAGTTAAAGAGAGAATGGCATGAGATTATGGAACACCACACCGGAAGTATTGGCGAGTTTCTAAATGCATGTTCGCTCATCATTATGGAGCATTGCGGTGGCGCTTCCGGACCGATCTGGGGCTCGGCATATCGAGCGGCCAGCAAATATGCGGGAGACAGTACTGAATTAACTGTCGCCGAATTTGCGGGTATGATGAAGGCCGTTGTCAAAGGCATCCAGGATACGGGCGAACGTTCTTTCGGAAGAGGAGCCGTAGTCGGAGATAAAACCTTGATTGACGCGCTGGCACCATTCGCCGATGCATGGGAGCAGTGTGCAATAGAGGGCGACGATATCAAGACCGCATCAGCTAAAGCTGCAGAAGCCGCAGTTCAAGGAGCGAAGCATACAGAGTCAATCGTTGCCAGAATGGGAAGAGCGGGAACGGTTGGAGAACGAAGCTTGGGGTATCCAGACGCCGGCGCCTATGCATTAGGTGTTATTTTTACGGAGTTAGCACAGGTGTTAGAATAAATGGATAGGATCGTTAGAGCGGGGAGTCGGTACCTCGGATTTCCTAGAAGCAGCCTGTTTGTAATCAACATTTGAAATATATGAAACCGGAGCGCAAGCAAAACAGCGCTTCGGTTTCTTTATAAGGCAGCGTGTAAAATCCAAATGATCTTAAGTCCTATCAAAAAGGAGTTTCCAGTAAAGTTGTCGAATGGACTATGATTATTACTCAGATTAGCATTCAGCATAACCATTGCAGTCTAAATATTGCCGTGAAGACAGAACAGGAAGCTGAGGGTATTATTAATTCATCACATATCTGCAACCCTGTGGATTGGCTCCCGTGGGGAACAGAGGCGTTTCCATAGGGCAGGTCGCGAAGGAAAGCCAGTATTCCTAATCTATAGAGTGAGTCTAGATTTAATCACAAAATAGGGGTTCTACCACATAGCTATCAACTTAAAATGACAACTATAGTATTCCTTTTATTGTTATTATAAACTGATATAAGAAGTATCCCGCAAAACCTATTAAAATAAATCCAGCGATTATGGATACCCATTTTATCATTGTTTGACTCATTACTTTTCTTGTTACCGCAACAATTGCAAGTAGACCAACATCATGGACTAGGATACCAGTTAAAATACCCGCCCCGACGATTAAAAATTTTGCCGGTTGTGTCGTATCATAAGAATCAGAAAGTACAGCTCCAAAAACGGAAATCCAAAACACGAGATTTCCTGGTGAAACAGCTACGAGTAAGCCATTACGATACGAGCTAAGAAATGATCCGTTTGGTTTATCACCAGCTAACGTAATATCTTGATCTGAGTTTTTTATGGAATCATAGCCTAAAAATGCTAAGAAACATGCGCCAATAAGCCACATTGGTATTTGAATGTAAGATATAGCAAGTACAGAAGCCAATCCCATATATAATGCAATAATTAATAATAAATCGATTGTCATTCCACCTAATCCTACAGCCCAACCATGCATAAACCCCTTTTTCAGACCTTGTTTCGTCATTTCAACTGTCATTGCTCCTACAGGCATTGCAATTGCAAGACCCGCGAGAAGATATGTGAAAAATAGATTCAAAAAATCACTTCTTTCAAATTTGATGTCTTCATATGTTCATTAATATATACACTTTAGCGTTAAAATTCAATATTTGTTTGGATTTATTAACTCAACTTTCGCAGAGCCAAAATTAGCTTAACAGCACGTACTGCATGGATTT
>NZ_JAJNBZ010000066.1 GCF_021369635.1 Paenibacillus profundus | reverse complement strand
ACGCTAAGTTTACCATGTTTTGGAGCGTTTTTATAGTTTGAAGACACGCTCTAGTGAGGAGGCTTTTTTTATATATTTTTTAAAACAAGGGGGTTCCCATGGCGATATAGTACATTCCCTAATGGGGACTTAGGCGGAGGATTATGGACAACCATTCGGTTGGCGCTTTCTGTGTTTTTTGAATAGCATTTGGACGAATGTCACAATTCGAAGATTTGGATTGTTATATAGGATGAAGGCGTATGGGAGGTGAACCTGTGGAACATTCCAACCCCGGGGAAAAGGAACAGAGACAGCAATTATTCATAAACGTAAACATCAATGCTGATCTGTTCGATGAACATGGAAACAAAGCAGAGGGAGAGGAAACTATGAGGAAGAAATGGAGAATCGGAATCATGCTGCTGACGATCATGTCTTTGTTAAGCGGCTGTTTCGGAAAGAAGCAAGTACTGGAGCCACTGCAAGCGGGCACGATCAAGGTTGTCTATCAGGATGAAGATGCGTTCTACCGCGATTACGGAAACTTCTTTAAAATGAAATACCCTGATATTGATATAGAAGTCATAAGCCAAACCGAACTTTTTGCCAAATTTGGACAGGGTGAATCTTTTGACTTTGATGAAGAAAGAAGAAAATTACTAGATAAGTATAAGCCGGATGTATTGTTGCTGGATGAGGGCATGTTCGAAGTCCTTGCGCAAGAAGGAAAGCTGTACAATATTGAAGCGGCCATTCTTCAAGATAAATATGATATTGAAGGTTTCATGTCTGGACTTATCGACAGGATTAGAGCGAAGGGCAATGGGAAGTTGTATGGGCTGGCTCCCTATTTCGAAACAACTGTATTGTATTACAACCGTGAAATATTCAAGGAGCATCATATTGAACTACCAAGAAACAAGATGAGCTGGAAGGAATTAATAGATCTGGCCGGTAGATTCTCCAATATTGGATCGGGCGACGATCAAGTGTATGGATTTTATCAAGATTACGGCGGTCCCGAACAATTGATGTATGAGATTGTTGCTTCCTCCGGGTTGAGGCTGTTCGACGCGAAGGCAGAAAAGCTGCTCATTAACTCGGACGGCTGGAAGGAGGCAATTAAGCTGGCAACAGATGCTGCGCGCAACAAGTCTGTATACATTCCGCCTCAAGATGAGAATGGCAATCGGCTGAGTCAGGGGTATGAGCTCTTTTTCAAGGGACAAGCTGCGATGATGTTCCATCGACCTTGGTTTACGAGAGAGTTGAAGGACCGTCCACTCTATGAAGAGACACTAAAGAAAATCGACTGGGATATCGTTACAACTCCAGTTGATCCCTCAACTCCCGATGAATCCGCGAATGTGCGCTTGTCGGAAATTTATGCGGTAGCTGCTGATTCCCAGAATAAGCGAGCGGCATGGGAATTGGTCAAGTTCGTGAATGGCACGGACATGGCCCAGGCCACTTCGAAAACGAACGACGGAAGATTGCCTACACGCATTGACTATTTTAAGGAGCTTGAAGGGAGGAGCACAGAAGCATTCTATCTTCTGAAGCCGAAGGCAGTATCTTCTTATGAAGGATTATGGGGCAACAAAAATGTTCCTGAAGATTTCATTGGCTTATTCCGGCCTCTATTGTCAGAAGCGCTGCAAGCAATCATTGATAATCAAAAAACGTTAGATGAAGCGATTGCCGAGCTGGAAGAGAAGGGACAAGAAGCGCTGCTAAAAGCACATGAAGCGAAGAAAGCGAAGAAGGCGAGCTAGAAAAGAAAATAAGTTAAATGAAGTACATGAACATATGTACAAAGTAATCCGTCAACGTGCTGAACGCTTTGACGGATTTTTCTTTACTACATTCAGATCTTGAATTCTTAAACTATGTAATGGAGTGAACGTTCATTTCGCATGAAAGGTGAATTTAGTGACGACTAATAAGAGAGAAGACATTTTACTGGCAGCATTACACCCAAGATTCTAATCTACTAACTTGACACACTGGTGATTCAAGGATATTATGGATACAATAAGTCTTTAAATGAGGTGCGACCATGAGATTTACAAAAGCGACGAATTATGCTCTACACACCATGCTCATGCTAGTTGACGCTTCCCCAGTTAAGCCGGTAGGCGTTCAGCAGTTGGCGGAATCCCAGGGCGTTTCTCCAACCTATCTATCTAAAATTTTAACTAGGCTCGTGAAAGCAGGAATGATTGAATCGATTTCCGGAGCCAACGGAGGCTATCGGTTATCACGGAAGAGAGACGACATTACGTTTTTGGATATTATTCACGCCATAGAGGGTACCGCCTCCTTGTTTGAATGTAATTTTGTCCACGGCGACGAATGCCTGATTCAAGCGGTTATGAAGGAAGCGGAAGAGAAAATGGAGAGTCATCTCAAAAACACGAAATTGGCGGACCTGGCCCAAAGAGAAACGAAAGTTTAAGTTGGATCACTATATGTTTAAGAGGTCGTTCAAAAAGTCCACTTTTGATCAAGTTTTGCAACGCAAAACTCTCTTCGGAAGCATACACTTCGAGTTCTTGCAACCTTCTCGGTGCTAAAAACTGACCTTTTGAACACGGACTTTAAAGGAAAAGATACGGTTCGCTGCGTATAGAAATTTTTTTAAAATTATTATAGATATAAAGAGTCTTTAATATCTGATTAAGAGGAGATGAGCATCATGATTTACGATTGTGCCATTATTGGAGGAGGTCCCTCCGGGTTGAATGCATCCCTTGTGCTCGGCAGGGCGATGCGTAGCGTGGCTTTATTCGACAACAATCGTCCAAGAAATGCCGTTACACATGCGTCACACGGCTTTATTACGAGAGACGGCATAACGCTGGCCGAGTTCCGCCGTATCGCTTACGATGAGTTGCGGCGTTATCCATCTGTCGATCAACTGCTAAGGGAGGTTGTTTCGGTTGGCAGAATCGAATTAGGATTTGAAGTGCTTGATTCGTCCGGCCTGCGCGTTCAAGCGAGAAAACTGATCTTGGCGACCGGCGCAAAGGAGATATTTCCCGAGATCAAAGGCTTTGATCCGCTATATGGGAAAAGCTTGTTTAATTGTGTTTATTGCGATGGCTGGGAGCTGCGCGATCAACCGCTTGTCGTTGTTTCCGAGTATCCGACCGTTTTTCAAACGGCCAAATTGCTCCTCAATTGGAGCAAGGATTTGTTCGTATGCACGAACGGCCAGGCACCCTTGTCGAGCGAGCAAAAAAAACGGCTTCAATCAAAGGGAATCGTGGTGATAGAGCAACCTATAGCGGCTTTCATCGGACAAAATGGGGGGCTTGAGCATGTTCGCTTTGCGGATGGGACGCAAATCCCGAGGACTGCCGGCTTCGTGACTCCCAAATTAGTACAAAGCGCACCTTTCGGAGAACGTTTGGGCTGTGAAAGGACGGAGTCAGGCGGAATCAAGACGGATGAATGGGGACGAACTACGGTTCCTGGTTTATATGCCGCCGGGGATGCTTCGTGCTTCACGCCTTCCCAATTGGTATTTGCCGCGGCCGACGGCAGCCGAATTGCTATGGGCGTAAATAAAGATTTGGCGGAGGAAGATTTCGAACTTAGTCCAGATATGATAACGAATTGAATTGGAGGGATTCCGAATGGAATTGAGAATGATTCACTATGAAGTAAATCCTGTTGCTTACGAGGCATTGATGGGCCTCGAGTCGTTTGCTGTGAAATGCGGGTTGGATGCATCCATTATCGAGCTAATCAAATTAAGGGTATCTCAAATGAATGGCAGTTCCGTTGGCATTAATGTGAATGGTAGAACCCTCCATGACAAAGGAGACAATTTCGAACGCATTTTACTCCTGGATGTATGGCGTGACGTACCTAACTATAGCAGCAAAGAAAAAGCAGCACTTGAACTGGCTGAACATATTACGCGAGTTTCCGAGTTAGGGGTGCCTGATCATGTATATGATCAAGTCCGTGCTCATTTTAATGAACAACAGTACATTTAAAAACGAACTGCAAAGCGAAGGATTAACTATCGTCAATTTCTGGGCACCTTGGTGCGGACCTTGCAGGATGTTTGCTCCCATTCTTGAAGCGTATGACGCAGAAGGGAACAACGACGCCAAGATTCTCAAAGTCAATGTAGACGAAAATACAGAGACCGCCGCTTCCTTTAGAATCATGAGCATTCCGGCCACGATTCTGTTTAAGAGTGGCGAAGCGGTCGATAAAAAAGTCGGATTAATGTCCTTAGAGGGATTGAAGCAGTTTATATCGAGAAATCAATAAAACATTTCATTTTCTGACAAACACACATAACAAGACAGTTGGTCACGCCAATCCCATCTGCAGGACTTCATGCTTGTACTACGACAATGCTTGAATACCGATCGTCGCAGGAATTCACTTAACCCCTTAACAGAAGTTTTATTTAAGGAGCGTATATAGGCATATTGCAGTAATAAGTTTATCACAGGAGGCCAGAAAGTATGGAAAATACGTGGCATGAGCGTTTTAATTCGGAGGAATACATGTATGGGGAAGAACCTAACGCATTTATTCAACAACAAGCCTTTCGATTAGAAAACTGTCAAAAAGTTATCGCATTTGCTGAGGGAGAAGGTAGGAATGCTGTTTTTTTAGCAAAAAGAGAGCATGAAGTGACAGCAATTGACTATGCGGAGAGTGGTCTGCAAAAAACGAAAAAACTAGCTCAGAAGTATGGCGTTGACGTGCATACAAAAAAAGTAGACCTATTGGTAGATAGGGTGCCACATGAGGAATACGATGCTGCAATAATGGTATTTGGACATTTTCATAGAGATGCCCAGAACATGATTCTTAATAAAATGAAAAATGCAATAAAGCCTGAAGGGATTATTATGCTTGAGGTGTACTCCAAGGATCAATTACATTATGGTACAGGTGGACCCCCAGATCTTGATATGCTTTACGAACCAAAAGAAATTCTTGCTTGGTGCGAAGGTTATGAGGTGATCCATTTCTTCTATGGAGAACAGGAGCGAGTGGAAGGAAAGGCGCACACCGGTTTAGCTCATGTCATTCAACTTGTATTAAGACATCGGTCTGCTACATTCAGATCTTGAATCTTTAATTTCGCTGGTATAATATGTTATAAAATGGACGTTCATTCCGCATGAAAGGTGAGTCTAGTGACGACGAAGCTGAGAAAGATTCGGGAGTGGATCGGGATTGCGGAAGCTCACACCATGTTTGAATCGTATATGATTTTTCAGAATCTTGGCTCATACTTCGATATCGCCAGTTGAGTAGGAGATCCCGATAAGATTCCTCTTGTCAACGAATACGAAAAAGCGTCGCGATCTTCAACTCCGCCACTCCGCTGCGTGTCGATATCGTTGGGACTTTGGATGGTCACTGCCAAATATATATGACCTACCTCAAGGCGTATTTCCTCGACGAGTCTATAGGGCAGATGCTTGCGGATCTGCAACTTACTTTCATCAGTATTCGCCAAACTCCTGATTGTGTACGAAGGAGCAGTATGCGAAAGCATCAGCTCCTTTTCTTTTTAAGCTAAAGGGCAGCAATGCTTGTCACATCGGCATTTCATTGATATTCTGTGTTTGCTTCCGTTTAGTTCTTTTTGTTGCCAGGTGTCCGCAGATAATAAAGGAGGTAATAAATGATGGAGATTTATTGGATACTCGCATTGGAAATAAACTCATTTCGAGCCGGATAGTGTTGGTTCGAGACTGATATGTCACCAATAAGAGATGATCGCCTCAACGCAAAAGGCCGTAAACGCACTACGGGCAAAGTGGAGATAAAAGTTTATAACATAAAAGGGTACATATATGGTGAAAAAGGTATAATAAATAAGCGATAGTAAACCCTAAGAGGGGCACCTTAGATACAGAAAGATAAAAGAAAAAAGGAGATACGATGACAGAGAAAAAAGAAATAATAGAAATAGGATGGAACTTCGATAACAGTTATGCCCGTCTTCCGGAATTATTTTTTACAAAGCTCGACCCAACCCCTGTACGCTCACCGAAGTTGATGATCCTTAATGACTCGTTAGCACCATCCCTGGGATTGAACGTTGAAGCACTGCAAAGCACTGATGGCGTAGCGGTATTTGCCGGCAATCAGGTTCCTGAAGGCGCCTTACCTCTTGCCCAAGCTTATGCAGGGCATCAATTCGGGCATTTTACCATGTTAGGGGACGGCCGTGCTCTGCTGCTTGGCGAACAGATCACTCCCTTAGGCGAGCGGGTTGATATTCAGCTTAAGGGTTCAGGCAGAACGCCGTACTCCCGTCGAGGCGATGGTCGAGCGGCACTTGGACCGATGCTGCGCGAATACATCATTAGCGAAGCAATGCATTCTCTTGGTATTGCTACTACCCGAAGCCTAGCGGTGGTGACAACAGGTGAGTCAGTAATCCGCGAAACCGAGCAGCCTGGTGCAATACTGACCCGTGTAGCTGCCAGTCATTTGCGCGTCGGCACCTTTCAATATGTATCCAATTGGGGTAACGTCCAGGATCTTCGAACACTAGCTGATTACACATTGCAAAGGCATTTTCCAAAGGTTGACGCTGATGAGAACCGTTTTCTTGTCCTGCTTAAGGAAGTAATTAAGCTTCAAGCTGTGCTGATTTCCAAATGGCAGCTCGTTGGCTTCATTCACGGGGTGATGAACACCGACAACATGGCGCTTAGTGGAGAAACCATCGATTATGGTCCTTGCGCCTTCATGGATACGTATGACCCAGAAACAGTATTTAGTTCCATTGATATGGATGGCCGCTATGCCTATGGCAATCAGCCGAACATTGCCGCGTGGAATCTCGCGAGATTTGCTGAAGCCCTCTTGCCGCTGCTGCATGACAACGAGTTGCAGGCTGTCCAACTGGCCGAGGACGCAATATCAGAATTTTTCGAGTTGTATCACCGTAATTGGCTGGAGGGCATGAGGGGCAAGCTAGGAATCTTTAACGAGGAAGAGCAGGATGAATCCCTTATGGACGGTTTACTTAGTATGATGCAGAAGTATCGTGCGGATTACACGAATACTTTCCGTGCATTAACTTTCGAAAAGTCGGAGAACACAGCTCTATTTGGCAGCACGGAATATGCTGAGTGGTATGAAAAGTGGCAGGCGAGACTAAGCAGGCAGCAGGAATCAAAGGCCTCCTCGCAGCAATTGATGCGAAGTAGCAATCCCGGGCTAATCCCGCGCAACCATCGGGTAGAAGAGGCGCTAGAAGCCGCGGTGAAGCAAGGAGACTACAGCGTGATGGAGCGGCTTCTCGATGTTCTTTCGAGCCCATATGCACACAGCATCGAACAAGTTGAATATTCTACGCTGCCTGCGTTATCAACCCGTTCTTATCGAACCTTTTGCGGTACATAATATAGAAGGGGATGTTAAGACAACTTTCAGAAGATCTTGACTTCATTTTTTTTAGATAACGACAAAAGGGCGTAGAATGACGTGTGTTCATTCTGCGCCCTTTTTTATTTCATGAAAATCCATTTTATCCCAATAAGGAGGAGGATATCGAATGAGAAACTATATCGAGATAGTAAGCGAACATGTATGTTTTGAAGAAAGAAGCTTATCAAGGCTGGAGCATTAACAAAGGACAGCGGTGTACATTACACAGTGGAAGGAAAGGCTTTGATTTTTGCCTGAAGACTCTAATGCCAAGAGAAAAGAGTGGGCCAAGTAATCTTTGGACATATTCTTTTATCTAAAATTAAAATCATTAATGATAACCAAATTGCAGAATCACTTGCTCTTGCTCTCTTCATGGGGAATATCAGCACCTTTTGAAGTACCAGATAAAGCATTTATGGCATTAGAGTTGCGAGAAAATACTCTGGATTATGTTTCAGGAGTTATTGAATATCCAAGCGTGTTCTTTGAATAGGGTTTGTCAAGCGTTGTTTTTCCAGATGCTGTTATTCCGTTAACTCCCACTCGAACGGGATGGTTTATTCTTAGTCTCAATATTCTATTTGCTAAATCAGAAATTAAGTTTGCTCCTTAACATATAAGCTCCTTCCCGAGTAGTTGAGTCCGTATAATTGTGTAATATAGCTTCTTCCAATAAAATGAGAAAAGCCATGTTCAAATCTCTCAGTGGATTCGAATATTTTGCATCAATTATTTATTTGAGATAGTAAAGAACCGGGTGTAGCCGAATTGCTGGAATCCATATATAACCAGTTTCCATTTGTGCTGATCTTATAAATACGATTATACGAGGAGGTTCAGCAATGTTGGATTGGATAGAACCACAACAAAATGAGGGTCAATGGTGGACCTCTGTCAATAGATTGGACACATAAAACCGAGAGAATTACGCAGTTTTAGGTGCATACGTTCGTACTGATTGGGTGTGTAATACTCAATGGATGAATGGATTCTTTTACCATTATAAAAACACGAGATATATTCAAAAATAGATTTCTTTGCTTGACTTCTCGTTTTGAATTTCTCGAGATAAACCAGTTCCTTCTTTAATACGCTATGAAAGGACTCAATACAGGGTTGAGTAGCCCGAGGGAATCCCACCCTCAGGCTCTCTCAGAACCGGACTTGAACCTCTCAGCTCATCCGGCTCCCATTACCCAGCCCAACTTAAGTAGTTCATCTCCCATTGAACGAAGAGTTTGGGTTCTCGCTTTGCAATCTGATTAAGCCAATCCTGTGCCTGTTTGCGCCGCTGCCTGAACCTTTTATACTTTCTCATCGCCCAATTTATCAAGGCACGATTCATGCGTCGGTATACCGAATGCATCTCCGCTTTGTAGTAACGCCCATAATAGTTAACCCAACCTCTTAATACCGCGTTGAACATCCTCGACAGGTCTTCCAACGTCTTCTCCGATTTTAGCTGAATACGCCAACTCCGAATTGTTTGTCGCATAGACTTCTTTGCTTGATTGCTTGCCCCAGGAATGAAGCTGATGAAGTGTTTCCCTTCTCGATTTTTGGCTCTGCGCGGGCGAAACGTATACCCCAGAAAATCGAACGCAATTTCGTCGTACTGTAGTTTGCGATTGTCATCTTTACAGTACACGATGCGTGTTTTCACCGGGTGTAATTCCAAATCGCACTCCCTTAGCCTTGTCTCAAGTTCGGTCTTCAATTGCTCTGCTGCCATTTTGCTGTGACAGTGGACAACTGCATCATCTGCATATCTCGCAAACGGTTTATCCGAATGAAACTTCTCCATCCATTTGTCGAACGTGTAGTGCAGAAATAGGTTGGCCAACACGGGGCTGATCACGCCACCTTGGGGTGTGCCTTTTGTTCGCTTCACTAAGTCTTTATTCGGCATTTGTATGGGGGCTTCCAGCCACCTTTGGATATAGAGAATGAGCCATGGATTGTCCGTATGCTTACGAACTGCTTTCATCAGTAATTCGTGATTGATGTTGTCAAACAACCCTTTGATGTCAAATTCCAGTACCCAGTCATATGTCCAACAGCGTTGTCTTGTGACCGCTAACGCATCCATGGCCGACTTTCTCGGTCTATATCCATAGGAGTCTCGGTGGAAGTACGGCTCGACGCATGGTTCAAAGTATATTTTAGCAACCATTTGTGCTACACGGTCCGCGACCGTCGGTACGCCGAGTAATCGAGTTCCTCCGCTTTTCTTGGGTATTTCTACTGCTTGCACTGGCGGCGGAAAGTAACTCCCGGATGACATTCTGTTCCAGATGGTATAGAGGTTGTTCTTAAGGTTCGATTCAAACTTTTCTAAGCTGATTCGGTCAACTCCTGATGCGCCTCCGTTTGCTTTAACGCAGCGGAACGCTTCAAGTACGACTTGCTTGGAGATCTTGTAGGGCTTTATTTTGTTCATTGGCTCCTCCCTTCCGGTTGACCCCTGTACAAAACTGGATAATACAACCCCTTCGCTCCACTTCCGTTACGAAGTTTCCTCGCTACTACGGGTTGTTCCGTCCCTGTATTTCGCATTGATACTTTTGTCCTTGCGGTTCTTTCGCTTGGAGGTTTCTCTTCGCATCGAAATACAGGTTCCCACGTTCCTAACCAAAGCCTGTGCCACGTTCACGCCGCCTCTATGCCGGTCACCGTCCGGTCAGTAAGTAGGTTTCTTCCGGACTTATCCCGGGTCAACAACGCGAACCCGGTTTTGATGACGTCCCTGCTATTTCGACACGTACTCGGCGGTTCACTTGTGTTCGTCTCCATTGGCACTTACCTGACGAAGTCTGGCTCCGCCTTTTCCGTAACGCTCACCACCATGACTTTTGACCATAGCAGCTTACGGTGGTTTGAAGCCTTCACCTACATGACGACTTCGAGGGGCCGACCCTCATCTCCGGTTAAGCATGGTTATACCTTCAGTTAGGCTAACCTTCGTGGCACACCATTATCGTAGCAGTTTCCTTTACGACTCATGCTGCCGATCATCTGGTATTTCTT
>NZ_JAJNBZ010000065.1 GCF_021369635.1 Paenibacillus profundus | reverse complement strand
CGCTTAATTGATTTTTATTTTTTGTACTGTCTACTTGACGGGGTGCAGTTCACCTTGTGGGACAGCCCCTTCCTTCGTTTTAGTCATTCCGAATGATATGAAGATAAATCTGGAGCAACTTCCCTCTCATACGCCTCCCCATAGGAAAATGTATAGTCAAATGTCCGGTTTGAGCAGCGTAACTCCTTATTATCACGAAGGTATCGCTACCCAATGTCCGCTAGACACTTCTACAAGCTCAGAATGCTCCAAATGATACTTATCGGCTTCGGATTGCTCTTCCATCAGCACTCTTTTCTTTTTCGACTCGATTTGTGGATCCGGAACCGGAATGGCCGCCAACAATGACTTCGTATAATCATGTTGCGGATTGGAATAGAGCTCTTCACTCTCTGCAAGCTCGACAATCTTCCCCATATACATAACCGCTACGCGGTCGCTAATATGCTTAACCATAGACAGATCATGGGCAATGAACAGATACGTAAGACCAAGACGATGCTGAAGCTCCTCCAGCAGCTTGACGATCTGTGCCTGAATCGACACGTCGAGCGCAGATAGAGGCTCATCGCACACAATAAATTTCGGTTCAACGGCAAGCGCGCGCGCAATTCCAATTCTCTGCCGCTGTCCTCCGGAGAACTCATGCGGATACCGCTGTGCAAAAGCGGGATCAAGCCCTACCATATCAAGCAGCTCCTCGACTCGCTTCTTCCGTTCTTGCTTGCTCCCTGTTAGCTGGTGAATATCAAGCGCTTCACCGATAATATCCAACACTTTGAACCGCGGATTAAGCGATGCATAAGGGTCCTGGAAGATCATCTGCATATAGCGCCGCATCGTCTTCATCTCATGTGCAGACAAGCGGTTAACCGCCATGCCTTGGTATAGAACATCTCCTCCCGTTGGCTCGTGCAGACGCAGAATGGCCCGCCCTGTCGTTGATTTCCCGCAGCCCGATTCACCGACGACGCCTAGTGTCTCTCCTGCATTAATATGGAAGCTTATGTTATTTACAGCCTTGAGCACATTTCCTTTTCCCATATCGAAATACTGTCTAAGCGATCTGACTTCCAGCAGCGGCTGTTCGTGATCCGAGCTCGTGGCAAGCAATGGCGCCAGCTTCTCTTTCTTCTTCTCGTCCAGACGCGGAAGCGCATGTAACAGTTTTAGTGTATACGGATGCTTCGGACTCGCGAAAATTTCTTCCGTCGTTCCCGTCTCTACCACCGCCCCGTCTTTCATAACGACAACGCGGTCACACATGCCGGCCACAACGCCCAGATCATGTGTAATTAAAATAATTGAAGTGCCAAAACGTTGCTGCATATTTTTCATGACATTTAAAATTTGAGCCTGAATCGTCACATCAAGCGCCGTGGTAGGTTCATCTGCGATTAGCAATGCAGGACGGCAAGCCAAAGCGATCGCAATCATGACGCGTTGACGCATTCCACCGGAAAATTCATGGGGATATTGATTATAACGGATTTCACTATTTCGGATTCCTACCAGCTTGAGCATTTCAATGGCTTGTTCCTTTGCCGCTTTAGGTGACAATTTCTGATGCTTAATCAAGCTTTCGGAAATTTGCTTGCCGATTTTAATCGTTGGGTTCAAGGATGTCATTGGATCTTGAAAAATCATGCCCATATCGCGGCCGCGAATGCTCTCCATTTCCTTATCCGTGTAGTGAGCTACATTCTTTCCCAGGAATATGACTTCCCCTTCTTTCATATAGGATAGGGAAGAAGGAAGCAGACGCATAATCGATCGAGCCGTTACACTCTTGCCGCTTCCCGATTCACCGACAATTCCCAACGTCTCTCCCTTTTTCACATCAAAGCTTACGCCTCGAACCGCCTGAACTTCTTTATCACGCGATTGAAAAGTTACCGATAAATTTTGTACTTGAAGAATAGGGTCCATTCCCGTTCACCTGCCTATTTATCCGGATTTCTTGCCTCTTATCTTTTCTTGACAAAACCTTAAAATAAAATATACTATATCCATCGGAATAATACAATTTAAAAACAAGGAGGCAGCAAGGAGCGTTATGGAGAGGACAGAAGCTTCAACAAAACACGGTTTAATAAACACTATCAGCGTCGCCTACAATAAAATGCTATTGAATCCTGCGTACAAATATGCGGTTCTTTTACTGGGCTTGCCTGTCAATCTCGTTGTGTTATTCTTCTATTTCGTTCAGCGAACGAAAGATACATATTCATCTGTGCGCGATGAAATAAAATTCGAGCTCATAGCCTCTGGATACAGGGATGATTTGAGAGCAGAGATCGAGGAGCAGTCGCTGCGTAAGCACGCTTTTTTCGGCCAAGAGGTTAAGCAGGAAGAATTGAAACGACAGGTAGACAAAATAACAGAAGCCCAATTTTACAAGACGCTGCTTGAGCGAACCAACGAGAAACTAAAGCATAGCAATCAAAAGAGATTGACTTTTGCCGGCACATTTACATCGCTCATTAAACATCCTTTATTTTTAATCGCAACGTTTATTCCAGGTTTGCCAATGTACATTCTGATATTGCTGTATGGCAACTCGTATTTAAAATACATTTTTGAAAGACTCGTGATGAGCATGTTTGTCATTTTAGGGGTCGCCGTGCTTGTCTTCACTATCTTGCATCTCTCCCCCTTTCATCCGGCAGCCAACATACTGGGTGAAACAGCCACTCAGGAACAGATCGCCGCATTTAACAAAATGCATGGACTTGATCAGCCCTATTTCGTCCAATTGTGGAACACCCTGAAGGGAATAGCGACCTTCGATCTTGGAAAATCGTTCTCAGGCAGCGAGGTAGTAACGACGACTATAGCCAGTAAGTTTCCGATCACCCTGACGTTGACGATTATCTCGCTCGTTATCGCCATCATCATCGCGTTGCCGATCGGAATTATTTCAGCCACAAAGCCAAACTCTTTCTTTGATTACACGTTTATATTTATCGCGCTAATTGGTTTATCGATACCCAGCTTTTGGCAGGGACTCATTTTCATTTTGAATTTCTCCATCAAGCTTCAGTGGTTACCGGCAACCTTTAATCCGCAAAATTGGTTATCGATCATTATGCCGGTCGTTGTGCTTGGAACGGGATTAACTGCTGCCGTAGCCAGGATGACCCGTTCCTCCACTTTAGAGGTCATTAATGAAGATTACATTATGACCGCCAAAGCAAAAGGGCTAAGTCAGCGCCAGGTTCTGCTCAAGCATGCTGTCGGCAATGCCATCATACCGATTATTACGGTTATCGGCTTGCAATTCGGCGGGATGCTGGGGGGAGCCGCCGTGACAGAAAAAGTGTTTAATATTAGCGGAATCGGCAGCTATATCGTGGATAAACAGTTCATTCCTGATATTCCTAGCATTATGGGCGGTGTCGTCTATACGGCGATAACGATTTCGCTTGTCAATGTGATGATTGACATTTTATACGCTTTTTTTGACCCGCGCATTCGCTCCAAGATGAAACAATACTAAAGGTACGTGTTCAAAAGGGAGGCTTTTTGAACAACCTCTAAAGCAGGTGTGATCATGACCAAGTTGTCTGTCTCAAAGCACGAAACGCAGCACAAACTGAAATCATTTCAGGAATACAGTCAAGCCAGCTTCGCCTGGATTATCTCTTCGGTCTTGTCCGTTATCCTTTTCATAAACAGTTACGATTTTACTAGTAAGACGATGAAACCATATGTATTGGCGGCATCCGTCATTTATGCTGCTTTCACATTATTGCAGCTCATCATAACCGCTAAGATTCGAAGAGATATTCTCGTTCACGGCCATATTAAAAACTCGACGCGAGCTCTGGGCTATATTCAAATACTTAGCATTCTAACAGGAAATGTATTTATCGTCACTTCTGCTTGCAGCCTCATTAAGAAGGATAAACCTCCTGAATATACGATTGCCGTGTATATGCTCCTGACTCAGCTATTTGTTATCGCCGTATCTGAAATAAATTTATTTAAACCGTATGTAGCCGATACGTTCCCGCTAGCTATGCTTATTTTGCTGGCGATCGCTCTCTTTCAATTCGTCACTCTTCTCCTCGTATCGAAGTATGTGAAGAGGAACAACGCCCGTCCATGGCTGTCTATCGCAGCCTTCCCGCTCATCTTCACTTCTTTGACCGGGAATGTGTTTGCGTTATTGCTCGGATTGACTCTGCTCACGAAAATCCGCAACAACGGCAATCCGGCTGCGGCGAAATGGGAGGAAGTCTGGGAGCGGCTTACCAAAAATACGACGGCCATGTCAGGCTTATTCTTTATTATTTTTCTGTTTTCCATATCCATTTGCAGTTTCTTTACGTTCGACTATAGCGTTGCTATTGAGAACAATTACGGTGCGATACTCCAATCTCCAAGTCTGGCCTATCCATTCGGAACAGATAATTTCGGCAGATGCTTATTTTCAAGAATTATTTTTGGCGCACGAATTTCGTTAATTGTCGGTTTCATTTCGACGGCCATTCCTGTCGTCATCGGTGGCACTCTTGGCGCCATTTCCGGATTTTACGGCCGGCGTACGGATAACATCATTATGCGAATGCTGGATATTTTGTACGCAATTCCGGGTATTTTATTGGCTATCGCCATTATCGCCGCTTTCGGAGCGAACACCGTCAATCTCATTCTGGCACTGAGCATCGGCTCTATTCCTACTTATGCCAGAACGATGAGGGCTAACGTGCTGTTGGTGTCTACATTCGAATTTGTCGATGCCGCGCGAGCGTTCGGCGCTCGGAATTCATCCATCATTTTCAAGCATATCGTGCCTAACTCGCTGGCTCCCATGATTATTAAATCTACATTAACGATCGGCGGTGCGGTCATTTCCACAAGCAGCTTGAGTTATTTGGGTCTAGGAGTGGAGCCTCATATACCTGAATGGGGAAATATTTTGAAGCTGGGAAGCGCCTATCTCGAATCCCACTCCTATCTCGCCATTTACCCTGGGTTGGCGATTATGGCCTTGGTCTTATCCTTCAATTTTCTCGGGGACGGCCTGCGGGACGCACTTGATCCGAAAATGGATTAAAGCAGGGAATTGCTCCGGCCAACACAATTTGGTAGTTGGGTTTTATTTGCAAATATATTAAATACGCTCAGGAGGAACTCATCATGAAAAAAAGATCTGTATTGATTCTATTATTTGCCTTGGTACTCGTGCTTGGCGGGTGCAATGTGAATACAAAATCGGACGCTGTAGGAAAAGACGCAAAGCAGACTCCCGATAACGACAAACCTGTTGCCGAGACTCCAGTCGACATCGAATTGCTAGGAATGAGCTCGGGTGAAGACGACATCAACATTGTACGAGACCAGCTCAACAAGAACGGATTCAAGGTGAAGCTCAACATTCAACCGGACTACGGCAGCTTCAAGGCTCAGGAAGAGGCAGGGAACTATGATATTGCGCTATCGGGCTGGACGACGGTAACCGGCAATCCGGATTATGCGGTCAGATCTTTATTCAAGACAGGCGGTGACTACAGCATCCTCGCCGATTCTGAAATTGACAAGCTCATAGACCAAGCTGCAACTCAAACCCCAGAGCAATATGTAGAGACATACAAGCAGCTGGAGCATAGCCTTGTGTTCGACAAAGCCTACATCGCTCCTTTGTACATTTCAATCAAGAGTCAGGCATTCAATAAAGACATTCTGAATGAAGCATCTGTAAGATTGTCCAAG
The DNA here is from genome assembly GCF_021369635.1 of Paenibacillus profundus. GTDB lineage: Bacteria > Bacillota > Bacilli > Paenibacillales > Paenibacillaceae > Paenibacillus_B > Paenibacillus_B profundus. The sequence goes on along the minus strand of NZ_JAJNBZ010000065.1, from coordinate 5,502 downwards.
TCTCGTTCATTCGCATGGGAAGATGTTGATTTCAAGGATACATCCAAACGCGACACCTCCCCTATGCTTCTTACTCAAGCCTCTTCTACATTGACGTCGCTCGATCCGATTAAGGGAAACGACGGTTCCATCAATATGATCAATACCAATATGTACGTGCGCTTGATCAACCTTACCGATGATGACAAGATTACTGCCGACGGCTCGTTATCACATGGGTTCAGCATTGCAGAGGGCAATTCGGAATACTATTTCATTCTCAGAGACGATATTAATTTTGCTAAAATTACGAACAAGCTTGCCGAAGATACGGGGGAACGTGTCGGCGCCGATGATGTGGTGTTCTCTTTGAACCGGGCGAAAAACAAAGATTCAGTACCCGACCACCGCACCTATAGTCTGCATGAACATATTAAAAACGTTGACATCGTAACCGACATAAGCGCTCTGGCTCAAGTCAAGCAATCAGGCAGCAATGAAACGGTGAAGGAAGCGTTAGAAAAAGGATTGGATGCAAAAATCACAGCATTGGTCGCGGACAAAAACGAGGCGAATAACAAAGCAGGCAAATATCAAGTAATCAAATTGACAACGACAGAACCGTTCCCTCAGGTTTTGAATTATTTGGCGCACCAATCGGCAGGCATCGTGTCCAAGAAACAGGTTGAAAGCATTAATACGTATGATGTTGCTTCATTTGACGTCAACAAAGATATTCCATACGGTGATCAGAGCACGATAACCGAAGGAAATAAATACAATAACACCCTTTATGCAAGCGGCCCTTATATTTTGGCGTACAAAAACGATTATGAAGCCATCTTTCACAAAAACCCTGGTTACTTGAAGGGAACGAAGCATGAACCGAAAATATCGAATGTTACACTTCGTTTCATCAAGGATGCAGACAGTGCGCTCTCCGCGCTGCGCAGCGGTGAAGTTTACGTCAACTACGGTGTTCCAGAAACAAAGTTCGATATCGTGAAGAGCGACAGCAAGCTGAGCCTGCAGAACATCCAAAGCAATGCCGTCTCCTATCTGTTGTTCAATACGAAAAGTCGAGCAGTTGCGAAAAGTGAGGATTTGCGAAAAGCTGTGCTCTATTCTATCAATCAAGATGAAATTTTGCAGTTTTACAATAACAATAAATTCAAAGCCGTATCTACGGTCAGCCCGATGGTCACGACAGGCAACGAACTAACGGCCGACCCGGCAAAGGTAAAAGAATTTCTGAACAAGTATAGAGCCGGCGCCAAATAAACACGTTCACGCCGCTACGCCACAATCTCATAGTTACGAGCTCTCAGCCTTAGTTCAGTGGGGTATCTGTACCGAACTAAGGCTGATTGGATCAAGCACGTTACTACTTTCTATTTCTCTGAAAACCCATATTTAAATAATGCTCTTCAAATTCTTGGTAGAATACGAAAGCACTTTCATTAAAGCTCTCTACGTCAGACTCCGTATATTGCTCTTGCGATAGAAAAAAGTTAATGTGAATGAGATCGCCGTCTATCACAAATAGAAACTCGTCAAGCAAAGGCCGATATAAATTTTTATATTTACTATCGATATTTTCATTGTTAAAAGAAGATATCGAGTTCATGGATATGAAGCCCTCGGTATCAAAAAGAGGGGAATAAATAATATTGACTTTTACGATCAGCTTGGAATGTTTATGTTTGTAATATAACTCCAATCTCGTTGGTTTTTGAATGTCTTCGCCAATGGTATCCGATCTCCTGGCATCAATTTTGTTCTCTGGTAACGATGAAGTAATAACCGATAACGCTTCTGGAGAAATCAATATAAAATGATTGGATTGAAAGCTGCTCTTAAACTCAATCACCTTATTCATAAAACTTTCATGATCGGATTTTATGTCAACTTCCTTGTTCGTACATGAAATTAATATCAACATCATCGTGACCGAAACTATCATGAAAAATACTTTTTTAATAATAATCACTCCAAAAGGGGGGCAATTTGCCCCCTACGCTTATAAAAATAATGCTTATTAATATGTTTCTCCAACACTGTGCACGTCTAGTATTGTAGGATGGATTTTTGCGCTAATAGGAACATCAGTGTATACGTATGAACCTAGTGAGTCATACCAAGTCTTAAGTTTAACAGTACCCTGAGTGGAGCGTGCAGCATAGTAAAATGTCAATTTCCCGTGTTTGTACGCTGGAACAGTCATCGAACCCGAAACTCCTAAAGCCTCGTTCTCACTTCTAGTTTCCTTTACACCGCCGGAAACCTCTACGCTAACCGCGGCCAGAATTCCTGCTTTTACTTCTTTACTGAAAGAAACATTTCCATACCACTCTGATCCAACTGATCGCGTTTGTTCAACTCTAGCTGTCATGTTAAAAGGAGTGCTGCTTCTGCTGTTATCATGAGTATAATAGACAATTTCTCGGAATTTCTCTACTCTTGAAGGAGTACTGTTAGATTTGTATTCATGAAAAAATGGACCTGATGAACTCAGTGGTTGAATTAATTCGTTTTCTGGAATTCCATTTATGTAGCTCGGAGATGCAGGTGCGACTCTTTCTACAAGTCCTTTGTTTACTTCTGCCGCGCTAACTGACGATAATCCGACTGGGGCCATTAAAGAGAGTGCTAGAGCAACTGAAACAAGTTTCCTCAACAAATCCACTCCCTTCCATGTATTATTTTTCCTCTTAAACACAATATATCACTTAATTCCACAGATTGTCAATGAATAGATTCATTTAGGCTCTTTATTCTATAAAGCTACCTTGTTTTCTTAAAGTTAAACTGCCCCCACCAGCATACCGCAAAGGAAAGAAAAATCTTTCTCATTACGGGTCTATTCTTTCTTGTGCTTACAAATATCCGTTTACTCTCGATTGCCTTCCATACGGGGCCGGATCATCCTCACGCGATTCAAGGCGAATTGGATTTGCGAAGCTGGGATTTTGCGGTAGAGCGCCCCTTACCCTAGATGGGCAGTGGGAATTTTTCCCGAGTGTGCTGCTGATGCAGAGCGATACCAGCCCGATCTCATCCCGTACGGATAGAGATTTTATTGAGGTTCCCTGTAATTGGGAGTCATCCTTGTTTCCTCAGACCGATTCGCATTATGGATACGGGTCTTATCGGTTGCGGATTCAGGTCACGCCGGATCAAGGACAATCATTTGCCATTCGAGTTCCCAGTATTCAAAGCTCGTCAGAACTATACGTAAACGGCCGTCTGCTGGCGAATTCCGGCCAACCTGCACCGAATGAACATCAATACACAGCCCGCAACGTGCCCTACTCCGCCTTTTTCGCAACAGATGGGGGCGAGATTGAAATCGTGATTCAAACAGCGAACTACCTGAACAGCAGCACAGGCGGAATTGTCCGCTCCATATCATTTGGAACCGCTCCTGCAGTAGGCAGAAGGCATTAATCTATTTCTGTGAGCGTCAAATAGCCCCCACCTTCTCATCGAGATGGGGCTGCGATAAGCTACAATCAGGACTTGATAATCTTATGATATCGCCTATTCTGCATCATTTTGGATATCATTCCATATCCCGAGTGCGAACACCAAGACGATAATCACGGCGGCGGTTATCGCTAGGAATGCGTCGGAGTAAGGCGCCTCGTGCAGGACGTACAAGGTTTTATAGGATCTGCAGCGACTTCTTTGTGGGCCGCCAGAAGTGCCCCGAACAAAGCTCCTTGGAGGTTCCCAAGTCCAACCCAACCTGCTCATCCCTGAGCGCACTTGCAACGGCGTTGTTCAATGGGGAGTTGGTAGATTGTGAAGTTTAAACAGGGGAAATTGAAGGCTTCCTAAAAGCAGGTGTATATAACTGCGAATCTTTTTATATGTGACGGATTGTCAAGCCGAGTTCCCAGTGTCCGTAACTCTCACGCTTTCGGATTTCCTTGGGACGCTGGTTGATCGTTCTGCCGATATTGAACCGTCCACGCGTTTCTATTGGCTTGCGTCGCTTTCCTTTGTGACGAAGAATCTCAACATCACCTTGCACTAACAGGCCTGGTATAACCAGCGATAAAGCGTTTTAAAGGATACACTGAGGTCAGGGTAGTCCTGTTTCATACGACCCGCAATCTGTTCAGGAGACCAAGTCGCCTCAAGTTTCTCCGTGATATAATCGATTCGCTCAGTGTATGCTTTCCTAAGTATCGGACACGATTACGACGTTCCTCAGAGGCTATATGAGCAGCATCTGCCTTGTATTCGTTGGAAATCTGATTACGTTTCAACTCACGAGCAACACTCGAATGGTGTCGTCCTAGTTCCCTACTATGACTCTGCTGGATCAACCCTGGCTGTGCAGGAGCTCTAGCTTCCCCCGTTCGAACATGTTAAAATGTGAGTAACTCATGATTGATTCCTCCGTGTAATGGTTGTTGTGGTGACTCCATTTTACACGAATCAATCATGAGCCATTTTTTTATTTAATGGTAACTGTCGCACTTCATATTACAATCCGTCATGTACAAGGATGTCTCCATTAACTTCTTTCTCCCACCCTTCTATCCCCAAAAATTATGGCATCTGCACAACAGATAGATGCTCCACTTCTATACGATTACTTCACCGTTTCCAGCAAGCTGTCCACAACAAAGTCAAGCTGTTTATCCAGTGAATAAATATCATTGTAGAAGAATAAGCCGAAACTAATCTCGATTAGCTGACCTTCTTTCACAGCCGGTATGCTGTTCCAGATGACGTTATCCGACAAGTCCTCCATTCCTTCATAGGCAGAGCGGAACATCACCGGCATACTCAGGCAACACCTCGAAGGAAACTTCCTTGCTGGTCGCATCGTTCTTAGATTTTTCAATTTCCCGCTGTACAATCTCGGTGCTTTCATTCCCAAATATTCATATATTACTTGGGAACCGCGTCCATAACCCTTGCTGGTCATTACGCCCATGGCACCTTTGACACCTTCCATAATGGTTACGGTTTTATCCAAAATACCAGCTTTCTGTAACTTCTGCTTGCTTTGTTCTACCTTCGCATAGAAGTTGTCCAGAAGCGTCTGTGATTCGCCTTCCTTGCCCAGCACTTCTCCAAGCTTCTCCATGCGTTCGTCTACGGACAAATCAAGGCAGGTACAGAAATTCCAACATTATGAACACCAATACCCTGAATACCTCTATTTTCTGCAAAGTTAATCTTATTCTTCTGGGTATTCTTGTCTTGTTCGGCCCTCAACCTCGGGTCTTGCTGGCTGTCCATATTCGCTGTCAATCTCAAAAAAATTTTAATGCTATTGAAGTAGAAAGCATCATGGAAAAGCATAAATAAAGGCGAACTCTCATTCAAAAATGAATGGAAATTCGCCTTTATCTGTTTAGTTTTTTTCAAGAAGTTAAAAATGTGGCCACACTAATTATGGAGCGCGTTTTATTGTTTTAACAATAGATTTTGATGCTAGACTAAATACAGGACACCGGAAACCGAGAGTGCGACAATAAATGCATTCCTAATCGAGGTGTCTGA
>NZ_JAJNBZ010000064.1 GCF_021369635.1 Paenibacillus profundus | reverse complement strand
GTTGAGCACTTCTCTCTGCACTTCACCCAGATTTGGAATTATGCAAAATGCTCAACTAATAAAAAAGGTGGGAATAAAATGGTTTATGACAACATAAATAAAACGATTACTACTGAGAGACTATTTTTAAGGTTATTTGAAGAATCGGATGCTGAAACTGTTACCAAACTATGTAATAACTACAATATATATAAAAGCACACTCACACTACCATATCCATATACAATTGATTGTGCTTTGTCATGGATAGAACATCATATTTATAACTTTAATGCTGATAAGTCATATGAATTTGCTATTTGTGATAGGCAAACAGGGACTCTATATGGTGCGATAGCATTAACTAATAATCAACGTTTTGAAAATGGTGAAATAGCTTATTGGATTGGTGAAGAGTTTTGGGGAAATGGATATGCGACAGAAGCTTCCAAAGCAATATTAGACTTTGCTTTTAATGTGAAAAAATATCATAAAGTATATGCGCGACACTTTGCCTCTAATCCAGCATCCGGACGAATTATACAAAAAATAGGCATGATAAAAGAAGGTGTATTGATTGATCATGTAAAGAAAGAAAATCAATATGAGCATCTTATCTACTATGGAGTTGTAAAAAATAAGCTTGGGTAGGAACATCGTAGATGCGGGTTCGTTATCTGTAATTACGGCGAGACTTTTATGGGGGTTACACATGGAGTTATTAGTAGTGGTGATGTGCATGGTTGTTTTCATACTTTTACTAAATTAATTAATGAGCATTGGAATAGCGGTAAACTGATCTTAGTGCAACTTGGTGATTTATCGGACAGAGGGAAGTTCTCTCCTGAGACAATTTTATATGCGATCGAATTACAAAAAACAATCCCGATAAAGTTTACTTTCTTAAAGGAAATCATGAGTTTGAAGTTATTGTGCATGTAGAAGAAGGAAATGAGAATTGGTTAAAACAATGTGGACAAGAGACATTAAAACAATTTGAAAGAAAATCATTAGATCTAGTTAACTATATTTCTTGGTTGAAATCGCTACCTCTATACTATGAAACAGACTATGCCTTTATTAGTCATGCAGGTATTTCTTCGACAGCAGAAAACCCATTTGAAGAATCTCATCCAGAAAGTGTCTTGTGGAATAGGGGACAACTAAAGAATATTGGTAAATTGCAGGTTATCGGGCATACTCCTTGTAAATCAGGTAGGGCGGAATTTGATAGTGAAAGCAATACTTTTGAATAGATACAGGGGCATATCTGCCTAAAGGGCTTACAGCCGTAAAAATGAATGATGAAGGTAAAGTAGATGAAATCATATTTGTACCAACGCTATCTATTGATGTAACAGGTTGAAAAGATATTCTTAGTTCATAGTAGATTCAAAGAAGGCAGTAACTACGTATCGGATAAGATACTCAAATATAGAGTGCCAGAGCTGCGAGGCAGGTCATAGCGCTGCATTGGCAGCTCTTTTTCATTCCTTACTCAGGAGTAGCGGCAGCAGAACAGTCCATGCTCACAGGCTCAATTCTCCGAAATAAAAACGATGATTGTTGTAAAAACTCTCGCAAATACGCCAATGCGAACGGTTGTTCGGATATGAGATTGATCGTCTCTTCCGGGTTGGAAGCATGATGACAGCCGTTCTCGATCATGAACATGACGAAAAAGCATTCTACATCCCGAACGTAGTCCAGAGGCAACTTTCTCACGCTCTCATACCCTTCAATAAAATGTTCTCGCTGCTTCGGGCCAAGCTCTAATAAAGCCCCTGCCATATCATAGAGGTAATAGCCATATCCACATCGTCCGAAATCAATCGGACAAGGCTCATTTCCGTTAAATACGATGTTCCCGGAATGTAAATCCGCATGGATCAGACCATAGATATCCTCATTCTTCTCCATAACGGAGATATGCGAAATGATTTTTTCTGCGGCAGCTTGGTATATGCTCCATGCTTGTTCGGATAAAAAACGATAATAATAACGCTCCAGCTTCTTCATCTCACCTGTAAAGCTATCCACCCCCCATCCCGGACGAGTAAAGCCGGGAGGCAGCGTAATCCTGGCTGCTGACTCATGAAGACGTCCCATCATCGCCCCCATTCGATAAATGCGGTTGTCCGTCATTTCACTAGCGTGTTCCCCTGCCACCCAGCGCATTAACGTTACATAGGGCCGGCGGTATCCCGCTTCCGTATCGATTGCCATGACATAGGAGCCATCCTTGCTCGCTACCCCTTCCGGAACGATCAGTCCTTCGGATTGAGTCAGAGCCTGTAGCAGCGCAAGCTCTGAGCATATTTCTTCTTTACCGCAGCGATCCGAATGAATGCGAAGCAAATAGCGCTGCTTCATGCTCGTCTCGATCTGATACGTAATCGTATCCGATAACTGAATGAACTGTATTCGTTCCCATTCGATGTCATACCGCTGCAGTGCGGTGAGAGCTACATTTCTGCTCGCGCTAACAGTAATCTTCTCTCTTCATCCGTGTCATATTGAAAGAAATCTAACATTTGTCCCAAACCCCTATTTTGAGCATTTTTTATAACCTCTCGTCATCAGGTTTCATACCCAATCATGTCTTACGCCTATTGGTCTTATTGTAAATAGAGGCATACAATTTGGATAGGGAATAGATAATTAAAAACAAACATTACAAAAAAGCTGCACCAGATGATGCTCTGATGCAGCCTAACAACCTCTATGATTTTGTATATACGATCTTTTTGATGCTTTCCTGCGACAGGCAGTACTTTTCCACAAGATCATCAATCGTTGAACCTTCTTCGAATTGATTGCGGATATCCGTGTTTCTCCGGTTCAACAGCTGTCTGCTGCCTGTATTCTCGCCCCACTTCTTATGCAGCGACTTGGGTGTGGGGATATACACCAATCCGCCTTGGATATATTTCTGTATTTCCCTGATTAATGCCTCCGGGAAAACATGATCTGCGTTCACGTATTTCATCTTCGCTCTGCTCCTTATATAAATACTGATGAAGGAAGCAAAGTCCAAGCTATCAGCAGCAGCAGCATAAGATGCGATGTCTGGGCGGTAGCGAATTCTCCAGCTCTATGCAAACAACCGCCATTGTTCATAGTTCAGACTTTGCATAGAGCATCCGGTAAACCTTCCTCGATAATTCATGAGTTCCTCCTTCTTCTAGGTCACATGATTACTTCGAGCTATACTTCTTCGTCCTATACTTCTTCGTCGCCTCTCATATTCCTTCTTTCTCTAATAAAGACGCCTCCCATCTTCAAAACACCGCTTCATCGCTTCTAAAAGCATCTCAGCCAATGTTGGATATACAAATGTAGCATTACTGTACGGAACCAGCAACTTGTAGGTGAGTAGCTGCTGCGCTCGACTGACCTGCATGATCGTAAAATCCACCTGTGCTTCTCCCGGTGGGTGCTCCAACCGTTCGTAGGTTTTAGCGTGTTCAAGCTATTTCGTTTTTTCGCTTCTGGACATTGGCCAAAACGGTTCGTTGTCCGCCTGTAAACTGGTGTTCATCTCTCAGCCGCTGGTAGATCCGTATGCCGGTATGCCGCTGTTTCCGGGGAAGCAGGCGAACTTCTTCCAGCCATGTGTCCACGATCTCCATATATGGCCCCATAACTGGCCTTTTACGCTTTCTTTTACCTATCGATTCGTTCCAGTTGGATGATCTGTGTACTTCTTCGCGGTTCTCCAGTGAATGCCCATCTGTCTGGCGAGGTCACGGATCGAGCACCCTTCTGCTTCGCGTAAAAATCTGATACAGTGTTGTTGAGGCATTTTCAGCATCCTTCCCGTCTCCTCTGTTAAGTTCTCAGCAAACCTAACGATAGGAGGAATTTAAGGGGCTGACAAGTGCCTTTTTTGCATCTAACTTCAGCATTTTTACGCTGCAATTCTAGGCATTTTTAGTATGCAATAAACACGTCCCAGTCTAAGATAAGAGCTATCTAAGGCTGGGGCGTTAATGAATAAAAGAACAAAACACGATTGGTCCGATAAAGAAAAGAGACCGAAGTCTACTAAAATATTGTGGTATGTAACTCGTTGAAGTGATTAGGGTTCCAAACACTTGTAAATATTTTTTACTTTCTAGAATGGTTTGTATTGTAGAGCACCCTCATAGAGTATGTTGGGAGGTAGTCAAGTAAGGATTCTCATAATAGGCCTATTTAATAAGAATCTATCATAAGTGATTATGGCATCAAGAGGTATTATTTCAGAAACACTATATGCTTAATTTGAATTATTTCGTAATCAAACATCACTTTTCCAATTAATAAGCTACCAATACAAATAATGGTATGATAAAATATAATCAGCAGGTAAAAAATGAAAGTAATTATACCTGGTTGTGAATTATACATATATCAGGAAAATAGGGGGTCGCTTAACCAAGCTGTTTGATCTGGATGGTAAGTTTCGAAAGTAAAACCATATGTTACCATATAAGTTGAACTTAAGTTTAAGAAAACTATGGTAAGGATTACGCCTGCTTGTCGAATAAGATGAAAAACCTATTCGGATAGGCAGGGATTAAGATGAATCATCAATTGGCATTAAATGAAGTGAGCCTAGCTATGAGGCAAGCAAAGGAACGGTGAAAAGCTACATCTGAAGCAAACCATCATCTATTTAGTCCCGCATGAGGTTGGCTTCACGGCACGTCATAACTGGACACTTGAAATTATTGCTGCTTTTATTGAACGCGAGTTCGGTCATCGCTACTCCGTGCGAGGCGTCTCTAAAATGATGCATCGCCAAGGACTGAGTTACAGGAAACCGACGTTACATTAGCAGCAGCGGACCCAGAGAAGCAGCGTCAGTTTTCAGAACACACCTTTCCCGACTTAAAAAACTCTTGAACGGTGAAATCGATCACTTACTGTTTGAAGATGAATCCATGATTCGAGACGATCAGGCTATTCAGAAAACATGGTTTCTTCGCGGAAAACAGCGCGTGATCCGAACCACCGGCAAGTATCGGGGCGTGAAACTGCTGGCTACAGTTGACTATGCAGCAGGTCAGATCATTTGGGAGGAAGACGAGCACTACACCGTCGAGACTTTTTTGAGTTTTGTTCAAAAGGTGATCTCAAAGTATCCAGGCGGTAAAATTGTCATGGTGTTAGATAACGCCCGTATTCATCATGCGAAGCTGTTGCAGCCCTTTTTGGAAGAAATGAACGAACGACTTGAGCTGGTTTTTCTGCTGCCTTATAGCCCACAACTCAACATCGTCGAAGGACTCTCTGGAAATGGCTTAAATCCGATGTGATTAACAACGTGTTCTATCACACGGTAGACGACATCCGCAAGAACGTTCGTGCCTTCATGGATCATATTATGCTCGATTCTATTAAAATCATTGATCGGCTCTGCGTTCGGATGGAATCGGTACAATTCGTAACTCATTAATTCAACTACTAAAGGAAGATTTAGAATCAACAAAAAAGATGATGTAACTGATGTATTACAAACATTGGATAATAGAAATCGCCTATTGTCTTACCTTTCTGGGAGATCTATTGGAATTGCTATTTCAATTTGGTTTTTAAATCATGTGAGTGGACAAGATCTTTATAGAGAAGAGATGGATGCGATTTTAAAATTAATATCTTTTTAATTGAGATGAATGGTTATTATGTATATCCAGGACAATTTTCTTTTAGATTAGCCGATGATGTTTATACAGGGAGTTCAGGAATAATTTTAGCATTAATGGGGGTAGTCAAAGATAATCCACTGTTACCATTGATCAATACGGATGAATCTCTAGAAAGAACAAAGGCCAAGGTTCTAGTAGGAGTAACTAGTGAGCAAGTGTAATTAAATGTTTAGCTTGTAAAATGAGTCCATGACACTGATGGTAAAGGCCAAGCGGAGGATGCAACAGTCACAGTAACAACGAATCAAGCAACTATTTGGTCGCTAGCAAGTAATAACTGCCGCAAATGTGCATAAGTTGAAAGCCGAATTTATTCTTGATCAAACCAAGTAACATTACTAAATAATTCTGGGGTGCTTAGTTGAGTGGAGTTCAGCAAAGCACCCAGAATTAATTCATTATCATAAAAAAAATCAAGAGAGGTGATAAATATCGAAAGAAATAGCCAAAAACCCAGAGCCATTTGAGGAGGGCACACAAGAAATCTGGCTTGATCCAGATAGAGCTGATCTTGTTTTGAAGTCTCACTTTGACGAGAATATGTAGTAGGGAGAGCAGTTTTATTGATGAAACTATTGATTTTATTAATAGCCTTGCACCAGTAGAGAAATATAGGCTCTTCGCTCTACTGGACGGGGAACTGCCTTTCAAGGAGATTGATAGATTGAAAATCGGACAAGGGAATTGGTACAGATGCGAGCGATGCGTGGCTCCATGCTGTCACCAGTTCTTTTTTCGTATTGAGGACCAGTGGGTAAAAGCTAAGGTGACCTGATGGGCTTCAAGCACTGGCATACGAAGCTTGTTGGCCGTCATATACACCATGGCGACTAAGTTTGCAATATTGCGATATCCGCGTGCCCAGCGTTTCCTTTTGCTCTGCGATTCGGACATCGTCTACTGCTTCATTTACCATCTTCATGACATGAAATTTATCAAACGTAATCTCGGCTTTTGGAAATTAATCTTCAATGTCACGAATATACGCCGGAGACATGTCGCAACAGATCTCCTCGATCTGATCGGCATCAGCACCTCTGAGGGCAAGCAACTCCTTGAATCGCTTCAACGTATCCATTCCTTTGCCATCAGTCGCATGGCCCATGCATCAAAACAGACCTCATCCCATGAACTATAACGAAGAGGCTAAAGAAAAGAGACCGAAGTCTAATAAACTATTGTGATATGTAACTCGTTGAAGTGATTATGGCATCATGAGGTATTATTACAGAAATACGATATGCTTAATTTGAATTATTTCGTATTAATAAGCTTCCAGTACAAATAATGGTATGATAAAATATAATAACACAGGTAGAAAATGAAAGTAATTATACCTAGTTGTGAATTATACACATATCAGAAAAAGAGGGATTTACTTCAAATTTTTTTATCAAAAATCTTAACAATAATTTCTAATTAAGGGGGATATAGGAGATGGATGAGATAGCTATTCGTTCGAGTGAACAAAACGGGTTGCACCTTCATCTTTGCAATACAGATAAATTTAAGACAATAAGTATAATGTTGACGATGAAGTCACCTCTTCAAAAAGATTTAATTACTGCAAGGGCATTAATTCCCCATATTCTGAATGGAGGTTCAAAAAATTATCCAAACCATAAGCTAATAAAACAAAAGCTTGATGAGATGTACGGTGCAACTCTTTCCCCAGATATAAAAAAAGATGGAGACGATCATATTATATCTTTTACAATGGAGATCCCTGCAGCTCAATATCTTAATGTAACTAATGCGTTACTGAAATCAGCTTTGGATTTATTACACGACATTGTTTACAGTCCCGTTCTTGAAAATGGTGTATTTCATTCTTCAATCGTCGAACAAGAAAAACGCTCCTTAAAGCAACGACTTGCCTCAATGTATAATGAGAAAATGTTATATGCTAGTGTTCGTTTGATAGAAGAGATGTTTGAAGGTGAACCGTATCAGCTTCCTGCATATGGTAGCGAGAAAGATATTGATTCCCTTAATGATTTATCCATTTATCAAATCTATGAAGATCTGCTTCAAAACGATCGGTTTGATTTATACATTGTTGGTGCTTTTGATGAGGATGAGGTTAAATTAATGGTCCATGACGTTTTTTCTGAACAGCATAATAACAAACCTGTAAATACCATTTCTCCAGCTAGAAAAGATAGAAATGGTATTAAGATTATTCAAGATAAACAGGACGTTAATCAAGGAAGGCTTCTTTTGGGTTATAGAACTTATTCGACAATACAAGATGAGGATTTTCAAGCTACAAGGTTGGCAAACGCGATTTTTGGCAGATATCCATCTTCCAAATTATTTATTAATGTGCGCGAAAAGAAAAGCCTTGCTTATTTTGTATTTTCCCAACTAGAGAGCAATAAAGGGTTGTTATTAACGATGGCCGGGATTGATTTTGATAATTATGAACGTGCAGTTGAAATTATAAGAGAACAAGAGTACGCAATGAAAGAAGGTAACTTTACTGAGGATGAAGTTGAACAAGGTAAAGCAATGTTAATTAACCTATTACTTGAAGCATATGATACTCCTCTAGGAATTATAGATATATCCATCGAAGCGGTTGATAGCGGGTTTTCAAGTAACATAGTTGATCAGATAAACAGAATAAATAGGGTATCCAAAAGCGATGTCATTCGCGCTGCCAACAAATGGGAACTTGATACAATCTACTTTTTAAATAGAAAGGAGTAAATAATATGGAGTCAATGGTCTATAAAAGAGTACAAGAGACAATATATTATGAAAAGCTCACCAATGGTCTTGAAGTTTTCATACTTCCTAAGAAAGGCTTTCATAAAACATTTGCCACATTCACAACAAAGTATGGTTCAGTAGATAATAAATTTTCAACTCCAGGAAATAATTGTGCCACTCAAGTTCCAGATGGAATAGCACATTTTTTAGAGCATAAAATGTTTGAAAGTGAGAAGGTTGATGTTTTTCATACATTTGCAAAACAAGGAGCTTTTGTTAATGCATTTACTAGTTTTACTCGCACGGCTTATACATTTTCAGCAACATCTAACATAAATAACAATCTGACGGCCCTTCTAGACTTTGTTCAAGAACCATATTTTACGGATGAAAACGTAGAAAAGGAGAAAGGGATCATTGAACAGGAAATAAAAATGTACCAGGATAGTCCCGACTGGCGTGCTCGATTTGGAATCTTAGAAAATATGTATAAGAGTCATCCAGTGAAAGTTGATATAGCCGGAACAATAACTTCTATCAATCAAATCACTAAGGAGGATTTATTCACTTGCTATAATACTTTTTATCACCCTAATAATATGTTACTTTTTGTTATTGGGCCTGTAGTTCCCGAAGAAGTAATAAGGCTTATCCGAAACAATCAGAACCAAAAAACATTTCGAGAACCAACAGAAATTCATCGAATATACCCTGAAGAAGAAGCAAAAGTGAACAGAAGGTCAAGTATTATGAAGCTGCCAGTAGAAACACCTAAAGTGTTAATAGGATATAAAGAATCTAACCCTAAAAGACAAGGTCAAGACATGCTTAAATATGAGCTATCTCTAAATGTTTTACTAGAACTAATGTTTGGTAATAGCTCTGAAGCGTACGAAAAGATGTATAACAATGGTTATTTAGATGAGACATTTACTTTTGATTATACAAATGAACAGGGCTTTGGTTTTTCGGTAATTGGTGGAAACAGCCAAGAGCCCGAAAAACTCATAAACATTGTAGATGAAACGATTGTTGGTTTTAAGAAGAAATCAATAAAGAAAGAGGACGTACAACGTGTAATTAAGAAAGAGATGGGTAACTTCTTAAGAGCCATTAATTCGTCTCAATTTATCGCCAATCAATTTACACGTTATCGCTTTAATAAGATGGACCTATTTGAAATTTTGCCAACACTTGAAAATCTAATCGAAAAAGAGCTTGAGGAAGTACTCCATCAACACTTTTCTGACATATCCAGAACAACATTAATTGTAAAAGGGGATTAAATTTAATTTCTGCTAAATTTTTTATATAATACAACACTGGAGAGATCAGTACTCTATTACTAAAAATAAAAATAAAGTATTAATAACTAAAATAATCAGAAAGCATTGACACAGTCATCTCCAAATGTTACTATAAATTTGATATTGTTGTTATTGTCAATAATTAACATTTTTTCTTACACCATACTTCTAGCTCCGACAGGCTACTACATTCGTAAGAGAAAAGTGGCAGAGTGTAGATTTTATCCCCTTTTAGATGCACAATTACAAGCTTAAATCTAATCAGCAGCTTTTTTGTGACAGCCAATCATCTCCAATAGTCAATCATAATAATCACATTCACTCCTGTCTCAATCACTAGATTTAACTTCCATAATAAACCATGTTAGTAGGTTTATAATAACCGAGATAGGACACACCCATGTTGCTTCCCTTATTCCAGACTAGGTAGTATTACATTATAAAAATTTCCAAAAGCAAAAAAAGAGATTCCTGATATCACTATTTCAAATCCTTTTATTGGCATATTACCTGAAGAAAATGTAAGGGAATGTTGCGGAAAATAGGCAATTTTTCCCTAGACATATGGAATATACATAGAGAAAGAATAAAAAATGGGGGGATATGTATGGAAGGAAATATGCTTTATCATCAGTACATGAAACCGGATTCAGAATATTACGAAAAAATGAGCGCGATAGAAGAGGCATATGAAGTGAATGAGATTCCTGATACATATGATGTTATTTCAGACAGTGACTCCGTTTGGAAGCACTATCATTTCAAGGGATTAACACTACCAGAACAGGGATGGAAAATTCATGTAACTGCGACATTTAAAGATTCACAGAGTGTACTAGAAAAGGTTGCTCGGTTATGTATAGATAGGAAAATTGAGTTCAAGCACCTTAAGGATAGAAACAGTTTTATTGAGATGAATTCGAAAAATGCTAATCGTGCTTCTTCTGGGAAATTTATAACAATTTACCCTATTAATAATGAAAGCTTTGTTGAATTGTTAGAATTGATTTCTTCAACAATTCAGGATTTTCAAAAAGGACCTTATATTCTTAATGATAAGAGATGGAAAAATAGTAATGTATTCTATAGATATGGAGGATTTAAAAATATAATTAATGAACATGGCGAACATTGCATTAGAGATGAGCAAGGAAATCTAATTAAGGATCAAAGAACTCCTTTTTACCAGGTTCCTGACTTTGTAAAGGATTTCGATGATTATCTGAATACCATTAATAATGACTTGGAAACTAAAGTGGAAGGCAATTTAGAGAATTATGAGATTGAAACTGCACTTACCTATAGTAATGCTGGTGGGGTATACCGTGCGACTCGAAAGAAAGATAATATGAAAGTGATTATCAAGGAGGCCAGACCAAATGCTGGTTTAGATGGGGCAGGTCAAGATGCCTTAGCTAGGCAAAAAATTGAATATGATGCTTTAAAAAAACTTAAAGATGTACCCGGTGTTGTTAATTTGATTGAGTATTTCCAAGAATGGGAACATTACTTTTTAGTAGAGGAATTCATAGAAGGGCAAGACTTAAGGCAATGGATTGCCCGAACTTTTCCATTCGTTAAAGACAGTGAACTTATAAGGGATCACGCTAAAAACGTTAAAAAGATACTGTTACAACTTTTCCCGCTTATAGATCATATGCATCAAAATGGAGTGGCTATGGGTGATTTGCAACCATCAAATGTAATGGTAACCGAGGACTTAACCGTTAGGATAATAGATTTTGAAACTGCTATGCCTGTAAACTCTGAAGACAACCCTAGTATGGCTACGACTGGATTTGTTTCGCGAGAAATGAAAGTTAGTGGTGCAAGAGATTGGTTCGGATTAAAGAAAATTGTAATGTTTTTGGTGCTTCCAGTCCTTTCCTCAGAAGATTTAGAGGGGTATCTACAATCTAACCATCATAATTGGATAAAAGAAAACTATGGAGATTCATTTTATCGTTTCATTGTAGATTTACAAGAAAAATGCAATAAGAGAATAAATGATTATCAACAGTATACGCCTAAAGAAATTAACCTTAGTGATCAGTCAAGTGACTTTAACATCTCGTCTATTATTTATAAGTTAATAAAAGGAATCGAAAATAATTTAACTAATGATGAAAGGTTCATTAACGGTGACATTCGTCAGTTCATGATGAGCGGGGGAAAATTTAACTTTTTAACTGGAGGAAGTGGCACAGCTTTTACACTTACTAAAAAACAATCTAAAACTGTAGAAGTAGATAAATGGATTCAAAGTTTTTTATTAGACAATTTAGCTCGAATTGAAGACAATGGATTATTGACTGGAAAGACAGGAATATTGGCTTTGCTTTATGAAAAAGGTTATAAAGAAGTTGTCTTAAATGAAGTGAGGGTTTTAAAAGATAATATTAATGAAACTAATATTTCTTTACGCTCTGGTCTTTCAGGGATAGGTTTATTCGTAATTAGTTTATACCTAGAAACAGAAAACAAGGAATATTTACAATTTGCAATAGAAATAGAAGAATTAATTGAATTTAACAGAGTTAAAGGTGAACCGTTAAGAGTTAATGACTGGATGGCGGTTGATATAGGTGCAATTGATGGATTATCTGGGGTATCGCTGTTTTATTCAGCACTTTATTCAGCGACCAATAATAAGAAGTATCTAGAAAAGGCTGAGTTATTACTAAAGGAAGATTTAGAATCAACAAAAAAAGATGATGTAAGTGGTGTATTACAAACATTGGATAAGAGAAATCGCCTATTGCCTTATCTTTCTGGAGGATCTATTGGAATTGCTATTTCAATTTGGTTTTTAAATCATGTCAGTGGACAAGACCTTTATAGAGAAGAGATGGATGCGGTTTTAAAATTATCAAAGATTTGTTGTACAATTAGTGGAAGCTTATTTGATGGCGCAGGTAGTTTTCTTTTAATCCCTTCTATGATGGAACATGGTAAAAATCGCGAGGAAATTGTTAGTGAGGTATTGAAGTTACTTAATCTCTTTTTAATTGAGAAGAATGGTTATTATGTATACCCAGGACAATTTTCTTTTAGATTAGCCGATGATGTTTATACAGGGAGTTCAGGAATAATTTTAGCATTAATGGGGGTAGTCAAAGATAATCCACTCTATTGGTTACCATTGATTAATTCGGATGAATTTCTAGAAAGAACAAAGGCCAAGGCTCTAGTAGTCACTAGTGAACAAGGGTGATTAGCTTGCAAAATAAGCGCATAACACTGATGGTAAAGGCCAAGCGGAGGATGCAACAGTCACAACAATAATAACGACTCTAGCAACTATTTGGTCGACACCAAGTATTCGGTGCTGCTAAATGAAAGCCAAATTATTTAAAGGAGGTGAAAAAAATGAACGCCGTATTGGAATTACAAAAATTAGCTTATGATACAGCTGGTAAAGGTCAAGCAGCGGATGTAATACCCACAATAACAACGATTACAAATACTAGGTGGTCGCTAACAAGTAATTTTTTGTGCCGCCAATGAAAGCCAAATTAT
This sequence comes from Paenibacillus profundus, assembly GCF_021369635.1. Classification (GTDB taxonomy): domain Bacteria; phylum Bacillota; class Bacilli; order Paenibacillales; family Paenibacillaceae; genus Paenibacillus_B; species Paenibacillus_B profundus. The sequence goes on along the minus strand of NZ_JAJNBZ010000064.1, from coordinate 38 downwards.
TTAAAGGAGGTGAAAAAAATGAACGCCGTATTGGAATT
>NZ_JAJNBZ010000063.1 GCF_021369635.1 Paenibacillus profundus | reverse complement strand
CGCAAATGCCAACCAATGTGCCTCGTGCTACACCTCGATCCCGCAGGAGACGGGCAATGCGATTGGCAGCAGCATTCAGCTCCGCATAGGTCAACCGTTTGTCCTCGAATAGCGCCGCCAGCGCATCTGGCATTCGTTCCGCCTGCTCCTCGAACAGCTGGTGGAGTGTCTTCTGACGCGGATATTCCGTTCGCGTATCGTTCAGAATGGCAAGCAGATGATGCTGCTCATGCTCGGACAGCAGCTCCACTTTTCCGATTTCTAGCTCCGGTTGAAACAATACGACCGACAGCAGGCGGAAGAGATGAGCGATCATTGATTCGACATAGTCCGAACGGTATCGATTATCGTCAAAGCTCATGCGTAATTGAATGCGGTCATTTACGAATTCAAATTGAAATGCGGCTTCTGCGGCTGCGCTTTGTTCCAATGAAGCAGTATGTATGTTTGTATAGGAAACGAGTGTATTCACGATAGGCAATCCTTGGGGATCCACTTGCAAATTCAATTGCCGAAACATTTTACGGAAAGGAAGGTGCTGATGCTCAAGCGCCTCACTGACTGACGCTTTGATCTGCCCTAACAACGATTTGAACGTGCTTTTACTGTTCACATTATTTTTAATCACCAGAAAATCATGGATAGGCGGATGCTCCCCATGTAACGCCGTATATGCAGGCATACCTACCAACACATTTTCGTGATTGGTATATTTATAGAGCAAGCTTGTCACTCCTGCCAATACGATCATGTACACGGCCATATCCGATCCGTTCGCCAGGGTGATGATTCTCTGTGACAACTCAGGCGGAAGTGTGCGATTGATGACACCCATGGTGTTTACGCGCCCCATATTGTTATTGGAGGAATTGCTATATGGCAGAACGCTTATACTGTCTTCGGAATCAAATTTCTCGTTCCAATAAGCCTCTTCCTTATCAAACACCGACTTCATTCGTAAACATCCCCTATCCTACTGTTTTATTGAAAAGACCGGGAGTGTGCGGCTCGAATTAGAGCGAACACACACTCCTGGATCCATGTGCTTGTTAGGTCCGTCTGAAATCGTCTAGAATGCGAACTCTATCGTTTCAATAGAGCGCTGATTGTTAACGGATTGCTCATTGCACTTGATATCGCGTAACCGAATGTGGGGGTCTTCGGCGATTTGAGCCAGCACAAGCAGGAAGTCTCTCATGATCTTATGAATCATGGCAGCCTTGAACAACTTGGTGCCGTATTGGAAGCCTCCCTTAATCACATCATTGTCTTCGGAAACGAACAGCGTGAGATCGAATTTCGCATCGATCGGATTGTCAAGCACATAAGGAGACAAGGTTAGAGCTTCCAATCGCACCTCATGGTCCTCTGTATTTTGCATGACAAACATCGTGTCGAACACCGGATTCCGGTTTGCGTCCCATTGCACATTCAGGCGTTCTACCAGTTCCTCAAACGGATAATCTTGATGCTCGAAGGCGCCCAAGGCCGTTTCCTTCACTTCCTCCAGATAGGACAGGAAGGTCTTGTCTCCTGCCAGATGATTGCGAATGGCCAATGTGTTGACAAACATCCCGATGAGCGGCTCCAAATCCGCATGCGCTCTTCCCGCGACAGGAGTTCCCACGATGATGTCTTCCTGTCCGCTGTATTTGGAGAGCAGCACGGTATATGCGGACAACAGAACCATGTATAGCGTGCTCTCGCGATTCGACGCAAGCTGGCTCAACCGTTGGGTGAGAGCGGCGTCGACTTCGAACTCGATCTGCGCTCCTTCGAAGCTGCGGACGGCAGGCCGGTCGTAATCGGTCGGCAGCTCGACAACCGGCAATTCCCCGGCCAGCTTCTCCAACCAATACGCTTCCTGACGTTTCATGTGCTCGCTGTGCACTCCGGACTGCTGCCACACCGCGTAATCCTTGTATTGAATGCGGAGCGGAGCCCGCTCCTCTCCCGCATACAACTGTGCGAACTCGCTGACCAGATTCCCCAAGGAAGCACCGTCGGAAATAATGTGATGCATGTCGAACATCAAAATATGACGCTCTCGTTCCAATTCCACCAGCCCAACACGGAGCAGAGGCGGCTTCCGCAAATCAAACGTGCGGATGAAGCGGCGAATGAGCTGCTCAGCATCCTGCACGGTAGCCGCCTTACGGTGCTCAACGACAAACTTCACGTTGCGGTGCACGCGCTGTACCGGCTCCCCGTCAACCATGTCGAAGCCGGTGCGCAGCGTCTCATGCCGCGAAATCAGCTTCAAGAATGCCAATTCAAAGCGCTCGCGATCCAGCGTTCCTTCGAGCGACACGACTCCCGGCATGTTGTAGCTCAGATCTGCCCCTTCCAACTGGCTCACGATGTACAGCCGCTTCTGGGCGGATGACAACGGGTAGACGTCACTTTCCTCAGCCAACGGGATCGCGGCATATTCCTGCTTCTCCATCCCGGCTATCATCCCGGCCATCTCCTCAATCGTCGGGCACCGGAACACATCCCGCAGCGGCAGATTGACGTGCATTTCCTTGAACACCTTGCTTGCCAAGGTCGTCGCGCGCAAGGAGTGTCCACCCAAATCGAAGAAATTATCCTTCACGCTCACGTCCGGCAGACCCAGCACCTCTTGCCAGATTCGGGCCAGCTGCGCTTCCAGCGGCGTGCGCGGAGCTACGAACTCCGCTCCGGTATGCAGGCTGCCTTCCGGCTCCGGCAGCGCTCTGCGGTCGATCTTTCCGTTCGGCGTCAACGGCAGCCGATCCAGCTGTACGAAGTACGACGGAATCATGTATCCCGGCAAATCCTGGGACAAGCCCCCTCTCAGCTCCGCTGCCGACAGCGGCCGCTCCGCCACGAAGTACGCGCACAATTGCTTCTGTCCTCCGTCATCTTCCCGGGCCATGACGGTCGCTTCCTGTACGGATTCCACGCTCAAGAGCTGCGACTCCACCTCGCCGAGCTCGATTCGGAACCCGCGAATTTTCACCTGATGGTCGCTCCGGCCTACATATTCGATGGTGCCGTCTGGCAGCCACCGCGCCACATCTCCCGTCTTGTACATGAGGTCGCCCGGCGCGAACGGGTTAGCGATGAATTTCTCGTCCGTCAGCTCTTGGCGTCCCCAATAACCGCGACCTACGCAATCCCCGGACACGTACAGCTCGCCTGCGATGCCGATCGGCTGCAGCTCCAGCCTGTCGTTCAAGATGTAAATGGCCGTATTCGCAATCGGCGCGCCAATCGGCGGCAGGCCGACCGCGATATCGTCCGGCTCCATCGTATAAGCGGTAACCACATGCGTTTCCGATGGACCGTAATGATTGTGCAGGCTGATGCGAAGCCGCTGCAGGCACGCTTGGATCTGCGGCGTGACGACCAGCTGCTCCCCGGCAGTGATAATATGCGTGACACAGTCCGGGAAGCGTTCCGCCCATTCCGGCTCGGCAAAGATGAATTTCAGGAACGCGACCGGGAGATACAGCACCTCGATCCCGTTGTCCTGAATCCAGGTGAACAATTGCGCCGGATCTTTACGCGCCTCGTTCGGAATTAAGAACAGGCAGCCCCCGAACAACAGCGCGGAGAACATCTCCTGGTAGCACACATCGAAGCTGTTCGACGCATACTGCAATATGCGGGACGGAAGCGGAATGCTCGTTCCGGCCTGCTCATAATGCAGCAAATTGATTAAATTGCGCTGCTCCAGCATGACGCCCTTCGGATTGCCCGTCGTGCCAGACGTGTAGATGATATAGAGCAAGTTCGACGGTTCGCTCTCATTCGGCACGTTCTCGTCATGCCCTTGATAGAGCGATGCATCGTGAATATCTACCTTCTCCACCTCGGGAGGAATCACCTCGAACCAGGCCAGCTCGGTCAACGCCAGCTTGGCGCCGCTATCCTCCAGCATGTAACGGATCCGCGTCTCCGGATATTCCGGATCGATCGGGACGAACGTTCCGCCCGCCTTGAGCACAGCCAATACGCCGACGACCATGGCGATCGAACGCTCGACCATGATTCCCACGGGCCGTTCCGATCCGACTCCTCTGTCCCGCAGCACCCAAGCCAGCTGATTCGCCTTCCGGTTCAGCTCCCGGTATGTCAGCTGCTCGTCACCGAAAGCGACGGCTGGCGCATCCGGCGTTCGGTCCGCCTGCTCCTCGAACAACTGATGGATAGTCTTCTCACGCGTGTAGCCCATGTCCGTCGCGTTGAAAATATTTTGTATCTGATCCTGCTCCTCGGCAGTCACCATCTGCAGCGATGCCAGCCTTGCATGCGGATTTCCGACCACGCCATCGATGAGCTGCGTAAAGTGGCCCGCCATCCGTTCCACCGTCTCGCGCTCGTATAGCTCGGTAGCATATTCGATGCTGCACACAATCTCCTCTTCCGCTTCCTCGGCCTGGAACGTCAAGTCAAACTTCGACACGGTATGCTCGCTCTGATAGTTCTCAATATGCAGCCCGTTGATATTCATCTCGCCCTGCTCCGCATTTTGTAAAATAAACATCGTGTCAAAAATCGGATTCCGGCTCATATCCCGCGTGACCTGCACGTTCTCCACCAGATCTTCGAACGGATAGTTCTGATTCTCATAGGCGCCCAAGGTCGTGTCTTTAACCTCCTCCAGATAAGAGAGGAACGTTTTCTCGCCCGCCGGGTAGTTGCGAATGGCCAGCGTGTTGACGAACATCCCGATGAGCGGCTGCACATCTCCATGGTTTCTGCCTGCGATCGGCGTGCCTACGATGATGTCTTCCTGGCCCGTATATTTGTGCAGCAGTGCGGTATAGGCCGCCAATAGCACCATATACAACGTTGCGCCGCTCTCCGAACCGATCTGCCGCAATGCAGCGCATTGGTCCCGGCCGATAACGAATTGCAGTATATCTCCCCGGAAGCTTTGAACAGCAGGCCGTACATGGTCCGTTGGCATTTCCAGCACCGGCAGCTCTCCGCCAAGCGCCTGCAGCCAATAGGCTTCCTGTTGCTTCATCTGCTCTTGCCGCTCGTCGGATTGCTGCCATGCGGCAAAATCCTTGTACTGAATGAGCAGCGGCTGCAGTTCTTCTCCGCCATACAAGCGGACGAATTCATTGATGAGAATTCCCATCGACGTGCCGTCGGAAACGATATGATGCATATCGAACATCAGAATATGGCGTTCCTGAGCCAATTCGATCAATCCTACACGCAGGAGCGGCGGCTCCTCAAGCTTGAACGCGCGCACGAATTGACGCAGCCTTGCTTCGGCTTCTTTGTCGCTTGCTTGCATATACTCCACCGCAAAGTCCACATTCTCGTATATCCGCTGCATCGGTTCGCCGTTAATCATTTCGAAGCCGGTGCGGAACGATTCGTGCCGAGCAATCAGCTTGCGGAACGCCGCTTCGAACCGCTCCCGATCGAGCGCCCCCTCCAGCAGCAGCATGTTCGGCATGTTATAGCTAAGCTCCGCCCCTTCCAGCTGATGCAAAATATACAGCCTCTTCTGGGCCGATGACAGCGGATAATGCGCTTGCTCTTCGACCAGCGGAATGGATGTGTACATCTGCTGTCCCAATCCGGCAATGCGCTCAGCCATCGCTTCGAGGGTCGGGTGCTTAAATACGTCCCGCAGCGGCAGCTCGATACTCAGCTCCTTATGCAGCTTGCTTGCCATCGTAGTGGCGCGCAAGGAGTGTCCGCCGAGCTCGAAGAAGTTGTCATTTACGCCAACATTCTCCAGTCCGAGCACCTCTTGCCAGATACGGGCCAACTGCTCCTCCAGAGCCGTGCGGGGCGCAATATATTCCGTACCTGTCTGCACATGCTCTTCCGGCGCAGGCAGCGCTTTCTGGTCAACCTTGCCGTTCGGCGTCAGCGGCATCCGCTCCAGCTGGACAAAATAGGACGGGATCATGTATCCCGGCAATTGTTGCGCCATAGCGCCGCGCAGCTCGCTAGCCGATAGCGTGCTCTCCGCCACAAAGTATGCGCACAGCTGCTTCTCGCCGCTTCCGGTTTCCCGGGCGACAACGGTCCCTTCCAGAACAGGCTGGACTTTCAGCAGATGCGCCTCCACTTCGCCTAATTCAATGCGATAGCCGCGTATTTTAACCTGATGGTCGATCCTGCCTACATATTCGATGCTTCCATCCGGCAGCCATCTTGCCAAGTCACCTGTCCGGTACATCCGCTCTCCTGGAACGAACGGGTTGTCCACGAACTTCTCCGCCGTCAACTCCGGACGGTTCAAGTAGCCCCGCGCGAGCCCGTCTCCGGCTACGCACAATTCTCCGGCCACCCCAATCGGCTGCAAGCCGTTCTCCTCGTTGATGATGTAAATCGTTGTGTTGCTGATCGGGTGTCCAATCGGAACATTGAGGGCATCCGCCGCCACTTCATTCACGTCGTGACAAGTGGCAAAAACCGTACTCTCCGTCGGACCGTAAACATGCTTGATTTTGCCTGGTCCCAAATGACGCAGCGCTTTGCGGACATGGCTGACGGAAACGCGCTCTCCGCCGAACAAAATGGCGCGAATATGGCGCAGGCAGTCAGCCTTCACATCAACGAGCACATTGAAGAACGCGGTTGTAATGAACATGACGGAGATGCGCTCGCGTTCGATTAGCTCTGCGAGCCGTTCTACATCCAACAAGGTCTCTTGCGGAATAAGAACGAGTCTGGCTCCGTTCAGCAAAGCTCCGTACATATCGAATGTCGATCCGTCGAAGGCATAGCTGGATAGCTGCAGCACATTGTCCTGCTCTCCAATGTCGATATAGTCAGCGCCTTGAACGACCCGCACGATATTGCGGTGCATCGTCAAATTCCCTTTCGGTTTGCCCGTCGTGCCCGACGTGTATATGACATATGCCAAGTCGGCAGGACCGTTGTTCAGATCCAGATTCGTGCTGTCGCTGCTATAAGAGTGCTCATCATCTAAGATGACGCGTGTGCCTGCCCCCGGAATTCGCTCTTGCAGATGACGCTGCGTTACGATGATTTGCGTCCCGGAGTCCTCGAGCATGTAACGGATTCGCTCTTCCGGATATTCCGGGTCGATTGGCACGTATGCCCCTCCAGACTTCAAAATCGCTATTATCCCCACCATCATGTCTAGGGAACGTTCAACCATCAGACCCACCAAACGGTCAGCCCCTGCACCATCGGCTCTCAGCGTCCTAGCCAACCGGTTCGCCCGTTCGTTCAATTCTCGGTATGTCAACTGACTGGTCTCATGCACGACGGCAATCGCATCAGGGGTTCGTTCCGCCTGCTCCTCGAATAAGCGGTGAATCGTCTTATCCCGCGGATATTCCGTTCGCGCATTATTGAATATGCTTGTAATCTCCGCTTGCTCCGCCTCGGTCGCCAGCTTAAGTTCCCCTACGGTCACTTGCGGGTTGGCCGCGATTTGTTCCAGAACATTCACCAGATGACCTTGCAACCGCTCCATGCTCGTCCGATCAAAAACGCGCGCATTGTAATCGAAGTTGATGACAATCTCTTCTCCTGGCACGACGATGAAGTTGAAATCATAGTTCGTTTGCTCGGCCACTTCGACGTTCGTTATCGCCAGCATTCCCTGATCGTCGTTGCCTGCTTGCTCCATCTGTTCATCCATCGGGTAGTTCTCGAACACCATAATCTGCGATATTAAATCTTGCTTTTGCGAGCAGCGGGCCTGAATTTCATACAACGGATAATAGTCGTACTTGCCAGATTCTAACGCCTGCTCTTGCAGCCGCCCCATCACTTCCGCGAAGCTCGTCTTCGCCTCGCAGCTGACCCGGACCGGTATCGTGTTGATAAATAGCCCAATCATCGCTTCGATTCCCGGAATCTCCGCCGGCCTTCCGGATACGACGCTGCCGAACACCGTGTCGCGGGTTCCGTTGTATTTCTGCAGGATGATGCCCCATGCCGCTTGCAGCAGCGTATTTAAGGTGACCTGATGCTGTCTGGCCACCCTGCTCATGCGTCCGCTCAAGGTTTTTCCTAATTCGCAGGTCAGCTTCTCTGCAACGTATTCTTCGCCCGCGCCTTGCGCCGTCTGTTGCGGCAATGCCGCTTGCTGATCATATCCAGCCAGATATTCGCTCCAATATGCGGAGGCCGCTGCTTCATCTTGCTGCTCCAGCCATTCGATATATTGACTGTACGCCGGCACCGATGTTGCCTGCTCGGGGTGGTGCTGCTGCAAGTAGACGGAGTACGTGTCAAACAGCTCTTTGGCAAGCTGAGGCAAGCACCAGCCGTCCATCAAAATATGATGCGAACTCCAGATCACCTGATAACTTGTTTCTCCCGTACGCATGACCATTACGCGCATCAGCGCATCCTGCTCCAGATCGAATCCGCGAGCATGATCCTCAGCTGCCGATTTTTCGATGCATCTGTTCCGATCCGCTGCTTGCAGCTCCCGCAAATCTGCATAAGCGAATCCAATTCGCTTATCGCGGAACACGACTTGCAGCGGTTCGCCACTCCAGCCGCTTAGGAAGTTCGTTCGCAGCACGGCGTGATTGTTCGCCAATGCGTCCAAGCTCTTGACGAAGACATCTGTATCGAGCTCTCCTTCTATCGTAAATCGAGTCTGTTCATGATACGCCCCCGACTGCCGGTCCATCGCGCTGTGGAACCACATGCCTTTCTGCATTGGCGTCAGCGTATAAATATTTTCGATTTCGCCGTTGCGCCGCGTTTGTTCCGCGATCCGATCAAGCTCCTCCACGCTCAATCCTTGCAGCAAAACATCGCTCGGCGTTAATTCAGGCCGTTCCTTTGCCGCGCAATGGTCAATGATCTCCTGCAGGCTCGCCCGCAAACATCCGGCCAACTCTTCGATGGTTTCCTTGCGATATTCCTTGCCGCTGTAGCTCACGTCCAGCGATAGCAAGCCATCCACGATCATTCCGCTAATATCCAAACTGTAATTGCGTGCCTGTTCGTCGCTCATATCCGAACCACTTGAATAAGATGATAGTTCCAGCTCGTTGCCTTGCAGATCCTGATCGAACTGTCCCAAATAGTTGAAGCGAAGTTCAGGCGTGAACGCTTCCGTCCATGCAGGTTCTTGCGCAGACGATAAATATCGGCAGATGCCATACCCGATGCCCTTGTTCGGAATGCGGCGCAAATTCTCCTTCACCTGTTTGATCCGATAAGACAATGTCTTGTCTGGCTCCGCTTCAATCAAAACTGGGTATTCGCTTGTAAACCATCCCACGGTACGCGTAATGTCGATATCCGTCAAGATGGATTCCCGGCCGTGGCCTTCCAGCGTGACCAGCACCCGATCGCGACCGCACCATTTGTGCACGGCCATTCCCAATGCCGCCAGCAAAATATCGTTCATCTCCGTGTTGTATGCCCGGTGAACATGCTTCAACAGCCGCTCCGTATCCTCCCTGCTCCATTGAACGTTCACGGATTCGCTTTCGCGCTGCAAGGAGCAGGCCGCTTCCCAGTCCTTAGGCAGAGGCTCCGTGTCCGTCTGCGCGATGCGCTGCCAGTATGCCCGTTCATTCTCCAAGTCAGAACTATGCGCGTACGTTGCGAGTTGCTCCGACCAGATGCGGTAGCTATCGGTTTTGACCGGAAGACGAATCTCTTCTCCCTTCAACGCTTGCTCGTACCCATCTGCAATGTCTTCGAGCAAGATCCGCCAAGAGATTCCGTCTATGACGGTATGATGGATGACGATCAATAGATGATCCCCGTCTGCACAGTGGAACAATCCCGCTTTCACCAATGGACCCGTCTGCAGATCGATGCCGCTCTGAATCTCATTCGCCTTGGCTTCGATCGAACGGCCGCACTCCGGATCTTCTTTGAAGTCCGCCACGTCCAAACTGTAGAGATCGCCTTCGCTGATTCCCCGGTTCCACGCCTTATACCCGCCATGTTCTGTCTTGCGGAATACTATTCGCAGCGCGTCGTGGTGCTTGACGATTTTATGCAGCGTTTTGCGAATCGCCGCTTCGTCGAACCCTTCCTGCCGGTGCAGCATAATCGATTGGTTAAAGTGATGCGGATTCGCGAATTCCTGTTCCATGAACCAGCTTAAGATCGGTGTCAGAGGCATCTCCCCTGCCACTTCTCCTTGATCGGCCATTCTGGCAACCGGCCGGACCTGCAGACTTAACTGCGCGATGGTCGGGTACTTGAACAGCTCCCGGATTTCAAGCTTATAGCCGGCCTGCTGCAGCCGGGAAGCCACTTGAATGGATTTGATGGAATCGCCGCCAAGCTCGAAGAAATGATCCGTCACTCCGACCCGCTCGATGCCCAGCACCGCCTGCCACACGACTGCGATCGTCTTTTCCGCCTCGGTCCGCGGGGCGACGTACTCTGTTCCCGTGTAAAAGCTTCCTTCTGGGCTCGGCAGCGCCTTGCGGTCGATTTTCCCGTTCGCCGACAACGGCAATCGCTCCAGCTGCACGAAGTATGACGGAATCATGTAGTCCGGCAATTGTGCGGCCAGCGCTGATCTCAGCTCGCTTACCGTCAGCTCGCTGTCAGCGGCGAAGTAGGCACACAATGCTTTCTGTCCGCTCTCATCCTCCCGCGCGACGACAACCGTTTCCCGGATGGCTGCGGCTTGCAGCAGTTGGGCCTCGATTTCGCCAAGCTCGATTCGATACCCCCGAATTTTCACTTGGTGGTCGAACCGGCCTAAATATTCGATGTTTCCATCCGGCAGCCAGCGGGCCAAGTCGCCCGTCCGGTACATCCGCTCACCAGGCTTGAATGGAATTTCCACGAATTTCTCCGCCGTTAGCTCCGGCCGCTCCCAGTAGCCTCGAGCCAAGCCTGCGCCCGCGATGCATAATTCCCCGGCTACGCCGATAGGCTGCAGTTGATTCTGCCGGTTCACGATATAGATTTGCGTATTGTCAATCGGCTTTCCAATCGGCACGCTCGAATACGGTTGCCCCGCCTCGCAATCAAAATACGTCACATCCACGGTCGCTTCCGTCGGCCCGTACAGGTTGATAAGCCGCGCTCCATTCACCGGCGCAATGCAGCGCTGGAACCGCTCCGCCTGCGAAGCGGTGAGCGCCTCTCCGCTCGCGAACACCTGCCGCAGCGAAGTGAGGTTGCGCTCCCGTTCCGCGATCGGCTGTTCCTCGACATATTCAAGGAAGGCATTCAGCATGGACGGCACAAAATGCATCGTACTGATATGCTGCCGCTCGATCGTATCCAGTATGACGGCCGGGTTCTTCTCCCCGCCGACCGGCAGCAGGCACACTTTGGAGCCTACGAACGCCCACCAGAACAGCTCCCAGACAGAGACGTCAAACGTAATCGCCGTCTTCTGCATAATCGTATCGCTCGGACCGATTGGGTATCGTTTCTGCATCCACAGCAAGCGGTTAATGACCGAACCATGCTCCACCAGAACGCCCTTCGGTCTGCCTGTCGTGCCCGACGTATAGATGACATAAGCGGCATCGCTGGCCTGGTTGACCCGTTCCGGATTCGTGCTGTCGCCGGCATAGGAGCTTGCTTCATCCAGATTGACGATGCGGCCTGCAAAGGACACGTCCTCTCCCGCACGGCCCTGAAGCAAGAGCACCTGCGCTCCCGAATCCTCCAGCAGGTAGCGGATGCGCTCTTCCGGTGAATCCGCGGCAATCGGCACATACGCCCCGCCAGCCTTCAAAATCGCCATGATGCCAACCATCATCTCCAGCGAACGCTCGGCCATGATGCCGACCAGCTGATTCGGCTGCACTCCCAATGACCGTAACGTCCAAGCCAAGCGGTTTGCGCGTTCGTTCAGTTCCCGGTACGTCAGCTGTTCCTGCTCGAACAGGACCGCCGCCGCATCCGGGGTTCGTTCGGCCTGTTCTTCGAACATCTGATGGATCGTCTTCTCTCGCGGATACTCCGCTGCCGTATCGTTGAACGCGAGCATCAGCTGCGTTTTCTCCCTGGCGGTCGCCAGTTCCAGCTCGCCCACGGCCATATGCGGGTTGGCCGTAATCTGCTCAAGCACATGCACGAGATGACCCTGCAGCTGCTCTATGCTCTCCCGGTCGAACACGTTGGCGTTATACTCCAGACGAATCACAATTTCGTCACCCGGCATGACGATCAAGTTGAAATCATAGTTCGTTTGTTCCGCCACCTCGACGTCGGTAATCGTCAGCTTGCCCCGATCATCGCTTCCGGCTTGCTCCATCTGTTCTGCCATCGGGTAGTTCTCGAATACCATGAGATGGGAGATGAGATCCTGCTTCTGCGCGCACTGCGCTTGAATCTCATACAGCGGATAATAATCGTATCGTCCGGATTCCAATGCCTGCTCCTGCAGCCGTCCCATCACCTCGGCAAAGCTCGTCTCCGCTTCACAGGTGACGCGAACCGGAATCGTGTTGATGAACAGTCCGATCATCGCTTCAATCCCTGGAATTTCCGCCGGTCTGCCCGATACGACCCCGCCGAACACCACATCGTCTGTGCCATTGTATTTCTGCAAAAGGATGGCCCATGCCGCCTGCAATAACGTATTCAGCGTCACCTGGTGCTGCTTGGCTACATGGCTCATCCGCCCGGTCAAGGCTTTGCCCAATTCGCATAAAATGCGCTCCGCGGCGTACTCATCGCTGCGACCTTGCCCCTTCGCTTGCGGCAGTACCGTTTGTTGGTCATAACCAGCCAAATGATTCGCCCAATACGCGGATGCCGCTTGGTCATCTTGTTGTTCCAACCACTCGATATATTGACTGTACGCAGGTGCCGTTGTCCGCTCGAGATGCTGATGCTGCACATAGGCGGAATATGTGTCGAACCATTCCTGTGTAAGCTGCGGCAAGCACCAGCCATCCATCAGAATATGATGGGAGCTCCACAGCACCTGATAGCTTTCTTCCGCCATGCGCACCACCGATACGCGCATGAGCGCATCCTGTTCCAAATCAAATCCCCGCATACGGTCCTCTTGCGTCAAAGTCTCGACATGCGTCTCTCGCTCGGCTTCCGGCAAAGCGCACAAATCTTCATAAGCGAATCCAAGCCGCTTGTCTCTAAATACAATTTGCAGCAGTTCGCCGTTCCAGCCGTTATAGAAGTTCGTCCGCAGCACGGCATGTTGCTTGGCCAATGCATCCAGGCTTTTGGCAAAGACCTCTACGTCGAGCGCGCCCTGGAGGGTAAACCGCGTTTGTTCAAAATAAGCGCCCGCATGCTGATCCATGGCGCTGTGGAACCACATCCCCTTCTGCATCGGCGTCAAGGTATACATATTCTCGATGTCTCCGATGCGCTGCGTCTGCTTCGCTATTTGCTCCAGTTCCTCTACGCTCAATCCTTGCAGCAAGATGTCGCTCGGCGTGACCTCCGGCCGTTCTTTCGCAGTGCAATGGAGTATGATCTCCTGCAGGCTCTCCTGCAGATATATGGACAATGCCTCGATTGTCTCCTTGCGGTATTCCTTCCTGCTGTAACTCAGTTCCAGCGCCAATGATCCGTCTGCCACCATTCCGTTGATATCCAGCGCATGGGTGCGGGCTTGTTGACGGCTCACTTCCATACCGCTTGAATATGGAGATACTTCCATCTCATTGTTCTTCATATCCTGATCGAACTGTCCCAAGTAATTGAAGCTGATATCCGGTTCCGCTCCTCCCCAGACGGCTTCATCGTGCAGCTCGGACATATATCGGCCGATGCCATAGCCGATGCCTTTGTTCGGAATTTGGCGCAGGTCCTCCTTCATCTTCTTGATGCGGGAGGATAAGCTTTTGTCCGGCTCCATCTCGAGCAACACCGGATACTCGCTCGTAAACCAACCGACGGTGCGCGTGATGTCGATGTCCGTCATGATGGATTCCCGGCCGTGCCCTTCCAGCGTAACCAGCACTCTGTCGCGGCCGCACCATTTCTGCACGGCCATTCCCAACGCCGTCAGCAGAATGTCGTTCATTTCCGTGTTATACGCCCGATGGACATGCTTCAATAGCTGTTCGGTAGCCTCTTGGCTCCACTGGACGGTGACGGATTCACTATCCTGCTGCAAAGAGCATTCCGCTTCATAATCCCTAGGCAGAGGCTTCGCTGCCGTCTGCGCGATACGCTGCCAATACGCCCGTTCGCGCTGCATGACCGGACTGCGCGCGTATTCAACGAGCTGATCGGACCAAGTGCGATAGGAATCGGTCTTGAAAGGCAAGCGCAGTGCTTGGCCCTTCAGCGCTTGTTCATAGCTTGCGGCGAAGTCTTCGAGCAAGATGCGCCAAGAGACGCCGTCAACGACGGCATGATGGATGACGATGAGCAAATGATCCCCGTCCGCGCCGTGGAACAACCCGGCTCTCACCAATGGACCAGCCTGCAAATCGATGCCGCTTTGTATCTCGTTCGCTGCGGCTTCAATCATCCGTTCACACGCCGCAACCCCCGTAAAGTCCGCCACGTACAGACGATAGAGATCGCCTTCTCCGATTCCACGATTCCACGCCGTATATCCTTCCTCCGTCTTGCGGAACACCATCCGCAGCCCATCATGATGCTCCACAAGCTTCTGCAGCGCCTTGCGGATCGCGGCTGTGTCGAAGCCCTCTTTCCGGTGCAGCATGACCGATTGGTTATAGTGATGCGGATCGGCGAACTGCTGCCCGAAATACCAGCGTTGAATCGGAGTCAGCGGTACCGTACCGCTTACTTCGCCTTGGTCTGCCATTCTGCCAACCGGCTGGATATGCGGACTGAGCTCCGCGATGGTCGGATATTTGAATAAATCCCGGATTTCCAGCTTGTAGCCGGCCTGATGCAGCCGGGAAGATACTTGAATCGATTTGATGGAGTCGCCTCCAAGCTCGAAGAAATGATCCATCAATCCAACACGCTCTGCGCCTAATACAGCCTGCCACACGGCTGCCAGAGTCTTCTCCGCCTCGGTTCGCGGCGCGACATAGTCAGTTCCGGTATGCGCGCCTCCTTCCGGAGCCGGCAGCGCTTTACGGTCGATTTTGCCATTCGGCGTCAACGGCAGCTGCTTCAACTGGACGAAGTACGATGGAATCATGTACCCCGGCAGCTCCGCCGCCAATGCTCCCCGCAGCTCGCTCACTGTCAGCTCGCGTTCGGCGACGAAGTATGCGCACAATGACTTCTGCCCGCCGGCGTCTTCCCGCGCGACGACGACCGCTTCACGGATGAACGGCGTTTTCAGCAGTTGGGACTCCACTTCGCCAATCTCGATCCGGTAGCCCCGGATCTTCACTTGATGATCGATCCGCCCCAAATATTCGACGTTGCCGTCCGGCAGCCACCGGGCCAAGTCGC
>NZ_JAJNBZ010000062.1 GCF_021369635.1 Paenibacillus profundus | reverse complement strand
TGCGGAAGCACCAACTAGCTAAGAATCCCACGGCTTTAGCCGTGTGGAGTGTCAATCTCTCACTCTCATGAACCGAAAGCTTGTAATCTTCCATTCATATTCGATTCATAAAACCGATCTATGATTAGACTATAGGGCACACCGTTATGGGATGAACAGATGCCGCTAACCAATTACACAACTGGGAGTGAGACACACATGCTGGCATTGGCAGTCATATTTATTAATTTGGCGCTCGTTTTTTACACGATTGGGGTATGGGGAGAAAAACGTGCGGGCGCTTTGCAACATAAACATCTCTTCTTCTTCCTGCTCGGTCTTGTCTGCGATACAACCGGCACCTCGTTAATGAGCCTTCTCGCTGGGGACGGCGGAAATCCGCTGCATGCGCTAACCGGACTTGCAGCCCTTATTTTGATGCTCGTTCATGCGGTATGGGCCGCTCTTGTCAAATGGAAAGGCAGCGCGGCTTCGCAGCGCCGGTTCCATAAATTCAGCTTGACCGTATGGGGGCTGTGGCTCGTTCCATACCTTATCGGCGTTGTCATGAGCATGACGTAATTCCACTTTTTTTTACATCCAGTTTACGTTTGCTTAATATGGCGCTGACGAAAGCCCTTCATAATAGTGATAGACGGTCGTGAGGACATGACTCCGACACTGAAATCATTGAACTGCGGGAGGGACTGCTATGAAATCAAAAATATTAGTTGTTGATGACGAACCATCCATCTCTACCCTCATTGAATATAATTTGAAATTGGCTGGCTATGATGTGTTGTGCGTATACGATGGAGAAGCGGTATTCGACGTGCTGTCAACCTTCCGTCCGGACCTCATCATTCTGGACCGCATGCTGCCGAAGAGCGACGGGCTGGAAGTGTGCCGCAAGCTGCGCGAGCTGAACAACATGGTTCCTATTATTATGCTGACGGCGATGCAGGAAGTAGGCGACAAAATACACGGTCTCGATAATGGAGCCGATGATTATATGACAAAGCCTTTTTCTCCGCAGGAGCTCATTTCCCGAATTCAGGCGGTGATGCGGCGCATTCGTTCCTTGCCGCTCTCCGACGACGGCCGCGTGTTCGAGATTGGCTGCTTGACCGTCATGGCCGATCAACGGGAAGTGGAGCTGAGTGGCCGCAAGGTGGAGCTTACTCCGAAGGAATTCGAGCTGCTCGTCTTCCTCTGCCGGCATCGCGGCAAAGTGCTCAGCCGCCAGCAGCTGCTGCATGGCGTGTGGGATTATCATTTTCTTGGCGATACGCGCATCGTCGATGTTCATATCAGCCACCTGCGCGATAAAATCGAGAAGAACGCGCGCAGCCCTGAATATATTATGACAATCCGCAACGTCGGCTATAAGCTGACGGAGCCGTCCCGGCGCATTTTGGCTTAGTGCCAGCGCGGGATTTCAATTGAATGTCCCTCATTTCCGATATATTCCCCGCCTGTTTCCCCGAGCAGGCGGGGAATTTGTTGTTCATGTACGGCGGTCCAGCTCCACACCCTCATCCAACGCATTTAGTCACCTCATTTAGCGGAATAATACAAATATTGGATATCTAATTCATTTCGACAAAGGCTTCCCGAATCTTTAGGCTATTCGCCATATTGCCTCTATTTCTTCTGCATCCTTCCTCTCAGCCTAGCACTTGAGATCTATTCAAAAAAATAGGAATATACGTTCATATGAATTGATACTAATAGAATGCTTAAATTTAAGCGCTTATCTTTATAATGATAGAGAATACACAACAAGGAGGCAGAAATGGTGACACAACCACGTATTTGGAATCATCTAATCTCGAGAGCATCTCCCCTGTTTGCAGCTTTTGGGCTCATGACGCTCGGCCTGACTTGCACGCTGATCTTTGCGGAAAACGCTTCGGCTCATGGCTACATCGAGTCTCCGGCCAGCCGCGCCGTATTGTGCAAGCAAGGATTAAACAAGGACTGCGGACAGGTGCAATATGAGCCGCAAAGCGTAGAAGGAAAGGGTTCCTTCCCGCAAGGCGGCCCCGCGGATGGCCAAATCGCCGGCGGCGGCGTATTTGCGGAGCTCAATGAACAGACTGCCGATCGTTGGCACAAAGTCGCGCTTCAGGGCGGCAAAAACACGTTCAAGTGGCATTTGACTGCGCCGCACGCGACAGCCAAATGGAACTACTATATCACGAAGAAGGATTGGGACCCGAACAAGCCATTGACCCGCGCCGACCTTGAGCAGGTGCCGTTCTGCTCCATCGACGACGGCGGCAAGAGACCGCCGAACAGCGTGACGCATGAATGTAGCGTGCCGACCGATCGCAGCGGGTATCATCTGATTCTCGGCGTCTGGGAAATCGCGGATACCGGCAATGCTTTCTACCAAGTCATCGATGTCAATCTGGTGAACGACGGTACGGGCGAACAAGCCCCTACTGCCCCTGGCAACGTCGCGTCTCCATCCCAAACTCAAACATCGATCGCAATTAACTGGTCAGCAGCTACAGCACCGAACGGAATAAAAGCATATGAAGTGCACCGCAACGGAGTCTTGATTGGAACCACAACCCAGACTTCTTACGAAGATGCCGGGTTGACGCCGAATACGTCCTATACGTATACGGTTCGCGCCGTGGACAGCGCCGACAACAAGTCGCCGTTCTCCGCGCCGCTTACAGTCAGCACGATAAAAGACGACGGCGATGGCGGCGGTGATGGCGGTGACGGCGGAAATCCTCCGCTTCCGGGCACGTCTGCTTGGGAAGCAAGCAAAGTATATAACCGCGGTGACCGGGTCGAATATAAGGACTTAGAGTATGAAGCGTTATATTGGACACAGAACAACGAGCCAGATGTGTCGGATGCATGGAAACTGGTCAGCGACGTCGTCTTGGATTGGAACAAAGACAAAGCTTATACAGGCGGAGACCAGGTCAAGCATAATGGCGCCGTCTATAGTGCGCGTTGGTGGACGCGGGGCGAAGAGCCTGGCCGCGCCGACGTGTGGAAGGCCGCACAATAAGGCAGCAAGCGAAAGAGCCCATTCAAGGTGATGCTTTGAGTGGGCTCTTTTTTCTAGTGAATGCAGTTTGATAATTCGTGTTTCACTGGAACGATTCGTATTTCATTATTTTCTTTTCATTTCGCTTGATTCTTCCCGTTGCATAAAGAGTTACTACCTGAACAATCGTCATCAGGAAGAATATTTCATTAACAAAAATAGCAACAACAGGACTTAACGAAATGATCAATAGCAATATAATATATTTGTTTTGAAGCTTTAATTTATTTGTTATCAACTCTTTTAAAAACCAAAATAATAATAAGGCCCCCAACACAATTGAGAAAGTGCCGCACATATAGTTAAACCTTTCAAACCACGAATCCGAACGCAGCCAATAATAAAGGGAGAAAAATGAAATACATACGACAAATAATAAAAACAAAATTGGTTTTGCTGGCTGTGCTAGCTTCCTCATAAATTTATCAATTTCATCTGATTTATTTTCTGATAGGAGAGCGGTATTGTTTTGTCTCAATTCTTTTATCTCAAGTTCTATAAAAACAAGCAGCAGCTTTAATCTGTTCTCATCATAATCCTTAAAATAATCAACAATCACGTTCCTTATTTTATCTGAGACAACTGGCGCTGAATTTCCGATCATCTCAAACAGTTTCATTTCACTTTCTTTGGACTTTGTCTTGATAAATAAGGATATTGTGCTTTCCAGTCCGCCGTAGATTTGCAACTTCTTATTGATTTCATCTCGCTCTAACTTGTTTTCGGCTTGTATTATATTTTTACTCTCGTTATATAGCCATACAAGAGCTGAAATAATAAAGGTCATTATTAAAGAGAACACTGGATTTGCTTTAGTATAGGTATATAATTCATTAATGAGACTCATGGCTCTCCTTACGTCCCTTTATTTCTGTATGTACCTATTAGGATATGCACGGCATTCCTTCCTGCCCTTAGGCACATACACCTACTTCATTATATCAGAGAATACAAAATTTAGGATGTTATATGCACCTCGTTCACTATCTATTTGTTAGTCAAACGGCCTTGATCGAAGGATGTTCCATTGGAAATGGTACAGTAAAATGTCCGATTTGAGCGGTTGAACGGCATTTGGCTGTATTTTGTCCAGTAGATCCGGCTGTTTTCGGAGATTGCTGCGGAAAGAGTGACAAAACACTGTATGAATTCCAATGTAACCTACTATTAAGAGGTGTGAGCTGCTGTTTCATTGCACAAAATCCAATGCAGGTTGAGACAATGGGGAAATACTTACCCTTTTATTAAAAAAATATCTACTAAAATAAAAAATACCCCGCAAGAAAACCTTGCAGGGCACATACCAATTTACCAATCATTATCCGTTCTTCTGTTGGAATTGCTTCATGAACTGGGCCAACGCCTCGCAGCTCGCATACGGTACAGCATTGTAGATGGAAGCGCGCAAGCCCCCGACGCTGCGGTGTCCCTTCAGGCCGACGAAGCCTGCTTCCCCGGCTTCCTTGATGAACGCTTTCTCCAGCTCCTCATCCGCTAGACGGAAGGTGACATTCATGATGGAACGGCTGTCGCGCGCTGCGCAGCCCCGGTAGAAATCGCCGCTGTTATCAATGGTGCCGTACAACAGCTCGGCTTTCGCTTGATTATCCCGCTCGACCTGTTCCAAGCCCCCGCGCTCCTTCAACCATTGCAGCACGAGATTGACCATATATACGGAGAAGGAAGGCGGCGTATTGTATAGTGAATTGTTTTTATGATGGATGCTATAACGAAGCATGGATGGGATCGTCTTAGGGCTGTTCGCAAGCAGCTCTTCCTTCGCGATGACGACTGTGACGCCTGATGGGCCCAGGTTCTTCTGTGCGCCCGCGTAAATCATGCCGAACTTCGACACGTCCACCGGACGGCAGAGGATGTCGCTCGACATATCGGCAATCAGAGGCACGTCCCCCGTATCTGGATAAGTCGCGAACTGTGTCCCCTCAATCGTTTCGTTGGAGGTGATGTGAACATATGCAGCGTTCTCCGGCGCAACAATCTCCTCCGCTGTCGGCATGCGCATGAATCGGTCGGATTCGGTAGAGGCAATTACTTGTGTCTCGCCGATAAGCTCCGCTTCCTTCACGGCCTTGCTCGCCCAGCTCCCTGTATTGACGTATGCGCCAACCTTGCCGCCTGCCAGCAAGTTCATCGGCACCATGGCGAACTGCGTACTCGCCCCGCCCTGCAGGAACAACACGTCGTAGCCTTCAGGAATGTGGAGCAGTTCCTTCAATAATTGCTTCGCTTCATTGTGAACCTGTTCGTAGACGGCGCCGCGGTGTGACATTTCCATAATGGACATGCCTTGACTACGGAAGTCGACGAATTCGGACTGAGCCCGCTTCAATACTTCCAGCGGCAATGCAGCCGGACCGGCATTAAAGTTGTACGCGCGTTGATGTTGTTCCATCGGTTTCTCCCACCTTCGTGTTCTTGTCTATCGAATATTTTATCGATAATCATAGCAGCAATTGGTTCCCGCTTCAAGGAGGTAACGCAAAAAAGTCAGCGTTCCCCTGCATCCCCTGTCGCGTTTCCAGTACGGAAATCTCCGTTAGTGCATGCAGAGCAGCATCTAGTAAATACCGAATTTAGACCAAATGCCCCCATTAACCGTGAGCAAGCTGCCAAAATGTTAATTAAAACAATAACAAAGCATTTTTCTTCACTTCCAAAAAAATCGAAAGACACATCTTTTTCAGTTCAAAATAAAATGGCACCTTTGGCAACTAATTCGATTATGAGTGGCGTAGATATTGGTCTTCTAGACGAAAATCCGAATGGGAAGTATAAACCAAAACAAAATATGACTCGAGCTGAAGCGGCTGCAGTATTCACCGTTTAGTATTTAAAGCCGGGACGTCCACTTGAGAACGGAGGCTGGCGTTCTCTACTCCCTGGTGCAAGCTAGGGAGGCCCAACGATTGGGCAGTCTTTCTGTGTAGTCGTTCCGGGAGCCCGTCTGACCTGACGCTCATTCCGATAACTGCAGAGAAACTCAAGCAGAACAATTTGGGAGGGCTTGTGATGCATCTGGCCTGGACAACAGGGGCAAAGAAACAGTTGCCTTCGGCCCACCCAATCCAAAACTAAGAGAAGAAGCGGCATGTATCATCTGGATGAAATGCGATGGTTAATGGAGCGGGCTGTTCCGTTTACGGAAGAAGAACTCATCCTTGAAGTTCCGTCCGAAATCCGCAGGAGACGGAATGGCGACGCCGGAGTATGTGCCAGACAAGTTGATTCCGGCGAAGGATTGGCGGTGCTTCTCGGCGCCTTCAAGGTGCCGGAGGGAGGGTACCGCGTCACCTTCACGCTCGTCGCGACTACGATTAGGTCGAAATCTGGAACTACCCGTGGCGTGAAGATAACCGGAAGACGCTGGTGTAGTGGCAGGCCAATTGCAATCCGGCCGGGAGCTGTTATCCGCCGTAGAAATCCGATTTTGTTCAATGGTACGGAAAAGACGGATGGAGAGCCTCCCATAGAAGCGGTGGATGTTGCATAGACGACGTAATGGCAGTCCGTTTCGTTCCCGGCTTCCCCTCCTCTTGGGGCAGCTGCCCATTTTATAGGGTCAAGTGCCCTTTTCCCAATCTCAGCATATTGTGAATTATGCCAAGCGAAGGCTTCCAAAGCGAGTTCTGCCAAAAGAGGATTCACGATGGAATGCCCCCAAAAGATTAGGAGGAAAACTATGATACACCATCAACCTTCCGTTCAGAACCCGGCCGGATTGCAGGGTTCCGCTCCGTCCGAGCAAGCATTCGAGCAGCAATCGAATAATCAAATAAGACCTCGCGATGACGTGTTTCACGAGTCCCATTATACCTGGTACCATATTCCTCATCATCACGGACACCATCCCGGGATGTGTCATCCTTGGGAGGACGAACAGCAAGCCGTAATGGCTCATCCCTGGGAGCATGATCACTATCCCTCCATGATCCATCCCTTCATGCATCATCCATGGGATCCGCATATGGATGACCACCTTCATCCTTATCCGTCTTCAGGGTGGGATCACTACTCGGTCGATCACCATCATGATTGGTTCCATCCATGGGACCATCCCCACGCGCATGGCCATCATCCGTGGGATAACCATCATTGGTAAGAGAAGTCCAGTCTCCCTTTTTTTGAAAGAGCGGGTTTCATCGCTGACGACATGACCGTTCGCGTCAATGTCGTTAGCGATGATTTTTTTATTTTAACGGCTCAAACTGCCCGCCAACCGCAATCGTTGACGATAGGGACCGACCGGTATAAAAATCAGCCCCGTTTCATCCCGGGAAGCCGTCTGATAAAGCGCATCGCTGGAATTGGCGTCAAACCCGAGAAGCGGACGCCCTCCCATCCCGAGGGCGGATGCTGCCAGCAATAATCGGTGCACGAGCATCCCGGCCTCCATTTGCTGTATGCGGTATCCTCGCTTGCCGAGCTGCGATTGAAAGAAACTCCTCTTCCCTGCCACATGAAAGCCGAGCGGCACTTGAAGCAAATTGATATTGGGAAGCGACATTCCCTCCTGCATCCGTTGCCGGTGATCTCCAAGACAAACCGACTGCAGCGCATGCGCGGCGCCATCGTACCGATAAGCGCCATCCGGAACGTTTTCGACCCCGTAGAAGCAGCCATAAAGGTATACACGGGGTTCCGGCCGCTCCTGTGGGCCATCCAGGTCGTTGCGATACGAGAAGGAAGCCGTCGCTTCCCGAAGCAGAGCTGCAAGCCGGGAGAGACCGATCGGCTTCCAGACAAATTCCGCCTCGGGCGAGAACCGGTTGCGGCAAACCGTCGCCAAATCATACGACAAGCGGTCTACAGGCGGCAGAGGCAGTGCGAGCGCTTGATCCAGGATTCTTTGCTCATCCTTCCGGATCTGTCGAAACAATCGCGCCGAATCCAGTCGGGACGCATCGCTCATCCGAAGCAGCATCGGATAATCTGCGATCCTCCGCGACCTGACATAGTGATCATGACTGACTGGCGACAACTCCCGGCACAGCTCGGAGGCGGAAACCGTGTCCTCATCCTCGTTCCCGCTTTCCATCCACCGGATCGCCGGCTCCGTCGATAACGGGATAACCGCATACACGCTCTCCTCTTGTTCCGATAGTCCGAGCAGATGATTGATGGCTTGATCGAGAAATTGAAAATGCACGCCAGACGAAAATCCGAATCGTTTTGCGACTTCGAGCAGCTGTCCGATCAACACGCCGGCGTCCAGTCCCTGCAGCCGGTAGGCAAAATTATTGTATTTGTAAAAATTTTTCCAGTAAACCGTAGATACGAACGCGGCACCGAAGCAACCGTTCGCGTCGCAGCGATTCCCGAGCGACCTCGCCAAATAATCGTCGTAATTTCCTTCGCGCAGCAACGCCAACCGATGATGCGCCGCATCGTAATGGTATACACCGGCAGGCAATTCGCCAAGCTTCAGATAGAGATACAGTTCGCTCGGATATAGCCCGCCTCCGGAAGGAACGAAGCGCCGGCACATCTGCAAGACGCCTCCCGATTCTTCCGATGTATCCCGCTCCATGACGGATTGGGTCAATTGCGCAAGCCCGAATACATAGTAGAGGAAATGTCCGATATCGCGAAGGCTAGGCACACCGGTCGTATCCCTGCCTTCGAGCGTTGCCGGCACTTCCCTGGATAGCGGAAACATCGGCAAGCCGCGATAAAGCTTGTAAGGAAGCGGCGCGTCATCCCAATCCGTCTCCCAATCCAAGGGCTTGACCTTATCCGGATCATATTGCAAACGGTGAAGAAAAACATCCAGATTCATCAGACTCATCGCTTTCCTCCTTAGCTTCAACCGCGCCGCCCCATAGCCGTATTTATGGGAACGGGTGCGGATATGGATTAAGCTGCTCGGGCGACAAGGGCTCCAGCGAATAAGACAGCTCCGCAGGGACCCTGAGCACTCTATCCAGTCCCGTCAAACGGATGAGATGCTGCCCGAACGTCATCGGCAGCATGCCGGGAATGAGCACTTTCACGCAATGCAGTCCGTTGCGACGCGTCTCCGGAGTCGTCTGGTCGACCACGATCACTTCAAGATTCAATTGGCGAAAAACATGCAGCATGGCCTTCAGATCATCGGTCAGATCGGCGTTCCAGCCCCTCGGTTCAAACGCTTCGGCGAACGTTTGCATCGGACGATCGTCATTCAGCAGAAAATCGAGCCGTTCCTCCGCCTGTTTCAACCCGTACAGCATGGAGTGGTCCTCCATCTGAACGACCTGGTACGGATCGAGAAGCATCTGTTCATACTGCTGACGGTTTTCCTCGAATTTCTCGCTGACCGTGAGCAGCATGCCCGCCACCTCGTGGATTGCGCTCTTTGCCGCGCGGATCGGATCCGGATGGGCGCCCGCCGCGCAAATGAGGTTCACGCCCCGCTCTTTCTTGTTTTTCGCGAGCACCCACACGCTCGGTATGCCGTGCTCCATTGTCGATTTATACAAATGCACGTCATAGCCCGCCACGGCCTCCAAACGATCCGTCATCCATCTCAATTCCCGGTCCTGGACCGAACGGTGGTCCAGGCGCGGCAGGGGCAGTCGCGCATACCAGGTCATGAGGAAGGAGTCGCGCTCCACCACTTCCAGCATCCCGTAGAAGATCGCTTCCTCCAGACTGCCGCCCAGCGCGCAGCCATTGGACGTTTCGTAGACGAATCCGTGACCGCAGCCCGAACTGTAATAAGCCAGCAGCTCCGGTACGAGAATCGGACGCTGCTGCAGAAACGAATAGCCCCATACCCAATCGATCGGCCGCTCGGGATCGAATGGCTTGAACGGGAAGTCGGAGCGTTCATACTGTTCCTTCGCATGGACGCCTACGCGGAGAGGATCGAGCGCCTGGTCCTGCACATTGCGGAAACTGTCATGAACGACGGAGCGTTTGCCGCGGGGCGACAGACCGCAATAACGCTCCAGTCCCTCCAGGATGGCCGTCATTTCGCTATCCGCATAGGAGTGGGTCCGACCTGCGCAAGCCTCATCACCGCCAAACAAGGGCAAATTGATGCTCGCATCGGCGAAAGGGGACACAAGGTCAACCATTTTCCCGTTCAGAAAACCGGTCCTGGCATCCAGGTATTCTTTGGCCAAAACATCCTTCAGCTCATCCATCGAACGGCTGCGATACGTTTCGGCGCTGATTTTCAGACTTGGCTGCAGCGCAACGCGGGCCGTCTCCGCATCGTCTTCCGGCAATCGGCCGCAGATCGGACATAGCGGATCGGGCAGGAAGAAGTGCGACGAGCTTTTCATCGTACGCAAATCGATCAAGTACAATCGGCTTTCCGTCTCTGGCTGCCCGCTCTCCAGCATCTTCACGGCTTCTGCCGCAACAAGGCGCGCCACCTGCAATAATCCCGTGCGAGACGCCCAAGCGTCCCGGGCGATTCCCCCATGCGACGCCAGCTTCTGCTGTAGGTCCCACGATTCCCTGCGGTCACTTCCCGCCAGCAGGAGCCGGGTATCCGCGCATTGCGAGCATCCTTGCCCCTCCGGGCGAACCAGCGGACCGACAATCCCCTCTCCGAATGCAACAAAGCCGCGCAGCCAGGGCGTTCCCGACTGTCGGAACCGATCCTCCGCCGCAGGATGAACGGAAGGATCCCAAGCATCGTTCAATACCAGCGCCAAGTCTCCCGTTGCCGCCTCTCCGGATTCCATGCTCTTCTGCCGGACCAGCCGATAGCGGTCATCGGCAGACAATTGCTTGATTACCAAATCCGCGAGCTGTCCTTCCCCGATGACCGTCACGATCGCGCTCAATGCGTCTCCTCCTCTCGCAGCGACACGCCAAACACGCCTGCCAGCTCTTCTTTCATAAACGGTTCTGTCGACAAATCAACGACCGCGATCCGCTTACGGTTCCATTGCAGGATCTGCCGGACGGACTGCAGTATCATGCCGTATTCCGACTCATCGAAGCCGGGGATCGTCAGACTCTGCGGCAAGGCATCTTCCACCTTGACCGAAGAGCGCTCCAGGATTTGGCCTTGGATGTCCGCCGCATCGTTTTGGGTTTTCATCAGCGCCTGTCGGAGCGCTTCTCGCAGCGCCATCGTGCGGTTGACTCCGACTCCACCGTACCAGTACCCGTTCGTACCGACCCAGACGACCGGGAAACCCGCCGCTTCTTGCCCCAGTCCGATTACCGGGGCGTCCCGCATCGTAGTCAATGCGCGCAAGCAATAGCGGCAAATATCGTCCTCAACCTTGCTTAGCTTGATTCGATAAACGGAGGGCAGGCTAGATTCGGAACGGCTTTTCAGCTCCTCGAACAGACATTTCCGCAGTCCGCGGAAGACCGCTTCCGCTACTGTCTCTCCCGCTCCGATCCCTACATATTCCTGTGGTTGCAACTCGAGCGGGCTTGCGGAATCCGGCTGCGCAGGTCTGGCCGCCTTCAGAACCCCGGCCAGTCGCGACACGTACGACTCGATGCCGGCCAAGCCCGCTTCCCTTCTTGCTTCATGGTGCGTCATTCCCACACAGACGATCTGCGGCAGCAGCTCGGCGGGGCCTTCCGACAGCGGGTCGACTGCCTGGACGCGGCACTGCGAGAGCGGAAGCTGCTTCGAGTCCCCTTCCTCCCAACGGTGAAGAATGCCGGTCTTCGCCGAAGTCAAGCGATAGAAATAGGAAAGGAGGCGGTCTGCTTCCTGCCGCTCCGTACGCTGATCGACCGGAAGGTCGAACGGATCCGTAGGCTCGGCCGGACGAAGACCCCTGACTAGCGGATGGGGAAGTAACGAATGCCACTCTCCTTCTAATGTTTCCGGATCCAGCAGGAACAGCTGTCCGTTCAATTCCGAAGCCGTTGTCCCCGACACGGTCTTAAGCCATTCGAATACGACCACATTCGCGAGCATGGCTTCCGGCGTTGTAGAGACGGCGGTCGGCTGATCCGCATCGCCAAGGGCGGTTCGGTGAATCCTGCGCCATGCGGATTCGAAGCAGACGTCCGAATCCGGGTGCACCAACGGCCCTGCTATGCCCGCCTGCCGCAAGTAGATGGCAGGTACCAGCAGCTTCTTCGCGTCCCTGCAGGCCGCGTGCAGCGCTCTAAGCTCTCTGGGATCGTCATCCTGAGCGACGTAGAGAACGGAATCCGCCAGCCGCACGACTTCCGGCCAATCGAGGAAGCCGTCATTCGACGGGAAGATCTCCTCGACCTCGATCTCGCTGTCCGATAGACGCGCGGTCGCCGTCAGCTCGGAGATCCGCTGGCGATCCGTGGTCGCCCGGTTCGTGATCAGTATACGAAACCGGGACAACCCGGATTCCAACAAGGCCGCAACGAGCGAGACAAATATCGGACCGGAACCGACCGCAATCGGATTAGCCTGGCGATAGGTTTGAAAGCGGTGAGCGCCCGAACCGCCCAAGCTGTCCAGAAATTCGATCTGTGCGGCATATTTCCGTTCTACCGCTTCCGGGAGGCCGTGCGGGCGGTCTTGGCTGGTATCCCGGACAAAGCCATTATTGAGCAGTACTTCCGCGATTTCATAAACCCGTACCCTGTACGGTTCCGGCAGCCCGTCCGTCAGATCCGCCATGGAATAATCCCCGCTAAACATGGGCATCAATTTTTCGATCCACCGATCGACCATGTCGCCTTCCATTCGGAACGAACCCGTATTGTTGCGAAAGTAGACGCCTCCATTCGAATCGGGGAGAAAGAACGTATCCCCTTTCACTTTCAGACGCATAGAAGGATTCAAGTTTTTATTCCTCCTTAAAGTTTTGCCGGAGGCAAAACCGCATTGTACGCAGGTCTTCGGTTTTCCCTCATTTTTAAGTTATGTAGAGCGTTTTGTCCGTCATGCCTGAAACTAAAAAAGGAACAGCCCCTGCAGGCATCTGCAGGGGCATACCGTTTTGCGGAACCAAGCGAGCTTTTCGTTACTCAGCGGCAGCGAGCGCAGCTTCCGCAACGTGCGCAGTTACTGCAGCGGGCGCAGCTGACGCAGTTGCTGCAGCGGGCACAGTTGAAGCAGTTGCTGCAGCGGAAACAGTTGCTGCATGAACAAAACCCGACGCAAAAAAAGCAAATGCCAACACATAAGCGGGAATCCCCCGGACCGCTCTGATTTTGCCCCGACGTAGACGCCATCCCCGTCGAATTGAACTGGCCGACATTCAAGTTTTGCAGATCCTTCTGGAAATCGTTCATTTTATACCCTCCGTATCATTCATTTCATTGTACCTGCATGGGACAATCGTTATACGAGGATGTTTAGATCTGGGTCCGACCGGCATGCTGCCCATCCCCCGCTGCCCATCCCCCTTCTCGACTAGATATTTTATGAAATTGGATCCGCTAGTGTTCCTATGACATCCGCCTACCAAAAAACGGTTACGGTAGGGATCCCTAATAACCGAACTCCACCATGAGGTTTCGGGATTTCGATCCTTCGGACTGGGCTTGGTTCATGGTTCATGGTTCATAGGTCCCCTCTTCGATCTCTTACCGAATCTAGGGCCAGTTTTGTACGAGGTACGTAAGTTTTTTTACGAACATGCCATCTACGCCGTGGCTTCCTTTATTCACTTCGACTCGTTTTAATGCCGATAGAAGGTTTTCCCGTGAAAGTAATTCCTGAATCATCCTTCCTACCTCTCCTTGCGTGAATTGTTCCTCTCTTTGTTACGTGGATAAGCTCTGCCCTCTCCAACTATCTGCTCTATTTACTCTCGTACCCCTTTGGCAGTATGGGCTTTGGTTTGTTTGGAAAACTCCTCCAACGTACGCTAGCCTTCTATGAAGTTCGTGTCCCTCAGATCGGAGATTTGCCGCCGGCTTCCTTCAGATTTCATCTCGCGATGAACACCCTTGCCTTAAGCTATGGCTACTACTGCCTTTACCACTCGGGACTTCAACCCTTGAGATAGCGCTCATGCTGGGCGCACTAAAAAGAACCAAGCAAAAGGCTTCTGCATGGTTCGAAATTTTCTTATATGCGGCTGGGTTGGAGAACCCGATTGAGAAATTGATTCATCAAAGAGATCAGGATGAGAGGATCGTCCAACATTTTCCCTAATTCCTGAATCCGACCTTATTATAAACACGCATAGCATCATCAGGCTCAGGATCTAGGTGAAGACTCTCCTCTAAGCAAGATGGTAACTTTGTGTCAATAACATTGATATTATTTAATTCCATTTGTTGCATGTAATCAAAAATAACATATAATATATTTAATGGCAATCAATTGAGCGGCAGCGTCAAACTTTACTCTTACTACATTTAAATCAATTAATCCAGAGCATAAACAACTCCATTAGGCTTAAAATCCTTTCTTTTTCATAACATTTAAATAAACTGAAAGGAGATAAAACATGGACGTTGCTGTAGCCCTAGTGACAATCGGTATTATACTTTTCACTTCATTGTTTGTTTTTTTGGTCATTCTTTTAAAAAGGCTGCTTACTAAAAATAAAAAAGTTGAATAAGTATAGATTAAAACAAGGCAAGATCTTTATCTTCCCTTGTTTATTTGTTTAGTTCCAGTACAATGTCATTTTTCCATTATTGTCAACTTGAGTATACATTATCCCATTACTTTCGAAAAAATAATCCATTGATTATCAAATATTTTCATATGAACTGACGTATTTACCCTAAAATTTTCAGGCTCTTCGCTCTACTGGATGGGTAAAAGCATAGTTGCTAGTTTCATAACCCTTCCGCCATTAAGAGAATTTCAGAACTTGGTACAGCCCTCAAGAAGAACACTTGACCGCTGTACCAAGTTCTGAAGTAGGGTTTCAAGGCGTAGCAAACAGCACGATTTTTCGATCCATGTCGACAAACAAGGTAATGTAGCGATGCCCTCGTCGCGAAGATGTTTCATCAATTGCAATTCGTTTCACCTTAGACAAATCCAGATCGGCCATCGCCTTGTTGACGTAGTGATGAAAAATACGCCACATTCTCGTATCATGCTCTCTGAGCTCGCGGGCTGCTGCATTGACTGGCATCTCAGCCATCAACCGCATCGCCCACGCTTCAAATAGCAGTGTGAAATGTGACAACGGTCGAGCCCATTTCACTGGCACTTGAGTTACTTGGTACATGATTGGCATTTCACTCGTGGCAATCTGGCATGTGTAGGTTTTCCAATTCCAGAAGTCCAGGTGACGCCATTGCTTCTTTTCGGTATCATATGCCTTGGAAGCATTTCCGCACAAGGGACATGCGAATGTAGTTCCTCGCTCGAAGTCAATGTGCAGATGCCAAGCTTGAGCGTAGTCATCAAATTCAATATGTGTGAGTTTCCAAGGGTCTTCTAACTGCAAAGCTATGTTGAACATATTCATGATCAGTTGGTCATTACTACTTATCGAACTCCACATCAGTTATCATCCCGCCCTATTAATTGTCTTAATGAGCAGTATCGACAACATTTCTATTAAGCTGATAGTGTTGCGTGAGCTCCTCAAGGCTGCAATATTTTAAAGTCATACAAGTTAACCGAATTATTCCCTAATTTTTTTTTCAGGTCAGGAAGGATAATCGTGCTTTCGACAGTACCCTGGAGGTTATATTTTTCAATGTGATGTGAAGACGTTTTGTCATTATAGCGGAAGAAATACAAGTAGTCCTTATGGAAGTAGACCATTTCATCTTGAAGGCGGGATTGACGTGTGTACTCGTTGAGATGGAACTTTTTCATCAGCTTCTTTGTAGTTAAGTTGAAGGCATATACGTCGCCATACCCATCAACAAAGTAAACTTGTCCATCTTTTACATGAGCATTTTGCATAATTCCAAATCTGGGTGAAGTGCAGAGAGAAGTG
>NZ_JAJNBZ010000061.1 GCF_021369635.1 Paenibacillus profundus | reverse complement strand
TTATGAATGCATTTATTGTCGCACTCTCGGTTTCCGGTGTCCAGTATTTAGTCTAGCATCAATCAAAAGAAGAAATATCATGTCATCAATGTCCCGACGCCGGATTGATGGCACTGGGTATTTTTTTACGAGAGATTCCATCCGGAACCGCGCTTCAGAGAAGTATTGGAAAGGGACTTGGAAAAAGATTGGTGACTCTTACGACATGATTGAACGTATTAAATTTAATTATGTTGAGACTACGGTCAAGGAAGTATGGAATGAAGCTGAAGAGTGGGGGAAATCCGTTTTGACAAAGCCGGAAAAATCATTGAGCAATCGGGGATCTTAAACCCAAGAATAGATTTGCCAGATTGGGTTCCTGATCTTCCCGGGATTAACTTACAGGAAATAGATGTTTCACGGGTCCGTCTGTTGATCTGCCAGAAATCAGATGGTAACTGGCGTTTATTTCAAGGAGACAAGTGAGGAGTATCGGAATAACGAGGCAAGAACGTAGTATTTTAGTGATAAGTAGGATAAAATCATACTTAGAAAATTTTATCAATTGTTACTATCGCACACATAAACCACAAAACGAGTTATCATTTAATCCCGGCCGTCGCTAGAACTTATTCAAAGCAAATTTGCAACCTATCGGAAAAATGTATGGTTCAGACCGAGCTGGGACGCTTTGCAACAAATGATGAGAGGCAACGGATTGCCATTGGTTCATTGCCATCAAGCCTGCCTATCGGGGGCAGGGGCTGGACATGTCTATGTTCAGCAGAGCGGTTCATCTATTCCGTACTGCGCCTATTTGTCACTTCCGGGAATGCGCCGGAGAAGCTATACTCGAATCTTGGATTTTTATCCGGCGATGAACTGACAGATATGATATGCAGCATGCCCCGATTGAACGATTCGAGAGGATGAAGACCATGTTATCGTTTCAGAAATCATCGGCGGAGCTAGTGGATGCCGAAGAAGCAATTATCAATTCCAATCCTTTATTTAATTTGATATCCAGAAATAAGGAGATGATTTCAACGGAAGAAGTGCTTGATGATATTCAGCAGGCCCATCGCATCGGTGCTCAGCGGATGCTATTGAAAGAGAATCAGGATTATATTGGCATCCTGGAGTACTTGCCTGTCAATCCGGCCGATCAATGTTCATGGCTGGGGCTGCTGCTAATTAGTGGAGAGCTCCAGTCGAAGGGATACGGTTCGCAGGCAGTGGTGTTATTTGAAGAATATATAAGGAGCCAGGGAGTTAGCAAGTACAGAATCGGAGTCATTACGAAAAATACACGAGCCCATCTGTTCTGGATGCGGCAAGAATTCAAAAGGATCAATTCGAAAACAAACGGCAACAACAAAGAGATATTAATCTATGAAAAAAACCTATCGTGAAGGCGAAAGGCAAGGCGGCTTCCTCCCGGATTAACAAATTAAAGGGATGAGAACATTGGAGCTTATGCGGCTATGCGTACTTCAGGGATTTGCGATCGGTTATAACAAATTTTATGACTGCAGCAGCATGGATGGAATCATCGGTTTCTATGGTTGAAGAATTAGGAAGATTTCTCGCATGCAATCAGCGAACTTCTTGTGGGTGAAATGTACGAATTTATTGGGAACTTAGGAATGTAAGTCTAAATCGTCCCGCAAAATTACTGGGTGTTCTGGGGCAATGATCAATCGCTGGTAATTGATCTCGACAAAGGAAGTAAAATTAACGCTCACCAAAGCTATTCCTTAACACAAATTGATAGCAAGCTATTAAAGAAAGCCGCTAACGCAATAAACGAATTAGGTCGTTCTGGAAAATAGAACTTGCATACGTGTCAGTAGAGACGATGAATATCGATTGGGTAGATGACAAGGATTTTGCCAAGTCCTTTGCTAAACCTAAATACGCGCAGAACAAAGCGATGGCAAACAGCACGGTCAAATCACTATTTAATGTAAATTTAGCAGGAAATAAAGTAAGCGCTAAAGAGAATGAGTATACATTCAAGCGAGACAAACAACCTACAATCGTTGGGAAAATCAACATGAAAGGACAGTTCTATTCCTTTTCCATCATTCCTCAAGCTGGATCTCCACTCCAATAATGAAGAAGCGGCCATACTGTCATAGGATGGCTGCTTCTTTGTTATGTTTAACCTAGTTAGAGCTATGGAAATCCTGCAGGCGAGCACTCGCTAATAGAACGACAGCTCGATACTCAAAAACGCTCCTTCTGTTCTGATTGTCCCCGTTGGCGAGAAAGATAAATTTCATAGGCCTGCTCGAAAAGCTCAAGCAGCGCAGGTTCCAGTGGATACAGTCCGATTTGAGCAGATTGTTCCGGGCATTTCCGGATTGCCCACAGTTTATCAAGAAATTCATCTTCGCCTGAAAATGATTCGTCGGTTTTTTCCAGTATACGTATAGTAATCCGCTGTACCTGGGGAGCATTCCGGTCCGGCATCCATATTCTGCTTGAGCTGTGCAATCAGCGCGATCCATTCCAATGAATCTGGATATCGTTGCTACCATTCGGCAAACGTGATAAAAGCTTCTGCTCGTGCTCCTTGAACAGGAGCTCTCGGTATTTCTTCTTCGTCTCCTGACTGTGACCTGACAACTGAATCAACTTGTGAACTGCAGCACCCCTCGCTTTGCCTTCGAAGGCCATGCTGTGTATCAATTCGCGAAGATACTTCTCCATAAGCTTAAGTTTCTCTTGTTCCTCCAATACATAAGCTAACTGGTTGTTTAAACTGGCGGACCAATTCCGATCCTAGATGGCTAACATCTCATCTATTTCTTGTAAGCTAAAGCCCATCTGTTTCAAAAATTGAATATGCTTCATTCTCATTAAATCATCATTAGAATAAATTCGATGCCCGCCGGGCGTCTTGGCTGAAGGTTTCAGCAACCCGATCTGATCGTAATAGCGCAGCGTGCGGACGGTTACGCCGGTTTGTTTGGTAACATCTTGAATCGGAATCGTAGCAGCAACACCTTCTTTGAGATATAAATGTAATCCCATTCTATAAGATGACGCAACGTCATCTTGTAGAATGTCTAATATATTCTGGAATCTTCTTTAGTCATTTCCAAGCAATCTTTGCAGCAACCATTGCGAAATAGATGGAGCCTCACCGGAATCCACGAGCCGTTTTTCATAGAAGTGATATCCAGGTGAAGGATTAATCTCCAGACAAGAGAATAATTGAGCAGCTTCGTCATAAATAAAATCGATACCTGCGAATTCCAAGCCCTCTCTACGTGCAGCTTGAATACACCAAGCAGCCACATCTTGGGGAAGTTCATACCTGGTCATCTTTATTTGTTCTCCATATCGATAATCAATTGCATCCCCGTCGATTTTGGCCGCATGCACCGTATCGCCACATACATGCGCTCGAATACAGGAGCCTTGAAGCATAGGCTGCAGTTGGATTGGACAATGCAGTGCACCCGCTCCATGAAGCAATCTTGCATCCGTTAAAGCAACCACTTCAGATCGAATGGAACTAATCGATTTTACAATCGTCTCATTCGATGAAGCAATCTTGGCAGGAACATTACTCAAGAAGGTAGGAATTGGCTTTACCGTCTGATGAATTGAACGCGAAATTGCCGTCATTTGCAGCGGCTTGGAGTAGTTGAGCGAATGCCTAGACGGACGGTTAATTATAATACCCGGGTAAAAAGCCAACACATCCTGCATAATTTCAAGAACCCTATTTAGCTTTGCACATCTTGTCGACGCGCCACGAAAGTAAATGCCAGGGAAGTGCCCCTGGCGTGATATGTCCTGATCACTCCAAGTAAAGTTGCTCACCAACGAAGAGTCTTCAATGGACACAAGTGAAACCGAACAATTGTTCCGTTCGACGAATTTTTTAAAGTAAAGTGCTGTCCGATCTTCTTCCGAAGCAATGATCAAAATAGCGGGCGAACCTTGTTCTATTTGGATGTCACGGCCATATCCCTCGTCATGCATCAGCGATGGACGCAGATTAACTTGTGTACCCTGTACGTGCGGTCGCAGTGCCGGGAGAATAAAGCATTTTCGTTGCATATTCCATCATTCCTTACCTCAAATCTCTTCCATGTATTAAAGGTTAAAGCGGAGATCCGTCCAAAGCTACAGAGATAAGCTTCAAAAATTCCGAAGTTCTGTCGCCAGGGATATGGCCTGCTTCAATATAGGGACGAATGCTGCCGAACGTGTACTGATTCGCGTATTCGTCATAAAAGAACAGAATTTCGGCCAATCGGATATGAAAATGTTCCATTAGTGCGTGGCAAAGCTGACTCACGTCTTCCAGCGCGCGTGAGCAGTTCATGCTGCCGCCAAGTGGCTGAATCCATTTATTGTTGTCAATCGCCGTAATCACAAAGGGTTTTCCGCGCGGACGCTCATACCATAAATAATGCTCATCAGTTGCTATCGATGTCGGAAATCCAATTTTCCAGTTCATCACATTGAAAGGGTTGTTGGAAACAATAATGTTGGAGCCGAATCGAAAATCGTTAGGCACGTGCTTATACGTACTGAAGCAAGCCCCTGGAACTCGAATCTGCCGAGCATGCCGCTGAACCCAAGCCCACTGGTATGGCAAACTTTGGCAATACCCAGACAATGCCGACCCCCAGGCTGGATTCAATACGTTGCGAAATTCATTTAAGGCAAACAACAAGTACGAATTGAACTCTGATTGGGCAAATTCTCGATCCGATTCTGCAAATTCATGAAACAGGGAAGGATCGAAGCACCCGAGTTGGTTAAGTACACCCGTAGTGCGTTCCGGCGTAATATGTATCCCTCTGTACCACCAATTCACTTTCACTTGTGATTGGTTGGAAGCAATCTCATCATCTACGACGAGTTCATTTATGATGTCATGTCCATCAAGCCATATGACCGCTCCTTTATTCGACGTTGAGAGAAATTCATATACGACATTCAGAAGTTCATTGGACTTGTCGCCAATTAGTAGCTTCATGCGTACCTCCTCATCAAGTCTGTTAAATGGTTGATTCGTAACATGGAGCTGTCATATTCAGGCTGCATGCTGGAAACGATCATATGTTTAAAACCGGCTGCATGAGCAGCCTTTATTTTTGGAGCAGTTCCGTCAACCGGGAATACATCACCGTTAAGATTGATGTTCCCCGTTAAGGCTGTCGCCGATGCAGGGAAAGGTAATTCAACTCCTAGCACCTCCAGTAGGGAATAAGCTAAAGCCAATCTACACGAGGTCCCAGAGCCGTTAATCAGATGGAGCGGGAAATGAAGATGGCAGTCAAACGGCTTGAACGGAAACTCAAGGCTATGGAGGACGAGCTGGACGGCAGACGAACACAGCATAAAGCTTTGCAGCAATTCCTGATCCCATGGCCCTGTTGCTGTCACCTTGAAGGTTCCACCTTGACGCATACAAATTTCAAACGGTATCATATACCCGTTAATCCCGTCTTGACCAACTAACCAGCCCTGGGAATACTTCATGGACATTTCTCCGATCTAATTAGGCAACATGGGTTGTCCTTAACTTACAACAAGCATCTGCTAGCCACATTATCAATGTATGCTTTGCCGTAATAGCCTGACTTAAACAGGGGATCGTTCTCGACAATTGCGGCAGCCTCTGCTAGCGAGTTAGACCATATCACTTGCACGCCTTGTTCCCCGGCGGCATACGATCCCGCTAACACTAACGTTCCTTGCCCGTTCAAATGCTGCAAATAGGCATGATGCTCGTTCAGCAATTGCGGATTGAAATTGCCTTGACGCGATCTTTCTTGGAAAAACGCAATAAAAAGCTGTCTTTCCGGACTAATCTCATATCTGGACTTGGATATTATCGATACCCCTGCGTTCATAAGCATAGGGGCTTCGCTCATTTCTTTCCCTTTATCGCTCGAATCTTTACCCTTGTCGCTAGCATCTTTTCCTTTGTCACTGGCGTCTTTCCCTTTGTCGGAAGATAAACTACCATAGAAGATTCGAGCTGAAGGCTGCTTATGCACAAGGTCTAAGAAAAGGTCGCGCATGTTATTGATTCTCCTTTAACAAAGTTGTTATTTGATCGACGTATCGATGGTAGCTTTTATTCCCGCCTCCTTATCAATTTATACTTATTGCTGAATTGAGTTGTGTCTGGGGAGAAGGAAGTACATGATTCTCATTCATAATGCGGGCAGTCTATTTTATGCTTACTTTTAGGCCCGATAACGTTTATAATATTTCAAGTACAAAGTATATAAGAAAAGGTGTCATGGATGAGCATACTAAACGTAGAACGACTAAGCCACGGCTTTGGAGACCGTGCGATCTTCAAGGACGTATCCTTCCGCCTGCTCAAAGGCGAGCACATTGGACTGATCGGTGCCAACGGAGAAGGCAAGTCCACATTTATGAATATTATTACAGGCAAGCTTCAACCAGATGAAGGCAAGGTTGAATGGTCCAAGCGTGTACGTGTCGGCTATCTCGATCAGCATGCCGTACTTAGCAAGGGCTCAACGATCCGTGATGTCTTGAGGGGAGCCTTCCAATATTTATTTGACCTGGAACAAGAAATGAACGACATGTATGGCAAGATGGGGGACGTAACTCCAGAAGAACTGGAGAAACTTCTTGAGGATGTCGGTACGATCCAAGACATGTTGACGAATCAAGATTTCTATATGATTGATGCCAAGGTCGAAGAGACCGCTCGTGGACTCGGACTGAATGATATCGGTCTGGATAAGGACGTAAACGATTTGAGCGGTGGTCAGCGTACTAAGGTGTTGCTGGCGAAGCTATTACTTGAGAAGCCGGACATCCTGCTATTGGACGAGCCGACGAACTATCTGGATGAACAGCATATCGAATGGTTGAAGCGATATCTGCAAGCCTATGAGAATGCATTTATTCTCATATCACACGATATTCCGTTCCTGAACAGCGTTATTAACCTGATCTACCATATGGAGAACCAAGAGCTAACCCGCTATGTCGGTGACTATGACAAGTTCCAACAAGTCTATGAAATGAAGAAGCAGCAGCTGGAATCTGCTTATAAGCGTCAGCAGCAGGAGATTGCCGACCTGAAGGACTTCGTCGCACGCAACAAGGCGAGTGTCGCTACACGCAACATGGCGATGTCGAGGCAGAAGAAGCTGGATAAGATGGAGATTATCGAACTGGCGAAGGAAAAGCCGAAACCGCAGTTCAACTTCAAAGATTCCCGGGCTTCCAGCAAGCTGGTGTTTGAGACAAAGGATCTGGTCATCGGTTACGATGAGCCGTTGTCCCGTCCATTGAACCTCCGTATGGAGCGCGGTCAGAAGATCGCATTTGTCGGTGCGAACGGTATCGGTAAAACGACGCTGCTGCGCAGTATTCTGGGTGAGATTACAGCGATATCAGGTTCCGTTGAACGCGGAGACAATCTGGATATCGGCTATTTCGAACAGGAAGTAAAAGATGCGAACTATAATACGTGCATCGAAGAAATCTGGAAAGAGTTCCCTTCTTTCACACAATTCGAGGTTCGTGCGGCACTGGCGAAGTGTGGTCTGACTACGAAGCATATCGAGAGTAAGGTTGCTGTACTAAGCGGTGGCGAGAAGGCGAAGGTTCGCCTCTGTAAGCTCGTTAACATCGAGACCAACCTGCTCGTACTCGATGAGCCGACGAACCATCTGGATGTCGATGCGAAGGAAGAGCTGAAGCGTGCCCTCAAGGCATACAAAGGCAGCATCCTGCTAATTTCCCACGAGCCTGAATTCTATCGTGATGTCGTGACGGAAACATGGAACTGTGAATCTTGGACGACGAAAGTATTTTAATTCAGAAGCGTAAAAACGACTCTGTCGCAATTGATGCGATTAGAGTCGTTTTTTTATACGCTTTGAAAAGGAGATAATCCATTTCCCATTCTTGGGATTCGGGGCAGCTTCGATGGCTCGCTAGGATTGTCTCAATATGCTGATGTCTGTATACAGTTTGAGTTATTCCGGTTTCTGTGCACGGTATGAGCGCAATGTCCCAAAAATGGTCGCAAACTGACCGGTTTGTTGAACATGTTCAAAACCGCTTTCACGAAATAATTGTGGAAGTATTCCCTTAGCATGATCTTTGGTGGTTTCAAATCCATCAAGTAATTGAATAGGCAAAAACGCGATCCGCATCCAGAGATTTTGCGGTTTTTCAAAATCAATGATATTGATTTTCCCTCCGGGACGTAAGGTGCGAAGCAGCTCCTCTAAGGTTTTGCGCTTCATCTCCAAGGTTAAATGATGAAAAAAAAG
This sequence comes from Paenibacillus profundus, assembly GCF_021369635.1. GTDB lineage: Bacteria > Bacillota > Bacilli > Paenibacillales > Paenibacillaceae > Paenibacillus_B > Paenibacillus_B profundus. The sequence continues at coordinate 9,710 of NZ_JAJNBZ010000061.1, read as the reverse complement.
ACTTGAAAAAATATGATCCAGATGCGCCTCTGGAAAGGGCAGATCAAGTGACATTCCTTTTTGAAAAGTAATATCCAACTGGTTCTGTTCTGCTTTCGTTTTAGCAATGGCTAAAACTTCGGGATCTGCATCCAGTCCGATAATTTCCGCTTCCAATTGCGCTTGCTTTATCATCAGCGTTAATGTTCCTGTTCCGCAGGCTAAGTCCAAAACCCGCTGCCCAGGTCTCAGGTCAGCTTGATGAATCAAATGGCTTTTAAACTTCGCTTCCTTCATTCCCCGTTTTAACAAAGGATCGTATATGGGGGTCAACCAATGAAATTTCATCGCCGGAATATACTCTTTTTGTGACATTATTGAACTACCCCTTTACCGCGTAATCGGGATGTTATAAAATGCCTTTGCTGTTTTTCTCTTTCTTCATACGCCTCTTTAGTTTTTAGTTAATTTTATCATAAATAGGGAATTATGTCCGATTGTTTTTATAGTGTATTGAAAGCCTAGACCGGTGAAAAGAGTGGGGGAGACATTCAGAGAAAGCTGCTGAATACATAGAGACAATGCAATTAAAAAGTTCCGCAACTTTCATGCAAGCAGAGACACCAAAAAAGTGTATTGAAGATGCAGATATAATTATTACAACTACTGGGAGCAAAGCACCTCTAATTCAAAAAGATTGGGTTCAAGCAGGGACACATATTGTCTGTATTGGAGCTGATATGGAAGGTAAACAAGAAATAGACGAAAGGTTATTTGAGGATTCTAAAGTAGTAGTGGATAGCCTTGCCCAATGCACTAAACGTGGAGAACTACAACATGCGGTTCAGCAAAAATCATCGTAGAAAAAGATGTATATGCAGAATTAGGAGAAATCATATTGGGCCATAAGGATGGCCGACAAACTTCTAACGAAATCACAATCTTTGATGCAACTGGGTTATCAATTCAAGATATATCGGTTGCTAAAGAAGTCTTAACAAGTGCTATCGAACGAAATATAGGGTTTTGTCTACCCTTCATTGAGATATAATTGATTCATTTGGTTGGTTCATCCTAAGGAACGTATCTCTCGCATAAAAGTGGGGGAATATGTTGCATTAGTGCGCCCCTCAGGCGAAATCTATGTTCGTTAATTCCACGCATTTATGAAGTAAAAGAGGGACAAATCCTTCTTGATGGCAACAATATTAGAGATATAAGCTTGCGTTCATTAAGGCGGAACATAGGCTTTGTTCAACAAGAGTCAGTTTTAACATCCCTGATTTTCCAAGGGGAATACACTGATTCCCTAATCACCATAAATCGAAAGGTTATCGTCTTCTCGGTTTGAGACTTTCGTTTAACAGTAACCGTTCGCTTAATCTCTGCAGATAAAGAAAGTTCTCTATACTTATTGGCGCTTTTAACCTTATGCTTATTTAATCGAAAAGTGGATTTGTTCTCCAGTTCCTTTAGAAACGGATTTGCAGTATCAGGGGGCAGTCCTTTGGATACATGTTTAAAAAGTTCATAATCCCGCTGAGTCAATGCCCCAATAAAGATATCCGAAAGCATATCGGGCGACGCATTACCTAAAAAAGGGTCCCGTTTTCCAGCAGCTGTATGAACCATCAACTGGTGAAATAAATCGGGATTCTTGGATCGATGCGTACTGCTGCCTAAAAAATGAACGCAGAAATGACCGGAAAACCCGTTGTCCGGGATCCCGTCTCCGCCGTGAGGCATACCGTTCATGGAAGCTGCTATCCTATTATGATCAGCAACAACGATAATCGCTTTACGATCCCAGCTCCATTGATTATTATAAATTTCCTTCATCGTCTGAGCGTCCTGTTTGGTTAGTGGCTGTACGTCGGCATGTTTGCTTCCCGCCCGTCGTTGCACACGAAATGTAAGCCCCTTTTCTAAATCTATAATAGAAAAGACGCTTCTCCTCGGAAGCCTTTGTTGGACTTCGCTCCAAGGCATAATCATTCCATAATGTTTGGCTCGTAATTCGTCCGCATATTTCAGTATTTGTTCTGTTCCTTTTCGGGTGAAGAGAAGGCGATTATGTTCTATTTCATTCCATAAGGATCCAGACTCCTCCATTCGAAAGTGTTTCTCTTTACCTGCTTGTACAATTTTTACGTAAATGTCTGTTAATGAAGCTTGATATTCCGATTTTTCTTGCTTCGTTGATTTTAATAACCGTAGAGTATCTTTGTTACCTAGAATAATTTTGTGTTCATATGTTGCCGAAGGGCTAGTGCGTACACTAATGACCATCATTGTTTGAGATGTATCTGCAGCATATGCCGTCATCAGGTAAAAAGGCAAGAAGCATAGAACCAGTAAAAATAAAGCGGATCGAATCATCACAGGATTCATATGTAAGCCCCCAACAAAAATTAATCTTTTGAAAAACCTTAGGGCAACTATGGTGAATAATTTGTTCATGCCTAACCCCATAAGTAGTGTTAGACCTAGTTTAGCCGCAAAGCCAATTCTTATTCGACATAAGCAATCACCAAGCCCGTAGCACGCAGCTATAAAAGGGGAGGGGGAATAAATCTTAAATACTGCCCGTACTAGGGTTTGGCTTATTCTTCCTTGAGAATCGTATGACTGCAGTATCAATACATGATCAGCTAATTCACGAAGATTGCACGAGGATCTGATATAGACAACAGAACGCGAAAAACGTACGTTAGCAATTGTGTTACGTTCTGATTCGAACATTAAGCGCTAAGTTGTATTGCATTAGGGTATATTAATGCCCCGTTAAAGAAGGCGTCATACAACGCAATTGCTCTTGTGCTTCATTCCTTAACGTATGAAATCCGCGTTTTGTTGGCGCGTGCCCTATATCCTCTTCTCAAAATGATATTCCATCTCGCCAGCCAAAGACGCTGGAGTATCGCCGGTCTCATGGAAATTATGCAAATGAATGGTTTGAAACTCGCCAAAGTCGACTTGTTTGTAAATTTTATAACACGGGAATCCGTCATGAGAGCCTTTCATATGAACCGTGCCATCTGTACTCACTTTCACGTTAAGTTGGTAATCTGCAGCCGGAGCAGTAAGTCGCAGTGGATTGCTCGCGCTTGCTTTCATTACGAATGTGACCTCATGTTCGTCCCACGATTCATTCTCCACTATAACGCCATCCGTCGATGCCTGTCCTTACCTATATTTGATCTCACCGGCTGGAGACGTTATTTTGAGTACCCGGCAACAAATCCTTGATTTTCACCGGCCATTTTCGAAAGCAATGTTGTCACGGCGAGACGAAGTATATCACAAGCAAAAAAGTCGATTGATTTTCTTCATCGTTCGAAGCATTTGCTCCAGATCTTCGAGTTCAATCTGAGAAAAGTATTTTCTAATGAAAGTCTCATCCGCCTTAACAATCATCACAAATGTGCTCAAAATACTTCTGAAATGCTACATATACATGATTCATTTAGCGAATAACAGATAATCGAAATGTTATTGATAAGTCCATTCAGAACCTAAATATAAAAGAAAAGTGCCTATCATTTATGCGGCACTTTTTGTTCTGTAGAGAATAGGGATTTTTATATAATGTTTTTTGCTTCAGAAATCCAATCAAACCGTCTTATCAAAAACTACTATATCGATAGTTCTGCCGTATATGGCGACTATTAGGTGGCAGCCCATATGATACAAGTTATTAATGTACCCGTAGCCGATAATTCTACGTATCCCCCTAAAAGTTCAGGTAGCATCACAATTTGAGACTAGTACGATTCACGACATCACTATCATAACCTGCAAAATTTGTTGTTATTTCAGCAAGCTCCACATTCTTGGTGGCATTTTTACTTGATTAATCAATCATTCTATTCTATCATTCGGTAGTATGTTTTACCATTTCATGACATCATATCGTTTATGACAAAGTCGGCAAGGGCCCAGCATTCGTGCTTGTCGCAGGTGCATTCAGCTATCGCAAATTCCCAGCTCAAGTGCAGCTGGCTAACTTGCTGTCAGCGCATTATACGGTATACAACTACGATCGCCGCGGTCGCGGCGATAGCGGAGATACGCAGCCTTATGCCACACAGCGTGAGAAAGAGGATCTTCAAGCCATCATTGATGAAGCGGGTGGTTCAGCTTATGTCTGGGGCCTGACATCCGGTGCGATTCTTGCCCTGCAAGCAGAAGCCTCAGGAGTGAATATTTCGAAATGAGCGCTCCATGAGCCTCCTTTTATCGTCGAATCGAATGATCGCAAACCGCCGCAGGATTTTCGAAAGCACGTCACCGAACTGATCGCGGCAATCGCCGGGCGGATACAATCAAATATTTTATGACCGAGGGGAGGGAGACCCATCATTTATTGTCAGCATGATGCGCATCAAAAATTAAAGTGAGATGAAGGGGAGTTTAAACGATGAATCAAGAAGTAGTGGAATTTATCGAAGCGTTGACAGAATCTTGGCAAAGAGAACTATCCTTGGAACTGCGCAAGGTTGTCCATCAAGCGATTCCAGATGTGACAGAACGAATTCAGTACAAGAAACCTCATTTTTTGAAAAACGGAAAATACGCTGCAGTCATTTCGACATCGAAGGATACGGTCAGCTTTACCATCTTCAATGCTGCAGCGTTGGTTCTTCCCGAAAGTATGTTCTCAGGACCAGCAGAGCGAAAAACACTGAAGCTGAAGAAAGATCAATCATTGGATGCGAATCAGCTAGTATCATGGATAAGAGAAGCTTCAAGTTCGTGATAAATATAAGTGAGAGAGTTATTTATCCCAGATGAATATAGATTGGAATTTGGCGGGGGGATTAAATGAAACCTTTTAATAAGCATTTTGGGGATACATATCTAAAATTTGTACTTATGACATACGTCCGGGTTAAGCTTTGCACTGGCATGTATTAGAAAGCTAAGTGACAGTGTGTGGCTTTGCGTTTTATTCCATTGCTGTTCAAATGCGTTTTCAAATGTATTTTTGGTGAAGGCAACAGTGCCGGCAGCTATCGTAACTGCTGTGCTTATGGTAGTCGTTTCAACAGCGATGATGATGGTATGTAGAATGAAAATATCCAATGGATAAATGATGCCTTCGGATCGCAAAAACAGCCGGATCGTGGAGGATACTAGGCCAGGAGAAAGAAGATAGGTATACATCAGTCAGTTAACAAATAGATGATGCTGACAGTTTATAGAAAGGGAGCTCACACGCTGTACGCTGCGGAGCTCCCCCTTTTATCAGTTTTAATCTCTTATTTTACCGTTTTGGCGTATTCTGAGGACTTAATACCGGATTGACGGCCGAAAATAATGATTTCTGCGACTGAATTACCACCGATTCGGTTCTCTCCGTGCAGACCTCCAGTAACTTCACCCGCGGCAAAAAGACCCGGAATCGGTTTTCCGTCTTTGTCCAACACTTCCGTATTCGTGTTGATTCGCACACCGCCCATCGTGTAGTGAATTCCTGGGCCGATTTTGATGGCGTAGTACGGCGCAGCGGTAAGGTCATGATCCATTCCCGTCTTTCTGCCGAACTCGGCGTCTTTCTTATTTTTTACCGCACTGTTCCAGGTATCGAGGGTCTTTTGTAATTGATCCGCCGGTACGCCGATTTCTTCAGCCAGCGCCTTGATTGTGTCCTTTGTCTTCACAAAGCCCATTTTTTCATATTGTTCGACCGCTTTGGAGCGTGATTTAACGCCTGAATCGAATACAAGGAAAGCGTTTTTCTCAGGTAGCTTAGTGATCGCCGCGGTTACGCTGTCACGAGCAGCCATTTCGTTAATGAACCGTTTGCCTTTGCTCGTTATGAGAATTGCACCTTCACCGCGTACCGCTTCGCCGATGAGGTAGGAGTTTTCCTGCTGCACTGTCGGGTGAACCTGGATCTGTTCCATATCGACCGTGTTGCCTCCCATTTTTTCGATCATTTTTATGCCGTCGCCGGTGCTTCCTTTTTGGTTCGTCGTCACATAGCCTTCTAGATCCGGCCGAACCTTGGAGATGATGTCCATGTTGGCGCCAAATCCTCCAGCCGTGATCACGACGGATTTCGCAGCGATCGTTTTTTCGCCATTCTGACCGAAAACAACTTTCACCCCATTCGCTTTTCCATCTTGCTTCGTAATTTCTTTGACATTGGCATTGACAAATATCGGGATGCTCTTCTCTTGAACGTTCTTCAGTAAGCCGGTCACAAGATACTGGCCAACGGCGGAGCCGTCTTTAGGACGATGGGTGCGTTTCTCGCTCATGCCGCCCGTGATCGTGATATTGTTCAATGTGATGCCGATGGAATCCAGCCACTCGATGGCTTTGGCTGAATTGTCGACGAAAAAGTGAAGCATGTCCGTATTGTTCGTGTTATGTCCACCTTTTAATGTCTCTTCGTAAAATAAATCATTATTATCCGAAATGCCCTGCTCCTTTTGGAATTTTGTTTCCGATGCGTTCATGCCCGAAGACGCTTTGCTTGTATTGCCGCCTGCAACCGGCATTTTCTCGAGAATGACCGGATTCATGCCTGCGGCCTTGGCTTCAAGCGCAGCAGTCATGCCTGCGCCTCCAGCGCCCACGATCACGATGTCGTAACTGTCTTTTAGCTCCTCAAGCGGCGTATATTTCGCCATGGATGCACCCGACGTAGCATCTTTTTTTTCTTTATCCTTCTCTTTTTGTACAGTGTTGTTCGTGCCCGCGTTCTTCTCCGGTTTCTTGCTTACGTTTCCGCATCCTGATAGGATGAGCAGGATGGAGAGCAGAAGAATCAGGGCCATTTTTGATTTTTTTTGCATCATGAAATCCTCCACTATTGAATTTCTACTGTCTCTAGGATGAACATAAGGAGCCTAACCCCCAAAGAGAGGTGACCGTCCGTCTGCTATGGTAAAGTCTCCGAGGTTGCTCTGGACTCTCTTGCGATTCATCACATATAGCATGTCAATTTCCACCTTTTATTATTTGTGAAAATCTCCAAAATCAATACTTTTGCATTTGACTTTTCCCTTAGGGGAAGCTGTACATTGAAATGGAACAAAGATCGATATGTAATGCATTTAGTCCGTATAATAATATGAAGAATGGAGGTGACCTCTTGCTATCGATTGGAGAATTCTCAAAGATATGCGAAGTATCTACAAAAACGCTTCGATATTATGATGAAGTTGGATTAATTCATCCTGATGAGATTAATCCTGAAAACGGTTATCGATATTATTCCATCAGGCAACTAAAAAAGATGATCTTTATCAACCGGTTGAAATCCTATCATTTTTCTCTGGAAGAAATCAAAGCCATTCTGGAATGGGAAGAGGAGCAATCCGAAGAGAAGCTTTGTTCTGCTCTTAATCGCAAGAGAAGAGAAATACAGCAAAAGCTAAATGCTCTTGAATATACCCTAAAACAAATGACGAATGATATTTTAACTTTAGAGAAGGGCATACCGATTATGTCATACCTTGACAATATAGAAGTTCAGCTTGTTGAAACCCAGCCAATGAATATCCTTTATATGCGTTGGATGATGAGTAGCGATGACTATGTTGCAGGATATGGAACGTATTTTAGCAGGCTATATGAAAAGATTGCTACTGAAAAACTCACCTTGCTTGGTACGCCAATGACGATTTATCACAGCCCTGAATACAATCCTGCCGGCAATGATACAGAGTTTTCCATCCCGATAGAGGAGACTATAAAGGGAACGAGAGATTTGCCTGGAGGCCTTTGTGCGAAGTCTGTTGTAAAGGGTTCATATGCAGAATTGACATCGGTATATGCCAAGCTGAGGGAATGGGTAGAAAAGGAAGGATATGAATTGGTGAATTCACCATATGAAGTATATGTAACCGACCCCCATAAAGCAACCGTTCCTGAGGATATGGTTACCGAGGTGTATTTTCCTGTAAAGAAAAAATAGTAGCAGGAACGGACATTTTCCTTAACGCGCGGTAAGCAAAACAATAAATCGTCTTTTAGAGAGGTAGCTATAATGAACATAAACAACTGGCCAACGACAGAATGGCAAGCCGTAGAGCCGGCAACCTTGAGAATAGACTCTGAAAAGCTGTCAGAGCTTGAACCTATGATAAAAGCCGAGTACAGCAATATAAACGGTATTGTTGTTGTGAGAAATGGATCTATTGCTTATGAAAGATATTATAATGGCTATGGCCCGGATGATACGCACCATGTGGCATCTGTAACGAAAAGTATAATATCTGCCCTTATTGGTATTGCCATAGATGCTGGATATATTAAAAATGTAGATCAGAAGATGCTGGATTTTTTCCCCGAATATGTACCCGATGCTGCTGATAAGCAGAAACGAGAAATCACCATACGCCATCTTCTCACGATGACGGCTCCTTATCCATTTGAGGACTGGCACGAGCCGCTGGACAAGATGTGTATGCAGCCTGACTGGGTAACGTATACGCTGGATATGCTAGGCCAAAAAGGAAGTATTGGAGCTTTTAAGTATTCCACCGCAGGGGCGCATCTGCTTTCAGCCATCATCACTCGCAGCACAGGACAAAGTGCCCGTGAGTTTGCCAACGAACGCTTATTTAAACCGATCGGCATGAAAGAAATCCCGGATTATGAAATGAAATCATTTGGGTTTGAGGATTTATTCGGGAAGAATGTGAAAGGGTGGGTAAAAGACCCGAACCGTAACTCCACAGGCGGATGGGGACTTACGCTAAGTCCTCGTGATATGGCACGTTTTGGTTTGCTATATCTGAATCATGGCATTTGGGACAATAATCAAATTATTTCGGGGACATGGATTGACGAATCAACAACGATGAACCCCAATAATTACGGTTATCTATGGTGGTTACGCGAAGAGGACGGGGTTTTTGCATGCTTAGCACTAGGCGATGGCGGTAATGTCATTTGTTGCATTCCAGACAAAGACCTGGTCGTAGCCATTGCATCCGAATTCATCATGAATCCTCGTGATAGATGGACACTGATTAAGGAATGTATTAACCCGGCTGTAATAGACTAAACTTAAAAAGTGCACCCGCCCAACGGAAAATAAAAAAACCGTTGCTTTGGCGGTAAAGTATTTGTGCGCAAAAACAAAATAGAGTAAGCCAAACGGCGGTTTTGAATAATCATCAAAGCCACCGTTTTCTTTTTTTGAAAAAGGATTTACGGAGGGTGTATTAAGTGCGCCCCTTTTTAGACGTTAGCGTCAAATAGCCCTCATCTTGAGAACAAGGTGTGGACTATTTGACACTTACATTGAAAGGCAGTCTGAAAGGGCAGAGTGTGTCGGATAAGTTAAGTGGCGCTTAGGCGATCCTCGTTTCGTGCGAAGTTTGCGCAGGCCAAGCCGAGAAACCGCTCGGGGCGGTCCCAATGTAAAAAAACCGGCAGATGCTGGCTTAGTCAGTACTATTTTTCGTATATTGCCTTAAGTATGGTTCGAATCCATGACATGTTTCCAAATAACCCATATTTGCCCGATTACACAAAAGAAGCCAGAAGTTCTTTTTAAGTAATTTTCTTCGGAGTTTCTAATCACTATTACTCATACCATGTTAAGTTCAGTTAACGGTATCTATTTAATTGGTTTATTTAGTTTTTTCACAACCATTTGACAATGAAGATCAGTTAGTTTTAAATAAACTTAAAATATTTTAATTAAATTTATCAAGCCTGTTGATTAACCATCAAATGGTAGAAAAAGAGCCGTCAACCCGGTAAAA
>NZ_JAJNBZ010000060.1 GCF_021369635.1 Paenibacillus profundus | reverse complement strand
ACCGTTTCCGAAATCCGTCTGCGTGTCGGGCAGTTTATGGATGAAATCATGAAGTACCCTCATGCCATCATTGACCGCCTATGCGTTAGACTTTGATTGCTATCTTCTTTCGTTCAACTTATATAGATAAACATGCAGCGACAATTCGAACTCATCAGGCAGATTCCAATTCGGGGTGAAATTATACACGCTGTTTACCGTTTTGCCGTCTTCAGAAGGGATGGGATCCGTATAACTGTGCCCAAAATGTTCGTTCATTCCATCGATGAATAGCTCTACCCCCTTAATGTCCCGCCCGGGCGCTGGCTGAACGATGCCGATGGATAGTCTTGCTCCATCATAAATGACCTTTGACACATCGATTGTTGCACCGCTATTCGTCACGCTCTGATTGACATCATCAACCAGACCCTTCTCATCTGCCGCCTGCAGACCCAAATCACCTGCGACTTTGAAGACAGAATTAAGGAATGGAATTTGCTTCAAGGTTTGCGCCATCGTCGGGGATACGAACCCGGAACCGATAATGCCGAAGCCGATGACAGTTGCTGCTGCGGCTGTCATCATCCCTTTGCGGGAGCGGCCTCTTGTGCGTCTCGATGGATACTCTTTCAGGGAATTGTAAGACTGTTCGATTCGTTCTTTCACGACCTCAGGCAAAGCAGCGGGATGCTTGACTGGCGTAGCCCGCAAAGCGGCATATGTCTGATCGAAACGTTGTCTGATTACATCCGGCAAATCATCGGGTCTCTTGGCCACGGCTTGCTTCACAACTTGATCCAGTTCAACACGTTTCATAGTCGTTCTTCCTTTCGTAGGGATTGTCAATATATTTTCCTAGAACCGACCGGGCCCGATAGAGACGGGACTTCACCGTTCCTTCCGTTGTCTCGAGAAGCTCGGCAATGTCCTTAATCGTCATATCCTCAAAATAATGCAAGGTGATGACGATACGATGCATTTCTTCGAGCCGATCGATAGCAGCGACAAGATCGAGATATTCAATATTTTCATAGTCGGAAGCGGGTGAAGACAATGTCGGAAGCTCGGCCACGACTACGATTCTTTGTTGCCTGCTCATTATTTGCCGGCATTCGTTAATGACAATGCGGAACATCCACGTACGGAAATAAGCAGGCTCCCTAATCGTATGTATTGCTCGAAACGCTTTTAAGATGGCCTCCTGTATCGCGTCGGCGCAATCTTCATCCCGTCTGAGCATCGAGCGGGCCACTCCATACAAGCTAGCGTTCTACACCGGATATGAGGCAATTGAAAGCTTCGCAATCTCCCTGTTGAGCAAGCCTCACATCTTCTACGATTTGCACATCCATGCTCCTCCTCTATTCATCTGATTCTAATTAGTTAGATAGGGCACGCCTCCGCTCGGTTCCATATTTTTATGTTTTCATAAAAAAACTCCCAAGAAGCTACTGCTTCTCGGGAGAGCTGAACAACTGCTTGCGGTACTGTTCGGGAGTGCAACCAACCATTTGCTTGAATAGCCGTGAGAAATGAGGCAAGTGCTTGAATCCCGCGCGAAAGGATACATCCGTGACGCTCCATTGCGGTTCCGTCAAAAACCACACCTTCGCCTGATTAATACGGCGGTGATACAAATACGTGAACACCGTCGTACCGGTTACGTCTTTGAACACTTTGCTCAAATAATATTTGTTCAGATGCTGTCGCTCGGCGATATCGTCTAACGTCACATCTTCTTGATAGCAGCCTTCGATGACGCGAATCGTCTCCTGCACGTGCTTCTCGCGTTCGCCTGCCGGCGGCAACGCCGCCATAGGCTCTTTGCACCAGTCGTATATGCAATAAAGCAAATCCAAAAATGCCAGCTGCATCCGGCGCTCCCCGACGAAATCGCTTCGTCCTGCGAAGGATTTCATGCGCGTCAGCAGCCGCTCTGCTTCTTCCTGATGAGCACTCGGGAGCTTCAAACGCGCATACTTCAATTCCCGAAACGGGCGCAGCACATCATCTCTGGATTCGGCAAGCAAATTGGGATGAACCGCCTCGACATAGCGCGGATCGAAATGGATGATGGAGCGCACATACGGATAAGAGGTATCGATATTCGGCCGGTGCAGCGTGAGACCATGCATTAGAATCAGATCGCCCGGCTCCAGCATATATATTTGATCGCCGATCAGATAGTGCACTTTCCCGGCATGGAACATGTAAATCTCATAGCTGGAATGGGAATGAAAGTGCGGCACCTCGTAAGGCGCCGCATTCCGGTACTGCAATTCGAACATGCTGGTATGATGAATGAAAGACAACGATCTCTCCCCCTTCACGGATGAGCCGGGCAGAATGGAGCTGTCCTGCTTGCGTTCAGCGTTGTTAAAGTTGTCTGTGCCTATTAGGACTGAGCAGCCTCTTGAATGAGCGCTAAGACAAGCTCGCTCGTCTTCACCAGATCAGATACGTGAATCCGCTCTTTCGTCGTATGGATATCCAAGTAACCGACCGCAAGGTTCACTGTCGGCACGCCCATGCCGTTAAAGATGTTCGCATCGCTGCCGCCGCCGGAATGAAATAAGCGAGCGGTAGAGCCGATGCGTTCGACGGCACGCTGCGCCAGCTGCACCACTTCGTCCTTCTCGGTAAAGTTGAATGCCGGATATACGATATCGCTCTTGAATTCCGCACGCGCGCCGCAGTCGGCAGCCGCGCTTTCCAGCGCTTCCTTCATTGCCTTCACTTGCGCTTCCACCTTATGCTGCACGATGCTGCGTGCTTCCGCATCCAATTTTACATAGTCGCACACGATGTTCGTCGCGCCGCCGCCTGCAAATCGACCGATGTTCGCCGTCGTTTCGTGGTCAATCCGTCCCAGCGGCATGCGGGAAATCGCTTTGCTGGCCACTTGAATCGCGCTGATGCCATCTTCTGGATTCACGCCTGCATGCGCGGATTTGCCATACACTTCCATCGTAATCTTCGCTTGTGTCGGCGCCGCTACCGCAATCGCTCCGATCTCCCCGTTGGAGTCAAGCGCATAACCAAAGTCCGCTTCCAAATGCTTCGCATCCATCGCACGCGCGCCGACGAGGCCAGATTCTTCGCCAACCGTAATGATGAACTGAATTTGTCCGTGCGCCTGATTGTTCTCTTGAATGACCCGGATCGCTTCGAACATAGCGGCAAGACCGGCTTTATCATCTGAGCCGAGAATGGTCGTACCGTCGCTGCGAATATAGCCGTCCTCGCCAAGCTGCGGCTTGATTCCGTTGCCTGGTTGCACCGTATCCATGTGGGAAGTGAAGAACAAGCGCTTCGCTCCGTCCGTTCCTTCGGTTGCCGGCCAAGTGACAATCAAATTCCCTGCGCCATGACCGGTCGTCCCTGTCGTATCATCTTCCGTAACGCGCAAGCCCAATGCTTCGAATTGTTGCTTCAGCGTATCGCAGATGACACGCTCGTGCTTCGTTTCGCTGTCGATTTTCACCAATTCCATAAAATGTTGCACAAGTCTTTCCTGTTGGACCATTTCGCTTTCCTCCAGACGATTTCTTAGTTAAAATAGTGAGAAGTGCATCATGTATTGCGTAGAAAGGAGTTCTTTATACCGTGAAATCAACTAAATGGTTTAAAATTGTGGTTTACCTCATGCTGGCTGCCATGATCGGGTCGACCTTATTTGCCCTCATTGAACCTTTCATATTCGGTTAGACTGGGAGCCGCATCATACAGAGCAAGCAGCTTATGGGACAAGCCATGCATTCATGCATGGCTTCTCTTATATTTCGCGTAATGCGCTCAGACAGGCTTATTGCAGCTGCGTCCTGATGAGCGCGCGCTCAAAGCCCAGCACTTGTGTGACATGCGGCAGCAGCATCTGTCCTACCTGGTTCACGGAGAAGGTCTGACCTGTGCAATCCTCCAATGAGGTGACGCCATATTCGCTTATCCCGCAAGGGATAATTCCGCTAAAGCCTTCATGCTGTATGCCGCTCTTTACGTTCAGGGCAAAGCCGTGACTCGTCACGAATCCACGACGGTGGCGGCAGCGGTTGAACTTGACGCCGATGGCAGCAATCTTCAGATTTCCCACCCATACGCCAGTATACTCCGGTTTACGGCTGCCTTCGATGCCGAACGTTCCCAGGAATTGAATGATGGCTTCTTCCAAAGAACGCAAATAGCCGTGCAAATCGAGCTGGGGACCTTCAAGCAACAGCAAAGGGTATCCTACCAATTGCCCTGGACCATGGTATGTAATATCCCCTCCGCGATCGATTTCATAGACCGCGATTCCTTGCTGCTGCAGCTGTTCCGGACTGAGCAGCAGATGCTCGGGATGGCGCTGCGAGCCGATGGTATAGGTCGGAGGATGCTCCAGAAGGAGCAATGAATCTTGCTCCGTACCGTCATCGATAGCGTGCACCATTTCTTTTTGCTTATCCCAAGCGGCCCCATAGTCGATTCGATCCAAATAGTGAACGTTTATAGCTTTTCCTGAGCTTATCATTACCTTGTTAGGGTTCATCGTCTCACGCTTTCTTCTGTCGATTCGTGCCCGTGCTTAATATACCTTCGTATCCAGCGAATAGCCTTCCAGGTTCTCCTTGACGCGCTGCAGGAAGCGCCCGCAGATTACGCCATCCAAGATGCGGTGATCCAAGGACAGACACATATTGGCCATAGAGCGGACGGCAATCATATCGTTGATGACGACAGGCTTCTTCACAATGGATTCGAAGGTCAAAATAGCTGCTTGCGGGTAATTAATAATCGGATAAGACAGAATCGATCCGAACGACCCCGTGTTATTAACGGTGAACGTGCCGCCTTGCATATCGTCGAGCCGCAAGCGTCCCTCCCGTGTCTTGCGGGCCAATTCCTCAATTTCACGCGCCAACCCGGCAATGTTTTTCTGATCCGCCTGCTTGATGACCGGCGTCAATACCGAATCCTCTGTGCCCACTGCCAAAGACAAATTGATATCGCGCTTTACGATAATTTTGTCAACTGCCCAGTGGGAATTCATAATCGGATAATCTTTAATCGCATTAACTATAGCTTTCAGGACAAACGCCAAGTAAGTTAAGTTGATCCCTTCTTTGCGTTTGAATTCATCTTTTATTTTGCTCCGCAGCAGCACCAGGTTCGTCACATCAACTTCGATCATCGTCCACGCGTGCGGGATTTCCGATACGCTTTGACGCATATTTCTCGCAATAGTTTGACGAATCGGAGTCACGTCAATAAACGATTCCCCATGTCCCGCTCTGTCCCGTCCTTCGACTTCAATCGATGGGATGCGCGGCGTCTCGCCAAGATGAAGCCCTGAATGACGTACCGTCACATTTGCCTCCATGGAGCCCCTATTCGCATCACTTCCTTGCGAAGGCTGACTGCTGCTGACTGACGCGAAGGGAGACGCCGTGGCCGTCCCGCGGCCTGCTGCTGGTGTCGTCGCAGAAGCGGCATGCGCTGAAGTCTGCGGCTTCATCGTAGCCTCTGCATGGGACTCGATCGCAGCCATCACGTCTTTGCGCGTAATGCGTCCTCCCTGTCCTGTTCCGTTCACGCTTAGCAAGTCAACACCATGCTCCTGCGCCAGACGTTGTACGGCTGGTGAATACCGCTGCCGCATTTCCTGGCCTTGAGCCGTCCCGCTAATCGTCGTCCCCGCTGGAATCGATGGTGTTGCCTCTACTGCCGCTGGTGCAGCCACTGCCAGTGCTGGAGCTCCTTCCGGCAGCACACGGCAAATTACGGCGCCGACAGCGACCGTATCACCTTCCTGCGCCAAGATTTCGTTCATGACCCCAGCTTCCGTTGCTGGAATCTCTGCTACGACCTTGTCAGTGAGCACTTCACAGATCGGTTCGTACGCATCGAACGATTCGCCGGGACGCTTTAACCATTTCCCGATTGTAGCTTGCACGAGTGATTCCGCGAGCTGCGGCATGGTTACTTCTTTTACATTGTCTGAAGACATTGTTTCTCACTCCCGTTCTTGAACCGGCAGAGGAACAGCAGGATGCTGACGCTCCCGTGTCCTCGATCGATAGTTCCCGTTCATTAGAATAGCGCCAGCTGACGCATCGCTTCTTTTACTTTATCCTTGCTTAACATGAAGAACTTCTCCAATGGAGGACTGAACGGCATTGCCGGAATATCCGGTCCGCACAGCCGCTTGATTGGAGCATCCAAATCATACAGCAGTTCCTCTGAAATGATAGCAGACACTTCGGCGCCCACTCCGCCTGTCTTATTATCTTCATGAATGATGAGAACCTTGCCTGTCTTCGCTGCAGCCTCAAGAATGGCTTCACGATCGAGCGGCTGAATGGTGCGCAGATCGAGGATGTGCGCGCTAATGCCTTCTTTCGCCAATTCCTCAGCAGCCTGAAGGGCATAGTGAAGCGGCAGGCTGTAGCCAATAACGGTAATATCCGTCCCTTCGCGCAGTACATTCGCCTTACCGATAGGCACAATATAATCGTCGTCCGGAACGTCTCCTGTAATCATCCGATAGCACTTCTTATTCTCAAAAAAGATGACCGGATCGGGATCGCGCACCGCGGCTTTTAACAAGCCTTTCGCATCGTAAGCCGTGGCCGGAGCAACAATCTTGAGTCCCGGCGTCCCGAAAAAGACTGATTCCGGACATTGAGAATGATATAATCCGCCTGCCACTCCGCCGCCGATAGGGGCTCGGATAACTAAAGGACACGTCCAATCGTTGTTGGAACGGTAGCGAATCTTGGCCGCTTCGCTAATGATCTGGTTCGTTGCCGGGAACATGAAGTCCGAATATTGCATTTCCGCAATCGGCTTCATCCCAACCATGGCCGCACCGATAGCGACCCCGGCAATTGCCGATTCGGCCAGTGGCGTATCCAACGCACGCTCCTCACCGAATTGCTCATACAGCCCTTTCGTTGTGGTGAAGACGCCGCCCTTCACGCCGACATCCTCCCCAAGCACGAACACTTCGCTATCGCGCTCCATCTCTTCTTTCATCGCCAGTCGAATGGCGTCGATATATTCCATTACTGCCATGTTCCGCGTTCCTCCTCTGCGTAGACATGTGTCAATGCATCTTCCGGCTGTGGAAATGAAGCCTGTTCCCCATAAGCCGTCGCATCGTCGATAATGGCTTTCAATTCCGCAAGCAGCTTGGCCTCATCTTCTTCCGACCAAATGCCGCATTCCATCAAATACGCTTTATAGCGAGGTATTCCGTCCTTCTCCCAATTCGCGTCGACTTCTTCCTTCGTCCGATAAGCCAAGTCGTTGTCTGAAGTGGAGTGAGGCGATAATCGGTACATCATCGCTTCGATCAGCGTCGGTCCTTCACCGCGCACCGCCCGTTCACGCGCTTCTTTCATGACGCGAAATACTTCCAGCACATCACAGCCGTCGACGCGCACTCCTGGGAATCCGTAGCCTAGCGCCCGATCGCTAATTCGACCGGCCACCTGCTTGGCGATAGGCACCGAAATCGCATATTGGTTGTTCTCAACCATGATGATAGCCGGTACTTTGTGGACTCCCGCAAAGTTGCAGCCTTCATGAAAATCTCCCTGATTGCTAGAGCCTTCTCCCAAGGTGACGAAGGACACCGAATCTTCCTTACGCATCTTAGCGGCAAGCGCTATGCCTACAGCGTGCGGAACCTGAGTCGTTACCGGACTGGAGCTGGTAACGATACGCAGCCGTTTGCAGCCGAAGTGGCCCGGCATTTGGCGTCCGCCGCTGTTCGGATCCTGCACTTTCCCGAACAGGGCAAGCATTAATTCGCGCACGGTCATGCCGACAGACAGCACGAAGCCGTAATCGCGGTAATATGGCAAGAAATAGTCTTTATTCTGGTCAAGGGCAAATGCGGCTGCGACTTGGGCCGCTTCTTGGCCGATGCCGGAGACATGGAAGTTAATTTTCCCGGCACGCTGCAGCAGCAACGCGCGTTCGTCATATTTACGGGCAAGCACCATCATGCGGTACATTTCAATGGCTTGCGCATTCGTTAATCCGAGTTCTTCATGCTTCATCTTCTGACGAACAGTCACGTCAGGCGTCATGGAGTCATCCTCCTTTAATATCAACGTAATCCGTCCATTCCGGTCAAGCAATTCATTACATAATACCAGGTACTAAGACTTGAGCCTAACACTATTATAACCTTAACCTTTTGAAAAAGAAAACGTCAGATCCGTCCAGCTTGTCACATGCTTAACGATCGCCCTTCCATCGCCAACATCGCTTCTCCCATAATTTCAGACAGAGATGGATGCGGATGAATGACATGGCCCATTTCCCATGGCGTGGCATCCAGCCATTTGGCCACTGCCGCCTCGCCAATCAATTCGGTAGCATGCGGACCGACAATATGAACACCAAGCAAGTCGCTGCTCTTCGCGTCGGCGATCACTTTCACAAATCCGTCCGTTTCCCCGTGCACGATGGCCTTGCCAATCGCTTGAAACGGCATTTTGCTCACTTGAATATCCATTCCGGCTGCTCTCGCTTCCTTCTCCGTCCAACCTATAGAAGCCGCTTCCGGCATCGAGTAGATACAACGCGGAATACGACGGTAATCGAGGGAAATAGCTGCCTGTCCATTGAAGTGGCTAACTGCGGCGAGCGCTTCTGCGGAGGCTGCATGGGCAAGCTGGAGTCCGCCAATCACATCGCCAATCGCATATATATGTGGTTCATTCGTCTGCATCCATTCATTGACTCGGATGAATCCATCCGCAGACTCGACTCCTGAATTTTCCAGTCCGATATTTTCAATATTGGCTTGTCTGCCTATACATACGAGAAGCTTGTCTGCAATTATGCTAGATGTCTCTCCACCCACTTCAACGAGCAAATGCACCTCGCCGGCAGCTTCATCCACATGTATTTCTTCAGTTTGTATTTTCGCTTGCGTATGTATACGGGCCCCTCGCTTCTTCAACTGCCGCTCAAGCTCGCGCGAGGTATCTTCATCCTCCTGCGGCACGATATGCGAGGCAGCTTCGATGACATCCACCTCCACGCCGAAATCGACGAGCATGGACGCCCATTCCATTCCGATAACTCCGCCTCCCACGATGGCGACGCGACGCGGCAAAGCCGTCCATTCCAGCGCCTCATCCGTCGTCACCACATAGGTTCCATCTACTTGAAGTCCTGGTAATGCACGCGGTCTTGAACCTGTCGCTATAATCAACTGCTTCGGAACGAGCGTCACCGCTTCTCCGTTATCACACTCAACGGCTACTGAGCCGCTCTTCGGCGAAAAAATAGACGGCCCCATAACTCGTCCATTGCCTTGGATGACTTCGATATGGTGCTTGCGCATCAGGAATTGCACTCCGCGATGCAGCTGCTCGACAACTTCCTGCTTCCGGGATTGCACGCGCTCAAAGTTCAGCTTTACTCCTTCGATCTCGATACCGAACGTGCTGCTATTCTGTGCTTGTCTATATAATTCTGCGCTCCGCAATAGCGCTTTGCTCGGTATGCAGCCGCGATGCAGGCAGGTTCCGCCCAGCTTCTCCCGTTCGATGACAACTACCTTCTTCCCTGCTTGCGAAGCCGCGATTGCTGCAATATATCCACCCGTTCCGCCACCGAGTATGGCGACGTCCACTTGTTTTGTCATTGATCAACACTCCTTTAGACGATATTTCCGCTATAAGCGCATGTTCAAAATGGAACTTTCTGAACAACCTCTATAAAACGTACAACTCCAATGGTTCTATTGTACTCTCTTTTTGTTCACCCGCCAAACATGTTTCCCAGATGCGCACACCAGCAGGAGCAGGAAAGATTAGACATGTGCTGCAAATCACGATAAGATAAGGGGAGACGAATCTAACAATGAACTGACAGGTGATATCATTATGAAGCAGACGCATGTCATCACTCGTTTTATCGCCATATTGTTGCTTGTCCTGCCAGGCATAGCGGCTACATACGGCTTTCTCGTTATGAAAAATGTCATCTTCCAATACATCGCCGACAAAGGGAATGATGCAATCGCCAACCCGGCATTCGGATGGTTGTCACTTTTAGGCGGACTTGTACTGTTCCTCATTGGCGCAGGCTTTATCGGCGGATGGATCTTCTATCGTGACCGCAAGCGCAACTATGTGGCGGCCCGCTTCCGCAAGAAGCGGCCCAAGCCCGCTTCATTGAAATAATAAAGGCCCCTTCCATTCGACTTGACTCGTGGGAAGGGGCCTTACTCTATGGATAGGGCGGTTGCACCTTTCGTCCGTAAGAGTCCGCCCTGTCTGCGCGGCTAGAGCTCCCGCTTTACTTGCCTTTGTCTTCGTCAGCTGGACGGTCCCCGGCAGTACGTTGTGTGCCACCGCTTGTTAATCCATCCTGCTCGGAGCCTGCCGGCGTTGAACCCGATTGCGCCAACTTCGCCTTCAGTCTGGCGAGTTCCTGAGCGATGAACTCCTCTTTTGAGAGCTGTTCCGGCTCGGTACGTTCAGATTCCATTTCGCTCGTTGACGGCAGTTCCTGCGCATCGTGAAGCGGCTCTTCATTTGTATCGTTATACGATGTGTCAGGAGAACGTTTCGTCGCCTCCTCATTCATCGTTTCTTCTTTTTCCGGAGTGGTCGGCAGCAGATCCATATCGCGCAGCATGCGCTCCGGTATCATAATGACGTTTCGAGTGCCGCTTATTTTTTCGTAGAAAAGACGCTTATCTTTTTTAAACAAATGAAGCAAGAGATGAATGAACAGCACTCCATTGAAAATGAGCCACGCCAAGAAAATCGCTACCATAACAAGAGGGGAATCCATCACTTCGTTGAAATTCAATACATACCAGAACACGTAGTTGATGCCGCCAACACCGAAATAGAGAATCCCGTACCGTTTGAGCAATCCAGAGAAGGATACGACACGTTGTTGTTCTTCTGAATCCAATCGGTCTTCTTGCAGATGAATCCGTGTCACCCATTTACCGAACGTCTTGCCTTCCGTAAATAGCGGCAGCACAATGAAGTAGATGAATATGCCCGCTGCCAAATAAATAGGATTCATGCTTAGTAAATCGAATTTCGCCATTCTTTCTTTATATACTAGAGCAGTGAACACGATGTACACGCAGCCCATCACGATGGACAAGACTATTGAATCGAGCCATACGGCGATACCTCTGCGGATAAATCCAACCGGCTTGCTCTTCAAATCGACTTTATCGTCCAATTGATGCGAACGAGGCAGGAAATACGTAATCAGTGGCGCCAGCAAAAATCCGGCCATACCGCCTAACGTATTCAGAAGCAGATCATCCACGTCGAACAAGCGATACGGACAGTCGTAAATGCCATACAACCCGGTACGCTGCGTTACTTCAAAGAACAAGGATACCAGCAATGCAATCACGGTCGTCTGCAAGAAGGAGCGGCGGAAGTAATAGCGCAAGTACACTCCTAGCGGCAGTGTCAGCACCATATTAAACGCCGCTTGAAAAAATGCCCGCTCCTGCAACAAATAGACATAGGTGCTCGGATGTGACCATTCAACTCTGGATTCTTTCACAATATCGCGAACGAATTGAAACGGCCTCAGCTGCTCAAATACGGCGCTCGACCGCTCCACGCAATTATGTGTTTGCGCAGGCAGCGGCAAAATGACGAGATAAAAAGCGGAAATAAAATAAAGCAGCATGGAATACAGCACGAGAGAACGCACTTTATTAACGTAGCCGTATTTGCGGTATTGCACGATCAGAAACGGGAGCGTCAAAAAAAGCGCTACGAAAGGAAATGTAATGAGGGCAATCTTAATCGGAAACAAATATGTGTTCATGAATAATCCTTCCTATATCAAATTGTCGCAAAAATTAATGTACCGACTTCACAGGCGGTTGTCAACCTTTTATCATTGACGCAATAAAACAAATAACCGCCCTTCATTAGCCTTCGTAATGATCTAATGAACGAGCGGTACCTATGTATTCGGATCCGGTCTAACGAATGAATATCCCGCCAAACGGTATCGTCTCCCTCATGATTCTTTTAACCAAGCCGTCCCCTTCTAAATCATGCTCCAATTGACGATCGTTTATGTTCGTTTGCAGCAGGACATGCCCTGTTCCGGTTATTTCCCACTGAACATTCATATTCTGACTCGCGATCGAGTTGCCATACACGCATGGCTTCAGCGTCGCATTCTCAGGATAGGCGACAAGGCAGCCGATATTCACATAGGTGGGCTGCTCCGGATGCAGCTGCATCGAATACAAGGGACCGTTCGACAAGATGCCTAACAATCCATCGTCAGCATGGAACTTCATCTTTACGATTTCTTTTGTAATGAGCACATTTTTCAACTTTTGGATGCGCCGCTCTACATGAATGCCTTCGGTGTAGAACAGAATATGCTTCCATTCAAACAGCAGATCGCTGCCCTCCGTAATATGCAGTGTCTTTAAGCAATAACCGTTCGGCAAGCCTAGCATAACGGAAGACGGTCCACTGATTCTAGATTGTATAAATTTGCGTTTGCGGTACATCCCGGCAATGTCCATGAACCGATCCTCACGATTGGCGGAATTGCCTTGGAAGGCGATAATTTGCCGCGGGTGCAAAATATAAACGGCCTCATCCCCGCTCAGATGCAGGGAAGTCATCTGTGCATGCAATTCTTGGGCTTCTTGAATGACTTCCATCAGCTTCTCCTTTATTTCATCGTTCGGCGCCAGACAAAGATACGCAGTACCCGGGTCATAATAATATATAGCAGAACCAGACCAATCCCTGTAAATACAGTAATCATAATCCGGCGAAATTGCAGCTTCTCCTGCAGCTTCGCTTCCACATCTTTCTGCTCCCATTGATCAATACGCTGGAGCAATTGCTCATTTTGCTGCCTGAGCGATTCGTTCTCGGCCTGCAATTGCTGCTGCATGGCGTCGGACTGACGTTTTGCATCCTCAAGTGACTGCCGTGTTTCTTCATATTGCTGCTTCATCTTGTCAAAATCAGCCGGAAGCTCTGACAGCTTCTGCAGGAATCCAGCATGAGCGGACGGACTGGGAACAAGGAACATGATACTAAAAAAGAGCAGCATACTTAGCCATAATGCCAGTCTTTCCCTTTTTTTTCTTGGTTGCATACCATCCGCCTCCTTTTGAGATGAATTCAACTATTCACCTATCAATCGACAATTTCCATCAACATTATAGCATATCTTTGTCGGTTGAAAAGGAAATGTAAGGTTACAAAATCGTTAGATAACAGTTGATTTTCGGGGAAAATGGTCAACCACCGGAACCTTTTACAGCACTTTTGCTTACTATATCAGTAATGCAGGACTCATAAGGGGGAACCGTGATGCGTGATGAGGATCAACGAAAAGTACTGCTTATTGTCGTCATTTTATTGGTTATTGTTTTCTCATCCGGTCTTGTGGAACCTATACCTGAACCAAAAGAAACCGTCTCTTAACATGTTTGCAATAGATTCGTCAACCAACATGGATAATTTGACAAGAAGGTGAGTGTCAGTGACCTTTTCGAAAGGACGGCAAAAAAAATGTAACGATAAAAATAAAAACAATAAAAAAAAAAGCAGTACCCCAAAACTGACTATCGATCAGATCGCGGTCATCGCCGCCTTGTTAACAAATTCACTTAAAGTGCAGTCAATCCTCGTTGACCGAGATCAAGCAGTGGAAGTGCTGCTTATCGGATCTCTCCGCAAAAAGACACAAATGGATCAGCTTGTTGAGCAAATAAGCGACCTCTCCATCGGAGATTTTTTAGACAGCTTGAACAATCTAAAAAAATAACGGGGCGGCATCAATATATCTGGCTATTGTCGTGCAAAAGCAACTTCTGATTGTTCGCCCTGCTTTATACGAAACTGGGACAAGCCTGTTTACTTTTTAATGGAGAATATTACTTTTGGTTGCTGATGATTAGGGCGGGCAGAAGACGAGCGGAAGAAATCGTTAGAGCCGCTTTCTTATCATGATCGCCATGCGTCCGGATGTCGGTCACTTTGCATTCATAAGCGACGTAGGCATCCGTCAGCATCGGCACATTGACTTCACGACCTTCTTCAAATTAATCAGAAGATCTTGCTGGAAGAATGCACGATAATCTATAACTTCAATTGGTAAGTGTGTAGGGTTAACCCAGCCGGCAGTGACGGAACGTGTCCGTCGATTAGAGGAAAACGGTATAATTACGGATTACCGTACGGTGGTCTCCCATGAAAAAATGGGAATGAATACGGTGGCTTTTATGCTCTTTCGTACAACACAATGCAATTCATTTATTGACCATTGTCACCAATTGATTACAAATTGCTAATTCCATTGGTTTTAGAGGAACTATCCACTTCGAGAAACTTGAAATACGGAGCACATCTTCGCGACACGGAGCTGAAAGTGGTGTTAGTATACAAATCCATAGATCAGCGCCGGTCCTTTGCGAAGTAGTGCATTACCTTTTTTAGAATTTCGTTCTCTTCTTCAATGTCTCGAATCTTTTTCTATAGTTCATGCATTGCTTGGTTTCGGGCTTCAAATAGACTACTACCGACAATCAAACCACTACTATTTTATATACGGTGTCTAATTTTCCACCAAGTCTTTTATTTAAAGGGATTTTAATATCTCTAGCTAATTCTTTAAAAAAGATAACTGCGTCACATTTTACGTTTTCAGCCAACACGGTTATAACACCTTCTGCAACAATATTCTGATTAAGCTCAGTGGGAACAGTAACATCAATCGGATAGTGCTTTGCCAATGTTTTACTATATCTAGCGAATATCTCAATTAATTCTTCATTATTGAATTTTTCTATTGCCGTTTTTCCTTTATTAGTAAAAACCAAATTAATTTTCATTTTCATATTTCCCCTTTTCTATTTAGTTCAAAACCGAAATCAGTACTTGGCAGGATGACGTAAGGCGGAAAATAGAAAAAATCTGCTTTTCCTTTATTGTTGTAAGCACCACACCAACAAAAAAAAGGAGCGAACAGATGCATTATTAGTATATCAATCTTTTGCTGAACTTGCCAGAGGTTCTGGTTATCCAAATCATACTTGTAAGCAAAAGGAGCAGCCAGGATTGGTCTTAGGGATAAATGATGGCAATTTAGTCGGAAGTTAGACATGTCGTATTCGCGCGATAACATCCGGCTTAAACCTTTGAATGTCTCCGTTATGCTTTCGTTCAGCTTATGAATCTGTTCGATATAGCATTGCGCCAGACACATACGGCTCACCCTTAGTTTTCACAGACATAGTCTAATAATAATGGAGGGTATTTTGTGGAGATATTTGGAGAGAAACTATTGCTGTCAAGGATTTCTGTTAATGATTTAGATTTCATTTGCAGGTTAGAATGTGATAAGAACTTATGGTGTTTTGAAGAAGATGTGCCGTCGGATGAACAAGTTGTTCGAGAAAAATATCTGCATAAAATCAATGAAAGCGACCAAACGAGCAGTTATGATTTTATTGTAAGTATTGCAACGGATAAAAGGAAAACGCCCATCGGTTTAGCGCAAGTTTGGAGCTATATCGAATATAGAAAAAGCTGGGAAATAGGGTATGCCATACTTCCGGAATATGGGGGTAAGGGTTACGGAAGTGAAGCGGCCACACTTTTATTGAAATTCGCATTTGAACATTTACATGCCCATAAAGTGGTTGGAATGTGCAATTCAAATAATACTCGTTCCGTATCACTTATGAAACATATTGGAATGACAAAGGAAGCTGTTTTTAAAGAGGAGCTTTTTTGGCAAAATCAATGGACTGATCAATATTATTTTTCAATTCTGGAAAAAGAGTTTTTCGCAAACTAATATATTCATTCAACGGTATGTGAATGATGGGTTTACATAAATGCAGTCCGCTCTTCGTCAACGTGACGGTATCCTCTGCGTTATTCTCCCGTCTTACGCTAAAGGAATGTAAACGGTTGCCCGACAAGAAGGAGTGCAAACGATACAGGAAAAGAAATAAGCCCCGTTTTATTCAACGGGCCTTTTTCTTTATGTAACAATCATTGTGGTATTAACTTTCTTTGAAATGAAGCACAAAGCCTGGTCTTCCTGCATTTTTAACTTGGCATTTATAAACAACATTATCTATAGAAATAACTGCAGGTCTATCATATTTGACAAACTCGTATGTTACCTTTTCTTTCATACAATAACGTTCAATTTCATCTAAAAATTCTTGTTTATTCTTTGGAAGTTGATCCAATTCAACCATAAAAACCTTTCTTCAAAAGCTTTTTCCAAAGATTTTTCATCATGATTGTCTCCCCTCTTTTATAATTGATTACTTCTAATAATTCTATTATACACTATCTTTTATTACTTCATTAATTTTCATCACAACACTTCTTTCTTTATGTATCCGCAAACGCTCCGCCGGCATCACGTAGGCTCCGTTTTTATAACGGGGCTTGTTCGCTATTATAAATAAGAAGAAACTCGGTTGATAAGAGTCTGAATTGGGGTATAACAAGAACGAATGTTCTTGTTTAGAGGTGGTTAATGATGTCCCCTGTCGGAGCAACAACGGAGGAACTCGAATTGATAAAATCGTATCTTTTACTCCCGATGATTCTGTCAGTATTCGAACGCGACTCGAACTCATCAAGGAGTCCTTCAAAACTCCGGGACCGTATACGGAGATGATTACGCATTGGATTGTACAACGACGGTGCTTTCGGATGTTCGACGGGAGTTTCGGAAACGCGGTATAAAGGTGTGCGAAGTCACGCGGGATGGTACCGGAGTTTACTGAGTCGTGGATTCGGGGATGTCGAGAAATATACGCCCACCGACGTATGATTACGTCAGTGGGCGACATCCTCCTACGGCTACCATAAGATAACGATACGATTACGTCGTGATCATCACATTCAGATTAACAAGAAAAAAGTATACCGTCTTTGCAAAGAGATGGAGATCCTGGACAAGCCTAGAACCCTGAAAACAGTCCGTCCGCACCAGGTAGCTAATAACATGGAAGTTACTGGGCCGAATCAATTGTGGCAATTGGACGTGAAATACGGCTACGTGGCTGGCTTGCAGCGTTACTTCTACACAGCGAATATGATCGATGTCTATGATCGAAAGATTGTAGGATACCACTGTGGAAAAGACTGTACCACCAAGGATATCCTGGCGACCGTCCAGAAAGCGTTACTGAGTCGGAACATCTTCGTACAAGAGACGCCACTAGTCATCCGAACGGATAATGGGCCACAGTTTAAAAACAACAAATTTAGAGAGTTTTGCGAGGGTGTAGACGGACTGATCCATGAACGTACACCTAATCGAACTCCGAATAAAAACGCGTATGTAGAGTCCTTTCACAGCATTTTGGAACGTGAATGCTTTAAGCGCCATATGTTTATGAGCTTCGAGGAAGCCTTTGCCGCAGTGGATCGGTTTATGGATTTTTACAACAACCGGAGAATCCACATGAGATTGTACGGCTATTCTCCTACGGAATCTCTTGCGAAACTCGAAAAAAACGAAGTGAGTGCATTTAAACTGGCGCTTTAGTAAGAGAAGTCCTTTTTATCTCCTGAAGTGTCCAAAATTAAGGGGCTGGACCGTTTTCACTCATTAAATCACCTACTTAGTCTTTTTACTAATATTATAAACGGATTATATTCGAAAGGTAGAGGACGTCTAATACGACGGTAATATTGCGGATACGATGCGGAGAATAAGTAAGCCCCGTTTTACTCAACGGGGCCTTTTTCGTATGACTTACGGTCGGACACACCTAGGTACGATTTTAATCCATCCTGTAGTATCCGTGAGAAATTAACGTTTGCTTCTTCGGCTGCATCGTTAAGCCATTTCGGTATGGTTAACGTCTTCTTGACCGCTTTTTCCGCCATATAGTCGCGGAAGGGCGGCATCCACACTTCGACCAATACAACGGTCTGGCTCGGCTCATGTTCGACGGACAACGCACGAGTAGGTTCCGGAATATCATCGCCATCTTGTTCCATCGAGTACAAATGCAGCGCAATGCACTCCTTCGCCATATTGAACGCTTCCTCTTCGGTATCTCCGCAAGTTAATGCTCCGGGTAAATCTGGGAACTCAACGGAAATGCCATCGTCGGCATAATCGAAGATTGCCGGAAAAATATAACGATTTTTCAATTTTATCAACTCCTTAGTACCGATACTTATATATTGAGCATTTTGCATAATTCCAAATCTGGGTGAAGTGCAGAGAGAAGTGCTCAAC
>NZ_JAJNBZ010000005.1:188904-283524 GCF_021369635.1 Paenibacillus profundus | reverse complement strand
ATGGTTCATTTTTCCTTGCCAAGGGTTGCTAAGAACTTTGATTCAACTTATATAGAAGACATGGAAAATGAAAGATTTGAGTTCCGTTTTCCGGTTAAAAAGATTGCTTCCCGCACCCTCACGCCGAAGATAGAAAAGCAACGGGGCGAGGAGAAAATTGCGCTGGAACAAATCGAGATATCGGAAGCTTCCACGCGTGTGGTGCTGGCGTTTGATCATCCGGTCAATGAGGAAGATGGCACCAGCTACCTGAAGGACCTGAAGGTCGCAGTGTTCGATGACCGGGGGATTGAGCTTGAGCCAATAGGAGCATCCGGCACAGGCACGCGTATTGATACTATGTTGTACAATACGTTGAATAAGCATTACGCGCCTTTCCAGCGAATGCCGAAATCCATTACGCTGCGGCCGTATTACGATGAGTTCAAGATGAAAGAGATTAAAACGAAGGTGGAAACTGTGCCTACGGAAGATGCACCGCTCGTTCTGGATCAAGGTCCGGCTGGACACCTGGAAGTGTCACGCATCGAGTATAAAGATGATAAAACACTGCTCTATTACCGCTCGTTCGGAGATGAGCCTTTCCGCAACAGTGGACAGTTGTTAATAGAGGATGAGGCAGGAAATAAATATCATTATGATAAAAAACGGATTGAAGATCCGGAAACGTACAGCTTTGTTGCCGAGTACCCGGCGTTGAAGCCTGATGAAAAGCTCACGTTCATCACAGATGAAACCCCCGCGACGAAGTACATTGAGGAATTTGAAATGACGATCCCGATAACAGAATAATTCGAGGTTTAAAGCGACATAAAAATTTTTCTAATAAAATGGAACCGGAATTGAAGATGAATGATCTAACAGAGTGAATCTTGTATTGATGGAGGTACTTACTAATGAAACCATTTAAAATTTCCATGTTATCTATATCCGCAGCAGCGCTTGTGATAGCGTCCATACCGGGGCCTGTTACTCATGCAGCAAAGGGAAGTACGCAGCAGGAACAAGCCCAAGATATGAAATTTTCGGATTTGGATCCCAAAATACAAGAGACTGCCAAGAAATGGGTTACAGATTTGTCCGGAAAAAACATGGAGTTTGCCAGAGTGTTGAATCAGGATGGTGTATGGGTTATTGAATCTAAGGATGGAAAAAGCCAACTCTCCATTATCAAGAAAACGGGAGAAATGGAATATGTGAATATTTTCCTAACCTTTGACCAATTGGATGATACCTGGAAAAACAAAGCAATGACCGCACTTAAAAATATGGCAGGCGAACGTGAATTTAAGGTCGAACGCGTCGATATCAACCGACATGCCAATGACAAAGAAACAAGAACCTCAATGGGCGGTAAAGGCTTCGCGGTGTCCTTCACGGATTCGAGCCAGGTGGTGACGGTGGAGTATCCTATCAAGGAGGTGGACCGTTCCGTACTGCAAACGGTAGAACAAGCGCTTAAGCAATTTACGGGCGGGACAGCGCACAAGCTGACGAGCGCTACTCGCTATGATATTAATATTAACGATCCGAGAGAACAGGCTGACATATGGAGCCTATGGGGCGGAGATAAAAAACAAAGCTTGTATGTTCAAGTCGGCGCAAAAACAGGTAAAGTGACGCAAATTAGCGTGACGAAAGAAGAGACACCCGAAAAAGACAAAGCTTATGGCAGCCTAAAAGCAGACAAGGTGAAGGCGGCGGCGGCACCGGCGGCGAAGAAAATGTTCGGCATTGACCTGAAGGATTATGCCATGGAGCAAACCAATAGGTACGAAAACCATTTTGTTTTTGCGAAAAAGGGAAGTCCAACGTTGGAGGCGCGAATTGATTTGAAAGGGAATTGCTACAGCTTGGCAGTTAAGCCGGCTAACGGCAAGGTCGAGTAAATACAGTCTAAAGGGGCATACGCCAGCATGAAGACGGAAAGGTCAAAGAGTCGGTATCCATGAAGGCAAAGATGGTATTTGACATCGATATAGTTGTAATTACCGAGTAAGTTTTCGTATTGTATATTGCTAATCCAAGAAATTATACAAAGGAACTGGTGTGAGCCAGTTCTTTTTTTATCAAGTCCTCAGTTCCGTTTGTGCTCTTAAGCACGCTCCACCCTGTCTTGATGAGCACTTTTGCCCACTCACCCCAAGATTCAGATTACACGATGAACGGCATGTAGGGGGAGCAGCGACTGCAATCATTGTTCTTTCATCAGATCCACAGTAATTGTTACTTCTATCTATGCTCTCGAGCGCCCACATCCATGTCATAATGGCTCTTTTGCCCATTCTACCAATGACTCAGATTACGCAAAAAATGACTTGTGAAATATGACTTGTTAAATGGAATACGTATTTTTGCAGCGGATTTGAGTTGAAACTCTTTGCTTTGTTTGTTATAATTTGTATTTAGAACAAATGTTCTTATTTTTTTTTGGGGGGTCTGGACTATGACGGGGCAGATGTCGTTTGCGACTTTGGAACAGTTGTTGGCGCATTTTCATTCTGAGGAGTCATGTGTGAATGAGGTGTATCGGAGAAAGTGGCCTCAGGGCTTCGTCTGCCCTCGTTGCGGCCATCGTGAGGCATATACGATACGCTCACGCAGGCTGCCGCTTTATGAATGCTGCTCTTGCCGTCATCAATGCTCTCTCATTGCCGGTACTGTCATGGAAGGAAGCCGGACTGCTCTCAGAAAGTGGTTAGCCGCCATCTGGCTTATTTCGAGAACAGATAAGGGCATTAATGCGGTGCAGCTCAGTTCGCTCATCCAAGTTACATATAAGACCGCATGGGCAATGTTGCATAAGCTTAGGGCTGTTATGAGTGCAGCCGATGCCGAGCGCCCGCTTGATCAGGACGTTCGTGCGGCCTTGACCAGTTATGGACCACCTTTCACCCCGTTATTTGAGTTGCATCCCAAGGAGCATCCGTTTTTGATAGCTGCCTCCATGAACAATCCAGACAACATCCCCATCTATGTAAAAATGAAACTCGTAATACGTGAACATTTGTCCTATAAGAGCTTGGTGTGTGCGGGGAGAGGAGCATTTGTCTCACAGCACGTATCTTGTCATGCAAGCAACATAGATATCATGAATCACCCGTTCCGTTTTCGCAGACCTAATGCGCTACGTTATATCGCCGACCAGGCCAAGGCATGGATCAATAACACGTTTCACGGCTTAGGCGGGACCTATTTGCAAGCATATTTGGACGAATACTGCTACCGATACAATCTTGAATCTCAAAACGTATCGATCTGGGAGCGGTTAGCAGATCACTGTCTGTCTATCTCTACAGCATTATCATGGCGATGCCGCGGAAGAAGTGGAAGAATGGTTTTTGCTGCATGATGCTTTTTCCCTGTAGTTGATATGAAACTGCTATGCTTAAAGACATGTATTTCGATATGAATATAGTCATTTATTTATGGTTCCAATAAATAAGCACGCTTTGTAAGTAGTGTTGTATGGCGATACATAAAATTCAAGATTATCTTATCGCAGGCAACCGTGAGAATATGCTCATTTCAGATAAAGAGTGGGTAAACTCAAAAAACGGGTGATATTTCGATAGTTTATTTTCTGAATAGTTGGGATAGTGGACAAAAGGACCTTTTGGCAAGCCCTTCACGGGAGAGGGGGCGCCATGATTTTCAGAAGAGTCGTGGGACAGGGGAAAAGCCAATCAGAGTTAAATAGACGTTTAAAAGGACGCAACTGGATGTAAGCGTTCGCACATTATTGGTGGTAAGCTACTATCGAGTCCTAGCAATATTACAAGCCAAGAGAACAATGACAGCCGTTCAAGGAGGCAGAAGCATGCAAAAGGTTCGAGTTGGAATTATCGGTTTAGGCAATATGGGCGCCGCGCACGCAGCGTATTTGGCAGCCGGACAGGTGGAAGGGGCAACTCTTGCAGCGGTATGCGACGCGATACCATCGAAGCAGGCGTGGGCTTTGGAAAGCCTAGGGGATCAAGTTGCGTTCTACGAGCAAGAGGGCGAGCTGTTCTCATCGGGTCTCGTGGACGCGGTCCTCATCTGCACGCCACATTATCATCATCCGGCATCGGCGATCCATGCGCTTCAGCACGGCCTGCATGTGCTCATCGAGAAGCCGGCTGGTGTCTATACGAAGCAAGTGCGCGAAATGAATGAAGCAGCCAAAGCAAGCGGGAAAGTATTCAGCATTATGTACAATCAGCGGACCAACCCGCTGTATCAGAAGCTTCGTGAATTGGTTCAGAGCGGCGAGCTTGGTGAAATACGCCGCACGAACTGGATTATAACGAATTGGTATCGCTCGCAAAGCTACTATGACTCGGGCGGATGGCGCGCGACGTGGGCCGGAGAAGGCGGCGGTGTCCTCATTAATCAGGATCCGCATCAACTGGATCTATGGCAATGGACGATTGGCATGATGCCGGTTCGCATGCGTGCGTTCTGCCGTTTCGGCCGGTATCGCGACATCGAGGTGGAGGATGACGTCACGGCATATGTGGAATACGAGAACGGCGCCAGTGGCGTGTTCGTCACGACGACTGGTGAAGCGCCGGGGACTAACCGATTTGAAATAACAGGCGACCGCGGCAAGATCGTAATTGAGGATGATCGCATGACCTTTTGGAGACTCCGCACGCCGGAGCCTGAATTCAACAAGGATTTTAAAGGCGTCTTTGGCCAGCCGGAATGCTGGAAATGCGACATCCCGATCCACGGCCAAGGCGGTGCCCATCGCGGCATAACGCAGGATTGGATCCATGCGATCCAGAAAGGCACGCCGCTATTGGCGCCCGGGGAGGAGGGCATCCATGGCTTGATGCTATCGAATGCGATGCTGCTGTCCACGTGGACGGATAATTGGGTATCGCTGCCTATTGACGAGGAGTTATTCTACAGCGAGCTGCAGCAGCGAATCGAGCAATCGAGATATCAGGCTGATTCATCTAACTCCAGCGATGCAACAGTAGCCGATATGAGCAAGACATTTGGGTCATAATGGATTGACATTTACGCTATGATGAATTTGCTCCTCGAAAGGACGGTGCCGCTTTGCTCGCCCAAGAAGAAGGCTTGAGAAGGCTAACGCACGAAGTCGTGCAGCAATGTCCGGTTACGGATATGCATACTCATCTATATTCGGCTGATTTTGATTCTTTATTGTTATGGGGAATTGACGAGCTCTTAACCTATCACTATTTGATTGCTGAAATGTTCAGGCATTCCGATGTGGACACGGATACGTTCTGGTCATGGTCGAAGCAGGAGCAAGCCAATCATGTGTTCCAGACGCTATTTGTAGAGCGGACGCCGATTAGTGAGGCTACGCAGGCGGTTGTGGGCGTCTGTCAACGTCTGGGCATGCCGATCCTGTCCAAAGACATTGACGAGCTGCGAGAAGCATGGGGCAGCCGGAAGCTGACAGAGCATATCGATGATGTGCTTCGCATTGCCAATGTGCGTTATATCGTC
This sequence comes from Paenibacillus profundus, assembly GCF_021369635.1. Taxonomy (GTDB): domain Bacteria; phylum Bacillota; class Bacilli; order Paenibacillales; family Paenibacillaceae; genus Paenibacillus_B; species Paenibacillus_B profundus. Next base: position 278,052 of record NZ_JAJNBZ010000005.1, on the reverse strand, counting down.
ATGACCAACGATCCGTTCGATTCACTGGAGCATCCGGTATGGATGAATGAAGGCGTATCCGATCAACGCTTCGGGGCAGCGCTTCGGATAGACTCGCTGCTGCTTAATTGGACATTCGCCAGCAACCGAATGAAAGCTCAAGGCTATACGGTGACGGAGCAGTGGACGGATGCGAACAGGGACAGTCAGCTTGAAGAGACTAGACGCTTCCTCCGGGATTGGGCACGGCGCATGGATGCGCTGTACATTGCCGCTTCTTTGCCGGGAACATTCGATTATCCGGCGGACGATTACGGCACAGCGGTGTTGGAAGAAGCGATTCTTCCTGTATGCAAGGAGTTGAACCTTCCGCTTGCGCTTATGATCGGGGTGAAGCGGCAGGTTAATCCGGCGCTCCTGCTGGCGGGCGACCGTAGCGAATGCGCGGATATCAATGCGCTGGAACGGTTGTTGGTCCGACATCCGGCCAACCGGTTCATGGTCACGATGCTGGCGCGCGAGAATCAGCATGAGCTGGCGGTGCTTGCGCGCAAATTCCGCAATGTGCTGCCGTTCGGCTGCTGGTGGTTCCTCCATATCGAGTCCATGATTGATGAGATGACCCGGTTCCGGATCGAGCTGCTCGGAACGTCATTCGTTCCTCAGCATTCCGATTGCCGGGTGCTGGAGCAGCTCATTACGAAATGGTGCTATTCCAGAACGATTATCGCCAATGCGCTGGCGCATAAGTATATCCGGCTGCAGCGGGAAGGCTGGCAGGTGGAACGGCACCATATCGAACGTGACGTGGATGAATTATTCAACGGCCAGTTCTGGAAGTTTGTCGGCAGGGAACGAAAAGATTGACCTTAGGAGGGGTGGCATGTCATCACTTTTTGACTTGCGCGGCAAGACGGCGGTGCTCTTGGGCGGCAACAGCACGCTAGGGCGCGCCATGGCGGAGGGGCTTATTGCCCACGGCGCCAGAACAGCTATCGTCGGCCGCAATGCCGATACCGTTGCGCAAGCTGTGGAGCAGCTCACGGAGCTGGGTGGGGATGCGCAGCCGTTTCTGGGCGACGTTACCCTCGAGGCGGATCTAATGCGAGTTCATCGCGAGATTATGGAGCACTACGGGCGCGTCGATATCTTACTCTATTGCCCAGGCGTGAATAGCGCAACGCCTTTTTTTGACATTGAGATGGAAGAATGGGAACACATCATGAATGTGAATGTGAAAGGAGCGGTTCGCAGCTGCCAGCTGTTCGGGAAATCAATGACGGACAGCGGCTTTGGCGGTTCCATCATTCTTATTTCTTCGGTATCGTCTGATCCGCCATTATCCAAAGTATTTTCGTATTCGATGTCCAAAGCGGCGATTAACAATATGACGCAATATCTCGCACGCGAGTTTGCACCGCATGGTGTCCGCGTTAACGCGATTATACCCGGTTTTTTTCCGGCGGAGCAGAACCGCGCCATCCTGGCGCCGGAGCGCGTTCAGTCCATTATGAGGCATACGCCGCTGGGACGCTTCGGGGATCCAGATGAGCTGCAAGGGGCCGTCGTCTGGCTGGCATCGGAGCGCGCTTCGAGCTTCGTTACCGGTTCGCTTGTGCGGGTAGACGGCGGCTTCGGGGCCATGACCATTTAGGTCATGACGAAATAGTTCACTGAATATAGGAGGCTAACATAATGAAATGGTCATTATTTACGGTTGCGGTACCTGACATTTCTGTATTTGAACTACTTCCAATTGCAAAAGAAGCGGGTCTGAACGGCATCGAATGGCGCTGCTGCACGATCGCGCCTGAAAACAAAGGCAAGCCGTTTTCATTTTGGGGAAATCACCAATGCACCATCGAACCGGATGCTGATATCTCGCTGCTGCAATCGCTGCGCAAAGAAATGGATGATCATGAGCTGGCCAATGCAGCCGTCATGCCTTATTTGAAGGTAGGGGATATGGATGCGGCGGAGCAGGTGCTGCGCATTGCGCATGCGCTCGGCGCCCCGAAGATGCGTATTGGCGTTCACGGCTACAATCGTTCGAAGTCCTATAACGAGCTCTATGACGAGCAAGTAAAATATATGGAGCAGCTGATTCCGCTGCTGCGGAAATATGAAATGAAAGGCTTGGTCGAGACCCATCATGGAACGATAGCGGCCAGTGCCAGCGCAGCGTATCGGTTAGTATCGCATTTTGATCCGCAAGATGTCGGCGTGCTGTTCGACCCGGGCAACATGGTCTTTGAAGGCTATGAGAACCATCGTATGGGACTTGAAATATTGGGGCCTTATTTGGCTCATGTGCATGTTAAAAATGCCGATGTCGCTCCGGAACGGGACGATTCTGCACCGAAGCTGGTCTGGTCGCCGCCTGAGGAAGGCTTCGTTCGTTGGCCGCAAGCGATGGCTGATTTGCAAGCGGTGGGATATGACGGATTTTGCGGTGTGGAGGACTTCAGCGGGACGCGAAGCTCCGTGCAGATGATTCAGCATTTCGTGAGCTGGATGAATGAATTGTCGAAGCAGACGACCTCACCGGCGACATAGCAAATAGATGGAGGCCAACCAAAATGAACCGACAAGACGGAATGCGTTATGCCCCGCAAGGCAAACCGAATCCGGTGTGTGATGCTGGACAGTTCGTGTTTGCAGCCATGGCGCTGGAACACGGACATATATACGGGATGTGCAACGGATTAATCGAGGCGGGCGGAACATTAAAGTGGGTGTACGATCCGGACCCTGCCAAGGTGGAAGCTTTCGTCAACGCCTATCCTTCCGTCCGGCGGGCCCGCTCCGAAGCCGAAATATTGGAGGATAGCGAGGTGCAACTCGTCGCGGCGGCAGCGATTCCATCCGAGCGCTGTGCTCTGGGGCTGCGGGTGATGGATCACGGCAAGGATTATTTTACCGATAAGACTCCGTTCACCACGTTGGAGCAATTGGCTTCGGCGCGGCAGAAGGCAGAACTAACGGAGAAAAAGTATATGGTGTACTACAGCGAACGACTGCATGTAGAAAGTGCCGTATATGCTGGACAACTGATTGCACAAGGAGCGATCGGCCGAGTCATTCAAGTAATGGGAACCGGACCGCATCGTTTGAATGCGCCGTCGCGCCCGGGATGGTTTTTTGACAAAGAGAAATATGGCGGCATTCTGTGTGACATCGGCAGTCACCAGGTTGAACAATTTTTATATTTTGCCGGCTGCCAGGATGCGCGTGTGCTTCACAGCAAAGTTGCGAACTATGCCAATAAGAGCTACCCGGAGCTGGAAGACTTCGGAGATGCGACGCTTGTGGGGGACAACGGGGCGACCAACTATTTCCGCGTGGATTGGTTTACGCCTGACGGGCTGGGTACGTGGGGGGACGGTCGAACGATTATTCTAGGGACGGAAGGCTATATCGAGCTGCGTAAATATATCGATATTGCCCGCTCCAATACGACCGACCATGTCTACATGGCGAACCATGAAGGCGAATATTATATACAGACCGCAGGGAAAGTCGGCTTTCCGTTCTTCGGACAGCTCATTCTGGACTGTCTGGAACGAACGGAACTCGCGATGACGCAGCAGCATGCATTTAAGGCCGCCGAATGTGCGTTGCTCGCTCAAGCCCAAGCGGTGCGTGTCGAATAATGACTTCATTTTCCGGGAGGTGGGGCACATATGGAATTAACGTTTCGCTGGTATGGGGAAGAGGACCCTGTCAAGCTGGAATATATCCGGCAAATTCCTGGCATGAAGGGCATCGTATCTGCTATTTACGATGTTCCTGTCGGAGAAGCGTGGAGCCTCGAACGCATCACAAAACTGAAGCATACCATTGAAGGACACGGATTGAAGCTGAGCGTAATCGAGAGCGTGCCGGTGCATGAACATATTAAGCTGGGGCTGCCGACGCGGGAACGCTATATTGACAATTATAAGGAAACGTTACGGAATCTCGCGCAGGCTGAAGTCGATATCGTATGCTACAATGTGATGCCGGTCTTCGATTGGACGCGTTCCAGACTCGATTTTCCGCTGGCTGACAGATCAACAACGCTCATTTATGAAGATGAGGTCGTGACGCAAATGGATCCGGTAACCGGTAAGCTGCGTCTGCCGGGGTGGGATACCAGCTACAAGGATGGCGAGCTGGAACTGCTGTTTGCACAGTACCATGAGTTGAATGAAGAGGATTACTGGGTGAACATCGCGTACTTCGTTGGCGAGATTATGCCGCTCGCCGATGAGCTTGGCATAAGGATGGCCGTGCACCCGGACGATCCGCCATGGCCGATATTCGGATTGCCGCGCATTCTAGGGAAAGAAGCGCAGTTCGAACGTTATCTAGCTTTGCACGATGGCCCTTCACACGGGATGTGCTTCTGTACAGGTTCACTGGGTTCCGATCCGGATAACGATCTGCCGGGAATGATTCGCAGAATAGGGAGTGAGGGACGCATTCACTTCGTGCATGCGCGCAATGTGAAAGTAACAGGACATCATTCCTTCATGGAGACGGCACATCTGTCAGAAGAAGGCTCGGTAGATATGGCCGAGATCATGTGTGCACTCTCCGATATCCGTTATGAGGGACCGTTGCGCTCCGACCACGGCCGGATGATCTGGGGGGAGACCGGGCGTCCGGGCTACGGACTGTATGATCGCGCCCTTGGCGCCGTCTATTTGAACGGATTGTGGGAAGCGGTCACGAAATGCCGCAAGCAGGAAGCGGCTGTTGCTTCACGATAGATAGAGAGCTTGAGCTTGGGTAGAGAGAAACCAGGTCATGGATGCTCTCTGCCCAAGCTTTTTTATGTTATACGCCGGCCGATTCTAATTGCGCATTTTGAGACTCGCTGGGATGGAGCTCGAGTTGGAAGCAGAACAAGACACTGAGAGCAATGAGCAAGGCAGAGCACGCAAAGACTGCAAAGAGTGACGTATATTGCATCAGAAACCCGCTAACCGAGGAACCGATCAGGATGCCGGCTGTAAATATTGGTGTGATGATGCCGTTGACGCGTCCGATATACTCGTCAGTCACAAGGGTAATGAAAAAGGTGCTGATGACGACTTGGAAGAACGCCATAATAAATCCGACAAGGAATCGCAGAGAACCGGTAAGCCAAGCGAAAGTAGACCATACTTCAAAGAGCGTGGCAGCGGATAAGATCAGAATGACGAAGCACATAATGGCACGCCCATGGCGGCGAACAGCATTGCCCATCAGAACGGCGATCCCAACGCCGGCGAACAGGCCGACGCCTGCAACGGTTGCAAACCACTGTAGCTGCTCTTTTTCCAATCCCAGCCTCTGTGTGATTAAAAACACTTCCATGGGCTGTATCAAGCCCACACCCAGACTAATCAAGCCGTACATGAGCGCAATGTTGCGAAGATTGGCGTGTTGTATGACATAGCGCAGACCATCTTTCATTTCTCCGATGATGCGGGATGGTTCGTCCTTAGGCTTTCTCGGACTGTGCGGCAGTGAGAATTGTATCGCAGCAGCGAGCAGAAAAATGAACATGAGCACAGTAAGAGACGTTTCCACATGAAAGGTCTGATACACAAAGGTGCCTATAATCGGCCCGACGATAAGGAACAACGAGCTCAGGCTTTGTCCGATGCCGACGGCGGCAGTAACTTGCGCTTCCGGAACGTGGCGCTTGAACAGCACCGTCGACGAAGGGCGCGAGAACTGGCTGACCATGGCGGAGACAACCGTCGCTACGAAGACGGACTGCCATATACCAGACTGCATGCAAATAAGGATCAGGCCGATGGATAAGGCGCTTAATATATCTCCTGTGATGACCGTTCGCTTCGGGTTCCATCGATCGGCCAATGTTCCGCCGATGAACGAAAACAGAAAGATAGGCAAATACTCGAACACGGTTATTAATGAGACGGCGACGGGATTGTGGTTCGTCATCTCCATCACATAGAACAGAATGGCTATATTTCGAATCCAAATTCCCAGTTCCTGCAGTACATCCGCAGTCGTAACGACGAGAAATACGCGGTTACGCCATAGGGGAAGCGCGGGGGAAGCGCTCATATGATATCTCCTCCCATAATATTAAATAATTAATCCGACCAGTCGGTATGAATATATTGAAAAAGGAAGGAACGGGTTACCGTTCCATTTCGTCACCAGAATCGTAAATTTACCACCGATCCGATGCAGAATGATTACTAGTCTATGCGTGTACCGCAGAAAGGTTATTGCACACTTATCCCTTGCAGAAAGATACGAATCGCTTTGTCATACAGTTCGCAAATCTCCTCTTCAGGTCGCCCCTCCATAAAGGTAATTCCCAAACCGCCAAGCATACTATAAAGAATCAACGTAAGGTCTTCCGTATTCGCGCGCGCAAATTCTCTCTTCGCCATTCCTTCCTCTAACAATTCGGAAATGATTGGAAATGGCCTGCGGGATATTTCAAGCATCACATCGATGATGTTCGTGTCGGATCCGCGCGAGAGCATGAATTCTTCGCTCGCTTTCATAAGCGGACTGTTGAAATCCTTCGCATAATGCTCAGCGAGCAGAATTAGCTTGTCGGTTGCGCTCATGGCAGGCTCGACGGTTTCATACCATTTCTCATTCCATTGTTCCATATCCATTTCATGCAAGTAGATGAACAATGCCTCTTTATTTTTGAAGTGGTAGTAGATGCTTCCTTTGCTCACACCAGATTGTTGGCATATCTGATCCATCGAGGTGGCTTGGTACCCTTGCTGGATAAAGAGTTGTTTTGCGGCCGCGCCAATCGACTTCTTCGTCTGTTCAGCTTCTTCCGCCGTACGCCGCGCCATAGGACAATGACTCCTTCTCAATATGTAGTGTGTGGATTAGATTATTAGACTAACTGGTCGGATTAATCTTTTGATGCGATTATATCGTTGAAGGAAGAGAGATGTCAACAGGAGGAGAGGGGAGGGCTACTATTTTTTCTTGTGTACGCGTGTCGCTTGCTTCTGCAATGTATGAGAAAGGAGGGAAGACTGGCCGTCACGTATTAACAACCGCCGCAGCTCCGCAGTAATTTCATAGCCTTTTCCTACAAACAACAAATCATGCTTGGAAACATATTGTTTCATTATTATCGTTCCTCATTTCATATCGGACAAGCCGTTTTGGTATAATGGGTATGTTCTGAAGAACGGATTTATGTATACAAAGGAGTGGCTGACTAATGATTGGCTCGAAGAATGACAGCAAGCAGCCGAATGGCGCGAAGTTCGAAGAAGTTACATTAGAAACGAAACCGATATTTGACGGGAAAGTGATTTCGCTGCAGGTAGATACCGTTAGTCTGCCTGATGGGACGACAGCTACCCGTGAAATCGTGCGTCACCCGGGAGCCGTTGCCGTACTGGCGTTGAAGGACAACCGCATGTTGGTTGTGGAACAATACCGCAAGCCTCTGGGCCGAACCCAGATAGAGATCCCTGCAGGCAAGCTTGATCCAGGAGAACAGCCTGAAGCGGCAGCACGCCGTGAACTCGAGGAAGAGACAGGCTTCCGGGCACAGTCGCTCATTCCGCTCGGAGCATTCTATACGTCTCCAGGCTTCGCGGATGAGATTATTCATCTCTATGCGGCTGAAGAACTGGTGTCCGGCGAAGCACATACGGATGAAGACGAATTTCTTGAAGTGGGCGCCATGACGTTAGAGGAAGCGTATGCGGCGATGCGTGAAGGAAGCATTAGCGACGCGAAGACGATCAACGCTATCTATGCTTGGCATCTGCGCGAGCTTACAGGACAATGGCCGAAGTGAAGCCGATGAAGGATACAGCGCTGCATGAATGGAGTGAACGACATGAATCTTCTTCACTCGTGACCATGTATGGGGATTTCCATATTCACATTGGCAGCACCTCGCGCAATCAGCCGGTCAAAATGAGCGCCAGCCGCAGCTTGACCTTCGAAGCGATCGCCAAGGAGGCAGCAGAGCGGAAAGGACTTCAGCTGATCGGGATTATTGACGCTCATGCGCCTGGAGTTCAAGACGATATTGCCAGTCTGCTTGATCGAGGCGAGATGGAGGAACTGGCGGACGGAGGGATTGCATACAAAGGAACGACACTGCTTCTCGGTACGGAATTGGAGATTCGGGAGGAAGGATACGGAATGGCCCATGTCCTGTGCTTTCTGCCGAGTTTCAGCGCCATGCGGCACTTTTCTGCATGGCTCTCGCCCTATGTGACCAACATGAGCTTGTCCTCGCAGCGGGTATATGTATCCGGGCGTACCTTGCAGGAACAGACAGCCGCTCATGGCGGTATCTTTATTCCAGCACATGTATTCACACCGTATAAGAGTGTTTACGGCAATTGCACCGACCGGATGTCGGATGTGCTGGATATGGAATTGATCGATGCGGTCGAATTGGGCCTAAGTGCGGATACGGACATGGCGGGATGCATTTCGGAACTGGACCGCTACACGCTGCTGACGAACTCGGATGCGCATTCCTTAAGCAAAATTGCGCGGGAATATAATGCGCTGACCTTGGCTGCGCCGACCTTTAAGGAATGGGCGCTGGCGCTGCGTCGTCAGAATGGACGCGGCATTCAAGCCAACTATGGCCTGAACCCCCGGCTTGGCAAGTATCATCGCACCTCATGCGTCAAATGCGGTCAGGTGATTGCCGATAAAGCGATGGAAGCGAAGCTGGCATGCGCCTCATGCGGAAGCACCCGATTCGTGCAGGGCGTGTGGGATAGGATTCAGCATATTGGAGATCGCGAACAGTCTCTCGTACCTGCACATCGACCGCCCTACATTATGCAAGTGCCATTGGAATTCATTCCAGGGGTAGGGCCGAAGACGATGGCGAAGCTGCTGGAGCGGTTCGGCACGGAGATGGCCATTCTCCATCAAGCGACGGCAGCGGAACTGGAGCAGACGGTAGGCGGGAAGACCGCTGAGCTGATCGTAAAGGCTCGGAGCGGGCAGCTGGCGCTGCAGAGCGGAGGCGGCGGCACGTACGGCAAAGTGATCGATGCATAAGCGGCAGCCGTTATCATAAATGGACGGGCTTCTGCATAGAGTGGATCGACTGGAAGATTCGCAAGCTGCTTGTGAAAGGAGTCATCCCCTATGAAGCCATTAGCTCATTCATTGCGCGCACAGCTCCACCTTTATATTTTCGTATCGGTCCTGTTTCTTGTCGGCGTCGTATTCGGTGCCCTGCTGGTCAATGCGTTAACCTTGGAGCAGCAGCAGGATATCGGAAGCCATCTCGGGCATTTTTTCACGACAATCGATCAGAACGGAACTTCGGCGAATGGCGGGGAAGCTTTTCTTGATTCGGTATTGTTCTATTTGAAATGGATCGCCGTAATAGCGTTGCTCGGCATTTCCATTGTAGGATTTCCGCTCGTATTGGTGCTCGTGTTCGCCAAAGGCGTGTTCGTCGGGTTCACGGTCGGAACGTTGGTCGGACAATATGCTTGGAAAGGCGTCTTGTTCGCCTTTGTGTCGGTAGCCCCGCACAACATGATTGCTATTCCATTAATTATGATTGCAAGTGTCGCATCTATGGCACTTGCCATGCACGTATTGAAGCACAGGCTATTCATGCCCAAGCTGCAGTCGCTGCGGGAACCGATCGGCCGTTTCTTTGCGTTGCAAGCGTCCGCAGCGCTTGGTATGGGGGCTGTTGCCGCCGTCGTGACCTGGGTATCACCCGGATTAATGAAATGGGCCGCGCCTTTTCTAACCGGGTAAGCTAATGCACAGTGAAGAAGAAAACTTGCCTTCGTGCAAATGATTTGACACTGCTTGCATTCTCCCCCTATAATAATAGAAGTGAAATCGAAATGTGGCTTGGCGGGCAAGGGGGGAGACCATGGAAGCGCGGATTGAGAAGATTAAACAACAACTGCAATCCCAAGGGTACAAGCTGACACCGCAGCGCGAGGCAACCGTTCGCGTCCTGCTTGAGAATGAAGAGGATCATCTTAGTGCGGAAGATGTCTTCATGCTCGTGAAAGAAAAAGCGCCAGAAATCGGTCTTGCCACCGTTTACCGTACATTGGAATTGTTGAATGAGTTGCACGTTGTGGAAAAATTGAATTTTGGCGATGGCGTAGCTAGATATGATTTGCGTGGAGACAACAACAAGCATCACCATCACCATCTCATTTGTGTCCAATGTGGGTCCATGCAGGAAATTCAGGAAGACTGGCTCGGGCCATTGGAAGAACGCTTGGAGCAAGAATTTCATTTTACGGTGATCGATCACCGTTTGGATTTTCAAGGAATATGCAAGCATTGTCGCGAAAAAGAACGTGAACGAGAACAGCAAGCCCAAAAGGACGATAACGCGGACGTATAATGCTTATAACGAAGCAATTTAACCGTATGAAATGAAGAGAAGCCTCAGCGCTAACTGCGCCGAGGCTTAACTACGTTGTGCAGCTTCGAGGACTGGGCTGTGCCCCTTCCTGCCTTCTTTGTTCGCTGGCGTGATGCCGCTGCTGCTTGGGCTTCCGATTTGTTCGGCCTGCACGCAGGGGAGCGGCTAGTTGCCGTACGGCGCGCCAACGCTTTTTTAATTGGACCACTCACTGCAGAAATGCCTGTTAACGGGAAAGACGATTTCAACGAATCCATGGCGCATGCCGTCGCTTTATCTGCACGAACAAGGCCAGCGCCTTGCGAACGGTCGGAGTAACCTTTCAGTTCACTCGCCGTATCGATCAGTACGGACTTCACGTCTTGCGGCGTTAGCTCGGGATTGCTGGCCAGCATGAGGGCGACGGTCCCGGATACATGCGGTGCGGCCATGGAAGTGCCTGAATCCTTCGAAAAACTATTCTTATTGTTCGTCGATACGATATCTTCTCCTGGCGCGGCCACATCAATCCCTTTGCCGCGGCTGCTGAAAACAGCAATTTGATTGTTTTTGTCGGTTGCCGTTACCGCGATCGTCTCCGGATAACTGGCAGGAACATCAATCATATCCGCATCACCGCCTTCATTCCCGGCTGACGCGACAAGCACGATGCCTTTTCGGTACGCCCTTTTTACGGTAGAACGCAGCAGATCGCTCGGACCGTTTAATCCAAGACTCAAATTAATGACATCCATTTTATTTTTTATACACCATTCAATGCCTTCAACGATGTCCGATACATATCCGTCGCCGTTCTCATCAAGCGCTTTCACAGCGTACAGATCTACTTCTGGAGCCGCTCCGTACAACATATTTCCTGTGCCGGTTGCAGCTACCGTTCCTGCTACGTGGGTTCCGTGCCCGTTATCATCCTGATGGGGCATCCCTCTTCGAATCGTATTGATTCCCCCGGCAATATTCAAATCCGGATGAGTTGAAATCCCTGTATCGACGATTGCAACTTTGATGCCTTTTCCTTTCGTCTTCGGCCACACGCGGGGAGCGTGAATTCGCTTGATGCCCCAAGGAATTTGGGAAGTTGTGGCGTAAGGAGTTGAATGGTTGCGTTTCTTTAGACGCAATCTAGAGGAAGTTGACGAGCTTCGCTTTGTGCCCTTCGCGGGTTTAATGGCATGAGCGCGGACTCGGGCATCAGTTTCGATTCGCCGAATGCTTGGATGATTCATAATCTGCTGCAGATCTTTGTGCCGATCTAAATGACAGCAGAGCATCCGGGCGGATTTTACCTGCTTTAAGGGGACGATTCCTTGCTTTTTTAGCTGCTGAATACAGGCAGCATAGCTTTTGCGGTCTTTCAAAATAATCATTTTGCGATCGGTCTTACGAGTAGGCTGACCGTGTACGGCCGCCTGTAACATGCGGGTTAATGTGCGCATGCATTCATGCCCTCCACTTCAAAAAGAATAGATAACTTGCTGTGACAGCGCGTCTGACACCGCCTGTAAATCTAATTTATCGTATGTGGACGTTCGTGGAACGGTGAATGCAAACCTGAATCGTTCGCCCATTGTTTCAGAAATGGCAGAGGTTATAATGGAAGTAACATGTTAAAAGCGCACATCGACCCTTGCATTGACGCACGCAACGTTGCCATATGTACGCAAGCTCGCTGCTCATAGTCTGGAAGAAGCCGTCCGCAGATCGCCGGAGCTGAAAGGCGGGCTGAATACGTATCAGGGCGGCATCGTTCATCAAGCGATTGCGGAAGCGTTAGGCATGGAGGCTTGTCCTTTTAAATAATGCATACGGCATATCCAGCCAATTCACCTCATACGTTAATTTTAGCGGGACAAACATGAGGTGAGGAGGTGCTTCCGATGATTGTGCCTTTGCGCAAGCTGTTGGAACGCTTGAGGTTCATCGCGTTGTTTCTGCTTATGACCTATGCGATGGCTCATTTGTTCGGCACAGTAACCGAATGGATATCGCCAGTGGATAAGTATCGTGAGCCGCATGGGAAAGCGGTCAAAGTATTTCGTGCCGATGAAAATGCGGATTTGGAGCCTGCATCGTTTACGGATCGGTTGCGGTTATTTTACTGGCTCGGCGAATAGGAAAATAACGTGCGAAGTCCATGGAATGATAGCAAAACAGCAGGAATTTGATGATATCGTGTGGAATATAGGAGAGAGTGTTTTGGAAGTAAGGAGTTTAACGATGAGAAGTGCAATCATACAGCAATTGGAAAGCTACGAGCAGCATTTGAAGCAGGAGCGACGTCTCTCTCCGCACACGCTGGAAGCGTACATAAGAGATATCTCGACCTTTTTGAACGCCATTGCGCAGGAAGAGATTCAATCCGTAGCAGACGTGCGTTCTTATCATGTCAATCAATATATGTATCAACTCAAGCGTGACGGCCGGGCCGCTTCAAGCATTTCGCGCATCGCTGCCTCGTTGCGTTCTTTTTTTCATTTTTTCATTATCGAAGGAACGATGAGACAAGATCCGACGCTTCAAATAGAGCGCCCGAAGGCGGAAGCGAAGACCCCTCATATATTGTCGTTGCAAGAGACGGAACGGCTGTTGTCGATGCCGGATGGCGAATCCGTGCAAGGGCTGCGCGACAGGGCCATGCTGGAGACGCTGTATGCGACCGGCGTGCGCGTCTCTGAGCTCATGGCGCTCGACCTCGAAGACGTTCAGCCGAAGCTTGGCTTCTTGCGGTGCGTCTCCTCTGGGAAGGAGCGGGTCATCCCGCTAGGACAAGTCGCGGGTGAGGCGATTCAATTGTACTTGGAGAAGGCCCGTCCGGAAATGATTGGAGCCAACTCCACTTCAGAGACGGCCATCGAGTCGGCTCTGTTCCTGAATGTTCGCGGTCAGCGGATGTCCAGACAGGGCTTCTGGAAGATGATTAAGAAGTATGCGGACAAGCTGGATCTGCCGTTTCCGATCACGCCCCATACAATGCGCCATTCGTTCGCGGTTCATCTGTTGTCGAATGGGGCGGATGTGCGCTCCGTGCAGGAAATGCTGGGGCACTCGGAGCTTGCCACGACACAGCGTTATGTCGAGCATATGAAGAAGAGCAGCATGAAGGATGTTTACACGCTAGCCCATCCACGGGCGAAGAAATGATAGCATGAAATGAAAGTGCGTGGGATGCTTCGGAATCAAAAGAGGGCTTTTAGAACAACCTCTGAATCGGAGTATGGTCCATTTCTCCTTAACACAAGCTAAGAAGAAGGATAAAAAGGAGTGATTGGCATGAACACAAGCAATAAGCCGTTCGATCGCATTGCGGTGATCGTATTGGACAGCGTAGGCATCGGCGAACTGCCTGACGCAGAGCAATTCGGCGATACAGGCACGCACACGCTCGGTCATATTATTGAACGGGTGCCTCATATCAAGCTGCCTCATCTGCAGCAGCTCGGCCTGGGGAACATCGCCGATCTGGGTGCGCTGAAGCCAGTTGACGCGCCGCAAGGAATCTACGGGAAAATGGCGGAGATTTCGGTAGGCAAGGATACGATGACCGGCCATTGGGAGCTAATGGGCCTTCGAATTACGACTCCCTTCAACACGTACCCGGATGGGTTTCCAGCAGAACTGATTTCCGCGTTTGAACAGGAAACGGGACGCAAGGTGCTGGCGAATAAGCCTGCTTCCGGAACGGAGATTATCGAGGAATACGGCGAAGAGCAAATGAAAACCGGCGCATGGATCGTTTATACATCTGCCGATAGCGTATTTCAGATAGCGGCGCATGAGGATATCATTCCACTGGAGGAATTGTATCGCGCCTGTGAGATTGCGAGACGGTTGACGCTGCAAGAGCCTCATACGGTAGGGCGCGTCATTGCACGTCCTTATGCTGGTCAGCCAGGCCAGTTCGCACGCACGCCGAATCGTCATGACTATGCCGTCGTGCCTCCGGAAGATACTGTATTGAACTTGCTTCAACAAGCGGGTAAAGACGTCATTTCGGTCGGCAAAATCAATGATATTTTCTCAGGGGAAGGCATCTCGGCTTCTTACCCGACGAAGAGCAACGCGCACGGTATTACCACAACGACAGATATTCTGGGTCAATCGTTCAACGGCTTGTTGTTTACGAATTTGGTTGATTTTGATTCCATGTACGGCCATCGCCGCGATGCGGAAGGGTACGCGCAGGCGTTAGAGCAATTCGATGAGGCATTGCCGGCCATGATGGAACGAATCGGTCCCAATGATCTGCTGGTCATCACGGCGGATCACGGTAATGACCCGACCCATACCGGCACCGATCATACGCGCGAATATGTCCCGCTTCTGATGTACAGTCCAGCGATTCAGGCGGGACGAGCGCTTGGCATCCGTTCGACATATGCGGATTTGGGCGCAACGATAGCGGATAATTTCCAAGCCGGCCAGCCTCAGGTCGGTACCAGCTTCTTATCCGAACTGCTGTAAAAAGCGTCGTTCGGCATCATTTCAATATTGGGGGAATCTTTCATGAGCCACGCAGTAACGTATGACCACATTCAAGACGCGGCAGCGTATATTAAGACGCGCATTGACGCGACACCTGACATTGGCCTTATCCTCGGATCAGGGCTAGGCATTTTGGCCGATTTGGTTGAAAACCCGGTTACGATTCCTTATCAGGACATTCCGCACTTTCCACAATCGACGGTTGAGGGTCATGCGGGTGAACTGCTCATTGGCCAGATTGAAGGCCGGACGGTCGTAATGATGAAGGGCCGATTCCATATGTATGAGGGCTACGGGCCGGAGCTGACAGCATTTCCTGTACGTGTCATGAAGGCGATCGGTGTGGAGAAGCTGCTGGTGACCAACGCGGCGGGCGGAATTAACACTGCGTTTCAACCGGGAGATTTGATGTTGATTCAAGACCATTTGAACATGACCGGATGCAATCCGTTAATCGGACCGAATGATAATCGCTTGGGCGTACGCTTCCCGGATATGTCCACAGCATATAGCCCCCGTCTGCGCCAATTGGCGAAGGAGATTGCAGGCGAGCAGCAATGTTCATTGCAGGAAGGCGTATATGTTGGGCTGTTAGGTCCAAATTATGAAACGCCGGCAGAAATCCGCATGTTCCGCACCTTGGGCGGCGACGCCGTCGGCATGTCCACTGTATCCGAAGTGATCGTGGCTAAGCATACTGGAATGGAAGTGCTCGGCATTTCCTGCATCAGCAATATGGCTGCTGGCATATTGGATCAGCCGCTCTCTCATGCTGAAGTGATGGAGACTGCGGAGCGGGTGAAAGAGACGTTTTTGAAGCTTGTTTTGGCCATCATCCCGAAAATGTAAGGTCTAGGAGGTTATATTTTGCGAGCGGTAGACATCATTCAGAAGAAACGTGACGGACAGGAGCTGTCCCCTGAGGAAATCCGATTCCTTATCCAAGGCTACAGCAACGGTAAAGTTCCGGATTATCAAATTGCCGCGTGGGCGATGGCTGTATACTTTCAAGGTATGAATGCACGTGAAACGGCTAGCTTGACGCTTGAAATGGCGAAATCCGGCGATCAAATCGATCTGAGTCCGATCCAAGGCATTAAAGTGGATAAGCATTCTACCGGGGGTGTCGGCGACAAGACGACGCTCGTGCTGGCTCCGCTCGTCGCAGCGGCAGGTGTCCCTGTCGCCAAGATGTCGGGTCGCGGGCTGGGGCATACGGGCGGAACGATCGATAAGCTAGAGGCGATCGCCGGCTATCAAGTGGAGCTGGAGCGAAGCCAATTCTTCGCGCAAGTGAATGATATCGGAGTCTCGCTTATCGGTCAGAGCGGGAATATTACCCCGGCCGATAAAAAGCTGTACGGGCTTCGGGACGTCACCGCCACGGTCGAATCGATTCCGCTCATCGCCAGCTCCGTCATGAGCAAGAAGATTGCAGCCGGCGCGGATGCGATTGTGCTCGACGTTAAGACGGGCAGCGGCGCGTTCATGAAGACGCTGGATGATTCTATCGCCTTGGCGCAAGCGATGGTCGATATCGGGACGGAAGTCGGCCGTCACGCGATTGCGGTCATCTCGGATATGGATCAGCCGCTCGGCCATCTGATCGGCAACTCCCTTGAAGTGGAAGAAGCGATTATGACGCTGCGCGGACAGGGGCCGGCTGACTTGCATGAGCTGTGTCTCATCCTGGGAGCGCATATGCTGGTACTGGGCGGCAAGGCACAGGACGAAGCGGATGCCCGCAGGCAGCTGGAGCAGCATTTGCAGGACGGCACTGCGCTGCAGAAGCTGAAGCAGCTAGTCGCAGCCCAAGGGGGAGACGCCTCGATGATCGACGACCCGAGCCGTCTGCCGCATGCGGGAGACCGGATTGAGGTCGCAGCGCAGACGGAAGGCACCGTGGCTGCCATTCAGGCTGAGCATATCGGGATTGCCGCGATGCTGCTTGGCGCAGGCCGGGAGACCAAAGATTCAGTCATCGACTTGGCCGTAGGCATTGATTTACGCAAGAAAGTCGGCGAATCGGTACGGGTTGGCGATGTACTCGCCATTTTGCATGTAAATGATAAAGGGCGGATGGAAGAAGCCAAGGAGCGGGTTCTGAAGGCCTACGAGATTACGCCACAGGAAGTTGCCGCGAAGCCGCTCGTATATGCGGTTGTAACCAAAGACGGCGTTCAACGATTCGTATAAGAGATTGTTCATAATCCCCCTCTTGATCACGCACCATAAAATAAAAAGCCAATCATCCGTTTCTATCGAAGACTCTTTTCGGTAGAAACTTTTTTTATGCCTATCCATTGACAATGTGGAATATTTTGCTTGCGTTCGGACAAGAATGGATATAAGGCACATCCAGCTATATTGAGTTTGCCATTAAGGTTGTGCACATCTCTTTAGGAGGGGACATTCTTTGAACAAATGGCTACATGCTAGTGTGTGCGTCGTGTTGGCAAGCGCTGTTATATTACCGTCCAGCACCGCTGCGCTCCAAGCAGATTTGCCGCCGTGGACAGATGCTGAACCGTCCAGCCAAGCGACATCCTCCTCGAATGCGACAGAAGTGCAATTGGCGGAGAATGCTCGTTCTGCTGTGCTGATGGATGCGGACACGGGAACGATTATTTTCGAGAAAAATAGTCATGACAAGCTTCCTCCGGCCAGCATCACTAAAATTATGACGATGCTGCTCGTCATGGAAGCAATCGATGAAGGAAAGCTGAAGCTGTCAGATAAAGTGTCGACCAGCGAATATGCGGCATCGATGGGCGGTTCGCAGATTTTTCTGGAGCCCGGTGAAGAAATGACGGTCGAAGAAATGATGAAGGGCATTGCCATGGCATCAGGCAATGACGCATCAGTCGCTATGGCGGAGAAGATTGCCGGCTCGGAGAAGGCTTTTGTTCAAATGATGAACGATAGAGCAAAAGAGCTTGGCATGAAGAATACTCATTTTGAGAACTGCAACGGTCTTCCTGCTGAAAATCATTATACGTCAGCCCATGATATCGCATTAATGTCTCAGGCATTGATGCAATATCCGAACGTGACGAAATATACCGGCGCGTATGAAGATTATTTACGTCAGAATACAAGCAAGAAGTTCTGGCTCGTCAATACGAACAAGCTCGTTCGATTCTATCAAGGGGCGGATGGATTGAAGACAGGGTACACGTCGGAAGCGAAATACTGCCTGTCGGCAACGGCAAAGCGTGAAAATATGCGTGTCATTGCGGTCGTGCTGGGCGAACCGAATACGAAGACTCGAAATGCGGAAGTGACTCAAATGTTCGACTATGCCTTCGCCCAATATACAAATGTTCCTTTATTGAAGGCAGGGGAACGAATCGGTGGCGTGCGCGTGGAAAAAGGGATGGTTGAGAACCTGGAAATCAAAGCGCAACGGCCATACACCGTATTGCTGAAGAAGGGCGACGCCAAGCAAAATATTCGCTTCGAGCTGGACGCTCCGAAATCGGTGAAGGCACCGATTGAAGCCGGACAGCCGATTGGACGCATCGTGGTGTATCAAGGGGATAAAATGATTCGGGAATTTCCTGTCGAAGCAACGCAAAACGTAGCGAAAGCCGGCTGGTGGACTTTATTTAAACGGACTTGCGGCAAGTTGTTTTTTGTCAAATAAAGACGCGCTGCTTCTAGTTTTGTCGCCTAGCAGGAATTGGGTTTCTCTGTGACGAATGTTTCGGCATCGTGGGAGGAGAGTGATACGCATGAATTTGCAGGTGGAATTGGAACATCGGCGTAACGTGTTAATTACCCGTTTGAGGGGGGAACTGGATCATCATACAGCAGAGATTGTACGCTTTCAGCTCGATGAGGTGATTCAACGCGGACAAGTGAACCATGTGGTGCTAAGCCTTAGTGAATTGACGTTTATGGATAGCTCTGGCCTCGGTGTTATCTTGGGAAGGTACAAGCAAATCAAAGGCAGAGGCGGAAAAATGGCGGTCTGTGAGATGAATCCGGCCGTGCGCCGATTATTTGAATTGTCGGGCTTGTTCAAAATTATGCATGTCTACGATAACGAGCATTTAGCGCTCAACGGTCTGGAGGTCGTATCATGAACGGACAAAGCCAAGCTAACGTTATGACGTTGCAATTTTCCAGTCGTTCCGAGAATGAAGCATTCGCCCGCGTAGCCGTTGCGGCATTCGTGTCGCAGCTGGACCCAACACTGGATGAACTGACGGATCTGAAGACGGTCATTTCTGAAGCGGTAACGAACTGTATTATTCACGGATATGATAATGAACCGACTGGAATGGTCAGCATTACTGCTGCAATTGAAGGCGAAGACATTACATTGACGGTATCCGACCAAGGACAAGGCATTGAAGACATCGAGCTGGCGCGACAGCCTCTGTTCACGTCAAAGCCGGATATGGAACGTTCTGGCATGGGCTTTACCATTATGGAGAACTTTATGGATGAGTTTGAAGTGACAACCGAACTTGGCGTTGGTACCACCATCCGCATGAAGAAGCGGATAGAATCGAAAAAAGCGCTCTATAATTAGGGGTTGAAGCCATGAAAGTCGATTTGAAGCAATCGTCACAAAGTTATTTGGACGACGCGGAAGTGAAGCGTCTGATTGCGCTCAGCCAAGCTGGGGATACGGTGGCAAGAGATACGCTTGTCAACTGCAACATTCGTCTCGTATGGTCGGTCGTACAGCGGTTTATGAACCGAGGGTACGAACCGGATGATTTGTTTCAAATCGGATGCATCGGCTTGCTTAAATCTGTCGATAAATTCGATTTGTCATACGACGTGAAGTTCTCTACGTACGCGGTCCCGATGATAATCGGTGAAATCCAGCGCTTCTTGCGGGATGATGGCACGTTAAAGGTAAGCCGCTCCTTGAAGGAAATGGCGAACAAAGTGCGAAAGACGAAGGATGAGCTGTCGAAGCGATTCGGTCGTCTTCCAACGATTAAAGAAGTGGCTGCAGAACTCGGTGTTACACCGGAGGAGGTTGTCTTCGCTCAAGAAGCGAACAAGCCTCCGACCTCTATTCACGAGACGGTATTTGAAAATGATGGCGATCCGATTACGCTCATGGATCAAATTGCGGACGAATCACAGGAGCGGTGGTTCGATAAGCTCGCTCTGAACGAAGCTATCGAAGGATTGAGTGAACGCGAACAGCTCATCGTCTATTTACGATATTTCCGCGACCAGACACAGTCGGAAGTTGCCAGCCGCTTGGGCATCTCGCAGGTGCAGGTGTCCCGGTTGGAAAAGAAAATATTACAGTCCATAAAGGCGCAGATCGCGCAGTGATGCAGACACCGTAAGGAATCATCCTTGCGGTGTCTTTGTGTCTACTCTTCCAGCAGGAATGCAAATGTTTCCTGCTGTCCCATCTCCTCATAATGCAGCGCAACTCAACCATACTAAGAACAATGAGGAAGGAGTGATGGACATGGTGATATCGGATGATAAGCCATCGACATGCTACATCCGACTAAGAAAGCAGTCCAAGGTTCCGCCGGGACAACCCGTCCGGTTGGGGGACGTAGCGGAAGTGATCGTAGATTCGTCTTGGGAGGCGAAGCTGAAGCAGCTAGTGCTGTTGAATCCGAAACCTAAGGACGGCAATATTCTCCTCGTCGACATGATGGCCATCGTCAGGGCCATCAAAGCGGTAGCTCCCGCTCTTGGCATCGAATGCTTCGGACAGCCGCATACACTTGTGGAGATTGTTAAGCAGGCGAAGCGGCCGAATCCGTTTTTTATTGCAATCGTGTGGCTGCTCTTATTCTTCGGTTCCGGGCTGGCCATTATGAATTTTCATGCCGATGTCAGCATGCTGCAAGTCCACCATCGGATTATAGAACTGCTTACCGGACGCAAAGAAGCGAGTTCCTTCTGGTTTCAGGCATGCTATTCCATCGGAATCGGGCTGGGGATGGTCATCTTTTTCAACCACATCTTCCGCAAAAAATTCAATGAGGAACCGACGCCACTGGAAGTGGAAATGTATCTGTATCAGGAAAACTTGAATCAATATATTGTGACGGAAGAGTACCAGCGGCTGCGAGAGGCGGATGAGAAGCGTGAGTAATGCGCTAGTGAACGTATTCATCCAAATATTCGCCGCATTTCTCGGCTTGGCGGGCGGCATCGCGGTAGGTGGCGGCATGGTGGCTTTATTTGTCGTACTGGACATGCTGCCGAGGCTTGCGCAGATAACAAATTCCTTTCATCGCGTGCATTGGTTCGAAGCTGCGATCATTACCGGGGCGCTGTTCTTCACCGTTATCGATCTGTGGAGCATCAAGCTTCGTTATGCCGGTTGGTTGTCACCAGTGATAGGTTTGTTGGACGGTGTATTCGTGGGCTTGCTGGCCGCTGCTTTGACCGAAGTGCTCAATGTGCTCCCGATATTGGCGAAGCGCCTTGGGATGTCCGGTATTCTAACGTTTTTATTAACCGCTATGGTCCTCGGCAAAATTATAGGCTCATGGTTTGATTGCTTTATTTACCCTCATTAGCTTGGCTAGAGTCTACAATGCGCGCGAAGGCAGAAGGAGGAAGAACGATGACAGAGCAAGTGACGGAGCCGTCCCATCCAGAAGGCAGCATGCCGCCCCCTGGCCAGCCTCAAGACGAGCAGCAGGATTTGGAGAAGAAGCAGCATGAAGTATCCAATACGGTAGAAGAATCGATTAAATATTGGCAGGATGATGATGCAATCCCCAAGAAGATGGAGATGATCAGACATACGCTGCAAAATGTGGTCGGTCTGGAGGAATCCTTTGATGTTCTGCTCCGGGAGATGACATTCGGCGGCCGACGAGTAGGGCTGTTCTATCTCAACGGATTTGCCAAGGATGAAGTAATGACGATGATTCTGGCGCGATTGTCGTTCCTGAACAAATTATCCATCACCTCGAACGCGTTAAAAGCATTTTTCGAGTGCTACATCCCGCACATTCAAGTTGAAAAAATAGATAAAATGAGTGAAGCAATCAACAAAGTTTTGGCGGGCAGCAGCGTTTTCTTCATCGAACATGAAACGACAGCGCTGATGGTCGATGTGAAGTCGTTCCCGACTCGAGGCTTGGAAGAGCCATCACTGGAAAAAGTAGTCCGCGGTTCACGGGACGGCTTTACCGAAACCTTGCTCACGAACGTCACCTTGGTCCGAAGACGGCTGCGCGATCCTGGACTGAAGTATGAGATGGTGCAGGTAGGACGCCGCACAAGGACGGATGTGTGTATTGCCTATATCGATGACATTGCGGATAAACGTCAAGTGGAAGCGGTACGCAAAAAGATAAAAGCGGTCAATATCGATGGCTTGCCGCTTGCTGATAAGCAGCTGGAGGAAGCCATTATCAATAAAGGCTGGAATCCGTATCCGTTGGTCCGTTATTCGGAGCGTCCGGACGTCGTCGCCGCACATCTGCTGGACGGCAACATCGTTATTTTCGTGGATACATCACCTTCCGTCATTATTTTGCCGACAACGTTTTTTGACTTGTGCCAGCACGCGGAGGAGAATAGGCAGACGGCCTTCATGGGCACCTATTTGCGAAGCGTGAGGTTTATCGGCATTTTTGCCTCACTGTTCTTGCTGCCCTTATGGCTGCTGCTTGTTATCGAGCCGGGCTTGAAGCCAGCGGCGCTGCAGATTATCGGTCCGATGGAAACGGGGAAAATCCCGTTAATCGTTCAGTTCCTGCTAGCTGAGCTCGGGGTGGACCTCATGCGGATGGCCGCCGTGCACACGCCTTCGCCGCTTGCCATTGCGCTTGGCTTGCTGGCGGCCATTCTCGTCGGGGATATCGCGGTCAAAGCAGGGGTATTCGTCAATGAGGTCATTCTCTATATGGCCATTGCGGCTGTCGGCATGTTCGCCACGCCGAGCTATGAATTGT
Source organism: Paenibacillus profundus (assembly GCF_021369635.1). Taxonomy (GTDB): domain Bacteria; phylum Bacillota; class Bacilli; order Paenibacillales; family Paenibacillaceae; genus Paenibacillus_B; species Paenibacillus_B profundus. The sequence goes on along the minus strand of NZ_JAJNBZ010000005.1, from coordinate 255,300 downwards.
CACTTGCGAACCGCATCGTGCGCCTGTTCCTATTGGTGGCGGTGGCGCTATTCAAAGTACCAGGGTTGGTCATTGGCACAACGATATGGGTAGTGTACCTGGCCGTTAATCGCTCGTACAACTCGTCCTATCTATGGCCGTTTATTCCGTTTAACGCCAATGCGCTATTCAACATCCTCGTGCGCCAGCCCGTTCTCTACATGAAGCAGCGTCCGAGCTTCAACAAAACGAGAGATAATACCAAGATGCCGCCGGATACAACGCCATAGTAACTGATTTCCAGTGGTGGATGTGACGTAAATGCACAATTTGGTGGAAGTTTCAGACAAGAATCGTGGGCATCTTTAGGCATCAGCAACGTTCGGGCTCCCGCAGGAGCCTGATTTGTTATGATCATTCAACACAATGCGGAATGAAGGCTTGGTAACTCTTGTTCACATTGGATTTTGTACAGTGAAAAAGCTCCTGAATCACTTTATTGGTTAGTTTCATTGGATTTCATCCAATGGTTTGACACTCCTAAGCAGCAAATGCAGAAAAACATCCGGATCCACTGTACAAAATGCAGTCAACTTGTTGTTTACCCGCCTAACCGAAACATTACACTACATATTTTCCAATAGAACTCACTCAGCTGATAGATAGTGTATCCCTGGCGAAAAAACCGAATTGCACAGATACTTCACTTAAGCATTAAAGCCCTGGAGAAAATCCAAGGCTTTTTTATATTGATGAGAAAGCATAAATTGGGGGTCTGCGGAAAAATCGTTTGAAGTAGGGGGTGGGCGAAAAAATATGTCGGCCAATGGATGTGTAACTAAACAGTTCTGCTGTACCCTTACGTCCACTCTCCCAGAGAGTCAGATGCGTAAGGCAAGAGTTGTCGAAGTGCTCTTTTGTTCACTATCCCCATTATTCAGACTATGCAAAGTAACAACTTAAGTACTAAAGATTGATTGAGCTTTACCTACTAATGATTCAAAGGAGTTCTTGTTCTTCTGAATCAAGGGGTTAGTGGGCAAAAGGACTTTTTGGAACCCTTTTCTTAGAGGAGAGAACGGTTTTCATACATTGTTGGAGCATACCGAAAGTAGAGAAAATAGAGAAATTCACTTGCAAATGGTGTCTGGGCAGTCTGAGCGTGATTTTCTGTTCGTATAATCTAATGCTATTTATTACGGTTGTATTCTCCTTCTTATATTCGAGTGTTTTTGCTCGTGTATGTCCTGTTTTGGTTGTATGCATACTATGTAAAATGAATATTGCCTATAAATTGCACTGACAGAAAGAATGCTTCATAAAATGTATGCAAATCGCAGCCTGAACGGAGTGAACAATGTCAGGGACATAATGCAAACCTTGAGCCAAAAAATCCATTCTTCAATGACAAGCTTAGCTGATATACTCGATGTAATATTTTTCATGATGCAATATAATGGATTCAGACAGCGTGGATAGATTAGGGAATGGGGAGAAAAGACGATGTACTTACATGGAACCAGTGAAATCAATGCCAACGGACATTTGGAAATCGGCGGTTGTGATGCTGCTGAATTGAAGGCTCAATTCGGCACTCCGTTATATATAGTAGATGAACATCTCGTGCGTGAACGGTGCCGGGAGTATATGGAGGCGTTTCGCGCCTCTGGATTGAAATTTCAGGTTGCCTTTGCGAGCAAGGCGTTCTGTGTGATGGCGATGTGCCGGATCGTGGATGAAGAAGGCTTGTCGCTTGATGTCGTATCTGAAGGGGAGCTATACACGGCGCTACAAGCCGGATTTCCGGCTGAGCGCATTCATTTTCACGGCAACAACAAGACGCCAGACGAGATCGCAATGGCGCTGGATGCCCGTATCGGCTGCTTCGTCGTTGACAACTTTACCGAGCTGCATCTGCTCAATGCCATGGCAAAAGAACGCAAACAGACCGTCTCCGTGCTGCTCCGCGTCACGCCAGGGGTAGAGGCACATACGCATGAGTATATTTCCACAGGCCAGATTGATTCCAAGTTCGGCTTCGATATCGGGAACGGAACGGCGCTCGAAGCCGTGCAAGCGGCTGCGGATGCCGAAGGTTTGGAGCTGCTCGGCATTCATTCGCATATCGGTTCGCAAATTTTTGAAACGGAAGGCTTTCAGCTGGCGGTGGAGCGCGTAGCGCAATTCGCCCGTCAAGTGAAGGACGAAGCGGGCGTGGCGTTCCAAGTCGTTAATCTGGGCGGAGGCTTCGGCATACGGTATGTGGAAGGCGATACACCGCTTGCAGTAAGCGAATATGTGCGTTCGATTACGGATGCTGTGAAGAGCTGCTTTGCGGGAATCGGCAATCTTCTGCCGGAAATCTGGGTGGAGCCGGGTCGTAGCATCATTGGTGAGGCGGGAACGACATTATACACGATCGGGTCCGTAAAAGACATTCCAGGCGTTCGCAAGTACGTGGCGGTGGATGGAGGTATGACGGACAATCCGCGTCCGGCATTGTATGAATCCCGCTATGAAGCGATGGTGGCGAACCGGGGAAATGAGGAAGCTTCAGAAGTGGTCTCGATTGCAGGAAAATGCTGCGAGAGCGGTGACATGCTCATTTGGGACGTCGCTTTGCCTAAAGTGAACCAAGGCGATCTGTTGGCCGTGTCCTGCACCGGAGCGTACAATTATTCGATGGCCAGCAACTATAACCGCATCCCGCGTCCTGCTGTCGTCTTCGTTCAAGACGGCGAAGCCGACATTGTCGTACGCCGTGAGTCTCATCGTGACATCGTCATGAATGATTGCATTCCGGCACGCCTGAACAAGCAAGCGGTTCTGAAATAAAGCGAAGAAAGATTGACGGTACCCTGAGTTTCGCTGCGTAGGGTTGGGCAGCGGGTCTCGGGGTCTGTTTGTGCTTGCGTATCTGTTTTCTTTTTACGCTGATTTATCGTATAATCGTGAGGGTAGTTCTAACACAACGCATATTGAAGGGAGTTCATACATATGAGCAAATACGCACAGATTGAAATGGAAAAAGGCGGAGTCGTCAAAGTTTTACTTCACGATCAAGAGGCGCCGGGCACAGTTGCCAACTTTGAGAAGCTGGCAAGCGAAGGCTTCTACAACGGGTTAACATTCCATCGCGTCATCTCGGGCTTCGTAGCACAAGGCGGCTGCCCGAACGGAACAGGTACAGGCGGTCCTGGCTACACGATCAAATGCGAAACCCAAGGCAACCCGCACAAGCATGAACGCGGCGTTCTGGCGATGGCGCATGCCGGCAAAGATACAGGCGGCTCGCAGTTCTACATTACGTATGCGGCATTCCCTCACTTGGATGGCGTGCACACTGTGTTCGGTAAAATTGTAGAAGGCATGGATGTCGTCGATGAAATCAAGCAGGGCGACAAAATGAAAGAAGTAAAAGTAACGGAAGAAGCGTAATCTCAACCCCTGTCATCCTCGCGATGGCAGGGGTTTTTGCTATTTCGAGTTTACTGGATTATGTTTACCTCTTGACCGTTCCATACCACTTTGACCTGAATGGCTTCTTCAAAGGCTCGAACAGGTATGTAAGTGCGTCCATTGATTAATTTCCCGCCTAACATGCGGGTTCCATTGACTGCTGCTTCCTTGCCGTTCCAAGTTACCCGGGCTCCTAATTGCTCGCTGATGGCACGCAATGGGGCATACGTAATGCTTCCCTCCAGAAATCCTTCACAGAACGCTTGATTGTTAAGACGGATGGGTACTGTTTTGCATTCTTTTTTATTTTCACTTTGTGTGTGTGCGGAAAAATAAGTTGATAAATAGTGCCCCGGATCGATGTGATGACCGAATCCAAAGCTCGGAGAGGCCTTACTGCGCACTTCAAAGTGCAAATGCGAGCCCGTAGAGCGCCCCGTCGTTCCTTGCTTGCCAAGCTCTTGACCTTCTTTAACAATCTGCCCGACCGTGACACCTATGCTATCCAGATGAGCATAGCATTGCAGATGTCCATTGCTATCCTTGATAGCGACGACATTGCCGAAGCCGCCAAAGCCGCTTCCTGCAGCACCCATGCTGGCATGAACGACTTCGCCAGCTGCAAAAGCATGTATGGGAGCCTGATGTGATTTGACTACATCCACGCCGGTATGACATACTTTCTTCCCGTTGAATGGATCGTTCCTCCAGCCATATGGACTGGTGACGCGAACAAAGCCATATTTACTCCAATCAAATGTATTCATTTAAGATCCTCCTCGCTCAAATAAAAGAAGCCGCCCCAAGACGGGACGACTTCAGCTTTCATATATCAATTACAGGATGTAATAATACGCTCCAGCGACTCCATTTACATTGATTCGACTGTGCAGATCGGCTGCATTTTTCTTCAGAATTCTTGCAATTGCACGTAAATCATCCTTATCGATTACCCTTGGGTATAAATATGCCTGTAAATCTGGAATGCTTATCGACAGATGTGCAGGTGCATCGGCAACTTGTCGAATGTCAATTGTTGCATGAATCTGAGAAATCTGCTTTGTCTCGATGAACGACTCCATATACTCGTGATGCTTCACATAAATCGTCGAATTCAAGGAGTGCCCATATTTCACATCCAAGGAAGATGCAAGATTAGGCTTTGAAACATGGATGAACGACTCTTTGTCATCGTAATGCGGAATCTCAATTCGCCCTGCAACATCGTCTTCTTTATATGCTCTTACTGTAAAAATTCCGCCCAAGTCTGGTTGATTGACAGTTAAAAACGCATTACGATCTTCGGATTTCTCTTTTTGTACGGTCAGCGAAGCGTCTAAGTCATTGGACGCTCTTCTGTATTTGGAAACTTCGAGACGCGAATGCAGATGAGGAACCGATACAGAGATATGGCCGGGGCGACTCGTGCGTTCTCTCTTGGCTACCGTCATCATACTTGGCAGACTGATGTTCGGATCGATTGTTAGGACTGCATGCTTTTCCGGAGTGTTGATCTGAACGATTGAATCAAGATCTTCTACACCGTAATCAGGAACGCTGATGCTGCCGTATAACACGTTTTCTTTTCTAATGCCAACTGTCATGCTGGATATCATATTCGCTCGACTAACGGCAATGGTTCCCGTTTTATCGATAGGCACAGGCACTTCTGGCCGATGAATATATAGGGTAGCCTCTTTGGAATCCTCGCCTCGGTCACTATGCACGGTGAGCGAAGCCGAACGCTCGGAATTGCCTACGCCATAAATAAACATGGTCGCTTCAGTCGCGCTTCTGCCGACGCTGTAAATCAGATTAGATATATATTTTACTTCTAAAAGCGGCTGCTTGCTTGATTCCCGAGTATAGAAATAAACGGGGTAATCGTTCGCAGATTTGATCAGAAACCCATAATCCACCAAGCTTCCAGCCTGCCATCGCTTCAGGATGTCCAGCACATCGAATTCAATGTAACGTTTTTGCCGATCGATTGTATATTCATTTGACAGGAGCTCAGCGGAGCGGGGTTTATTGGCGTGTGTAACTCCAAGCTCCTCCCAGAATCGATGCGGCTGGTGCAGCTCAATGTTGGTGCCGTCCGGTAATGATCCAGTATAATATATTTTCAATTTTGCCTTTTCTAATAGATGCAAATCAGGCATTAACTCTTTCAGACGTCCAAACTTTACGTAAGAATCAAAATACTCTCCATTATTCGCGCCTATCATCATTTGCTGCGTATCGCCGAAGTTAATCGTCTGCAGGTCGGTACGGCTGCGGGTCGTTGCGTCTTCATTCGAAGGGAACCCTGTTTCAATCCTTGGAGCTTCCAACAATTCGAATTTGCCGAACATTTGATTATGCGGTCTAACCTCAAGCGAAGCCGGCAAGTATTCGGCTGCTATCGCTTGGATGCTGGAAGGCAAATCTCCGTTGCCGCGATACATGACTTCCAAGCGGGAGGACAAATCATACGCTCTCTCGACTTTTACAGATAGGCTCGCATCGAGGTCTTCCCGAACTCGGGTCGCGACCACAAAGGTTGATTTTACATCATCGCTGCCTGAACCGTAGAGAAAAAACTTGCCATTTAGTTTGTTTTCCGCTTTTTTAACGTAGAAGGGGGAGCTTATATCATTACATTCATTCAATGTTATTCACATCCGATCTCATTGTATTGAGATTATACCCGATCCGCTTTTGCGCGGATTTCAAATTGACCATTCACCGTTGGCTCGGCTTCTATTACAGTAGCAATACGGACGTAAAATTCAACCGTATCATCCTGCTGGAAGATCTGGCTGAAGAGCAGCTTATCCTGGGCGATAAATGGCTTATTGGATCGTGACAACTCAATGGTAACGCCTTGGGGCAGAGAGTCTTTGACCACCTCCAGTGTAAGATTCGTGATTTCATATCCCAACTGGTTTTTTACAACGACTTTCTGATCCACGGTCGTTTGACCCGCGATGATAATTCCGAAGTCCAAGTACTTCAATATCCCGCCGAACGTGTCCGAGTAATAGTTTCCGGTCTTGTCCATGAACATCAAGCCGGAATAGGTGCCGATAAACTTCGTTTCCCATTGATCGGTCTGCCCCCAGTAATCTTGGAACTCGACCGTCAGTTTATTTTCCTGATTGAACAGAATCTCTCTTTCGGAAATGTAAAGATTGATATCCAACGGAGAAGAAGCCAAGCGCGTGAACTCGCCATTGTCTGGATAATACGGCTTGTCGTTCAGCAGCACCCGATACTGGACTTTACCTTTATCTGCGTCATCCAGCTCACCAGTCAGTTTATTTCCGGTTAATTGGAGCTGAATCGTCGCTGTCGTATTGAGCAAATAAAAGGACATATCTTCGAATTTCACATCATCAAGAGCAGATTTCACCACTAACTGCGAATGATCAAGCTTTATTTCTTCTTCACGGTGTATGCTGTCGTCCAAGTAATAGCCAATTCGAATCTGTTTTCCTTTATTCAGGAGATGCTTTTCTTTTATTTGAGCAAGGGTTTTGAAGCTCATTCCTTGTTCTCGGACGTTCACCATATCGGCAGCGTTCACTGTTTTCCATTTTCCGTTCTTGAAAGCTTCCCACGTAGCGCCTTTATCGAAAGAAACGATAAACTTGCAAGTACCGTCATAGGCGCTCACTTCGGCAGGGAGTTTATTTGCAGCGATGGAGAGCAGATTGCCGTGCAAGTCAAAATCGGAAGGCTGCACGATAAGCTGTTCGAAAGGCAAGGCAGTCATGTCGACACGCAAGGGGATGTCCATGTGTGTCTCGGTAAAAGGCTTGGCTTTGTTACCCTCTGGCACGTATGTAACGATCTCGATAGTGGGGGAGAGTTGGGCCAGTTCTTGCCATGCTTCCGGTGGAATGATGGATAGATCGGTCATTCCGTGTTCTTCGAAAATTTTCTCATCAATTGTAGATATAGGGATGCTTTCCCATGCTCCTATAAAAGTTCCACTATATAATTTCAGTTCATTAATAGTTGTATAATTTGAAGGATTGGCAGTCCAATTCAAACGATACATTTTGTATGGTTTAGGTTCTTTGATTATATATTCCTTGTCCGTTCTTAATGTTGTCCAAGTTTGGCTTTTCTGTGTATCTAAAACATCCCAAATAACTCCATCATTACTTCCTTCAAAAGTCCAATCTTTAGGAAGTCTAGATAATTTAGAAGAACTATTCATACTCCTAACTGCATATTTTACAATTGGTATTGACTTATCAAACTCATATCCCAAATAACCAGCATTGCTGTTCTTTGACACATAGCCTTCCTCATCGTCAACTTGATTAAAAGCTTTCCATTCTTCATTTGCTGGTGTATAGATGTCTTTTGCAAATGCTCGTCCAGATGGTGTTGTATTTGATGTCATCTTAGGAATAGCTGTTGTTTTATCATCAACATTAAACATAGATTTGTATGTTCTGTATTCGCCACCACTCAATTCAATTAGACTTTTATTAAGAACTAGATTTTCAACATACCACTCATTGAAAGTAACATAATTAGCTACCGGAGTAATCTTATATTTTCCTGCTACTAGGCTTGGACACAGTAAGTACCAACCATTAGTCGCAGTAGTATTATAGATTCCAACATCTTTATATTCTTGACCATTCCACATTTCCAATTTTAGTTGTTTACCAGCACTTCCACCACTATCTGAATAGCTGCCACCAACAGCCCACAAATTACTATTTCTATTTATAGAGAATTCCAAGTATGAATCGAAATGAGTGGACATTGCTACTGCATTGTAAACTCCTTGTTTAGTCGTTACGCCATCAAGTAATACGGAGGCATCTGATGCATTATTTGGTGTATTTACAGATGAACCTCTAAAGCCTGTAATTTCAATTTTAGCTTCGTCTCCTAAATTCGGTACTCTAGGTTTTGCATTACCTGCCATAAAATCAGCTCCTTCCAATAGATATGTAAACAAAAGAGACAGCCCCAAGTGACTGTCTCACTTAATATTTATAGTTCCTTTTGACAAATCCACAGTTACACCGTATAAATCGCCATCTTCAATCTTTTCTTTAAATATTGGTTTTAGCTCTTCCTGTACTTCCGTTTCTTCTTCCATTGTCCACGTAACTAATTCAAAATCACCATCAAGCTCATCCCAAGGGGAATAGTTATGATTTATTTCCAGCTCAGCTTCGGTTTTATCTGGATCATCTGTGTAATGCAGAACATCGAAGCTATCGCCAACTTCGTCATAAAACGTAAATGGTTCAGTTTCTAATGTGATAATGGATTCTTCTTGTGTAGGATTATCAGTATATTCAATGATTTTGATTGTTTGACCATCAAACTCTTCAGCAAGGGTAAAGGGTTCAGTTTCGATATTGAATGATACTTCTGTTTTGTTTAGAGCGTCTGTGTAGTAGCAAAGTTCAACGTCACCCTTTAGTTCTGCCCATGCAGCTTCTGGAATAGTTGAAATGTCGTCTACTCCCTTAAAAATATAATCATTTTCTACAACTGATGTGCCAATGTTTTGCCATGATTCATTATAGGTTTTATATTGATTTCCATGGTAGATCAATATTTTATTTGGAATAGGAGATATAATATCATTATATATTTCTAATTCACAAATTTGACCTTTAAAATATCGTTCTGAGTAGTTCACAATAGTTTTTCCGACAATAAGATTGTTAGTAGGCTCTAGTTCTAATCCAATCAATTCTGTAATTGAGTGTTTTGTAAAACTATTAACATAAATTAATATTTTCTGAGATGAAAAAATCACTAATACATCATTCCATTCCCCTACAACCAATGAATCTAAACTCTTCGCAGTCGCTAAAATATTTGTTGTGTTTTGAGCAATTACCATTATTTTATTGTCTGTGTCTTGATCGATTCTTATTCCTGTATTATTATACCCGCCAGTTTGAAGTATCGCCTTGATTGAAGAAGTAGGATACGGCTTTATTTTGAATCGTATACTTTTGTTTCCTATTGGGATGATTCTTTGATTGAATTGAACATAACTATTTACCCCATTAAATTCTATAGAGTTCCTATCTTTATCTGAGATTCTCTTGACATTGGAAGGAGTACCAATTGCATTACCTTTACTATCTATTGCATTTCCACTTGCCTCATCCATCTTAAACCAACCCACACCACATCTATTCATGTTGTCTAATGTACTACTCAAAGTTCATCGCTCCTTTCTAAATAAAACAATCATTCAATTGATACTTTTTTAATTGGAAATTTCGAAGTATCAACTTTCTGTTTGAACACTTTTCCTTCTCCCAGAACAAAAAATTCTGATTCTATAAATGATCTTTGTGTAAACTCTGTTGCCAAATCAATAACAAACGATTTTCCCATTCCATGATTAACAAAACTTTGTTTATCCATCGAAGGGAAATGTATAAGTATATTAGGATCAGGAGTTTCGTACATCTTTAATTCATTGATACCAGTATACCCTGTGTGCCCATTGTTAGCAGTCCAATTCAAACGATACAATTTATAGGATTTCGGAGTGCTAATGTTGTAATCTTTGTCCGTGTTTATGGTAGTCCAAGTTTGGTTTTTCTGTGTGTCTAAAATGTCCCACTTATCTCCATCAAAGCTTCCTTCAAAAGTCCAGTCTTTTGGCATTGTATTAAGGACAGCAGATGAATTCATGCTTCTTACTGCATATTTAAAAATAGGAATGTCCTGAGCAAATTCGTATCCAAGGAAACCAACTCCAGCACTTCCATTTTGGGAGCAATATCCATCATTATCGTCGATTTGATTAAATGCTTTCCACGCATCATACGGAGCGGAATAAATGTCTTTTGCAAATGCTCGTCCAGATGGTGTTGAATTTGATGTCATTCTAGGAATTGCTGTTGTTGAAGAGTGTTCTCTATCAAATATACTGTGATATCCTCTATCTGATTGAATTAAAAACTTGTAGGTAAGTGGGTCATACGGTTTTAATTGCCCACTTTCATCAATATCAATTGCATCAAGATTAAAGTCAATTGTATATCCACCTTGATTGATTTTTGTTATTTCAACTGAGTGCTCTTGGAATTTCAATCCTTCCTTAATAAAAAAGACTGCTATATTACCGCCACTGATTTGAGTAGTTTCATATAACTCTTCATCAATTTTAATCTCAATTTTGTTTGAATAAGAAGAATACAGAGAACTAATTAATATTATTTTGCTCCCAATAAAGTTAAACTTTATTTTTGGATTGATGGATGTTCGAGAACATTCTTGGCGAGAGCCGTTGTAATACGCACTATTCGAATATCGTTCCCATCCACTTCCCTCATAAATGATATTTGAGTCTGAATCATCATATCTTTTCCATCCTGATTCTGGAGATGCTAATACTTGTCCAAATATAGCCATATTTTTATCACCATCCTTTGTAAAGTTTTTTATACTCCAAGAGTTATTTTATTCACCTCATATTTCTTCAAATCAACCTCATGTTCAAATGTTTTTCCTTCGTTCAGATTACTTTCTCTATTAGAGATTAACTGTACTTGATCATAATCACTTTTAAGAGTTTGTTGAGTTATTTTGTTCATTCCATACGCCGTAAAATACTTTTCATTTATTGATGGAATCTGTGAGGCCGTATTCGAACCACTATACATCTTTAGTTCATTGATGCCTGTATACCCTGTATGTCCATTGTTGGCAGTCCAATTCAAACGATACATTTTATAGGATTTCGGATTGCTGATGTAGTAATCTTTGTCTGTGTTTGTAGTAGTCCAAGTTTGATTTTTCTGTGTATCCAATACATACCACTTATCTCCATCAAAGCTTCCTTCAAAAGTCCAGTCTTTTGGCATTGTATTAAGGACAGCAGATGAATTCATGCTTCTTAATGTGTACTTAAAAATAGGAATGTCATTAGTAAACTCGTATCCAAGAAAACCAACTCCAGCACTACCATTTTTGGAGCAATATCCATCATTATCGTCGATTTGATTAAATGCTTTCCACGCATCATAGGGAGCAGAATAGATATCTTTTGCAAATGCTCGTCCAGATGGTATTGAATTTGATGTCATTTTAGGAATTGCTGTTGTTGAAGCGACTTGGTTTTCAAATGACAGATACTGTCCACTATTTGATTGAATTAGATACTTGTGTTCTATGGGGTTATATGGTTTCAGTTGTCCATTTTCGTCTATATCAATCGCGTCAAAATTAAAGTCATTTTCCCATCCTCCTTGGTTGATTTTTGTTATTCCAACTGAGTGCTCTTTGAATTTCAATCCTTCTACAATAAAAAAGACTGCTTGATTATAAGTCCCGTTACTCACTTGACTAGTTTCATAAATTATTTCATCAATTTTAATCTCTATATTATTCGAATATGAAGAATATAGAGAGCTAATTAATATTAATTTGCTCCCAATAAAGTTAAACTTGATTTTTGGATTGATGGATGTTCTCGAACATGCATGACGGGAGCCATTGTAGTATGCACTATTCGAGTGTCGTTCCCATCCACTTCCCTCATAAATGATATTTGAATCAGAATCATCATACCTTTTCCAGCCTGATTCTGGTTGAAGCAATACATCTCCAAACTTAGCCATACCTATCACCATCCCATCTAAATAAAATCGTTATTCAATATAAAAAGAAGTAGAACCAATTCAGTCCTACTTCACATTAATACGGTTAATATCAAAGTGTTTTTTGTAATCAACCTTTGCCTTAAACAATTTACCTTCACCTAAACCAGAGGATGTCATAGGAAGAGTAACAATTTGTTCTTTTCTATCCAGAGTAGATAAATCACTAATACCATCATTCATAAAAGTATCTTTTGAAGGCAAAGTTGTTGAAATTGTCTTCCATTCGTTGTCGTAAGTTTTGTATTTATTGTCGTGAAAAATAATATTTCTACAATATTTTATTACTAAAAGTAATACAGGTCTAAACCCTACAGTTTTAATAGTCCCTTTTGGGTCTTCATATGAAGACAAGTTATCAATTCTTACTGTACGTCTTTCAACGTAAGTACCAAAAGTGCTACTTGACCATGAATACATATGCTTGAAGTTCCAGACGTTATTGTCACCTGCAATAATTGAACTATTTAAATCACTACTTAAAATATATTTATCCCATTCATTATCTTTATCAGTTCCAATTCCACCTTTTATTAATCTAAGAGCGGTTAAACAGTCTTTATCCAAAACAACAGGCAAACCACTACCACTAGCTACTCCAGCACTATTTAATGTATCCCATGAAATAGAATATTGTATGTTTCTGTCAGCGATTAATTTCCATCTTCCAAGATGATCCTTGTCAACACAAATAAAATAAAAATCACCGTCTGGCGTTGCAGATGATGTTGTAGATATAAAATCGGATGTTTCTTTTCCTAATCCAGAAAACGTACCACAGATATTAGCAAGTGCTTTATAGTGACAACGAATTCTTTTACCTATTTTTAACTTTGAAATAGAACTAACTTCGTCTGGATGGAGAAGTTGCCCATTCTCATCAATATCTAATGCATCAAATCTAAAGTCATATCCACTACTATTAGATGGTTTATTAACAGTAGTAACTTCTATATAATGTTTTCCATAGCTTAATCCGGTTTTTTCATATGACAGAATTTGATGTATAAATGAAGATGACTTTGCACTGAAAAACTCTATAATCTCATTATCAATAGTAATTTGTATTTTATCTGTGTATGTATTTGAGTGTGATAGTATTAACCTCAGTTTTGTACCAACAAATGAAAAAACAAATTTGTTTCCATTCGAATTAGTTAATGAGCCTGATGAAGATCCAAGGTAATGATCGTTTAATGTTGCTTTCCTCCAACCATCAGAAGGAGTATAACTAATTGCACCATCACTATCATCATATCGCTTCCAACCAGCCTCTGGCTTCTTTAACTGTTCACCAACCTTAGCCATCTAATCACCTTCTTTCTACTCTTTATATTCAAATACTGGACGGAAACCAACTGAAACATCAGCTTGAGAAGATGGGCCGAAAGATAATCTTTCTGGGCTTGTCATATCTACCCCGTAGCCTCGTCTAATCCTATTTGTGTTTGTTGCCGTTGTGGTTCTATATATCAATCCATTAACGGGCGTTTCTTGACACCATGAAAACATTTTATTCCAATGCCATACTGCATCATCTCCAGCAGTAATAGTGCCATTGAGAGAGCTGTTAACTATATATGTATCCCATTCATTATTAGAAGGCCATCCACCGTACCCTTGATCGGTTAATGATGTATTCCCGTTAACATCCGCATAAGCAACACCGCCTGTAGGAGAACGAACAATGCCCTGTACATTAGAAATTGTGATAGTAGTTCCTTCTATATTCTTCAGACTATTTAAATAGTCCCAAGACCATTGATTCCTAAGAATTCTGTCTGAAATCAGTAAGCCTTTATCTACCTTTATTCCGTACCAGTATTTTCCTTTAGAGGTTTGCCCGCTTGGAATACCTTCCAAGGGACATTCGACATATCCTGAAGTATTTGTGCCAAATTCATAATAGTCATTGTTATGGTAGCTCCAAACGATATAATCACCGATCTCCATATCTCGCACTTTTTCTCTTAATTGTCCCTTAGTCGCTGGAACAGGCATAATTACACCTCCACTCGTAACAAATCAATTTTCTTCAACTTACTACTCGGAATCTTCTTCCTCAAAACCACACCTTCATCTTTCCACGATTCATCCTTCGCATACTTATAGCGATAATGCTTCTTTAGCTCAAGAACGCCGTTGTCCGAATTTACGAATTCATTGGCATATTTCCCTGCATCCGTGAACTCATCCACGGTAAAGGTCGCGCCAATGAGTGGGGGAATAATCTCGACTTTTACTTTTGCGTATTTGGCGGCAGGGGAGTGGGTACTGCCATCGGCATTATCGATTTCTGCATATTCAGTCCATGTCGTGCCATCCACCGAGGATTTGGTATAGATTTTATAGGTTGCATCGCCTTTCACTTCAATATCTTTAGCGATTCGTTTGAAGGAAGTGATTTTGTCTTGGATGAGAATAAGCTGCGATTCCCAAAAGCCAAAAGGGGCATAGACGATGTTGCTTTTGTCGTCTTTTTTGAGTTCAGCCAATTGCAGCTTTCCATCTTTGACGATAGTATTGTTGAACGTTCCGGTTTCGAACTTAATAGGTAAGCCTATCTCTTGTGTAGCCATTGCCATGTCACCTCGCTATCTAATTTCCCAATTCATCATTCCTGCATGCTGCGCTTTGAGCGGAGCATGAATCTCATCCACAATTAATCCGTTGCGGCGTATAATCAGTTTTCCATCAAGATCTTTATCGGAAGTAATTTTAATGGCCAGAAAAGAAGCTTCGTTGTAGGGGATAGACAACAGGCACTGAAAGTTAATGTTCACATCCAGCAACGCCATATTTTTTTTGTAGCCTAAATTATATTGAACGATCTGATCGTTGAAGCGTCCCTGCTTGGCGCCAGCCAACAGTAAATTCACATCGGATACAGCGTCTTTATAGGTGATGATGTCGTTATATAGAAAAGCTCTTCCGGTTAGGGGATACTCATGCTGTTTGGTCTGGTAAGATACCATGAGCCGATGGTCATTCATTGTAAAAACTCCGTTGCCAACATCGAAGTATACTTGTGAGCCGTGGCCGATTAAGCCGAATCTCGTTAATTTGTGTTTATCTATGTGATAAAAGCTATTCGCTTTTTTAGTATCGAAGTCATATTCGGACAAATAGGTGCCGTCATAATATTCCGCAATCCAGATAAAGCTCTGATGGGGAACCGGAGAACGATTGTATCGGTTATGAAAAATCATAGTAAACCTCCCATTGTATTGTGAGCATAAAAAAAGGCGAGACTGCGGTCAGCCTCGCCTTGAAAGGAAGCGTTCGTTACATGTAGCGGTACGACACACGGATTTTGAAGTCTTGTCTTCCGCTTGAAGCATCCAATGGTATTTCTGCCTGCAGCGAGACGGTGACATAGTTGCCTGCCGCATCAAGCGGATTGCCGTTATTATTAACGCCGAGTATTTCCTGTGCTGCCGGAGTTAACGGCGTCGTCAGTTCTTTCCCGGAATGGTCCTTGGTTGTGCTCCAGGTCGTGCCAATAGGCTTCAAGCGCGTTTTGCCGATAAGAGAAGAGGGATCTGCAATATCTGTTTCACCCAAAGAATCTACTTGTGCGTGAAACCAGTTGCCACTTACAACTTGTGTTTCTAGACCGCCTTCCATTTCACGCGTTGTGATGGTGCAATCCTCCATTTTAGAAACGTCCGTTTTACCATTTTTATTGTTCCAAATATTGAAAGTAACAGGCCGGCTGCTGTCTCCGGCATCGATCACACCGAAGTCAAAGGGGGCAGTTACCTCTGCCGAATGCGTGCTGTTAAGCCAAGAAATAATGGGTTGTGTCATATGAATTCCTCTTTTCATTTTTTGTTTTTATAAATAATTAGTGCATTGCTTACATAGCTCATTCGCTGCCGGAATGATCGGTTGTATGCTCTGTGCTTCCCCATACGAGTTCCTTGGCGCTTCCGCCGAACGAATCGATGGTATGCGGGGCAGAGGAGTCGTCATGTTCGAGCACAAGCACGTTCATGTGCTTGTCCATATGGACTCCACCCAGCTTGGCGACTATAGGTGCGCCTGCGTTTTCTAATGCTCCATTCAAGGGAACGATCAGATTGGAAGTGAAGTATTCCTTCTTGGTCTCATAGGTGCCATCAGGAATCGTGACTTCATATTCCATGGCATCCACTTTGAAGGATAGACGGTTATTGGTTTTGTCGATGACGATGGGCTGTGCTTGAAGCGCTGCCGATCCCCATACTTGCGAACCTTGCTTGCTCATTTTTTCCCTCCTTATTGCCGATTGGCGTCCCCAGATTAGATGCGCACGACCATTTCGACCGTCACATTTTGAATGTTCCCGCCTTGCTTGACTACGTTCAGCCGGAACATATCGCCCACATTGACGTTGCTGCTGCTTACTGTCGACGTCCGGTCATCAAAAAACTCATGCGGTTTAAAGTGGATGTTGTGCGACAAAATGCTGCTCCATTTCACTAAATCGGCTGTTTTCTCAATTTGTATTTCCGTGTCGGAATCGCCGGGAACGCTGCAAATCGCCTCAACGGACGTAATCTCGCCCTTGAAAGGGAACTTGGCAATGACGCTTTGCACGCCTTGAAAGAGGGAGGATGGCAAGCAAAATACGATGACTCGGTCTTTCACATCCAGGGGGATGCTTTTCAGCTTCACATGTTCGGCGACTGACATCAGCCCATCTGCATGTTCGCTTACGACTTGAATGCTTTTGCCGAAAATATCAATCGGAATCCAGCTCTTGCCGTCAAAGCGGTATCTCATGCCATCCTTGTAGGTTTGAACCGTCCAGCCAACTTGTGGATATGGGTATGTATTCGTTAGTTCCTTCATATCCGCTACCGGAGGCTTAAATACAAGCGTCGTCGTGTTATAGGCATGCAAGGCCTTCTCGGTGGCCAGCTTTGCGTCATCAGCAGCCTGATTCGCATTATCGGACGCCATGTTGGCAGCATGAGTGGCTTCCTCAGCGTTCTTGATTACTTGCTTCAAGTCGACAATCGCCGTATTGGTCTCCTGCAAGCGGTGGAGCATCTCGTCAATGATATCCTGCAAGGTCTGCACGACGTCGGGACTCCGGCTGACCATGGCATAGATGCGTGAAGCGGGGTAGAGGATGAACCCTTTCCCTTTGTACTTGCACAGCAACGTTTTCCCTTCGTGGGCGGGATGGAATTGCATGATGCCGTTGGAGTAGTTGACGAGAAATTCGTCAGGCGCGAGTGCGCTTCGATTCGTGAACCGCTCTTGGTCGATTTCGGTGAAGCCCTCAATCATGACTTTGTGCCCGTGTGACGGGATCTCAAGTAAAGTAATCTGATTGTTGATGATAGGCAGGGAGTCCATCCGGTCTTTATAAGGATCGTCCGGGGTGCCGCTGCGCCATATCGTGGTGACGGGATCATTCAGTTCCAGGTACGTTTTTATCTCTGGCATATTATCACCTCCTTATCCGATGAATACATTGCTGCTTCCATCTTTGATTGTTGTAGAGACTCCTGCATGAGTGGAAACTGTGCTGCCTGCTACAGCAATTGGACTGCCGTTAACAAATACGCTTTTGGAATTCCCAATTGTAATGCTTCCGGATCCTCCTCCATCAGAGTGCTCTAAATCCCACCCGCTTGGAATGGAGTATGTTTCTGTTTCCGCCGTGGAATCACTTTGTCTAGCGACACCCATCCCGTTGACGAAAACATTTGATGAACCGCCATTTACAGTTCCGTTGATAGTAGCGTCAATACTATCATATTGATAATACCCTTCCGTCCACCCTTGGCATACTCCATCTATCCATCCGCCCGAGCATCGACGAGGGTGCCAATATTTAATCCTAATGTGGTTACTTGCTGCAGTTGAAGCAATGCTGGCCCCGTAATACGCGACTCCAGCCATACGTTTCACCACCTCCCAATTCCCAAGTGCTTAATTAAGTCTTATTTCTGAACCGGTCATAATGATCTTGCCTGTTGCATTCAGCACAATATCACCGTTGCTTTGCAGTTCCACCTTGCTTCCATTTTGGTTAACCATCCGGATGTTCGTTCCTTCTTTATTAATTTCAAATTGAGTGCCGTTGTGATGCTTCACCAGCAAGCCATCTGATTCCACCTTGAATGTGCTACCTTGAACATAATTGGTGATTCCTGAGTCTGCTAATGAAATTCTGACTTCTCGACCTGAGTTATTCGTGAAATAGATAAAATCGAGGGTTGTGTTCTTCTTCTCTATGAAGCCGATGCCCGATTTCTCGGGAATTGCGTTATCGCCGACGCCCATTCGAATTCTTGGGTAGGAGTCGATGCCCGTATTCTCAAAGCTCAACTCCATTTTTGTTAGTTTATTGTATTCAGGAACCATAGCCGGCAGATTCGAAATCCCGTCGGTGCTTGCTTCGGTGGTCAGTCTTTTACTTGTGCCCTGTTCATAATAAAGGAGCTTGCCATCCGCCGTTTTTGCCTGAACTTCCGAACCTTTGCGCATGCCAGTTATCCATTTCGCGGATTTTTCCGAGATATCGATATAATCTACGGTAACGCCGTATGGATCGGTAGTATCTTTCGTTACGAGACGAGTCACAGTTAGATCGTTAATGACGCCATAATTTGCATTTAAATAATCGGCATCGATATTTTTGGCGCTTATCTGTCCGGCAATGAGTTGAAACGCATCTAAATCGAGGAAGCCTTTGTCGGTATCGATAAGCACTTGACCCGCGTCCCCGGTTAGAGTCGCTTTGCGCGCTTTCAGATTCCCGTCCAGATCCACGCTGAACGGTGCCTTGTCGAACTGGTCGTGCCCCGCCCATATTCCTTCGTCCGGGAACACCTTGAATACTTCATTGCCTTGACCGATCTTCAAGCTGGAGCCTTCGATATGCCCGTCCTTGAACAAGGAATTTTTAATTTCCGCATCATCGGCGAACAGCTTGTTCATCCACACATTCCCGAAGTAATCGGCATGGAAGGGGGCATCGGCCCAGCGTGAATTGCCCAGAGCCAAGCCATCCTTGTTGATGGTAAAGACGCGATCGCCTTCGCCAGCTTGGAAATTGCCCTTCATGTGCAGGTCGCCATCGGACGAGGTGTAGAAGGTCTTGTCGAAAGAGCCGTTGCGGTTGCGCTCGATGATGAATCCATCCTCACTGTTGACCGTGGTGCGGTTCACGATGGTGTTGTCGGCGCACTCGGAGGAGCGGTACCGATTTACGACCATGCCGAACTTATCCGTTTTTTTGTCATACAATCCAAGCCGCATCACTTCGCGCTCGCACCGATCGGATATCGTCAGCTTCGGACCTTCAATCATGAACAGGCCGTCAGGGTCGCCCACGACGACACGCTGTCCCAAAATGATCTTGCCGAGCACCTGCTCCGCGATTAGGCCGTCAGGCGTAATGGCAGTCTCGTAGCGGAGGCCGCCGCTGCGCGTCAGCCCGAGCGCGCCGTGCGTCGCCCGCAGGAAGCGCTGCGGGTCATGCGGGTCGATGATCGTAATGCCTTTGCGATCGATCGTGACGTACTCGTTGGACGCCATGTTAATATCGTTCGTCACTTTATTCCAGAAATGCTCGAACAGCTTGCTCATTTCTGAGGTATCCACCACCGCTTTGCCCCATTTGTGCTTGTTGCTGTCCACGGTAACGGAGGTGTTTTTGCTGTCATAAATGAATTTCTCCAGCTTCTTCTGGTCATTCGTCAGGTCCTTGGCGTTGCTGATCGTAAGCTGGATGCTCGAATTTTCGTAATCGTAGCGGATTTCGGAAATTCGCGCCTCTATTTTGATGTTCAGCAGTTCGTAAGTAATCAGTACGAAGTCGCCGATGACCAGCTTGTCCCAATTACGCTGCTCTTTCACGATGTCCAAAAAATTAATGACGTCGATGCTGAACTGGGTTTGCGGGAGCTGCAGCTCTTTGAATTTGCTCTCGGCTGCTTGATAGAGGTCTTTTTCCTCGACATATTTTTCGTCCGCAAACTCTTTCTCAATGACGTAGTAATTCAGTTCCAGCAGCTGCTCATCCGTAAAGTTGCGCGCGGGGGAGAAGTCCTGCTGCAATTCGGCAATCGCATGCTGCACCTGCTCTAATTCATGCGTCAGATTTGCCAGCTCGATTTCGGCCGCTTTCATCTGCATGTGCTTGTGATCCAGACTGAACTTGTCGATAAGCTCTCGCTCGTTGTTGCCGGCGTCGTGTTCCTCAAGCGAAATGTTGGCCACCTGCAGAAACACGTCGACATTCGAGCCGCCGCGCACTTCCACGGTAACGTTCTCCGCCCGATGAACCTTGCCGATCAGCACCCATTCGCCGGATTGTACGGGCTTGCCGACTCCATTGAGCGTAACCTGGACGCCAGCGGCAGGGCTTACTTTGCATAGCACCGCGTAAGGATAGATGTCCTTCACGGGGAAGCTGCGCGAGCTGGAAGAATCGTGAATATATTTCTCGAAAAACATTTTGCCGTCGAACTGCTGCGCAAGCATCGTGTTGGTGATGACGGCTTCGTTGTTTTTCAGCTTGTGCAGCTCGACTTCCTTCTGTGTCAGGCTCTCTTCCAAGCGCTTCCGGGCGGCGAGCTGCTTGGCGAATTCCTCTTCTCTGGCCTCGATCCGTTCTTCATAGTCAAGCAGGGCGTGGCAGAGAGAATCGCTCATATAGTCGCTTGAGCGGATGACCGTGTTGTTCGCGTCCCGTTCAAATGGATACATGAAGTAGCTGAAGTTCTCAATATAATTTTGTCCGGTCGGATTAACCTTGTGGATGGTCAGTCCATCCTGGCCAAATGCTTTCAGGCGGGTTACCATTTCGTCCGCTCTGGACTCCTTGCCGAGCGACTTCAAATATTTTCCGTACGAAAATCGCAGCCCTTTGTTCATGCCGAACAGTTCGGGCTTCATCATGGATACGGTCCGCCGGTTCGTATCCCACTGAACAACGGCGTTGTACGTCTCAGCGACCTGATAGATTGCATCCAGCACCGTCGTATTGCCAAAATCGAACGCGCGATATGTAAGCTTGAAGTCCGCATCCAAATAGTCGATGGTCCAGACCGTATTGGTCAGTACGTCGCGCAGCACTTGCTCAGCATGGTACGATTCCACGGCGTAATCTCGAATCAACTTGTCGCGCAGTTCATAAGGAAGGGCGTAGCCATGTATTTCTTTGTAAGTAGTCTCGCCGTCGCCGTTCTCGTTCGTCGAATGAATCATATAGCGCTCTATATGTTGGCCCAACACGACTTGGACATGATAACGTTCCTTTAAAAGAGCAATATTTTTGTTGTTCACGAGCTTATGATTGATGTCGATTTGATAGGGAAGCTTGAACGACAGTTCATTGACGGAAGACAAGAGTATGGATTGGTTAATATCATAGGCTTCACTCAACTTGCTTATCGTCTCTCCGTTCGGCTTCACCAAGAACAGCTGGGGCTTGATCGGTTTCTTCAAGAAATCAATATTTCCTAACATCGGATCACCTCCTTATTGAATGCGTGTGAATTGATATCTTAATTGGAAGTTGGCGTCACCGCGGACTTTAAACACATTTTTGCCGGGCGGAAGGTCTAAATAGTTGTCATTGAAGCTGCTGTACCGATAGGTGGCAGCCAAGCTCGTTTCAATATGATCTTGGTCGCTGTTTACGTACACCGTTTCTTGATCAAGCAAATCCGTAAACCGGAAATCGGCGTTGCCTTGAGACGTATTGATAATGGCAAACTCGCCTTTTCCTTGCTTCGTAATCCAAATCTCCGGCTTGCAATTCAGATCGCCTTTGTTGTCGAATACGACCACGGGCTCGAAGTGAAAGGAGATCTCGCGAAAAGCAGGGGAGACCGAGTATCGATCAGACTCCATAATGACCCGAAATCGGAGCAGCGTATCGTGCAGCGGGGTGTCGATCTCGGCGTCCGGAATGCTGCCGCCATTCACGCACGGCTTCCAATCACTCCACGAATATCCTTGATCCGTCGAGAGGGAGGTCTGCACATGGACTTTGCAGTTCGGAGGAGCATCGCTCTTCCACGTCATCTGCGTCAGTGCGCCGTCTCCATACAGGGATATATCTAGTGGGGGAGAAGTGTAGACGCCTAACAGGTTGCTTAAAGAAAGCCAATTCGCCATCGCTCACACCTCTAATCAATTTTCCCAAACGGTCTGAAAAGCGCCGATATTCCGCTTTCCTTCCATCTGGCGATGCGATATCCCAGCCATACCACGGTATTATCGTAGATGCTCGTGCCGCTCGTTAAGTTCCAGGCCGGTTCGGCCGCTCCGGCTTCGCCTTCAGTGATGCACACATAAAAACGACCGTTGTCAACGGTCGGGAAGACGATATCGTTTTTAAAATACAGCTTGGACCGTTGCCAGGTGGAAGCGCCGCGCGTGTCTTGGACTTCCCGATCCGCAGCGGTCGGAAAGACGGGCTCCATCACTCCGGAATGGCCTGCTTGAATGCAGGTGTACACATGGCCGTTGTCTTCAGGCGGAATGATATAGTCTCCGTTGCGATAGGAAGTCAGTGCTTCCCATTGAGGAGCAGTCCGTCCCGTACGTGTATTGACCCAGCCGACATACTCGCCAATGGCGGGCTTCAAGTTCCATATGATATCGTTCTGATCCCATAAGTCCTCTACAGGCGGGGACAAGGCATAATCTTTAGATACCTTATCCAAGGTCGAGAAGTTCTCGCCGAGCTCTTGAATCGTTTGATAGATCTCATCCGTGTATTCCGGGATGTGCAGCTTCAGTTTTTTCGTTAGTTGTGACATGTTGTGCTCCTTTCTTATGTAATATCCGGCCAGGCTGCGCCGGAATAGTCGCTCCATCGCGGCACCTTGGAGTCCAGCACGAGCTGCCCGGAGGCATCTACGGCAAGGCCTGTCTTCGTGCCTGCGGAGAAATCGTTGATGCGATGGTCGAGACGGGTATCTTGCCATTCATACAAGGGGGATGAATAGACAGGGGAGTAAGAATAGGGCGAATCGCAGCGGAACGTTAGATTGACATAGCCTTGCGCCAGCGCGTTATGTACCAGTGTAGGCTCATCGACTGCAAGGGCATAGAAGACGCGTTCGGGATCGCTGGAGAAGATAAGCTCCTTGTAATAATCCTGTTCCGTCAGCCATCTGGCAATTTCGCGGATTTGCCGCGTATCCCACGTCTGTTCAAAGGCGAATGACACTTGAAATTTGAGCGGGTCTTTCGCAATGCCTTGGAAATAAGGCTTGCTGCGTCCGCCGATGCTGACCTCTTGCAGCGTGCGCGGGGCCGCGAAAGGTTCTTCCAGCAAACCCGAGTTAATGTTTACATTCACGATGCCGTAATCGCTGCATTTGATCCCGGCATAGGAGAAGTATTCGGAAGATCTGATTGTCAATGGATGTCACCTCCTAAATATTCACGCCGCGCGCTTTGAGTCCATTGATTAAGGAAGCAGCCATATCGCCGCCGTCTTTTGGGCCGAAGGCTCCGGTAATGGCTACGTGCAAATTCTGAATCGTCGTGCCGGCATGCGTGGTGTTTTGCTGCTGCGTGAGGCTTGGCAGCTTCATGTTCCGAATGGAATCGACTACATTTCTAGTAATATCAACCACCTTCAATAAATTGAAGGAATCGGATTGATTCAAAATGATTTCTTTCTCGTGGGCGAGCAGGAACTTGCCGTTGTTGCCTCCCCAAGGGGGAGTCATGCCGCCTGACTTCGCGGAGAACGGCTTCATATTTTTCAACTGATCATAAGATTGATCCGGGAAATTGTATTTGTTGCGATAATCGTTGTTTAATTTGCGCAGCTTGTTGATTTCTTCCTTGATATGAACGATGTCAATCGAATTGGGATCGGTTCGTTGCAGCTGGATCACTTGCTTGGTCAAGGATTCGGCACGCTGCTTATTGGCAAGGTACTCCTTCCAGCTTCTCTGCTTGTCAGCATCTTCGGTCTGCTTGCCTCCGCCTGCATGTCCCGGCACACCGGAGCTGCCGGAAGGCGCTTTGCCAGACGAATCGACAGTATCGCGATACTCCTGCGTATTTTTATAATCCTGCTCAAAGCCGTATCTCATATTGTCAGCTATTTTCTTGCCGAATAGCTCGCTTTGTCCTTCGAGATAAGCAAAGAACGAATCATATTTCGATTGAATCTCGTCCAAGGCCGTATATACGGCGACTTTATCTTCGCTGAGCAGGGACTGCTTCATGTCATAGAAGTATTTCTCATCTTCTAGAATTTGCTTATAATGACGCTCGACTTTGCGTTTCTCCTGATCAAGCTTGTCCAGTGTGTCCTCGTGCTGCTTATCTGCGAGCTCTCTTTCTTTCTCGATCGTTCGTCTCCGGTCTTCGAGTTGATCGGAGAGGCCTTCTTTGACGAGCTCGCGCTCGCGATCGAGCTTGAACTTGTCGATTTCTTCATTTTTGGAATCGAGCTGCTCCTGCAGCGCTTTTTTCTTTGCTTTTGCTTCAAAGGAATTGTCCAGCGCCAACACATTGATCTTGTCGGCAATGTCCTGCCGCTCCTTCATCAATTTATTGAACTTCGCTTCGTAATCCTCTTCCGCATTGGCTCGATCCAGCGACTTCAGCTGAGCGTTGATGATGTCTTCGTATCGTTTTAGCTCGTCATCCAAATGTTTGACTTTATTGTTATGACGCTCATTTTCGACTCGTATTTCTTCTTCAATCGCTTGCTCCCGCAGCTCTTTTTCTTTTTGGAGCATTTTCTTGTAATTCTCGATGATGCTGTCAGCCCGATCGGATCTGGCTTTCCATTCCGCGTTGTTCATATCGGAAATTTGCTTCAATACGGTGCGCTGATATTCATTGAGAGCATCAAGCTTGGCTTGGGTGCGGCTCTTTTCCGTGATGGATTGGCTCTGATTTACTTTCCGCGTCAATTCCGCCGTTTGCGATTCAATGGATTGTGCAGCTTGGGCGTAAACGGAAGCAATGGCCTTGTCGATGTCTTTGGCCGCTTGCTGCTTCTCGGGCGTGTCCAATGAGCCCAACAGGCTTTTCTGGAATTCCAGCTCTTTAATCTGATCCTCGAACCCTGAGATGAGAGCATCCGCTTGTTTTTTTCCGAGGTCCTCAGATTGAGCGACTACCTCTTCATACTTATTGTTTTGAGCATCCAGCAAAGTCTTCAGGTATATTTCCGCAGCCCGTTTCTGTGCATCCGTAGACTTGCTGCTTCGGATAAATTGCTGGGTTTTATAGATTTCATCATTGATTTGCTTTCGCTCGTTGACGATGTTCTGAACAATCTCTTCCGTATACTTAGCCAACAGCTCTTTTTCTTCCGTGGTGTTGATTTCACCCAGCATGGCGATTTTATGCTTGGACTTGGCTTGTTTATGTCCGCTGGTGTTTTGAATACGTTCCAGGCCTTTGCCGAATGTGTCCGCTATGCCCATGACCGCTTGGTTCAATTTTG
Organism: Paenibacillus profundus; assembly: GCF_021369635.1. Taxonomy (GTDB): domain Bacteria; phylum Bacillota; class Bacilli; order Paenibacillales; family Paenibacillaceae; genus Paenibacillus_B; species Paenibacillus_B profundus. The sequence goes on along the minus strand of NZ_JAJNBZ010000005.1, from coordinate 229,776 downwards.
AATCAGCGTCATTGATTTGCTGGGGAAGATTGAGATATTGTTCGACAAAGGATTCTATCGTTTGGATAGAATGGCCTTGAATGGTTTCCGTGCCGCTGTTGGCGATGGATTCCAGCTTTTTGCCGACGTTCTCGATGACATCGCCGTTCTTATCAAGCAGCCCGGCCTTCCCAAGGACGCCTCTTAGTTCTTGCTGCTGTTTGACATGCGAGTTTTTTAGATTATCCAAGGCTTTCGTAAGATTGTCGTAGAGCGTCAGTCTATTATTGAGTACTTTATCGTAATCTTTACCGGAGGCGATGGCTTCATCCAGCTTCTGTAGGTTTTTGTCCAGCTCCGCATTCGCTTTATTGACGGCGTCCTCTAATTTGTTTATTTTGAAACGGGACTCATAGGCAGCCTTGTCTTTGCTGCTGGAGGAGGAGCGGGAGCCAGAGTTAGACCCTGAAACACCATATTTAGAGCTGGATAGTGCTTCTCTAAATTTTGCTACATAGTTCATTTTTTCGCCATGATCTAAAATTGCTTTCCGGTCACGTTCGGCCGTGGCATCTATTTTTTTCGCTGCTCCCTCAGGCAAATATCTCTTTATATTTTCTGGAATTGCTTCTGAGCCTTTGATTTCCGCAGCAGCTAGCTTTGCCGAAGCTACATCATTAATCGCATCTAGTTCAATTCCATAGCCTTTTAATCTTGCCTCGAGCTCGGTTTTGTAGTTTTCGGTGATTCCATTTTCAGCAAGTATTGAATCGTTAAGTAAATCTAATTTTTTTGATCTGACGTCCTCAATAGCATCTTTTTCGATACTCCATCCATCGCTCATCTTGTGGACGTTATCAGCTAACTCAGGGTACTTTTGAATTAATTCAGACGCTGCATCTGCGTTTAGTTTTTGTCCTTGTTCAACAGTGGATAAGATATTATTGAAATATTTCAGGTCACCGGACAGTTCGTTAACACTTTTTAAGCTTTTGACCTCTTCATTGTTTTCTTTAAATGAATTAGTTAGGTTGTTAACAGCTTCATCACTCAATTGAAGAGCATTCTTTAATTGCACAAAACGTTCCTTTTCCTTATAAGAAACAATGCCGTCTGATAAGATTTCTGCAAGTTCGGCTAAACTTGTTGTGAATTCTTCAAGCTTGCTTTCATCATTGACTATTTCTGAATCAAGGGAATTGATTATGTTTTTTATTTCTTTCGATGTTTCAGGATTAAACTCAATGTCCCGTAACTTTAAAATCCCCTCAACGGAGGAAGAAACAGAATTCAATAATTCATCTGATGAACTTGCAATTTTCTGTTGAGTGTTAATGATTTGAAGATCTAATTTTCCTAACTCGATATTACGACTGCGTATGAACTCATCTTGAGTTTCTTGGCTGCGTGACGAAGCTGGTACTTGAGCTTGACGATTTTTTATGCTTTTTTTGCGCTCTATTTTTGCTATTTCTTTATTTAGTTTATTAATTTCATTTATTTTATCTTTGTAATTATCTTTAGCAGAATGTGCATCAATTCTTAGCTGAATTTTAGATAGCTTTTCGGTGTTCTCTATTTCTCTCTGAATAGCCTCTGTGCTCTTTAAATGCTTTTGGCCTTTTTCATCAATGGATGCTACTAGACCCGGCATAAGAGTGGACAATCTCTCAATTACGTCCAGATAAGACTGCTCTTGTTCATGATTCGTGAACAGTTGCCCATTTTGTGTTACAGCTTGAAGATAATTATAAGTGTTGACAAGCTCTAATATTTCATCTTTATGAGCTGTCCATGACTCGGTGGTCTGTCTCGTTTGTTTTTCTAATTCGATTTGTTGCTGTTTTTCTTCTTCATATTTATTGTATAAATAGGTTAGACCACTCACTACTGCCCCAATAGCGACAGACAACCCCAAGCTTAAAGCAGATTGTAGAGCAACCGTTGCTATTCGTGCTTTGACAGTCGAGCTGGTATAAATTTCCGCGAATACCGAGAGTGCTTTGAACTTTAGTCCACCTTGAGCTATTGCTTCAAAGAATAGGGAGACCATAGATGTATCAAACAGCTTTTTAAAAGCGTCTATATTTACATCTTTAAAAAAATCGTTGGCTGTTTTTTCAAACGGATTGGATACAGGGCTTGCCTCCGTTTGGGGTGCGGATTCAACACTCTTTGATGCTTCGTTACTCCCTATTTCGCTGGCTGACTGTACACGAAGTAAATCTTGTTGCTTTGCTTCGAACCTCTCCATATTACTAATTAGGGTTAGGATAGCATCGCTTTCTTGCAGAATTGCTGATCTTCTATCATTTATATGTTTTGTGGCTTGGACTGAGCTATCTATATTTGCGCGTATTCTTTGTGTGACCCTATTGATTGCCTCACCAAGCGAGAAATTTTTGGCTATGATTTCTTCAATGAGTTTCTTTTGCAGCTCAAAGTGTTTTATTACTTGTTGCCCGGATGAAAGCAATACATCCACGCTTTTCGTATACTTCTGATCAAAATCAACACTTAGTTTTACTTTACTAAGCTTGGGATGTTTCTCGATCTTTTTGATTGCCTTATTGATCTCTTCAACTGTCTTCGTAATATTCAAGGAACCGGTCAGCAGGGTTAAATCGTTTTTCATGGCTTCCACTCCTTTCCTTCATGATGAGCGCATGCGCATTCGTCAGCATGCTCATTCACTTTCTTGGGTGTCGTGCTCCTCCGCGATGGGGTGGGAGAGCAGGTAGCGGATTTCATACATCGCATCCTGCTGGGAGAAGCCTTCGACCGGCGTCCGGTTCAGAAACTGCAAAATATTGCTGACGATGTTGTCTGACAATTCATATTTAGGCATGAACGTTCACTCCTTTACTAAGCGGTCTCTGTATCTTTTTCCGTGTCTGCGTGTTCGCTGTTCCATTTTTCAAGCTCCTTATCGATCGCTTGGTTGAATACGCCTAGAGCGGCATCCAATTCCTCGAACAGCATGTGCAGCTCATCGATTTCAAAAGCATCCAAAATCTTTTCGGTATAGTCGCCATCATTGAGCAAATGAAGCATCTCCATATATTGCTCAAATGTTTCAGCATCGGTCTTCAGCGACGTAAAGTACTTGATGGCCAGCATCGTTTCGAGGCCCAGAATCAGGCCGGCATCAAATGGCTGCTTGGTTGTCAATGCTTCGGTCAAGATGCGCAAAAGCTCTGCTTTGAGCTTGTTTTTCCGGGAAGGGCGAAATACGGTCTCGACATCGACCTTCGTGTTGTTGTCGAACACGACTTGTTTTTTAGGTTTGTATTTTTCATTGGTTTCTTTTTTTACCTGGGTCAAGGTGAGATTTTTGAGTTGTGCCATGTCGGATTCCTCCTTATTAAAATGAAATAGGGGAGGAAGAATACTCCCCTAAATAAAAGCGAAACGGATTCAACTGGGACGGAAGCGGAACGAACGCCTCCCAATCTTCCCCCCCAATGTGACATCCATTGGATTCTGTACAGTGAAAGCAGCATGGAGACCGCTTAAGATTAAGTTCCATTAGAATATGTCCAATGCGATTCAATGCTTTTGCACTTATTCCGGTGTATGCACAGAAAAATAGTCAAATCCATTGGATCAAATCCAATCAACAGGCCGCTTAGCCGCGCAAACCCAACTTTCTGCTGCACATTTTCCAGTGGATCCGTCTCTTGGGCTGTTCCAGCAGTTCCACCTCTTAGGCGTTCCAGTGGATCCGCCTCTTAGGCATCTCCAGCGGGCCGCTTTTCAGGCCGCTCCAGTAGATCTGCCTCCTGAAAGCCGCAGTGTCGATTAATCCTCGTAAATGACCATATCTGCCAGCGTGTCCACGCCATTTACTTTCGCAGGGAAAATATCAAACACAAGAGACAGCGAGCTTGGATCACCAGTAGGGCTCATCGTCAGGGTGAAGTTCGGCTGGAGCTTCGCCTTGTAATAAGTCATTTGCATCGGAACCATTTCGCCGCTCACTTCATCGGCATAGAGCGTATCGCCGACAATTTTCACATATTTCGGGAACGACTTCGCGTTGAAGGACAATTTATGGGCAGTCGTCGCCTGGAATTGATAATATACTTCCACTTCTTGACCTACAGCCACAGTGGAAGTGTCAGCAAGCTTCACTTCGGCAGAGGTTACCGATGCCACGTCCTGAGGGGAGCCTGTAACGCCGTTGGCAAATTCAAATACGCTAACCGCTTTATTTCCGCCAACTGGAGTTTTGCTCAGCTTGATTTTCTTGCCGCTCGATCCGTCACTCTCAACCAGAACGATTTCACGCTTGTAGATGCTTTGCGGGCCGTTCGTAATTTCATCGCCTGCCAGCAAGGCGAGATGCTGCATCGTAAAGATTTGCGTTTCCAGCGTAAGCGTAGCGCCCTTATCGCCATTCCATGCAATTCGGCGCGGGTTGCCGCTTCCGCCGCGTGCGTATACCGTTTCACCCGTCCATTCATTTTGTGCGGATGTGGCGTAGTCCATATATAAGATCGGCGCGTTTGTTGCGTAATCAATAATTTGTGTGTCCAAAATTTCGCGGGAACCGTATTTTCCTAATGTCATAGTGTAAATCCTCCTAATATGTCTGTTTAATTTTAAAAAAACTATAATTTGCTTTTAACAATCCATTCAGGCAATTGGTCATTTTCTTTCATGTAACCATTCGCCCAGACGGGCAGCATGCGGTTGTGGCTTTCCTTCAGACCGATTCGTTCGAACTGCTCGTACGCTTGATACACGGTCAGCTTGCCGACATTAAATACATTGATATCGTTGCCTTCTGCACTGCAGAGGATGGACAAAATGTCTTTCAGTTCTAAGGCATTTTGCTCCGCATCATTGTATTTCCTTCTTGCCCTTTTCAACTTCTCGAACATGATTTTAGCTTTATTATTTTTTGGTTTTAATTCAGCTTTAGCCTCACTGACCTGGCCATTCAACTCTTGAATGACACGGGAACAGAAACGATAGTTATCTTTAGTAAGAAAAGGCCTGTCATCAACAACAAATTGCCGCGTTGCGCTATCGAACTGCACGTCATCCTTTGTAAAGAAGGATAGGGCATTGCATAGATAGGCCTTCGTTGTCTCTTCAAGCGTCAACAATTCATAGTCATCAGCAGATTCGACCAAAGAATATCTATCATCATCGATGCGAAACACATCTTTAAAAATTATCTCTTTATCAAAAGAACAAAACAGCAGATAAATGTAATAGTTATGCTCGCCGACCTCGGCAATGTCATCAATTAGAGGAGAGTAGAGGCGGATTCCATTATCCAATGACACGGGTCTTCCGAGAAAAGCTGCTAGCCGGTTAATATGCATGTTGATCCCTCAATGAATGCTTATTATGTAGTTCATAGCTCATAAGTATCGTCTTTATACAATGAAGTTCATTGCGCACCACTCCATTTCTAATATTTTAATTATATATATTTTACTTTTAATAATCGGATACGCCGCCTCTCTCATCCTCTCACTATATATAGAGGCATTGGAGGAAAAATGACCACTTTTCCATTTGAAAATTTTTCGGGTGTCTATAAGAGCCCCTTTTTACGCTTTGTTATGTATCTGTTATGCGACACGCAATAGGTTTTCGATATTTTATCAGCGATGCTCTGTACCATTCGTTTCACTTGTCGCATATTGGCTTTGTTGGAATAGGTCTGCTGCACATGCTCGGTGGCGCGTCTGATGATTTCCGTCTTCGGATTTATCGTAAAGGTCATCATCTTACACCACTTTTCATCATCGTTAAGCTTATCATCCGTTAAAATATCATTGGTCTTCTCATGATGGATGTAGGACATATTCATCCGATACGACTCACTTTGCTGCAGCAGGATATTCAGAACATCTCTTTCCTTTGGCTTTAAGTTGGTAATTGCAGCTAAATCCTTAACCTCCCTTAGTATTTCATATAAGTCTTCATCAACACGGCCGACATATTTTGAGCTCAGTTCAAAATAATGCAGCAAAATACCTTGAATGTGTTCTCCCTTTTTAAAATCAATTTTATTGTCGCTTACTGAAATATAATGGTCTCCGTCAAAATAACCGGTATCCTCATCCCATACATAGGCGGAAGTGCCGCTCGATTCAAATGAAAAAACGCCGCGCAACTTTTCTCTAACAATAAACATTTCGTACTTTAATTCTCCAAGCAGCTTCCTCATTTTTCGTGCTTTGACATCGTTCAATGGCTGCTTATTGGTAGCTGCTGCAGCTGTTGCCTGCAGTTGTTTCTCTAAATGATGAATATTCAGCATGATTTGTTGGAGCGGCGCATACTTCTCGATATCTTTTTTTGAAACCTTTCTATCTTCCTGTTGTCTTTTCTCGGATTTTCGTTTGATTAACATCTCTTGAATGCTGTGCTCTTGGAGGGCCAGTTTCGATTCTGGAACGTTCTCAAATACGAGCGCTTCTCTATATTTATTTGTCGATTTTTTATGCTGAGATAGAGTAGGATATTCATTTTTTATGTTATTGCACTTGCCAGAAAGCACATCTTGTTGGTGCGGCTCGTCCCGGAAATCCGTAAATAAAATATAGTCGGCTATTTTGGATAAGCACTCGGAAAATTCATCATTTTCACATAAGAAATCATTATTTGTTTTTATATGTCTGTTTGAGAACTGCTTGGTTTGAATGTAGCTATGGAGCCATGATTGGTTGCGCAACACCTCTTCACACCATGCGACGCGTTCATCGCCATACTGCAAGGAATAATCAAGCTGCTGAAATAGTTGATAGAGCAACTCTTTTAAGCCTTCGTTTTTGATATCATATGGTATATATTTCTCTTCCATGTTCAATCGCCTCCTGGAGTCGTTTCGTACAATCATTTTACAGCATAACTCCATGAAAAACAAACATATGTTCGCATTTGATAATATATAGTTCTCACTTATATGAGCGTATGCTATTATATCCACGAAGAGTGTGGACTTGAAAGGAGAAGGAATACATGACGGAGGAATTATTCGATACGTTGCCTTCCTTATTTGCGGACATTATTAAAAATAAAGAACAACAAAGAGAGATTGATAACCTATTAGTAGAGAGACATTGCTTTCCAAGAAGCTTGTTTATTGAAATGTTAGCGAATTATGAAGTCATTCATAGCTTGTCAGAGGAAGAATTATGTGTGCTTACCTTAGCTTTGTACGAAGTAACCGGCAATGAGCAGGCTGCTCCCGCTCATTTTTATAGTAAGAGAGAAATAGCGAAAGCGGCTAAATATGAACGTCAAAGCAAGGACGACATTACGTTGCCTTATACGATGGAAGGGGTAATCGCAGCCCCATCGGGAAGAGACTTTGTCACGATGCTGTCTTATCAGGAGATTCGACGATTATGGAATTCCAAGGTGATTACGTACAATTTGCAAGCGCAACGATTGTCAAAGAATAAGCTGCTGAAGGACGGTACTATAACCGAAAAGCCGGATATCAATTTGAAAAGTGTAAAAAATATTACACGCTTGATGCTTGAAGGGAAATATAAGGCGGATACCCTGCTTATCAATATATTAGTTGATGGACATGATCGCGTTGCATACGAAGCTGGCAGCTTAACCGTTTATGAAGGAACGACAGTCAATCTGATCGATGGGATGCACCGCGTTCAAGCGATATTGAACGTCCTTGAGGAAGAACCGGATTATGAAGGGATAATGAATGTAGCGATTAAATATTATCCGCTAAGCGAGGCACAATTTCTTCTTGGACAGATCAATACGGTCAATCGTTTTGACAAAACGCTAGTAAAGCATTATATGGCCGAGAGTATAGGTTCACAGGTCGCTAAAGATCTGATGCTGCTTCCGGAATTGAAAAAAAGAATATCTATTAAGACCTCAATCGATAAGAAGATGGATTACCTTACCAACTTTGCGGTCCTGTCTGAATCAATCGACCATATTTTCGAGCCTCAAAATAACAAAGACCGGTATGATATTACCGAAGTATTAAAGAAGTTTTTTGGCTACTTGATTCCCGCTTTTGAAGCAGAATTTGTAACCAATATGCAGGAAACGGCGAAAAAAAGCTGGATTAATCATCATAATACATTTGTCGGGTTTATCGTCGTAGCCAAAAAATTGTACGACACGTATGGAAAAGATTATCCGGTCGATGAAATTGTTCGTATAATTGGAAGCATCGATTTATCTCGTGACGGCTCGCCATTCGATGAGCTGATGACGACACAAGGAAAAGTAAATTCCAACAAAGTAAAGCGTCAGATTAAACAGTTTTTTGAGCAAAAGGTTGAGGAATTCATGTAAATCAAGCTTTCTGGGGGTGTGGAACAATGGCCAATATCGTTTATGAAAATAAGTTTTACAATGAAGAAGTGAAGCGCAAGTTCATGCAGGAGTACGCCGCAGGCACCCAAAAAATAATAGCCAGACTGTTTAAAGTGTCCCAGACGCTCGAAAATGATGTAAACAAGGATCTGTATGACTTTAATCGCGAACAACTAAGACGCTTATTTTATTTGTACTTGCCCAAGACAGTGTACTCAAGCCGAGCCAACGTGACATGGGTGTCAAAATATATAGATTGGGCGATAGACGAAGGTCTGGGACATGGTCTTAATCCATTAGATGGGGTAGCGAAAGAGTGGAAAGAGCAGTTTGTTATCAAAGGTATAAAGAAGTATTGGACGGATCAAGAAATCGATAAAATTATTTTAAAATGCGTCAATGCCCAGGATGCCGTCATCGTCAGCTTATTGTTCAACGGCGTCCGCGGCGTTGCGAATAGCGAGCTGCTGAATTTAAAGAGCGAAGATGTGGATGCAACGAGCAATCAGCTGACACTGTTAGACGATAAAGGCAACCGCAGAACGATTGCCGTCAGCGAGCAATGCATTGATTTATGTGTGAAAGCGCTGCGAGAAAGTGAATACGAAAAGAAAAACGGGAATCCAAGCATCGATATTAAAGCTCCAACAGCATGGTTGGTCGAAAATAATTATGTCATAAAATCTTCTCACACCAGAACAGAGCATTTTAATGAGGCCGAAAAAAATATTATTCACCGCAGACTATCTAACATTGCCAAAGAAATCAAGGAACCGAGCTTCACGCCAATGAATATTCGCTACTCGGGGATGCTGGCGATGGCCAAAAATTTATACGCACAGTTCGAACGACTGGAACGAAGCGAATATAAGTTGATCATGAAGCAATTCAATGAAGAATCAGAACAGAGCGGTTATCGCATTCGAAATGAATTTTTGAATCTTCCTAAGCTTAGAGAGCTATATAAGTGTAACGAAAAGTAGGCGGAAAACAATATTGCCAAACTTATAGAGCAGCAAAAAACTATAAGATTATTTTAAAAAAATGTTGTGATAATAAACAGGTTGCTGTAATCCGCCATCATAAATGCCCCTTATACTAGAAATATAGAGGTTGTTCAACAAGTTCCGTGGTCTTTTTGAACACACATATAGCAGACAGAGGGGGGTTCTTGAATGGCAGCATGTCCAATGGTAAAGGAAGAATGGGGAAGCAAGCGAGATTATTTTTTATTGTGGTTAATTGAAGCTTGCGGCCTATGTACGGAAGGAAGCACGTTTCGTGCAATAGAGGAAGCCGTCCAAGCTGAACAAGATGTTGACGATTGGCATCGTTTTTTTAGAGGAGATGTGGATGCGTTAGAGGAAGCTACAGACGATTATATTGGTTGGATACGCAGTAACTATTCTGAAATTGAATTTATATATGATTATTATAAAAATCGCATAACCGCCTTGGAAAAGCTGTTCCGTAAAAAGTGTTCAAGCTGGGAATTAGTGAAGCTCGATCAAAAAATAGTTCGCGGTGAGTTGTCTGCTTCCAGAGTATACAACATCTGTATCCATGACGAATGGTATAATTCGCTAAGTAAAATAGTACGAGCAAAATGGTGAGAGGCTGACAGCAAGCTTCTTCCTGACATTATAAAAGTAAAATATACATAAAATGAAGAGGTGATTCTTGTGGTCCCGAATTATGAGAAAACGATTAAGCGCGTACTGATTCCACAATACAAATGGCATCAAGTGGAGGAGGAAGGACGCACCAAATTGGTCAAAACGAAAGAATTGCAGTCTGATGAATATGGGAGACCTAAGATTGGCGGAGTAGTCGAAGATCGGATGTTTCAATTTCAACATTTTTTATATGATTCTGAAAAGTATGGCGGGGCAGAAACAGATTATCAACGGAAAAAACAATATATGGCCCACTACGATTGGTCCAATCCTTCATAGTGGAGTTGAACCGATGAATCATACCTATATCGATCCGAACGAGACTGCGTTCTTCATGTCACTAGATTCGGAACAAACGTTAGCGTTATACCAATTGGTTTGCATGTGCTTCGAAAAGGCACATCATATGCAATCGGATTTTGCGTTAACAACGTCCGAATACAAGTTGCTGGGCTCTCTATTAGCGAGAATGGAACAAGCTGATTTTCCAGTCGTTCCACTTCGAAACTGCAAATATATGTATTGAAAACGAATGAGAATCCATGGAAATTTGCTGTAATAACTGTGGTAATTGATGTAAAGGCGTGTTTTATGCGCGATTATATGGTTTAATGTAAAGATGTGTTCGGCAGAATCTCCTCTGAATGGACAAGCCTGATATATTCTGGAGAACATGATAAGGAGTTGGATATGGCTAAAATAGTTCTCTCTATCTTGAGCGCATTGGTGTTGATTACTCCCCCGGCTCGGGAAGAAACGAACAAGGTAGCGCTGTTGTTGGAAAAATGGAGGGCAAGCAAAGCAATTGTCTTCGATATTTCACGTTCGTTTATTAAGGACAGATCTGCAGTCGTGCAAGCTAGCGAGGGGGTCAAGGCGGAACAGATAAAAACAAAAGAAGTATCCGTCCTCGGAGTGAGCGATAACCGTCGTCCGAATATCCCATCCGTCACATTGTCCGATGAAGTTCTGGATATCATCTGGAAGGAAACGCGTGCGGAAGGTATTAACTATTACACGTTCCTGGCGCTCATCAAAGCGGAAAGCAACTTCGACGCCAAAACCGTCTATCATAACGATAACGGTACGACCGATTACGGCTTGGTGCAGATGAATTCACGGAACATCGGCAGATTGGCGAAGGAAATTCACGTCAGCAATCTGGACGTATTCAATCCGGACCACAATATCCGGCTTGGCATTGAAGAGCTGATTGAATGCAGGGAATACTGGGAAGACACGTATCAGGGCGAAAAGCTGGAGAAAGCGATGCTGCTCGCATATAATCGCGGCCGGGCAGGATCAGAGCGATGGATCAACAATGAAGGCACGATCGACAGCTCTTATACGAAAAAAGTGATGAAGTATAAGAAACATTTTGAACGGGAAGCAGCAAAGCACTCGTAGTCAGAGCAACATGGATTACTAGGGATTAAAAGATGAGCCGTACTGGTGTCAACGATTACCGTAATGGGAAAGAGGCAAGCAGCGAGCGCAAAAGCTCACTTGATAACAATCGTACTTATTATTGAAGTTTACTATGAAGCACTTATGAAGCATTCTATTAACTCCGAATATATATCCTCCCATTCTCATTACGCCTCTTATTAATATGTATTACGAGAGCTCGATAAATCCCGTGCGCAACCCTGTCAGAGATGCACCTTTTAGAACGGCAGCAGGAACATCTCGGTATCCGCTCCGTTCCGAAAGGTGTATTTTCGCAATGCATCATTCTAAGGGAGAGGCAGTTAGCCCCTCCCTTAGAATAACAAAGATTCCCTGTTTTAATCGTCCCATTCGACTTTCAATACATTTCCTGTTGTTGCAGAGACATCGACTTGGGCTTCCTTTCCCTTGCCTGTCCGTATATCCACCTCGTATACATAGCTGCCGTCATCCTCATCCAGATCGACTTCCTTCACGATTCCGGCTACCTCGGCAAGAGCTATCCGTTTTGCCTGTTCCTTGTTGATTTTCACTTGGGTACCGTTAGGTCTAGAATTGGAATCAGCATGATTCTCATGGTCGTCGTCATCGTGGTGCTGCCACACCTTTCCAGATACGGCATCCACGTAAACGTCAGTCTTATCGTTGTCATAATCGAATTGGTAGACGAGCCGTCCGTCCTTTATTTCAAGCTCGATTTCTTCAATAGTGCCTGCATATGCTTGCAGGGCAAGCTTCTTCGCTTGATCTTTGCTTATTTTCACCTGATGCTGTGATTGGCTTCCGTCTTTGGCGCTCCACGGTTGGGCCGTAACGGCAGCTGCTCCTCCCAACGTCAATGCTCCAGCCAATGATAGGATAATGATCTTTTTCATGTTTGTGACCTCCTAATTTGGTTTAACTTAACTCCATCATAGGACGTCAACATGAGAAGAACACGATAACAAGATTAAAATTTGATGAGAGACAAGTTGATGCGATGTCGAATAACCTCACGGGATGCTTCGTGATCAAAAGGGAGATTTTTGAACAATCTCAAGCTAGTCCTCCCATGAGATGGACAGCACCTCTCCTGTATAAGCATGAACTTCAATCTTTACCTCCTCTTTTTTATCCGTAATGATTTCCACTTCGAAGAGAAGGGTATCGTCGTCGTCCTCCAGCTCAACCGAGTGCACTGTGCCTTTCACTTTAGCGAGCGCGATTTTTTTGGCTTGTTCGGCGCTAATTTTCGGCTGTAATGTTGGCTTGTCTTCTGACGTGCCGTCAGCATCTTCGACTTCTGACATATACACGACGTCACCGGTGTCCGCACTCACTTCGACGATCGCTTTGCCGTGATTTTTGGTTTGGATAGTGACCACATATACTTCCGTGCCGTTGCGCTTGCTCTTTTTCACTTCCGTCACGTCACCTTGTGACTTCGAGAGCGCAATGCGCTTCGCCTGTTCGTCCGTCACAACCGGCTTAGGAGCGACATCGGGAGCCGGAGTGTTATCAGGGGCATTGCTGCGGGACGCTGCCACATGAACAATATTTCCTGTCACCGCATCGGCCTGAATGTTGTAGGCACCATTCGACGACTTCAAAAGCATGGTATATACAGCGTGTCCTTTGCCGTCGCTCAATTCCAGCTTTGTCACTTTTCCGGGGTAGACGGCTTCGACCTTTGTCTTGATCTCTTGTTCGGACAGCAAAGATGGCCGCTGATTAAATACTAGGCAGGCTATCCCCGCAATCAAGAGGATGGCTGCGATGACACCGCCGAATGCAATGCGCTTGTTTCGATTCATTTTAGTAACCACCTCATCGCAGTGTCTTCACAGGAATCCTTACCATGAAGCTTGTTCCTGCGCCTTCTATGCTGTTCACGTCAATCGTTCCTGCATGGGCGTCGACGATTTGCTTCGCAATCGATAAGCCTAGTCCTGTGCCGCCGGTTTCCCGACTGCGGGCTTTGTCCACCCGGTAGAACCGATCGAAGATGTGCGGGATATCTTCTTGTGGAATGCCAATCCCGCGGTCATTGACGCTGAAAAACGCACCAGCATCATCGCAGCCCATGTGCAGCTCGATAGGGGACGTGCTGTATTTCAACGCGTTATCAAGCAGGATGAACATCAATTGCTTCATCATCTGTTCATCGACGAAGGCACCTACCTCGCGCTCTTCACTGTGCAACGTAATCGGACGGTCATGCACCGCCTGTATCAGCCTAACCACATCTTCGCCAAGCTGCAGCAAATCCGCCTGTGACAACTCAACGGCCTGTTCCATATCATGCCGGGCAAGCGAGAGGAGTTGGTTCGCCATCTCCTTCATCCGGACGGATTCGGAGTAGATCGCCTCGACGGACTCTTCCAGCACCTCTGGCTTGTTCATTCCCCAACGCTTCAGCATACGCGCATAGCTCTCGATGACGGTGAGCGGGGTCTTCAACTCGTGGGAGGCGTCAGAGACGAACTGCTGCTGCTTCTCGAAGTTGTTCTTCAAAATGTCAATCATGCTGTTGAACGTGTTGCCCAATTGAACCAGTTCATCGTTTGCGCTGCCGGTGAGCTCAAGCTTTTTGAAAACTCCGTTGCGTCGAATTTCTGACATGGTCGCATTTAAAGAGTGTATCGGACGCAAGATGACATTGCTAAGCATTTTACCGGCAATAAAGGAAGGGATGAGCACGACGAGCGATGCGGCAATTAAGACGGCGAGCAGCAGCTTCATATTTTGTTGGGCCGATGCCAGGCTTTCCGTCACTTCCAGAGCGGCGATGCTGCCGTCACTCCAAATGATCGGGAAATACGACTTTGCGATGAGAGTGCCCTTCAATTTGGACAACTCTGTCGTTTGCGCGCTCTTATAGGCCGGAGCAATGCCCGCGAATTCCGGCTCCTTCGTCACCGTCACGATAGAACGCTTATCCTCCTTAATGACGCGAATCATGCCAGACGATGGCAAGTACGCGCGCAGCAATTCGGCAGCCGGGATTGCAAGCTCGGAAGGCTTCATGGCTTCGGCGATGCTCTGGGTGCGCATTGCAATCCGATCAAGCTCTTCATTCGTTATCATGCGATTGAAAAGGAAATAGATAGACGTGTTAATAATAAGGACGATGAATAGCAGTCCGACCGTCGAGAACAACTGAATCTTGTGTTTGAGATTCATTGGAAGCTACTCCTTCAGCACATATCCCACGCCTCGCACGGTATGAATGAGCGGGGGAGTATAATCATAATCCATTTTTTTGCGCAAATATCGGATATACACGTCCACCACGTTCGTATCGCCCACGAAATCGTATCCCCACACATTGCTCAAAATTTGTTCCCGGTTTAACACTTGGTTGGCATGCATCATCAGGAACTTGAGCAGATCGAATTCGCGCGCCGTCAGCTCGATGGGGACGAGATGACGTGTAACTGTGCGGGATTTCTCATCAAGCGCAAGATCGGCGATTTCCAGCAAACCTTCATTCCCATCGTTGCCTTGCTGCAGCTGTTGCCTAATGCGAAGACACGCCCGGATTCGAGCAAGCAGCTCCTCGATCTGGAACGGCTTCGTAATATAATCGTTCGCGCCCATGTCGAGACCGCTAACTTTGTCCGGAACGGAGTCCCTTGCCGTCAGCAGAATGACCGGCGTCATATCTTCAGCTGCCCGAATGCGGCGCAGCACCTCGAGACCGTTGAGGCCAGGCAGCATCACATCCAGCAGAACGAGATCCCATTGCTGCTCATTATATTTTCGAAGTCCCTCGGTGCCGGAATGTTCGATGTCCGCCGTGTAGCCTTCATACTCCAGCTCCAGCTTGATT
Source organism: Paenibacillus profundus (assembly GCF_021369635.1). GTDB lineage: Bacteria > Bacillota > Bacilli > Paenibacillales > Paenibacillaceae > Paenibacillus_B > Paenibacillus_B profundus. Next base: position 214,536 of record NZ_JAJNBZ010000005.1, on the reverse strand, counting down.
ACGCGTGCTATTTTTACTTCGTCTTCAATAATTAAGATGTGTCCATTGTTCATCGTTGCATCTCCCGGAATTTATCGTATGGGTCTATATTGTGCCGCTTCGGCAAAACGTGCTGTAATTAAGGATATCCCGTTATCGTGTCATGTTCAACATGAGCGGGAATGCCCGGTTGCATTTTTCAGCGACTAATGATAAACTTCTATTCGCAAGGCTTTATCATTCATATATTTTGACTTACCTTCAGGGCAGGGTGTAATTCCCGACCGGCGGTGATGGGCGATGACCGAATCTCGGCAAGTCCTCAGTCCGTGACCCGGGCGAGCAAGTTCGCACGGTGGATCTGGTGCAATTCCGGAGCCGACAGTATAGTCTGGATGGGAGAAGGGGCGTTAGGAGAAGGACCTTTTTTTGGTTCTTTATAGTTCTTTTTTTCACAATGCGAAGTACACACGAAGCTGTGTGCAACGTTTATATTGGCGTATGATACTTTTTCAGCTGTTGTTCAAAAAGGACCTTTTTGAATACGCGTTTTTAGAATTTTCTGAAAAAGTGTTATTTTTACTGCCGATTTTTACGTCGCCTGTGCTTTGCGCTAATTGTGAAATGAAGTACATACCTGTAAGCTCATATGCTCTAGCCCTTCGGAGGAACCGAAGGGCTTTTTTTGTTCCCGAATAACCCGATCAGGGAAGAATTGCAGGAAAGGAGGATTGAAATCGGTGCACGATGTCATAAATGATGAATTCTACATGCAGCTGGCGCTCGACATGGCGGAACGGGCGGTGGGGCAAACGGAGATTAACCCTGCGGTCGGATGTGTGATTGTGCGTGAAGGCCGCGTAGTCGGACTTGGCGCCCATCTGAAGCGCGGTGAAGGCCATGCAGAGGTGCATGCGCTGCATATGGCGGGAGATTCGGCCCAAGGCGCAACCGCTTATGTGACGCTTGAGCCATGCAGTCACTATGGGAAAACGCCTCCCTGCAGCTTGCGTTTGGTGGAGTCTGGCGTATGCCGCGTCGTCGTTGCGTGCCAAGATCCGAATCCGACCGTAGCGGGGAACGGTATTTCACTGCTGCGCGCTAACGGCATCGAGGTTACCGTGGGGGTGCTGGAGGAACGGGGGCGCGAGTTAATTGAAATGTTCGCCAAATATATTACGACACGTCTCCCGTACGTCACGCTTAAAACAGCCAGCACGCTCGATGGCAAAATTGCGACGTCTACCGGAGACAGCAAATGGATATCCAATGCGGAAGCGCGCGAGCGGGTGCATGCAATGCGTCATCGTCACCAAGCCATCATGGTCGGCAGCGGAACGGTGCTGGCAGACAATCCATCGCTCACGACTCGCCTCGCTGTTGCAGGCTTGCATCCAATGCGCCTCATTGTAGATTCCAAGCTGCGCCTCCCGATAGATGCCAGGGTGGTGACGGACGGTCTCGCACCAACGGTTATTTTTACGACCTCGCACGCAGATGAAGTGAAGCGGATTGCTTTGCAGAAGCTTGGAGCCGAGGTAATTACGGCAGGAGACGGCGAACATGTAGATTTGCGGCAAATGATGACATGGTGCGGCCAGCACGAGATTGGCTCCGTCCTTCTCGAAGGCGGAGGCCAACTGAACGGAGCGATGCTGGAAGCCGGTCTCATCGACAAAGTCATCTTGTTCTATGCGCCGATTATTGCAGGCGGCAGCCTCGCGCCGGGAAACTTCTCTTTTGCCGGTGTCGAACGCATGCAGGATGCGTATCGGCTGCAGCAAGTAAAAGTAGAAACGCTAGGAGATAATATTTGCATTAGCGGCTATCCATACGGGAAATCTTCCGAAAATGGGGGAGCTTCAGAATGCGATAAGGAGGTAGAGGACGATGTTCACGGGGCTTGTTGAAGAGATAGGAAAGCTTCAGTCCGTGACCAAGCGCGGTGAGGCGATGGTGCTGAACATTCAAGCGGCCAGCGTGCTTGAGGGCATGAAGATAGGAGACAGCATCGCCATCAACGGTGTCTGTCTGACGGCTACCTCCTTCAACCGTTCATCGTTTGCGGCGGATGTGATGCCGCAAACATTCCGGCATACGAATCTGAAAGATTTGCGTCCGGGCGACCCCGTTAATTTGGAGCGGGCAATGGCAGCAGACGGCCGCTTTGGCGGTCACATTGTGCAGGGACACGTAGATGGGATGGCCACCATTGTGAGCCGGACGCCGGAGCATAATGCGGTCGTGTTCGAATTTAGAGCGGCACGACCTGACATGGCGAAATATATGATCCCGAAAGGTTCGATTTCGATAGACGGCATTAGCCTGACGATCATTCATACTGATCAAGGCGAGTTCGCCGTATCCATTATTCCGCACACGCTGGCGGAGACGGCGCTCTTTTTCAAACAGCCTGGCGATACGGTGAATATTGAATGCGACGTACTTGGCAAATATGTCGAGCATTTGCTTAACTATCGTATATCCTCCGTGGAAGACGAGCAGAACAGCACGGCAAAGTCAAGTTCGCTGAGCGCCGCTTTTTTGGCAGAGCACGGCTTTATGTAACCGATAAGGGGGAAATTCCATGAATGAAATCATTCACTTTGATTCGATCGAAGATGCAATCTACGATTTGATGCAAGGCAAAGTGATCGTAGTCGTAGACGACGAGGATCGCGAAAACGAAGGTGATTTTCTCGCGCTTGCGGATAAAGCGACTCCGGAAGTCATCAACTTCATGATTACGGAAGGACGGGGGCTTGTGTGCGTTCCAATTACAGCGGAACGTGCCGAAGAGCTCGAACTGCCGCCTATGGTTACACATAACACCGACAACCACGGCACCGCATTCACCGTATCTATCGACCATGTGGACACGGCGACGGGGATATCGGCCCATGAGCGTTCACTCACGATTCTGAAGATGCTCGATCCGGCAGCTAAGGCGCATGACTTCCGCCGTCCCGGCCATATCTTTCCGCTGATCGCGAAGTCGGGCGGCGTGCTCCGTCGTGCGGGACACACCGAAGCGGCGGTCGATCTGGCCCGTATGTGCGGTGCCAGTCCTGCTGGAGTCATCTGCGAAGTCATTAAAGAAGATGGAACGATGGCTCGTCTGCCGGATTTGATGGAACTAAAGGAAAAGCATGGTTTAAAGCTCATTTGCATCAAGGACCTTATTCATTACCGCAATGAGAAGGAACATCTGGTGCGTCGCGAAGTAGAAGTGAACATGCCGACCGACTTCGGCACATTCAAGGCGATTGCGTATACGAACGAAGTCGACAACAAAGAACACATTGCTCTCGTGAAGGGTCACATCGACGGTACGCGTCCCGTGCTCGTCCGCGTTCATTCCGAATGCTTGACGGGTGACGTCTTCCATTCTCACCGCTGCGATTGCGGGCCTCAGTTCGCTGCCGCCTTGCAGAAGATAGAGGCAGAGGGAACGGGAGTTCTGCTCTATATGCGTCAAGAGGGTCGCGGTATCGGACTGGTTAATAAGCTTAAAGCCTATAAGCTGCAAGAGCAGGGCTTGGATACGGTCGATGCGAATCTGAAGCTGGGCTTTCCTCCGGATTTGCGCGATTATGGCATCGGTGCGCAAATACTGAAAGACATCGGTGTGCGTGAAATCCGGCTTATGACCAACAACCCGCGCAAAATTAAAGGGCTCGAAGGGTACGGGCTTGAAGTGGTTGAACGTGTTCCGATTCAAATGGAAGAAAATGAGGACAACACGCGCTATTTGCACACGAAAGCCGATAAGATGGGCCATATGCTGAAATTTGATTCGATTGAACAGAACGAACACAACCAATGACAGGCGCATTTCATTTGCACGCAACCTGCAATTTAAAACTCAAACTCAATGGGAGGATTCACCTATGCCACATATATTTGAAGGACATTTAGTATCCGATGGATTGAAATATGGGATTGTTGCCGGACGTTTTAACGAGTTTATTGTAAGCAAACTTGTATCTGGCGCGCTTGACGCTTTGAAGCGGCACGGTGTCAAGGATGATGAAATCGATGTAGCCTGGGTGCCGGGAGCATTTGAAATTCCTTTAATTGCTCAAAAAATGGCAGAAAGCGGCAAATATGATGCCGTCATTACGCTCGGTGCGGTTATTCGCGGATCCACTCCACATTTTGACTATGTATGCAGTGAAGCTGCTAAAGGCGTAGCGCAAGTGAATATGAAGACAGGCGTACCGACCATCTTCGGTGTGCTGACTACCGACTCCATTGAACAAGCAATTGAGCGTGCTGGAACGAAAGCCGGCAACAAAGGCTGGGAAGCGGCTGCTACCGCGATTGAGATGGCAAACTTGACGAATCAGTTAAAATAGTGCTTATTTAATGTAGTGCCCTTTTTGGGCGCTACATTTGTTTTTCACGGGAGGTTCACGGGGTGTCCGTAGTAACGTATAAATTGGATTTGTTCGAAGGGCCGCTCGATTTGCTCCTGCATCTTATCGATAAAGCGGAAATTAATATTCAAGACATATCTATTAGCGAAATTACTGATCAATATATGGATTATTTGCACAATATGCACGAGCTCGAGCTTGAAATTACGAGCGAGTTCCTCGTTATGGCGGCAACCTTATTATCGATGAAGTCACAGCAACTGCTCCCTAAACCTCCGGTGATGGACTGGGAAGATGATTTTGTGGATTACGATGATGATGATATGGATCCGCGTTCGGAATTGATTCGCAAGCTGATTGAATATCGCAAATACAAAGGCATCGCCGAGCATTTGCGCGAACGCGAGACTGAACGCAGCTTGATCTTTACGAAGGAGCCGGAAGATTTATCGCCGTACATGCCGACAGCCCAGGAAAATCCGGTGGAGGGGCTGCATGTGACGGATTTGATCGCCGCTTTCCAGAAGGCGCTCCGCAAGGCGGCAAGACGTACTCAGGTGGCGACCATCCACCGGGATGAAATATCGGTGAAGGACCGGATTCAAGATATTGTACGGGCGCTGCGCCCGGTCGGCAACGGCGGCAAGACGATGTTCTCCAAGCTGTTGAGCGAACAAATGTCGCGGCATGAGATCGTGGTTACGTTTCTCGCTCTGCTTGAATTAATGAAGATGAAGCAAATACAATGCTATCAAGACCAATTATTCGAAGATATCGTGATTCAATGGAACGGTGAGGTGGAAACGGATGGACTTTCAGATGTTGAAGTCGATTATTGAAGGTCTTCTGTTTATGGCGGGAGATGAAGGGTTAAATAATAAGCAACTGGCAGAGATTACGGAACAGCGTCAGGAGATTGTGCAAGAAGCTATCAACGATTTGCAGGCAGAGATGGAGCGGGCCAAGCGCGGCATCCAAATCGTCGCCATAGCAGGTATGTATCAACTGGCTACATTGCCTGATCATGCGCCGTATTTTGAACGCATGGCGTATTCGCCTTCTCGTTCATCCTTGTCCCAGGCGGCGCTGGAGACGCTATCCATCGTGGCTTATCGCCAGCCGATTACCCGGGTGGAAATCGAGGAAGTCCGCGGTGTGAAATCGGATCGGGCGATACAGACGCTCGTCAATAAAGATTTAATAGAGGAAGTCGGACGGGCAGAAGCCATCGGTCGCCCCATTCTGTATGGAACGACTAAATCATTTTTGGATTATTTTGGTCTGTCAGCGATTCAGGAATTGCCTGAAGCTTCTTTATTTGAAAAAACAGATGGATTAGAGGAGGAAACACAGCTTCTGTTCGAGAAATTAGAAGGACGTCAGCTGACGATAGAGGATGTGAATGAAACTGAAGGAGGAAAATAACGATGCGAATTCAATTTCACGGCCATTCCTGCATTCAATTGGAGACCGAACATCACCGTTTACTCATTGACCCTTACCTGACCGGCAATCCGGTCGCGACCGCCAAGCCCGAGGACATCGCTGTCGACTATGTGTTGTTGACACACGGGCACGGAGATCACATTGCCGACGCTGCCGCCATTGCGAAGCAGAATGATGCGACTATACTTGCCGTGGTAGAACTGGCAGAGTATATGGAACGGCAAGGCGCGAGAACAGTCGGTATGAACTTGGGTGGATCCTGCACCTTTAATTTTGGCATGATTAAATGGGTGCCAGCACTGCACAGCTCTTCGTATACAGTGAATGGAGAAGCCATTTATTTGGGAAACCCGGCTGGGATCGTGCTGCAAATGGACGGCCTGACATTGTATCACGCTGGCGATACGGCACTGTTCAGCGACATGAAGCTGATTGGTGAACGTTTCAAACCGGATATTGCCTTTTTGCCTATCGGGAGCTTCTTCACGATGGATCCAGAAGACGCGCTGCTTGCCGCCCAATGGGTACAAGCCAAAGTCGTCGTTCCGATTCATTACAATACATTTCCTCCTATTGAACAGGATGCTTCGGCATACATATCCAGATTGAAATTAATCGGCATTCATGGCGTTGAGCTTCAACCAGGTGAATCCTTAGAGACGTCCGATTTAAACTTATAGTGGGCTAGCGTTTGAGCGGGTAAGAGCCTGTCTGTCAAAGATGTTCATCGTCTTTGACAGACAGGCTCTTTATCATGTAATGGATGAATTTTGAATACAGAAAGTATGCTCAGTTGGATGAAAGGCCATAATACGGTTAGTTCAGGAAATGGGGGGAGGCATACCATATGATTATAGGGACGGTAGTCATCATCGTGCTTCTTCTGCTGTTGATCTGCATACTTGCCTCATCTGTCGAGTGTAAAATTGTCATTCATAAGTCAGGCAAGCATGACCGCATTGCCGTATTTATCCGCTTCTTGTTCGGCCGGGTTCGATTGCGGTATGAATGGCGCTCGATTCGCTTTGTCGATTGGGATGAAGGTTTTAATATACGAGTTCATAAGAAAGACAATGTAGGAACCGGCCATGCCCGTAAACAGAAAGGGCGCATCAATAAGCGAATACTGCGTTATTATGCCGAGAAAGTGAAGAGGCTTCTCCATCATACGCTTGATTTTATGGAGTGGGTCGGTGAAGCGCTGGATAAAGTAAAGTGCGATTCGCTGATATGGGATACGGAAATCGGCCTGCGCAACCCTGCGGCGACGGGAATCGTGACAGGAGCTTCTTGGTCTGCCAAAAGCCTGCTGGTAGGATTTTTGACGAGACATATCCGTTTCCACCGCCATCCCGATCTGGATGTGATCCCGCATTACAATCATCCGTATTTTTCCACGAGACTTGTCTGTATAACAAAAATTCGCACCGCACACGCTATAAGTGTCGTTTTTAAGCTAATCATCCGCATCGTTCGCGCAGAAGGAGGAGTCAGAACATGGCGGAACATCCTATCGAAGGCTTAATGCACGCCGCCTTTGAGAATATCAAAGCTATGGTGGATGTCAACGCAATTGTAGGGGATCCGGTGCAAACACCTGACGGCAGCGTAATATTGCCGATTAGCCGGGTCGCATTGGGATTCGCTGCGGGCGGAAGCGATTTTCGCATCGAAGAGAAAGAACTCCAGCGTAGAGAACCTGGAGCGCAGCACCATCCGCCCGCTGCCAAGCCTTTTGGGGGAGGGAGCGGGGGCGGTGTATGCATTACGCCCATCGCATTTTTAGTCGTTGGTCCGCAAGGTATCAATGTAGTGTCGCTCGATAATCAAACGCATCTATTGGAAAAAATTATTGACGTCACGCCAAAAGTGCTGGATCGCATTGAGGCGATGATAAGACGCTCGCCATCCCAATCGAAACCTGTGCCAGGTGAAGATATCATTTTGCCGTAGAAGAACACGACACAACGATTGGCGTCAAGTTCACTGTCCTTAAAAAAGCCGTTCCCGGGAATGGCTCTGAAGGAGACAGCGAGCTTGGCGCCTTAATGCGTTAGCCCGTTGCAAGCAAAGAAATTATACATACCTGGTCTCGCGTAAGCATACATATGAAACAACTTGACCGGTACGAATGTGAAGGAGGAACTTATGAACAGATTTCCATACGTGGGACAAGTTGCGAAAGTGCTCCTCATCAGTATGGTGCTGATGGGAATGGGGACCGTAGAAGTGTTCGGACAACCCGCTTCGCCGAACGATACGGAAGCGACTATCCAGACGACGAAGCCAGTTCCGTCCGGTCAGAAGCCTGCACGCATTTCACTGCCATCCACGAATGCTAAGGCTGCGGCATTAATCGATGTCAAGACAGGCCGATTGCTATTTAGCCATAACGGTGACGCGATGCTGCCAATGGCAAGCACCACCAAGATTATGACGGCGATCGTGGCGATTGAACATGGCCGTCTCAGTGACAAAGTGAAGGTTAGCGGAAAGGCGTTCGGAAAAGAAGGCTCCTCGATATATTTAAGGCTTGGCGAAGAGATGAGTCTGAACCATCTGTTGTACGGATTAATGCTGCGCTCGGGCAATGATGCAGCGGTTGCGATCGCAGAACATGTGGGCGGGTCAGAGGAAGGGTTCGTTTATATGATGAATGAGAAAGCCAAGATGCTTGGGTTAGAGCACACGCAATTCCGCAACCCGCACGGACTCGATGCAGAAGGACATTACACAACGGCTAATGAGCTCGCCCAATTATCCGCCTACGCGCTTCATAACAGCATCTTTCGTGATATCGTGCGCACTCAGGTGAAGATGGCCCCGAATCCGTATGAGAAGTGGGATTACAAATGGATGAACAAGAACAAAATGCTTCGCTTGTATGAGGGGGCGGACGGTGTGAAGACGGGATATACGTCAGATGCTTTGCGCTGTCTTGTTAGCTCAGCCACGCGAGACGGACAGCAATTGGTGGCGGTCACCTTGAATGATTCGAGCGATTGGGTAGACCACTCACGGCTGCTTAATTATGGCTTCCAAGCGTTTCCGATGACGTCGTTGGTGGAAAAGGGGCAGGAAATTGAAGGATATCCCTTGCAAACATCAAGTGAGGTTGCTTATCCGATAAGTGCAGGAGAGCGAGAGCGCATTGTGACGGCTGTGAGCATTCTGGACAAAAACAGTCTGGATGCTCGTTTAGGTCACCGCGGACGGCTCATCGTGAAGCTGGATGACAACGTGATCGCAACGGTTCCGTTAACGGATTCCAATGCCTCCGCCTCCTCGCCTGCGTCGTCCATGCCATCTTATGAAGGACAGGCTGCTACGCTTGTGGGCAAGTGGTTCGCAAAAATGCGCTATGTGGTTGGTTCGCTATTCGGCGCATAATCTCATCTTCAATAGGAGGCGGAAACGATTGTAAATGCCATTTGGATGTTTATGCTGCTAGTCGGCTTTATCGCGGCTGCTGCTCAAGGCCGTATTGAGGCGGTCACAGAGGCAGTGTTCGACGGTGCAAAAACGGGGGTGACCGTCAGCTTCGGTCTGATTAGCGTCATGGTGTTCTGGCTTGGTATGATGCGCATCGCGGAAGACGCAGGATTATTGAAGCGTTTGGCCAAGGCGCTTGGGCCTATCGTGCGGTATTTGTTCCCAGATGTGCCGCGGAACCATCCGGCCTTAGGCTTCATCATGTCGAACATGAGCGCGAACCTGTTAGGTCTTGGCAATGCTGCTACTCCGATGGGGATTCGCGCCATGCAGGAGCTGCAGAAATTAAATCCGAGCAAAGACACGGCGAGTCCTGCCATGTGCACCTTGCTGGCCATTAATACGTCAAGCATTACGCTTATTCCGACGACCTTGATTGCGATTCGGATGAATTTCGGCTCGGAGAACCCAGCGGAAATTGTCGGCACGACCTTGCTGGCCACGATTGTCGCCACGTGTGCGGCCATTGCGGCGGATCGATGGTATCGACGGCGCAGCAATGCACCGCCAGGAATGACGACACGCCGCAAGTCTGGACTGCCGGCTCAAGCCAGCGTGGAGTTGCCTCCAGTGCCGGATTAATGATATGACGCACGGTCGTATGACGGCATGCGCCGCCATTGCAATCTACGGACTTATCTATCTGCAGCTTCTGTAATGCTTCGGAAAGGACGGTTCGCTCATGTATTCTTTTGTTACCACGATATCTGCATGGGCCATTCCAGCCATTGTCGTATTTATTCCCCTATACGCTTATTTTCGCCGCGTGCCCGTCTATGAAACGTTCGTCGAAGGCGCAAAGGACGGTTTTCAGACCTCGATTAATATTATCCCAACCTTAGTGGGGATGATGGTGGCGATTAGCGTTTTTCGCGCCTCAGGGGCAATGGATTGGATGGTCAGTCTGTTCCGGCCGCTGCTCGATATGCTTGGTGTGCCGAGCGAGGTGATGCCGCTCGCTTTTCTGCGGCCGATAACCGGGGCCGGTTCGTTGGCGTTTACGACGGATTTGATTAAGACGTATGGTTCTGATTCACTCATCGGACGAATCGCTTCTACGATCCAAGGCAGTACGGATACGACGCTGTATGTGCTGACTGTGTACTTCGGGGCCGTAGGCATCCGCAACGGGCGCTATGCGCTCAAAGTCGGACTCTTCTCTGATCTGGTAGGCTTTGTGGCAGCCATTATCGTATGTTTGCTTGTATTTGGCTTCATATCAGGATAATATCTATATAGCTTGAAAGAAATGAATGACCAAGGACTGTCTTAAAAGGTCTGTATGACCTGAAGGACAGTCCCTGTTTTTGTCTGCAGAAGGATAGGTTGAGAGGGAGCAATGCAGCACGTACTATCGAGAACAAGTATCCCTCACGTGTATTTATCTACTTTTGGGACAGCTGCTTACGTATCTTGTCAATTCGACAACCAAATTCGACAACATTTTGAACAGTCCTTCTTGTGGTATTGTTCACAAAAGGATATCATTATCATGAGGTGACAAACGTATATGGAAGAACGTTTACAGAAGATTTTAGCGAATGCAGGTATAGCATCGCGTCGAAAATGCGAAGAACTTATATTAGCCGGCAAGGTTGAATTGAACGGGGAGGTTGTTACGACTCTCGGAGTGAAGGCGAACCCTGCCAGTGATGTCATAACGGTGAACGGCAAGCCGCTCAGAGTGAAGACGGATAAAGTCTACTTGGCGTTCCACAAGCCGAAGGGTGTAATTACGAGCACATCGGACCCAGAAGGACGCAAAACGGTTATCGACTTTATTAAAGGCGTTGGCACACGTGTATATCCTGTCGGACGTCTGGACTACGATTCCGAAGGATTACTGCTCCTGACGAACGACGGTGACTTAGCCAATCGCTTGACGCATCCACGCCATCATGTGGCGAAGATTTATCATGTAACAGTGAAAGGTGTTCCACACGGGGATGCGTTGGAGAAGCTGAAGAAAGGCGTCATGTTGGATGACGGTATGACTCAGCCTGCGGAAGTCGAATATCACGATGTTGATATGGAACGTAATATTGCAACCATTAGTGTCATCATTCACGAAGGGCGTAACCGCCAAGTCCGCCGCATGTTTGATACAATCGGTCATCCAGTCATTAAATTAAAGCGGGTTCAATTCGCCAATATTACGCTGCAAGGCATCGCGCGCGGGAAATATCGCCATTTGACCAAGTCTGAAGTAAATGAGCTGCAAATGGTGCTCTTGTCGAATCGTACCCCTTAACGGAACGAACCGCGCCATTATATCTGCCCTTGGCTAAGACACATAATTTTCATATTGAGGAAGATATGACCGCTGGTCTTTGAATTATAATGATCGTGAGTGGTGTAATGAATTTGTTGAAAATCTTCCTCTAAAATGTGAATAATGTCATAGAAGTGCGAATTCAAGAAGAACCATTTTCAGCTGATGTCGAATCACATCTTGGGATGCTTCGTGATCAAAAGGGGCTTTTTGAACAACTTCTGGAAAGGGCGTTGGTAATGGGCAAGCGGAATAAAACAACCCAGATCATCATCTTGGTCGTCATTCTCGTACTCGGCGGCTTCGCCGTAAGCTCTGCCTTCAAGAAGCCGGAGGCGCCGAAGGAAGGCAGCACGATCCCGGATCTGCCATTGCAGCAATTGAACGGCAGCGTCGTGAAGCTGGGGGATTACAAGGGCAAGGCGCTCGTGCTCAATTTCTGGGGCTCGTGGTGCGAGCCGTGCGAACGGGAAATGCCGACGCTGCAGAAGGGCTCGGATGAGTGGAAGGCCAAAAATGTTGAAATCGTCGGAATTAACTATGGCGAAGATCCATTGGTCGTACAAAATTATATGAAAAAGGTCAATGTGCACTTTACAATGCTGCTTGATCAGAAGAAGAAAGTAACGGAAGCGTTTGGGATTCGACCGCTCCCGACCACATTTTTCGTGAAGCCGGACGGTAAAGTTCACGCCATCCATATCGGTGAACTCACCCAATCTCAACTGGATAAATATCTTCAGGAGATAACGGGACAATGATAATCGATAATGGAAGGAGGACAATGTAGTGCGGTTCGACAATACGAAATGCGAATGCGGCCACCAGAACGCAATTGGAACCGTTCTCTGCGAAGCGTGCGGGAAGCCGCAGCATGAGGAACCCGCATTGGATGAAGTCCTAGAGATGCGGTATGACGGAGTTGCGCGAAAATCGCAAAAAGCGAATCCGTCCATTATCGATCGCATTTGGAACTTTTTCTCATCCGTCAAGGTAGCGGTTTATTTAATCGTCATCACACTGATAGGCTCGATGTTCGGCACGATCTACCCGCAGGAAAGCCAGTTCATCAATATTGACGCTTCGTTGTACTATAAGCAATCGTATGGGACAATGGGGCACATTTATTACTTGCTCGGCTTGTCCCATACCTACGAGTCTTGGTGGTTTATTACGCTGCTCGTCATGATTGGGGCGTCGCTCGTCATCTGCAGTCTGGATCGGGTGCTGCCGTTATATCGCGCCTTGCATAAGCAGAAAGTGCGCAAGCATGGGCAATTCATCACCCGTCAGCGCATTGTGTACCAAGGCGACATACAGGATTCACCGAATACTTGGCTCGACGGGATGAGCAAGTCGCTCAAGAAGCGAGGGTACAAGATCGTCCGCGATGAGGATGCGCTCTTGGCGGAGAAAAATCGCTTCAGCCGTTGGGGTCCATACATAAACCATATCGGGCTTATTATCTTTTTGTTGGCTGTTCTGGCCCGCAGCATTCCAGGATGGCATATGGAATACTATGATGCTTTTCCGCAAGGTCAGCCGAAGGAAATACCGGGTACGCCGTTTTATTTGCAGAATGACCACTTTACGGTTGAATATTATGGCGAGGAGGACATGCCCGAGCAATTCGTCAAGGAAGGCCGTGTCATAGCGAAGTTGTTCGAGACTAAGGCGACGTTGTATCGCTGCGTGGATAAATGCGATGAACTCGCCGCCGAACCGGTACTAGAAGAAGTGATGAAGCATGATATACGCGTGAACGAGCCATTGGAGTATGAAGGCTTGATGGTGTATCAATTCGACTTCGATCTGACACCAAGACTCGTCGCAGTAAAGCCAGTGCTGGAGAATCCGCAGACTGGGGAAGTGTACGGACAGTTCGAGCTGAAGATCAATCGTACGGAGACCCACTATGAAGTCGGTCCTTACACCTTAGAACTCACCCACAAATTTATGGATTTCGGACTTGATGAGAATGGGAAACCGACAACGAAGTCTCAAGACCCGAATGCACCTGCCTTTATCTTTATGATTAAAGGTCCGGGCCTGCCGAACGAGGGCGAGCCATATATGTATTTCCCTCTTCAAAAAGACAAAGTGAAGTTTCAGCAAGACGTCATCAATGGCGAAATAGCCAACAAGTTCGATTTGCATGTCCAATCGATGAACGATGTAACACTGTCTGAATCCACCAGCTATCTGAATGTGCGCAAAGATACAGCGATGCCGTTCATTTGGATAGGAGCTGCCATCAGCATGATTGGCCTTATTATGGGCTTCTACTGGCAGCACCGCCGCATATGGCTGCGATTGGATGGGCAACAGCTGGCGCTCGGAGCGCATACGAACAAGAACTGGTATGGGCTTCGGAATGAAGTCGCCCGAGCTTTGCAAGCAGTGGACATTGAAGTCGATGCTAAATCTATCGATCGTGGGGGGAGTAAGGCGTGACGTCATTAGAATTGAGCCAGGACGCATATGTAGTCGCGTTCTTCTTATTTTGTATTTCATTCATCCTGTTCGTCTATGCGATGCCGGGCAAAAAAATGAAGACACACGACCGGGCGCGCCATGAGCGCAGGTGGGGCAGAATTTCATTTACCGTAACGGCCATCGGCTTTGGCAGTCAGCTCGTCTATTTTATCTCTCGCTGGATTGGAGCGGGACATATCCCGGTCAGCAACATGTACGAGTTCATGTCGTTCTTGGCGATGATGATTATCGGCGCATTTGTCGTCATGTATCTCATTTATCGTTCGGCGGTGCTTGGCGCATTTGCGGTTCCGCTGGCCGTCATTATTATGGCTTATGCTTCTGTCTTCCCGAGTGAAGTGCAGCCTTTGATTCCTCAGCTCGATTCGGTCTGGTTGAAAATACACGTTACGTTGGCAGCGCTCGGCTATGCTTTTTTTGCCGTCGCCTTCGTAGCCGCACTGCTCTATTTGCTGCGGACGGTGCGTTGGGATTCGGGAAGCGACCGGCGTTCACAACGTTGGCTCGAATTCACAATGGGATGTATAATTGTTGTTATCGGCTTCATTGCTGTCGTATTCAGCTTCCGCGCCGCGGACTATGAAGTGATCGTCAATCAAAAAGTGGAAACGGTCGAAAACGGCCAAATCAATAGTAAAATAGAATCGGTTACGTACACGATGCCGCCTTTGATTGCACCTTACAACAGTGAAGAAAGCTCTTTAGAAGCGGTGCCGAGCTTTATCGGCATGAAGCTGCCGCTGATGGAAGCTCCTGGCTGGATGAAAGGGGTGCAGGCGGGACGTAAGCTGAATACGGTTATTTGGTCACTTCTTGCCGGACTTGTGCTGTATGCGGCAATCCGGCTCATCTTGCGCAAACCGATTGCAAAAGCTATCAGTCCGCTGGTGCAGGGGTTAGATCCCGATCTGGTAGATGAAATCAGTTATCGTTCCATCGCCATCGGATTCCCTGTCTTTACATTAGGGGCACTGGTCTTTGCCATGATTTGGGCACAAATCGCCTGGTCCCGCTTCTGGGGCTGGGATCCAAAAGAAGTGTGGGCGCTCATTACATGGTTGTATTACAGCGCCTATCTTCACCTGCGCTTGTCCCGCAGCTGGCATGGCGCAAAATCTTCATGGTTGGCCGTTATCGGCCTCCTGATAGTGATGTTTACGCTTGTCGGCGTCAATCTCGTCATTTCCGGGCTTCATTCTTATTCTGGAGTCTGACCATTGCGCCGATAACGATTCGGTCGAACGACTGCGGCTTCTGTCCTGCTGAACTTCAGTCGTTCATACTTTTTGATACCGTTGGAAGGAGAGTCGTTCATGTCCGAACAAGTGAACCGCATCTTGGTCGTAGATGATGAAGAACGGATTCGTCGCCTGCTTAAGATGTACCTGGAGAAGGAAGGCTACGAAATTGAGGAAGCGGAGGATGGTGAAATTGCGCTTCGCAAAGCGGTTGGCGAGGATTACGACCTAATACTGCTGGATGTCATGCTTCCTGGCATAGATGGAATCGAAGTGTGCACCCGCTTGAGACAAGTCAAAGCGACACCGGTTATCATGCTCACTGCCAAGGGCGAAGAGATGAACCGGGTGCAAGGCTTTGAGGTCGGGGCGGATGATTACGTGGTGAAGCCGTTCAGTCCGCGAGAGGTGATATATCGCGTCAAGGCAGTGCTGCGTCGCTCATCGGCTACGGCATTTTTGACGAACGATCCAAAAGCAAGCAACAACATCGTATTTCCTCACCTGATTATCGAGCATGATGCCCACCGGGTGACGGCAGGCGGACATGAAATCAGCCTGACTCCAAAGGAATATGAGCTGCTTCATTATTTAGCCGTGTCTCCGGATAAAGTGTTTTCGCGTGAAGAATTGTTGAAGGATGTATGGAATTATGAATTTTTCGGCGATTTGCGTACGGTTGATACCCATGTGAAGCGGTTGCGCGAGAAATTAAACAAAGTTTCACCGGAAGCGGCTACGATGATCACGACCGTGTGGGGCGTCGGTTACAAGTTAGAGGTGCCGAAATAATCGTGAAATTTTGGCGCAGTGTAGTCGGCAAGCTGTGGATGACCATCATCGGTCTCGTTGCAGTCGTCATGGCCACGTTGGGTGTATACTTGCTTCCATATATCGATAGCAACTTTACCCATCCTAACGATATAAAACAATTATTCGTATATACCGCTATTACCGGGTTCTCGCTCACGACCTTTTTCGCTTTGTTTCTATTTACTAAAATTACGCAGCCGCTTCGCAAGCTGAAGCAGGCTGCCGATACGATTCGCCAGGGCGATTATTCGACGCGCGTCACGATCCCTTCCTCCGATGAGATTGGGGAATTGTCGCGCACGTTCAACCACATGGCCGAAGAGCTGAAGATGACGATTCAGGATTTGCAGCACGAGAAGGAGCATTTGGCGAGCGTGCTGCGGAGTATGACTGATGCGGTCATTACATTTGACGCTTCAGGGAGCATGCTTCTCGCCAACCCGCATGGGGAAGCGATTTTGAACCGTTGGAATTCGATGGAGTGGAATGTCGACGTAGAGCCGTCCGATCCTTCATCAGTTCCCGTCCCGATGAAGCCGCTGTTCCAGAAGGTCATTCGAGAAGGCGAAGAAGTGTCAACGCGCGTCCATGTCAGACAGGAAGTATGGTCTGTCATCGTGGGGCCGCTTCATGCCGACAGCCGCGTGCGCGGAGCTGTAGCCGTGCTGCGCGATGTGACGGAGGAGGTGCGGCTTGAGAAGCTGCGCAAGGACTTCGTGGCGAACGTCTCACATGAGATTCGGACGCCGCTGTCGATGCTGCAAGGATACAGCGAAGCGCTGCTGGACGATATTGCGGCTTCGCCAGAGGAACGGCAGGAATTAGTTCAAGTCATTCATGACGAATCGCTGCGCATGGGGCGTTTGGTCAAGGATTTATTGGATTTGGCCCGCATGGAGGCGGGACACTTGCCTATGCATTGGAGCGAAGCGGATGTGCATGAGCTCATTCATCGCGTATACCGCAAGTTTTCCGTTATTGCCAAAGAAAGAGACATACCCTTGCACATGTCATTGGATGCGGAGGATCCTGTCCTGCCTGTTGCGGACGAAGATCGCTTGGAGCAGGTGTTGACGAATTTGCTCGACAATGCGCTCCGTCATTCTTCGTCAGGGGAAGAAATACGAATTCGTACCGAACGAACGGTGTCGTCAGGCGGAGAGGAACTGCTGTGGATTCATATTGAAGACCATGGTCAAGGCATTCCTTCGGAAGACGTTCCCTACATCTTTGAACGCTTCTACAAAGCCGATAAGGCCCGTAAGAGAGGGGCTTCTGGCGGTACGGGGCTGGGACTAGCCATCGTCAAAAACATTATTGAAGCCCACAACGGCATCTTACGTGTCGACAGCGCGTTGGGACAAGGGACAACATTCTCCTTTGCGGTGCCTGTTCGTGCACCAGAAGATGAAAAATGACTAACAAACGACAACTCCCTTCCCGCCATTTCGGCAGAGAAGGGAGTTTTTTGTTGAGATCTGCATCTCAGTTGCTGTCAGAGTAACGCGTTTTTTTACTATAAATCTTGTTCGTCGTGGAACAATTTTATAGAGGCTGAACACGCACGTATTACGTTACTGCGTTACAGCACGATTTCCTTCGCTTTAATAATATCCGCATTGTTTTTCAGTTGCACAAGCACATCTTTCGAAATCATCTTATCGACAGACAATACCATGATGGCTGAGCCGCCGACAATTTTCCGTCCGACCTGCATCGTCGCGATATTGACGTCATTGGAGCCGAGCAATGTGCCGACCGTTCCGATAACCCCAGGCTTGTCATTATGCGAGATGAGCAAAATATGGCCTTCTGGCGCGATATCTACTGGATATTTGTCGATTTGCACGATTCGCTCGCCGTATCCATTTAACAGCGTACCGGCTACCAGACGCTCTTCCGAACTTGTCCGAAGCGTTACCGAGAGCAGATTGGTGAAGCCCTTTGCGATGTGCGATTTTTGCACAATGATGTTGATGTCTCTCACTTTTGCCAAGTGCATGGAATTCACGACATTAACGTCCGAGCCTAAATGCTGGGAAAGAATGCCCTTGACGATTTCGCGTGTAATCGGCTGCGTGTCCACTTCAGCCAAGTCACCGGAATAGTTGACGACGATCTCATGGACGGCACTTTTGGCCATTTGGGAGACGAATTGCCCCAACTTCTCGGCAAGACCGAAGTACGGCTGAATCTTTTTAAGAACATTTGCCGGCACAGGCGGCATGTTGACCGCGTTCTTGAATGGTTCATTGCGTAAAATATGAAGCACCTGCTCCGATACGTCCACGGCCACGTTCTCTTGCGCTTCCACGGTCGATGCACCCAAGTGAGGGGTTACAATGACCTTGGGATGGTGCAGGAACGGATGGTCCGCCTGCGGCGGTTCCGCTTCGAAGACGTCGAAGGCTGCACCAGCAACGATGCCTTCATCTAATGCTTCGATGAGCGCATACTCATCGATGATGCCGCCGCGCGCGCAGTTAATAATGCGCATGTCTGGCTTCATCACTTCGAACTGCGGGCGAGAAATCATGTGGCGCGTCTCGGCCGTCAGCGGTGTATGGACGGTAAGGAAATCCGCCGCACGGATAATTTCGTCTACCGAACCGAGTTTAATACCAAGCTTCTCGGCTCGCTCCTCCGTCATAAACGGATCGAAGCCCATCACTTCCATCCCGAATGCTTTGGCCCGCTTCGCTACCTCGCTGCCGATACGGCCCATGCCGAGGACGCCCAGCGTCTTGTTCGACAGCTCTACGCCGAGGAACGATTTGCGGTCCCATACGCCGCTAATCGTCTTCACGTAAGCTTGCGGGATGTGGCGGGCAAGCGCCATCATCATCGCAAAGGCATGCTCACACGTCGTAATTGTATTTCCGTCCGGAGCATTAATGACAATAATTCCGCGCTGTGTCGCCGCCTGCAGATCGATGTTATCGACACCGACCCCTGCGCGTCCAATAACTTTCATTTTCTTGGCTGCTTCCATAATACGCGGGGTAACGCGTGTCTGGCTTCGTACCAACAGCGCGTCATACTCTCCGATAATTTCCACCAGCTCGTCTTCCGACAATCCCGTTTGCTTTACTACCGTAACATCCTGTGCATCCACCAACTGCTGAATCCCGAAATCGCTAATCGGATCCGAAACTAACACTTTAAACATGGTTTCTCCTCCTTTAGAACTATGTTTACATATAAAAAAACTCCCATCCGCATACTACGACCGTAGTAAGGGACGAGAGTCTTCTTTCGTGGTGCCACCCTTATTCGCTGTTCGTTCACACAAACAGCCTTTTCATCTCATAAAGAGATAACGAACGATATCGGGTTCGAACCGTTCACGCCTACTAACTATTCGAATTCAGCGCAACAACTCCGGAACGCTGGAACATGACAATCCACCGCCGATTCCCACCTAACATCGGCTCTCTGTAGGCTTCTTTGCCCGTTCGTTTCCTTCACCGTATTAACTCATGAAATTTTACTTAATGTACCATGCTTCCAGAATAGTGTCAATAGGTTGAAAAAACGAAAATGAAATCTTTGAAATGAGTGAAAACGCTTATTTTGCCTCGTTATAACGAACAAAAACACAACACATAGCATTTTACGTAAAGATTTTCTCTTTTCGCCAGCTAAGGTTGAATGATTCTTAAAGTTTCTGCTATGATTCATCTATTGGTTCATATTTAAACAGAATTGGTTAGGCAGGGATGGAATGAAACAAAAATGGAAAAACTTCAAGTCGCGACAGGTCAATGTACAAGACTTAGACGACCGCATTTTGCTAATTAACTTATATTTGACTCAGGCCATAACCCTTACGATAGGCTTGGTATGGATTTGGCTGCAAGGAAGAAATCCGTTCAAGCTGCTAAGCTTGCCGGAAGGCTGGACTTGGTTGTGGTGGGGATGTGGCCTCGCCGTTGCTGTCGTACTGTTCGATATTGCGATATCCCGCTTCGTGCCGGAGGAACTGAACGATGATGGTGGAGTCAATGAGAAGCTGTTTCGCAAGCGTCCGGTATGGCACATTTTCGTCATCTCCTTTATAGTAGGAGTATGCGAAGAAATGCTCTTCCGGGGAGCTGTACAGCATGCGTTTGGCCCGTACTGGACCAGCATTATGTTTGCAACCATCCATGTTCGGTATTTACGCCACTGGCTCCCGACCTTGATGGTATTTTTAATCAGTTACGCTTTGGGGATCGTCTATGAATGGACGGGAACATTGTGGGCTCCAATTATGGCTCATTTTGTAATTGATCTTATTATGGGACTTATCATACGGTTTCGGAGGGAAGCATGAGCGAGAATCATTCAGACCCGTCCTTTCGAGGGTTCTCTCGCAGTCAAGACTCGATCGTACATAGCCCGGCACTGGATGCACTACGCCAATTGAAGGAAGATACGACGGACACATCAGAATCAAAAGTCGATCATCATTCGAACATCAAGACAAAGACAGCAAATCATCAGGCGGATATATCCGCTAGAGAAATGGCAGCTGTCGCTGCCGTTTCTCCATCTATAGATGAAGATGAGGACCGTTCTCTACCCTCTCGTAAAGAATTGTATCCTTCCGACTATGCGAAGTTGACGAATTGGTTTTACAATGTTCTATTTTTGTTGTTTATCGGGTTATTAGTCGGACTTCTATTATGGGGACGCCACAAAATGGCGCTGGAGGGATAATCCGCCATGCTTGCTGCTGTTATCATTGGTGTTATCGCAGTTATCGGTGTTCTCTTCGGGTATATGCTGTGGGAAGCTCGGGGACTTACAATTACAGAAGAAGAAGTGGTATTAGAGCGGTTGCCGTCATCCTTTGACGGGGTCCGCTTGTTCTTTATTACCGATTTCCATCGCAGGATGTTGACACAGCAGCATATGTCGCAACTGGAACAGCATGAGAAAGCAGAGCTAGTGCTGGTCGGCGGGGATATGATTGAGCGTGGTGTTCCGCTAGAACAATGTTTGTATAATATGAGTTGTCTGCGCCAATATGCTCCGGTAATCGCGGTGCATGGCAACCACGACTATAAAGTGGATATCCGCAAATTGGATGACGATCTGAGGGATATCGGGGTTAAGCTATTGGATAATGAAGCGATGCGGCTCGAGCAGAGCGGCGAATTCATATGGATTGCGGGCTGGGATGATTTCAGCTCGGGAAGAACCGACATCCGCCTTGCCATGAGCGAGCCGAGAGGCGAACCGCATTGCACGATCGTTCTTACTCATGATCCGCTGTCTCTGCGGGGGGTGGATGTCAAGGACATTGATGTGGTGCTGTCAGGTCATACGCACGGCGGTCAAATATGTGTTCCGGGGTATGGTCCGCTGCGAACGGGCAAGTTTTACCGAAAATATTTAGCGGGCTGGTATGATTTTCAAGACGAAGCCAATCAGCGAACGAAGCTGTTCATCAGCAGGGGATTCGGCACGTCCCATCTGCCTTTTCGCTTGAACAGCAAGCCGGAAGCGCATTTTATAATACTCCGCTCCGGAGCCAAAGCCAGTGTTTCCTAAAATTAATCCGAATGCTTCGCACATCCGGCGCTCACACTACAACTGATCCTAACAAATAAGGAGGAAACAGCATGAGAGTGAATGCATTTATTTCGGGAGCGGCAATCGGAATATTGGCGGGCATGTACATGGCGGATCGCCGTTCGCTTGCGAATCTGCAGTCCAAGCTTCAACTCGCAGGCGACATGGTACAGGATGTGATGGGGAAAGCGAAGGACAAAGTAATGGACTCCGCGCTTACCAAGAAGATGTCCAACATGACGACGCTCATGGATTCGAAAGCGCAGCATAGTGTCGACGGGTTCAGCTTGGACCAGATTAAAGCATTGATTGATGGCGACCCAGAAGTTAGACGAAAAGTCGATGCCATTCTGAGTGAGAATGGACTGGCTCCGGTTCCGGCGACGTTGGCATCCAATAAGTCGTCAGCGGCAGAGTCGGCGTCGCAAAATATCGCCAAGGCCCAAGTGGCGGATCGTTCGAAATCCGCCAGCAGCATCGAGCAACAATCAACTCATTAATCGTTTGCTTCTAACTGGAATGAACCTCTTTACGCATGTCCATCGTTAAGGATTAATTATGGTTTACTCGATGAAGCAACCGCATTAGAGCGGTTGCTTTATTTTTGTAATAATTTACTTTTCCATACATAACCTTGTGCGTCTATTTTATGTAGTGCAAAACATTTGAAATAATGATAACATGAGTTACATAGAACCATTTTCAGCACATATTATATGTTGCTTCATAATCTGTTATAACCGAAGCTGTAAAGGAGGGTCCTGTCATGAAAATCGAACGTCTAAGTCAAGATAAAATCCGTATTTTTCTTACGTTCGACGATTTATCGGAGCGCGGGATCCAACGCGAGGATCTGTGGCAGGAAATGACTAAGCTGCAGGAGTTGTTCGCGGAAATGATGGATCAAGCGTATACCGAACTCGGATTTGACGCGACGGGACCGCTTGCCGTAGAAGTATTCGCAATGCCTGCACAAGGCATGGTCGTCATCGTCACACGAACCCGTTGGGACAGCGCATCACACCATGCTCACGGTGTGGATGAAGATGAACTGGACGACGTATACGAAATGGAAGTTACACTGGAGGAAAGCGACACCATCGTGTTCGCGTTCCGTGATTTTGAACATTTCATCGAAGCGGCTCATACGGTGAACGGTCAATTCCCCGTCTCCGGCGCGCTCTACCAATATAACGGACAGTGGATATATCACGTGGAACCGGCCAATATGGAGCCCCATCGCTTGCACGGCTTTATCGCCATTTTAGCGGAATATGGGGAAGCAACGTCGGTAACAACCGCTGTTTTGGAAGAGTACGGTACCTGCATCATTGCAGAAGATGCGATATCCGTAATTTGTGCTCATTTCAAAGCGCGACGTGTCTAAGCGCCGTGCATCGTCAACAGGGAGCGCTTATTGGATCATCAATATGTGAGCTCCCTGTTTTTAATTTGTCATCACTTGTCAATCAATATATGCTGACTTCCTCTCATTGGACACTACATAACCAACATCATAGAATCAATGAGCCTATCTAACTAAACTCTATGAGGTGAATCAAGATGTCCGCACAAGATCACAATTCTCTTCTTCAATCTACACAAGTTGTAATCGAGCAAGCTCTACATCGTTTAGGTTATGGACAAGACATGGTCGATTTGTTAAAAGAACCGCTGCGTATGCTGACCGTTCGTATTCCGGTTCGGATGGATGACGGTAAAGTGAAGATGTTTACTGGTTTCCGAGCTCAGCACAACGATGCTGTCGGTCCGACTAAAGGCGGGGTTCGTTTTCATCCAGAGGTGTCAGAAGAAGAGGTTAAGGCGCTTTCCATCTGGATGAGCTTGAAATGCGGAATTGCCGATCTCCCTTATGGAGGCGGGAAAGGCGGGGTTATCTGCGACCCGCGACGGATGTCCTTAAATGAATTGGAACGATTAAGCCGCGGCTATGTTCGCGCGATTAGCCAGATTGTCGGGCCAACGAAGGATATTCCAGCACCTGATGTCATGACAAATGCGCAAATTATGGCATGGATGGTGGATGAGTACAGTGTTATCCGGGAATTTGATTCTCCTGGCTTCATTACCGGCAAGCCGATTGTGCTCGGGGGCTCGCAAGGTCGTGAGACAGCGACTGCGCAAGGCGTTGTTATGATGATCTACGAGGCATTAAAAGTGAAGGGGATCCCGCTCAAAGATGCGCGTGTCATCGTGCAGGGCTTCGGCAATGCGGGCAGTTATCTGTCCAAATTCATGCATGAAGCGGGAGCCAAAGTTGTCGGCATATCCGACGTGCACGGCGGGTTGTATGACCCGAATGGATTGGATATCCCGGATTTGGTTGACCGTCGCGATTCCTTTGGTACGGTAACAAATCTGTTCAAAAATACGATTTCGAACGAAGAACTGCTCATTCAGCCTTGCGATATTCTTGTACCTGCAGCGATCGAGAATCAAATCACCGAACATAATGCGCATCAAATTCAAGCACAGATCATTGTCGAGGCGGCAAATGGGCCGACTACGATTGAAGCGACGAAGATCGTTACGGATAGAGAGATACTGCTCGTGCCTGATGTGTTGGCGAGCGGTGGAGGCGTTATTGTGTCTTATTTCGAATGGGTGCAAAATAATCAAGGTTATTATTGGAGTGAGGAAGAAGTGATGCAGAAGCTGCAGAAGCTAATGACGCGCGGATTCCTAAAAGTGTACGAAGTACACCAGACGAAGCAAGTTGACATGAGGCTTGCCGCCTATATGGTCGGTGTCCGTAAAATAGCGGAAGCGGCTCGCTACCGGGGGTGGGTGTAAGCGTGACTTGTATTTCGGCCATGACTACTTTTGTTGCCAGCATCACAGAAACGGCCGTGCAAACAAGCGAAAGTACGACGCCAATCCTGCCATTGTTAACGGCAGCGATTGCCCCGGGAATTGCTTTGTTAGTTTACTTTTATTTAAAGGATCGATACGATTACGAACCGATTCATATGGTTATTCGTATTTTCCTGCTCGGATTTTTAATCGTATTTCCCATTCTTATTATTCAGTACGGACTTGTGCAGTGGTGGGGTAATAGTCCTTATGTATTCTCGTTTATCATCTCAGCCGGTGTCGAAGAGTTCGTTAAGTGGTTTGTCCTGTATCATATGATTTACAACCATGTCGAGTTCGACGAACATTATGATGGGATACTGTACGCGGTAGCAGTCTCACTTGGTTTTGCCACGATTGAGAACGTGCTGTATGCATGGTCGAATTATACCTCATTCTCGCATCTGCTGATTCGGGCGCTGCTGCCAGTATCTGGGCATGCTCTGTTTGGTGTAATAATGGGCTACTATTTAGGAAAAGCCAAATTTTCAAAAGGAGGCCGTTCCCGCCGTTATTTGCTGTATTCCATAGGTATACCTTTGTTCTGGCACGGTGTATATGATTTGATATTGCTTATGGTGACTCGTTATTGGATATGGTTCGTTGTTCCTCTCATGATCTTTCTCTGGTATTACGGGATGGGCAAGGTACGGCATGCCAATGCGCGCTCTCCGTTTCATTCTGTTAATCGCGAGGAAGAGATTAATATGTAGCGTGTTGGTAAATACTGTACACAAATGCTCTTTTTTTCAGTTTAATCACCAAAATAAGGAGGACTTGTGTGCGGGTAAAGGTAACCATTCGCTGCAGACAATGCGGTGAGAAATTTATTCTACGGGGCAGACGGGAAAGGGGCCGGGTCGAGACCGGCTTCAAGCAATGCGTATGTGACAATCGTGAAGATTTCGTAATTGATGAACAGCCCATATAGGATGCTTCGTGATCAAAAGGTCGCTTTCAGCACCGAGCAGGTTGCGTGAAGCCGAAGAAGGAAGGAACGGAGTGTAGGCAACTACATGAGTACCGGACTTCAAGGGTGAATGCAAGATTCGATGCCGAATATGCTCCCAGAAAATGCTACGAG